>NZ_JBNTJT010000001.1:0-1574449 GCF_051194995.1 Halorussus sp. AFM4 | reverse complement strand
TAGCAATGGCCTCCGGCAGGATCAACCGGAATGGTTGCCGAGCTCCGAAGAGCTCGGTGGGTCTCTGGCGGAAGCAACTGAATGCTATATGGTCCGTCAGTTCGACGACCCCGAGCCGCGTCGTTGGCCGGGTGTCACCGAACTGCCAGGGCTAACATCAGATTCCATCGTGTACGGCGGACCGCAGGGGTGGAATCCTCATTTCCTTCGGACCTGCACGTAAGCTTCGACCGGGCATAAACCCATCGAAGTCCTCGCGCGGTCCGAGATCGCGGGACGGATCGAACGTCCCGCGAATCGCGTCGAGTCGTTTGCTGCGTTCGGTTCGAGGCACCCCAACCACTTGAGGGCGTCGAACCGGTGCGACCTTCGGTGGGAAGACCCCCGAAGGTTCGTCCACACCCAATCCGAATGGCCTCGTACACTTAAGGGCACCGGATCGGACGTGTGTTCGTCGTCCGAAACCACGGGACGACGTCGACATCCAATCCGAGTCACCCTATACACTTAAGGACATCGGATCGGGGGCGTGTCGCGAGAGGCGGCCGAGACGTCGTATAAAGACGTCGATTCTCGCCGCCTCTCGGAGGCCCAAACCACCGGACCTCGTTCGCATTCCAACGAATGGCCGGGTTACACTTAAGGTCGTCGAACTGGGGCGGCAGCGGGGTGGGATGACGTGGCAGTCCCCGGCGACCGACGAGCGCAGCTGGCGTCGACCGGAGATGTCGCGCGGGAGGAGAACGAGCCGGTCATCCTGTGCGTCGCGCACGACGTCGCGGTGGGTGGTGCCCGCGCGGACGACGGTACGCGGTGGCCCGCAAAGAATCCCTCCATCTCGCCCGCGCACGTGAAGACGGGTAGCGCCGCTACTGGGCGACGGCAAATACGGATGAAAAGTCGTACCCGCCCCGGCTATTCATCGAGGTGTTCGATACCCTGCTTCGAGACGTTGGCTTCGGTTATCTCGTCCGGCATCCAGTCGGGTTTGTCGTCCGGCGCCGACTCGTTCCACGCCCAGCCGTCGTAGATGTGGACCTTGTCGGTGCCCTTCTCCCGGAGTCGGAGCTCCGTTCGCTCGGCGGCGTCCTCGGACGACGCCGGTTCGAGCCGACGGGCCGCCTTCAGCGCTGCCTGCCGGGGAGTGTTCCCCGAGAAGACACTACTCTCGTCGCCGTTCGATTCGCGGAGAGCGAAGTTCCGTTTACCGTCTTCACGTACCATGATTTTTCCCTCCATGCCAACCCAGCACAGGACCCATTATAAATATATCGCCGATATGAGCCATTCCCGTCGAAACTCTTATATACTGGATTCGGGGTGTCAGGCGATTTCGGGGCGATTCGCGCGTCCGCGCGACGACCGCCACCCGAAATGTATACTGTCGGCTGTAGGTAACCGAGGCGGTCCGCGACCACCCGACTCCCGAGAACCGGGGACGGGTTGATTCCGAGCCGCAGAGCACTCCCCTCGACAGTGGGGCGAGACGCGGACGTCGATCTGCCGAGAACGGGATGGGGTGGTAGAAAACACTTAAGTATAATCTGGGGCGAACGTACGTCTACAATACCGCGATGGTACGGAAAAAGAAGCTCAGCCCCAGTGGCGCGAAAGGCGAGGACGGCGAGTACCACAACGTCCACATCAACCTGCACGAGGACGAACTCGCCGTCGCCGGCATGGACATCGGCGACGAGGTGTTCGTGCGCGTCAGGGAGGACAAGATCATCATCCAGAAGGCTGACAAAGACGAGGTCGAGCACGAGTTCTGAACCGGAACGAGGGCTTTTTGCCGACGGAGTCGGGGTACACGTACGATGAACGCGTACCAGTTGGTGAAGCCGCTGCTCTTCGGCCTCCCCGCCGAGACGGCCCACGACGCGGTCCACGCGGGGATGCGAGTCGCCCAGCGGACGCCGGCCGCCCGCGCGCTCCGCGACCGGTACGTCGTCGACGACGACCGGCTCCGGGTCGACGCGTTCGGGCAGCGGTTCCCCAACCCGGTCGGCGTGGCCGCCGGGTTCGACAAGAACGCCCGGGTGCCCTCGCTACTGGCGAGCCTCGGATTCGGCCACGTCGAGGTCGGCGGCGTCACGGCCGAACCCCAGTCGGGCAACCCCCGTCCGAGGATGTTCCGCCTGCGCGAGGACGAGGCCATCGTCAACCGCATGGGGCTGAACAACAACGGCGCGGACGTCGTCGGCGAGCGCCTCGCGGCCGCGGCGCCCGACGCGCCGGTCCCGGTCGGGGTCAACCTCGCCAAGTCCGAGCACGTCAGCGCCGACGACGCCCCGGCGGACTACCGCTACACCTACGAGCGAGTCGCCGAGGGGGGCGACTTCTTCGTCGTCAACGTCTCCTGTCCCAACTCGGAGGGGTTCCGTGAGCTCCAGAACCGCGACTCGATGGCGGCCATCCTCTCGACGCTGCGGGACGCGGGCGCGAGCCCCCTCCTGGTCAAACTCTCGCCAGACCTCCCGGACCCCGCGGTCGAGGACGCGCTCGACCTGGTGACCGAACTCGGCCTCGACGGCGTCATCGCCGCCAACACCACGACCGACCGCCCCGAGGGCCTGCGGAGCCACAACCGCGCCGAGGAGGGCGGCCTCTCGGGCAAGCCCCTCGAACCGCGCGCGACCGGGATGGTCCGGTTCGCCGCCGAGCGCGTGGACGTGCCGGTCGTCGGCGTCGGCGGGGTGTTCACCGCCGAAGACGCCTACCGGAAGATACGCGCGGGCGCACGCGTGGTCCAGTTGTACACCGGCCTCGTCTACCGCGGGCCGTCCATCGCCCGCGACATCAACGAGGGCCTGCTCGACCTGCTGGAGCGCGACGGCTTCGACTCGGTCGAGGACGCCGTCGGCGCGGACCTGGACTGACCGATCGGCGTCCTCGGGTTCGTCGTCCCACGGGTCAGTGGCCGTCCCGAAACACGGCCCGGCATTTCGCGAGCCCGAACCCGAGCGCGACGACGCCGAGAAGGAGTAACCCGAGACCGAACGGCGGTCCCGCGAGCGGGGTGCAGTCGACGATACCGCCCCTGGCGGTCGTGAAGCACGTCTCCCGAGCGACCGCCAACAACACCAGTATCACACCGGTCCCGAGAAGGACGAGTCCGGCGAGGAGACGGCTGGCTCTCGCCCGCCGGCGTTCCATGGCGGTCCAGCGCTCACGGACCGCCGTCCGCTCGCGCTCGGTTCCGCGCTCCATCCCCGATAGTACGCGATATGCTACCATACGTCTTCCTGAAGAGTCCCGCCTTCGACTCGCTCGAACTATCCGCGGGCGGGAACTGCAGAAAAGGGGACCGGTCGACGCTACCACCGACACCGCATCGGGAGAGGCGGCTATTCGAGCGCGTTCAGCCGGAACTCGAACGCCGCGACCGGGAGTTCGAGGTCGTGTTCGACCAGCACCTCGGGGTGGACCTCGCCGATGACCCCGACCGGTTCGCCCTCGATGACGACCTCGGCGGCGCGGCCGTCGATGAACGTCGGGTGGTCGGTCGCGGGGGTCTCCAGGTCGACGTCGAAGTTGCGCGCGACCGCCTGGAGGCGGGCCTTCGCGTCCTCGTAGGAGGCGTCGTGGCGCGCGAGCACGCCGGCGACCGACCGGTGCTCGGCGACGCCGGTGTTCTCCTCCTCGTCGACCCGGGCCACCAGTCCGATCTCCGCGAGGTCCTGCGGGTAGGCCCGGTGGGTGTTGTTCTCCAGCACCATCAGCAGCGAGGGCAGCGCCCACGTCCGGAGCATGGTGTAGTCCTCGCTGTACGGTTCGAGGATGGTCGCGGGCTCGGCCGCGCCGAGGACGTCGCCGCGGTTCCCGCTTCCGTCGTCGCCGGGCCGGTCGAGCCCCATCCGGTCGAAGTTCTCCCCCTCGCTGATCATGTGGAAGTTCAGCAGGTCCTCGAAGCCCAGCCCGACCAGCACCTCGCGGGCGGCGTCCTCTAACTTCGACCGGTCGTGGCGACCGCCGACCGTCCCCACGTCGGGGTAGCGCGGTTCGAGGTCGTTGAAGCCGTAGGCCCGGCCCACGTCGTCGACGATGTCGAGGGGGTGGAGCACGTCGACCCGATAGGGCGGCACCTCGACGTCGTAGGCGACCTCGTCGTCGCCGACCTCGGTCGGCTCGGCGTCGAGGCCCGAGCGCTCCAGCAGGTCGATCACGCGCTCGGCGCTCAGGTCGACGCCGAGCATGCTCTCGATGCGGTCGTGCGTGACGGTCTTCTCGATGACCTCCAGGTCCGGCCGCACCAGGGTCCGGTCGGGGTACTCCACCTCGACCTCCTCGACCTTCGCGCCCCGGGCGTCGAGCGCGTAGCAGATGATGTTGCACATCCGGTCGATGGTCCACTGGTCGGTGCCCGTCAGCTCCACGAACAGGTCCCGGGAGTCGGTCGAGACCTCGGTCCGGCGGCCGTTGATGACCGGCGGGAACGAGAACAGCCCGATGTCGTCGTAGATGGCGGGGTAGCGGTCGTACTCCTCGACCAGCGGCGCGTAGGTCTCGCCGGTCGGGTGCGAGCGCAGCACCTCGGCGGGCGTCATCTCGCTGTCGGCGTCCAGCGGGACGAACCGGTCGCCGTCGGGGTCGACGCCGCGGTAGGTGATCGAGTTGCCGAGCTCGGTCTGGCCCTCCTCGGTGGCGGCCCGGCCCTTCAGCATCGTGAGGTCGTGGATGCCGATGGCGCCCTTCGCGCGCTTGCGGCCCATCGTGGCGTGGAGCTTCTCCTGGAGCTGGATGAGCGAGTCGAGCGCGTCCTCGTCCAGGTCGACGCCTCGAATCACGGCGCCGGTCACGTAGGGGCGCTCGTCGGGGACCGACTCGTCGACCTCGATGGTCCAGTCGGCGTCGTTCGTGTTGGGGACGTACACCCCGCGGTCGTCGCCGTACTGGTAGCGCAGCGAACGGGCGACCCCTTCCACGGAGAGGCGGTCGAGTCGGTCGGGCGCGAACTCGAGCTGGAGGTCGCCCTCCTCGGTCCGGCCCTCGAACTCCAGCCCGAGGCCGAACAGGTCGTCGATGAGTTCGTCGTCCGATTTCTCGTCGTGGCCGGTCAGCTCCCTGAGTTCGTCGGGGTTCACGTCGACGACTGGCATCAGTGTAGCACCTCCGTCTCCCGCAGCAGGTCGAGGTCAGCCAACGTCCCGTGGACGTCGCGGATGTCCTCGAAGCCGTACATCAGCATGAGCAGCCGCTCCAGCGCGAGCCCCCACGCCATCACGTCGCAGTCGACGCCCAGCGGGTCGAGCACCTCCTCGCGGAACATCCCGGAGTTGCCGATCTCGACCATCTCGCCGGTGGTCGGGTGGGTGCCGAACAGCTCGAAGCTGGGCTCGGTGTAGGGGTTGTAGTGGGGCTTGAACTCAATGTCGGTGATGCCGAACTGGGCGTAGAACTCCTCGAAGGTGCCCATCAGGTCCCGGACCGAGAGGTCCTCGGCCATCACCCACCCCTCGATCTGGAAGAACTCCAGCAGGTGGGTCGGGTCGAGGGTGTCGTTGCGGTACACCTTCTCGACGCTGAAGAACCGCTGGGGCGGTTCGAGCTCGCCGACCTCGCGGCCCGAGAGGTACCGCATCGACAGCGAGGTGGTGTGGCCCCGGAGGTCGATGCCCGCGGCGACCTCCTCGGTCCACGGCGAGTGGTAGCCCTCGCCGTCCTCGCCCACGCCCTCGCGGTGGGCGCCCTTCACGCGCTCGACGAGGTCGTCCGGTAGCTCGTCGATCTTGCGGGGGTTCTCCAGCGCGAACTGGTCCCAGTGGGTCCGCGCGGGGTGGTCCTGGGGCATGAACAGCGCGTCGTTGATCCAGAACTCCGCGTCGGCGTGGGGCCCCTCCATCTCCTCGAAGCCCATCCCGACCAACACGTCCTTCACCCTGTTGGCGGTCTGGCGCAGGATGTGGGTCTTGCCGCCGTCGATGCGCTCGGCGTCGGCCTCGACGTTGTACTCGGCGAACTCCACGTCCCGCCACTCGCCGGAGGTCAGCAGCTCGGGCGTGAGCTGGCCGACCGTCTCGGCGGCCTCGACGCCCTCCATCAGCGCGGTCACGCCCTCGTCGGTCAGCGTCACCGAGCGGACCGTCGACTCGGCGACTTCGACGAGCCCCCTGCGCTCCAGTTGCTCCAGCACCGCTTCGTCCAGCGCGTCGGTCGACTCGCCGGCGTCGAGCGCCGCGAGCGCGTCGGCCTCGGCGTCGCTCGCGGGATCGGCGTCCGGGTCGGCGGTGATCTCGCCGCCCTCGATGGCGCCGTACCCCTTCCGGGCGTAGTTCGACAGCGCGATGTCGACCTGCGGGCCCTCCAGGCCGGACTGGCCGATGACACGGCCCATCTCGGCGGGCTCGTCGTCGGCGCCCGCGTCGAGCGCGGCCTCGTAGAGCCGGACCTCCGGCAGGCCGTCGGCGAGGTACTCGCGGGCCTCGTCGGTCAGCGTCACCGTCTCGTCGGCCGACTCGGCGACCTCGACGAGCCCCGCCGACTCCAGCTCGAAGGCCGCGCCCGTGATCGTCTCGGGTTTCAGGTCGGTCTCCGCCGCCAACTGGTCTATCGTCTGTGCCTCGTTCGCGCTCGCGGCTTGCAGCACCGCGACCTGTGATTCGGGTAGTTTCATCGTGTCGGGTTCTCGTTGGTCGTTACGTCCCCGTGCGTCCGTTTATCGTTTCTGAAGCGCGCCGCTGGTCGGCGACCGCGCGCGAGCGGTTTCGTCCCCGCCGAGGTCCTCGCTCGGCCGAGAGTCCGCCGCCCGGTCAGGACGCGAAGAAGAAGCCGAACCCCGCTGGCCGGCGACGCGGCTGACGGACGTTACCACCGGTCTGGGGTTTGGATGGCATACCCGGCAGTTGTCCGCAATCCGTGAAAAGCGTTCCGGGGAGACCGCGCATCATCAACGAACGAGAGACGGAGCAGCGCGCCGAAGGCGCGCACCAGTTACAGTCGAAGTTGCCGTCGAGCATCAGTTCGCTGTACCGCGAGCGAACGAGCGAAGCGAGTGAGCGAGCGGCCTTTTTTGGTCCAGATTTTTTCGAGGAGGGTGCCCGCAGCGAGCGACCGAAGGGAGCGAGCGAGGACACCCGACGAAGAAAAAAGGTGGTCGGTAAAAGGTGGTCTTCAGAACTCCTCCTGGATGATCTCCAGGGTCTCCTCGCGGTCCGACCAGTCGACGAAGACGGCGACGCTGGTCGCGCTCGTGATGAGGTCGTGGATGTTGATGTGGGCGTCCGCGATGGGGTTGACAAGGTTCCGGATGACGCCGGGCCGGTTGGGCAACTCGCCGCCCATCACGCGGATGACCGCCACCTCGTCGTCGACCGTGACGCTCGACAGCGAGTCCTCCTCGATGACCTCGCGGTGGAGGATGTTCTCGGCGCGCTCGGCGACCTCCTCGTCGACGTAGAACGTGACCGAGTCCATCCCGCTGGCGACCGCGTCGACGTTGATGTCGCTGTCGCCGAGCGCGGTCGAGAGCTCCTGGAGGATGCCGGGCCGGTTCCGGATGGCCCGGCCCGCGACCGTCAGGCAGGCCAGCGGGTTCTCGCGCATGTCGATGAGGTTCTCGAACTCGCCGATAACGTCGGTGCCGCCGGCCAGCAGGTCGCCGTGCTGGTAGTGGACCACCCGGACGTCGAGGCTCCCGTCCTTGTACGAGAGCGCGCTGGGCGCGACCACCTCGGCGCCGCGGAACGAGAGGTTCCGGAGCTCGTCGACCGAGATCTCGGCGACGTTGCGCGCGCCCTCCACCACGTGGGGGTCGCCTGTCATGACGCCCTCGACGTCGGTCACGATGACCACCTCGTCGGCGCCCATGTAGTTGCCCAGCATCACCGCGGTGGTGTCCGAGCCGCCGCGCCCGAGCGTGGTCACGTTGCCCTCGGGGCCTTCGGCGAGGAAGCCGGTGACGACCGGCACCACGTCGTCGAGTTCGGCGGCGAGCCGCTCGGCGGCCGCCCTGGTCTTCTCGGCGTCGAGTTCGCCGTGCTCGTCGGTGAACACCGGCCAGCGCTCGCTGCCGGGTTCGACGAACACCGCGTCGACGCCGCGGGCCGCCAGGGCGGCCTTCAGCATCCGGACGCTGGTGCGCTCGCCCATGCTGACGATCTCGGCCCGGTCGGCGTCCTCGGTCTCGAATTCGATCTCGTCGAGGAGTTCGTCGGTGGTGTTGCCCATCGCGCTGGCGACCACCGCGATCTCGTGGCCCTGGGCGACGGCGTCGGCCACCGAGTCGGCCGCCCGGTTGATCCGGTCGCCGCTGCCCAGGCTGGTACCGCCGAACTTCGCCACTACTCGCATACTATCACCTGCGAACCGCAGGACCCCCGCCTGTGACGCTGCATGAGAGTGGCTAACTCTGGCACCCAGATAACTGTGTTCATCTCTGAGAAGCTTGCCGCACCGCGGTTCCGACCGCTATCGCTCGGTCTCGACCGCGGACTCGCCGCGCTCGCCGGTTCCGCTCCTCCCGCCGGTCTCGCCGTCCCCCTCCGTCCTGCCGTCCGTTCCCTCCGACTCGCCGCGCCCCTCGGCGTCGTCCATCTCGGCGATGGGGTCGAACGTGACCAGCCCCTGTCCGGCGGTGAACTCGTAGGCGACCCACTCGGGGATCGCGAGGACGCCGTTCATCTTCCGGATGCGGATCCGCTTGATGAGCGTGTCCTCCACGATACCGTCGTTGACCTGCATGTCCACGATGCCGTCGACCGCGTAGCCGAGGTCGTGGGGGAATCGGACCTCCTCGCCGGTGAACGTCGCGCCCGCGAAGACGGGGACGAACCGGCCCTTACAGACGTCGGCCCGGACGTCCTTGACGAAGTTGTACGCCCGCACCGGCTGGACCAGGCTGCCGAACTCGGTCAGCGAGTCGACCACGACGACGCCCCGGTCGCTCATCCCCAGCGCCTCGAGGCAGTTGTCGAGCTTGTTGTGGAGCTCCGAGACGTCGCTGGGGTCCCGGACGGTCTGGGTCACCGACTCGGTGATGCCGTAGACGTGACGGTTCCACTCGTCCATGCGCTCGAAGAACCGCTCGCGGTCGGGGTCGTCCATCCGGTAGGTGAAGCAGTCGACCACGTGTAACTGGTCGGACTCCAGGTACGGCAGCACGTTCCAGTCGAGCGAGAGGAAGCTCTCGACCACCGAGACCGGCGGCTCGGTGAAGGTGACGACGGTCGCGGGTTCGTCCCGCTCCAGCGCCCGCCAGACGAGTTCGGCACGGAGCGCGTCGTCGCGGGCGCCCTCGTCGTTCGACAGCAGGACGAACGAGTTGCGGGGCAGCCCCTGCGGGAGGAACCGGTCGAGCCCCTCGACGCCGGTCCGGACCCGGCGGAAGCCGTGGTACTCGGTGCAGACCCGCTCGCGCTCGGTCATCGCCGCCCGGCACGCCTCGGTGCAGAACTCGTAGGTGGTCTCTTCCCGCTCCAGGGTCACCGGGTCGGTCGGAATCGGGAGCCGACAGTAGTCGCAGCGGTCGGCGTCGTCCGGCTCTGCGACGTCCGGGCCGGACCCGTCGGTCATCGGGACGCGGGCTCCGTGGCACGCCGGGGGACGGAGCCGGTCGGGCGGTTCGCGGCGGGAGTCGTCCGTGCCATCCATACCCACGACGTAGGGGCGCAAGCGAAAAAGCCCTGCCGCCGCGGTCGAGTCGCCGGGCGAGCCGCCGACCCCAGCGTCGAAACCGGGACCCCGACCGCGATTCCCCCGCGGGCTTTAACTTCGTCGGCAATTGATACGTGAACAATGCGCGTGCGAGATGCAGTAGAGGAGGACGGGGCGGTGCTGGGTGAACTCGCCGACGCCCCCGCCGAGGTGATGCGTAACGTCGTCCACGACCGGACGGTCCGGGTGGCCGAGGTCGACGCCGGCGCGTCGGGCGCAGCCGACGCGGGCGGAAGCGACTCCGCGCCCGACGATGACGCCGCCGAGGACGAGGAGTCGACCGTCGTCGGGTTCGTCGGGTTCGACGCGATGCCGGGGACGGTCCGCGTGACGTACCTCCGGGGGACCCGGGAGGCCCGCGAGCGCCTGCTGGAGGAGCCGGTCCGGTTCGCCCGCAAGGAGGGGATGACCGTCGAGGCGCTGGTGCCCGAGGACGAGGAGCTGACCAGGGACGTCGTCGAGTCGGCCGGGTTCCGGCGGACGGGCACCGGCCCGCGGTTCGAGGGCGGCCGGACCCTGGAGTACCAGTTCGACCCCGCGGCGCGGACCGACGCCGCGCGCCGGTAGGTCGGTTCTACCCGCGAACCCCCTCGTTTCAGGTGGAGCCTGACAGGTAATGGTCCGCCCGAACGGCGCGCCTACCGCCCGACGGGCCGGTGGTTCGCACTCGGAAGAATCAGACCGCCTAGCTGAACTGCCGGACCGTCATGTCCAGCGTGTCGAGGTCCAGAATCGGCGCGAACCCGGCGTCCGGGTCGATGTTCACGGACTTCTGGAACGCGGTCTGGGCCTGCCAGCAGCCCGAGTTGACCGCCAGCACGTTGTGGTACTTGCCCCACCCGAGCTTGTGGACGTGGCCGGTGTGGAACACGTCCGGCACCTCGTCCATCACCAGGTAGTCTTTCTCCTCGGGCGCGACCCGCGTCTTGCCGCCGAACTGGGGCGCGACGTGGCGCTTCTTGAGGAGCTGGTACATCGCCTTGTGTGGCTCGTCGTAGCTGGCCTTCTCCTCGGGGAGCTCGGCGATGACCTCGTCGAGCGAGAACCCGTGGTACATCAGCACGTCGACGCCCTCGACGGTCACGGTCGAGGGGTTGCCCGAGATGCGGGCGTCGTGTGCCGACATGATGTCCCGGAGCTCCTCGTCGAAGCCGGGCTGGGGTTCGGCGAGCCGGACCGCGTCGTGGTTGCCCGGGATCATGAGGATCTCCATGTCGCCGGGCACCTCCTTGAGGTACTCCGCGAACTGCTCGTACTGCTCGTAGATGTCGACGATGTCGAGCTCCTCGTCCTGGTTCGGGTAGACGCCGACGCCCTCGACCATGTCGCCGGCGATGAGCAGGTACTCGACCGCGCTGGCCTCCTCGGTGTGGAGCCAGTCGGCGAACCGCGACCACGCGTCGGCCATGAACTCCTGGCTGCCGACGTGGACGTCGCTGATGAGCGCGGCCTGGACGTGGCGGTCGGCGGTCGAGGGCTGGTAGGTCCGGGGGACGTCGGGGAAGTACAGCGAGTCGACGAACAGGATGCCGTCGCCGTCGTCGTTGTCGTCCGACAGCGTCCCTTCGACCGCGATCACCTCGTCGAGCAGGAGCTCGTCGACCGTGTCGGCGAACTCCCGGTCCTTCATGACGAGGCAGGGGTAGGTCCCGCTGGTGTCCTCGAGCTCGATTAGCCAGTGACCGCTGGCGGTCGAGCGGATGTCGCTTATCATCCCGACGATGGCGGTCTCGCCGCCGCCGGGCATCTTCCGGACCGCCGAGGTCGGGCGGGCGTTGACCCGCGAGCGCAGCTGCTTCGAGAGGCGCTTGAACCGGTCCTGGAACACCGAGACGAAGTCGTCGTACTCGCCGGTCCCGGTGCTCTCGCCCGTGACGTCGCCCGCGACCTCCAGCGACCGCGCGTCGAAGTCCGGGTCTCGGACCGACTCGTCCGGGCGAGTCGTGTCGGGGCGCGAGGCGTCCGGACCGAACGGGTCGCGACCGATTTCACCGTCGTCCACCCCCTTCGTTTCCCCTGGAGACCCCGATTTCGTACCGGAGGTTTCGACCGAATCACGTCCAGTCGAAACGGAGGGGTCGCCGGCGTCCACCTCCGAGAGGGCCGCCTTCACGTGGTCGGCCGAGAGTTTCAGCGCGTCCTCGGGCGCGCGCTCGACGACGACGTCGAGCGCGCCGTCGGGGTCGTCGGCGCCCGCGAGCAGGGTCACCGCCTCGCGGTCGGCGTTGTACCCGCGACTGGCGAGTTCGCTGACGATGCGAGCGGGGGTCTCCAGCGACACGTTCGTTCAAATTCGGGGGTCCGTCAAAAGGGTAGCGGAGCGCCGGCGGGGCGCGCGGGAGTGTCAGGGTCGCGCCGGTAGAGATGTCACTGTACCGCCGTCGCGAACGCGGACAGTGTCACGGTCACGAAGCTCGACAGCCTCTGGCCCCGACAGCTTCTGCTCCGGACAGCATCTGCCCCCGACATCCTCTCCCCGACAGCTTCCGTCGGGCGAGAGGTCTCGGGTTCGCATGAACGGTCGCGGAGTTCGGCGACGGACCCAGTCCGGGCGTGAACCGCACCCGGAAAATTGACGTCCGCGGAACGGGAACGTGGGGTAGATGAGTCCTTCCCGAGACGAACCCCCGTCGGACGACGACGAGCGGACGGGCAGTCCGCCGACCTCGTCGGACGGGCGGTCTGACGAGGCGGCCGCCGGCGGGTCCGGCCGCTCTCCGCCCGCGCCCGAGGCCCGCACGCGGTCCGACGGCGGGGGACGCGAGGAGCGGACCGGCCCGCTCGCGCTCGTCCGGCGGTTCCGCACCAGCGAGAACGGGGTGGTCGTGTTCGTCCGCGAGATGCTGAGCAGCGCCGCCATCGTCGTCGTCATCGGGGCGCTCCTGTTCGCGATCAGCGGGGTCTGGCCCCCGATGGTCGCCATCGAGAGCGGGAGCATGGAGCCCCACATGCAGAAGGGCGACCTCGTGTTCATCATGGAGGAGGGCCGCCTCGCGCCCGCGGCCGCCCACGCGGACACGGGCGTAGTGACGTATCAGGCCGGCAAGGAGGCGGGCTATCGGAAGTTCGGGAGCTACGGCGACGTCATCGTCTACCAGCCCGACGGGCGCGAGTCCAGAACGCCGATAATCCACCGCGCCAGGTTCTGGGTGAACGAGGGCGAGAACTGGTACGACGAGGCCAACAAGCAGTACATCAGCGCCGACAGCTGCGAGGAGCTGGTCAACTGCCCGGCGCCGAACGCCGGGTTCATCACCAAGGGCGACGCCAACAGCTTCTACGACCAGGTGTCGTGGGGCAGCGGCGCGCTCAGCGATCCGGTCCGGCCGAGCTGGATCCGCGGTACCGCAGAGATCCGCATCCCGTGGCTCGGCTGGGTCCGCCTCCAGTTCTCGGGCGCGGCCTGACGCGGCGTTCGCCGGAGAGCGCTGTTCCTCTGCCGATCTGACTTCCCGGGAGTCCGTTTCGGGTCCGGAATGGCCTCGATTCCGGTTCCGATTCCGTCTCTGGTCCGCGTTTCTGGTCCCGCTTCCTGGAACACCTCCGTTTCCTCTCCGGACGGCTCTCGGATTCACCGCGTTCTCCGGACTGGCCGCGAGCGGTGCGACACTCCGCACCCGACAGCCCCTTCGTTTCGTGTGGAGCGACCGAGACGTAGAGCGGGTCTCGATCATTCCCGAAGCAGGTCGGTTTCGCGGAGTCTGTCAGTAGTGGCTTCAGGAGAACAGTCGGAAGGAACGCCGAGGTCCCGGAACGAAGAAATCCGGGAATCATAGGAACCGCTTTCGCCGGGCGAAGGAGGACCTCGACAAGCGAAGGGGGATTTCGACGAGGGAAGGGGGATTAAACGAGGGAGAGTGAATTTCGACGGGCAAAGGAGCGGTCGTCGGCGTCGGTCGCGCGGACTCGGGTCAGTTGTCGAACCGGGCCTGGACGAACGGCTGGACGCTCTCGATGTCGCCGAGCCTGGAGTCGGACATCAGGACCGCCTCGGTCTCGTCGATGGGCACCGAGAGGCTGATCTCCTTGGTCCGGCCGTACCGGCCCTTGCTGACGACCACCGCGTTCACGATGCCGAGCATGTCGAGTTCGCTGATGAGGTCGGTGACGCGGCGCTGGGTCAGCACGTCGGCGTCGATCTCCTCGCAGAGGCGCTTGTAGATGTTGTACACCTCGCCGGTGTTGACGTTGTGGACGCCGTTCTTCTCCAGCGAGATGATCGAGAACAGCACGAGCTTCGACTGGGTCGGGAGGGTGCGGACCACCTCGACCACGCGGTCGAGCTCGATCTTCTCCTGGGCCTTCCGGACGTGGGTCTCGTTGACGCCCTCGGCCTGGTCGCGCTCGGCGAGCTCGCCCGCGGTCCGGAGCAGGTCGAGCGCGCGCCGGGCGTCGCCGTGCTCCTGGGCGGCGAACGCGGCGCAGAGCGGAATCACGTCGTCGGAGAGCGCGTCGGCCTTGAACGCGACCTCGGCGCGGTGCTGGAGGATGTCCCGGAGCTGGTTGGCGTCGTACGGCGGGAAGACGATCTCCTCCTCGCCGAGGCTCGACTTGACGCGGGGGTCGAGGAAGTCGGTGAACTTGAGGTCGTTGGAGATGCCGATGATCGAGACCCGGGAGTTCTCGAGCTCGGAGTTCATCCGCGAGAGGTTGTAGAGAGTGTCGTCGCCCGACTTCTCGACCAGCTTGTCGATCTCGTCGAGCATGATGACCACGACGCGCTCCTCGTAGTCGACCGCCTCGAAGAACGTGTTGTAGACGCGGTCGGTCGGCCAGCCGGTCATGGGGACCGACTCCATCTCCTCGCGGTCGGCCTCCAGCTCGTCGATGCGGTCGTCGACGGCCTCGGCCGAGTCGAACCCGGCGTCCGCGAGCCGGGCGGGGTCCCCGGAGGCCGCCTCGCGGAGCGTCGCGAGCTCGTCGATGCGGTCGTCGACGAACTCCTGGTTGTTCTCGATGAACTTGTTGGCGAGCTGCGCGAGCACGCGGTACTGGGTGTCGGTCACCTCGCAGTTGATGTACTCGACGTTGCAGGGGACGTCGTACTTCTGGGAAGTGCTCTCGAGCTCCTTGCTGACGAACTTCGCGCTCGCGGTCTTGCCCGTCCCGGTCTTGCCGTAGATGAGGATGTTCGAGGGCGTCTCACCCCGGAGCGCGGCGACCAGGATGGTCGCCATGTTGTTGATCTGGTCCTTGCGGTGCGGAAGCTCGTGTGGCGTGTACGACGGCCGGAGCACCTCCTTGTTCTCGAAGATCGGTTCGCCGGACAGCAGGTCGTCGAACAGCCCCTGGTCGTCGTCCTCCTCGTCGAAGACGACGTCGTCGAGGTCGACGTTGTCGAAGCTACGATCGGGGCTGACGTCGACCGCGTCGTCCGCCGGGTTGGTGTTTTCGTCGGTCATGCGTTCGGGTCGACCCCTCCGTTTCAGGTGGAAGACGCGCGGCCCGCGGGCGGATTTCGGCACGACCGCCCGAATGAACCGGAATGCCGAAGCCGAGAAGTGGCGAGCGCGTCCAGTTGATGCAGGAGAACCAAAGGTCCAGCAGGATATTAAACTCTTTCTTCTTTCGATTAGAGTCCGACAGAATCCCGCGAACAGCATCTAGAGAGCGTGATGCGGCCGTTTAGTCCCGCGAAAAGCGAGGGTCACAGTCGATTCCGACGGGCGTCACGGCCGATTCGGACGGGCGAAACGCCCCCGTTTCGGGTGAAGCGACGGGCAGTTTCGACCGGTGACTCGATCGACCACAGCAGTGATCCGGTCGAGCGCTGCACATCACCGGAAGAGTCGAGGTCTGGCTGACTGGCACTGGCGCCTCGAGGAGAATCTCCTCGAAGTCCGATGAAGAATCTCCTCGAAGGGTCTCCGATGAAGTCCCGCAGACGATTCTTCCGTCGGAACCCCGCACCCCTTCGTTTCGCGTAGAACGAAACGCAGTCAGATATCGCCGGGCGAGAACGCAGTCAGATACCGTCGGACGAACTGACATGTTCACACGGACTACAGCACTGTGCCGTGCTGGACAACAACTCTGTACTGTGCCCCTACTCTCGACTGGATTCCTACCCTACGTGTCAATTCTACCCTACGCGTCAACTCCTCGATAAATAGACAGCGTCCGTGGAGTCTCAACAGTACCTGCAATTTCGTGTCTCTCGACAACAACCCGCACTCAGTACTGTCCGAAGTTCACGAGTTGATGCCTCTTACTGAGGTCCAGTCGACCTGCGGTAGAGTCGATCCCGAGAGCGAAAGCCGACCGAAGAACCACGACTGCGGTACGCCCCGATTTCGAGTCGAATGGACGAGTCCGAAGACGACCGAGGGAGCCGGCGTCCGCGTCTGTGTGCATTGGTAGCGACGCTCATTCTGACGGGTGGTCTGGTAACGTCGGTTCGGGGGGCACCTCCCCCACCCCTTCGTTTCGAGTGGAACGCCAGAACCGGCGGGGAGGGGTGGGCGGACTCTAGCAACGCGAACCTTTAATAGAAAGGGCGAAAAACCATACCCGTAAACCAAACGACCATCCTTATTGTTTGAGGTCGGAGGGTTGATTTTACCTCTCTACGAGAACACCGCGGCCCGACTCCCACCCCACGGCCCCACCTCCGACCGCTCCACTTGAAACGGAGGGGTGGGGGTGGGCGGACGACGCTCCGTCTCCGCTACCAACCGCTCGACGAAACCGAGCCGGAATCCGATCTCGACCGCAGATGCCGATACCGCGTCGCAGTGATCGCTATTTCTCGGTCCAGTCGATGGACTACGGCGGGTCGATGGGCTACGGCGTAGTCCGTGGTCAGACGCAGACAATAGTCAGAGGTAGACAGTAATCAGATGGAGATAGAAGTCAGATGTAGACAGAAGTCAGATGTGGACAGACGTGTACAGACTGGATCCGACTGATCCCGCACTGACGTGTCGGCTTCGAGTTCCGGCCGTGTTCACGACAGGCCTCCACCGTCTATGTTCACGATCCGAGGAGTCTCACTCCCTCGATTCTGACCGCCGCTCGTCCCTGCACGCCGAGTAGCGTCCGAGATTTCCCCGATGCCTGTCTCTGTCGACGCCCCGACACCGGCCAGGCGTTTTATCCCGAGCGTTTCCACGTCGTTCCCCCTCCGCGCAATCTGGTTCGAACCTCCGAACCCCTCTGTTTCAACTGGAGATTGCCCGGTCCTCTCTCCGACACGCTCGCTTCGCTCGCACTTCGTACTCCCCGTTCCTACTCCTTCTCCCTGTTCCGCCCCTACTCCTCGTTCCGTTCCTGCTCCCTCTCCTCGTTCTGTTCCTACTCCTTCTCCTCGTTCCATTCCTGCTCCCTCTCCCTGTTCTGTTCCTGCTCCTCCCTTCAACCGTCGCACTGCTTGCTCCCCGTGTGCAACGTTTTCACCGGACGCGTCTGACATAGGTTTAAGTAGGTGGGATATAGTTGTTCGCGCAACAGCCCCCGTGACGGTTTCAAACGCCGATAGTGGGGTCTGGGAGGAAAGGATGGGATTGTTTACGGACCTGAAAGACAGCATCTCCCGCGTTACGGACAAGCTCTTCTCGGCTCAGGAGCCGAAGCGCATCGGTATCTACGGCCCGCCGAACGCCGGAAAGACGACGCTCGCGAATCGCATCACTCGGGACTGGACCGGCGACGCGGTCGGCCCCGAGAGCCACATCCCGCACGAGACCCGCCGTGCCCGCCGCAAGGAGAACGTCGAGATCGAGCGGGACGGCAAGACGGTGTCCATCGACGTCGTCGACACGCCGGGCGTGACGACCAAGGTCGACTACGAGGAGTTCCTCGACCACGACATGGACAAGGACGACGCCGTGCGTCGCTCGCGCGAGGCCACCGAGGGCGTCGCGGAGGCGATGCACTGGCTCCGGGAGGACGTCGACGGCGTCATCTACGTGCTCGACAGCACCACCGACCCGTTCACCCAGGTCAACACGATGCTCATCGGCATCATCGAGAGCCAGGACCTCCCGGTCCTCATCCTCGCCAACAAGACCGACCTCGAGGACTCGAGCGTCCAGCGCATCCGCAACGCCTTCCCCCAGCACGAGACCATCCCGCTCTCGGCGCTCGAAGGTGACAACATGGACGAAGTGTACGACAAGATCGCGGAGTACTTCGGGTGATACCATGCCTGAAGTGACAGAGGACGGCCCGAACGACGGCGTCCAGATCGACCTCATCGGGGCCGACCGGATGGCCGAGATGGCCTCGATGGAGAAGATCCGGATGATACTCGACGGCGTCCGCGACGGCAACATCGTCATCCTCGAGACCGGGCTCTCGCCAGACGAGGAGAGCAAGCTCATCGAGGTGACGATGACCGAGATCAGCCCCGACGAGTTCAACGGCATCGAGATCGAGACCTACCCGCGGTCGGAGACCGCCGACCAGAGCTTCCTCGACCGGCTGATGGGCAAGGAGTCGACCCAGAAGCTCACCGTCATCGGTCCCGCCAACCAGATCGAGACGCTCCACAAGGACGAGAACCTCATCAGCGCCCTCGTGTCACGCAAATAATGCCTCACCAGTGCACCAACTGCGGCCGGTCGTTCCAGGACGGTTCGAAGGAGATGCTCTCGGGCTGTCCGGACTGCGGCGGCAACAAGTTCCAGTTCAAGCCCGCCGGCGCCGCAGGTGGCGACGCTGGTGGGGCCGGCGCGGCGACGTCGGCCGCGACCGCACCGAAGAAGCGACCCGAGACGACCGAACCGGCGGTCGACGACGCACCCGAAACGGGGGGCGACGACCGGGGCGGCGCGGTCAACCGGGCGGCCGCGACGGTCCGCGACTGGGTGCGCACGCGGAACGACGCCGACGCCGGAGACGACGCGGAGGCGTCGGACGCGCGGAACACCGGCTCGTCGGGTCGGACCCCCTGGCCCGGCGAGCACGACGACTCGGACGCGGACGACGCGACCGCCACCGGTTCCACTCGAACTGGCGGCCCATCGGCCGACAGCGTGACCCGCGACTCGACCGGAAACGCCGCCCCTTCCGCCGGAGACACCGCCTCGACCGCCGGCAATGCCGCCCCGTCCAACGGGAACGCTGCCCCGTCCACCGAGGACACGGCCCCGTCCACCGAGGACACCGCCCAGGCGAGCGCGCGACGCGACGTGGTGAGCCGGTCCGAACTCCCGGACGAACCGGCGTCGACCGGCCCGACCGCGGCGCCGGAGTCCGACCGGGGCGACGCCAACGTGGTCGACACGCCCGACGACACCAGCCCCGGCCTCAAGGAGCTCCGCGAGGAGCTCAACAGCCAGTTCGAGAGCATCCGCATCGTCGAACCCGGCCAGTACGAGCTCAACCTGATGGAGCTGTACGAGCGCGAGGAGTACATCATCTCGCTGAAGGAGGACGGCAAGTACGTCATCGAGGTGCCGGACGCCTGGGACGCGGCCGATCGCTGATTCTCCCACCGCCGGTCGAGACTACCCGGAGTGACGAGACCGCTCCGTAGCCACCGGTGCGTCCGACCACGCTCCGTAGCCACCGGTGCGTCCGACCACGCTCCGGCAGGGCCAACCGGCTACCGGCCGGGACGACCACCGGCAAGCCCCGGCACGCTTGCAAAACTGTTTACCACGGCGCTTGGCAAACTCCCGTAACGGATGCTCGACGACGCCAGGCGCCGGGCGCGACGCCTCGCGTTCCTCTTCCCGGCCGGGCTGGCCCGCCTCGGGCTGCTCGACCGGGAGAAGGGCGAGGAGGCGTTCGACCTGGCGGTCCCGGTGATGGTCACCGGCGGGATGCGGACCATGCTGCGGGTGGCCGACTTCTTCATGGTCGGCCGGGCGCTCGGCGACGAGGCGGTGGCCGCGCTCGAACTCGGCTTCCAGTACTTCTTCATCCCGTTCGGCCTCTCGCTGGCGCTGACCAGCGGCACCATCAGCGTGGTCTCGCGGTTCGAGGGCGCCGGCGAGCACGCGAAGGCCAACTTCGCCATCAAGCAGTCGCTGTGGCTGGCGCTGCTGCTGGCGGTGCCCATCACCGCGGCGACGTGGGTCTACGCCGAACCCATGCTCGACGTGCTCACCGACGACGCCCGGACGATCGAGCTCGGGGCGGTCTACCTCCGCATCATCATGCTCTCGGTCGCGTTCCGGTTCTGGAGCATGATCGCGGCCCGCGCGCTCGCCGGCGTCGGCGACACCCGGACCCCGATGTACGTGCGGCTGCTCACGCTCCCGACCAACATCGTCCTGAACGCGGTGCTCATCTTCGGGGTCGGCCCGTTCCCCGAGCTCGGCGTCGCGGGCGCGGCGTGGGGCACCGCGCTCGCCAACGCGCTCGCGGCGGTCATCTTCTCGGCCGCGCTGCTCTCGGGCCGGTACGCGGTCCGGCTCCCGCTCGGCGGCAAGCAGTGGGACTGGTCAATCGCGGGCGAGATCGTCCGGGTCGGTCTGCCGCTGGCGGGCACCCGGCTCTCCCGGACGCTCGGGCGGTTCCCCTTCCTGCTGGTGCTCACCGCGCTCGGCACGCCCGTGGTCGCGGCCTACGCCATCGGCCGGCGGGTGATGCTGCTCGCACTGATGCCCGCGTGGGGGTACTCGACCGCCTCCTCGACGCTGGTCGGCCAGGCCATCGGCGCCGGCAACGACGGCGAGGCCACCGAGTACGGCTGGCAGACCCTCCGCATCGCCCTGGCGACCCAGCTGGCCATCGGCGCGGCGCTGTTCGCGGCCGCCCGGCCGGTCGCGGTGGCGTTCGGCACCGACCACGTCGACCTGACGGTCACGTTCGTCCGGGTGTTCGGCGCGGGCGTCGCGGCGTTCAGCGTCTCCCGGACGATGCGGGGCGGGCTCCGGGGCGCCGGCGACACGCGCTGGCCGTTCTACGGCGCGCTCGCCGGGACCTACCTCTTCAAGCTCCCGGTGGCGTTCCTCGCGGTCGGGCCCGGGGTCGTCCTCTTCGAGCTCGGCGGCTGGACGCTCTCGCTCGCCGGCCACCGCCTCTTCGCGTTCGGCGGGTGGCAGTTCGTCCCGGGCCTGGGCCTGGGGCTGATCGCGGTGTACGTCGGCATCGTCGGCGACATGTACCTCCGGGCGGCGGTCAACGTCTTCCGGTTCCGGTCCGGCGAGTGGAAGCGGACCGCCCGGGAGTCGCCGGTCGGACCCGAGACCGGCGCGGACTGACTCCGTTTCCGCGACCGGCGCGCCCCAAACCTGACAGTTTTAAGCGCTCGCCCCCGAACGACCCGACATGAGCAAGGCAACCAAGATCGTCGTCGCAACGGTCGGTATCACCGCGGTGCTGTCGGTCGCGCTGCTGGCCAACCTCTGGCTGGCGGCGTGATGTTCGAGGAACGGTCGCTCTCCGGGGAGGTGGCCGCGGTCCGCGAGGCCCACGCCCCCGACGCGCTGGTCCTCGATACCGAATCGGACTTCGAGACGCTGGCCCCCGAGCGCGCCGAGGACCTCGGCCTGTTAGTCGACGCGCTCGATCCGGCGACCTACCCTACGGAGTGGCTCCCCGAGGACGCGCCAGAGCTCCTCCGGCGGTACGCCTCGACCGACTTCACGGTCGGGATGCCCGGCGACGGCAGCGTGGCCTGGACCCGCCAGACCGAGCCGCCGGTCGCGTTCGTGAAGGCCCGCGTCCAGGGGTCGCCCGAGGCGTTCGTCGACTTCCTGGTCGCGGAGGCGCTGGTCGAGATCGGCACCGGTCTCCCCGAGCACTTCCTCGGGTTCTTCGAGGACCGGTACGTCGACCTCGACGCCGCGCTCCCGTTCGACGGCGGCAGCGTCTACCAGATCGCGGCCGCGCTGTACGACGCCTACCGCGGCCTCCACACCCGCGAGGTGTTCGCCGACTGGAACGACGAGCACCCCCGGCTGTTCGAGGCGTGGCGGGACGCCGGCGAGCGCATCGAGCCCCGACTGGAGGGCCTGCCCGGCTCGATGGCCCGCGACGAGACCGACTTCGCGGACGCCGCGGAGTTCGCCTGCGCCGCGGTGAAGCACGGGCTCGAACTCCCGGCCCCGTTCGCGGCGCTCGACACGGAGGCGTACCGCGACCACGGGCCGGCCTACGCGGTGAAGTGGGCCGAGAAGACGTTCGAGTGAGGACGAGAGAACGGCGTGCGAGGCGCTGTCACATGCAATTTCACCACCTCCGCAACGATTTTAGTAGTCGACCGCTAGGATTCAACCGCCCGACCATGAGCGACCACTGGGGAGTGCGCGGGGGCGCACACGGCTGGGAGGAACAGCTCTACCCCGACGCCGCCGACGAGGACGAGGACGGCGTCGAGGACGAGACGACCGAGTGAACTCGCGGTCCGAGTCCGACTCACTTTTCGGTGCGATCGCCGCACGGTTCGACGGGGACGACCGCGTCCAGTCGAAACCCCGGGGTCGATCGGCCGCACTGCGCCGCCGTCGCCCCGCGGATAGCGGCGTCCGCTACAGTTCCCGAACCTCCGACGACGACCGCCACTCCCGCGCCCCACCGCGTTCCCGCACTCTCATCGTCTGTCCCGGTGATACCGACGTCAGTCGCGTTCTCTCCCGGTCCGACCGTCGACGAGCGCCGACGCGGTCGTCCGCCGCCGCGCGACCCCTTGGTTTCGCCTGGAACCGAAGCCGCGGTCGACCGCTTCCCCGCCGTGACGGACCCCTCACCGTCGAGACGGGGTCCCGGGATCAACTCCTCCCCGTCGAGGCGGCGTCCCGGAATCAATTTCTCCCCGTCGAGACAGCGTCACGGGATTCCCTCCGTCGAGACGGCGTCACGGGATCAACTGCTCGCCGTCGTCGTCGTACACCGCGATGGCGTCGACCGGGCAGACCCGGGCGGCCATCTTGGCGTCGAACTCGGCGTCGTCGGGCACCTCGCGCACGAACACGTCCTCGGACTCCTCCTCGGCGTCCCGGAGGTCGGCCTTGCCGTCGTCGCGGTTCTCCTCGAAGGCGTCCCACTCGGCGGTGCACTGGAACATCCCGGTGCAGGTGTCGCGGTCGAACTCGATTCGCATGGCTCGGGCTTGGACGGGCAGCCCCTAATCCCTGCCGGGTCGGGGTCCGCTCCGCGCCCGTCGCTACGTGGCGCTCCGGGGTCAGTTCCCGCGTTCGAGCCGCGTCCCGATCCTGCTCGGCAGGCCGACCGCCTCGACCTCCTCGCGGACGGCGTCGACGTCGTACTCCACCCGGCGCAGGTCGACCGAGCGGTCCTCCAGGTCGAGGACCGCGTAGGCCGCCCGCGGGTCGCCGTCCCGGGGCTGGCCCACGCTGCCGGGGTTGAGCACGACGCCCTCGGCGTACTCCTCG
Source organism: Halorussus sp. AFM4 (assembly GCF_051194995.1). Taxonomy (NCBI): domain Archaea; kingdom Methanobacteriati; phylum Methanobacteriota; class Halobacteria; order Halobacteriales; family Haladaptataceae; genus Halorussus; species Halorussus sp. AFM4. The sequence goes on along the minus strand of NZ_JBNTJT010000001.1, from coordinate 1,551,512 downwards.
GCGTGCTGGACGTGGGTGTGTCCCATCACCAGCACGTCCTCCTCGCCCAGCAGGTCGGCCGAGAACTCCTCGGGCATCGTGTAGTGGTCCGGGTCGTCGGGGTGGCCGTGGACGACCTTCACCCGCCCGTCGAACTCGCGGCGCTCGTCGGGCAGGTCGGCCAGCCAGTCGAGCTGGTCCTCGGAGAGCCGTTCACGGGCGAGTTCCACGCCTGCCTTCGCCATCCGGTTGAACCGGAACGCGGTGCCCGAGGCGACCGCCCGGTCGTGGTTGCCCATCACGGTCGGGATCCCGCGCTCGCGGACCGTCTCCAGGCACTCGGCGGGCCAGGGGTTGTATCCCACCACGTCGCCGGCGCAGACGAGGGCGTCCACGTCGGGCATGTCCGCGAGGACGGCCTCGAACGCGACGCTGTTCGAGTGGACGTCGGAGAGCACGCCGATTCGCATGCGAACCAGTTGGCGCGCCCGGGACTTAACTCCGGTTCCCGGGGACGCGCCGCTCGCTCTCTGCGCTCAGTCGCCGTTCTCGACCGCGAACTCGAACCCGTCGTCGGTGCGCGCGACTCCCGCGGCGCAGACCGGGTGCTCGAAGTCGAGGGCGTAGGCCTCGCTCGCGGCCTCGGCGGCGGTCTCGGCCGCGAAGTCGAACGGCTCGGGGGCGTCGCGCTCGTAGGTGGCGACGAGCGTCGGCTCCGCGACCTCCTGGACCAGCAGCGCGTCGCGGCGGACGGTGCCGACGAACGCCGAGTCGGCGGCGAGGACGCCGGCGATCCGCGGCGTGTCGTAGTCGTCCTTCTCGTAGTCAAGCGCGAGCAGGCTCTCGGCGAGGGCGTCGCGCGCGGGGTAGCCGAGTCCGAGCTTCTCGGTGATCGGATCGACGTGCGAGCCGTTGCCGACGACGGCGGCGTCGCCGGCGGTCCTGACGCAGTTGTACGAGATGTAGGGGTTGTCGGTCTCGGGCGCGGCGTCGGTCGGCGCGACGGTCAGCGCGTCGTCGCGCTCGACCACCAGCCGGTTCGGGAACGACCGCGACGAGACGCGGTAGGCGGCGACCCGCGGGCCGACGACCAGGAATCGTCCGACGTACATACACGAACGTGCGCAGTTCTCGGCCAAGTAGGTGTTGGTTTATGCACCACCGGCGAATCCCCGGCGGCGGTGCCGGACGCCGTTCGGCCGGCCCGCGGGTGTGTGCGAACGAGTATCGCAGGAGGGCGAACGCGCAACGCTTACATTCCCCCGGCGTGTACCGGTGAGTGCAGAGTCCCATGGGGTAGTGGCCAATCCTGAAGCCTTCTGGGGGCTTCGACCCAGGTTCGAATCCTGGTGGGACTATTCGACTTCTCACGGAGTTCGCGCCCGTACCGTCGGTAGTCGACGCGGGCGCCGTAGCAGTTAACCACGTTGCGACTGACTCACACACTGGACATGGTAGAGCACTGTCCCGTGTGCGACTCGCGGATAAACGACACCGTTCCGACGGCCGGCACCGAGTACGAGGGGGAGCAGTACCACTTCGAGTCCGCGAAGTGCAAGGAGTTCTTCGAGGAGAACCCGGAGGAGTACACGTAACGGGCGGCGACGTCTGCGCATCGCCCGGCCAGGTCGTTCGCGGCGCGACGCTCGCCGGACCGACTCCGACCGATTCGGTTTCTTTTCCGCCCGGGGGAAGGATTATTACACGGGGATTCCCGGTCCCCGTATGGTACGCGCGCGCTGTCGGCACTGCGGGTGGCAGATGATCGGCTCCTCACACCCCGAGGTGGTGGAGGCGTACCACGACCACGTCCGCGAGGAGCATCCCGGCGAGTGGCACCGCATCTAGCCCCGCCCGAAAAGAGTCCGCGACTCGAGTCCGCTACGGCTCCAGCAGGACCTTCGTCACGCCCTCCTCGCGCTCGTCGAACCGCTCGTACATCTCCGGCGCCTCGTCGAGCCCGACCCGGTGGGAGACGACCCACGACGGGTCGGCCCTGCCCTCGATGATGAGGTCGCGCAGCTCCCGGTTGTAGTCCTTCACGTTGCACTGGCCGGTGCCGAACCGGTGGCCCTTCTCGAACAGCTTCCCGAAGTCGATACCGAGCCGGCCCTGGGCCGCCATCTCGTCGGGCGCGCCGGGGTCCGAGGGCACGTACAGCCCGACCACGCCGATCTGGCCGGTCGGCCGGACGGTCTGGATGAGCTGGTTGAGCACCAGCGCCGGGTTCTCCCGGGCGGGGTCGTAGGCGTCGTCGGCCTGCTTGTCGTCGTCGACCGCCTGGTACCCCACCGCGTCGACTCCCTTGTCGACGCCGCCGCCGTGGGCGTCCTTGATCTGCTCGACCGGGTCGGCCTCCTCGAAGTTGATGGGCTTCGCGTCGCAGTGCTCCTCCGCGAGCTCCAGTCGGCTCGGGACGCGGTCGACCACGTAGATCTCCGAGGCGCCCTTGATGTCGGCGCTGTACGCCGCCATCAGCCCGACCGGGCCGGCGCCGAAGATGGCGACCGAGTCGCCGGGCTGGAGGTTCGCGAGCTCGGTCCCGTGCCAGCCCGTCGGGAAGATGTCCGCGAGCATCGCGAACGCGTCCTCGTGCTCGTCGCCCGGCGGGAGCTTGAGCGCGTTGAAGTCGGCGTACGGGACCCGGAGCTTCTCGGCCTGTCCGCCCTGGTACGGCCCCATGGCGACGTAGCCGTACGCGCCGCCGGCGAAGCCCGGATTCACGTTGGTGCAGAACCCGGTGTACCCCTCCTCGCAGTTCTCGCAGAACCCGCAGGCGACGTTGAACGGCATGACGACGCGGTCGCCCTCGCTGAGCGTGCTCACGCCCTCGCCGACCTCCTCGACGATCCCCAGGTTCTCGTGGCCGAACACGAGCCCCGGCTCCGCGTCGGTCCGGCCCTCGTACATGTGGAGGTCGGACCCGCAGATGGCGGTGGTCGTGATGTCGACGATGATGTCGTTCGGGTGTTCGATCTCCGGTTCGTCGATCTCCTCGACTGCGACCTCGTGTTCCCCCTGGTACACGACGCCTCTGATAGACATTAGGTAACAGTCCCCCTCTACCCAATCCAGCGCCGCTTTCATAAACCTAACCGATAAAAATATCGACATGGAGTAGGGCGAACAGTATCAGATACCGGACCTTTCTCCGCCGTGTCGAGTCGCCAGCGAGCTCTGAGACTCGAACTCCGACTCAAAGAACGGGTACGGGCGGAGCGCGTCGTCCGACGCGGTTATCCGGACAGGTTCTCGAACGCGTCGACGCCGCTCTCGGCGACGTCCATGTCCTGTTCGACCTGGCCGCCGCTGACGCCGAGCGCGGCGACGACGTCACCGTCGCGTTCGAGCGGGTAGCCGCCGCCGAAGATCACCATCCGGCCCTGGTTGGTGTTCTGGAGCCCGTACAGGGAGTTGCCGGGTTCGGACGGTTCGGCCAGTTCGTGGGTCGGCATGTCCAGCGCCGCGGCGGTGAACGCCTTGTTCCGGGAGATGTCGACCGACGCGAGCCAGGCGCCGTCCATCCGATGCTGGGCGATCAGGTTGCCCTCCGCGTTCGCGACCGTGATCACCATCGGATTGTCGATCTCCTCGGCTCGCTGTTCGCACGCGTCGATGACCTCTTTCGCGGTGTCGAGACTAACAGTTTCTACCATAGGTGCACCGGTCCGGGAGCGTAGAGACCCCCGTTCGACTGCCGACAGCCCGACGCATAGCTCTTCGGGCCGTGGTAACGAGGGGCACCGAAACGGCGTCACCGGCCGGCGGTGCCGGTCCGAATAAAAGAAATGCGTGGTGAGTCGTGTCTGCTTGCGGCAGGTCAGTCCTCGGAATCGTAGGCGACGACCTCGAATTCGGAGGAACCGCAGTTCGGGCAGGCCGCCCGCACCGGCCGGATGCCGTCGTCGGTCTCCCTGCCGAGGCGCAACTCTCCGCAGTCTACACATTCCAACTGATAGACCACCACGCCTCTCCGGATACACCCCGCCGGCTAAACTCCCCCGTACCGTTGCGACCGTTTCACGCCGAATCCGAACGTTTCACCGCATGAGAGTCACGGGAACGGGTTCTACGACCGGTTCACGCGGTCTCCCCGTCGAACTCCGCCGCGACCACCACGCTCTCGTCGTCGCCCTCGCCGCGCCAGAGCAGGTCGAACCGGTGGTCGCCGATCACGGCGTCCTGCTCCACCCGGTAGTCGGCGCTCAGGTCGTCCCACGACGCGGGGTCGTCCCGGCTCTGGTCGTCATCGTCGTCCGCCATCGGTCGGCCGATGGGCGTCGAGCGGACGTCCTCCTCGATCCGCTCGGCGAAGTCGATGGGGACGTAGACGTCGTCGTCCGCGTCGTCGTTGAAGTACAGCCGCACCAGCTCGTTCGGTCCCTTCGACCACGGGTTGACGACTCGGCCGTCGTAGTAGAGGTCGAACTCCACCGCGTCGTCGGGCGACCGGTCGGCCAGGTCCTCGATGTCGTCGTTCTCCTCGAACTCGGTCAACTGCTGGATATCGGATTCACTTGCCATGGTTCGATCAGTGTGAGCGTGTCGTCTTTCCGCACTCACGAAGCATCGCACCGTAGGGCCCAGATGAGGATGAACGGACGGGTTGCCAAGGCAGGCCGCCCGCCGAGCGTGTCTCCTCGCTCCCGCGCCGTCGGTCGGTAGCCACCGACTACCCGACCGAGCGACCGATTCAGGACCGGAAGAACAAAGGTCCGACCTGCGAAACGACGAGGCGAGTCGCTCGGCCCGAACCGGGTAACTTAAATTCCTCCGAGAGCCACGCCGCCGTCTCGCCATTTAACCCCTTCGTTTCGGGTGGAGGCCGTCGCGGGCGCGGCCGCGCTCAGTTCGAGTTCACGTCCGACTCCTCGTCGACTGCGTCCGCGTCGAGCTCCGCCAAGTCGCGCTCGTCGTTGTACTCCTCCATGCCGGCGGCCTCCCCGGTTATCTCGTCGTACACCGCCTCGCGGGCCTCGTCGGCCGACTCGAACCGCTCGTCGACGAGCCGGTCGAAGACGCTGCCGAGGCTCTCGGTCTCGTTCTGGAGGTCGAGGGGCTGGTCGCCGTACTCGGTCGCCAGCTCCTCGCTGGTCGCGGGGTACTTGTGCTCGCCCAGCATCTCGCCGGCCTCGCCGAGCATGTCCTCGACGCGCTCGGTGCGCTCGCGCTGGCGCTCGCGGGCGTGTCGCTGCTCGGTCTCGGGGTCTGGGTCGTCGCTCATGTCCGCGGGTTCGGTCCTGACGCCCGTAACCCTGCTGGCTGTCGCGCCCTCGGGCGCTTCGCTCGCCGCCCGTCTCCGCTTACCGCCCTCGGGCTACTTCTACTTCTCCACGTCGAGCAGGGCCACCCGCTCGCGCACCAAATCGGCCAGCGTCGCGTCCGTCGCCGCCAGCTCGGCCTCGCTCACGTTGAAGAACGCCAGGACCGCCTCGCGGTCGATGCGGTCGGCCGCCAGCGGGTCCGGGTCGACGCCCGCATCCGACGGCGGTGACGCCGACCCCTCCGGGGCGGCCCCCGACCCGAGCAGGCCCCGGACCTGCTCCGCGGCGTCTCGCTCGGCCTCTGGGTCTCCCGCGGGCGAGTGGACGACGACGACCACGTCCGCCTCGCCCTCCGAGACGCCCATCCGGAGCGCCCGGTTGATCTGGCGCCGGCCGGCGGCGTACAGCAGGATCTCGACCGCGCGGTCGCGGGCGACGTTCTCGCCCCGGTCGAAGGCGCGGTCGGCGCGCTCGACCGCCGCCCGGAGGTGCTCGCGACCGACCACGTAGTCGGCGTCGAACGCCTGCACCGCGCAGCCGAACTCCTCGCCGATCGCGCCGAGCTCGTCGAGGAAGGCGTCGAGGTCCTCGACGTCGGTGCGTCCGTGGACGAGCCTCATCGGTTCCTCCCTCGGGCGCCGGAGCTGCGCCTCATTCGAAGTCACCGAGGCTCTGCTGGCCGCTACCGCCGTCGTCGCTCGCGGCCTCCGCGTCGGCCTCGCCGTCGACCTCCACGCCTGTCAGGTCGGGGTCCTTCCGGCCGACGTTCTCGAGGATGGACTCGGCGGTCTTCCGGCGGCCCCGGAGCGCCCCGAGCACGACCGACTTGTCGGCCTCGCGGAGGTCGGCCCGGGACTCGATGCCGGCCTCGTAGAGCCGGCGGGCGCGCTTGCGGCCGACGTTCCGGACCCCGGCGAGGTCGAGCAGCTCCTCCTCGACGCCGTACTCGACGCGCTTCTTGGCCTCCCGGATCGCCGGCCCGGAGTCCAGCCCGAGCTCGCCCGCGAGCCGCTCGGCCGCGTTGAGCAGCCACTCGGCGGTCTCGACCTTGCCGCGGATGTCGCCCGGCCCGACGCCGTACCGCTCGGTGATCTCGTCCTCGTCGAGCTCGGAGGCCCAGTCCTCGAGCAGCCGGGCGGTCTTGAGCGCCGACAGCCAGTCCTCGAAGGCGTGGTCCTCGAACTCCGAGGGCATCGAGCCGAGGAACTCCGACTCGCGCTCGTAGGCCAGCTCGGTGTACTCCTCGCGGTCGCCCGACCGGAGGTACAGCTCGTACATGTCGGGGGTGCGCGCGACCAGGTGGAACAGGCCGAACGCGGTGGGTCGGTCGTCGGCCGCCCGCAGCCCGTCGATGATCTCGGCGGCGCTCATCGGGTCGACGTACAGCTGGGAGACCCGGTGACCGAGGCCGGTGGCGCGCAGTCCCCCGTTTTCGCGCTCGAGGAACTCGTTGCGCTCGAGGTACTCCAGCACGTTCTGGGTCACGGTCTCGAGTCGGCCGGTCTCGTCGGTCTGGGTCGCGTAGAGGGTGCGTTCGAGGAACGACACCAGTTCGTCCTCGGAGTCGGCGAACCCGGAGGCGACCGTCGCCAGGATGTGGGTCCGGAGCGCGGGCTCGGCCGCGAGCTTCGACCGGACCGGCTCGGGGTCGGCCCAGACGTACCGGTCGAACAGCTCGTCGAGCTCGTCGTGGCTGTTGGCGATGAGCACCGCCTCGCCGTAGGGGTCGAGCCCCGGCCGGCCCGCCCGGCCGAACATCTGGTGGACCTCCAGCACGTCGAGGGGCTGCATCCCGCCGACGTCGCCGTCGTAGCGCCGCCAGTCCCGGACGATGACCCGACGGGAGGGCGTGTTGACCCCCGCCGCCAGGGTCGGCGTCGCCGAGATGACCTTCACGAGCCGGTCGCGGAAGGCGTCCTCGACGAGTTCGCGGCTACGCGAGGAGAGCCCGGCGTGGTGGAACGCCGCGCCCTTCTCGACGGCGTCGGCCAGGTCGTCGCTGGTCTGGGTGTCGCTTGCGTCGCGGATCTCGGCGGCGATGTCCCGGAGTCGCTCGCGCTCCTCGTCGGTGAGGTAGTCGCGGGTCACGTCGCCCAGCCGCCGCGCCGCGGCCTCGGCGTTGCGCCGGGAGTTGACGAACACCAGCGAGGAGCCCTCGTCCGAGAGGGTGTCCTCGACCAGCGCCGCGGTCGCCTTCTCGTTGCCCCGCGAGATCTGCTTCTTCGAGCCGTCGTCGAGGTGGAGCGCCTGGCCGTAGAGGACGCCCTTCTGGAGGTCGATGGGCCGCCAGGTCGAATCGATCAGGGTGGCGTCGAGCCACTCGGCGATCTCCCCGGCGTTGCCGACCGTCGCCGAGAGCGCGACCGTCTGGAGGTTCTCGTTGAGCTTCCGGAGCTTCGCGAGGGTGACCTCCAGGGTCGGCCCCCGGTTCTTCGAGTCGACCAGGTGGACCTCGTCGGCGACCACGCAGGTCAGGTCGTCGACCCACTGGGCGCCGTTCCGGACCAGCGAGTCGACCTTCTCGCTGGTCGCGACGATGATGTCCTTCTGGGCCAGCCAGTCGCCGTCGCTGTCGTAGTTTCCGGTCGAGACCCCCACCTCGATCCCGTACTGCTCGAACTCCTCGAACTCGGCCTTCTTCTCGCTGGCCAGCGCCCGGAGCGGGACGATGTAGAGGGCCTTCCCGCCGCGGGCGACGCTGGACAGCATCGCCAGCTCGGCGATGAGGGTCTTGCCGCTGGCGGTCGGGACGCTTGCGACCACGCTCTCGCCCTCGGCGACGCCGGCCTCGACGGCCTCGCCCTGAGGCGGGTACAGCTCCTCGATGCCCTGCTCGCGGAAGTGCTCGACCACGCCGTCTGGCAGGTCGGGGACGTCGTCGACGGCGACGGTCACGCCGACCACCTCCGGCCGGAGACGAAAGTAGTCATTACTCCGCCCTTGGCGCGTCTTCTGGTTTAAACTGTCGGGTCGGGGCGTCGACTCGTGATTTTGTAATCGCTCTACCTCCCGTCAGAAATGCTATCGAGATTGCCTCGAAAGCCCCCGCCCGGTCGCGGTCGCTGACCGACATGTCTTCGGCTCGCTTCGCTCGCCGGAAGACGTTCCTGCTCACTTCGTTGCGCGGGCTGCGACTTCCGCGGTCACGCGAGCGAAGCGAGCGTGACCGCGACCGGGCGGCCCCTTTCAGTCCCGCCGCCGGTGGATTGGCCCCTAAGCGCAGCCCAGGTCGTGTCGGTTGAGTAGTCAACAGTCGAGCCCCCGGCCGTGGTCGCACAGAAAAAGCCCGATTCGGAGTCCGCGACGCGGGCCGACGCTTGAGCCGTGTCGTCGTTACGCGATCTCGTCGTACTGCTCGGAGAGCTTGTCGGCGGCCTCGCCGAGCTGTTCGCGCTCGAACTCGGTCAGGTCCCACTCGACGACCTCCTGGACGCCGCCCTCGCCGAGCTTCAGCGGGACGCCCAGCGCGACGTCGTCGTGGCCGTACTCGCCCTCGAGCTTGATGGAGCCCGGGACGACCTCGCCGGTGTCCCGGACCACGGCCTCGACCATGTGGCCGACGCCGGTGGCGGGACCCCACTCGGTCGCGCCCTTCTTCTCGATGACGTTCATCGCGCTCTGCTGGAGCTCCTCTAAGATCTCCTCCTTCTCGTCGTCGCTGAACTCGGGGTCCTTGCCGTTGGCGCGGACCTTCGAGAACACCGGCACCTGGGCGTCGCCGTGCTCGCCCAGGATGGTCGCCTCGACGTTCCGGACGGGCTCGTCGAAGCGCTGGCTGAGGACGTAGCGGAACCGGGCGGAGTCGAGCCGGCCGCCGAAGCCGATGACCTTCTCGCGGGCGCGGTCGCCGGTCTCGTAGAGGTGGCGGTTGAGCAGGTCGACCGGGTTGGAGGTCGTGACGGTGACGAAGTCGTCGTTGTACTCCGCGATCGAGGAGCCGATGTCCTCCATGATGGGCGCGTTGTCGCCCGCCAGGTCGATGCGGGTCTGGCCGGGCTGGCGCGGGATGCCGGCGGTGATGACGACCACGTCCGACCCCTCGGTGGCCTCGTAGCCGCCCTGTCGGACCACCGTGTTGGCGTCGTACGCCGCGCCGTGGTTCACGTCGGCGGCCTGGCCGACGGTGTCCTCCTCCTTGTCCGGGATGTCGACGAGCACCAGTTCGTCGGCGATGTCCCGAAGCGCGATGTTGTACGCCGCCGCGGCCCCGACCGTACCGGCCGCGCCGACCACGCTGATTTTCGTCATACCACGTAAAACCCCTCCCGCTATTCGGTTAAGCGCTTCGGAACCGCCGAATACCGACCCCGTAAGACGTCGCTCGACGTTTCGGTAGTTCGACGACAGTCGAAAACGGGGCGGAATCCGCCGCGTTCGCGGTCGCCCGGGCGACCCGGGTCGCGAGACCGGAGACTTTTCGGGCCGGAACGCCTTCCAACGCACATGAGCAGCGACGACTCCGGCTTCGACAAGGAGGCCGAGCGCGAGAAACTCCGGGAGAAGTACGAGCGGGACCGGAAGGACCGCGAGAACACGCGCCGGATGAGCGAGCTCCTGCTCCAGGGCGCGACCATGACGGGCAAGCACTGCGATCAGTGCGGCGACCCCATCTTCCGCTACGACGGCCGGGAGTTCTGCCCGACCTGCCAGCACGAGGCCGAGGCGCAAGCTCAGCAGCAGAACGGCCAGACCGGCGAGCAGGTCCAGTCCGACGCCGAGGCCGGGCCGGACGGCCAGCCCGGGGACCGGCCCGACGCGCCCGCCGAAGGCGCGGCGCCGACCGGGACCGAGGTCGACACCGCCCCCACCGACGACGGCGAACCGGGCGACGCGGCCGACGAGTCGGCCGCGGACGCCGCAGACGATTCGCGGCCGGACGACGCCGGCGACGAACCCCGCGTCGAGATCGACGGGGTCCGGGTCGCCGACCGGCACGTCGACCGGTCGAACGTGCGCCGGCCGCCGTCCCAGACCGACGCCGACCGCGACCCGGCGCGCGGCCGCCGCGAGTCCGTCCGGGGGCGAGCGACCGACGACCGGGCCGGTCGCGGGTCCGAGCGCTCCGGCCGCGACCGCGCGACCTGGACCGGCGCCGGCCGCGACCGCGGACACGGCCACGACCACGCGTCCGCCTCGGACGGCCACACGACTGCCCCGACGGGTGCGACCCCGGCCGGCGCCGACGACCTCGCGGCCGCCCGGGAGTCGCTGGTCAGGAAGCTCTCGGCGCTCGCGCGCCAGGCCGAGCAGACCGACGACGTCGCCCGCGCCCGCGACCTGCTCGCGGCCACCCGCGAGGCCGCCGAGGCGCTCGCCGCGCTCGACCGGGCGAACCGCTGACCGGGAGAACTGTTAACCCGCCGCCCCCCTATCACCGACCATGGAGGTACTGGTTCCCATCGACGGCTCGGAGTGCAGCTTCCGGGCGCTCGACTTCGCCATCGAGTTCGCCCGCCGGTTCGAGGCGACGCTCAGCGTCGTCCACTTCACCGACAGCGAGACCGACGCCACCGACGACATCCTCGACCGCGCCCGCGAACGACTCCGGGAGTCCGATGTCGACTGCGAGCCCGAGGTGTCGACCGACGTGGAACTGTCGTTCCGGCCCGGCGACCGCATCGGCGAGGACATCCTCGAACTCGTCGAGGAGCGGGGCTACGACCACGTCGTCATGGGCCACCACGGCAGCGGGACCATCGACCGGGCGATCCTCGGGAGCGCCGCGCACACGGTCGTCGAAGAAGAGGCGGTACCGGTGACTATCGTTCCGTAGCGCTCGCCGCCGGCGGCTCCGAGCGCTCCGAGCGCCCGGGGAGCGCCCTCGGCCTGGCCGCCTCGGTCCGAAACCGGACGAACAGGAGGTCGAGGTCGAGGTCCCGGTCGCCGTCCCGGGTCTCGTGCTGGGGCTCACCGTACAGCGTCTGCTCGTCGCGGTCGCGCTCGACCTCGTGACGGGGCTCGCCGTACAGCTCTCGCTCGTCGCGTACCCCGTCGGTCTCGGAGTCGGTCCGCGTCGACTCCGCGCGTACCGCACGACGCTCGGTGGAAGGGCGTTCGTATCTCATTTACTCTGTACCTAACCGAGTCGCCCAGCAGGCTTAAGTCGCCGCGGCTGTTCTGGACAGTTTCGCCCGAAAACGCGGCGTTAAATGCAGCATACCCGAGGGTAAGCCACTGTTTCGCACGCCGTAACCGAGAAAACGCCCGGCGGAAACCGGAGATTCCGTCGGGAGTTCACGACCGTTCAGCGAGGGAACGTCGCGCTACCGGTCGTACTCGCTGCCGACGACCTCGCGGATGCGCTCTGCGGTCACTTCACCCACGCCTTGAACCTCGAGCAGATCGTCCTCGCGAGCCGTCATCACGGCCTCGACGGTCCTGAACTCCTCCAGCAGCGACCGGGCGGTCACCGGCCCGATGTCGGCGATCGAGGAGACGACGTACTCCTGCTGCTCGGCCAGCGTCTTGCTCTGCTTCTCGCCGTGGACCGACACCTCGCGGTCGTCCTTCTCCTGCTCGCGGGTCGCGATCACCTCCAGCAGGTCGGCGGTGTCGGCCTCGTCGGTCGTCCGGAGCACGCTGGCGCCGAAGTCGACCGCCAGCGACGCCAGGGCGCCCCGGACCGCGTTGGGGTGGACGTTGCGCTCCTCGTAGAGCCCCTCGCCCTCCAGCACCAGCACCGGCCGGGCGTAGTGGCGGGTCGCGTCGCCCAGCTGCTCGAACAGCGAGCGGTCGCCCCCGGTCAGGGTGTCGAGGAAGTCGCTGACCGACTTGCGCTCGACCACCACGCGGTCGCTCAGCACGTAGTCGCCGACCGAGAGGGTCTCCAGCCGGGTCTCGACGCCCTCGCGGGTCGAGAGGTCCCGCGCGATGGTCGAGTCGAGCTCGCGCTGGTCGGCCACGATCTCGACCGCCTCGCCGCTCGGGTCGGCGGTCGCGACCACGCCCTCCTCGGGCCCGTCGGCCTCGGCAGCGTCGGCGGTGGTCTCGGCGTCCGCGGTTTCCCCGGCGGTCTGGGCGTCCGCGGTCCCGTCGAGTTGCTCGTCGCTCCCGTTTCCGTCGGTGGACTCCGCTCCGGACCCGTCGTTACCGGCGTCCCCGCCGTCTTCGCCGGCGACCGACTCCCCGTCCGCTTGCTCGTCCCCGTCTCCCTCGACGGCGTCGAACGACTGCAGTCCGGGTTCGACGTCGGTCCTCGAATCGTCGCCGTCCGAGCTCCCCGGCGTCCCGAAGTCCCCGAGCTGCCGCTGGGAGTCGTCGAGCTCCTCCTCGACCTCGTCGGCGACGCCCTTGAGCTTCCGGAGCTCGTCCTCCATCTCGTTCTCGCGGCGCTTCGAGATCCAGAAGTACGCCTCGTCGCGGGTGTCCTCGGCGAGCAGGACCGCGACCCGGCCCTTCGCCTGCCGGCCGGTCCGGCCCTTGCGCTGGATCGACCGGATGGCGGTCGGCACCGGCTCGTAGAACAGCACGAGGTCGACCTCGGGGACGTCCAGCCCCTCCTCGGCGACCGAGGTCGAGACCAGCACCTCGAACTCGCCGGCCCGGAACCGGTCTAACACCTCCTGTTGCTCCTTCTGGGTCATCCCGTCGCTGCCGTCCTTGTCGCCCTGACCGACGAACCGCTGGGCGTCGAAGTGCTGGCCCAGGAACTCAGTGAGCGCCTCGGCGGTGTCGCGCGACTCGGTGAACACGATGACCCGCTGGCCGCCCTCGATGCCCAGCGTCTCGGCGATCCGCATCCGGGCACGGGAGTACTTCGGGTGGAGCCCGTCGTACTCCTCGGCCCGGCGCATCGCCTCCTGGACCTTGGGCTCGCTGACGAACCGCTGGCTGGCCTTCGAGGCGCCCGAGCTCCGGGCGGCGTTGCGCTGGCGCTCGAAGTACCGCCGGAGCGCCTCGACGCTCTGGGTCTCGACGTAGGTGACCGCGGTCCGGAGCTTCCGGATCTCGGCCAGCGCCGACATCCCCTTGTACCCCTCCGACTGGTCGTTGTCGATGAGCTGCTGGAGCTCGGCCCGCATCTTCTTGATGTCGGTCTCCGAGAGGTCGGCGCTGGTCTTGCGGGTGATGCCCAGCTCCTTGAGCTTCTCGAGGCGGTCCTCCACGACGTCGTTGAGCGCGTCCCGGATCTCGAGGACCTCGTCGGGGAGCTCGACCCGCTCCCACTCGACGTCGGTGTCGTGGGTGAACTCGTCGACGTCCGAGTCCTCCTCGGTCATCACCTCGACGTTCTCGATGCCGAGGTTCTCGCAGACCTCCAGGATCTCCTCCTCGTCGCCGCCGGGCGAGGCGCTCATCCCGGTGACGAGGGGGTTGTCGGCGTCCTGGTGGTAGCGCTCGGCGATGTAGTTGTAGGCGTAGTCGCCGGTCGCGCGGTGGCACTCGTCGAAGGTGACGTGGGTGACCGGCGCCAGGTCGATGCGGCTGCCGACCAGGTCGTTCTCGACGACCTGCGGGGTGGCGATGACGACCCGCGCGCTCCGCCAGAGCTCGGTGCGCTCGTCGGGCCGGACCTCCCCGGTGAACACCACGATGTCCTCGTCGTCGATCCGGAGGGCCTCCCGGTAGAAGTCGGCGTGCTGGTTGACCAGCGGCTTGGTCGGCGCGAGCAGCAGGCTCTTGCCGCCGACGTCCGCCAGCCGCTCGGCGGTGACCAGCAGGCTCACGGTCGTCTTCCCCAGCCCGGTCGGCAGGCAGACCAGGGTGTTGCGGTCCTTGGCCGACCCCGCGAGCTGGAGCTGGTACATCCGCCGCTCGATGAACTCCGGGACGAGGAGTTCGTGGTCCACGTACTGCTGGTCCCCGGTCGTCGCCATTCGGGTCCCGGTTGGTCGTCCTCCGATTAAAGGGTTCGGCAATCGGGGTGAAAGTGAAGCTCAGTCGTCGGCGTCGTCGGTCACCGCCGCCAGCGGCGTCGACTCCTGTGTCGGCGTGGTGAACGGCGTGATGGCGGCGGTGCGCTCCGAGACCACCGAGAGCCGCAGGACGTACGCGAACAGCAGCGCCAGCGGCGCCGCACCGACCGCCGCGAACACCGGCGTGATGACCGAGAGCTGCCGCGACGTGAGCGCCGGCGCCGAGGTGCTGACGAACGTCACCATCAGCGCGAGCCCGGCGAAGATGACCGGAACCCCCACGTACAGCAGGTCGCGGGACAGCCGCGAGAGCTCCTCCTGGATGTACACCGTCTTGAGGTACTGGCGGGCGACGTCGATCTGCTTGAGCCGCGTCACAAGCGTCTCGAGGCTGTCCTTGGCGTCGGGCGTGATGTGGTCGTGGTACGTCGTCTCCAGCCGCCAGATCTGGTGGATGTCCTCGGAGTAGTTGGTGTTGAGCGTGACCACCAGCGCCTCCAGGATGCTCGTGTCCTGGCGCTCGATCTGTCGGATCGAGCGCTCGATCTGGTCCTCCAGCGGCGAGAGGACGTCGTCGATGGCGTCGACGGCGTCGTCGCTCGCGATCTCCGACGTGTGCCCGTTGAGCGCCTCGACCGCGTCCTCGACGCCGCGGAGCAGCACTTCGAGGAACGCGGCCGGGGTGGCCGGCGGCACGTCCCGCTCGACCAGTTCGAGCGACGCCTCGCGGTAGGACGTCGTGTTCTCGATCTGGGCCCGGAGCTCGCCGGGCGCGCTCAGCTGGCGCGAGATGACGAGCTGGCTGATGGAGATGACGATGGTGATCAGCGTGAAGTTGCCGCCGATGATCGCGCTCGACATGTAGAACAGCGGGACCAGCTGCTGGGTAGACGACCCGACCCGGTACTCGATGGCGGCGAGGACGGCGAGCAAGCCGACGAGCAGACCTCCGGCGATCACCCACCGGTTGCCGGTCAGGAACACCCACTCGTGGAGCCCGGCCAGCGTCCGGCCCGCCCCGGTGGTGCTGTCGTCCGCTTCGAGCTCCTCCGGTTCCGGCGCCCGGCGCTCGCCCATGTCCGACCATCGGTCGTCCGGTCGGAAATGGAGTTCGGCCGCCCGTTGTCGGGCCGTCGTCGCTCAGTCGTCGGCGTCGTCGGCGACCGTCTCCAGCGGCGTCGACTCCTGGGTCGGCGTGGTGAACGGCGTGATGGCCACGGTGCGTTCCGAGACCACCGAGAGCCGCAGGACGTACGCGAACAGCAGCGCCAGCGGCGCCGCGCCGACCGCCGCGAACACCGGCGTGATGATCGAGAGCTGCCGGGGCGAGAGCATCGGCCGGTCGGTGCTGACGAACGTCACCATCAGCGCGAGCCCGGCGAAGATGATGGGAACCCCCACGTACAGCAGGTCGCGGGACAGCCGCGCGAGCTCCTCTTGGATGTACACCGTCTTGATGTACTGGCGGGCGACGTCGATCTGCTTGAGTCGCTCGACGACGTCTCCCAGACACTCCTTGGCGTCCGGCGAGATGTCCTCCTCGTACACCGTCTGCAGCCGCCAGATCTGGTAGATCTCCCGGGAGTAGTTGGTGTCGAGCGTGACCACCAGCGCCTCGAAGATGGTCGTCCCGCCCCGCCGGAGCTCGCGGACCGAACGCTCGAGCTGCGCCTCGAGTGGGTCGAGCACCTCGTCGACGGCGTCCGCGGCGCCGTTCTGGGTCAGCTCGTCCCGGTGGGACTCGAGGCTGCGGACGGCGTCGAGGACTCCCTCGAGCAGCACTTCGAGGAACGCGGCCGGCGTCGCGGGCGCGACCTCCCTGCCGACCGACTCGGTCGAGGTCTCCCGGTACGCCGTCGTGTCCTCGATCTGGGCCCGGAGCTCGCCGGGCGCGCTCAGCTGCTGGGAGATGACGAGCTGGCTGATGGAGATGACGATTGTCAGCAGCGTGAAGTTGCCGCCGATGACCGCGCTGGTCGCGTAGAACAGCGGCACGAGCTGCTGGGTCGCCAGCCCCATCCGGAGTTCGATGGCGCCGAGGACGACGAGGAAGCCGACGAGCAGGCCCCCGGCGAGCACCCACCGGTTGCCGGTCAGGAACACCCACTCGTGGACCCGCCCCAGCGTTCGCCGGGACCCGTCGGGGGAGCCGTCCGCCCTCCGTTCGGTCACCTCGTCCCGGTCCCGATTCATGTCTGCGCGTAAGGGGCTCCGTCGCCAAAGAAAATTCGGCCAATCGCACGAGGGCGGGGCCCTTCCGACTGCGGGCCTGCTGACGGTGCCCGTCCTCTCGACGCTGTTCCCGATGGCCTGACCGCCGTCGGTCGGGTCCGTCCGCTCCCTCCGCTTTTCCCGGAGAAACAGCTCACGCCGCCGCGGTCGGCAGGTACCGGAGCGCGAGGTACATCACGACCGCCGACCCGACCGGGATGGTGAGGTTGTCGTCGATGACGTAGCCCGCGACGATGGGCTTCATCCCGTCGGCCAGCGTCGCCGCCAGCGCGCCCAGCGCCGCGGTCACCAGCGGCAGCCCCGACAGGCTGGTGATGAGCAGGCAGACCCCGAACGTCAGCAGCAGGGTGTGGGTCGCCTTCACGCCGAGCTCGCCCGACCCCGCCAGCCCGCTGACGGGGTCGGCGATGGTGAGCATCAGCATGGCGGGGATCGCGATCCGGGGCTCGAACGCCAGCACCGCCGCGGTCATCCCGAACATGTAGAGGGCGTAGCCCGCGAGGTTGTCCTGCTCGTACTCCCGGGTGAGCTCGTCGAAGATCCGCCAGTCGAGCCCGACGAACAGCCGGACCGCCTCGAGCACGATGGCGCCCGCCGAACTCGCCACCAGCAGCAGCCGCAACTGTTCGTAGGACGCGAGGTCGAGCAGGTACAGCGCCGGATACCCCGTCCCGGAGACGTGGACCAGCCGGCGCTTGACCTCGCTGTGGAGCGGCACGGTTACTGTTCGGGCGCGGGCGCGTCGAGGTCCGCGAAGGTGGTCTCGCCCTCGCGGAGTTCCGCCAGCAGCTCCGGCAGGTCGTCGATGGGCACCCGGACCTGGTCGGTCGAGTCCCGTTCTCGCAGGGTCACGGTGTCGTCGGTCTCGTCGTCGACCGTGACGCAGAACGGCGTGCCGACCTCGTCCTGGCGGCGGTAGCGCCGGCCGATCGAGCCCGAGTCGTCGTAGGTCACGTCGAAGCCCGCCGCCCGGAGGTCGTCGGCGATCTCGCGGGCGCGGTCGTCCATGCCCTCCTTGCTCACCAGCGGGAAGACGCCGACGAACGTGGGCGCGACCTCGGGTTCGAGCGCGAGGTAGCTCCGGGTCTCGCCCTCGATCTCGTCCTCCCGGTAGGCGTGGTCGAGCACGGTGTAGATGACCCGGTCGATGCCGATGGAGGGTTCGACCACGTGGGGCATGACGTGCTCGCCGTTCTCCTTGACCTCCTCGACGGCGAAGCCGGTCTTCTCGGTCGGGACGGCGTACTCCTCGCCGTCGACCTCGACGGTGACCTCCTCGCCCTCGAACGCCGCCCGGTCGCGCTCGGCCAGCAGTTCGAGCTCGGCGGCCACGTCGGCCGCGTCGCCGCCGAACTCCGGCCCGAGGTAGCTCATGTCGGGATCGACCGTCGCACGCTCGACGACCTTCGGCTCGTCGTACTGCTTGAAGACGGTGAAGTCGTCGTCGGAGTACTCGTCGTGCTTGCTGAGGTCGTAGTCGCTCCGGTAGGCGTAGCCGGTGATCTCGATCCAGTCGCCGTCCACCTCGGCCTCTGCGTCCCAGCAGTCCGCGGCGTAGTGGGCGAGCTCGCCGCCGAGGTGCTGGCGGAACCGGAACCGGTCCATGTCGACGCCGATGGACTCGTACCACTGCTTGCCGACGCCGAGGTAGTAGGCGACCCACTCGTGGACGATGCCCTCCTCGACCGCCTCCGCGACGGTCTTGCGGACGTACTCGCCGTCGTCCTTCTCCTGCTCCTCGGCGGGGTAGAGCTTGAGCTCGACGTCCGCGACGCGGTCGAGCTCGGGCTCGTCCTCCTCGGGGTCGATGAAGTGCTCGAGCTCGGCCTGGGTGAACTCCCGGACCCGGACGATCGACTTCCGGGGGCTGATCTCGTTCCGGTAGGCCTTGCCGATCTGGGTGATGCCGAACGGGAGCTGGTTGCGGGCGTACTCGGCGAGCTGGGGGAACTCCACGAAGATGCCCTGGGCGGTCTCGGGCCGGAGGTAGCCCGGCGAGGAGCTGCCCGGGCCGATGTTGGTCTCGAACATCAGGTTGAACTCCTCGACCGGCTCGCCGGCCAGCGCGGCGCCGCAGCTCGGGCACTCCAGGTCGTGCTCGCGGATGAGCTCCTCGACCTCCGGGATCGGGATGCTCTCGGCCTCCTCGATGTCGGTGTTGTCCTCGATGAGGTGGTCGGCCCGGTGGCTGGCGCCGCACTCGGGGCACTCGACCAGCATGTCGTCGAAGGTGTCGAGGTGGCCCGACGCCTCGAAGACCGGCTCGGGCATCACGGTCGGGGCGTCGATCTCGCGGTGGCCCTCCCGGACCTGGAACCGCTCGCGCCAGGTGTTCTCGACGTTCTGCTTGAGCGTCGCGCCCTGCGGGCCGTAGGTGTAGAAGCCCGAGACGCCGCCGTAGGCGCCGGCCGACTGGAAGAAGTAGCCCCGCCGCTTGGCCAGCTCCACAAGATCGTTCCGGGTCACTGTATCGCCTCCAGCAGGTTGATGTCCCGGACGATGCCCACCAGCTCGTCGCCCTGCACCAGCGGGATCTGCTCGATGTCGTTGCTGAGCATGGTCTGTGCGGCCTCCTTGGCGGTCTTCTCGCCCGAGACGGTCACCACGTCGGCGGTCATGAAGTCCCGGACCGGCGCGGCCGGGATCTCGACGTTCCGGGTCGGCAGGTAGCGCTTGCCGACCGCCTTGATCGACTCCCACTTCCAGTCGTCGTCCTCGTCGGCGATGGAGTCGCCGGTGTCGTCCTCGCCCTCGACCACGCGGGCGACCTCGATGATGTCGACCTCGGTCAGCACGCCGCCCATCTCGCCCTCCTCGTCGAGCACCACGGCGTACGGCAGGTTGGCGTAGTAGAGCTCGCGCTCGGCGACCGTCAGCGGCGTCTCGACGTAGGTGGTGTTGACGTCCCGCGAGGCGATGTCGGCGACCGACTCGCTCCCGTCGGCGTCGCCGTCGGCGATGGCCCGCACCACGTCGGTGACGGTGACGATGCCCTCGAGCTGGCCGTCGACGACCGGCACCCGGCGGGCGCCCTCCGCGACCATCAGCTCGGCGACCTCCTCGACGGTGGTGTCCTGCGTGGTGGTCGGGACGTCCCGCATCAGCATCGCGAGCTGGTCCTCGTCGGGGTTCTCGATGAGGTCGTCCCGGGAGATGAGCCCGCGGAACTCCTCGGACCCGCCGCTGTTCTTGACCACGGGAACGGACGAGAACGACCGCTCCTGCAGGTACTCTAGCACGTCGTCGCGGGTGCCCGGAAGCTCCACGGTGACGACCTCCGAGCGGGGCGTCATGGCTTCGCCGACTTTCATGTTCGCGCGATACGGGGCGGGGCGCCTTGTAGTCTACGAACCGAACGTTCCCGCGGCGCCCGATTCGGCCGGTCGGGGCTCCGAGCGTTCGCGCCGCGTCGTCGAAGAGAGAATCAGCGCGGTCCGACGTCCGGGCGGTCGCGGTCCGACGCCCGGGCGGTCGCCGACCTACTCCTCGTCGTCGAGCACGCCGTCGAACTCGACCTCGTAGCCCGTGTACTTGTGCGGGTCGGGGAAGAACTTCTCGACGTCGTCGTGGCGGAACGACCCGAGGTGGGTGCCGTCGAGCGTCTGGACGTGGGTGTACATCTGGTCCTCCTTCAGCGCGGTCTTGACCAGGCCGGGCGCGTGGCGCATCTCGAAGTTGCCCGCGATGAGGATGGCTGTCTCCGAGTCGGGGTCGAGCAGCTGTGTCAGCACGAAGACCCGGCCCTGCATCTCGTTGCGGAACACCCGGTACTGCGGGAACGCGCCGGTCTCGACCGCCGCCTCGAACGGCTCGGCCTTGTTGTCGGGCACGACGTGGACGAACCCCCACCGGTCGGTCTCGCCCGCGTCGGGGTTCGTCGGCGCGGTGTGGCCCGCGCCGATGGCCACGACGTCCCACCCTTCCTCCTCCATGTCGGCCTCCATCGCCTGCATGTCGTCGAGGGTGCGCTGCCAGGCGCCCTTGTGGACGTCGGCGCTGCCTGCGATCTGCTCGGCGTAGTCGGGTTCGTCGTCCCCGGCCCCAGTCTCTGGCATGTGTCGGTCTGACGGTCTTCTGATGGTAAAGCCTGTTGTTTGGGCGGACGGCGGGCGCTGAGTTCGCCGGAACGAAAGCGTCGGGCGAGCGAGGACGTTGGCAGCACGGGAACCTGGCGGAACGGAAGCGCCGGCCAGAACAGCAGAACCGGGCGGCACGCTCACGTCGGGCCGACCGTCACGCGGCGCCCGCCGCGGCGACGCCGAACACGGCCTCCATCGCGAACGACCAGGCGAGCGTCGCCAGCCCGGCCAGGAAGATCTTGAGCGCCACCGAGACGCGCTCGTCCGGCGGGAGCGAGAACCACGGCAGCGGCGGGATCCGCTGGACCGCCGCCTGGAACGCGGTCTCCTCCCGGCTGTTGACGACGGTGCCGGACGGCCGCTCCTCCCTGACGATCTTGATCTCGCCCTCCTCGCCCTCCTCGGTCTTCCACGGCGGGTCCGGCCGGAGCTGGAGCGTGCCGTAGCCGAACGCGAGCAGGCCGACGACGAACATCACGTACTTGGCGGTCACCAGGCCGCCGCCGAGCACCAGCCCCGCCAGGGCGCCGACGACGAACACCGTCGCGGCGACCGCGAGCGAGTAGACCGCGGCGTCGACCGCCTGTCGGGCGCGCCGGGAGGCCGCCGACGTCGGGGGCCGCTCAGTTGACGACATCTATCGGTCGGTGGAGCGCCTGCCACATCTATCGTTCGGTGTACGGGACGAACTCGTCGGGCTCGGTGTACTCCGCCTCGTGGCGGTGGCAGTGGCTGACCCGACCGGTGTCGCTGACGACGTAGTTCTCGGGGTCCTCGGCGTCGCAGACGCTGCCGAACTCCTCGCGGAGCACCTGACGGGCCTTCGCCTCCTCGTTGTCGGCCACGTACCCGGCCGCCTCGTCGACGTGGCGCTCGACCTCGGGCGAGAGGTCGAGGTCGCCGAACAGCTCCCTCCGGATCTCGTCGATGTCGGAGAACCGCGTCTCCATCCCGAGCAGCTCCTTGGCCCGCTCGGTCAGCGACTTCTCGGCCCGGGCCCGCTCGCGGAGCACCTCGCGGAACACCTCGATGGCGACCCACGTGTCGGCGTCCATGTCCTGGTACTCGTCGGGCCGGATCTTCATCGGACACCGGGTGGTGAACGGACACCCCTTCGGCGGGTCCCGCGGGCTCGGCGGCGTCCCCCGCAGCGTGATGCGCTCGCGCTCGACGGTGGGGTCGGGCTCGGGGATCGCCGACAGCAGCGAGTGGGTGTAGGGGTTCTTCGGGTTCTCGAACAGCTCCTCGGTCTCGCCCAGCTCCATGATGTTGCCCAGGTACATCACGGCGACCCGGTCGCAGATGTGCCGGACGACGCTGAGGTCGTGGGCGATGAACAGGTAGGTCAGCCCGAACTCGTCCTGGAGGTCCTCCAGCAGGTTGAGAATCTGGGCCTGGACCGAGACGTCCAGCGCCGACACCGGCTCGTCGAGCACGACGAACTCGGGTTCGAGCGCCAGCGCCCGGGCGATGCCGATGCGCTGGCGCTGGCCGCCCGAGAACTGGTGGGGGTACCGGTAGTAGTGCTCGGGCTGGAGCCCGACCACGTCGAGCAGCTCCCGGACGCGCTCGCGGCGGTCGGCCGGCTCGTTCCAGTCGTGGACGTCCAGCGGCTCGCGGACGATCTCGCCGATGGTCATCCGGTCGTTGAGGCTCGACTCGGGGTCCTGGAACACCATCTGGCTGTTCCGGCGCCACTCCTTGAGCTCCCTGCCCGAGAGCTCGGTGATGTCGGTGCCGTCGAACAGCACCTCGCCCGACGTCGCGTTCTCCAACTGGATGAGCGTCCGGCCCAGCGTGGTCTTGCCGCAGCCGGACTCGCCGACCAGCCCGAGGGTCTCGCCGCGCTTGATCTCGAAGTCGACCCCGTCGACCGCCTTCACGGGGTTCGAGTCGACGATACCGCCCTCGTCGTAGTAGGTCCTGAGGTCGTTGACCTCCACGAGCGTCTCGCCCGTGGCGACGCTGACCGACTCCTGTTGGACTTGCTCGCTCATCGTTCGCTCACCTCGCGCTGGCTCTCGCGCTGTTCGTGCAGCTCCACCGCCTCCCGCCGGGTGACGTCCTCGGGGTACAGCAGGCAGGCCGCGGTGTGGTCCTCGGCGTCGTCGTTCACCTCGACCGACGCCGGGTGGACCCTGGTGCAGTCCTCGAACGCCTCGGGGCACCGCGGCTCGAACCGGCAGTAGCTCGCGGGCTCGTTCGGCGTGGGCACGTCGCCCTCGATGGTCTGGAGCCGCTCGGCGCCGGGCTGGTTGCCCGGGATCGACTGGAGCAGCCCCCGGGTGTAGGGGTGCCGGGGGTTCTCGAACAGCTCCTCGACCGGGGCGCTCTCGACGATCTCGCCGGCGTACATCACGTTCACGCGGTCCGAGACCTCCGCGATGACGCCCATGTCGTGGGTGATGAACATGATGGCGAGGTCCCGCTCCTCCTGGAGCTCGTCGAGCAGCTCCAGGATCTGGGCCTGGATGGTGACGTCGAGCGCCGTGGTCGGCTCGTCGCAGATGAGCAGCTCGGGATCGCAGGCCAGCGCCATCGCGATGACCGCGCGCTGGCGCATCCCGCCCGAGAACTCGTGGGGGTACTCCCTGACCCGCCGGGCGGCGTCGGGGATGCCGACCGCCTCCAGCAGGTCGATGGCCTCCTCGGTGGCGGCCGCGCCCCGCAGGTCCTGGTGGAGCCGGAGCGCCTCCTTGATCTGGTTGCCCACCGTGTAGACGGGATTGAGCGAGGTCAGCGGGTCCTGGAACACCATCGCGATGTCGCCGCCGCGGATGTCCCGGTACTGCCGCTCGGACTTCTCGGTCAGCTCCTCGCCGTCGAACTCGATGCTACTGCCGTCGAGCACCCGGCCGGGCGAGTCGACCAGTCCCATGATCGAGCGGGCGGTGACGCTCTTGCCCGACCCGGACTCGCCGACGATGCCGACGGTCTCGCCCCGCCGGATGTCGAAGCTCACGCCGTCGACCGCCCGGATGACCTCCTTGTCGGTGAAGAACGCGGTCTGGAGGTTCTCGACCGACAGCAGCGGTCGCTCCTCGCCGCGGGTCGCCGCGGTCTCGCGCTGGGCCATCAGGCACCACCTCCGCCGGCCGCGGCGGCTTCAGCGCCCTCGCCTTCGCTGCCCTCGCTCTGCGGGTCGATGGCGTCGCGGATGCCGTCGCCCAGCGCGTTGAACGCGGTCACGACCAGCACGATGAGCACGCCGGGGATGAACGAGATGTGCCACGACGCGGTGGTGACGTACCCCTGGCCGATGTTGACGGCCCGGCCCCACTCGGGCGTGGGCGGGTTGATGCCCAGCCCGAGGAACGACAGGCCCGCGACCGCGATGATGATGCCGCCCAGCCGCATCGAGGCGTACACCAGCAGGTAGCCCAGGATGTACGGCGCCATGTGCTTCTGCATCGTCACCCGGGGGCGCTGGCCGAAGCTCTTGGCGGCGTCGATCCACTCCTGCTCGGCGATCTGCATCGCCGGACCGCGGATCGACCGCCAGAGGAACGGCCACCCGGTCACGGCGAAGATGACCGCGAGCAGGAAGCCGCCGCTGTATATCTCGGCCAACCACGTCCCGCCGAGCACCACCGACAGCAGCATCACGAACAGCAGGCTCGGCAGCGACATGATGGAGTCGCCGAGGATGACCACCAGGAGGTCGACCAGCCCCTTGTAGTAGGCGGTCAGCAGCGCGAACGCGACCGCGATGAACCCGCTGACCACGATGGAGGTCAGGCCGATGAACAGCGATATCCTCGCCCCGGCCGCCATGAAGGTGAACATGTCCTTCCCGCTGGGCAGCGTCCCGAACGGGTGCCACCGGCCGTACTGGTCGTACTGCATCGGGCCGACGTTCTGGTCGGGGGTCCCCTGCGAGCGCGCCCCGAGGTTGGCCGCCCCGACCGTGATGTTCTCGAGCTGGCCCTGGTCGTTGTAGTACTCGATGTAGTGGGAGTAGGGGTTCGAGATGGTCCGCTCGACGGTCGTCGGCCCGAGCGCGGGCGCGAACATCGCCATCACGACGAACGCGAACACGATGACAGCGCCGAACTGGCCCCACCGGTGACCTCTGACCCGGTCGACCATGTCGTCGCGGGGCGTCCAGTCGGCGTAGCGGTAGTGCTCCCGGAAGATCTCGTAGCCGCGCCAGAGCCACACCATCCACACGAACGCGTAGGCGTAGATCAGCACGACCCGGATCGCCCACGCGTAGGCGGCGGGCAGGTTCAGGAACGTCTCCTTCCACGCGCCGTCGGGCGTCACGTACCCGTTGTTCGGGATGAGCTCCCGGGTGAGCAGCGTCGGCAGTTCGACCGGCGATCCCACCAGACCGGTCACGAAGTGGACGACCGCGCCGGCTTCGAGCGCGAACAGCAGCAGCGCGCCGACGAGCCATCCCATCGCTGGCCCGGGGTTCTCCCGGATGCGTTCGAGTATCGACGCGTCCTCTCGTCGCGGGTCTGCGCTCATATCAGGCACCTCCGTCGTAGCCGACTCGCGGGTCGATTATCGTGTACAGCAGGTCCTGGACGATGTTGATGACGACGACCAGCAGGATGAAGATGAACATCAGCGACCCGACCAGCGGCATGTCGCCGTTCTTGACCGCCTGGAAGAACAGGAAGCCGATGCCGCTGATGTCGAACACCGTCTCGACCAGCACGGACCCGCCGATGAGGATGAACGCCTCGCCCGTGATGATCGGCACCAGCGGGATGAGCGCGTTCCGGAAGATGTGCTTCCAGACGAGCGACCGGGGCGGGACGCCCTTGGCCTTCGCCGTCTCGATGAAGTTGGAGTTCACCGTCTCGAGCACCGCGGTCCGGCCGATGCGCATCTCGTTGCCCATCGACGCCGACCCCAGCACGAGCGCGGCCGGCGCGATCTTCTTCAGCGCCGTGACGAACCCCTCGACCGACGTGAGGTCACCCAGCGGCGGCGGGCCCGTCACGTTCGTCGGGAACAGCCACCCCTCCCAGTTGAACCCGAAGAGGTAGTCGCCCGACTGCGAGAGGACGCTCATCAGGATGACCGCCAGCCAGAAGTTCGGCATGGCGCGCCAGACGATGCCGCCGAACGACGCCACGTAGTCGCTGAACGTGTTGGGGTTGAGCCCCGCGTAGAACCCCAGCGGGATGCCGATGAAGAGCGCGATGAGCACCGACCAGAACCCCAGCCAGATGGTCCGGGGCGCGTAACTGGCCACCAGCGCGTACACGCTCGTGTCGGGGCTGACCACCCACGACTCCCCCAGGTCGAAGGTGAACATGTTGATCATGTAGTCGATGTACTGCTCCCAGAGCGGCTGATTCAGCCCGAGTTGCCGCCTGATGGCTTCGTACGCCTGCGGGTTCCCCTGTGGTCCCAGTATCGCGGACACCGGGTCGAGCGGTCCCGCCCGGATCACGAGGAACGTGATCGACGTCCCGAACAGCAACACCGGAATCGAGAGCAACAGCCGCTTCGCGAAGTACTGCCACCTGCTCACGGCGAACCACCGCCGCGGAGGCGGCTACTCCTGTCGTGTTGAACGTACCCAAACTGGACCGCGCACATGAGCGACAAATAGTGAGTCCAGTCATTATGTCTTGCGCTTTCTGACACCACGGGAAATTCCGGCAGTAACGCCCCTCACGGCTGTGTACCCGGCGCTTCCGCGAACGCTATCAGACCGGAACTCGTCGAAAAGAATAAAAGTCGTGAGGTCAGTTGCGCTTGCCGAGCTTGACCGTGTTGTACATCTGGCGCGAGGTGCCGGCGCCGCCGAACTTCGGCACGTCGACCCACTTGTACTTGAACCGCTCGTCCATCTGGTGGTAGGCCGGCAGCAGGACCATGTCGTCCCAGTTGGCCTCCTCCATCTTGACGTACGCCTCGTTGCGCGCCTGCTGGGCCTTGTCGGTCGGCGCGCGGTTGTTCTGGATGGTCTGCCAGGCCTGCTTTGCCTGCTTGGACGCCTTGGTCCCGGACCAGTTGAAGTACGAGATGGGCGCGTCCAGCGACGTGTCGGTCTGCGGCGGGTTGAGCAGCTGCAGGAAGTTGTCGGGCGCGGGCCAGTCCATGAGCCACCCGAGCGAGTACGCCTCGAGGTTGCCGTTCCGGCCGCGCTTGAGCAGCGTCGAGAACGGCGCGGTCTCGATGGTCATGTCGATGTGGGCGCTGGCGAGCTTGTCGCGCAGGAGCTTGCCCAGGTCCGGCCAGGTCGACGAGGACTCGTAGACGGTGAACGTGAACGAGGCCTTGTTGTCGGGGCCGTAGCCGGCGTCCTTCATCACCTGACGGGCCTTGTCGAGCTGGGTCTCGTTGTACCCGTACGGGTAGTTGTTCTTGGCGTGCTTGCGGTAGGCCGGCGCGCCGCCGGGGTAGATGGACGGCGGCGTGAAGTGGTACGCGGTCTCGCCGCGGCCCTTGAACACCTTGTCGACGGCTTCCTGCTGGTTGAGCGCGTAGGCGGCGGCCTTGCGCACCGCGGCCGGGACCGCCTCCATGTTGAACCCGATGTAGTACGCGTTGATGGTCGCGAAGCCGGTGTAGTCCATCGTCGCGCCGCTGGTGGTCTCACCGTAGGTGCCCACCTTGCGGCCCAGGTCGTCGGTCTTCTCGACGTTGACCTTGTCGGGGTTGTAGTGGCTGGTGGGGAGCTGCTCGCCGGTCACCATGTCGGCGTTCTGGTTGACGGTCCCGTAGGTGTACATCGCCTCGGAGTCCGACATGATGTTCCAGTGGACTCCCTCGATGTTGGCCTTCTTGCCGTGGTAGTCGTCGTACCGGGTGACCACGGCCTCGTTGTTGCCCTCCCAGTGGTCGAACTCGAAGGGGCCGGCGCCGATGGGGTTCTTGGTCGCGAACTCCTTGTGGGGCATCTTGCCCTCGTACCCCTCGACGTCGCCGACGATGCCCTCGGGCACGGCGGCGAACGAGGTGTACGCCAGCATCTCCATCGTGGCGTGGAACGGCTTGCTCAGCTCCATCTCGATGGTGTAGTCGTCGACGGCCGTGACGGCCATCGAGCCGGGCTTGTACTGCTCGACCTCCTCGCCGTCCTTCGTGACCGTCTCCTTCTCGTGCTTGACGCCGATGGAGTCGAGGATGAAGTACGCCCGCCGGGACTTGTCGGAGGCCGCGAGGCGCTCCCACGAGTAGACGAAGTCCTTCGCCGTGACCTCGTCGCCGTTGTGGAACGTGACGCCCTCCTTGAGCTTGAACGTGTACGTCTTGAAGTCGTCGGAGGTCTCGTACCCGCTGGCGATCTGGTTCTCGATCTCGATCTCGCCGTTCGGGTAGTTCATCAGGGCGTCGAACACCTGCTGGATGACCCGCCCGGAGGCGGTGTCGGTCGCCCGGACCGGGTCCATCGTGGTCATCGTGGAGTTGATGAGCCGCAGGTAGTTCTCGCCGACGTCGGGTGCGCCCTCGCCGCTGGTCGTCGTCGTCTCCTGACCGCTGCTGTCACCGCCGATGCAGCCGGCCAGCGCTGCGGCCGATGCCGCACCGCCGGTCGCCTGCAGGAAGCGACGGCGACTAACGTTGTCAGTATCTGTCATCCAACCGCTCATTGTAAAGCAGAGCGGATAAAGTTACCGTTGTTACCTCGTGAAACACTAGCTTGGTCCCGCAGTTGTCCCGTCTCCGGCCGCATTCGGTCCGGTTTGTTCTTTTTCTACTGATGATTCTGAACACGTATCCGGAAACTCCGCACCGCGGACCCTCCCCGGTCGTGATACAGCGCTGGTATAAATGACGCGTGGAACGACCGTCTGCACCGGCAACACTTCGTTTCCGGCGCGGGTCTGACGTATCGGTGCGTTTATCAACCCGTGGTATCACGTGTCACATATGGCGCCGAACACGGCCGCTCCGTCGGACTCGGTGGCACAGGGCGAGGTCATGGCCTCGCTGGACGACGACGGTCGCACGGAGCGGCTCATCATCGCCGACACGGCGGCCGACGACGCGTGGCTCTCGGTCCCCGTCTCGGGGAGCGCACCCCTCCAGGACTGGCAGTAGCGGTCTCGACGCGGATTCCGGTCGACGCGACACGACCCGCTTCCCCGCGGTAGCGGGGCAATACTGAACCTTTTTCCCGACGGTCCACATTCACCTGCAACATGAACTATCGGGAGGTCTCAGGGGACCGCGAGTTCGTCGCCCGACTCGGGCACGGCGAGGACTGGCGCGCGGAGATCGAGTCGCTTGCCGCCGAGGCGGACGTCGACGCGGCCTGGTTCGTCGCGATGGGCGCGGTACAGGACGCCACCGTCTGGTACTACGACCAGGACGAACTGGAGTACCGCGAGGTCGAGTTCGACGAACCGCTGGAGGTGGCCGCCTGCGTGGGGAACGTCGCGTGGCTCGACGGCGATCGGTTCGCCCACACCCACGCCGTCCTCTCGCGCAAGAGCGGCCAGACCCTCGCGGGCCACCTCGACGCCGCCACCGTCTTCGCCGGCGAACTGTACATGCGGACCTTCGAGGACGAACTGGTGCGCGAGCCCGACGAACCCACCGAGCTCGACCTCTGGCTATAATGCGCGCGGAGGACGAGCGCTACTTCGAGGACCTCGAGGCCGACCTCGACGACGCGTTCGAGGTGGCCCGCGACGCCCGGGCGAACAGCGGCGACCCCAAGCCCGAGGTCGAGATCCCGGTCGCGAAGGACATGGCCGACCGGGTCGAGAACATCCTCGGCATCGACGGCGTGGCCGAGCGCGTCCGCGAACTCGAGGGCGAGATGAGCAGGGAAGAGGCCGCGCTCGAACTCGCCGAGGACTTCGCGGAGGGCCGGGTCGGCGACTACGAGAGCAAGGCCGGCAAGGTCGAGGGCGCGGTCCGGACCGCGGTCGCGCTCCTCACGGAGGGCGTGGTCGCCGCGCCCATCGAGGGCATCGACCGGGTCGAGATCCTGGAGAACGACGACGGCACCGAGTTCGTCAACGTCTACTACGCCGGGCCGATCCGGTCGGCCGGCGGGACCGCACAGGCGCTGTCGGTGCTGGTCGCCGACTACACCCGGGCGCTCGTGGGGATGTCCGAGTACGAGGCCCGCGACGAGGAGATCGAGCGGTACGCCGAGGAGATCAACCTCTACGACAAGGAGACCGGCCTCCAGTACTCGCCGAAGGACAAGGAGACGAAGTTCATCGCCGAGCACATGCCCATCATGCTCGACGGGGAGTCGACCGGCGACGAGGAGGTCTCGGGGTTCCGCGACTTAGAGCGGGTCGACACCAACAACCCGCGGGGCGGGATGTGCCTGGTGCTCGCGGAGGGCATCGCGCTCAAGGCGCCCAAGATCCAGCGCTACACCCGCAACCTCGACGAGGTCGACTGGCCGTGGCTCCAGGACCTCATCGACGGCACCATCGGCAAGGACGGCGGCGACGCGGACGCCGACGACGGTGAGAGCGACGGCGAGGACGGCGAGGAGACCGACGCGGACGCCGCCGAGGAGGACGCCGAGGACGACGTCGAGGAGGTTTCGGGACCGCCCCGGGTCGACCCCGCCAAGAAGTTCCTCCGGGACCTCATCGCGGGCCGGCCCGTCTTCGGCCACCCCAGCGAGTCCGGCGGCTTCCGGCTGCGCTACGGCCGGGCGCGCAACCACGGGTTCGCGACCGCGGGCGTCCACCCCGCGACGATGCACCTGGTCGACGACTTCCTGGCGACCGGCACACAGATCAAGACCGAGCGCCCCGGCAAGGCCGCGGGCGTGGTGCCGGTCGACTCCATCGAGGGGCCGACGGTCCGGCTGGCCAACGGCGACGTCCGGCGCATCGACGACCCCGACGAGGCGCTCGAACTCCGGAACGGCGTCGAGAAGATCCTCGACCTCGGGGAGTACCTGGTCAACTACGGCGAGTTCGTCGAGAACAACCACCCGCTGGCGCCCGCCTCCTACACCGTCGAGTGGTGGGTCCAGGAGTTCGAGGCGGCCGGCGCCGACGTCCAGGCGCTGCGGGACTCCCCGAGCGTCGACCTCTCGGACCCGTCCCCCGACGAGGCGCTGACGTGGGCGACCGAGTACGACTGCCCGCTCCACCCGAAGTACACCTACCTCTGGCACGACTTGACCGTCGAGCAGTTCGAGGCGCTCGCCGAGGCGGTCGCGGACGGCGAGGTCGTCGGGGGAGACCTTCACGTCGAGTTCACCGAGGAGGCCGTCCGGACCGCGCTCGAATGCGTCCTCGTCCCGCACGAGCAGCAGGAGACCGAGATTCGGATTCCGGAGTGGCGCCCGCTCGCCCGGTCGCTCGGGGTGGTCGTCGACGACGAGACCGGCCGCCTGGAGCGGACGTGGGACGACCTCTCGCCCGAGGCCCGCAACTGGGGCGAGGACGAGGACGGCGACAACGCGGTCCGCGCGGTCAACGAGGTCGCGCCGTTCACCGTCCGGGAGCGGGCGCCCACCCGCATCGGCAACCGGATGGGTCGCCCGGAGAAGTCCGAGGAGCGCGAGCTCTCGCCGGCGGTCCACACCCTCTTCCCCATCGGCGAGGCCGGCGGCAGCCAGCGCGACGTGGCCGCGGCCGCCAAGCACGCGCCCGACATGGAGAGCACGCCCGGGCTGGTCGAGGCCCAGGTCGGCCGCCGGGAGTGCGAGGACTGCGGCGAGCACACCTACGAGTGCAAGTGCCCGGAGTGCGGCGGCAACACGTTCGCGCACTTCAAGTGCCCCGACTGCGACCAGGTGGTCGAGCTCGACGAGTCGGGCCGGGCGGTCTGCGACCGCTGCGAGGTCGAGGCCACCTCGGTCGAGTTCCGGACCATCGACGTCAACGACGAGTTCCGGTCGGCCCTGGAGTCGGTCGGCGAGCGCGAGAACGCCTTCGACACGCTGAAAGGCGTCAAGGGGCTGTCCTCGTCGTACAAGACGCCCGAGCCCATCGAGAAGGGCATCCTCCGGGCGAAGCACGACGTCTCGGCGTTCAAGGACGGGACGGTCCGGTACGACATGACCGACCTGCCGGTGACCGCGGTCCGGCCCGCCGAACTCGACGTGACGGCCGACCACTTCCGGTCGCTGGGCTACGAGGAGGACGTCCACGGCGACCCGCTGCGCCACGACGACCAGCTGGTCGAGCTCAAGGTCCAGGACATCGTGCTCTCGGACGGCGCGGCCGAGCACCTGCTGCAGACCGCCGACTTCGTCGACGACCTGCTGGAGCAGTACTACGGGCTCGACCCCTTCTACGAGCTCGAGGAGCGCGACGACCTCGTCGGCGAACTCGTCTTCGGGATGGCGCCCCACACCTCCGCGGCGGTCGTCGGGCGCATCGTGGGCTTCACCTCGGCCGCCGTGGGATACGCGCATCCGTACTTTCACGCCGCGAAACGCCGGAATTGCTTCCACCCCGAGACGAAGGTCTGGTACGAAGACGAGGCCGGCGAGTGGCACTACGACGAGATCCGGAAGCTAGTGGAAGAACGACTTGTCGACCCGCGCGAAGACGACTTCGGCGCGCTTGTCGAGGAGTTGGACGGCGACGTGTGGGTCCCCTCGGTAGACGAAGACGGTACTGTCGTTCAGAAGCCGGTCGAGGCGGTCTCGAAACACCCTGCTCCCGACCATCTCGTGGAAATAGAGACGCGAAGCGGTCGCGAGATCACGGTTACTCCGGACCACTCGATGCGTCGTTGGACTTCCGACGGCGTTGAGGAGGTCGAAGCTCGGGAACTAGACGCTGGCGATGAAATCCCCTCCCCAAAAGAAGTAGAGTTCGAGGGAGAACACGCTTCGATTGACCTTCTCGAACAGTTCTTGCATCTCGACTCGCTTCCTAACGAGGACCTGATGGTTCGAGGTCTCGGTGAGAAGAGGATCAAGAGCCTCTTCGATTCCGCTACTGAGGAGAGAGGATATCTCAAGCCCGTTGCGGAGAAACTCGAAAAGAGTGATTCGTCCGTTTACAACTGGGTCAATCGGGACAGCGTTCCCGCCTCGGTATTCATCACATTACTGGGTAGAGAAGAGACTCTCGGAAAGCTCCCTGACGACCTCGAACTCGGGGTTCGACGGGATACCGCCTCGGTAAGCCGGATGCTAACTGTCGACGAGGAGATGGCGAAAGTCCTCGGCTATTACACCGCCGAAGGATTCACTCGTTCTGAAGACGGCGAGTTCTACCAAACCACAATCTGCACTCCCGATGAAGAGCCACGAAGTCACATCATCGAAACCTTCGAAGACAAACTCTCGGTGACTCCCTACGAAGAGAACCAGTGGAAGATTACGACCTCGAGCCGCCTCGTCGCCCTACTGTTCAGCGAAATTCTCGATGCTGGATGTTCTGCTGAGGAGAAACGGGTTCCGGATTGCGTCGCCAATTCCCCCAAACCCGTCGTTCGAGAGTTCCTTCGGTCTTACTTTAGCGGAGACGGTAGCGTTGCAACTGATCGGATCGATATCCGGGCCTACACGGTCAGTGACGAATTAAAGAACGACCTCGTCGGGATATTGAAACGCCTCGGCATCGCGACCAAAGTGTACACGGAACTCCGTCGTCCTTCGACTGGAGCAGTAGCCGAGTTCTACGACGATGAACCAGTTCCGGAGTTCGAATCGTGGGTCCTCAAGGTGACATCCGAAAACGCGGCGCAATTCGCTCGGGAGATCGGGTTCGACCTAGATAGGAAGTCCGAAACCCTGCGCGACACGCTCGATTCGGTCCCCGTCCGGTCGCAACGCCTCTTCGGCGATGGTGGGGACCTGTGGCTAGACGAAGTCGAATCGGTGGAAATAATCGATTCGGACGTGGATTACACTTACTCGGTCACCGTCGAAGATACCCACACGCTCGTCGCGAACGACCTCTTCGTCGGCCAGTGTGACGGCGACGAGGA
This sequence comes from Halorussus sp. AFM4, assembly GCF_051194995.1. NCBI lineage: Archaea > Methanobacteriati > Methanobacteriota > Halobacteria > Halobacteriales > Haladaptataceae > Halorussus > Halorussus sp. AFM4. The sequence goes on along the minus strand of NZ_JBNTJT010000001.1, from coordinate 1,518,260 downwards.
CTGCGTGATGCTCCTCATGGACGGCCTACTCAACTTCAGCAAGGAGTTCCTGCCCGACAAGCGCGGGGGCCAGATGGACGCGCCGCTCGTCATGTCCTCGCGCATCGACCCCTCGGAGATCGACGACGAGGCCCACAACATGGACATCGTGCGGGAGTACCCCCTGGAGTTCTTCGAGGCGACCCGGGAGATGGCCGACCCCGGCGAGGTTGAGGACGTGATGACCATCGCCGAGGAGACCCTGGGCACCGACCGCGAGTACACCGACTTCCACCACAGCCACGACACCTCCGACATCGCCCTGGGGCCGGACCTCTCGGCGTACAAGACCCTCGGGTCGATGATGGACAAGATGGACGCCCAGCTCGAGCTCGCCCGGAAGCTCCGGTCGGTCGACGAGACCGACGTGGCCGAGCGGGTCATCGAGTACCACTTCCTGCCCGACCTCATCGGCAACCTCCGGGCGTTCTCCCGGCAGGAGACCCGGTGTCTCGACTGCGGCGAGAAGTACCGCCGGATGCCCCTGACCGGCGAGTGCCGGGAGTGCGGCGGCCAGGTCAACCTCACGGTCCACCAGGGGTCGGTGAACAAGTACATGGAGACCGCAATCCAGGTCGCCGAGAAGTACGACTGCCGGGAGTACACCAAGCAGCGCCTCGAGATCATGGACACCCGGCTGGAGAGCATCTTCGAGAACGACAAGAACAAGCAGGGCAGCATCGCGGACTTCATGTGAAAGTTTTACTGCGCTCGGAAATCCGCCTCCGGCGAATTTCCCCGCTGGTAAAACTTTCGTGAAAAACACTGCGGTCGTCCCTGCGTCTTCGGCGCTCCGCGCCGAAGGCTCGGAGGACCGAAGGTCCTCCGGTGGTCCTCCCTTGGTCCGCTCGCTCGTCCCTACCGTCCTCCCTCGCGGTACTATCACTAACCCGTTCACCTGGTCGCACCTTCCGTTCGGATGCTTCACGCGGCTACTTCTCGATGGATGTCCACTCACGTCCCCCGCGCTGCGAATCGGCGACGGGCTTTATCACTCACGACGGCGTACGACCGGGTATGAGCGGACACGGAGAGCAACCGGTGGAGGACGACGGCGACGAGCACGCGTCCGAGGCCATCATGCAGCTCGACCTCGGCCAGACCGTCTACGACGACGAGGGGAACGAGATCGGGGAGATCCGCGGCTTCGAGCGCGGCGGGTTCTTCGTCACCACGCGCGAGGGCGTCGAGAGCCTGAGCGTCGAGCACTCCCGGGCCGGCCACGAGTACGGCGAGGGCGAGCTGATGTGGCGCTGCACCGAGTGCGGCGAGATGGGCGAGATCGACGACGGCATCCCGGACGAGTGCCCGAACTGCGGCGAGCCCAAGGAAGCGCTGATGTACTGGACCGAGGACTAGACGTTCGGTTCTCCTTCGGGAGTGGAGGACGCACGACAATTCCTCCGTTCATCGCAGTGCGTGTCGGATTAGTCCGTACTGTTATCAACTCCGCCAGTACTACGACAGCCGCGGTGACGAACGCTTAGAAAGCCCCGGTCGGTCGCGGTCGCTCTGCGAGATATTCCTGCGCCGAACTGTGCGGAGAGGCGCAGGAACAGTGGCTCGCGGAGACGACCAAGCGTAGCGCCGGGAGACAACCGCGTCTCCCGAGATCACGCTCGCTTCGCTCGCGTGACCGCGACCGGCGGCCCCTTTCATCCACCCGCTGCACCGTCAGATTCATCGCCCGTTCCGCGAACGAGACGCACCGATTTTTCTACCCCCGGTCCCGACGTGTCGACATGGACGTCGTCGTGTTCGGCGCGGGGAGCCTCGGCAGCCTCGTCGGGGGACTGCTCGCCCGCGAGCACGCGGTCACGCTGGTCGGCCGCGACCCCCACGTCGCGCGCGTCCGCGAGGCGGGCCTGCGCGTGGGCGGGCAGTACGATGTTACCGTGTGGCCCGACGCGACCACGGACGGGACCGGGCTCGCGGCCGACCTCGCGGTGGTGACCGTCAAGGCCTTCGACACCGAGGCCGCCGCCCGGACGCTCGCGACCGGCGGGTTCGACGCCGCGCTCTCGCTCCAGAACGGGATGGGCAACGAGGAGACGCTCGCCCGGTTCCTCGACTGCCCGGTGCTCGCCGGCACCGCGACCTACGGCGCGGTCCTCCGTGAGCCCGGCCTGGTCGAGTGCACCGGCCGGGGCGATATCGTTCTCGGGCCGCGCGAGGGCGGGACCTCCGAGGCGGCCGACGCGGTCGGGCGGGCCTTCTCCGCCGCGGGCATCGAGACCACCGTCGCCGACGACATGCCCCGGCGCCTCTGGGGGAAGCTCGCGGTCAACGCGGGCATCAACGCCACCACGGCGCTGGCCCGCGTCGAGAACGGCGCGCTGCTCGACGGGCCGGCCCGCGAGGTGGCCGCAGACGCCGCCCGCGAGACCGCTCGCGTCGCCCGCGCCGAGGGCGTCGACCTGAACGACGACGAGGCGGTCCGGGCGGTCGAGCGCGTCGCGGAGGCCACCGCCGCCAACGACTCCTCGATGCGCCAGGACGTCGCGGCCGGCCGCCGGACCGAGGTCGAGGCCATCAGCGGGTACGTGGTCGCCCGGGCCGACGCGCACGGGGTCGGAGACACCCCTGCGGTCCCGGTCAACCGGACGCTCCGGAACCTCCTCCGGGCCTGGGAGGATGGTCACGTCGACGCCGACTGACCCGATGATTGAGTTCGCGCCCCGCTCGGCGCGTTCGACTTCCCATCGAAGAATCAGCGAACCGCGAGTCGACAGTCGGACTACCGGAACCGCCGGACCAGCCGCAGCAGCAGCGAGACGGCGGTGCCGAGGCCGGGTACGCGCGAGGACAGCGCCGCGGCGCCCACGAGCAGGATGCCGCTCTTGGGCCGGCCGCGCGCGAACGCCATCGCCGCGTCGACCAGCGTCGAGACCATGCTGAGCTTGTTCGCCGAGTCCGCGTTGAAGTTCGCCATACGTTCGGTAGGCGCTCGGCGGGGAAATAGCGTGCCCTTGCTGTGGCCGGCGCCCGGGGAAAGCGTATCCGGACCTCCTGTCGAATCGTAGAGCGGCGGTCCGTCAGTGGCGGGCCGTCCCGCCCGGCGTCAGGACCGCGCGATGACCCAGAACGTCGCGAACCCGCCGACCGCGAGCACGAACCAGTACGAGGAGAACCGGTAGAGGATGGTCGCGGCGAACGCCGGCCCCTTGGGGACGGTCGCGAGCGCCACGAGCAGCGCGACCAGCGCGGCCTCGACGCCCGCGAGGCCGCCGGGCAGCGGGGTCAGCCCCGCGAGGGTGCTCGCCGGGACGACGAACAGCACCAGCACGAGCGTGATGGGCAGCCCCAGCGCCTTCCCGGAGAAGTACAGCGGCATGGCGAAGAACACCCACCCGACGTACGAGAACACCAGCGCGTACAGCAGGCTCCGGGGTTCGCCGGTGATGCGTTCGAGCGACTCGTAGAACTCGTCGATGCGCCGCCGGACGCCCTCGGCGCTCACGCGGTCGGTCCGCCTCGTTACCGGCCGGACCGCCCGGAGGATGATCCGCTCGACGGCGTCGCGGTGGTTCCAGCCGACGTACACCAGGAGGGGAACGCCGAAGGCCATCGCGGCCAGCCCCTGGGCGAGCGTCTCGACGTCCTCGGTGAGCGAGGTCCGGAACAGCAGGTAGACCAGCCCGATCGCCGCGAAGTTGAAGAACGGCAGCAGGTTGAGCAGGTCGGCGGTCACCACGCTCGCGAGGCTGTCCTCGTAGCTCGCCTCGGTGTCCTTCGAGAGGACGTAGGCGGTGAACGGTTCCCCACCGGCCTGACCCATCGGGGTCACGTAGTTCGCGAAGGTGGCCGCGAGGTAGGTCACGCCGAGCCGGCGGTACGGCACCTCGATGCCCAGCACCCGGAGGACGACCTGCCAGGCCTTCCCCCACGCGAGCAGGCCGACGACCGACGACGCGCAGGCGATGGCGACCCACTCGTACTCGGCCTGCTGGAGCGCGTTCACGGTGCGCTCCCACCCGGCGGCGACGCCGAGCAGGTAGACGAGCAGGGCCGCGATGAGGAACCCGACGAGTATCTTGGCGACGCCGGACCTGTCGGTCAGCCCACTTACCACTGCCTCGCCGCCGTCCGCGCTGTCCTTCGTCGTCACGTTAATCTATGTAGCCGAGGTCCTGGAGCCTGTCCTTCGCGTCGTCGCTCATGTCGTCGAGCACGTCCTCGTCCTCGACCTCCTTCCACTCGCCGCCGACCCGCTCCTCGAACTCCGACAGCGCGCCCTCGAGTTCGACCTCCTCGTCGCTGCCCTGGCCGCGGGCGTTGTCGGTCTCGCCGGGGTCGACGTCGAGGTGGTAGAACTCGTCGGCGATGCGCTCGTTGCGGATGTACTTGGCGTCGGGGCGGCGGGCGGCCCGCATCCGGGAGTAGAACCGCGAGTCGCGGTCGAGCTCGATGCCGGCGTCGGCGGCCTTCTCCTCGAGCTGCTTGAGCTCGACGACCGGCCGGTAGTACTCGACGAAGGCGTAGTCGCCTTCGGCGAAGTCCCGGTAGTCGGCCGACAGCAGCGACCGGGTCCGGTCGAGCGGCACCGTCGCGCGCTCGGCCTCGACGCCGGCGTGGTCGAGCACGGTGTGGTAGAGGTCCAGGAGCTCGACCTGCTGGTCCTCGCGTCGGCCGGTCTCCATCTCGGGGTGCTTGACCAGCAGCGGGACGTTGATCAGGGGGTCGTAGATGCAGAACTCGTGGCCGTAGAGGCCGTGCTCGCCGTGGAGCTCGCCGTGGTCCGCGCAGACGACGACCATTGTGTCGTCCCACTCGTCGTTCTGCTCCATCCACGAGAACAGCCGCGCGAGCTGGTAGTCGATGTGGCGGATCTCGGCGTCGTACAGCCCCTCGATGGCCTCCCACTCGTCGTCGGAGATGTCGCGGGCGCCGGAGTTGTACTCCTTGGAGTTCTGGCAGACCGTCGCGGAGTCGACGCCGGGCGCGAACTCCTCTTTGTACTCCTCGGGCGGGTGGTACGGCAGGTGGGCGTCCATCAGGTTGATGAACGCGAAGTAGTCGCCGTCGGCGTCGTCGATGAACTCGATGGTCCGGTCGATGACCTGCGGGGTCTTCGAGTCGGCGCCCTCGCCGGAGGCGGTGTACTCGTGGATCTTGTTGCCGACCGACACCAGCCAGTCGGCGGCCTTCCGGAGCGTCTCGTTGTCGTTCATCGTCTTCCAGGCCTTCGCCAGCGGGCCCGACAGGAACTCGCCGGGCATCACCTCGAAGAAGTTGTCCTGGTCGTCGAAGCCGTCGGTGAGGTGGGTGTAGGGCGTGATCCAGGCGTTCGACGAGTAGCAGGCCGTCTCGTAGCCCGCGTCCGAGAGGGTCTGGGCGAGCGTCGTCGCACCTTCCAGGTACGGGTTCTCCTGGCTCGCGCCGTGCTCGCTCGGGTACATCCCGGTGAATAGCGAGGCGTGAACCGGCAGCGTCCACGGCGCGGGGGCGACCGCCTGCTCGAAGACGGCCGCCTCCTCGGCGAACCGCTCCAGCCCCGGCGTCGTCGGTCTGTCGTAGCCATAGACGGAGAGGTGGCTCTTGCGAACCGTGTCCATGACCACGAACACGACGTTCCCCGCATCGTCGTTGGTCATACCAGTACCGTCCAACACCCGGCGGGATAAATATCCTGATGTTAGCCGCGTTCTACGCGAAGAATTGGGCCGTTTCCGCCGCGGAAATCCGAACTTAGAAGGGGGCCTGCGGGCCCTCGTCGTCGTCGCCGTCGTCGGTCGTCTCGCCGGGGAACGACGGGCTCATGCCGCCGCCGCCCATCCCGCTGCCGCCCATCCCGCTGCCGCCGTCCATGCCGGTGTCGGCGTGGACCTGCTCGATCTCGGGGATCTCCTTGACCATCCGGCTCTTGATGGCCTGGATGGTCATCGGCGAGATGCCACAGCCCGAGCACGCGCCGCCGAGCTGGATGCTGACTTCGCCGGTCTCGCGGTCGATGTTCTGGATGGCCGCGCTCCCGCCGTGCATCTGGATCTGGGGGAAGTTGCGGCGCAGGAAGTTACTGACCCGCTCCTCGAGGTCGTCTCCGTCGTCCTGAGTCTCGGTGCTCATACCGCGAGGTAGGGTGTGTGCGGTCTTCAACCTTTTCCTGTTCGCAGGCCCGGAACCGGCCGAATCGGCCGGAGACGTCGCTCCGCGAGCGCCGCGCTGCCCCTTAAGCGCGCCGAATCGGGACGGTGCCGACGCGTCAGTCGGTTTCGGCCGACGCGTCCCGTCTCGCCCGACCCGCCTACGCGCCCGACGTGATGATGTCAGCCACCTCGGTCCGATCGAACAGCCGTTCGTCCTCGGGAATCCGGGGGTAGTGCTGGCCGTCCTCGTAGTCGGGCCACTCGCCGAACAGGTCGGGGTAGAGCTGCTTGGCGCCCATCTCGATCTGGAACAGGTTCATGACTGGACCCTGGTACCGCATCCCGGCGGGGTAGACCCGGTCGTTCTTCACCGCGGTGAGCCGGCTCCCGACCGGGTGGTCCTTCAGCGACGCGAGCGTGTCGCTCATGCTGTAGTTGGGCGTCATCCCCCAGAGGTGGAGGATGACGTCGGGGTCGGCCTCCAGCATGGTCTCGTAGTCGACCTGCCCCCAGAGGCTGCCCCAGTCCTTCTCGGCGAACGCGTCGTTCGCGCCGAGCGGCCGGGTGTCGGCCAGCCAGTAGCCGGGCTCGTTGAGGTGGTACGTCCAGAACGACTCGCCGTCGCCCGCGAGCGTGACCCGCACCGCGGTCGGGCGCTCCTCCTTCGGCGGCAGCTTCTCCTGTATCGTGGACACGAGGTCGGCGTGAATCTGGGCCAGCGCCTCGTAGCGCTCGGTCTCCCGGAACACGGCCGCGACCTTGCCGAACAGCTCCCAGAGGTCGTAGTACCGATAGCCGTCGTACCCCTTCGGTGGGGACGCCCGCGTCCCGCTGTAGAAGTTGCCGAACCACGGGGCGATCTGGGACCCGATCTCCTCGACGTCGGACCTGGTCCAGTTGTCCTGGGTCGACGCCCACGCGGGGTCGGCGAGGTGGACGTCGCTGTCGAGTTCGAAGAGCAGTTCCTTCGGCAACCCGTCGGCCAGAGGGTCGTGCAGGCCCTCCCAGTCGAACGCCACCCCGTCGAGGTGGTGGTAGTAGTGGTTCATCGTCGTCCCGGACATCTCCGGGACGTACACGGCGTTCACCGCGTCGCCGCGCCCGAGCGCGACCGCCATGTCCGCGTACTGCGGGAACACGGTGAAGACGTTCTCGGGCACGGAATCGAACTCGACCTGGCCCATCGGCGACATCGTCACCGAGTACGGTCCGGTCGCGTCCGTGGTCGTGGCGTGCCGCCCCGTGGTCGTCCGGTCAGTCGTCGCGTCGGTTCCGGTCGTGGTGCCGGCCTCGCCCGATCCGTCGCCCGTACAGCCGGCGATGAATGCGGCGCCGCCTGCCGCGCCCGCTCCCTTCAGGAACCGTCGCCGCGTGAACTCCGAGGCTTGCGCTTCGTCCATGGTTTTAGGGTCGCCTAAACACTGCTTAATGATTTTGGTTTACCTAAACCAGTCGCTCCCTCGCCGACCCCATCCGGAACTTCGCAGCCATCTCTCGGTCGCCTCCGCGATTCGATATAGCAGAAGAGAATTCATCGCCGAGGTCGGTCGTACCAGATCTAACTCAGAAAAACGGCGAGCAAAGCGCTGTCCTTTCGGTTCGGAGAACTCGCCCGATTGCGGACGGGAAAACGCCACTACGTCCGGCAGTGCCGCCCGCCGCTGCACCGATCCACCGAGCCGGTCACTCCTCGTCGGCCGACTCGAACCCGAACACCCGCCGGAGCTCGGTCTCGATCTCGTCGACGTAGACGTCCAGCATCTCGGCGACCTTCTCGTCGGCGACCACGACGCCCTGGATGCGGTCGACCGGGTCGTCCGGGAGCTCGACGCGGAACTCGCCGTCGCCCTCGTAGAAGGGCTCGGACTCGTTGAGGATCTGCTGGTCGATGGTGTGGATCAGCTCCGAGTCGTACCGCTCGTTGAGCCGGTTGAACGCGTTCTTGTACGCCCGCTGGAGCTCGTTGAAGTAGTGGACGTACTTGTCCTCGAACTTCTCGGGGTCGAAGTCGCTCATGTGCCGGATTTGGACGAGCGCGGATAAAAGTCGGGCGATGCCGCCCGCCGCAGCCCTGTGGATGACTGCCTACGCGCGTGCGAACGACCACAGCCGGACGACTACGGCCGGACGAAGTCGCGGACTCGACGTCGACGACCCGGGCGCAATCGCCGCCGGGCCTCGACGAACACGGGATCGTTGGGTCCGGTGCGACGGCCGAGCGCCGTCGGATGGCCGCGCAGTCCGAGTAGGCGGACCTCGTCTCTGTCTCGGGCGTGACCGCGTCACTGTTCCTTCCGCCCGGCGTCAGCCGCCGGAAGCGGTGCCGCAGTAGCTCTCTCGCTTCTCGGTGCCGGATTTCACGGGCCGGGAGAATCTGGCCCGCCTCGCCGATAAACCAAATTCCGATATACGAATTACCGCCTGCCGAGTCAACGACGACTGTCCGCAGATGGTCGACAGAACCCCGAGTTAGGGACGGAGCGCGCGGAATTTCGCCTCTACAATCAGTCCCGGGTAGAACCGCGCGCTGCTGGCGGTCGCAGTCGATGGAGAACGCGCGACGATGCTCGACCCGGGCCTCGTCGTCGCCTACGACAGTTGCTCGCCGACGATGTCGTCGGCGCGCTCGACGAACTCCGACTCGGTGCCCTTCGGGATCGTCGCGCCCGCGGCGACGTCGTGGCCGCCGCCGTCGCCGCCGACCGCCTGCGAGGCCTCGCGCATCACGGTCGAGAGGTCGAGGCCGCGCCGGGTGAGTGCGGGGGTCCCGCGCGCGGAGACCTTCACCTCCGCCGTCTCGTCACCGTCGCCGGCACCCTCGCCCGTCTTCTCGGCGAAGGCGACGATGGGCGTCCCGCGGTCGATGCCCTCGGCGCCGACCGCCATGCCGGCGACGATGCCGACGATGGTCTCGCGGATCTCGTCGCCGGCGTGGAACCACTGGAGGTGCTCCTCGCGGGTGACCCCCTCGCGCTTGACCTTCTGCAGGCCCTCCGAGAGGTTCCGGCGGTGGTTCCGGAGCAGCTCCCGCGCGCGTTCGAGGGCGCCGTCGCGGTTCGCCAGGTCGGTCACGTTGCCCAGGCAGACCGCCAGCCCCACGTCGGCGCGCTCGTAGCGCGCGGTGGCGTTGAGGAGGGTGGAGAACTCGCTCACGTCCCGGAGTTCGGTCCCCTCGGGCTCGGCGGTGAGCGTGTACGCCGTGCCGACCAGCCGGTCGATGCGGTCGGGGCTGACCCCCTTCGAGAGCGCGCGCTGGATGAGCGCGTTCGAGACGGTGGCCCGCTCCTCGTCGGTCAGGTCGACCCAGCACCGCCACTCGCCGTCGCCGTCGGTGAGCGTCACGTCGAGCCCGTCGAGGAACCGGAGCACGCCGTTCTCGTTGTTGGTGATGCCGGGAATCCGCGTGTCGCTGGCGTACTCCAGCATCTTGGGGAGCGGTCGGGTCTGCTTGCCGTACATCGCGAGGTCGGTCCGCGACTCCACGACGCCGACCGCCTCGCCCTCCTCGACGATGGCCCGGTTCGCGCCGACCAGTTCCCCGTCGGTGGTCTGCATGTCCCCGACCGCGCCGACGACCGCGAGCCCGGCCAGGTCGCGGTTGTCGCCCCCGTCGGACTCCAACGCGCGCGCGAGGACGTAGGCTGCGCCGGCGCCCGACAGCTCCGAGGAGCCGTCGACGTCGAACAGCAGCGGGTTGAGGTGGTACTCGGTGTCGGGGTCGGCCGGTCGGTGGTGGTCGGCGATGACCGGCGTGAAGTCGCCCGCGGCCTCGTGGTCGGCGATGACGTCGAGCTGGCCGCTCCCGAAGTCGGTGAACAGCACCGTCTCGTAGTCGGTCGCCGCGATGGACGCCACCTCCTCGGCGTCGAGCTGCTTGCTGAAGACGGTCTCGAAGGGAATCCCGGCGCGTTCGAGCGCCGCGGACGCGATCGCCGCGCTCGTCAGCCCGTCGGCGTCGATGTGGGACGCGAGCAGCACCTCGTCGGCGTCCCGCAGGCGGTCGGCGCACGCGGCGGCGCGCTCTGCGAGGGCGGGAACTGGACCAGCGGAAGCCATTCGGGGGCAGGTAGGTCGCTATCGCTTATAAACCTCCGCTTGCGGGCTCGGGAACGCGTCTCTGCTTCGATAGGTGAGACTCCACTACCGGCGCGCGCTGGCGCGGCTTCATGCCGCGCCGATGTGCGCGAGGTCTGCGCGAGCGGAGCGAGCGCAGGCTCGTCACGAGCGAAGCTCTGACGGTGGAGGCGGCCGCGTCTGCACAAGCGAAGTGCGCGCAGGCTCGTCGGACGCGGTTCGTCCGACGGCGTTCAGGCGACCGCCGAGGCTGGGGAGGGCTGAGGCCCACTGTCGCGGTGCTGTGCGGTTGCGGTACAGAGGTGACGGCAGTAGCTAGCTTCCTCGCTCTCTCGTCCCCTGGCTGGTAGCACAACACGGAAGAACCGGCTTGTAATCGTCTCCCTGTCCCGGTTTCCAAACACAAGCCCCTCCACTACTCCTCCCGAACCGCAAGATACGCCGGAGGTACTTCGTCGGCGGTGTACGTCTCCTCACCGCGCTTCGAGACCCGCCGCCCGTCCGCGATCATCCCGGCCGCGTCGACTTCGAGCACCACCGGATCAGCGGCGTGGCGCCGCCCGACCTCCCTCGCCTCCGCCGGCGTCGCCGAGAGGTGAACCTCCTGTCGGTTCATCGACTGCAGCCCCTCGGCCAGAATCGCGTCTAGGTTGTCCGGGTCGGTGCCGTGGAAGAGCCGGTCGGGCACCTCGCCCCCGTCGCCCGTATCGTCGAGGTCGACGTCCACGGAGTGCCCGTACGCCGCGCGGACGCGGCCCCCGCCGTCTCGGCCCGTCTCGCGCTCGAACCGGCCCTTGGGGTCGGTCGCGACCACCGCGTCCAACTGCTCGCGCCCGGCCCAGTCGTACTTCCGAGCCACCGCGTCGGCCAGGTCGTCGTAGTCGGTCCACCCCCTATCGTCGAGTTCGATGCCGGCGTCCGCGGGGAAGTGGCGGAGCGCGCCGCTGACGAACTTCGAGAGCCGCCGCCTGCGCCCGCCGGAGAGCACCCGTTCGACGTCGGCCCCGCACTCGGGGCACTCCGGGACTTCGCCCTCATCCGGGGCCACGAACCCGTGGTCCGGACAGCGGTAGATCGGGTCGGTCACGCTGCCGGGGGTAGTCGCTCGTCGCGGAAAGGCGGCTCGGCGTTCCGCGCCGTTCGTCGAGCGGGTGATTCGATAAACTGTCTCGCAGTGAGCGAGGTCGTAGTGAGGCAGTGATTGTGAGAGGGGGAACTGAGTTTGAGCAAACTGCTACCGTCACCTGTGAGTTTCCGCACCGCGACCGCGAACCTCACTCCTCCCCAGCCTCCTGCGTTGCTCGGCCTCCGCCTCGCTCCGGCCTTTGCTACTCGTCCCTCTTGCGTACGGGCGCGGCCACAGGAGTCAGAACGTATCGGAGTCAGCCGTGATACGTCGGCGCGGCCTCCTCGACGACCGCGCACGCCAGCTTCTCGAAGTCCGCGACCTCGGGCACCACGTCGACCGCGACGCCCTCCGACTCGGCGGTCTCGCGGGTCGGCTCGCCGATGGCGCCGACGACGGCGTCGTTCAGCCCGTCGACGGCCGCCTCGCGGACGCCTCGCTCCTCGGCGGCCGCGAGGAAGTGGGCCACGGTCAGCGACGAAGTGAAGAGAGCGGCTTCGAGACGGCCCTCCGCGGCGAGTTCGGCCGACTTGCCCGATTCCTCGGGCCGAACCAATTGATATAGCACAGTTTCGTTTACGTCGGCGCCGGCGTCGGCCAGCCCCTCGGTCAGGACCGGGCTGCCGTGGTCGCTGCGGGCCACCTCGACGCGCTCGCCCGCGACCTCGCCTTCGAGGGCCTCGACCAGGCCGGTCGAGGAGTACTCCGCGGGCACGACGTCGACCGCGTAGCCCGCCTCGCGGAGCGCGTCGGCCGTGCTCTCGCCGATGGCGCAGACGGTCGCCTCGCCGGACTTCCACCCGGCCTCGGCGGCGAGTTCGACGCCGGTCTTGCTCGTCAGGACGACGTAGTCGCCCTCGGCCGGCGCGTTCCCGGTGGGTCGGACTTCGAGCATCGGGTCGGCGACCGGCTCGGCGCCGAGCGACTCCAGCAGCTCCACGGCCTCGGCGAGTCGCTCGTCGTCCGGCCGGAACACCGCGATCCGGACGTCCCTACTCATCCCCGACGTCCCCCTCGTGGACCGACTCGCCCCGCTTGCCCTCGGGGTCGTCGGCGTCGGCGTCCGCCGTGGCGGCCGCGATGAGCTCGTCGGCGCCCCGGTCGGCGAGGTCGGCCGCGAGCTCCTTGGCGGCCGAGACGTGGTTCTCGACCGGCACGTCGCGGCTGGCCTCGACGACCTCCGTGCCGTCCTGGGAGAACACCTGGACGTCGACGTGGACGTGCTCGCCCTGGATGAGGCCGTGGACGCCGATGGGCGCGACGCAGCCGCCGCCGAGTTCCCTGAGGACGGTGCGCTCGACGGTGGTCTCGACCCGCGTCCGCGGGTGGTCGAGCACCGCGTTGATGTCGCCCGCGAGGTCGCCGTCGAGCGCGGTCACCGCGAGCGCGCCCTGGCCCGGCGCGGGGACGAACTCGCTGCTCGGGAGCTCGACGTACTCGAGGTGGTGGGCCAGCCCGCTGCGCTCGAGGCCGGCCTGGGCCAGCACGATGGCGTCGTACTCGGTCTCGACCTCGCGCTCCAACGCCCGGCGCTCGATCTCCGCGAGGTCGTTGAACCACTCCTCGACCGTCCGGTCGAACTCGCCCTCGTACTCCTTCTTGTGGCCCTTCTGTGCCTGCGCCTTCTTCGACTGCTTCTCCTTCTCGGCCTCGGTGCGGCGCTCGTGCTCGCGCTGGAGCGTCGGCGCCAGCAGCTTCTCGGCGCGGGTGTCGACGTTGCCCCGGAGCGGTTCGACGTTCAGGTCCTCGCGGTGGTGGAGCAGCTGGGCCTTCCGCCGGAGGCTGGAGGTGCCGACCGTGGCGCCCTCGGGGAGCTCGTCGAGGCCCTTGCCGTCGGGGGTCACCAGCACGTCGTTGGCGCTGGCCCGCTCCGGGATGGCCGCGACCACCAGCTCGTCGGGGCTGTCGGTCGGCATGTCCTTCATCGAGTGGATGGCGCCGTCGAGCTCGCCGTCCAGCACCTTCTCGTCGAGGCTCCGGACGAACGCCCCGGTCTTGCCCAGGCGGTGGATGAGCTCGTCGCGTATCTCGTCGCCGGTCGTCTCGACCTCGACGAGTTCGACCTCGAACCGCCGGTCCTCCAGGGCGGCCTCGACCTCGGCCGCCTGCCGGAGCGCGAGGTCCGACCCCCGCGTGGCCAGGCGTAACTGGGTCCCGTGTCTGCTCATGTGAGAGTGTCGGCGGCCGAAGTTGAAACACTTGTTCGTTCCGGCGCGGGCGGGCCCTTCGGCCGGCCCCGCGGGTTATCCGGCTCCGGCCCCTACCGTGGCTATCCGTGACGCTCCTCTTCGAGTACGCCGCCCGGGCGTTCGACCCCGCCGAGGCCGACCACGTCGGCGCCGCCGCCTTCGACGGCGGGACCGCCGACCCCGACGCCGGCGAGCCCACCGACGACCCGCCGAGCGTCGACCCGCTGGTCTCGGTCCTGCCGAACCGCGCCCGGTTCCTCGGCCACCCCGAGCGCGACGACTGGCTCTGCGTCCCGCTCCACGAGGCCGACTCGCCGGCGCTCACCGGCGAGTACGTGGTCTACGAGGACCACCCGGTCCGGGGCGACGTGTTCGTCGCGCTCGACGACGCGGGCGACCCCGAACCCCGCTCGGCCGCCGACTTCGCCGGCACCGCGCTCGCCCGTCGGGTCCGGTTCTGGCTCCCCGGGGGCGACGCCGGCTTCGAGGGCGATGACGCCGCGCTTCCAGACTACGCTCGCCACCCGCTGAGCCGGGAGCCGCCCGCCGCCACCGAGGACCCCGACGACTACTTCGACCGGCTCGCGGCGTTCGTCGAGGCCGAGCGCGAGGCCGACCGCGAGCGCAACCGCGAGGAAGCGCGCCGTCGCACGCCCCGACAGCGGGCCGGCGACGGCGACGCTGCCGTCCCCGAGGTCGGCGGCTTCTCCCGGACCGACGCGGGCCGGGTGCGGTTCCACGTCCTCGCCGAGAACACGCACGGCGACGTCTCCGACCGGTTCGGCGTCTACGAGGGCAACGAGGTGCTGGTCCACGCTAACGACCCCGACGCGGCGCCCGACCGGCTCCCGGTCGAGGCGACCGTCGACCGGATCGCCGACTTCACCGTCGACCTGGTGCTGCACGCCGCAGACGAGAGCGGGAACGGCGACGCCGGCGGTTCGGACGCCGTCGCGGATGGCGAGTCCGGAGACACTGACGCCACGGACGGCGAGTCCGACGACCTGAACCGCGCAATCGACGCCCTCGACCGGGCCGACTCGCTGGGGCTCTCGCTGCTGCTCAACGACCTGCCCACGAGCAGGGAGGCCGAGGCGGTCGCGGCCGCCCGCGAGGACCCCCGGCTCCGCGACCTCCTCACCGGCAACCGGGACGCGACGTTCGAGCGCGAGGCGGGCCGCGCGGCCGCGCCGGCCGACCCCGACCTGAACGACCGCCAGGAGCTGGCGGCGACCTGCGCGACGTACGCCGACGACGCCTTCTGCGTCCACGGCCCGCCGGGCACCGGCAAGACCCGGACGCTGATCGAGGTGGTCCGGCGGGCGGTCGCGGCCGGCGAGCGCGTGCTGGTCGCGGCCGACTCCAACCAGGCCGTGGACAACGCCCTGGTCGGCGCGAGCGCGCCCGACCACCCGGACCCGACCTCGCTCCACTACTACGCCGCGGTCGAGGACGAGTTCGAGCTGGCCCGCCACCGCGCCGACCACTCCGACGAGGCGTTCGTGCGCGAGAACTACGACCGCCGCGAGCCCGCCGCCGACGTGGTGGCGACGACCAACAACAGCGCGGCCCAGCTCGACGCCGACTTCGACCTCGTGGTCGTCGACGAGGCGACCCAGGCCACGGTCCAGTCGACCCTGATCCCCGCGACGAAGGGCGACAGGCTCGTCCTGGCGGGCGACCACCGCCAGCTCCCGCCGTTCGACGTGCGGGCGACCCCCGCCGAGGACGACCGCCACCGGTCGCTGTTCGAGCACCTCTACGCGGAGGACGGGGTGTACGGCCACCGGATCGGCGCGATGCTCCGGACCCAGTACCGGATGCACCCGGACGTCGCCCGGTTCCCCGACCGCCGGTTCTACGACGGCGCGCTCCGGGACGGCCGGGACGTCCCGCCGGTCGACGGCCTGCCGGCGCTGGTGCGGGCCGACGTCGCGGGGCCCGAGCGCGGGGCCGGCGACCACTCCTACGAGAACCCGGCCGAGGTCGAGGCGGTCGAGTCGCTGGTCGACCGGCTGCTCGACGCCGGCGTGGCCCCGGCGGACGTCGGCGTCATCGCGCCCTACGAGGGGCAGGTCCGGGCGCTCCGCGACGCGCTCGGCGACCGGATCGAGGTCGACACCGTCGACTCGTTCCAGGGCGGGGAGCGCGAGGCGGTCGTCATCTCGTTCGTCCGGAGCAACGACCGGGGCGACGTGGGCTTCCTCGGGCGCTCGCCCGACGGCCCCCGCCGGCTCAACGTGGCGCTGACCCGGGCCGAGCGGTTCCTCGGGCTGGTCGGCGACTGGGAGACGCTGTGCTCGGGGGCGGAGGACGGCAACGACTGCGCCGACCTCTACCGCGCGCTGGCCGACTACGCCGACGAGCGCGGCGCGTCGGCCGACGAGCTCTGACTCAGGGCGTGCCGACCGTCTCGTGGCGCCGATACAGGTAGTACGTCGCGAACGGGACGGTGACCACGAACCCCGCGACGACGGGCACCGTCGGCGGGAGGCCCAGCAGCACGGACGCGACGGCGGTGAGAACCAGGACGACCAGCCCCGCCGCGGCCCGCAGGGCCTGCCGCCTCGGGTCGGGCGCCCACTTCCCGCTGGTGCGGTTCACGTAGTCGGCGTCGCGGTACACCGCCAGCGGGAAGTAGGCGGTCAGGAAGACGAAGGGGACGCCGAGCGCGACCATCGAGAGCGCGAACGTGTTCTGGCCGAAGCCGAACGCCTCCCAGGTCGACGCGACCGCCAGCCACGCGAGCGTCGCCAGCCAGAGGACGAAGGCCGCGGGGATGGCGGCCACCCAGTACCAGTGATGCGACCGGCGACGCCTCGTCCGGCTCCCGCCCGCGCGTTCGCGGCTCATGGTCGGAGTTGGGGGCGCGGCCCCTAAACCCGTGTCGCATGCGGTCGCGCCGGCCGGGTGGGACCGGACAGCGTCTCCGACGGGGCGGTCACCGTCGCCGCAATCACCCTTATTGAACCGGAGCCCCCACGCGAAGACGTGGCACGAATCACCTACGACGGCCCCGACGGCGTCCAGACGGTGGCGGTCGACGCAGGGAAGGTGTCCGAGTCCGGGAAGGTCCGCGGCGTCCGCGTCCAGCGCGAGGACGGCAGCTACCTCCACGTTCCGGACACGCGGCTCTACGCCATCGAGATGACCGAGGAGGAGGGGAAGGTCGACTACGACGAGCCGTAGGCCCGACCGGACGAGTCGACCCCGTCGTTCCCTGTCGTTGTAACTGGGGCGGCTGTAGCAGGTCGCATCGCTGAGCGACTACGGCAACTGACGGACGTTCCGCCGTGTGTCGTAGTCGACCAGGCCGGCGGCGTCCGGTCGCGGTGGGGACGCCGCGACCGGGTGGTCGAGGACGAGCGCGTACGACTGCGGTGTTCGAGTCGCGGCGGCCGCTCCGTCGACGCGGCGGTGTCAGTCCGCGCGTCCCGGCTCGCTCGCACCGATTCCTATCGCAGTCCGAGCGTTCGAGACGCTCCTTTCGAGCAGCTCGCGGACGCTCTCGCCGCGTTTGAGGAACAGGCCGACGCCGAGAACGACGTAGACCGCGGTGAAGGCGTAGAGGATGGAGATGCTGATCGTCGTCGCGGCCGGTTCGGTGTAGGTCTGGATCACGTAGAACTCCGCGAGGACCTGTGTCGCGAACAGGACGAGCAGCGCGACCGCCTCGCGAACGCTGATCTCGAAGTTCGTCAGGATGGCGATCGCGAAGAGGCTCTGGGCGGCGGTGATCCAGATCTCCGCCGCCTGTTTCTGGTCGAACGAGAGCGTCCCGATCGCGCCGGCCGAGATGGAGTAGACGACGGCGAGCGTCCCGATGAGCAGGGTCCACTGGTTGAGCTTCGAGGAGATGAGCGCGTTGAAGCCGGCGGTCGAACGGGCCTTGTTCACCAGGTAGGCGACGACGATGAGCTCGGGCGACTCGGAGGCCAGCGGTGCGAACCACTGGATCATGAAGAACTCGGGGATGCCGTACTGCAGGCCCAGCTGCTCGAGCCCCTCGGCGAACGGGTGGACGGCGGTGAAGATTATCGCGCCCGAGAACGCGAAGCCGAAGAGGACGAACGCGATGCGCGGGGCCCTCGAATACTGCTGGAAGTACGCGGGGACGCCGACGTGTTCCTCGGAGTGCTCGACGTCGCCGCGGATGACGACGAGGATGTACAGCATGAACAGTCCGACCAGAAAGAGGGTATCGAGCGGGCCGATACCGCCGCTGAGCGGGATGAAGAACGCGTACGCCGTGGCCGCGAGCAGGAACGCGATCTCGGTGGCGATTCCCGGATCGAGCGTGACCGCGTCGGCGAGGAGTCCCGGGCGGTTCTCGACGGCCGCGTCGGCGGTGTGCTTCGCGCGGTAGATCGTGAACAGCGCGATGCCCGACCAGCCGAGGCCGATGAGGATGCGGTTCGCGCCGGTCATGTTGGCCACCGCGAGGTTGGCGGCCTCGCTCGAGCCGGCGCCGGCCTGCCACGCGTAGAGCGCGTCGACGGCGTACTCGGGCGCCACGGCGAGCACCGCCAGCACCGCGATGGCGAACGCCTGCGGGACGTCCTTCTCGGCGGTCTCGGCCGCCCACGCGAGCAGGAACGCCGCACCGACGATCGCGAGACCGCCGACGAGGACGGCCATCCCGGGCGTGATATTCTCGCCCGGGTGCACGGTTCCGTATCCGCCAGACGAGACGAACGTCGCGATCCACGGGACTGTCAACACCAGCGCGACGGCGACCGCGACGAGGGGATGGCGGAACCGATCGAGCACTAGTTCGATAACGACGGGGCAGCCACCTACGTCTTACGCCCGAGCGGTCGCTACAGCACTTCCTTGTACGCCTCGAGCGTCCGCTCGACGTCCTCCTCGGTGTGGGCGTAGCTGAGGAACTGCGACTCGTACTGGTTGGCGGTCAGGAACACGCCCTCGTCGCGCATCGCGGGCCAGAACAGCCGCTCCCAGCGCTCGGTCTCGGCGGCGTCGACGTCGGCCTTGTTCTTGGGGGCGTACTCGTACCGGGGGCAGTCGGGGTCCTGGCGGCTGCCGGCCTCGCACTGGCCCGAGAGGTCGCGGGGCCCCTCGCGGGTGAACACGACCTTGAACATGCTGTCGTAGCCCGTGACGGTGTACTCCGGCGCGCGGTCGGCGAGGATGTCGGTCAGCCCCGAACGCAACTGCTCGCCGAGGTCGGCGAGGCGGTCGTAGACGTCGTTCTCGGCGGCGTACCGCAGCATCTCCAGGCCCGCGGTGAGCGAGAGGGGATGGCCCGAGTAGGTGCCGGCCTGGAACACGTCGCCCGTGGGCGTGAACTGCTCCATGATCTCGGCCGGACCGCCGACCGCGCCGACCGGGAAGCCCCCGCCGATGACCTTCGCGAAGGTGGTGAGGTCGGGCGTGACGCCGAACTTCCCCTGGGCGCACTGGAGGCCGCCGACCCGGAAGCCGGTCATGACCTCGTCGAAGATCAGCAGCGCGCCGTGCTCGTCGGTGATCTCCCGGAGCGATTCGAGGTAGCCGGAGACCGGTCCCACGGAGGCGCAGTTGCCCAGGATCGGCTCGGTGAGCACCGCGGCGATCTCGTCGCCGCGCTCCTCGAACACCTCGCGGACGGCCCGCTCGTCGTTGAACGGGACCGTGATGGTCTCCTCGGCGAACGCCTCGGGGATGCCGTCGGAGCTGGGCGAGCCGACGCCGCCGGACTTGCCCTCGACCAGCGTCGACTCCTGGGCGCCGTGGTAGCCGCCCTGCATCACGACGATCTTGTCCCGGCCGGTGTGGCCGCGGGCCAGCCGGACCGCCGAGGTCGTGGCCTCGGTCCCGGAGTTGACGAACCGGAGCATCTCGACGCTCTGGACGTGGCGCGCGATGAACTCCGCGAGCTCGACCTCGACCTCGGTGGGCGCGCCGTACATCGGGCCGTCGGACAGCTGGGACTGGATGGCCGACTCGACCTCCTGGGGCAGGTCGTGACCCAGCAGCAGCGGGCCGTATCCCATCACGTAGTCGACGTACTTGTTGCCGTCGGCGTCGACGACGTGGGCGCCGTCGCCCTTCTCGACGAAGAACGGGTAGGGCCGGGTCGCCCGCACCGGGGAGTTGACCCCGCCGGGCAGCACCGACAGCGCCCGGTCGTACAGCTCGCGGGAGCGGTCGCGGTTCATACGCGGGGGTTCGGACTCCTGCGTGAAGTCGATTTCTGTCGCGGAGTCCGCGGGCGGGCAGGTCCCGCGAGCGGTGCGGACGAGTCCCGGCGATTCACAGCTCCCGCCGGAGGTACGCCCCGAGCGCGCCGCCCAGCGCGCCCGCGCCGACGAGATACACCGCGACCACGACGAAGAGGACGGCGGCGAAGACGCTCGACAGCGCGAAGAACGGGTCCGCGCCGAGGAAGAAGAAGCCGACGACGACCCACGCGAACAGCGCGGCCGGGATCGCCGCCATCGCCCCGGCGAGCGCACCGACGGTCGCGCCTTCCCCGAGCCTCCCCCGCTGGAGGTAGCCCGCGACCGCGCCGCCGACGATGGCGGCGAACGGGAGCGCCGGCGCGGTCACGACGGTGACCACCGCGCCGACGACCGCGTTCAGCAGGGTGTTGGGCTCGTCGCGTGGCGGCCTGTCGGCGGTCGAGGGCGAGCGGGTCGTCGACCGGGCGGTGCGTTGTCTCTCGGCCATACCGACTGTTCTCAGCGAGGGAACAAGTATGTTGGCCGCGCCGGCGGCTCGGGGCAGGTGGTCTGTACCTCGGAAGCAGGAGTGGTTCGCGAGTGTTCGACGTGCGTCGGCGAGACGACGGCCGGCCGCGAGCGGGTCGGAGTTCGGTTACACCGCCTCCGGACCGCGCGCGCCCGTCCGGACCTGCACCGCGTCCTCCACGGGGAGCACGAATATCTTGCCGTCGCCCGGCTCGCCGGTGTCGGCGGCCTCGCGGATGGCTTCGACCACCTCGTCGGCGGGGACGTCGGCCACGACGCACTCGATCTTGACCTTCTGGTGGAGGTCGACCGTGTACTCCTCGCCGCGCCACTGGCCGGTCTTGGCGGGCTGGCTCCCCCGGCCCGAGACGTTGGTGACCGTGAGGCTGGGCGCGCCGACCTCCGCGAGCGCGGTCTTGACGTCGCTGAGGCGGTCGGGCCGGACGACGGCGGTGACCATCTTGATCCGGCCGGCGTTCGGCAGGTCGCCAGCGCCGTCGGAGCGAAGCCCCGACGAGGCTCGCGAACTCGGAGTTCGCTCACCGCCGTCGGTCCGGACCGCGCTGCCCTCCGAGACGTCGGGGCGGCCGAACTCGGGGTAGGTGTCGACGCCGTGCTCGGCGATGTCGAGCCCCTCGCGCTCGTGCTCCTCGCTGACCCTGGCCTGGCCGAGCGCCTTCAGGACGCCGAAGACCAGGGCGGTCGCGGCCACGGTCCAGGTGGCGATGACGGCGACGCCCATCGCCTGGGCCGCGAAGCTGACCTCGTAGCCCGGCACGGCGAAGAACGGGAACAGCAGCGCCCCGAGCACGCCCGCCGAGCCGTGGACCGGGAACACCGCGCAGACGTCGTCGATCCTGAGCCGCTTCTCGACGAACTCGAAGACGACCGGGAGCTGGCCGCCCGCGATGAGGCCGATGGCCAGCGCGCCGACCCACGTGATGCCGTTGGTGTTGCTGGTGATGCCGACCAGCCCGGCCAGCATCCCGTTGGCGACGTAGAGGGTGTCGACCTTCCTCGTCTTGACCAGCGAGAGGGTGCCGGCGCCGATGGCGCCCGCGGCCATCCCGAGCGTGGTGGTCAGCGCGACCCGGCCGACCGTGTCGGCGAACGCGCCGAGCGCGAGGCTGCCGTTCTCGACCACGAAGACGCTCGCGGCCGTGCCGACGTTGAAGCCGTACCAGCCGAAGCAGAGGATGAGCGTCCCGAGGACGGCGAACGTCACCGAGTGGCCGGGGATGACGTTGACCGAGCCGTCGTCGTTGTAGCGGTCCATCCGCGGGCCGAGGATCCAGGCCGCGGTGAGCCCGGCGATGCCGCCCATGCCGTGGACGATCATGCCGCCCGCGAAGTCCTGGAAGCCCGGCCCGACCTCGGTGAGGAAGCCGCCGGCCCAGGTGAAGCCGACGACGACCGGGTAGATGACCGCCGACAGCAGGACGGTGTAGGTCACGTACGCCCGGAGCTTCGCCCGGCCCGCCACCGCGCCCGAGACGATGGTCGCGGCGGTCATGGCGAACACCGCGCCGAACAGCCAGCCGATCCAGGAGTCCGACCCGCCGTTGACGTAGGCGAACGGGTCGGCCGCCCCGCCGACGATCGACGAGACGCCCGCGCCGACCAGGAAGTAGACCACGACGCCCACGCTCCAGGTCAGCATGTTCTTGGTCAGCTGGTTGGCGACGTTCTTCGACCGGACCTGCCCCGCCTCCAGCATCGCGAAGCCCGCGTGCATGAAGAAGATGAGGAAGGTCACGGTCAGCACCCAGACGTTGTTGACCCCGCTGGCGATCGAACTCGGGTCGACCTGCAGGGCGACGTCTAGCATCGCTCGCCCTCCGTCGGGAGTTCGACGAGGTCGTCTGGACGACTGTTCAGGAATATCTCGAATTCTTCTCGGTTCGTGTGTTCGCTCACGGTATACTGTCACGATGACGTCGTACATAAGCCTAAGCGTTGACGTATTCGAAAATAGAAGGGGTTGAATAGACGCTCGTCCGATTTACAATCGGATAATAGCGATATAAGGTTGTATTCCGTCCAGAAACCGGGCGGTCGTGGGTCGTATTTCGAACGTCCGTTCATCGGCGCAGTCGGTGTCGGGGATCCGAGAGACGCGGTGTGCGCGCGACCGTCGCGACTCCTTCGACGATTCGCAATCCCGCCGCTCGCGCCGAACGGACCGAGAAGAATACGTCTATCTGCCGTCTCTGTCGGTTTCGAGAACCGAGACTTCCTTCCGCGTCACTGATACCTGACAGCCGTGGAACGTGAACGTCACCGAACTTTCGACTCGGTCGGCACCGTCATCGGTCCCGCACATCGCGTCCAGGTGGTCGGGATCGACGATGTCGTAGAGCGGGTCGAGGTCCACAGGGGCCGTGTCCGTCCGCGCCGCGACGGCTCTGACCACGGCCTCGCTGGGCGACTCGCCGGCACTGATCTCGTAGGTTCCCCTCGACGATCGCTCCTGTCGGTCGGTGTCGTCTCTGTCCTCGGAGTGTGGGTTGCCAGTCATGGTCAGAAGGGGAGTTTCCCCCTGAAGTCCTCGCTCTGGTAATCGAGATGGTCGAGCCGCGGACCTAGCAGCTCACGCACCAGGACCACGAGCGGATTCGTCGCGCCCTCGCCGATCATGGCCGTCATCCGGTACTCCTCGTCGCCTGCGGATTCGTCGAGAAGCGCGAGCATGAGCTTCTCGCGGTCCGCGAAGAGCAGCCACCCGACTCTCGGATAGCCCGACGGGGAGTTCATCAGGTCCAACTGGGGCTCCCACAGGGTGGCCTCCGGTAGCTGACGACGGACGAGATCGCGGACGTTCGCGTTCTGCGAACCGACGTAGGCGTCGACGCCTCGGGCGATGGCGGTCTCGACGCGGCGGAGACACTCCTCCTCGAGGACGTCGTCATTGACGTACATGCAGAACAGTTCCTCGTCGGCCTCGTCGACGAGCTGTCGGCCGTACTCGATCACGGTCTCGCGACGCTCGATCACGCCGATCGCGTCCTCGTCCGGTCCGTCTCCACCCCGGAGGTCTGCCAGCAGTTCGTCGATCAGTTCCACGTCGGTCCAATCCGGGTCGGACGCCTGGTGGTCCCGCTGGGCGACGACGTTCTCCCCCGCGTCGTACTCGACCAGTCCTTCCTCGGCGAGCTTCGGAAGGTGGTTGTGGTGCAACGCGATGCGAACTCGGTCGTACTCGTCCTCGTACGCTGACGTACTGAGGACGCAACTGTCTCGTTTCACGAGCCGAGACGCCAGTTCGTCTATGTGTAACGGCTCGTCGGCGTCGTTCAGAACGGAGAGGACCTCCCGATTGCGCGCGTCCGCGAGCAACCGAACGACCCGCTCTTCACGTGAATCGCCCATTACAACCTTGACCAGCGGTGAGCCGGCATTAAGGGTGCCGTCAGCGGTAGATACTGTGAGACCCGCGTCTTAATTCCAGTGTCTCGAACCGACATCCTACTGGAGGCGTCCCCCGAGTGTCGCTTCCGCCACGGGCGTCCGAACGACTGTCCCGGTCTCGGAGGCGGACCCTTTTCGCGGTCGGCGTCCTATCGGGGCACATGACCGACGGCGAGTTCCGCAAGGTCGCGGTCGACGACCTGCCCGACGCCCCGAACCACACCCGGCACAAGAAGGAGGTCGACGAGGCGGTCGGGGCCACCGAGTTCGGGTTCAACGTGTACGTCGCCGACCCTGGCCAGCAGTTGCCGTGGGGCGAGCACCGCCACCCCGACCACGAGGAGCTGCTGTACGTCGTCGCGGGCGAGCTCCGCGTCGAGACGCCCGACGGCGACTACCGGGTCGAATCGGGCGAGGCGTTCTTCGTCCCGCCCGAGGCCCGCCAGCGCGCGATCGCGGCCGGCGACGAGCCGGCTCGGGTCGTCGCGGTCGGTGCGCCCAAGGCCGCCGACGGCGCGATTATCGAGGAGCAGTGTCCGGAGTGCGGCGAGGAGACCGACCGCGACTACGAGGTACGCGACGGCGGCGAAACCTACGTCCTCTCGTGTGCGGACTGCGGCGCCGAACTCACCGAGATGACCGCGGGACCGGAGTGAGCGAACAGTTCCTGTCCTTCACAGCGCGTCGGCCACGTCCTCGGCGAAGTACGTCAGGATGAGGTCGGCGCCGGCGCGCTTCATCGACACCAGCGACTCCAGCGCCACCTCCTCCAGGTCTAACCACCCGTTCTCGGCCGCGGCGTGGAGCATCGCGTACTCCCCGGAGACGTTGTACGCCGCCACGGGGTGGTCGAACTCCTCGCGGACGTCCCGGACCACGTCGAGGTACGGCAGCGCGGGCTTGACCATCAGCACGTCGGCGCCCTGCTCGACGTCCAGTCGGACCTCCCGCAGCGCCTCCCGGCGGTTGGCTGGGTCCATCTGGTAGTGGCGCCGGTCGCCGAACGCGGGCGCGCCGTCGGCGGCGTCCCGGAACGGGCCGTAGAACGCCGACTCGTACTTGGCGGCGTAGCTCATGATCGGCACGTCCGCGTAGCCCGCGTCGTCGAGGCCCTCCCGCAAGGCGGCGACCATCCCGTCCATCGCCGCCGAGGGCGCGACCATGTCGGCCCCGGCCTCGGCGTGGGAGACCGCGGTCCGGGCCAGCAGGTCGAGCGTCTCGTCGTTTCGGACGGTGAGGCGGGGATCCGCGTCTGGACCGGCCCCCTCCTCCAACACCCCGCAGTGGCCGTGGCTCGTGTACTCGCAGAGGCAGACGTCCGTGATGACGTAGGCGTCGGTCTCGCTCGTAATCCGGCGGACGGCCTCCTGCACCACGCCGTCCTCGGCCCACGCCCGGGTCCCGCGCTCGTCCTTCGACTCGGGGATGCCGAAGACCATGACCGCCTCGACGCCGGTCTCACGCACCTCCTCGACCCGGTCGACGCTCTCCTCGACCGGGACGCGGTCGTGGCCGGGCATCGACTCGATGGGGACCCGCTCGTCGGTCGTCGCGTCCACGAAGACGGGCGCGATCAGGTCCGAGGCGTCGACGTCGGTCTCGCTGACCATCCCGCGGATGCCGTCCCGCCGGAGCCGGCGGGGCCGGTCGGTGAGGTTCATGCCCGGGTGTTGCGGCGCAGGCGCCAAAACCGCGTCGCTCGCGGAACTTCCACCGGCGAAAGCTCGGATTCGCGAACCTTCGGGCGGGGCTTTCCACACCGTTTTCGCTGTTACCTCGCCGCTACTGTCGATTCCACTACCATCGACTCGTCCGGGACAACTCCGTGCAAACGCATCGCACAATCGGGGTCACAACGCCTTTAATCACCCCTGTCGATACGACAGTCACGAATGCTGTCCCCGTTCGCCCTCGTCGCCGACGCGCCGATAGCCTTCGGAGCAGTCGTGCTCGCGTGCCTCCCGTTCGTGGGCGGGGTCCTGCTGTCGAACGCGACCGAACCCGGTTCGGTCAGGCGGTTCTTCGCCGATAACGGGCTCCTGCTGCTGGTCGTCGGCGTCGTCCTCGCGGCGGTGGTCGGCGTCGCCCTGTTCTTCGTCGGCAACAAGGAGCTCGCGAAGCAGTGGCTCGACCAGTACGGCCTGCTCGCGCTCTTTCTCATCCTGATCCTGGAGGGCGCGATGCTGCTGTACTTCGCCCCGAGCGAGAGCCTCGTCCCGCTGGGCGTCACGCTGCTCGCGGAGTCGGCGACCGACTACGCCTCCATCGCGGCGGTCATCGGCGTCGCGGTGGTCGGCGCGACCATCGGCCAGTACGCGCTGTTCCTGCTGGCCAAGCGCGGCGGCCGGGAGTACCTGCTCGAGAAGCGGTGGTTCCGCATCGACGAGTCCCAGCTCGACCGCTTCGACGGGTGGTTCCAGCGGTGGGGTCGCGTCGTCGTCCCGGTGAGCAACGCGCTGCTGTTCACCCGCGGGATGCTCACGGTGCCCGCCGGCTTCGCCGAGATGAACGACTGGGAGTTCGTCGTCCTCTCGGCGCTGGGCACCCTCGTCTTCCAGACCTGGCTCGCCGCCGCCGCGCTGTACGCGGTCGAACTCGGCTTCCTCGGCTTCCTCTGAGCCCGCCGGCGCACCGTCCTGCGCGGAACAACTCGACGCCCTATCGCGACGCGTTTCTCCGCGAACTGGTATGCGTCAGACCTAACAAGCCGCGGTGCGTACCCTCGGTTGCGCTCGCGTGCCGACCTCATCGCGTGCCATGCAATGAACGTCACGCGAGCGCAACTCTGCCGCGATGGGTGCGGCAGCCTTTTCGAGAACGTCTGCTCCGGAAGCCACTGCTACGATTTCCACACCGGCGGAAGAACGAGAACCGAGCGCGAGTTCAGTCCGCCGCGACCTCGACGCGCTCCTTCGCGCCGATGGCCTCGACCAGCAGCTCCGAGACGTCCACGATCTCGATGTCGTCCTCGTAGCCGCCGGTCTTGCGGCCGTCCTCGTACATCGTCATGCACATCGGGCAGGCGACGACGAACTTCTCGACCGCGCTGCCGGCGTCGGTGTCCTCGAGGGCCTCCCGCAGGCGCTCCTCGCTGGGCTTGGGGTTTTCCTCGAAGTCCATCCAGAGGCCGCCGCCGCCACCGCCGCAGCAGAAGGAGTTGCTGCGGTTGCGGGGCATCTCGTCGAGCTCGCAGCCCGTTGCGCGGACGATGTCGCGGGGCGCCTCGTACTCGTCGTTGTACCGGCCCAGGTGACAGGGGTCGTGGTAGGTGACGGTGTAGTCGAGCTCGTCGCCCGCGAGGCCGAGCTCGTCGTACAGCTCCTCGACGACCTGGGTGTAGTGGAACACGTCGTCCTCGGTCCACTCGCAGGCGTCGAACTCCGGATACTCGTTCTTGAACGTGTTGTAGCTGTGGGGGTCGGTGCAGACAATCCTGTCGTACTCGCAGTCCTGGATGGCCGCGGCGTTGTCCTCGACCAGCATCTCGTAGAGGCCCTCCTCGCCGACCCGGCGGACGTCGTTGCCGTCGGCCTGCTCGTCCTCGTAGAGGATGCCGTAGTCGACGCCCGACTCCTCCAGGATGGTCGCCAGCGACCGGGCGACCTTCCGGTTGCGCTCGTCGAAGCTGGGGTAGTCGCCGACGTACCAGAGGTACTCGACCGGCTCGTCGCGGGCGTCCGGGATCTCGAAGTCGAGGTCGTCGGCCCACTCGGGGCGCTTGCGCTGGGGCTCGCCGAACGTGTTGCCGTTCTGGAACACGTTCATCATCGTGTCCTGGACGTTCGGGTCCATCTGGCCCGACTCGGTCAGCCGGCGGTTCATCTGGGTGAACTGCTCGACGTGCTCGATCTCGACCGGGCAGGCGTCCATGCAGGCCATGCAGGACATGCAGGCCTCCATCGTCTCGCTGGCGATGACCGAGTCGGCGGTCGCGGCGCCCCCGTCGGCCACCGCCTCAGTGACGCCCTCCGGCGAGTACGTCTGGTCGGTCGTGGTGTCGGTGATGATGGGGATGTCCTCGACCCGGCCGGCGTCGCGGTCCTCGCGGTACCGCTTCAGGTCGAGGATGACGTTCCGCGGGTCGAGCGGCCGGTCGGAGGCCTTCGCCGGGCACACCGACGAGCACCGGCCGCACTTGGTGCAGGCGTCGTGGTCGAGCAGCTCCTTCCACGAGAAGTCTTCGATGGAGCCGTGGCCGATCTCCTCGGGGCTGGCGTCGTCCGGCACGCCCGGCAGGCGCTTGCCCGCCTTCTCGTCGCGGGTGACGACGTTTGCGAACGAGGAGATCATGTGGAACGGCTTGGCGTACGGCACCGAGGCGACGAACGCCAGCGCCAGGATGGCGTGGGACCACCAGACGACGGGGTAGGCCGCGGTCGCCATCTCCGGGGTGACCCCGGCGACCCGCAGCACGTCGTAGACGAACCAGCCGACGAAGCTGACCGTCTCGAACGAGACGTCGCGCGTCGCGCTCGTCCCGAGGATGCGGACGCCCTCGGTGAGGTAGCCCCCGACGCCCAGCAGGAACAGCGACCAGACGAACAGGTCGTCCTCGGCCGAGGTGTGGCGGCCCCACAGCCGGCGGTTCTGGACCCAGTAGCGCCGGTAGATGGCCATCCCGACCCCGACCACGAACAGCAGCCCCATCGCGTCCATCACCAGCGAGTACGAGAGGTAGAACGCCCCCTCGAAGAACGACTCCTGGCCCAGCGCCTTCGTCCAGATGTCCATGTCGATGGCCAGGATGGTCGTCCCGATGAGCAGGGTCAGGAAGCCCCAGAAGATGAACGCGTGCATCAGGCCCGCGTAGAGGTCCCGGTCGAACTGCTTCTGGTTCGAGAAGACGATCTTCGTCGCTTCGAGCACCCGGCCCGGCAGGTCGTCGAGGCGGTCGAACCACGACTCGGTCCCCTCCGCGTACGTGGCGAACCGGTCGTAGAGCCCGAACAGGAAGATGACGATCGCCACCGCCGAGAGGTAGTAGAAGACGGCCTCGCCGAGGTGGCCGATCTGCCAGAACGTCGGCCGGGTCGTCTCGGCCCCCGCCTGCGCCAGCGCGAGTCTTGCCATGTTCTACACGGGGGACACGATTCGCTTAAGTTTTACCGACTCAGGCCGTCCCCCCGCGAGAAAACGGATGCGGAGTTTATAGTTCTCGACGCTTCAGCCGCGCCGCCTCGGCGACGACCGCGCCGACGAGTGCCAGTTCGGTTCCCCGGACGATACCCATGCGAATCGCTACCGCGATGTGCGGAATGATTCGCATGACGGTGTCGCGGTGCGCGGACTTGGTTGAGTTCGCAACCCGTCCGTATCCTTCGGAACTACGTCCCGGCGCTCGTTCCCGCCCGCCGCGTTCACACGACCGCCCACGCCAGCAGCGCGAGGCCGGCCGCCAGCGCCGGGACGTCGGCCCGCGAGAACGACAGCGGCGGCAGGGTCGGGTTCCACGAGAAACACCGGGCCCGGAGCGCCAGCGCGAACCGGTCGGCCCGCGAGAGCGACCGCGCCAGCCCCGCGACCCCGACCAGCCGCATCCGGTCGACCGGCCCCCGCCGGTCGCCGAGCCGGGCGGCCGAGGCGTCGCGGATCCGCCGGAGGTCGGCCTGGAGGACCGGCAGGAACCGGAAGACGAAGCCGACGCCGGTGCCGAGCAGCCGTCCGGCCCTCCCCGGCACGAGGTGCTGGATGGCGGCCCGGGAGTCCCGGACGGGGGTCGTCCGGAGGTACGCCGCGCTCACGAGCAGGACCAGGACGACCCGGTAGCTGGCGAGCGCGGTGTCGAACCCCGGCTCCCACCGGACCCACGGCGGGCCGAGCGTCAGCGCGGAGAGCACCGGGCCGCCGACCAGGAACGGGAAGGCGAACCGGTACTCTGCGAGCGCCCGGCGGGCCGACAGGTCCGAGCCCCGGAGGACGCCCGCCGCGACCGCCGTCAGCGCCGCCAGCCCCGCCGGCGTGGTGTGGGCGAACGCCGCGGCCGCGAACGCGACCTGGAAGCCCAGCTTGGTCCGGGGGTCGAGCCGGTGGGCGACCGAGTCGCCGGGCCGGTAGGTGAGGGTCACGGTCGTCGGGGCTCCCGCCGCGGCGGCACCCGTATCCCGAGGTCGGGCAGTCGGTCGCGCACCTCGTCGGGCGCGCCGTCGGCGGCCACCCGCCCGTCGGCGAGCGCGACGACCCGGTCGGCGAGGTCGACGGCGTCCCGGAGGTCGTGAGTCACGAGGACGACGCCCGTGCCCGCCTCCTTCAACGCCCGGAGCTGGTCGACCACCGACTCGCGCGCGGGCGCGTCGAGCCCCGTGAACGGCTCGTCGAGCACGAGGTGGTCGGGCTCCATCGCCAGTGCGCCGGCGACGGCCACCCGCTCGCGCTCGCCGCCCGAGAGCTCGTCGATGCGCTCCTCGCGGCGGCCGGTCATGTTGACGGCGGCCAGCGCGGCGTCGACCCGGCGGTCGATCTCCTCGCGGGACAGCCCCAGGTTCTCGGGGCCGAAGGCGACGTCGGCGCCGACCGTGGCCGCGACGAAGCCGTCGCGGGGCTGCTGGAACACCATCCCGACCTTCGTCCGGGCGGCCACGAGGTTCTCGTCGACCGGCGCGCCGTCGACCAGCACCGCGCCCTCGTCGGGTTCGAGCAGGCCGTTGAAGTGTCGCACCAGCGTGGACTTGCCCGACCCGTTGGGGCCGGCCAGCAGCACGAACTCGCCGTCGTCGATCGACAGCGAGACGCCGTCGACCGCGGCCGGGCCGTCGTCGCCGTACCGGTGGACGAGATTGCGCGTCTCTATCATCTCGGAGTGTCCGAAACCGCTATGCGGCGGCGATCTGGTCGCTCCGGACCACGCCGACCGCGGCCGCGATCTTGAACGCCTCGGCCGGGATGAACGCGGCCGCGCCGGCGACGAACGCCGCCCGCAGGGTCATGTCGAGCACCAGCGCGAGCCCCACCACGCCGAAGGCGTAGATGATCGCGGTCCCGACGACCATCGCGCCGACGAGCCGGACGAGGCTCCGCTCGGCGGGGTCCCGGATCTGCAGGCCGCCGTGGACGATGGCGCCGATGGCGAACGCCGCGACCGGGTACGACCAGAGGTAGCCGCCGCTCTGGCCGAATAGCGCGCCCAGCCCGCTCGATCCGCCCAGGAACACGGGCGCGCCGACGGCGCCGGCCAGCAGGTAGAACGCCATCGAGAGCCCGCCCCAGACGGGCCCGAGCAGGATGCCCGCCAGGAAGACTCCCAGTACCTGCAGGCTGATGTCGACGGGCGAGACGGGGTTCGGGAACGAGACGTAGGCGAACGCGCCGGTCAGCGCGGCGAGCAGCGCCGCGCGCGCGACGTTCTCCGCGGTCTCCTCGCCGACCAGTTCGACTGACGCGGTGTCGGTACTCATACTCGCCCCTGGTCCGTCAACCGGGATGAAAGGTTCGGTTGACGACGCTCGCGCCTCGCCCCGACTGCCGCCAACTTTATATACCGGGGTCACGAGGCACCCACATCATAGGATAATGGACGAGAAGACCGAGGAACTCCGTGACATCTTCATGGATGTCACCGACGAATCGACCGTCACCGAACGCCAGGAGGAGACTCACGGTTCGCTGAGTTCGGAGACGGCGGTCGAGGAGCGCCTCCAGGAGATTGTCACGCGCATGCGCGACCGCTACGACTTCGGCACCTCGCTCTCGGACGAGGAGCTCGTGACCGTCGTCCGGGGCTACTACGCCGGCGACTCGGACGCCGAGATCGCCCGGGAGCTCGGCGACGCGTCGCTCGGCAAGACCGTCTCGCGCGCCCGCATCGACCTGCATCTCGTCCGCGACGCCGACGAGGACGCGCCGTTCGACATGGACGACCTCCGCGACCTGCTCGACGACGACGCCACCGCGAGCGAGTGCGCCGAGGAGCTCGGCGTGAGCGAGTCGACGGTGCGGCGCTACTGCCGGGTCATCGAGGCCCAGCGCCAGCGCCGCACCGTCAACGACCAGTTCCGCAACGAGTTCGAGAACGTGCTCCAGGACCGCGAGCTCTCCGACCGGATGACCGAGGGCGTCCAGGAGGACGGCCTCGACGACGCGACCGAGGGGATGGAGACGAACGTTTCATTCTAGACCACCTTTTTTCTTCGTCGGGTGTCCTCGCGCCTTCGGCGCTGCGGGTACCCTCCTCGAAAAAATCTGGACCAAAAAAGGCCGCTCGCTCGTCCTCGCTCGCGCGGATGCTTGTTCTGGATGACGCTACTGTCGGCACTCCCGTTGCTGACCTTTATACCGGAGAACGGGACGAACCCCTCCCGTGTCGAAAATTCCCTTCGGCGAACTCGAGACCGCGACGTACTGCCCGCGGAAGCTCTACTACCGGCGGCGCGACGAGGTCGACGTGCCCGAGTGGGTGGCCGAGCGCCGCGACCTCGCCTTCCGGTACGGCGACCTGCTCGACGGTCCCGACGAGCGACTCGCCGACCTCCCGCTGGCGGTCGGGCCGGCCGAGTTCCGGGCGAACCTCGACCGCGCCCGGCGGCGGTTCGAGCCGGCGTGGCCAGCGATCCGGGACCCGGACGAGCGCGAGCGACTGGCCGAGGGCCGGGAGTGCCGGGGCGTCGTCCACAAGGTGCTCGCGCTCGACGCGGCCGGTCGCGTACCGGCGATGGTCTTCGCGGGCGACCCGCCCGCGGAGGGCGTCTGGGAGCCCCAGACGGTGCGGACCGTCGCGGCCGCCAAGGCGCTGTCGTGGGAGGCCGAGCGGTCGGTCGATCGGGCCTTCGTCGAGTACCCCGGCCACGGGGTGATCCGTGAGATCGAACTGACGACGCGCCGGAAGGCCGCCTACCGGGCGGCCGTCGAGGCGGTCCGGTCGCTGGACGGCCCGCCGCCGCGGCTCCGGGGCGACGCGAAGTGCGACGCCTGCGAGTACCGCGCGGAGTGCGGGGTCCGGACGCGCTCGCTCAAGTCGCTGCTCGGGCTGTGACGCGAGTCACCGACCGTCCGGCGTCGGGCCGCCGGTCCGCTCCCGGACCGCGAGCCGGCCGTCGTCGTGGACCGTCACCTCGTAGTCGGCGATGGTGAACGCGACGCGGAGCCGCTCGCCGCGCTCGGCGGTGACCTCGTAGAGGCGGTCGAGCGCGTCGCCGTCGACGCTGTCGTACAGCCGGACGTCGAGGTTCTCCGGCTCGACGCCCTCGACCGCGGCGAGCGCCTCGACGACGGCGTCGCTCAGCGGTCCGTCGCGGTCCCGGTCGTGCTTCACCCGGTACAGGAGCTCCGCGTTCGTGTTCTTCGTGGTGGTTGCCATTGGTCGTCCCTACCGACACCTTAACGCTTCCAGTCCTTTGTTACGACCCGCCTGATTCGGCGCGGTCGCCGCGCCGCCGCCCCGTCAGCTGATGTCAGAATGGTGGTAACCACCGCTTACACGCGGTCGGCGTCCGTCGGTCCCGCGACTCGGAGCGCCGACCCGCTCCGGTGACCGGGCGGAACCGGCGGTCGGTCGACCGTCCCGCGGCACGGGTCGGCTGCTTTGCGGCGCCGGACCGCCGTCTCGACCGGTCGGGCGTCTGGATCGGTCCGGCCGGTCACTCCGATCGGTCCGGTCGATCACTCGCCCAGCCAGGCCGCGACCGCGTCGGCGTTCGGTCCCCGGCGGTGGATCTCGCCGGTCGCGACGTTCACCACGGTGCTGCCGGTGCCGCCGGTCTCGCCCCCGTCGAGCACGACCGCGGCGGCGTCCCGGATCTCGTCGTCGAGGTCGGCGACCCGGGTCGCGCTCGGCCGCCCGCTCACGTTCGCGCTCGTAGCCGTGACCGGCGCGACCTCCCGGAGCAGGTCCAGCGCCACCTCGTGGTCGGGGACGCGGACGCCCACCCGTTCGCGGCCCCCGGTCAGCGCGTCGGGCACCGCCTCGCGCTTCTCGCAGAGCACGGTCACCGGGCCGGGCAGGAACTCCCGCATGAACCGCCGCTCGCGCTCGGCGGCCCGGACGTACTCCAGCGCGGCGTCGACGTCCGGGACGGCCAGCGACACCGGCTTGTCGCGGGGTCGGTCCTTCGCCTCGAACACTCGCTCGACCGCGTCCTCGTCCAGCGCGTCGGCGCCCAGGCCGTACACCGTCTCGGTGGGGTAAACCGCGAGGTCGCCGTCGCGGATCGCGGCCGCGGCGCGCTCGATGTCCTCCCGGGTCATCGGTCGGTCGTTCGCGCCTCGGAGAGAAATGCGCGTCGGTCGACTACGCCGATTCGAGGGCCCGCTCGACCTCGTCGTAGTCCGGGAACTCGGGCCACTCCGCGGCGACCCAGGCGTACTCGACCGTGCGGTCCCCGTCGAGGAGGAACACCGCGGGCCGGGGCTCGCTCACGCCCGCCATCCCGTCGAGGTCGTTGACGATGCCGTACTCCTCGGCGACGCCGTTCTGCGGGTCCGAGAACAGCCGGTAGTCCATCCCGCGCTCCTCGACGAGCTGCTTGTGGGCGTACGGGTCCGAGATGGAGAGGCCGACGACCGTGAGGTCCGACCCGTCGCCACCCCACGCCCGGTCCCGGATCTCGTTCCAGATGTACGTCGCCGGGAACGCGCCGTCCATCGGGTAGAACACCAGCAGCACCGGCCCCTCGTCGGTCAGCTCCGAGAGGCTCGCGTCCTCCCAGTACTCCTCGTTGACCAGCGGTCGGGTGAAGTCCGGCGCGGTGTCGCCCTCGGCGACGTGGTCGGTCTCGGGGAGCTCGACGACGTCGAAGTCCGGCATCAGCGCTCCCCTCCCTCGCCGGCGGGTCGGCCGCCGTCGGCCCGGGCCTCGTCGCCGTAGGTCCTCTCGATGTAGTCGACGATGTTTGCGCTCTCGCTCATCGTGACGCCGGTGTTCTCGTCGACGATGGCCGGGACGGTCCGCTTGCCCGAGATGCGCTTGACGACGTCCCGGTCGCTGTGCATCGGCTCGACGAACCGCGACGCGTAGTCGAGGTCGTGGTCCTGCAGCGCCCGGACGACGCGCTCGCAGTACGGGCACGCCTGCAGGCGGTACAGCGTGATGGCAGGTCCGCCGGTCGCTGACTGGCTCATGGGCGCGTATTGGCGCGAAAGCGCCGTAAGGTCTTCGCTCGCGGCAGCCGCGCCCGAAGTCAACGCGGCGTCACGTCGAGGGAAAAGAATAAAGAGTTAATCCCGCCGACCCTCAAGATGGGTTGTTGAATGGTGTCACTCCCGTTACCCGCGGCCACGTCGCTCGGTGCCGCCCCGATGGCGCAGGTGTTCGGTGTCACGCTCACCGAGTGGCAGATCACGCTGATAGGAGCCGCGGCCATCGTCGTGCTCATCGCGCTGTCCGGGTTCTTCTCGTCGTCGGAGATCGCGATGTTCTCGCTCGCGAAGCACCGCGTCGACGCCCTTCTGGAGGACGGCGTGCCGGGCGCCGAAGCGGTCGCCGAGCTCAAGTCCGATCCACACCGCCTGCTGGTGACGATCCTGGTCGGTAACAACATCGTCAACATCGCGATGTCCTCGATCGCGACCGGCGTGCTCGCGATGCACCTCGGCCAGGGCGAGGCGGTCGCGGTCGCCACCTTCGGCATCACGGCGCTCGTCCTGCTGTTCGGCGAGAGCGCCCCCAAGTCCTACGCGGTCGAGAACACCGAGTCGTGGGCGCTCCGCATCGCCAGGCCCCTGAAGTACTCCGAGTACGCCCTGCTCCCGCTCGTCGTCACGTTCGACTACCTGACCCGGCTGGTCAACAAGGTCACCGGCGGGCGGTCGGCCATCGAGACGTCGTACGTGACCCGCGACGAGATCCAGGACATGATCGAGACCGGCGAGCGCGAGGGCGTCATCGAGGAGGACGAGCGCGAGATGCTCCAGCGCATCTTCCGGTTCAACAACACCATCGCCAAGGAGGTGATGACCCCGCGGCTCGACATGACGGCGGTGCCCAAGACCGCGGACGTCGAGGAGGCCATCGAGACGCTGGTCCAGAGCGGCCACGAGCGGGTCCCCGTCTACGAGGGGAGCCTCGACAACGTCATCGGCGTCATCCACATCCGCGACCTGGTCCGCGAGCACACCTACGGCGAGCACAACGACCTCGAACTCGAGGACGTCATCCAGCCGACCCTCCACGTCCCCGAGAGCAAGAACGTCGACGAGCTGCTGACCGAGATGCGCGAGAACCGGATGCAGATGGTCATCGTCATCGACGAGTTCGGCACCACCGAGGGGCTCGTGACGATGGAGGACATGGTCGAGGAGATCGTCGGCGACATCCTCGAGGGCGAGGAGGAAGAGCCCATCGAGTACGTCGACGACGAGACCATCATCGTCCGGGGCGAGCTCAACATCGACGAGGTCAACGAGGCGCTCGACATCGACCTCCCCGAGGGCGAGGAGTTCGAGACCATCGCGGGCTTCATCTTCAACCGCGCGGGCCGGCTGGTCGAGGAGGGCGAGACCATCACCTACGACGGGGTGCGGCTCCACGTCGAACAGGTCGAGAACACCCGCATCATGAAGGCCCGCGTGACCAAGCTCGACGAGCAGGAGCGCGCCGAGGCCGAGGACGCGACCGAGGGCGGCGTCGAGGTCGGCGAGGGCGTCGAGACCGAGTCCGACTGACGGCCGGCCCCACTCGGCCCTCGCAGTCGGACGTCACCTTCTGCCTCCTTCTCCGTCGGACCCCGACTCGGACTACAGCGACTCGATGAGCGTGAACGCCCCGTACGCCACGCCGGTCGCCAGCACGAGCGACCCGATCCACGCCAGCACCGTGTACCCCATCTTCTCGCGGCTCACGCCGCCCTCGCCGGCGGCGTAGCCGCTGCCGACGATGGCGCTGACGATGATCTCGTTGAACGACACCGGGATGCCGAAGAACACCGCGACCTGCGCGATGGCGAACGACGGGATGAGCGCCGCGATCGACCGGCGCGGGCCCAGCGCCGAGTAGTCCTGCGCCAGCGCCTTGATCATCCGGGGCGCGCCGGTCCACGACCCGGCGAGCAGGCCGAGGCCGCCGCCGACCAGCACCGGCACCAGCGGGATGTCGAACGGGTCGAGCAGCGGGACCAGCGGGCCGATGGCCAGCCCGACCTGCGACCCGCCGGCCGAGAACGCGACCAGGCTCCCGAGCGCGAGCAGGAAGTGGCGCTGGCCCGCCTCCAGGTCGCGGTGGACGTCCCACGCCAGCAGACCGGCGAGGGCGACCGCGATGGCGAGCGAGACGGCGACGCGACCGGTCTCGACCCCCGCGATCGAGGGCAGCGACAGCGCCGCCGCGGCGGTCTCGGCGACCGACTGGCTGACGTCGGGCGGCCCGAGCGCGACGAACTTGATGTTGGCCAGGATGAGCCCGACCAGCCCGGCCAGCACCGGGTTGACCACCTTCTCGGAGGTCCGCTCGGAGCGCAGCAGCCTCGCGGTGGTGTAGGCGATGGAGCTGCCGACGAACGGCGTCAGCACCCACAGCGACGCGATCTGGCGGTACTTCGCCCACGCCGGGTCGCCGCCCATCGCCAGGCCGACGCCGACGATGGCGCCGGTCACGGTGAACGCGGTGGCGATGGGGTAGCCGGTGAACACGCCGATCGCGACCAGCACGGCCGCGACGAGCAGTCCGGTCGTGGCCGCGATCGCGGTCAGCTCGACCCCGTCGATGAGCGCGGTACCGACCGCCTCCGAGACGTTCGCGCCCTGGAGCACCGCGCCGAGAAATCCCAGTAGGCCGACGAAGAACCCGGCGCGCATCACCGAGATGGCGTTCGCGCCGACCGCGGGCGCGAACGGGGTCGACCCCGACGACCCCGCGCCGATGGCCCACGCCATGAAGAGGCTGGCGACGGCTGCGATCACCAACGTCACGACGCCACTCCCAACCATATGGGTGAACGTGTTACCGACGGTAGAATAGTGTACCGGCTTCGAGGTCGTCGATTCCCGGTATCGTCACCTCGCGGGGCACGGATCGAGCGGGGTCGCGGAGGACGAACCGGGCCGGTTCGCGGGTCGTCCCCGCGCTCAGGTCGTCTTCGAGTGGGGCTCCTCGGGTTCGCGGGGCGGCTCGACGCCCTCGGCGGCCTCCGCGGTGTCGGTGCGCTTCTCGGTGGCGACGTGCCAGCGGGTGACCTCGTCCTCGTACTCGGCCAGCCGCTCGCTGACCTGCTCCTTGAGGTCGTCGTCGTTGATGTTGACCTCGAAGACGAACTCCTCCTCGCCGTCGCCTCGACCGACCTGCTGGACGTTGGCGCTGATGAGGTCGTTGTCGAAGTAGTAGGGCGCCAGCCGGGTCATCACCTTCTGGTAGACGGTGTCCTCGACCTTCCGGAGCGCCTTCCGGCTCGCGGAGTCGGCCGCGCGGGCGACGTAGCTCACCGAGTCCTGCCACTTGTCGACCGCCTCGTCGGTCTTCTCGTCCTCCAGCTTCTCGTAGGACTCGCTGATCTTCTCGCCCGCGGTCTTGAGGTCGTCGTCGGGCGCCTTGCCCTTCTTCTCGCCCTCGCCCTCGCCGACCGAGGCCTGCTCGGCGGTCTTCTCCGAGACGTCCTCGCCGAGCCGCTCGTGGTGCTTTGGCCGCCACTCGTCCCACTCCTCGTAGGCGTCGCCGGACGCGTCGGCCTCGCGGAGTGCCTCGGTGATGCGCTCGCCGTGTTCGACGATGTCGCCCCACGTGCCGCGGAGCTTGAAGCCCGAAACGCTCTCTTCCATTCTGGTCGGCGACCGTAAGGCGCGGGCGGATTTATCTTTTGTCCCTGGCCGGGTCGCCCGGTACCGAGTGCCGGCGTCGGGGTGCGCCGCCGGTCGGCCGCGGTGAGCGCCGACGCGACGCCGCGGCGACGAACCTGTCGGCGAACCGGAGGCTTTATGCTGTCAGCCGGCGGTAACTTTCCCGAATGTCGAACCCACAGCGCGCGCTCGTCGCCCTCCTCCTGGCCGTTCTCGTCGTCCTGGCGGGCTGTTCCGGCGGCGGGACCGACCCCGCGACCGATACCGCCGCGCCCGACGCGACCGCGACGACCGACGGGAGCGACGGGCCTTCCACCGTCGAGTCGGCGAACGCCACGGCGGTCAAGCGCGACGCCCTCTCGGCGATGGCCGACGTGGAGACGTACCGCATCGACGCCCGCATCGTCACCGTCGTCTCGTCGAACAACGTCGAGCGCCGGACGGTCACCAACTCGACCGGCGCGGTCGACCGCGCCGAGCGCGAGCTCCGGATCGACCGGACCGCGCGGGTGGCCGGCCGGTCGAGCAGCGTCTCGACCTACGTGGTCGACCGGACGCTCTACCAGCGCAGTCCGCAGTTCACGCGGGCGTTCTCCTCGAAGTGGATACAGCGCAACATCTCGGCGAACTTCTCCCAGCGGTGGTCGGCGCTCGACACGCTCACCCGCCAGCGCGAGCTCCTGAACATCTCGGACGTCGAGCTGGTCGGCCGGGAGACGGTCGACGGCACCGAGACCTACGTCCTGCGGGCCACGCCCGACCCCGAGCGGTACGCCGAGCTCTCGGCCGACGTGACGAACCGCCGGGTCGGGGAGGTGCGGAACGTCTCGGTCACCTACTGGCTCGCGACGGACACGTACCGCCCGGTCAAATCCAACACCACGATCGACTCCACCGTCTCGGTGCGCGGCCGGGAGATGGACCTCCACCAGGAGCTGACCCTCCGGCTCTCGGGCTACGGCGACGACGTGTCGATCCGGCTCCCGCCGGCCGCGGAGACCGCGGTCTCGCTCGGCGACCGGCTGAACGCGACGACCACGACGAGCGACGAGGCGACCTCGACCGGCGAGCGGACGACCGACGGCCGGACTGCGACCACGACCACGACCGCCTGACATGACCCCGTCCGCTCCGACCGGCGCGGCGCTGCTCGCCGCCGCGCTGCTCGTCGTCGCCGGCTGCACCGCCCCGACGAGCGTCCGGGAGGAGCGGCGCGGCGTCGCCGACCGGACCACCGCTGCGTCGCCGGTCGCCACCGGCGAGCCCCCAACCGCGTCGGGATCGCCCGGCGAGACGACCGCGGCGACTGTAACGACGACCGCCGCGTCAGGCGGAACTGGCGCCGACGACCGCTCCATCGAGGCCCGGGGCGCGCCGCTCCCGGTGAACCAGACCCGGGTCTTCGCCCGCGTCCAGCGCGTCCTCGGCACGAACGTCACCCGGCCGGCGTACGTGTACGTGGCGGGTGACCGGTTCGGCAACGGCACCGCGGGCGGCGATGCGACCACGGGAGACGACAACGAGACCGCAGAGGACGACAACGAGACCGCGGACGACGATCCGACCGTCGGCCGCGGCCCTTCGCTCCAGCTCTACCGGTTCTGGCAGCTCCTCGGGGTCGAGTCCGAGCCGACGCTCGACCGGTCCGAGCGCCGCCGGCTCCCCAACGGCGTCACCACCCTGTTCGGCGGCATCCGGCTGTACCCGCCAGCCGACTCCGACGCGTCGTCGATGGAGTGGGTGCTGGCCCACGAGTACGTCCACTACGTCCAGTTCAAGAACCGGCGGAGCGCCCAGCTCCGGCGGGCGCTTCCGGGGGCCACCACGGACCACCGCTTCGCGGTCCGGAGCGTGCTGGAGGGCGCGGCGGTGTACGCGACCGACGCGTATCTCCGGCGCTACGTCCCGGGCGACCGGCTCAACTCCGAGTTCTACACCGAGTACGACCGCCGGCTCGCGCCTGGGAGCCGCCAGCGGTACGCGAACCTCCGGTACATCGCCGGGCACCGCTACGTCGCGAGCCGGGTCGACTCGCCCGCCCGGCTGGCGGCGGTGTACGAGCGGCCGCCCCGGACGAGCGAGCAGGTGCTCCACGGCCACCCGCCGGGCGCCGAGCCCGCCCGGTCGATGCCCGTCTCGGTGGACGCGACCGGCTCGGCCTGGCGGCGGGCCGGGACCGATACGCTGGGCGAGGCGTTCGTCCGCGTCGCGCTCCGGAACGGGCTGAACGAGTCGCGGGCGCGGCGCGGGGCCGCCGGCTGGGGCAACGACACGCTGTACACGTTCCGGCGCGCGTCCGGCAACGCGAGCTACGCCTGGGTGCTCCGGTGGGACGTCCCCGCGAACGCCAGCGAGTTCGCCGCGGCGTTCGCGGCGTCGCTCGACGCCCGCGCACCGGCCGCGAACGGGACCTGGACGGTCGACGGCGCGACGATGGACGTCCGGTCGCCCGGCGGGGCGTGGACGGTCGTGCTCGCGGGGTCCGAGGGCTTCGTGGCCGGGACGGAACTGTCGGTAGCGACGGGGAACCTGACCGTGGCGGTGGCCGAGGACTGAGTCCGGTTCGGACCGCCGGTCAGCGGCCGTACGTGAGCCGGGTCGCCGCCTCGTCGAGCCGGCGCTTGAGCCGACCGAGCCAGATCTGGGGCTTGCTCACCTTCCGCAGCTCGGACTCGGGCACTTCGATGCGCGCCCCGTCGAAGGGGTCGCGACCGGTCGATTCGCCGTCCTCCGTCGTCATCGAGACCACGCTGGTCATCGAGCACCGGCCGCACGCCTCGGTTCGCTGGTCGTCCATGAGTGTCTCTTGCACGACCGTTGGGCGCCTCGGCTCTTAAGGTTTCGGCGGTCGCGGTTCCCGCTCCGCGGTCGCCGCGGACGTTCTTCCCGCCGTCCGAGGGTATTTAAACTCCTGCGAACTGTGGTCACACATGGGATACCACGTCATCGACCCGTCGTCAGTCGAACCGACGTCCGACCGGCCGTGCGTCCAGCGGGCGGTCGGCGACGAGGCCGGCCTGGAGAACGCCGCGGTCAACCTCTACGAGGTCGAGCCCGGCGAGCAGATCCCGCTGGCGTACCACTACCACGACGACCAGGAGGAGGTCTTCTACGTCGAGTCCGGCGAGCTCCGCGTCGAGACGCCCGAGGGCGAGAAGGTCGTCCCCGCGGGCCACCTGTTCGTCGTCGAGCCCGACAGCCCCCAGCGGGCGTTCGTCCCCGAGGACGCCGCCGAGCCGGTCCGGACGCTGGTCGTCGGCGCGCCCTCGGTCGACGACGTCCACGCCTACGACCCCGAGTCCGGGGACGCCGACGCATGAGCGACGCGACGTCGGACCCCGACGGACCGGCCGACGCCGAGGGCGAGTCGCCCGACGCCTCGTCGACAGGCCCGTCCGCGCCCGCCGACGAGGTAGCCGATGCGCGCGACGGCGACGACGCCGGGCCTGACGTGCCCGACTGGGACGACGAGTACGTCGACCGGGTGAGCGACCGCCTGATGTACAACTACGACCTCGAGAAGGACCGGACGGTCCGGGGCGAACGGTTCACCCTCTACGGTCGGCTCGACGTCCACAGCGAGAAGCACTTCCTCCACCCCTCGCTGTCGTTCGGCCACCACGACGTCCGGGAGCACCTGTTCGTCCGCCGCACCGAGACCCCGTCCGTCGAGGCGGCCGAACGCCTGGTCGAACTCGGACACGAGCTCGCCGACGAGTGGATCGAGGCCGACGAGGAGCACTACAGCACCGACTTCACGTTCGTGCTCGTCGCGCCCACGATCCCCGACCCGCTCCGGGCGTTCGTCTCGGAGTTCCGGGACCGGACGATGATCAAGTACGGCTACTACGGGCACTACGAGATAAACCTGGTCGCGGTCGCTCCCGACGAGGACGACATCGTCGCCAGCAGCGAGGCCAGCGTCGAGGAGGCGTTCCGCCTGTGGGAACCGATCGAAAAAGACGAACCGGGACTGCTCAGACTGATCGCTCGGCGGTTCCAGATCTAGCCGTCGGTCGCGCTAGTCGTCGGTCACCTCCCCGCCGTCGGCCGCGACCGCCTCGCCGCTCCTGGCGCGCTTGATGTTGGTGTAGCCCATCCTGACCAGCGACACGGCCATGTAGACCAGCACCAGCGCGATGGCGATCTGGAGCACGGTGGCGACGACGTCCAGCGTTCCGTGCTGAGCCATCCACTCCGCGTTGAGGAGCTTGTTGTTGAGGTTCTGCCAGAACGCGAGGTAGAGCAGCGCCAGCGTCGTCATGGTGAACATGATGGCCATCGGGACGCCCGTGCTGAGCAGTTGCTTGCTGTCGTCCCAGTTGGCCAGCCAGAGCGTCGCGACCAGCAGCGCCAGCGCGGCCAGCGTCTGGTTCGCGCCGCCGAACAGCGGCCAGAGGTCGGCCCAGCTCCCCGTCGCGACCAGCACGTACGCCGGCGCGATCTGGATGGCCGACGCGGCGTACCGGTTGGCGGCCGTCCGCTCGAGCGACGACTCCGGCGTGCCGACGATCTCCTCCATCATGTACCGGCCGAGGCGGACCGCGGTGTCCGTGCTCGTGAGCAGGAAGCTCACAAGCACGAGCCCCATGAACGTCGCGGCGATCGTCTCGCCGATACCGAAGGCGGTGTTGATCACGATGCCGCCGCCCGCCGCGAAGTTCGGCAGCGCGAGCCCGATACCGCCGCCGGCGGGCGTCTGGGCGGCCAGCGACACCGTCACCAGCGCGACGGTCGCCAGCAGCCCCTCGCCCAGCATGCCGCCGTAGCCGATGAGGCGGGCGTCGGTCTCCTTGTCCAACTGCTTGGCGGTCGTCCCCGAGGAGACCAGCGAGTGGAAGCCGGAGATGGTGCCGCACGCGATGGTGACGAACAGGATCGGGAACAGCGGCGCGGTGGTGAAGTCCGGATCGCCGAAGAAGCCCTTGTACGCCGCCATCTGGATCTCGAACGTCTCGCCCGCGCCGGTGAGGGTGCCGACGATGACGCCCAGCAGGACCGCGCCGACGCCCGTGTACAGCAGGCTCGACGTGAGGAAGTCCCGGGGCTGGAGCAGCACCCACACCGGGAGCACGCTCGCGATGAACCCGTAGATCATCACGACCGGGATCCACATCGCGAGGTTCCCGCTACCCAGCACCGCCGGGAGCGGGCTGCTGTTCAGCAGGACGATGGTGCCCTCCGGGTAGGGGGCGAATCCGCCAGCGCTGGGGGTCAGCGCGATGGGGAACTCGACGCCGACCCACACGCCCGCGAACACCGCGGCGACGAACGCGACCGTCCCCGGCAGGAAGGGGAGGTCGAGCTGGTACAAGTAGACGCCGAACACCAGCGCGAGCAGGATGTACACCGTGCTCGCCGTCGCCGTCTGCGGATACGCGGTGAACACCAGCGCGACCACCAGCGCGAACACCGCCACCACGAGGATGATGGTGAGGAACGCGAACCACAGGATCATGCTCTTGCCGCGTTCGCCCACGTACTCGCCGATGATGTACCCGATCGACTTGCCCTCGTGGCGGACGCTCGAGGTCAGCGACATGAAGTCGTGGACGCTCCCGAACAGCGGGTTCCCGATGGCGACCCACAGGAACGCGGGGACCCACCCCCACCAGACCGCCGCGGTTATCGGCCCGACGATGGGCGCGCCGCCCGCAATACTCGAATAGTGATGCCCCAGCAACACCGGCTTCTTCGACGGAACGTACTCCTGTCCGTCGTCGTATTTATGCGCCGGCGTGGTTCGATTCTCGTCCAGTTCGACGAACTGCGAGAGGTACCGGGAGTAGCCCAGATACCCCGCGCTGAACAGTACGAGCACCGCGACCACCAGCCAGATCACCTGTACCATGGTAAGTCACCTCATTCCAGTTGAAGGGAGAACATCGACTTAAAGATTGTTCCTTTCTTTTCTTATAATGGAAATTTGTTACCGGCGCCACGGTCGATGCGGACGGTACTTCTCCCCGGTATCGCTTAGGAAAGATAAGAAATATTACGTTAACGACCGCTTGAATACCTTTTGGCTTCGAACGGTGGCGGACCGCGCTCAGAGGTGGGGCTCGGGGGTGACGTCGATCGCCAGCTCGTCGGCGACCTCGGCCAGCAGGTCGCCCTTCACCTCCTCGACCCGCTGGACGATGCGGGCCACCACCGGTTCGTCGAACTCCGTCTCGATGCGCCGGATGCGCTCCTGTTCGGTCCGGTGGCGCTCCCGGAGGTACGTCGCGCCGGTCCCCGCCTCGCCCTCGTCGGGTTCGGGGGCGATCTTGTTGACGACCAGCCCCGCCACCGCGAGGTCGTACTCCGTCAGGTCCTCGACGGCGCGACGGGTCTCCCGGATCGAGAGTTCGTCGGGGTTGAGCACCAGGAAGAACGTGGCGTCGTCGCGCAGCGTCTCGCCGGCGAACTCGAACATCTCCTTGCGCTCGACCAGCCGCGCGATGATCGGGTCCTGCTCTATCTTCTGGCGCGGGTCGCGACCGCCGATGGCCGCCTTCTCGTAGAGGTCGATGCTCTGCTCGCGCTTCTCGAGCAGCCGGTCGATCCAGCTCTCGAGGAAGCCCGGCAGCGAGAGCAACCGGAGCGTCCCGCCGGTCGGCGAGGTGTCGA
The DNA here is from genome assembly GCF_051194995.1 of Halorussus sp. AFM4. NCBI lineage: Archaea > Methanobacteriati > Methanobacteriota > Halobacteria > Halobacteriales > Haladaptataceae > Halorussus > Halorussus sp. AFM4. The sequence goes on along the minus strand of NZ_JBNTJT010000001.1, from coordinate 1,473,340 downwards.
ACACCACGCGGTCGTACTCCTCGGCGTTCCGCATCACGTCGATGAACCGGTCGAACAGCGCCGCCTCGTGGGCGCCGGGGGTCCGGTGGGCCAGCTCTATCTGGCGGTCGATCTCGTTGACGATGGCCGGGCTCACCTGGTCGCTCATCGTCCGCTTTATCTCCATCATGTGGCGCTCGACCTCCTCGTCGGGGTCGAGCTCCATCGCCCAGAGGTTCTCGTACCCCTCGACCGCCTTCGGGTCGTCGCCGAACTGCTGGTCGAACACGTCGGAGGTGCTGTGGGCCGGGTCGGTCGAGACCACCAGGGTCCTCTGGCCGGCTCGGGCGCACTTGAGCCCGTACGCGCACGAGACGGTGGTCTTGCCGACGCCGCCCTTGCCGCCGAAGAAGACGAACTTGCTCATGTTAGAAGTGGTACTGGTGGCCCTTGCGCTCGAGCATCGACTCGCGGTCCCACATCCGGCGCTCCCAGTGCTGGAACTCCTCGCCGAGGTACGGCAGCAGCTCGGCCGTGTAGTACGAGACCGGGCTCGGAATGCCGAACGCGTCGGAGAAGCACGCGAACATGAAGGCGTCCTCGGTGTCCTCGGCCTCCTGCTCGATGAGCTCGTAGGCCGGGTGCTCTACCATCCCGTGGTAGAGCCCGTGGAGCCACTCCTCGAGTCGTTCGCGGTACGTCTCGATTCGGTCGGCAAGTGTCATCAGTCGTCACACAGTCGTCCCGCCGATAAAAGGCTGCCGACCCGCCGCACGCCGGCCGGCGCTCCGTCGGGTCGCCGAGTCGAACGGCGCTCGTCTCGCGCGCAGCGCCGGCGACCGGTCTCGACCTCGCCTTGTGGCGCCCTCTCCCCGTGGCGCCCCGGCTATCCGGGGAACAACCACGGGCGGGTCGACGCGCCGGATGTATGCCCCGGTAACCGACACGATATGCGAAGAAATCCGTCGTTGCCTCCGCCCGTCAGCACGCGCACCCCGTCGAGGACGGCGACCGCTCGAACTCCATCTCGTCGCCGCACTCCGGGCAGGTCGGGGCGTCATCGCCAGCGACCTCCACGTCCCGGATGCGCTCGTCGCAGTCGTGACACCAGTACGCGCCCTTCGACCGCTCGGCCGCACCGTCCCCGCGGTCGGCCGACTCGGTGGAGGCCCGCAGCATCTCCTTGGCCGTGCCAATAATGCCCATGGTGTTGGATCACTCGCCGCCGCAATAAAACTCCCCGTCCGTCGTGCGAGTCGGACGCACGACCGCTCGCCCGGTCACGTCGCCGGACGTGGGGAACCGCGCTCCGCCGTCCCGAGGCTCCTCGACGACCCGGGACTCCGCCCTCCTCGTACTTCGGCCGTCCTCACACGTCCTCCGCGAGCGCGTCGAGCGCCCGGCGGAGCTCCCCGCGGCGCTTCCACGCGGCGACGCGGTCCGAGAGCGCCGGAACGGGCAGTCCCAGGCTCACCGTCGACCGCATCGTCACCCTGCTCCCCTCGTCGGCGGCGTCGACCGCGACCTCGGTCTCCATCGCGTCGAAGGGCCCCTCCTCGCCGCGCTGGCGGTAGTACAGGCCGTCCTCCCGCTCCTCGAAGTCGAGCCGCATCGTCAGCCCCCTGGCCCCCGCGGTCACGGTCCAGCCGTCGTCGGTCGAGTCCACCTGCCGTACCTGGAAGCTCCCCTCGTAATCGACCACGGTCTCGGGCGTGAGCGCGCGCTTCACCACCGCGGGCGACGCGGGCACGAACGCCGAGACTTCGACTTCGCGCATCGTCGGCCCTACGCACGACGGCAAGAAAGGGTTACGGTCGGCCGGCCCCCGCTACCTCGGGAGGTGCGGACCGAGCAGCGGAAGCGACAGGAGCGCGAGCACCCCGGCGGCGACGAGTGCGCCGAGCACGAGCCGCCGGAGCCGGAGGTGCGCGGGCACCTCGACGCGGAGGTCCGGCCGGGCGGTCCAGACGAGCCGGTAGTAGGCGTACCAGGCGAACGCGAGGAACACCATCGTCGTGTAGCCGAGCGCGCCCCCCAGCTCCGCGCCGAACTCCATCAGGTAGATGGGGCCGTAGCTGTAGCAGAACAGGAACCCCATCGCCGCCACCACGATAAACGGAACCGGGTCGACCGGGATCCCGCGGCTGTTCTCCGGGCGCATGGACGTAGGGGTACGGTCCGCGTCCCTTTCGCTCTGCTGGCTCGTATCGGACAAGAGATAAGTCGATCGGGCCGAGACACCCGCACGATGGCGAACTCGAAGGGCGACCCGCGGGTGCTGCTCGTGATGAACCTCGTGCTGTCGACGGCGTTCGCGACCGCCGTGGTCTGGGGCCTGTCGTTCATCGACATGGTCGCGTTCACGTGGCGAAACGTCGCGGTCCTCGCCGGACTCCTCGTGGTCGTGACGCATCTCGTCACTCGGTAGCGACCGCACGTGCGGTCCGACGGCGACCGACGCACGAGCGCCGGCGCCCGACTCGCGGCGAGCGGTCGTCCGACTCGTCGGACCTCCCCAACGACCGGGGCTCGACCCCGCGGCCGACGCCCGTCTGCCGAAAGTTTATAACGACGGCTTGGAAGCGGAGGGTATGGCGAAATCGCCGGACAGCATCGCGAACTGTCCCCACTGCGACGCCCCGCTCGCCCACCTCCAGCGCGGCTGCGGCGCCTGCGAGCGCCGCGTGTCGTGGGAGTGGACCGAACCGTGCCCGGCCTGCGAGGCCGACGTCGACTACGCGACCGCGCCCGACCGGTGCCCGTCGTGCCGGACCGACCTCTCGGTCTGGGACGGCGTCGTCGCCCGGGTGCTCCGCCGGCGCCACCACGCCGACCTCCGGGTCGACAAGGACGCCGTCCCCCACCCGACCGGCGCGGGGTTCGTCTGCCACACCGGCGACCCCCGGGGCCAGCGGGCCGACTACCGCCGGCCGCTCCCCGACGGGAAGGGCATCCACGTCAAGGAGTTCGCCGACCGCTACGAGGTCCACTGGGACAAGGTCGACCCGACCGTCGACTTCCTGGGCCACGTCGTCGCCGACGCGCCCCACTGGCTGCTGGTCGGCGGCTTCCTCGGCGTCAAGCTGGCGCGGTGGCCCGTGGGACTCACTCGCGGTCTCGCCGGGCATATCAAGAGATAAGCCCCCGCGCCCCAGGGGTTCGAACATGACCATCGAAGACCGCGGGGACGCCAAGCTCCTCACCCACGCCCTGGCCCAGGACACCCTCTCGAAGATCCGGGACGTCGAGACCGAGCAGGTCGGCTTCCGGAAGGGCCTGGTCAAGCTCGGCCGCATCTGCGGCTACGAGATCATCGACGGCGCGATGGAGACCGAGTACGTCCAGATCCGGACGCCGCTGACCGAGACCACCGGCGAGCGCGTCAAGGGGCTCGACGACGTGGTCATCATCAACGTGCTCCGGGCCGCGACCCCGTTCGTCGAGGGGCTGCTGAAGGCGTTCCCCCGGGCCAAGCAGGGCGTCATCAGCGCGGGCCGCGACGAGGAGGCCGGCCGCGACGAGGACGGCACCTTCCCCATCACCATCGACTACGTGAAGCTCCCCGAGATCCGCGAGCAGGACACCGTCATCGTCGCCGACCCGATGCTCGCCACCGGCTCGACGATGTGCGCGGTGCTCGAGGAGGTGCTCGACGAGCAGCCCAACCCCGAGGACCTGTTCGTGCTCTCGGCGGTCAGCGCGCCCGAGGGCCTGCTCCGGGTCGGCGACGAGTTCGACGAGGCCGACCTGCTGACGGTCGCCATCGACGACCACCTCAACGACGAGGGGTTCATCGTGCCCGGCCTCGGCGACGCCGGCGACCGGGCGTTCCGGACGAAGTGATTACGGTCGGTCCGATTCTCGGAGTCCGCGGACGACCTCCACGGGGTCGACAGATACCTCGTCTGTCGACCTCATTTCGACGAGGAAGGTGGCCAGATTCTCGTCCTCTGCCCCGCCGTTATCGTCACTCTCGACTATCCTGCCCATCTACGTGAAATCCTCTGTCCCGATTCACGTAAGCGTTCTCCACGCTCACAACCGCAGCAGCCGCGACACCAGCGACCCGCCGCCCTTCTGCGCCATGATCACGGTCCCCTCTGTGCGCCGCCCGACCGCCTGGGGCGTCGACCCCACGACCCGCCGCCGGAGCGCGCCGGTCCGGGTCGCTCCGATGACGGTCACGTCCCGGGACCGCGAGGCCGCGACGATCTCCTCGGCGACGTCGCCCTCGCGGATCTCGGTCCCGACCTCGACGCCGGCCAGCGACTCGGCCGCCCCGGCGAGCAGGTCGCGGGCCGCCGGCTCCTCGCCGACGCCGCTGATCACCCGCAGGAGGTCGACCCGGGCGCCGTTGGCGACCGCGATGGCCCGCGCCACCGACGCCGCCAGCTCGGCGTGCGGGCTCTCGGCGACCGGCAGCAGCACCGCCTCGACCGCGCCGGCGAGCGCGCCGATCTTCTCGACCAGCACGTCGCAGTCGGCCCGGCGCACCACCCGGTCGACGTTCGCACCCAGGACCGCGTTCTCCCGGCGCCGGGCCTGCCAGCCCACGAGCAGCGCGTCGCAGTCCCGCTCGTCGATCGCCGCGAGCACGCCCCTCGCCACCGACGAGGCGACGTAGAGCTTCCCGGCGACCGGGACGCCCGTCCCGGAGGCGACCTCCACCGCCCGGTCGAGCACGGCCCGGCGCTCGCCGCCGAACTCCCGGGCGATCACGTCGTCGGTGAACATCGCGAACGGCGACTCCCGGGGCGTGACGACGACGCCGACCACGAACACCTCCCCGCCCCGGTCGCGGGCCACGTCGACCGCGGTCCGGACCAGCTGCTCGGCGTGGTCGGGGTTGCCGACCGCCACGGCTATCCGGTACTCGTCGCTCCCCTCCCCGTCCATCGACGGAAGCACACCGTCCGCCGGCAAAAGCGTTCGCGTCGCTCGCACCGCCCGATCACTCGCCCGTCCGTTTCGGGTGGAGCGCGGGCCTCGATGCTCCTCGACCGCCCGTCGCAGGGGGTCGGCGGCGCCGCCGGCCCGCAGCGTCCGCCATCGCCAAGACCTATATGCCCGCCCGACACACCCCGAACCATGGCCGACGACGAGGACCCCTGCAACGACTGCGGCGACCCCGTGTCGGACGCGCTGGCCCGCACGGTCCGGCTGACCGTCGACCGCTCGCAGATCGACAGCCAGCGGCTCTGCCCCGAGTGCTTCGCCGACTGGATCGACCGCTACGAGTCCGAGATGCAGCCCGACGACCACCCGGCCGTGGGCGACGCCGACGCGGACATCATCGTCGACTGATCACCGTCGGCCGACCCCTCCGTCTCGACTGGAGAACCGCCGGACGGCGGAGCGTTCGCCGGCGCATCGCTCCTGACGAAACCCACCCCGTAGCGGGACGGACCCCTCCGGAGAGGTTCGCGTCGCCCGATGTCGACGGTCGTCGAACCCCCTCGTTTCGGGTGTAGAACCGCGAGACGGCAGCGGGATTTCTCGTTCGCTCCGGGGTCGCGAAACCGACCCTCGTGTGCGAATGGTGGCCAAACAAGGACTACTGAACTGAAAGAGGACTGTCGAGGACTCGGTTCGGTCGGAACCGGTCGAGTCCCCCTTCTACTCGCCGCCCGCCGCCTCGTCCTCGCTCTCGTCTTCTCCGCTCTCGTCTCTGCTCTCGCTTCCTTCGCTCTCGTCCCCGCTTTCGTCCCTGCTCTCGCCCCCGTCGCCGCTCCCGTCCCCGTCCTCCTCGCTCGCCGACAGCCCCTCGTCGCCCCGCTCCAGCGCCTTCGGGACGTCGTGGTGGTCGGAGTAGCCGTCGAACCACCGGACGATGCGCTCGAGCCGGTCGACCACGTGGCCGGGCTCGCCGCTCCGGGAGAGCTCGTGGCCCTCGCGGGGGTACCGCACCAGCCGGGTCTCGACGCCGTTCTTCTTGTAGAGCAGGTAGAGCATCTCGCCGTTGTTCACCGGGACGCGGTAGTCGTCGTCGGCGTGGATCAACAGCGTCGGGGTGTCGACCCGGTCGGCGTAGGCCGCCGGCGACTGCTCCCAGAGGAACGCGGGGTCCTCCGACGGCGTGGTGTCGAAGTCCCACTCGATCAGCTTGAACGCGTCCGTCGACCCGTAGAAGCTGTTGAGCTCGTAGACGCCCCGCTGGCTGACCGCGCCCGCGAACCGGTCGGTGTGGCCGACGATCCAGGTCGTCATGTAGCCGCCGTAGCTCCCGCCCGTGACGAACAGGTTGTCCTCGTCGACGTACTCGCGGCCCGCCACCTCGTCGACGCCGGCCATGATGTCCTCGTAGGCGACCGGGCCCCACTGGCCGCCGCCGAGCGCCGCCATGAACTCCTCGCCGTAGCCGGTCGACCCCCGCGGGTTCGACCAGAAGACGACGTAGCCCCGCGCGGCGAGCAGCTGGAACTCGTGCCACATCGTCCCGCTGGTCGACCACATCGCGTGGGGGCCGCCGTGGATCTCGACCGCGAGGGGGTACGTCTCACTGGACTCAAAGTCCGGCGGCGTCAGCACCCAGCCCTGGATCTCGTCGCCCGAATCGTTCTCGAACCGGATCTCCTCTGGCTGGGCGACCGCGCGGTCGTCGAGGTAGTGGCGGTTGACCCGGGTGAGCCGGCGGGTCTCGGCGCCGCCGAGCGTCGAGACGAACACGTCGCCGGGGTGGTCCCACTCCGACCGGACGAACGCAAGCTTGTCCGGGCCGACGGTTGCGTCCTCGACCGCGCCGTCGGCGACCACGCGCTCGGGGTCGGCGCTCGCGTCGCCCGGCGCGCGCCAGACCGCGACCTCGCCCTCGTCGGGCGTCAGGAAGTAGACGCGCTCCTCCTTCGGCCCCCACTGGACCGTCATGTCCACCGAGACGGTCCGGTCGAGCGCCTCGGTCGGCGTCGTCTCCTCGCCGGTCTCGCGGTCGAGCACCCTGATCTCGGTCTGGCGGAGCGTCGCGTTCTCCTCGGGGGTGTAGGCGTAGGCGAGTCGGCCGTCTCCGGTGGCCGCGAGCATCGGCGTCCACCCGGTGGTCTGGACGACCGTCCCGGTCTCCTCGCCCGCGTCGAGGTCGTACTCCGCGACGTCGATGACGATGTTGTCGTCGGGGTCGCCGGTCCGGCGCGCCCCGTAGTACAGCGTCGACTCGTCGGCCCACTCGGGTTCGAGGTGGTCGTAGTCGCCCTCGGTGAGCCTGGTGATCTCGTCGTCCTCCGCGAGATCCGCGACGTAGACGTGCGAGCGCCGCCCGTCGAAGTACCGCTCGCCCGCCCGGTAGACCAGCCGGTCGACGACCCGGGGGTCGGGCGCCTCGGGCTCGTACTCCTCGCCGTCGAGGCCGAGGTCCCGGCCCTCCTCGCGGTCCTCGGCGGTGGCCTGCTGGACGAACGCGATCCGACTCCCGTCGGGCGACCACGCGATGGACGAGACGCCGCCGACCACGTCGGTCACCCGCCGGGCCTCGCCGCCGTCTGTCGGCATCACCCACAGCTGGGGCCGGTCGTCGTCGGCGCCGCGGGTGCTGACGAACGCCAGGCGGTCGCCGCTCGGGCTCCACCGCGGCTGGCTGTCGACGCCCTCGCTCACGGTGAACTGCCGGGGCTCGTCGCCGCCCACCGGGACGACGTGGACCGTCGCCTCGTACTCCTCGTCGTCCTTCGGCACCTTCCGGACGAACGCCACCCGCTCGCCGTCGGGCGAGACCCGGGGCTCCTCGACCTGCGCGATGTCGCGGTAGTCCCTGGCGCGAACCGTCTCCATACCGTCGGTCTACGAACCGGTCGGCAATAGCATTTCGATTCGTAACCTCGATACGGTCGGGCCTCAGTCGAACACCACGGGCGCCCCGTCGTCGAACCGGAACGCCGCCCGGTCGCCGCGCTCGACTCGCTCGCTCCGGCCCTGCATCACGACCGACAGCTCCAGGCCGTCGCCGACGTCGACGACGTAGTTGGTCTGGTCGCCCTGGAAGTACCGCTCGGCGACCTCGCCCTCGAACGTCGCGCCGCCGTCGGTCGCCCGCTCCGACGCGGCTCCGTCCTCGACCAGCGAGACGTCCTCGGGCCTGAGCGAGACGGTCACGTCGCCCTCCGCGACCTGCTCGTCCGGCGCGAACCGGATGCCGTCCCGACCGCCGACCGCCACGACGGTCCGGCCGTCCTCGCGGACCGCCCGCCCGTCGAGCAGGTTGGTGTCGCCGATGAAGTCCGCCACGAACGGGGTCGCGGGCTCGCGGTAGATCTCCTCCGGCGTGCCGACCTGTTCGAGCTGCCCCTCGTTCATGACCGCGAGGCGGTCCGAGAGGGTCATCGCGACCTCCTGGTCGTGGGTCACGTAGAAGAACGCGCCCTGGGTCTGCTCGTGGATCCGGCGCAGCTCCACCTGCATCTGCTTGCGGAGCTTCCGGTCGAGGCTCGACAGCGGCTCGTCGAGCAGCAGGACGCTGGGCTCGTTGACCAGCGCCCGCGCCAGCGCCACCCGCTGCTGCTGGCCGCCCGACAGCTCGGTCGGGTCCCGGTCCTCGTAGCCGCCGAGGTCCACCAGCTCAAGGTAGGTCTCGACCTTGCGGCGGCGGACCTCGGCCTCGGACTCGCCCGCCGACACCTCGTCGGCGTCGAGCCCGCGCTTCTTCAGGCCGTAGGCGACGTTCTCGCCCACGGTCATGTGGGGGAACAGCGAGAGGTGCTGGAACACGAGGTTGGTGTCCCGGGCGTCCGGCGGCACCCCGCGCATGTCCCGGCCGTCGATGACGACGTCGCCGTCGGTCGGGGTCTCGAACCCGCTGATCATCCGGAGCGTCGTGGTCTTCCCGCACCCCGACGGCCCGACCAGCGAGAAGAACTCGCCGCGCTCGATCCGGAAGTCGATGCCGTCGACCGCGGTCACGTCGCCGAACTCCTTGCGCACGTCGTGGAGTTCGATCAGTGCCTCACCCCGCGCCGTCGTCCCTTGTTCCCCCTCTACCGCCATGCGGTCCGATACCCCGCCCGGACACAAAACGGTGGTCGATTGTGAGCGTCTCGCACGATATAGATTAACTCCGCGTCCGTCGGTGAGAACGCCGGATAAGTTCCGGAACCGAAGAAAGTACCCGGACAGCGTCGAATTTAGTCGACAAGCTCCCCGTAATATCGACCAATTTTTATTACGCTGCCGGAAGCCACTGTTTCGTGGGTGGGGAGACCTAATGACACACGAGAAACGCCAACGTGAAGCGGACGGAGCGGACGCCACGACCGACCTGACGCAGTCGAGACGCCGGTTCCTCGGCGCGGTCGGCGCGACCGGGCTGGCCGGAGCCTCGGTCGTCGGCACCGCGTCGGCCCAGCGGCCGACGCTCAACGTGCTGACGTGGGAGGAGTACGGCGACCCGAAGCTGCTGAAACCCATTCAGGAGCAGGTCGGCGTCGACATCCAGATCACCAAGTCGACGTCGTCGGCCAAGATGTTCTCCAGCTGGAACGCGGGCCAGTACCGGCAGTACGACATCGCCATCCCGAACAACAACTACGTGCCGAAGATGATGAACGCGGACCTGCTGGCGCCGGTGCCGGACGGGGTGGTCACGAACCAGCAGAACATCTACGACAAGTTCCAGCAGTTCCAGCAGAACCAGTTCACCAAGGCGGGCGACCTCTACGGCGTGCCCATCCGGTTCGGCTGGTACGGCTACTCCTACGACTCCCGGAAGATCCCGGACCACGAGCCGACCTACGACATCCTGTTCAGCGAGAGCTTCCAGGGGACGGACCTGAAGGGGAAGATCGTCATGTACGACAACCACTTCAAGGCGATGAGCGCGACGGCGCTCTCGATGGGGATGACCGACGCCTTCCAGGGCCCGCGGGTCACGCTCTCCCAGGAGCAGATCGACAAGGTCAAGCAGAAGCTGATGGACCAGAAGCCGCTGCTCCAGGGGTACATCGCGGCCGACCCGACCTACATCAAGTCGTTCCGCCAGGGCAACTTCCTGGTCGGCCAGTCGGGCCGCAACGAGATCGTCGAGATGTGGGTCAACGGCGACGACTGGCCGAAGATGGCCGTGCCCAAGGAGGGGTCGCTGGCGTGGTTCGAGTCGGCCGTCGTCTCGAAGGCCTCGAAGAACAAGCAGAAGGCGTGGGAGGTCGTCAACCAGTACATCTCGCCGAAGCTGGGCGCGACGCTCGCGAAGGTCGGCTACTCGCCCAGCGTCAACCCGGCGACCCAGCAGTACCTGACCGAGCGCCAGAACCAGCTCTACGGCGCGATCGACCCGGCCAAGATCGCGAACTTCATCCCGTTCAAGGCGGTCGAGAACGAGCGGGCGTGGATACAGGCCTGGGAGGAAGTGAAGGTCGCGTAGCGTGTCCACCGAAACCTCCGAGCGCGGACGGTCCGCGCGCGAGCGGGCGGTCGGCGCCTTCACCTCGCGGGCGAGCAAGCTGGGGATAACGGCCGGACCGGCGCTGATCTGGCTGTTCCTCCTGCTGCTGACGCCGCTGACGTTCATGGTGGCAGTGAGCTTCACCAACGTCGACACGTTCACGTACGAGATCATCTGGAAGCCGACGCTCGACAACTACCAGCAGCTGTTCGCCGGGCAGGGGCCGTTCTGGCAGACGGCGTTCTTCCAGTCGCTCGCGCTGTCGTACTTCATCGCGGGGGTGACGACGGTGCTGTGTCTGGTGCTGGCGTTCCCGCTCGCGTACCTGCTGGCCCGGCGGGGCGGCACCACGTTCAAGGTGGTGATCTTCCTGGTGCTGCTGCCGTTCTTCACCATGTACCTGGTGCGGGCCTACTCGTGGTACCTCATGTTCGGCCCGAGCGGCGTCATCAACAGCACCCTGGTCAGAATCGGCATCGTCGACAGCCCGCTGGGGCTGTTCAACTACGGGGTGCCGGCGATCATCATCGGGCTGACCCACGCGTACTTCCCGTACATGCTGCTGTCGCTGTACGCCAGCCTCGACGGCCTCGACTTCTCGCTCACCGAGGCGGCCCGCGACCTCGGGGCGAGCCGGGTCGAGACGCTGAAGGACGTCATCCTCCCGCTCGTACTGCCGGGCATCATCAGCGGGAGCCTGTTCGTGTTCGTGCCGGCGCTCGGGGCGTTCATCACGCCGCGGTTCCTCGGCCAGGGGAAGGTGCTGATGATCGGGCAACTCATCGAGAGCCGCATCAACTCGCTGTACGCCATCGGCTACGGCAGCGCCGCCTCCATGTTCATCGTCCTGAGCATCGTCGTGGCGTTCGCGCTGGCGTTCCGGTACGTCAGCATCGAGGACCTGGGAGGTGTCTGAGATGGCGACCGAGACCGACGCCGGCACCGAGACCGACCGCCCCGCCGGCGCCGAGACCGGGGCCGGGACCCGACTCCTCGACCACGAGCGCAAGGAGTGGCTACTCGGCCGGGGGCTGTACGTCGTCGCGGGCGCGCTGCTGGTGTTCCTCTGGATCCCGCTCGCGGTGATGATCGTCCTCTCGTTCGCGGTCAACGCCAGCACGTTCTTCCCGTTCCGCGGGTTCACGCTGGCCCACTACGGCGCGACGTTCGCCGACGCCGCGCTGATGCGGTCGCTCTGGAACAGCGTCCAGATCGCCACGCTCGCGGCGTCGATCGCGACGGTGCTGGGGGTGCTCGCCAGCTTCGCGCTCGCCCGGTACGCGTTCCCGCTCAAGGAGGCGTACCGAACCTTCGGCATCCTCCCGATGGTGATCCCGGGCGTGGTGCTGGGCATCGCGCTGCTCATCTACTTCCGGACGCTGCTGCCCCAGCTGTTCGGCATCGTCATCGTGCCGGGGTTCTGGACGGTCGTGCTCACCCACAGCGTGTACGGGTTCCCGTTCGTGCTGCTGCTGGTCACCTCGCGGCTCTACACGTTCGACGAGTCGCTCGAGGAGGCGGCCCGGGACCTCGGCGCGGACCCGCTGACGGTGTTCCGGGACATCACGCTGCCCATCGTGGCGCCGGCCATCGGCGCGGGCTTCCTGTTCGCCTGGATCCGCTCGTTCGAGGACTTCATCCGGGCGTTCTTCGTCCGCGGGACGATGGACGTGCTGACGACCTCGATGTTCTCGATGATCAAGTACGGCACCGCCCCGAAGATGAACGCCATCTCGTCGTTCATCGTCTTCGTCATCGCCGTCGTGCTCGCGGTCGCCATGAACGTCGGCAACGTGACGGGGATGGTGGCGGGGACCGAGGGCGAGGGGGAGTAGTCGGTCCCGGATCCCTCCTTCTCTTCCTCCGTCACGCCAGGCCAAGCAGCGCCATCGCGCCGAACAGCAGGTCGCCGTAGGTCAGCGCGACGACGGTCCCGACGAACAGCGGGACCACGAACGGGATGCCGGGCGAGACCCACACCTCGTCCGCCGCGACGAGCACGTCCAGGCCGTCGCGCAGCCCCTCGGGCGTCGTGCCGTAGGCGCCGTGGTCGATGTCGTCGAGAAACGCCGCCGCGCCCCAGGGGTCGGCGTCGGACGAGTCGACGTTCGGCTCTCCATCGACTGCAGCTTCCTCCGCCGACGCTTCGAGTTCGCCGCCGTCGGACCGCGTCCGACGAGAGCCGCGCTCGGCGGACTCGCGCTCGCCGCGGTCGGCGCGGACCTCCTCGACGCCGACCGCGCCGTCGCCCGGCGGGTTCGGCGCCGCGGGCAGCGTCGCGGGGTCCCGGAGGCGGTCGGCGTCCTCGCGGAGGTCGGCGAGCGTCAGGCCCCGCCACCGGAGGTACATCCGGACCGCGTCGAGGTCGACGCCGTTGCGGGTCGTCCCGTCGGGCGTCTCCAGCAGGCGGCCGTGCTCCGCGGGGACCGCGTCCCACGGCACGGGCTTGCCGACGAACATCACCGGCGAGAACCGCCCGGCGGCCGCGTTGCGCGCGAGCACCGCCAGCGGGTAGCACGCGCCGAGCAGCACCGTGTTCGTGAGTATCGTCAGCGAGAACACGCCGACGGCGGTCTGCTGGTGGGGCAGCGCCCACCCGAGCACTTCGTAGGTCGGGTACGTCGGGAACAGCGCCGCGACCACGAGGAACGCCTTCGCGTCGGCGCCGCCGAACGCCCGGAACCACCAGAACGCGACCACGAGGGGCGCGACGAACCCGAGGCTGACGGCGGCGCGCACGGCGAACGCCCGGGTCTCGTAGGGCGTGCCGGTCCACGCCTGCCAGCCCTCCCAGGCCAGCAGGACCACCGCGAGCGCGGCGAGGGGGTACCACGTCCGGTTCGGGATCCGGCGGGTCTTCACGTCGCGCCACGCGGCCCAGCCGAAGACCGGGACGACGAGCAGGCGCAGCAGGTCGGGTATCGAGGCGTCGAGTGGGGCCACGGCGAGTAGTGCTCCGTGAGCGAGGGTTGTTCCGGCCTCCTATATAAATGTACGAGGAAGATTCCGCGGAAACGAATCGCGGCGGGCGACGGGTCGGTTCGGGGCAAAGCGGACGTTCTCGGCGGGGAACGGGCAGAACGCGGCTCCCGATCAGGTCCCTTCGTCGACGGCGTGAATCGCGTCGACCCGCCACGACGTGCTCCCCTCGTCGGTCTCGACCAGCGTCGCGTCGACGGTGCCGCCGTCGTCGGCCAGTCGCTCGAACAGGTCGGCCCGGCCCTCGGGCAGGGGCACGGCGACGTACCGGTCGTCGGAGCTGCGGAGGACGACCTCGCGCTCGACGGCGTCGAGGTTCCAGACGCGGAAGGTGTCTCGCATCGTCACGTCAGAGCACCCGGAACACCCGGACCGTGTCGCGCTCGCCGGGTTCGCTGATGAGCTGTGCGAGTCCGAGCTCGGAGAACACGTCCTTCCAGTCGCGGTGGTAGAGCGGGAAGTCGTCGTGGACGTAGCTCACCTCGGCGCCCTCCCGGCCGCGGACGGGGCTGTTGCCCTCGTTCTCGGCGGTGATCAGCAGGTCGTCGGTGACCCGGATCAGCTCCTCGAACACCCAGTCGTTGTCGGGGTGGACGTGCTGGAGCGTCTCGACCGAGTAGACGACGTCGAACTGGTTGTCGTCGAACTCGGGGACCAGGTCCTCGATAGCGCCGGTGTGGAACGTCCCGGTCTCGGCGAGCCGGGGGTAGTGGTCGGCCATCACGTCGAACGAGTCGTCGTTGATGTCGACGCCGGTGAGGTTCCGGTACCCCTCGTCCAGCAGGGCCGCGAGGTGCCGGCCCGAACTGCAGCCGACTTCCAGAATCGTGGCGTCGCGGTCCACGTAGTGGTCGAAGACGGCCGCGAGGGTCTCGGTGACCTCGTTGGGGCCGATGTCGGCGTAGTAGCCGGGCGAGAACGCCTCCGAGCGGTTCGCCCAGTACCGGTGGTTGTCCTCGGGGTCCATACGCGACGCCACGTGCCCGAGCGTAAAGAGGCCGCGGAGTCGGGGGCGCGTCGACCCCGACCGGGCCGTCGCGAGGTCGGGCCGAGCGTCGTCGCTCGGGACCGGGAGCCGAAGCTACCGGGCGCGCCCCGGGATCGGCAGGTCGGGTCGACAAAAAATGACCGCCTCGGGTGCAACCGCCGCGCTCGCGGCGGGCGGCGGGTTGCGGTTGTGTCGTGCGCGCTGCGCGCCGACGCTCAGATGACGCGGTTCTGGAGGTAGTCGAGGTGCTTGGCGTTGTAGACGATCCTGACCTCGTCGGCGGCCGGGCTGCCGATGCAGGTCAGGCGGACGTTCTTCTCCTCGACCTCCTCGTCGCTGAGGATCTGCTGCATGTCCATGTCGATGTCGCCCTCCTTGACGATGGCGGCGCAGTTCGCGCAGGCGCCGGCGCGGCACGAGAACGGCCAGTCGTAGCCCTGGGCCTCGGCGGCCTCGAGGATGTACTCGCCCTCGGCGACGTCGAGCGTGCCGTAGTCCTCCTCGCCCAGACCGGCGTCCTCGGCCTTCTCGAAGAGGTCGTCGTCGTCCATGTCCCAGCCCTGGTCGTCCAGCACTTCGTAGTTGAGGTATTCTACGGTTGGCATCAGCCGGCGATTCGACCGCGACATGGTTAGTAGTTATTGTTTCACGCCGAGACGCGCCGACGCTACTGATAAATCGGGAAGAACCCGGCGGCCGGTCGCCGGAACGGGGGACGACCCCGACGCGGCCTACCGATACAGCGGGAAGAACTCGAACAGCAGGTACGACGCCACCGCCGAGATGGTCGGCGTGAGGATCCAGAGCATGATGACCCGCCCGGTCGAGGCCGGGTCGAACAGGTCCTTGGTCTGGAGGTCCGCGGGGTCCTCCTCGCCGATCCGCTGGACCTCGTCGTCGGGTTCGGCGGTGAGCGCGTCGACCGACATCTTCGACTCGCCCTCGGCGGTCTCGTCGGCCTCCTCGCCCTCGCCGCGGACCGCGGCGGCCGCGGCGTCCCGGACCCTGACCGCCCGGGTCGCCCGGCCCCAGCCCAGCCCGATGATGCACATCGTCGCGCTGACCGCGAGGCTGGCCGGGATGCCGAGGTACGACAGGAAGGTGATGAGCGACGCCGACACCACCTCCACGATGAGCGCGGCCAGCAGCGGGAGGTCGGTGAGGTCGTTGCCGACGGTGTCGAGGGTGCGCCGGGCGATGGTGAACGCCCCGAGCGCGATGGCGCCGGCCGCGAGCAGGATGCCCTGGTTGATGCCGATGGCCCCGCTGCCGACCAGCGGGGCGACCGCGTTGGCCACGTTGCTCGCGCCCGCCGAGAACGCCATGTAACAGCCGATGACGACGACGAGGATGCTGCTGACCAGCTCCCGGCGGTTCGTGTTCGCCGCCGGAACGGGAACGGGGACCGACGCCACCCGGCCGTACTCGAACAGCGGCCCCTCCGACTGGTCGATCCGGAACCAGACGTCGAGGTAGGGGTAGAGGTACCGCCCGATGACCGCGCAGACCCAGAACGCGACGATGGGCGCGACCAGCCACCACGAGACGATCTGGCCCATCACGCCCCAGGCGATGTCCCCGGCCGCGACGCCCAGGCCCGCGATGGCGCCCACGGCGGTCATCGAGGTCGAGGCGGGCACGCCGAACAGGTTCGACACCAGCAGCGCCAGCCCGACGAAGAACAGCACCCCGACGCTCGCCGGGAGGGTGAACAGCGTCGACGGGACGATGTCGCCGCCCATCGTCTCGACGACGTTCCGGCCGACCGTCCAGCCGCCCAGCAGCGCGAAGGCTGCCATCAGCGCTGCCGCGCCCAGTTTCGAGACCACGCCGCTGCCGACCGCCGGACCGAAGGCGACGCCCGTCGATGAGCCGCCGATGTTGAACCCGACGAAGACGGCGACGGCGAGACCGACGAGTAGGAGTACGCTGATCACACCTGTACGAACACACGACGGCGGTTAAATCGTATCGGTTCGCTTACTCGGCCGGTGTCGCTTCCGCTCGCTCGTCGGCGGGGGCCGAACGCGGCCCGGCAAAAGACACAGACGAAGAAAGGGTTATCCCGGCGGCACGAGTGTCCGTACCTATGAAGGTCCTCGTAACGGACCCCATCGCCGACGCAGGTCTAGCCCGACTCCGTGAGGCGGGTCACGAAGTCGAAACTGCCTACGACGTGGAGGGGGACGCGCTGCTGTCTGCCGTCTCGGACGCCAACGGGCTCATCGTTCGCTCCGGGACCGACGTGAACGAGGCGGTGTTCGAGGCCGCCCCGGACCTCGTCATCGTCGGGCGGGCCGGCATCGGCGTCGACAACATCGACATCGACGCCGCGACCGAGCACGGCGTCATCGTCGCCAACGCCCCGGAGGGCAACGTCCGGGCCGCCGCCGAGCACACCGTGGCGATGGCGTTCGCCGCGGCGCGCTCGATCCCCCAGGCCCACGCCCGGCTCAAGGGCGGCGAGTGGGCGAAGGGCGACTACCTCGGCACCGAGGTCAACGCCAAGACCCTCGGCGTGGTCGGGCTCGGCCGGGTCGGCCAGGAGGTCGCCAAGAAGCTCGACTCGCTCGGGATGGACCTGGTCGCGTACGACCCCTACATCAGCGAGGACCGCGCCGAGCAGCTCGGCGCCGAGCTCGTCGACCTCGACGAGTGTCTCGACCGCGCGGACTTCCTGACGGTCCACACGCCGCTGACCCCCGAGACCGAGGGCCTCATCTCCGACGAGGAGCTCGCCCAGATGGAGGGCGGCTACCTCGTCAACTGCGCCCGCGGCGGCGTCGTCGACGAGGACGCGCTCGCCGAGGCGGTCGACGACGGCGTGCTCGCCGGCGCCGCGGTCGACGTGTTCGCCGACGAGCCCGTCTCGCCCGACAACCCGCTGCTCGACGTCGACGACGTCGTCGTGACGCCCCACCTCGGCGCCAGCACCGAGGCCGCCCAGGAGAACGTCGCGACCAGCACCGCCGACCAGGTCGTCGCGGCGTTCAACGAGGAGCCGGTCGTCAACGCGCTCAACGCCCCGTCCATCGACGAGAGCGCGTTCCCCCGGGTCGAGCCGTACATCGGCCTCGCGGAGACCGCGGGCAAGATCGCGACCCAGCTGCTCGACCAGCGCATCGACGCCATCGAGGTCCACTACGAGGGCGACATCGCCGAGGAGGACGTCGAGCTCGTGACCGCCAGCGCCCAGAAGGGCGTGTTCCAGCCCCTGGAGTGGCAGGTCAACGCGGTCAACGCCCCGCAGATCGCCGAGGACCGCGGCGTCGAGGTGACCGAGAGCAAGACCCGCCAGACCGAGGACTTCCAGAGCCTCGTCCGCGTGACCGTCTCGGGCGGCGACGAGTCGGTCAGCGTCGAGGGCACCCTGTTCGCCGGCGACGACCCCCGCATCGTCCGCGTGGACGACTACCGGGTCGACGCCATCCCGCACGGCCACATGCTGGTGGCCCGGAACAAGGACGAGCCGGGCGTCATCGGGTTCATCGGGACCGTGCTGGGCGAGCACGAGGTCAACATCGCGGGGATGTTCAACGCCCGCGAGGCCATCGGCGGCGAGGCGCTGACCGTCTACACGCTCGACGAGTCGCCCCCGGACGAGGCCAAGGAGGCGCTGGAGGCCGACGACCGCATCATCGGCGCGCAGTACATCGAGCTGAACGGCGCCGAGTAGGCAGTTGACCCCGTCAGTGGGCTGATTCTCGCGGTTCGATCTCCCTTCTCAGAACCCGCGCGCGAGGTACTCCGACTCCCACTCGCCCTCGTCGTCGGTCGACTGCGCCCACTCGCTGCGCTTGACCTCGACGTAGGACTCGAACAGCGCGTCGCCCATCGCCTCGCGGAGGACGTCATCCCCGGCGAGCGCGTCCACCGCCTCCTTCAGGGTGGCGGGCAGTCGCTCGACGCCCCGGGACTCGCGCTCCTCGTCGCTCAGGTCGGCGGGTTCGCGGTCGAGCGGCTCGCCGGGGTCGAGCTGGCGGTCCACGCCGTCGAGTCCGGCCGCGAGCAGGCCGAGCTGGACCAGATACGGATTCACGGTGTTGTCGGCGGGCTTGAACTCGATGCGGGTGGTCGCCGCGGGGTTCCGGGAGTCGACCGACGGGACCCGGACCGCGGCCTCGCGGTTGTCCCGGCCCCAGCAGGCGAACGCCGACGACCACATGCCGGGCGCCAGCCGGTCGTAGGACTCGACCGTCGGCGCGGTCAGCGCGACCAGCGCCGGGGCGTGCTCCAGCAGGCCCCCGACGAAGTGGCGGCCGGTCTCGCTCAGCGGGTAGTGGCCCTCGGCGTCGGGGTCGTGGAAGGCGTTCTCGCCGTCGCGCCACAGCGAGAAGTGGACGTGACAGCCCGAGCCGGGCAGCTGCGGGAAGGGCTTGGGCCGGAAGCTGGTCGTCAGCCCGTGGTCGTCCGCGACCGCCTCGACCGTCTCCTTGAACAGGACGTAGTTGTCCGCGGCCGCGACGCCGGTGTCGTGGTCGACGACCAGCTCCTGCTGGCCGGGGCCGTACTCGGGGTAGTACGCCGCCAGGCCCATCCCCTGAGCCTTGAGCGCGTCCACCGTGTCCGAGATCACGTCGTGGGCGCTGCGCATCCCGGCGGTCGAGAAGCAGGTCGTCTCGTCGTAGGGTTCGAGGTCGCCCGCCTCGGTCTCCCGGAGGTAGTAGAACTCGCTCTCGAACGCCGCCGCGGGCTCGAACCCGCGGTCGGCCACCTCGCCGAGGTACCGCCGCAACTGGGCGCGCGGGCCGGCCGCCCACGGCTCGCCGTCGAGGGTCCGGAGGTCCGCCAGCGCGAACGCCGCGCCCTCGTCGTACGGCAGCGGGGTGAACGTCTCGGGGTCGGGCACCACGCGGACCTCGCCGACCGGCCCGTACGAGCCGTCGGCCGCCAGCCGGTCGAGCGCGTTGAACGACTGCATCGCCTGCGTGACGTTCACGCCGCTCTCGAAGGCGCCCTCAAGGCCGTCGCGGTCGACCACCCGGCCCCGGGGCACCCCGCTGTTGTTGACGAACGCGATGCGGACGAGCTCCACGTCCTCGGCGTCTGCCGTTCGGAGCGCCTCGTCGGTCGTCGTCATGTCGTCCGCGTAAACGCACAGCGCGCCCTTATCGACACGTCATGGTGGCAACATCGTCCGATAGCTGTGATGTGGGGTGCTCCGACGTCGACTGACGCCGGCCTCGCGGTCACCGGTCCGCCCGCCGCAGCGGTCACCCGTCCAGCCGTCGCAGCGCTCCCCCGGCGCCCGCGACGACGAGCCCCGCGCCGGCGAGCAGGGCCAGCCCGGGCGCGTACGACCCCGTGAGCCCGCGGAGCGACCCGACCAGCACCGGGCCGAGGAACCCCCCGACCTCGCCGACCGCGAAGACGAACCCCACGGCCGTCCCGGTGAGCTCCGCGCCGACCCCCTCCAGGTCCGGGGGAATCGCCCGGACCAGCGGCGAGAGCCCGCCGACGCCGACCCCCGTGGCGACGACGCCCGCGTACAGGAGCGGCCCGACCCCGCCGACCGTCAGCCCGACGCCGCCGGCGAACGCGACCAGCCCGCACGCGACCACGGCGGTCCGCCGGGCGGCGTACCGGTCCGCGACCGCCGGGACGGCCGCGACGCCGAGCGCGAACGCCGCGACGAAGCCGCTCGCGATCCGGCCCGCGAGGCCGGCCGAGAGCCCCCGGGCCTCCAGCACGGTCGGGAGCCAGCCCTGGACGCCGTGGTTGACGAGCAGGTACATCGTCCCGACGACCACGACGAGCTGGAGCTCCCGGTGGGCCAGAATCAGCCGGAGGTCGCGCCGCACCGAGCCGAGCGAGAACGACCCCTCGTCCTCGGCGGACCGGTCGTCGACGCCGGCCCGGCGCGCGACGGCGAACCAGACCGCGGCGTAGCCGACCGCGACGACGCCGCTCCAGAAGAAGAGGGGGCGCCAGCCGCCCAGCATCGGGCCGAGCACCGGCCGCCCGACGCCGAACACGCCGGCCGACCCGACCGACGAACCGATGAGGTAGATCGAGGACGGCGTCCCCGTGCGCTCGGGCGGGAACAGGACCGAGACCAGCTTCGGGAGGCCGAACGTGACCGCGGTCGCGCCGACGCCGACCAGCAGCGTGGCCGCGAGCAGCGACGGGAACCCCGGCGCGGCGCTCCGGGCGATCTGGGCCAGGCCGAACACCAGGGCGCCGGCCGCGAGGCTCCGGCCCGGCCCCGCGCGGTCGACGACGACCCCCGACGCCAGCGCGAGCGGGACGTAGGTCAGCGGGACCGCGCCGACCAGCACCCCGGCCTGGGTGCCGGTCAGCCCGAGCTCCGCGCTGACGGTCGAGAGGTAGGCCGGCAGCGAGAACCAGACGAACGTGAGGCACGTGTATCCGAACGCCCCGGCGACGACGAGTCCGTACGCGCGACGGGTCCCGGCTCCCGGCTCTGTCATCCGGCCGGTAGTTACGAGGTGGCGGACAAAAGCCTGTTCGCCCGCCGAGCCGTGCTGGGGGTCGGCGGTCGGGTACGACGCCGGTCGCTCGCCCGACCGCTCACCCTGTCGACTCGGGCCCCGCGTCGACCAGCGCCCACTCGTGGCCGGGCAGGACCTCGTCGGCGCGCTCGGCCACCTTCTTCGCGCTCGCCCACCAGTCGAAGTCGTCGACGGCGCCCCCGCGGCGGAAGGTGGCGTCGTCGCCGCCCTCCAGGTTCTCGTACGTCGGAATCGCGTCCATCGCGACCACGGTCGTCCCCTCGTCGGTGTCGACCGCGACCGATTGGTGGCCGACCGTGTGGCCCGGCGTCGGGAACGCCGTGACGCGCTCGCAGATGTCGGTCTCGCCCTCGACCGGCGTCAGATCGACGGTCAGCCACGGGGGCTCGCGGCCGAGCGACTTGGCCTCGTACCGGGCCGCGTGCATCGGATAGGGCGCGATGGCGTACTCCAGCTCCCGGCGCTGGACGTAGACGGTCGCGCCCCCGTCGACGAAGGCGTCGAGGTTGTAGCAGTGGTCCCAGTCGAGGTGCGTGAGCACGACCGCGTCCACGTCGCCCGGTCCGTACCCCTCGGCCGCGAGCGCCGCCTCCACGGTCTGGCCGTCGTCGCGCCGGCAGTCGAAGCCCGGATGGAGGTCGTCCATCAGGTCGACGTCGCCGAAGCTGGTGTCGACCAGCACCGTCCGCTCGGCCTCGACGAGGAACGCGAGCGAGGGCGCGACGATCTCGACGCCGGTCTCGCCGGCGACGAGCACGCTCTTGTCCATCGTCAGCGAGCCGCAGCACAGCGGGGTCACCGTCGGTGTCATGGCTCGGCGTGGGCGGCGCGGACGGATAAAGCTCCGGCGTCGCGGGGGTCACCCGCGGTCGCGGGAGCCGTCCGCCGCGGCGAGGCCTGCCCGTGTGGCGAGGGTCGCCCACCGTGGCGAGAGTCGCCGCAAGGACGGCCCGTCGCCGCAAGGGTCACCGGGGCCGACACGGTTTTTCCGGTCGAACGGGTATCGGCCGACAATGCGGGTCGAGACGCTGGGCGACGGCACGCCGGAGGTAGCGGTCGCGGGCGCCATCCACGGCGACGAACCCTGCGGCGTCCGCGCCATCGAGCGGTTCCTCGAATCGGACCTCGCCGACGCGGTCGAGCGACCGGTGAAGCTGATCGTCGCCAACGAGCGAGCCCTGGCGGCGGGCGAGCGCTACGTCGAGGCCGACCTGAATCGGGTGTTCCCGGGCGACCCCGACAGCGAGGTCCACGAGGAGCGGCTGGCCCACGACCTCCTGGCCGAGATCGACGGCTGCACGACGCTGGGGTTCCACTCGACGGTCTCGACCGACGAGGCGTTCGGGACGCTGGCCGACCTCACGCCCCGGAAGGCCGAGATCATGCGGGCGATGCCGGTGGCCCACGCCGCCGACTTCACGGGCGTCGTCGAGGGCCGCAGCGTCAACCTGCCCGACTTCGTCAACGTCGAGGCGGGCTACCAGGGCTCGGCGCAGGCGGCAGAGAACGCCTACGACTGCCTGGTGGCGTACCTCCGGCTGCTGGACGTCCTGCCGGGCGCGCCCGACCCGACGCCGACCGACTGCTACCGGGTCAGGGAGGTCGTCCGGAAGGACCCCGGCGCCGACTACGAGGTGTACGCCGAGAACTTCGAGCGGGTCGCCCCGGGCGAGGTGTACGCCGCGACGACCGACGGCGACCGCGAGCTCGCGGCCGACCGGGAGTTCTGGCCCGTCCTGCTGTCGGCGACCGGCCACTCCACGCTGCTGGGCTACGAGGCCGACTACGTCGGCGAGATCGGCGACGTCGCGGCCGCGGAGGCCGACGGGTCGGCGTAGCTCCGGGCGACGCGCTCGCTCGGCGCGACCGCCGCCTTTTACTGCCGCCGGTAGATACCACTCGCCCATGAGACACCTCGGCCTCAAGGCACGAATGGCGGTCGTCGGGTCGGTGCTGTTCGCGTTCTACGCCGTCGCGGCGGTCGTCGCGATGGGCGCGTTCGGCTTCCCGCTGTGGCTCGTCGCGCTCGGGAGCCTCGCCTTCGTCGGCGTCCAGTACAAGATCGGCAAGTGGGCCGCGCTTCGGAGCGTCGGCGCGGAGGAGATGCCCGAGGAGCGCTTCGCCGACGTGCACCGGCGCGTCGAACGACTCAGCGACGACATGGACATCGACAAGCCGCGGCTGATGGTCGCCCGGATGGGCGTGCCCAACGCCTTCGCGGTCGGGCGGAAGGGCGCCGGGACCGTGGTCGTGTCGGAGGAGCTCCTCCGGTTGCTCGACGCCGACGAGCTCGAGGGCGTCCTCGCTCACGAGCTCGCCCACATCCGGAACCGCGACGTGGTGATGATGGTGCTCGGGCAGGGCGTCGCCTCCATCGTCGCCATCGTCGCCCAGTGGGCGGTCCTGCTGACCGGCGACAACGACCTCGCGGACTTCTTCCTCGCCATGGTCGTCGGCCAGCTCACCCAGCTGCTCGTGATGGTGTTCGTGTTCGCCATCTCGCGCTACCGGGAGTACGTCGCCGACCGCGACGCCGCCGATCTCGTCGGCGGCGGCGAACCGCTGGCCAGCGCCCTCGAGAAAATCAGTCGCGGCAGCGAGCGCGCCGGCGACTCGGAGATCGACTCGGAGGTCAGCGCGCTCTGCATCTTCGGCGACGGCACCGGTCTCGCCCGCCTGTTCGCCAGCCACCCGCCGGTCGAGAAGCGCATCGAGCGCCTGCGGAGCTGACGGTCCCATGGAGCTCCGCACCGCACTGGCGGCCGTCCTCGGCGTCGGCCTCGGACTGTTCGCCCTCGCGTACCCGGAGGCGGTGGTCCAGATCCACGCCGCGGGGCGGCGACCGACCGGCCGCGGCGGCGAGTACGGCGAGGACTCCCCGACGTCCGACCGCTGGCGGCGGGCGGTTCGAGTCGTCGGCGTCGCGCTGGTCGCCGCCGGGCTCTACTTCGGGGCGACGGCGCTCTGACCGGTCCGACACCCCGTCTCCCCTGCCGGAAGAACCGCGTTCAAATAGCTCCCCGTTCTTGCTCCGACAGTGTCGCACGGCCGCGCCGAGGAGACCGACGACGAGGTCCGCGAGCGACTGCTGACCGGCTACACCGGCCGGCTCCTGCTGACCGTCTCGCTCGGCTGGACCGCCATCCAGACCGGCCGGCTCGTGCTCTCGCCGCTGCTGCCCAGCGTGATGGCCGACCTCGCCATCACCGAGTTCCAGGCCGGGCTGGCGTTCACGCTGCTGTGGGGGCTGTACGCGCTCGGCCAGTACCCCAGCGGCCGGCTCTCGGACCGCCTGACCCGCAAGAGCCTGCTGGTCGCGGGCCTCTCGCTGGTCGTGGTCGGGTTCGCCGCCCTGGCGTCGGCCCCGACCTACCTGTTCTATCTCGCCGGGGCCGCCGTGGTCGGGGCGGGCGCGGGGCTCTACCCGACCCCGGCGCGGGCGCTGGTCTCGGACCTGTTCGTCGAGCGCCGGGGCCAGGCGTTCGGCCTCCACACCGCCTCGGGCGACGTCGGCGGCGCGGCCGCGGCCGGCCTCGCGGTCGCGGTGCTGGCGGTCGCGGGCTGGCGGACCGCCTTCGCCCCGGTCGTGGCGGTGCTGGCCGGCACCGCGCTGGCGCTGCACGTCTGGGCCCGCGAGGCGTACGACCGGCCCCGGACCGACCGCGAGGCGGTCGCCGCCGGCGTCGCGGACGCGAGGACGACCGCGGCCCGGCTCTGGGCCAACCCCCGGTTGCGGTGGTACCTGCTGGCCTACGCGCTGTACGCGTTCACCTGGCAGAGCGCCGCCGGCTTCCTCCCCACCTTCCTCCGGGTGGCCAAGGGGTTCCCGGCCGACCTGGCCAGCGGCGGGTTCGCGGCGCTGTTCCTGGTCGGCGCGGTCGTCAAGCCCCTCGCGGGGTCGCTTGGCGACCGGTTCCCCCGGGCCGCCGTCGCGGCGGGGGCGCTGGCGGTCGCGGCCGGCGCGCTCGCGGGGCTGCTGGCGGCCTCCGGCACCGTCGCGGTCGGCCTCGCGGTGGTCGCCTTCGCGGCCGGGCTGATGGCGTACCCGCCGGTGATGCAGGCGCTGCTGATGGACACGTTCCCGGACGGGAGCATGGGCGGGGACCTCGGCGCGACCCGCACCGTCTACATCGGGCTGGGGAGCCTCGGGCCGAGCTACGTCGGGTTCGTCGCGGGCCGGGCCTCCTACGAGGCGGCGTTCGCCGGCCTGCTGGGCTGCCTGCTGGTCGGCGCGGCGGTCGTCGTGGGACTGGCCCGGAGTCGGTGAGCCCTCGACGCCCGGCGCGCCGGGGCTCGCGGGCCCCGCGAGGCCGCCTCGGTCGGCTACCGCAGCCAGTTCCGCAGGCGAACAGCCAAGTCGGCCTTCCGCCGGTCGACTTCCCGGCGCCGGCCGGTCGGCTCGTCGTCGGGGTCCTCGGCTGCGTCGCGGTCCGCGGCGGCGTCGCCGGCCGTGCCGGCGAGTCGCTCGGGGCCGGAGTCGTCGCGAGCCGCCAGGATCCGCTCGTACTGCTCGACCACCGCGTCGAGGCGGGACTCCGCCCGGTCCAGCTGGCGTTCGAGCGCGGCCACTTCCTCGACCAGCCGGGCGCGCTCGGCCAGCAGGTCGGCGTACTCGGCCTCGTACTCCCG
Source organism: Halorussus sp. AFM4 (assembly GCF_051194995.1). Classification (NCBI taxonomy): domain Archaea; kingdom Methanobacteriati; phylum Methanobacteriota; class Halobacteria; order Halobacteriales; family Haladaptataceae; genus Halorussus; species Halorussus sp. AFM4. The sequence goes on along the minus strand of NZ_JBNTJT010000001.1, from coordinate 1,447,929 downwards.
GCAGGGGCGCTCGCGCCGGCCGCCGAGCTCGTCACGCACCTGCTCGTGGACTCGCCGGGGGTAGACCGCCACCACGAGGTCGTCGTCGGGGTCGACGTCGTCAGAAGGCGGGACGCCCTCGTCCTCGTCGCGCGACCGGCTGTCGGCGTCGGTACCGGGGTCGGCGTCGGGGTCGTGAGCGCGCTGGGGGGTGTCGGTACTCACGCAACGAGACACGGCGGCCGGAGCCAAAAAGCCGCGTCAGACGCGAGCGTGACGCGTCAGACGGGCGAACGACGCCGTTTCGACTGGAGATGACCCGCCGGCGTCGCGCCGCGGGTCGAGCGGGGCGGAGTCGCCCGAGTCGACGCTACTCCGCGAGGTGTTCGAGCACGCCGTCGGTGTCGGCCGGCACCGGCTCCGGGTCGGCGCCGGCGGCCGCGGCGGTGTCGGGGTCCTTCAGCAGGTGGCCGGTCGTCAGGCACACGACCTGCTCGTCGGCGTCGATCTCGCCCGACTCGCGGAGCTTGCGGAGGCCGGCGACGGAGGCCGCGCTCGCGGGCTCGACGCCGACGCCGTCCCGGGCCAGCGCGCGCTGGGCGTCGGTGATCTCCTCGTCCGACACCGCGACCGCGGTGCCGCCGGTCTCCCGGATGCCGGGCAGCGCCTTCGGCGCGTTGACCGGGTTGCCGATGCGGATGGCGGTCGCGCGGGTCTCGACGTCGTCCCAGCGCCGGATCTTGTCGTTGCCCTCCTCGACGGCCTCGACCATCGGGGCGGCGCCCTCGGCCTGGACGCCGGTCAGCGCCGGCACCTCCTCGGGGGCGAGCGACCCGGCCGCGACCAGTTCGCGGAACGCCTTGTAGAGCGCGGCGGTGTTGCCCGCGTTGCCGACCGGGAGGACGATGCGGTCGGGCAGGTCGCCGGTCTGGTCGCGGAACTGCTCCAGCATCTCCAGGCCGATGGTCTTCTGGCCCTCCAGCCGGAAGGGGTTGAGCGAGTTGAGCAGGTAGGCCTCCCCGCGGTCGGCCAGGTCCGAGACGATGTCCAGGCACGCGTCGAAGTTGCCGTCGACCTCCAGGATGCGCGCGCCGTGGAGGCTGGCCTGCGCGACCTTCCCCGCGGCGACCTTGCCCGCGGGCAGCAGGACCAGCACCTCGGTGCCGGCCCGCGCGCCGTAGCAGGCCAGCGCCGCACTGGTGTTGCCCGTCGAGGCGCAGGCGAGCCGCCCAACACCGAGCTCCTGGGCGACCCGGACGCCGACGGTCATCCCGCGGTCCTTGAAGCTCCCGGTCGGGTTCATCCCCTCGTGCTTGACCCGGAGGTCGGCGACCCCGACCTCGTCCTCGATGGTCGGCACCTCGTAGAGCGGCGTGTCGCCCTCCTCGATGCTCACGCCCGCGTCGAACGGGAGCGCGTCGGCGTACCGCCAGACGCCCCGCTCGTCGGACTCGGCGAAGTCCGCCAGCGTCGGGAGGTCGGCGTACCGGACCTCCAGCAGGCCGTCGCAGTCGGGACACCGGTACCGGACCTCCTCGAAGGGCGCGCCGGTCCAGTCGCACTCGATGCAGGCCAGCCAGACGCCGTCGTCGGCCGAGTCGGGCGGCGATTCGGCGTCCGCGGCGGTAGAGAGCGTCAGTTCGGTCATCGGGCGTTGGAAGGCGATGGAGGGGGAAAAAGGGGTTGGTCGGTGGCAGATTTGTCTGCGGCGGGCCGCCGTGCAGTCGCTCAGCCGGCTCCGGACCGCTGGCGTCGCAGGCCACCGCCGGTCCGACGAACGACGCTCACTCCGGCCCGCCGAAGTCGTCGATGCGGCCGTGGACGAACTCGGTCCACGCGTCGAGTTCCTCGTGGAGGCGCTCGCGGACCGCGGGCAGCGGCTCGGCGGCGTAGCAGTAGACGTGGCCGCCGCCGTCCAGCAGCTTCCGGCGGCGCTCGACAAGCCCCTTCTCCCGGAGCGTCGACAGCGAGCGACTGACGTTGCTCCGGTCGCGGTCGAGCTCGTCGGCCAGTTCCTTGGCGGTGCTGTCCGGGGCGTCGAGCAGCGTCAGGTACGCCTCGGTCTCGTGCTCCCGGATGCCGAAGACGCACCGCATCACGTCGGCGAACCCCGGATCCTCGACGAGCATCAACTCGCGGAACGACTCGGGGCGTGACATGGGGTCGCGTTCGACGGGTCGCCACTTAGAACTCCCTCGTCTGTGTGAGTCGACCGCACGTTCGCCCAGCAGCTATGCCGTGCGCAGGTGTACCGCGGCACATGGCTTCGGAAACCACCACCGCAGTCGACGCGCCGACCGAACAGCTCGCGTGGCGGGGCGGCGCCCTCGCCGGGCTCCTCGCGGGCGTCGTCATGGGCGCGATGCTCACGATGCAGATGGGGCCCGTCATCCGGGTCGCCATCCCCTCGATGTACGGGCTGTCGGGGCTCGGGGCCGGGTGGGTCGCCCACCTGTTCCACTCGGTCGTCCTCGGCGTCGTCTTCGCCGCCGTCGTCGGTGCGGTCCCGCGGTACGCCGAGTCCGTCGGGCGGAGCGCGGCGCTCGGCGTCGCGTACGGTGTCGTCCTCTGGGTCGCGCTGGCGGTGCTCGTCATGCCGGTCTGGCTCGGCGCGGTCGGCTCGCCCGCCGACCCGCCGTTCCCGAACGTGAACGTGCAGAGCCTCGTCGGTCACGTCGTCTACGGGCTCGTGCTCGGCGTCGCGTTCCCGTACGTCCGGGACCTGTGAGTCACAGCCGTAGCACCAGCTCCCCGCCCTCCGCCTCGAACTCGGTCCCGAACTCCGTCGACAGCTCCCGCATCCGCGACCGGCTCCAGGTCGCGGCGTCCCGTCCCGCCTCGTGGACCGCGAAGTCCCGGATCTCCGTCGGCAGGAGGCGCAGTTCGGTCACCTCGCCGCCGTCGACCGTCACCTCGAACAGGAAGCTCCGGTCGTTCCGGAGGTCGTCGTCGACGGCGTAGTCGTCCACGAAGTCGCCGCAGTCGTACAGGATCGGCGTCCCGTCGCGGACCTCGACGCCCTGGAAGACGTGGGCGCTGTGGCCGTGGACGAGGTCCACGCCGTGCTCGGCCAGCCACCGGCCGAACGCCCGGAAGTGGTCGGGCGGCTCCTCGACCATGTTCGGCCCCCAGTGGAGCGAGGCCACCAGCAGGTCGGGGTCGGTCTCCCGGGCGCGGGCCAGCATCTCCGCCGTCGTCTCGCGGGCCTCGGCCTCCTCCGAGAGGTCGATGTAGGCGGTGCCGGGGCCGTCCTCGCTCGCCGCGAACTCCGGCGTGTTGTCGGTCGCCGAGACGAACGCGACGCGGAGACTGTCGTCGTCGCCGTTCACCTCCGCACCGTCGACGCCGTCCGCATCGCCTATTTCGACCACCGCGGGCGCCCGGGCCGCCTCGCGGTCCGGCCCGGCGCCCGACCGGGCGATGCCCGCCGCGTCGAGGCTGTCGAACGTGTCGCGCAGCGCGGTCTCGCCGTAGTCCATGAGGTGGTTGTTCGCCAGGTTCGCCCAGTCGACCCCCGCCGCGTCGAGCGCGGGCACGGCCCAGTCGGGGTCAGCCCGGAAGTGGAACGGTCGGTGGGTCCGTGTCCACCGCTCGCCGCGGGTCGACAGGCAGCACTCCAGGTTGACGAACAGGCCGTCGAGGCCCCGCAGGCGGTCGAGCAGGTCGCCCCAGACCGCGGCCGGCGCCCGGCCGCCGCGGCGCTGGCGCTCGTCGACCTTCCGCCCGAGCATCACGTCGCCCGTGAATCCGAGCCGTGGCATCCGGTTCCACCCCTCCGTTTCGTTTGGAGACCCCCCGGCAAAAGTATCCGGTTCGTCCCGGCTCGCCGGCGGTAGGCCGGCCCGGCGGCTGCACCAGCGCCGCGGTGTCTGCCTGCGGTAATCGGCGTTTCCGGTACCTGCCGGACGTGGCGTTCGCCGCGCACGACGCCCTGCGGGGCGGTCGGCGCGTTGTTGCAAAGGTATCAGTAAATAACAACTTTCGGCCCGCAATCGGTCGTGACTCTCCGCCGTCGCCGTGAACCGTCCGAACGAACGCGCCGATTTTTTGGGCCGCGGTACCACGTCTCAACCGATGGCCAGAACCGAGACGGCGGTCGGGCGCGACCGCCGCGGCGCGCACAGGTGGGTCGGCGGCGCGGTCGCCGGCCTCGCGGCCGGGGTCGCCTTCGGCCTCTACCTCCAGTTCGCGGTCGGCCTCTTCCCGCCGGTCAGCGGCCCCGGCGGCGTCGAGCGGCTGGCGACCGACTGGGCGGTCCACCTGTTCCACAGCGTCGTGTTCGCGCTCGTCTACGCCGGCGTCGCCACCTGGCCGCGCGCGGCCGAGTACGCCGACCGACCGGTGACCGGCGCGGTGCTCGGCGCGGGCTACGGGGCGGCGGTCTGGCTGGTGGCGGTCGGCGTCGCGTACGCGTTCTGGACCGCGGCCAGGGCGGTCTGGGTGCTGCCGGTGCCGAGCCCCAGTCTCGCCAACCTCGCCGGCCACGTCCTCTACGGCGTGGTCCTGGGCGCGGCCTTCGCGGTCGTCCGCCGGGCGTAGCCGGTCGCCGGGCTCCCGTCGACCGTCCGCCACTCGGAGGACGATTTTCGCTCGACTCGGCGCCGCTACGCTCCGCTCGGATCGTCTCGCTACTCCCCGCTCTGGATGGTCTCGTCGCCGCCCCCGCTGCTGGCCTCGTTGTACATCTCCTTGATCGCCTTCTCGAGCTGCGGGTTGCCGCCGCCGGGCTGGGTGCCGAACGAGAACTCGCTCTTCCCGTCGATGGACACGCCCTCGGTCCACCGCTCGTGGGGGTTCTCGCGCTCCTCGCGGAACGTGGACATGAACTCGTAGTTGTACTCCTGGTTCTCCTTCTCCTGGTCGAAGCTGGCGGGCACGGGGACAGTCTCGCCCAGCTCCTCGAGGGCGGCGTGCCACTGGTTCTGGTGCATCGTGTCCCGGGCGATGAGGTACGCCAGCATGTCCTCCATGCCGGGGTCGTCGGTCATCTCGTAGAGCCGGGTCGCCAGCAGCCGGCCGGTCGACTCGGCCATGATGTTGGCGTACATGTCGGCCGCGAGGTTGCCGCTGGCGACGATGAAGTTCCCGCTGAACGGGTTGCCGTTGGCGTCGACCGGCATCGCGTGGAGCCCGGCCGACAGCGCCTGACGGGGCTGGCCGCCCTGCATCATCGCGTCGATGACGGCGTCGTTCTCGCGGGCCTCCCGGCGCATCTCCTCGGGCGCGCCCTCGAGGTTCTTCGTGACCGCCGTGGCCAGCATCTCGATGTGACCGAGCTCCTCGGCCGCGGTCTCCATCAGCAGGTTGCGGTACTCCTGCTTCTCCTTCGGCTGCCCGAACGCCTGGAACATGTACTGGAGCGCGACCCGCATCTCCCCCTCGACGCCGCCGATCGCCTCCTGTAGCATCTTGGCGAAGTACGGGTCCGGCTCCTCGACCTCGACTTCGTACTGGAGTTCGTTGTCGTGGTAGAACACGGTTTTACCCGGCTCACACAACGATAGCGCCCTCATAATCTGTTTTGGCTGTTGACATTTATATCGCACTAGTTGAATGTTTAGTGAGGCTATCGCCGGGCCGCGCCACCGCCCGAGGCCGACCAGAGTCGTCGCGTCGGCCGGTCGCGTCGGTCCGCGCCGCGGGTCGAGCCCCGGGCGACGGCTGTTGTTCCTCGCGTAGTCCTCGGTCGCTTAAAAAGGTGGAGCGGGAGGTACCGGTATGACCGACGCGCAGACCACGTCCGAGGTGGAGCAGGGTGCGATCCAGCACCTCGAAGCGGCGCTGGAGGCCGACGAGATGGACGAGATCAACTTCCACGTCCGGCAGGCGCTCCAGCTCCTCGGCGTCGAGTGAGCCCGCGACTCCGCCTGCGAATTAGCTGAGCGGCGAGCGGAACCCGGCTCACTCGGCGTCGAGCAGGTGTGTGAGCAGCGCCTTCTGGGTGTGCATCCGGTTCTCGGCCTGGTCCCAGACGACCGCCCGGTCGCCGTCGAGCGCGTCGCCGGTGATCTCCTCGCCGCGGTGGGCGGGCAGGCAGTGCATCACCCCGACGTCGGGAGCTCTGTGTATCGGCTCGCGCAAGAGCACGTCGTCGCCCGGTTCGTACCCCTCCGGCGTGGCCATCGTCAGGTCGAGGCCGGACGTCACCAGATTCGTCGAAGCCGTCGGATTTCGACGACCAGCAGCGCGGCCGCCGGAACGCCGACGAGCGCGACCCGCCCGACGCCGGACTGCGCGAACGCGACCGGATAGCCGTACAGCGGTACGCTCGCAATCACCTCTCCGACGACGCGGTTCCGTTCGACCAGCCCGTCGTCCGGTTCGTCGTTGGCGTCGCCCTTGGTGACGTACCCCTCCGGCGTCGTCTCGACGACGCGATGGGTCACGACTCGCCCGCCTCGTACGTACGTTAACACGTCGCCCGTCGCGTACTCGTCCGTCGCCCGGACGTAGACGACCGACCCCCGGTCGACCGTCGGCTCCATGCTTCCGCTCGCGACGGCGTAGCTGGCGAATCCGGGGAGGAGGGCGAACGCGACCTGCGCGGCGACCGGTGTGAGGACCAGTGCGACGGCCGCGAGTCTGACGCGTTTGCGCATGGCTTACTGATACCTGATGGTGTTGTTGCGGCTGACGTCACGGTCGGCGTAACCGCGGGCGTGAACCCGGATTCGGACCTCGACGTCGATGCCGTCGGCCGAGCCGACGCCGCTGAGCAGGTCCGCCCGTCCGGAGAGGCTGGCGTTCACCGAGACGATCCCGCTCGCCCCGACGCCGGACAACGACGAGAGGTTCTCCGCGTTGGAGCCGTTGGTCGTGTCAGCGACGTCCACAATACCGTTCCCGTTCATGTCGGTCAGCGACGACCCAACCAGGTCCGTACCGTCGTAGACGAACCTCGTTACCTCGACGGTGCGGGCGGTCGCGTTGGCGTTGCCGCCGGAACCGAGGTCGGTGTCGTTCTCGGCGAAGGCGACGGTGACGTTGACCCGGTCGGCGGCGATCGAGGAGGCCGAGTTGTTCAGCGCCAACTCGTTCTCGACGATCTCGGAGCCGTCCGTGGCGTGGGACCTGTCCTCCCACGTGTCGACTACGTCGTCGGCGGTCCGCTCGTCCGCCGTCCCGTCCTGCGTCGGGGGACCGACCTCCGAGAGTTTCAGGTCGAGCACCCCGCCGGAGACGCCGTTGTTCCCCGCCGCTCCGGTGTCAGTCAGTAGTGCGACGGCCGTAGCCGGTGCGAGGACCGAGAACACGACAGCGACGAGTGCGGCGTCACGGACGAGGTCGGACATGCGCTTACTGGCTACTGTCCTGGTTCAGCGTGACGGTGATCTTCACGTCGACCCCGTCGGCCATGATGTCCTCGTCGGTTCCGGTGAACGCGTCGTCGTCGTTGGCTATCCGGACGCCGATGACGAGATACGTCTCGGAGGCACCGTTAGGCTTCGGAGCGCGCAGATTGTCGAGCGTTCCGGCCTGGTTTCGGACATCATCGAGGTCCTTGATACCGTTGTTGTTGTCGTCGGAGACGTTCGACAACGGATTCTCGATCACCGTCCCCGAGTCGTCCTTGTACACGAGCTGCGTGACCCGGACGTGGCTCGCGGTGGCGTTCGCGTCCAACTCGGTGCCGAGGTCCGGATCGGAGGGCTCGGTCCGGGTGTCGTTCTCCGAGAACGAGAGGGTGACCTCGACGTGGTTCCCGGCGGTGGATCCGACGTTTCTGAGCGTGAAGTTGTGACGCGTCGAGTCGGCTGGCCTGGCGTTCGTCAGCGAGAACGATGCCGTCTGCCCGTTGGCACCGTCGAGCGTGACGTCCAAGGTCCCCGCTTCCAGAGCGTTGCTCCTACTGGCGTCGCTGTCGGAGAAGTGCGCCCACGTCACGGCACCGAGCGCCGAGCTAGCTACTCCCACGACGAGGAGCGACAGTAGCACTTCCCGACGGCTCGCGTTCGCGAGGATTCTTCGGACGTTCATAACCAACCACGACCTATCGGTTCTCAGTAGCGGTGAAAATAACCGCCCCCTATCAGAATAGGGGAACTGGTCTCTAACCACCTATAACAATAGGTTTATATCGGAAACGTTACCTTGAGGAGACGACCGATGAGCTCAGACGTCCTCGACGCGATCCGTCGCTGGCGGGGTCACCTCGAAGCCGACGACCGTCGCGCGGTCGCCCACCGCGGCGTCGAGGCCGTGTGCGACGTGCTCGGGGTCGACCGGGCCGCGGTCCTGCTGGCTGACGAACGAATGCAGACGCTGCGGTTCGTCGGCCTCGACAGCGAGGACCTCTCGGACCGCGACCATCCGGCGTGGAGAGCGGTTCTTCAAGGCGAGTCCGTCGTCGTCGCCGAGGATGGCGTGTTCGACGGTACCGAGCGAGTCCTTCCGATGGACGACAGCGGTGCGTTGGTCGTTCCCGGCCGCTTCGAAGACGACGACCTCGCGGTAGTCCGCCTCCTCGCGGACGAACTCCGGACTGCACTGGAACGAGCAGACCGCGTCCGTCGAGCGAACGACCGCGGTCCCGACCCCACCGTCGACCGAACGGAGCGGACGCTCGACCGACTCGTCGGGCTGGTCGAATCCGTCGGCGACGCTCTGGCGCGGTCCCCGTCGGGGGAGGAGACCGTCAGGTTGTTCTGCGAGCGGCTCGCGGCGGTCGACGGCTACGCGCTGGCCTGGTACGGCGACTACCGGCCGGGACGGGGGTCGGCCGTTCCGGAGGTGTGGGCCGGCGTCGACGACGACTACCTCCGGACGGTCGAACTCTCGCCAGACGGCGCGTTCGGTACCGCGTTCGAGTCCGTGGTCTCGACTCACGAGGTCGCAGTCGTCGACCCGATAGACGCGGAATCGGGTCCGGAAGCGGTCGGTGCCCGCGAACGGGGGTACCGGTCGCTCGCACTCGTCCCGGTGGCTCACGGTGACGCCCTCTACGGCGTCGCGGCGGTGTACGCCGACCGGCGACGCGCGTTCGGTCCGTACGCGGACGCGATACTCGACGGCCTCGGCGTGGCGGTCGGCGCGGCGCTGAGTGCCGCCGAACACCGCCGCGCGCTCATGACCGACGCGGTGGTCGAACTGGAGTTCCGACTCCGGGACTCGGGGATGGTCCTCGTGTGGCTCTCCGAACGCGCCGACTGTCGGCTGGAGTTGGCCGGGCTGTTCCTCGACCGCGACGACGCCCTCCGACTGTTCCTCGAAACGTCGGGGTCGACCCTCGATCAACTCCGGGCCGCGGCCGACGACCACCCCGAAATCGCCGACGCGACCCTCATCGCGGAGCGTGAGGACGAGCGACTCGTTCGGGTGACGCTGTCGGAGTCGTCGCTCGCCGAGCACCTCGCGGAACTCGGAGCGGCGTTGCGCTCGGTCAGCGTCGAATCGGGATCCGGGCGCGCGACGGTCGAACTCCCGGCGACCGGAGCAGTTCGGTCCTTCGTCGAACGCGTGCTGTCGGCCTACCCCGACACCGAACTCCTAGCCCGCCACGAACACACGCGACGGCTCCAGACGCCCCACGAGTATCGTTCGCTGCTGGAGAAGCGACTCACGGACCGACAACACGAGGCGCTCCAGACCGCGTACTACGGGGGATTCTTCGAGTGGCCGCGCGAGAACACCGGCGAGGACGTCTCGGACACGCTCGGAGTTGCACAACCGACGTTCCTCCAACACCTCCGGGCGGCCGAGCGGAAGTTGCTGGCGGAGTTCTTCGACGAGGAGGGGTTCGTCTACTCCCAGTCGTGAACGTTCGCCGCGGCGAGACAGTCACTCCACGTCGAGCAAGTGGGTCAGCAGCGCCTTCTGGGTGTGCATCCGGTTCTCGGCCTGGTCCCAGACGACCGCCCGGTCGCCGTCGAGCACGTCGCCGGTGATCTCCTCGCCGCGGTGGGCGGGCAGGCAGTGCATCACGTCGGCGTCGGGCGCGGCCGCCAGCAGGTCGTCGTTCACCTGGAACCCCTCGAAGTCCGCGAGCTTGGCCTCGCGCTCGTCCTCCTGACCCATGCTGACCCAGACGTCGGTGTAGACGACGTCGGCGCCCTCGACGGCGGCCTCGGGGTCGCGGACCACGTCGGGCGCCTCGCCCTGGGCGTCGGCCCGCGCCAGGACGTCCTCGCCGGGGCCGTACCCCTCGGGCGTCGCCATCGTCAGGTCGAGCCCGACCATCGCGGCGCCGACCGCGAACGACCGGGCGACGTTGTTGCCGTCGCCGACCCACGCGACCGACACGTCCTCGAAGCCGTCGAAGCGCTCGTAGATGGTGAACAGGTCCGCGAGCGTCTGGCACGGGTGGGCGTCGTCCGAGAGCCCGTTGACCACCGGCACCGCGGCGTGGGCCGCCATCTCCTCCAGCGCGGCGTGGTCGAACACGCGGGCCATCACGGCGTCGACGTACCGCGAGAGCGCCCGGGCGGTGTCGGCGATCGGTTCGCCGTGGTCGAAGTGGGTGGTGTCGGGCCCGAGGTAGACGGCGTGGCCGCCCAGCTGGGTCATCCCGGTCTCGAACGACACCCGGGTCCGGGTGCTGGGCTTCTCGAACAGCATCGCGAGCGTCCGGTTCGGCAGGACGGCGTGGGCCGTGCCGGTGTGGTGAGCCACCTTCAGCTCCCCGGCGGTCGACAGGATCTCGGCGAGTTCGTCGGCCGAGACGTCGTCAATCGTCAGGAACTGGCTGGCTGGCGATTCGGCGGTCGGTGCCGCGGCGTCTGCCGCGGGCTGGGTCGTGTCGTTGCTCATGCGTCGGCGAGGTCCTCGGAGACGGCCGTCAGCACGTCGACGGCCCGGTCGAACCCTCCGAGGTCGAGGCGTTCGTTCGGCGCGTGGTCCAGGTCCGAGTCGCCGGGGCCGTAGGTCGCCATCGGGCAGTCCCACGCCCCGGCGTAGAGGTTCATGTCGCTGGTTCCGGTCTTGCGGAGGAGTCGGGGGTCGCCCCCGACTCGTCGGATCGCGGCTCGGAACGCTCGCGCCACCTCGCTGCGGGGCGTCTCCATGACGGGCGGAATCGGCTCCGCCCACTCGATGTCGCCCGCCGCCAGCTCGGCCTCGACCGTCTCGCGGATCCCCGCCGCCGTCTCGCCCGGCGGAATCCGGAACTGCGCCTCGACGTTCGCCTCGACCGAGAGTCCGTCGGCTGCGGTCCCGCCCGCGAACTCCACGGGCTTGACCGTCACCTGCTCGAAGACGGGCGTCTCGTCGGCGTCGTCTCCGGCCTCGCTCTCGTCGTCGCCTCCCTCGGCGAACGCGTCTTCGACCGCCTGCCACCACCGCATCGCCTGCTGGATCGCGTTCGCGTCGGGCCGGGAGGTGTGGCCCGAGTCGGTGGTGACGGCGTACTCGCCCGCCAGGAACCCCCGGTAGCCCAGGGTCAGGCCGTCCCAGCCCGAGGGCTCGCCGTTGACCACGGCGTCGGGTTCGTCGCGGTCCTCGACCAGGAAGCGGGCGCCCCGGGAGTCGGTCTCCTCGCCGACCACGCCGACGAAGCTGACGCCGGTCTCGACCGCCGCCGCGGCCATCGCCGCGAGCGGGCCCTTGGCGTCGACGCTCCCGCGGCCCCACAGCTCCTCGGTGGGGTTCCCGTCGTCGTCCTCGGTCTCCTCGACGCGCACCGGGATGTCGCCCGGCACGGTGTCGATGTGCGAGGTCAGCAGGACCGAGTCGTCGGCGGGCGCCCGGACGTTGCCGACCTCGTCGAGCCACGCCTCGCGGCCCCGCTCCTCGAAGAAGGCGACGAGGCGCTCGGCGCACTCGCGCTCCTCGCCGGTGGGCGAGGGGACGTCCACGAGGTCGACCAGCAGCTCGCGGGCCGCCTCGTCGCTCACGGCGGCGTCGGCGCTGGTGCTCACGCCGACACCTCCGCGAGTGCGCTCTCCAGCGCCTCGACGACCTCGTCGGCGTGGGACTCCGTGACGGTCAGCGGCGGGAGCAGCCGCACCACGGTCCGGCCGGCGGGCAGCGCCAGCACCCCGTGGTTCATCGCCAGCCGCTTCAGCACGCTGTTGGCGCCGCGGCCGACCTCCGCGCCGAGCAGCAGCCCCTCGCCCCTGACCGTGTCGATCGGTAGCTCGGAACCCCCCAGTTTCGACTGGAGGTGGCGCCCCACGTCGGCGGCGTTCTCCGGCAGGTTCTCCTCGGCGATGACTTCCAGCGTGGCCTCGGCGGCCGCGCTCACGACCGGGCCGCCCGAGAACGTCGACCCGTGGGGGCCCGACTCCTCGGCGACCCAGTCCGCACAGAGCGTCGCCCCGACGGGGAGCCCGCCGCCCAGCCCCTTCGCGGAGGTGAGCACGTCGGGCACCACGCCGCGCTTCTCGCAGGCCCACAGCGCGCCGGTCCGGCCGAGGCCGGTCTGGATCTCGTCGAAGATCAGCGCCGCGCCGGTCTCCTCGGTGACCTCGCGGGCCGCCTCCAGGTAGCCCTCCGGCGCGGGGTTGACGCCGCCCTCGCCCTGGACGGGTTCGAGCAGCACCGCGGCCGTCTCGTCGTCGACGGCCTCGGCCAGCGCCGCCTCGTCGCCGTACGGCACGAACTCGAAGTCGCCGGCGAGGGGCTCGAACGGCTTCTTGTACTTGGGCTTCCAGGTCGCGGCCAGCGACCCCATCGTCCGGCCGTGGAAGCCGCGCTGGGCCGCGACGACCTTGGAGTTGCCGGTGGCGCTCCGGGCGAATTTCAGGGCCGCCTCGTTGGCCTCGGTGCCGGAGTTGCAGAGCCAGACGTTCTTGAGGTCGCCGGGCGCGACCGCCGCCAGCTTCTCGTAGAGCGCGTCACGGGCGGAGTTCGGGTAGCTGGCCTGCACGAACGTCAGCTTCTCGACCTGCTCCTGCACGGCCGAGACGACCTCGGGGTGGCAGTGGCCGACCGCGGCGACGCCGTAGCTCGCGCCGAAGTCGAGGTACTCGTTGCCCGACTCGTCGTAGAGGTGGACGTCCTCGCCGCGCTCGATCCGGATAGGTTTCTCGGAGTAGACGAACGAGCCCGTCATCTCACGGCCCCCGGTTCGAACTCGGTCCCGTGGCCGGTCCTGGCGGCCGTGATGGGGTCGCGGTTGTTGGCGTCGGCGACCGTCACCGAGGCCGCGCCGCCCTCCAGCGCCTCGACGGCGGCCATGACCTTCTTCGTCATGAACCCCTCGGCGGCCTCCTCGGCCGCGTCGAGCTCTGCGGGCGTCCCGACCGACTCGATGAGCGAGTCGGGGTCGTCGGGGTCCTCGTAGACGCCCGCCACGTCGGTCAGCACGACGAGCTCGCCGCCGAGTGCGCCCGCGATGGCGGCGCCCGCGCGGTCGGCGTCGGCGTTGACCGGCGTCAGGTCGCCGTTCTTCTCCTCGGCCAGCATCGGCACCGTGACGACCGGGACGTAGTTGCCCGCGAACAGCGTCTCCAGCAGGTCGGCGTCGACCGCCTCGATCTTGCCGGAGTGGTCGCCGCGCTTGATCTTCTTGCGGCCGTCCTCGAGCACCTTGACCGCCGACTTGCGCGGGCCGGTCAGGAGCTGCCCGTCGACGCCCGACAGGCCGACCGCGTCGACGCCCTCGTTCTGGAGGCCGGCGACGAGGTCGGTGTTGAGCTTGCCGGGCAGCACCATCTCGAACACCTCCATCGTGGTCTCGTCGGTGAACCGCCCGACGACGCCGCCGGGGGTCTCGACGTACTCGGGCTCCTCGCCCAGCCGTTCGAGCGTGTCGTCGACCGCGGTCGAGCCGCCGTGGACGACCACCACGTCCTCGCCGTTCGCGACGAGGTGGGCCACGTCGGCGAGCGCGCCGGCGGGGTCGACGGCCCGCGCGCCGCCGATCTTGACGACGATGGGCGGGCTGTGGTCCTCGTCTCCGTCTTTGCCGGCGACTCCGCCGTCAGACAGCGTCTGACGAGGCTCGCGCTCGCTCCGCTCGCGCTCACCGCCGTCGGTCCGCAACCCGTCGTCGCCGAGGTCGTTGTCGATGAGCCGCTCGTGGGCCGCTTCGAGTTCCGCCTTCGTGTAGCTATCTCCGGTCATGGGCTTCCCACCGGGTGGAGTCCCTGGAAGTCGAGGCCGGCGGTCTCGTCGAAGCCGAGCGCGACGTTGGCGGCGTGGACCGCCTGCCCGGCCGTCCCCTTCACGAGGTTGTCGATGGCGCTGAACACCACGAGGCGCTTGTTGCCGGGGTCCAGTTCGAATCCCACCTCCGCCATGTTCGTCCCGGCGACCGCCTTGGGCTCGGGGTAGCGATACACCCCGCCGCCGCCCGACTGGAGCCGGACGAAGGGTTCGTCGTCGTAGGCGCCCCGGAAGGCCGACCAGAGGTCGCCCTTCGAGACGGGGCCGTCGGGGAACACGTGGCAGGTCGCGGCCGCGCCCCGGACCATGTCCACGGCGTGGGCCGTGAACGAGACCGAGGCGCCCAGCTCCTGCTCGATCTCGGCCTCGTGGCGGTGGCCGGTCGGCGCGTACGGCCGGACCACGCCCGAGCGCTCGGGGTGGCTGCCGGCCTTGCTCGCGCCGGCGCCGCCCTCCGAGGAGCCGACCTTCACGTCGGCCACGATCTGCTCGCCGCCGTCCAGGATGCCGCCGTCGAACAGCGGGTAGAGGCCCAGGATGGTCGCGGTGGCGTTGCAGCCGCCGGCCGCGATGAGGTCGGCGCCGGGCAGGTCCTCGCGGTGGAGCTCCGGCAGCGCGTACACCGCCTCGTCGAGGTACTCGGGCGCGTCGTGGCCGTCGTACCACTCCTCGTACTGCTCGACGGTGTTCAGCCGGAAGTCGGCGCTGAGGTCGACCACGGTGTCGGCGACCTCGTAGAACTCGTCTATCTGTTCCATCGAGACGCCGTGTGGCGTCGCCGCGAACAGGACGTCCACCGCGTCGAGGTCCGCCGGGTCGGAGAACCGGAGGTCGGTCCCCCGGAGGTTCGGGTGGACCGAGCCCACCGACTTGCCGGCGTACTCGCGGCTGGTCGCACCAGCCAGTTCGAAGTCGGGATGCCCGGCGAGGATGCGCAGGAGCTCGCCGCCCGCGAAGCCGCTCCCGCCGACGACGCTGGCGGTGACCGTCTCGTCGGCCCCGGTCGCGTCGTCGGCCGCCGAGTCGGTGATGGGCATCAGGCCATCACCTCCTGCTTCGTCCCCTGCGCGGCCTTGGCTTCGAGCCAGTCGACCACCTTGGCGGGGACGTCGACGTCGGTCGCGCCGTTCAGCGACTTGAACTCGACGGTGTGGTTGACCTCGTGGACGGTGTAGTCGGCGCCGTCGCCGCCGGTCTCCATCAGGTCGACGCCGAGTAGCCCGCCGCCGACCGCGTCGCTGGCGGCCTTGACGAGCGCCTCCGCCTCCTCGTCGAGCTCGAAGGCCTCGGTCTCGGCGCCCTTCGCGGCGTTGGTGAGCCAGTGGTCCGAGGACCGGACCATCGCGGCGACGGGCTCGCCGTCGGTCGCGAGCACCCGGACGTCGCGGCCGGGCTTGTCGACGAACTCCTGGACGTAGAACACCTTGTGCTCGTAGTGGCCCAGGGTGGCCTTGTGCTCCAAGATGGCCTCGGCCGCGCTCCGGGAGTCGATCTTCGCCATCAGGCGCCCCCACGACCCGACGACGGGCTTGAGGACGCAGGGGTAGCCGAACTTCTCGATGCTCTCCATCGCGGCCTCCTTGGTGAACGCCACGTCGGTCGCGGGCGTGGGGACGCCGGCGCCGGCCAGCGCGAGGCTGTTCTGGACCTTGTCGGCGCAGGTCTGGGCGGTCGCCGCGGAGTTGACCACGGGCACGCCGTACGCCTCACAGAACTTGGTGGCGTAGAGGCTCCGGCTGGTCGCGAGACACCGGTCCACGACGACGTCGAGGTCCGCGAACACCTCGGGGGCCTCGGTCAGCCCGAACTGGAGGTCGCGGACGTCGATCTTGACCACGTCGTGGCCGCGGTCGCGCAGCTCCGAGAGGAGCAGCTTCTCGTCCTTGCGGATCCGGGAGTAGAGTATTCCGACCTGCAATTTACTCCCCCCAGTCCTCTTCGAGCTCCGGGGCTCGCTCGAGGACTGGCGGGTTCTGGTCGACGACTTCCAGCTCGGCGCCGCACGTGGTGCAGTCGACTATCTCTCCGACCTCCGCATTGTCGTGCAGGGTCACGTCCGCCCCGCACTCGACGCATTCGGTCATGGCAGTCTGTAGTATCTCACGTTACCACTTAAAGGCATCGAAAATGTTAAAACGATTACATCGAAAAAAGACGGCTCTAACGGCGTGAAACGGGCAAATATCGCGTCAGGCCGAAGCCGGTGTCGTGCTTCGGAGGTATATAAATTGGGTCCCTCGCGGGACCGGTGGGCCCTCAGACAAGCTGACTCACCTCCCGTCGGAGCAAGGCGTCGGCCTCCTCCAGCGCCTCGCGGGCGTCGGCCAGGGTCGCCTCGTCGCCGGCGACTCCCTCCTCGGCGCTCGACAGGCCCGCCGCGACCGCCTCGGGCGCGGGGCCGCCGGGCGAGTCGCGGGCCGCCGCGCTGGCCGCGGGGTCGAGCGCGGTCTCGACCGCCTCGCGGTCGACGTAGGAGTCGAGCGAGTCGCCGAGGACCTCCCGGGCCGCCGCGTCGAGCGCGGCGTAGTCGGCGCCGGATTCGCTCGCGGCGCTCGCGGTTTCACCGCTCGCGTCTTCCGCGGCGCGTTGCGCCGCGCTAGCCACCATCTCGTGGGCGTTCCTGAAGGGAATCCCCTGCATCGCGAGCAGGTCGGCGACCCCCGTGGCGGTCGAGAACCCCTCGCCGGCCGCCGCGGCCAGCGCGTCCTCGTCCCACGTCGCGGTCGAGACCGCGCCCGCCGCGACCGCGACCGCCTCGTCGACCGCGTCGACGGTCGCCCAGGCGTGGGGCGTGGCGTTCTGGAGGTCGCGGTTGTACGCGCGGGGCAGCCCCTTCAGCGTCGTGAGCAGGCCGTTGAGCCCCGCGGCGGCGTCGCCGGCGGTCGCCCGCACGAGCTCGAGCGTGTCGGGGTTCTTTTTCTGGGGCATGATCGAGGAGGTCGACGAGTAGTCGTCCGAGAGCTCGACCAGCCCCTTGTTCGAGAACACCACGAGGTCCTCGGCCAGGCCGGAGACGGTCGTGGCGAGGTTCGCGAGCGCGGCGACGACCTCCACGAGGAAGTCGCGGGTCGACACCGCGTCCATCGAGTTCCCGACCAGCCCGTCGAACCCGAGCAGTTCGGCGGTGCGCTCGCGGTCCACGTCGAAGGGGGTCCCGCCGAACGCGGCCGCGCCCAGCGGCGACCGGTTCACCCGGTCGTAGGCGTCGAACAGCCGCGCGGTGTCGCGGGCGATCGCCTGCTCGTAGGACAGCAGGTAGTGGCCCACCGTGGTGGGCTGGGCGGGCTGGAGGTGGGTGTAGCCGGGCATCACGGTCTCGGCGTGCGCGTCGGCGACCTCGACCAGCGACTTGCGGAGCCCGAGAGTCGCCTCGACGGCGTCGAGCGCGTCCTCGCGCAGCCGGTACCGGATGCAGGTCGCCACCTCGTCGTTGCGCGACCGGGCGGTGTGCATCTTGCCGCCCACGTCGCCGACCCGGTCGATGACCGCGGTCTCGATGGCGGCGTGGACGTCCTCGCCGTCAGGGAGAGCGTCGAAGCCCGCCGACTCCACGTCGTCGAGGGCGTCGAGGATGGTCGCGGCCTCGTCGCCGCCGACGATGCTCTGCTCGGCCAGCATGACGACGTGGGCGCGGTCGACCGCGAGGTCGGCCGCGAAGATGCGCTCGTCGTCGGCCATCGAGGAGAGGAACCCGCGGGCGGGGCCGCCGCTGAAGCGGTCGCGGCGCACCACGTCGCTCGCGGCTCCGCCGCTCGCGCTGTCCGAGGAACTACGTTCCTCGCTACTCGCGGATTCCTCCTCGGTCATTCTACTCCTCCGTCTCCTCGTCGTCGCCGGAGCCGTCGGTCAGTAGCTCGGCCTTCTTGGCCTCGGCGTCCGCGGCGACCTGGTTGGCGAGCCGCGACTGGAAGCCGTGGTACTTCGCCACGCCGGTCGCGTCGCTCTGGGCGATGCCGTCGACCGACTCGGTGTTGAACGAGGCGGCCGACTCGGAGTACACCGCGTACTCGCTCTCGCGGCCGACCGGGCGGGCCTGGCCGCCCTCGAACTTGATGGTCACGGTGCCGGTGACCTTCTGCTGGGTCGCGTCGACGAAGCCGTCGAGCGCGTCCACGAGCGGCGCCGACAGCAGGCCCTCGTAGGCCTTCTCGGCCCACTGCTGGTCGACCTGCTGCTTGAACGCGCGCTCCTCCTCGGTGAGCACGAGCCCCTCCAGCGCCTCGTGGGCGTTGAGCAGGGTCGTGGCGGCGGGGTGCTCGTAGTTCTCGCGCACCTTCAGCCCGAGCATGCGGTCCTCCATCATGTCGGTGCGGCCCACGCCGTGGCTCCCCGCGAGGTCGTTGAGGTGCTCGATGAGCTGGACCGCGGGCAGCTCCTCGCCGTCGACCGCGACCGGGTGGCCCTCCTCGAAGGCGATCTCGATGGTCTCGATCTCCTGCTGGCCGGGCGTCTCGGTCCACTCGTAGATGTCCTCCGGCGGGACGTAGCCGGGGTCCTCGAGGTCCGCGCCCTCGACCGACCGGCTCCAGAGGTTGGTGTCGATGCTCCAGTCGCCCTCGTTACCGCCCTCGACGGGCAGGTCCTTCTCGGCGGCGTACTCCATCTCCCACTCGCGGGTCAGGCCGAGTTCGCGGACGGGCGCGATGACCTCCAGGTCCGACTCGCGCCAGACCGCCTCGAACCGGAGCTGGTCGTTGCCCTTGCCGGTGCAGCCGTGAGCGATGGCGTCGCAGTCGTTCTCCTCGGCGACCTCCAGGATCGCCTCGGCGATGACTGGGCGCGCGAGCGCGGTGCCGAGCGGGTAGCCCTGGTAGGTCGCGTTGGCTTTGACGGCGTCGAGGCACTGCTGGGCGAACGCGTCCTTGGCGTCGACGACGTAGTGGTCGAGGTCGAGCGCCTCGGCGGTCTCCTCGGCCTCGTCGAACTCCTCGGCGGGCTGGCCGACGTCGACGGTGACGCCGATGACCTCGTCGTAGTCGTACTCCTCTTCGAGCAGCGGGACGCAGACCGTGGTGTCGAGTCCGCCCGAGAAGGCGAGCGCGACGGTCGAGTTGTCTGTCATGGTGGTGTGGGTTGGTGTCGTGTGTCGTGTTCGAAAGTCGGTTCGCGGACGATACGCGTGACGTCGTCAGCGGCAAACTCGGTAAAGTCGGGGGATGAGGATAGGGTGGGGTCTAAAGGGACCCCGGTCGTCGTCGCGGCGGGAGAACGGAGACGGACGCGCGGCTCTCGGTAGCGCAGGCGAGCGCTCCCGGACCGCGAGTCCCTGTCATCGACTTACCCTTGCGTCCCGAGGGGTTTAAACTCTATCGGGTCGGCAAGCATTGCAGTCAACCGGCGTACAAGTGCAAGTTACTCTCTGGCATGGAGAGGAGGTATCCGCTGTCAACCGTCCGGACTTTGCCGGTCACTCCGCTAGCCTTCGCCGGTCACTCGTCCGCGTCGGTCGCGTCCGACTCGTCGGCGGACTCGTCGCCCGACCACCGGACCTCGAAGCGCGCGCCGCCGGCCTCGCTCTCGCCGACCGAGACGCTCCAGTCGTGGGCCTCCGCGACCCGCCGGACGATGGCCAGCCCCAGCCCGGTGCCGCCGTCGACGGTCGAGTAGCCGTGCTCGAACACCGACTCCCGGCGGTCCTCGGGGATGCCGGGCCCGTCGTCGGCCACGTAGAACCCCTCGCCGCCGTCGAGGGGGCCGACCCGGATGGTCACGGCCCCGTCGCGCTCTCTCGCGTCGTCGGCCGACGACCGACTGCCCGCAGAGTCGCGCTCCGCGGCATCCTCGGAACGCTTCGCGTTCCGATTGGCTGCATCAGATTCCGTCTGATGAACGTCCCCGCGAGCGTGCGAGTGAGGGCCGGTCGAGCCGTGCTCGACGGCGTTCCGGAACAGGTTCTCCAGCAGCCGCTGGAGGCGCTCGCGGTCGGCCGCGACCGTCAGCTCGCCCTCGGTGTCGAGCGCGGCGCCGTCGGCCTCGACGTTCTCCCACGCCGCGGTCGCGACCGCCGAGAGGTCGCGGTCGGCGACGTCGCCCGGCCCGTCGCCGCCCCGGGCCAGCGCGAGCAGGTTCCGGATGCGCTGCTCCATCCGGTCGTGGGCGCACCGGACCTGCTCGAAGTCGGCCTCGTCGCCGGTCTCCTCGGCCATGGTCAGGTAGATCCGGGCGACGTTCAGCGGGTTGCGCAGGTCGTGGCTCACCACGCTGGCGAACTCCTCGAGCCGGCGGTTCTGCTCGCGGAGCGCCCGCTCGTCGACCAGCCGCTCCTGCTCGTAGCCCAGCCACTGGGAGATGAGCTCGACGTACAGCCGCTCGTTCTCGGAGAACGACCGGCTCCGGGACGCGCGGTCGGCGAAGCAGACCGTGCCGTAGAGCTCGTCGTCCACGAACAGCTTCGCGCCGACGTAACAGCCCAGGCCGTACGTCTCGTAGGCCGGGTCGTCGCGCCACCCCTCGGACTCGGCGTCCGCGACGCTCAGCGGTTCGTCGGCCTCGATGGTCTTCCGGCAGTAGGTGTCGGCCAGCGGAGCGGTCTGCCCGGACTGGAGCAGCTCGTGGGACCCCACCGCGTCGACGATCTCCATGGTCCCGTCCTCGATGTGCGAGACGAACCCCACGTCGACCCCCAGCCGTTCCCGACCGAGTTCGAGCATGCGGTGGCGCTTCCGCTCGGCGTCGAGGTCGGCGTTCGAGGCGGTCCGGTAGAGCTCCCGGAGCGACGATTCGTGTTCCCAGGAGCCGGCGTCGTCAGGCACGCGCTCCCGGTCGGGTTCGTCGTCGGCGCCGCACTCGCGGTCGTCCGATCCGGTCGGCGCGTCGCCGTCCCGGCGCGACGCGGCGTTCACCACCCGGGCGACCAGCAGGTCGCGCTGGTCGCGGTCGCCCCGGCGTTCGAGGTAGTCGGTCGCGCCCCGCGCCAGCGCCTCGTCGGCGTCGTCGTCGCCGTCGTCCGCGACGTACACGTAGGGGAGGTCGGGGTAACGGTCCCGGACGGCGTCGAGCAGGGCGAGGCCGTCGGCCACGTCGCCCACGACGCAGTCGAACGAGTCGGCGTCCAGCCGGTCGAGCGCGGCCGACCGGTGGCTCACACGCGTCACTGCGAGGCCCGCCTCGTCGATCGCTTCGGCGAAGTCGGCGGCGCCCGGCGGGTCGCCGACGTACAGCACTCGGCCCGCGTTGCCAGCCCCCTCCATCTCACCTGTTCGAAGGTCCGGAACCAGATAAGTGTGGTCGGCCGAGCGGTCTGTCGGCGGCCGTCCGGCCCGGCTAGCCCCGTCGCTGGCCCCCGGTCGACCGCGCGCCGCCCGCCCGACCGTCACCCTCTTGGCCCGCGCCGACCGACTCCCCGGCAGTGTACAGCCTCAACGTCCCGCTTCCCGGCGCGGTCGAGCGCCTCGCCGAGGAGCTCCGGCCCGCGCTGCTCGACTTCGACGCCGTCCGGGAGCGCCGGGGGCTGGTCTGCAAGCGCCTCGGCGACGAACCGCCGGGCGGGCCCGCCCGCCTCCGCGAACAGGTCCGGACGGCGCTGGCCGGCGCGCCGGCCTTCGAGCTCCGGATTTCGGGCATCGACTACTTCGCCGACCCGCCGCTTGGCGAGGGGCCCGTGGTCTACCTCGCGGTCGAGAGCCCGGGCCTCCGGCGGGTCCACGACCGACTGGTCGAGCGGTTCTCGGTCGTCGAGGCGTTCGAGGGCGACGACTACGTGCCCCACGTCACGCTGGCCCGTGGCGGCGACGTCGGGACCGCCCGCCGGGTCGCCGAGCGCGAGGTCGAACCGGTGACCTGGACCGCCACCCGACTGGTGCTCTGGGACGCCGAGTACGAGGAGGAGGTCGCCGACTTCCCGCTGCCGGCGTAACTCCGGGCGAGCGCGGTCGGGTCGGCAGGCCCCGGTGGACGAGAGGTCGCCGCCGGTGGACCTGCCGACCGGATCACTCCGTGCGCGGGACGTCCGTGAACTCGAAGCGCGCCCCGCCGGCGTCGCTCTCGGTCACCGCGACGTCCCACTCGTAGACGTCCGCGAGCTCCTTGACGAACGCCAGGCCGAGCCCGGTCCCCCCTTGGCCGGCCGTGGTGGTGTAGCCCGCCTCAAGCACCGCGTCGCGCTCGTCGGGCGGGATGCCGACGCCGTCGTCCTCGACGTAGAACCCGGTCGGGAGCTCGCCGACCGTGACGGTGACGTCGCCCCCGCCGTGCTCCACGGCGTTCTCGCGAGCCTGCGAGCGAGGGCTCGTGGAGCCGTGCTCCACGGCGTTCTCGAACAGGTTGCGGAACAGGTGGCGCGCGTACGTCTCGTCGGCCTGTATCCTGTCGTCGATGGCGACCGTCAGGGTCGCGTCGCGGGTGTCCAGTTCGTCCCACGCCTCCCGCGCCACCGCCGCGAGGTCCACCTCCGTCTGCTCGTCGAGGGCGTCGCGGCCGCGGGTCAGCACCAGCATGACGTCGATCATGTCCTCGATGCGGTCGAACGCCTCGGTCACGTAGTCGACCGCCTCGGGCGCCGCCTCCTCCGGGAGCTGGCGGCCGTAGATCTGGCCGATCTGGACGGGGTTGCGCAGCTCGTGGGCCAGCATGCTGGCGAACGACTCGAGCCGCTCGTTCGACTCCTCGAGCTTCTCGACCGTCCTCTCCAGTCGCTGCTGGTACTCCTTGCGCTCGGTGATGTCCTGGGCCATCGTCATCCCGCCGAACACGTCGCCGTCCTCGTCGGTGATGGGCACCACGTAGACGAGCCAGTCCCGGCCGACGTACGAGAGCTCGACCGCCGTCTCCTCGCCGTCCAGCGCGGCCCGCATCGACGGTTCGAGCGCGTCGCCGACCTCCTCGCCCCACGCCTCGTCGGGCGTCCGGCCCTCGATGTCGGCCCGCGACACCGGCAGGTCCTCGAACGCCCGGCCAGCCGCGAGCGTGTACCGCAGGTCCCCGTCGAACAGCGTGACCACGCCGTTCGGGAACGACTCGGCCAGCGTGCGGTAGCGCTGCTCGCTCCGTTCGAGCCGGCGCTCGTACGCCCGGCGCTCGGTGATGTCGCGGTCCGACACCAGCACCGAGACGACCTCCCCGTCGTCGTCCGTGACCGGCCGGAAGACCCCGTTGAGGGTGTACCGCTCGCCGTCGGGCCGGGTGAGGTCGGCCTCGAAGTTCACGTACTCGCCGGCCGCGGCGCGCTCGGTCCACTCCCGGACGTCCGAGCGAATCTCCTCGCCCTCGCCCCACCAGGGTGTCTCCCAGAAGAGTTCGCCGGTGACCGCCTCGAGGTCGGCGTCGATGTACTCCATCGCGGTCTGGTTGATATCGAGCACGGTGCCGTCCGGGTCGAGCAGCCCGACCAGGATGTTGGGGTCCTCGAAGACCGCCTCGAACCGCCGCTCCTTCTCGCGGAGCTCCTGCTCGCGCTCGTGGCGCTCGGTGACGTCTCGCGAGACGGCGAGGACGTACTCCCGGTCGAGTTCGACGTAGGAGGCGTTGACCTCGACCGGGTAGGTCGTGCCGTCCCTTCGCCTGTGGCGCCCGTCGAACGTTATCCGGCCGCCCGCCGTCCGCAGCTCCTCGACGAACGACCGCCACTCCTCCCGGTCGTCGATCTCGGTTTCGACGTCCGGGACCGACAGCGTCAGGAACTCCTCGCGGGAGTAGCCCCGGCGCCGGCAGGCGGTGTCGTTGGCGTCGAGGTACCGGCCAGTCTCCGGGTCGATGACGAGCACGCTGTCGGTCGAGTGGTCGAGCAGGGTCCGGAACAGCTGGAGCTCCTGCTCGCGCTCGTGGCGCTCGGTGACGTCCCGGAAGTACACCGACAGCCCGCTCTCGGAGGGGTAGGCCCGCACCTCGAACCACGCGTCCAGCGGCTCGGGGTAGTACTCCTCGAACGCGACGGTCTCCTGCTCGTACATCGCCCGCTCGTACTTCGGTTTGAACTCGCGACCGACGGCCTCGGGGAACGCCTCCCAGACGTTCCTGCCGACCAGCTCCCGACCGCCGGGGTTGATGAGCTCGTGGGCCCGCTCGTTGAGGTACGTGAACCGCCAGTCCTCGTCGAGCGCGAAGAAGGCGTCGGAGATGCGGCCGTATATCTCCTCGAGCTGGCTCCTCGTCCGCTCGTTCTCGGCGGCCGACGCGAGCACGTTCGCCACGCTCCGGACGAAGGTGGCGTCGTACTCGGTGAACTCCCGCCGGTCGGTCGCGTAGACGCCAAGCACGCCCCACGTGTCGTCGCCCGACCCGACGGGAGCGCCGACGGCGCCGGTGACGCCCCGGCCGGCGAACAGCTCGGACCCGGAGAACGGCTCGTCGGCCCGCAGGTCGTCGACGACGACCGGCTCCCGCCGGCGGCGCACGCGGCCCAGATGCGAGTCCGCGTCGGCCGGGACGGTCGCGGCGCCGACGAGCCCCTCGGGCCAGCCGGCGCCCGCCCGGAGCACCGCGCCGTCGGTCCCGTGCGAGAACTCGAACACCGCCGCGTAGTCGGTCCCGAGCGTCCGGGCCACGGCGTCGGCGGCGTCGCGCAACAACTGGTCGAGGCTCTCGGTCTCGAGCGCCTGCTGACCGAGCTCGGCCACGACCTCCTGCTGCCGGATCCGGGTCTGCGGTTCCCCGTTCGCCTCGCTGGACGGGTCCATCTACTCCCCCGTTAGCAGGTCGCGCCCTAAAACGTTCGCCGTGGAATCGGCCCCGTTCGGTCCGGGGTTCGACCCCGCTCTCACGGCGTCGGCGGGTCGCCGGTCCACGCGTCCATGTCGGAGTAGAAGTTGAGCATCGCGAACTTCAGCTTCTCGGCCTCGACGTCGAGCATCTCGGCGCGCTCCTCGGGCGGGAACGTCTCCCGGACGCTGTACTTGCCCATCTCGCGCGTCCCGGCCTCGGTGTAGCGCTTGTCGACCAGCACCCGGACGCCGAAGTCGTCGGGCGACCGGATGACCCGGCCCAGCGCCTGGCGGGTCTTCCGGATGGTCGGGATCTCGACGGCGTACTCCCAGCCCGAGTCGCGGCCCGACCGGTCGGCGAACGTCCGGTCGTACGCCTCCTGGACCGCCTCCATCCGGTCGTCGAGGTGGGGGTAGGGGACGCCGACCACGACCACGGTCCGGGCCTCGTCGCCGTCGAAGCTGACGCCCTCCGCGAGGGTGCCCCACAGCGAGGTGAACAGCGCGGCGTCGTCGTCCTCGACGAACCGCTTCCGGAGGTCCTCGACCGCGGTGCCGGGCTCGTCCATCAGCAGCGTCGTCCCCGCGCCGTCCCCGCCGAACTCCCGGGAGAGCCGGTCGTGGTAGCGCTCGGCCTCGGCGTAGCTCGGGAAGAAGAGGAGGGTGTTGCCCGCCGTGAACCGCACGGCGTCGCGCAGGACGCCCGCGATGGCGGCCTGGGTGTCGGGGTCGTCGCGCTCGCTGGCGAACAGCGCGGGGGTCTCGACCGCGAACGTCCGGCGGTTCTCCTCGGGGAACTGGAGGCCGTAGGCGATCTCGACCGGGTCGTCGAGCCCCAGCACGTCGCCGATCACGTCGAACGGCCGGAGGGTCGCGCTCATCAGCACCGTGGCGTACACCTCGCCGAACAGCTCCTCGGTGACCTCCCGCGGGATGCAGGTGTAGAGCTCGGCCCGGCCGTACACCTCGTCGGTGCCCTCGTCGCGCCGGACCGACACCACGGGGTACTGGCCGAGCTCGGCGCTCTCGTCCATGAACGACTGGATGAAGGTCGCGGCCCGGAGGGTCTGGCACTCCTCGCGGGTGGTGGACTCGCCGTTCTTGTAGGCCTCCTCGTACTCCTCGTCCAAATCGCGGCCCAGGTGGACCGCGAGGTCGAGCTCGGTGTCGATGCCCTTGCCGGTGTACTGCTGGAGGAAGTTGAGCGTGAGGTCGTCACGCTTGTCTTCGTTGGTGATGGAGACGTCCTCCCAGTCGCCGCCGACCTGCTCGCGGTCGACTCGCGGGCGTCGCCCGCTCGTCTTCGACGAGGCGCTCCGCGCCTCGCTCCCGAACCCGAACGCGTCCTCGTAGGTCTCCTCCAGCGCCCGGCGGAACGCCGAGATGACGTTGTAGGCGGGCTCACTCCGGGCGTCGTCGGCGTCCTGGAGCTCGTCGAGCGCCGAGTCGAGGGTGTTCTCCGTCAGCGTCCGGGTGGCGTGCTCGCGGGCGTTGTCCTCGACGTTGTGGGCCTCGTCGAAGATGGTGATGACGTCCTCGGGGTCGCGGCCGAGCCACCGGAAGAACTGCTCGCGGATCATCGGGTCGAGCAGGTGGTGGTAGTTGCAGACCACCAGGTCGACGCCCTCCATCCCGTCCTTCAGCAGCTCGTACCCGCAGAGCTGGCGCTCCTCGGCGTAATCGTAGATGTCGTCGGGCGTGCGGACGTCGTCGTAGAGCCACGAGTAGAACTCGTCGTTGTCGCCGACCAGGTTGTTGTAGTAGTACTCGCAGGTGTTGGTCTCCTTGAGGCTCTCGACGCGCTTCTGGACCTGTTCGAGCTCGTCCATGACCGCGCTCCGGGCCTCGGCCGCGCGCTCGTCGCCCCGCTGGCTCTGCTCCAGCAGCTCTCCCTGCCGCTCCTCTAACTCCGCCAGGTCCCGCTCGGCGTCGACCACCTCGTAGGTGTTGTCCCGGAGCACCTGGCACTCCTCGAACCCCACGTCGATGTGGCACATCGACCCCTTCCCCCGGAACACCACCGCCCGGATGGGCTCCTCCCGGGTGATGGCACGGGCGTCGGCAACGAACTGGCGCATCTGCTGGTGGACGTTGGTCGTGATGACGACCGTCTTGTCCTCCTCGCGGGCGAACTCCAGCGCGGGCACCAGCGACGACAGCGTCTTGCCCGTCCCGCAGGCCCCCTCGAAGAGCACGTCCTGCCCGCGGGAGAAGGAGTTGTAGATGCGGTCCATCGCCTCCCGCTGGTTCTCGTAGGGCTCCTCGTAGGGGAAGAATCGCATGTACCCGTTGGTCTCTGCCACGCGAGGGGGTTTGCTCGGCACGGGGTTTAAACTCTCGCTCTCCGGCGGAAGTGTCGGTCGGCGGAAGGGCCGCCGAGCGGACGGCGCGTGACTACTCCGTCGCCTCCTTCCTGCTCCGCCACCGCGTCTCGGGTTCGATGTACACCTTCGACACGCTCCCGTTCTGCTCCATCAGCGCGTCCTCGAGGTCGGTGATCTTCGAGTCCATCTCGGCCGTGGCGATGCCCTTCTCGAAGGCGATGTCGGCGGTGAGAATCGCGTCCTCCGGGCCGAAGACCACGGTCCGGAAGTCGACGATGTTCACCACGCCGTCCCATCCCTCGATGATGCTCCGGAGTTGCTCCTCCTCGGACTTCGGGAGGCTCTCGCCCAGCAGCAGGCGCTTGTTCTCCCAGGCCAGCGCCACCGCGAACCCCATCAGCAGCAGGCCGATGAGCAGCGCCGCCACCGCGTCGTAGAGGGGATTGCCCGTGAACCGCGAGAGGAAGACGCCCGCGAGCGCGATGGCCGCCCCGGAGAGCGCGATGGTGTCCTCGGTGAACGCCGTCAGCGTCGTCACGTTCGTGGTCTTCTGGAACGCCTCGGTCAGACTGTCCCAGCCGTGCTGCTCCATGTCCTTCTTCATCCCGGCCCAGGCCTTCTTCAGGGCCCACCCCTCGAAGAGGATGGCGGCGATGAGGACGGTGTAGTTGACCCACACCCCCGGGAACGTGAACCCGAGCAGGGTGGCCGGCTCCGGGTTGACGGGATGGGGGTGCATGATGGCGTCGTACCCGTGCTTGGCCGACTCCCAGCCCGCGATGCCGAACAGCAGCACGCTCACCAGGAAGCTGTAGAAGAACTGGGCCTTCCCGTAGCCGAACGGGTGGGCCCGGCTCGCCTCCTTCCCGCTGTACCGGATGCCGATGAGCAGGAACACCTGGTTGCCGGTGTCCGATATCGAGTGGTACGTCTCCGAGAGCATCGCGGCGCTGCCCGTCAGCAGGAAGCCGGCGAACTTCAGCACCGCGATCGCCCCGTTCGCGATGAGCGCGGCGATGACGACGGACTTGCTTTCGGCCATTGGCCTATGCTTCTCGGCCGCCGAACAAGAAAGTGATTGCAGGCCGGACGGAGCCCCGCCGCCGACCGCCCGAGACGGAAACGCTCAGGGACCTGCCCCGCCTACGTCCGCGCGATGATAACCGTTCTCTCGGACACGCACAGCCGGTCCGGCCACGAACTGGCGGGCCGCGCGGAGCGGGCGGTCGAGGAGGCCGACGTCGTCGTCCACGCCGGCGACTTCGTGACCGGCGAGGCGCTCGACGCGTTCCAGGCCGCCAGCGACACCCTCTACGCCGTCCACGGCAACAACGCGACGCCGGAGGTGCGCGAGCGCCTGCCGCCCGAGCGGACCGTCGAGGTCGCCGGCGTCCGGTTCGTCGTGACCCACGGCGACGACCGCGGCGCGACCGGGCTCTCGCTGCTGGGCCGCCAGCAGGACGCCGACGTCGTGGTGTTCGGCCACTCCCACCGCCACGCGGTCAGCGACGGCGAGGACGTGCTCCTGCTCAACCCGGGGAGCCACGCCCGGCCCCGCGGCGGCGTCCCGACGCACGCTGAGCTCCGGCCGGCGGAGGGCGACGGAACTCCGGCCGACGGGGCGACCGGAGGCGACGGGGAGGTTACCCTGGAGGGTGAGATACGCCACCGCGACGGGTCGGTCGTCGAGACGTTCGAGATCTGAGTCGCCCCGCGCTCGGGCGACGGCGCGGGCGCTGCCGAGCGCAGAGCAGTTCAGAATCGGTGTCCGCCCCGCCTCGGGAGGGCATCGCGGGGACGACACGGCGCGAGGGCAGTGGGTGGATGGGGTGACGCGCGGGGACCCGGTGGAACCGGGGGCCTGGACGTCGTGGAACGGGGTGCGAGGCACCGGATTCGGGGGAGGGCCGAAGCGGGGCGGGACACTTCTGTCTACGGTCGGCCACGTCAAGTACTTCCCGTAAGCTCAAAGACTCGTTTTAGTTATCGCCGACTTCCGGCGATACTGCCGGGAGAGAGGCTCACTCGCCGCGGTTCGCGTAGTACCACCACGCGAACCCGAGCGCCAGGACCAGCGCGCCGCCGGCGAAGAACAACAGCCCCGGCGGGAGCGACCGGGTCGCGGCCCCGGCGGTCTCCCGGGCGGCGTCGGTCGACTGGATCGACATCCCGCCGCCGGTCTCGGACCCCGAGCTCGCGCCGGCGCCGAACAGCGCGCCGAGCCCGTCGCCGAAGACCTGCTGGACCGCGAGGCTCAGGAGGCCGAGCGCGGCGAACCCGCCGACGAGCCGCGAGAGGGCGGCCTTCAGCCCGGTCGCCTCCTCCTCGTCGCCCGCGAACACGACCAGCGGCCGGTCGGCGGGGGCGTACACCTTCATCTCGCGGCCCTTCTCGGAGTAGACGGTGTCGACGACCTCGATGACGTCGGCGTCTTTCAGCTTGCCGAGGTGGTACTGGGCGTTCTGGAGCGAGGTGTCGACCGCGTCGGCGAGCGCCGACGGGGTCGCGGGCTCGTCGTGGAGGGCGGCCAGCAGTTCGCGGGCCGTCTCCGAGGAGAGCGCCCCGAGCAGGTCGTCGGCGTCGTCGGAGTCGACTCCGACGACCCGCGGTTCGGCGGACTCCGAGGCGGTCGCGTCGGAGGTGGAGGGCAGCAGGTCGGCCATACGAGTCCCTACCCACCCGGCTGTCATGAATTTTACCACTGATCGCCTCGCGGCACTGATCACCTCGCGGCACTGATCGCCTCGCGGACGACCGTGCCCGCGCGCGTCGAAACGAATTTGGTCGGGCGACCGAATGGACCCTACATGGAGTTCCTCACCAACAACCCCCTCGTGGTCGGCTTCGTCGTCCTCCTGCTCGGCTTCGTGCTGTTCATGTACCTGTTCATCCGCCGGACCGTCACGGGGTTCCGCGAGGGCATCGAGAACGGCCAGCGCTAGGCCCTTACCGCGTCTGGCGCCGGACTCCGCTGCCGCCTTACGCGTCGAGCGCGTCGGCGACGCGTTCGGCGGCCGTCTCCACGTCCTCCCGGTCGACGTCCCAGTGGGTGCAGAAGCGGGCGACGTGGGTGTCGAACGGGACGCCCCGGACCCCGGCCTCCTCGCAGGCCGCCAGGAACTCCTCGGCGGTCAGCCCCGTCCCCTCGGTGTCCGCGAGCACGATGTTGGTCTCGGGGTCCCGGACGTCGAGGCCGTCGATCTCCGCGAGTCGCTCGGCCAGCGCGCGGGCGTTGTCGTGGTCCTCGGCCAGTCGGTCGACGTTCTCCAGCGCCTCCAGACCCGGGGCGGCGACGATGCCGGCCTGGCGCATCCCGCCGCCGAAGAGCTTGCGGTTGCGTCGCGCGCGCTCGACGAACTCCTCGTCGCCGGCCAGCATCGACCCGACCGGCGCGCCCAGCCCCTTCGAGAGGCAGAACATCACCGAGTCGACGTTCTCGGTCATCCGGGCCGGCGGGACGTCGTGAGCCACCGCGGCGTTGCACACCCGGGCGCCGTCGAGGTGGACCGGCACCCCGATGTCGTGGGCGGCCTCGGCGGCGGCGTCGATCTCCTCGGGGGCGATGGCGACCCCGCCCTTGCTGTTGTGGCTGTTCTCCAGGGTGAGCAGACCGGTTCCGGGCCGGTGGAGGTCCTCCTCGACGTAGCCCTCCCGGACCTGCTCGGGGGTCGGGATCCCGCGCTCGCCGCCGTCGAGCGGCCGGACCTGGAGCGTCGAGAGCTGGGCCATGCCGCCGAGCTCCCACTTGACGACGTGGCTCTCGCGCTCGGTCAGCACCTCCTGGCCGCGCTCGGTGTGGGTCCGGACCGCGACCTGGTTGCCCATCGTGCCACTCGGCACGTAGAGGGCCGCCTCCGTCCCCATCAGGTCGGCCGCCCGGGCCTCGAGCTCGTTGACCGTCGGGTCCTCGCCGTACACGTCGTCGCCCACCTCGGCGTCGCGGGCCGCCTCGCGCATCGCCTCGTCGGGTCGGGTCACCGTGTCGCTCCGCAGGTCTATCATGGCTCCCACTTCCCCGCGGCGGGTCAAATACCCCGCGATGGCGGCCGGGTTCCGCTTCCCGGGGCGGTCGGACCCGCGGGCGCCGCCCGAGTCCGCCGCGGCTCCTGAAGGTGCGGACGCCGCCTCGACGCCCGACGGTGCGGGTCGGCGTCGGCGGCGGACCGAAAGCGGTTTCCCCGCCTCGGCAACACTTGCCCGCATGGACCCCCGAGTCAGAGAGCACGCCGAGATCGTCGTCGACCACTCCACCGAGGTGGAGGCCGGCGACAACGTCGTCGTCAGCGCGCCGCCGGCCGCCGAGGAGTTGACGCTCGCGCTCTGCGAGGTCGTCGGCGAGCGGGGCGCGTTCCCGTTCCACGTCTCCGGGCGGCGCGACGAGACGCGCGCGACGTTCCTGCGGGCGGTCGACGCCGACGACCTCGACCTGGCGGACCACGAGCTCGCGCTGGGCGAGGCCGCCGACGTCTGGATCCACGTCCGGGCCCACGACAACGTCGCCGACATGAGCGCGGTGCCCTCCGAGACCATGGCGGCGTTCCAGACCGCCTACCAGCCCATCCAGGAGGAGATCCTCGACACGACCTGGGTGCTGACCCAGTTCCCCGCGCCCGCCGACGCCCAGAACGCCGAGATGAGCACGGTCGAGTACGAGGAGTTCGTCTACGGCGCCGTCACCAAGGACTGGGCCGCCCAGAAGGCCCACCAGCAGCAGATGGTCGAGATCCTCGACGCGGGCGAGCAAGTGCGCATCGTCTCGGGCGACACGACCGACCTCACGATGAGCATCGAGGGGATGTCGACGGTCAACGACCACGCCAAGAACAACCTCCCCGGCGGCGAGGTGTTCACCGCGCCGGTCGCCGACTCCGTGGAGGGCGAGGTGCTGTTCGACAAGCCGCTCATCCACCAGGGCCACGAGGTCGAGGACGCCTCCCTCCGGTTCGAGGGCGGCGAGGTCGTCGATCACGGCGCCAGCAAGAACGAGGACGTGCTGACCGAAGTGCTGAACACCGACGAGGGCGCGCGCCGGCTCGGCGAGCTCGGCATCGGGATGAACCGCGACATCGACCGGTTCACCTACAACATGCTGTTCGACGAGAAGATGGGCGACACGGTCCACCTCGCGGTCGGTCGGGCCTACGACGAGTGCCTGCCCGAGGGCCAAGAGGGCAACCAGAGCGCGGTCCACGTCGACATGATCGTCGACATGAGCGAGGACTCGTACATCGAGGTCGACGGCGAAGTCGTCCAGCGAAACGGTACCTTCCGGTTCGAGGACGGTTTCGAGGAGTAAACTGCGCCCGAACACCGGCGCGAGGTCGGACTAATTCAGTCACGAGCACACGGCGCGAAGCGCCGTTTCGCCGCGAGCGAAGCGATCGGGGGTTTTCGTCGACGTTTTTCGAGTAGCGAGGGACGGTGTCCCTCGTACCGTGCGAGCGGCGAAGCCGCGAGCAGAGAGGGTTCCCGCAGCGCCGAAGGCGCGAGGAGACCCGACGAAGAAAAAGGTCGGAGCGAGACCCGACGAAGAAAAAGGTCGTATTCCAACGTGCTCTGCCCGGCCGACCGGCGACGGCCGCGTTCGTTCCGTCTGGCCGTAAGATTTCTCTATCGAGCTTACACTGCAATTTAAGTGTTCGGGCTATAGAGTCAACTTTCGTGACGAAGGTATCGTGTCCCGACTGTGGCCGCAGCATCGCAATGCACGAACTCGAAACTCGAACCGTTGCCCAGCGCAACGATTTCCAGACCAACTACCGATGTCCGTTCTGTCGGTCCGACATCACCGACGTCGGCGAACTGTTCTGAGTCGCGGTCCGGTTCCCTCCTGATTCTCCCCGGTCCTGCCGCGGTCGCCGTCCGACGAGCCCGCTTCGCTATCGGACGTGACGGCGGACGACGCGTCGTCGGCGAGCGCTCACAGGTGGTAGTGGTCGGCGAGCGCCTCCGTCCGGCGCGACTGCATGTCGTAGTAGGTGGCACAGAAGTCGTAGCAGAGGTCCCGGAGCGTCTCGGCGGAGGCCTCCCAGGAGTACTCGGTCGCCCGCTCCCGGCTGGCGCGGCCGAACTCCCGGCGCCGCTCGGGCGACGCGGCGAGTTCGTCGAGCGCCGCGGCCAGCCGCTCGGGGTCGCGGGGCGGCACGCGCAGCCCGGTCTCGCCGTGGGTGAAGTACTCGGTCGACCCGTTGACGTCGGTCGAGACGACCGGCCGCCCGCAGGCCATCGCCTCCAGGTTCACCATGCCGAAGCTCTCGTACCGCGAGGGGTTGCAGAGGAAGTCGCAGGCCGCGTAGTAGCCCGGGAGGTCCGCGTGGTCGACCACGCCGTGGAGGGTGACCGAGTCCCCGATGCCGAGCCGCTGGGCGCGGCGCCGGACCCGGTCGGTCTGTCCGCGGCCGACGAGGTGGAGCGACAGGTCCTCGTCGCTCCGCGCTACCGCCGCCAGCAGGTCGTAGACGCCCTTGTTCTCGACCATCCGGCCGACGAACAGCACCGCGGGCCGGTCGGTCTCGAACGCCGGCTCCCGGCCGGGCGCGAACGCCGTCGTGTCGACCCCGGGCGTGACGATGCCGTCGGCCTCGTACCCGAAGGTCTCCTCGAGCTCGCGGGCGGTGTTCCGGGAGTTGGCGACGGTCAGGTACGACCGCGAGAGGAACTCCCGGGCCCGCGCGGCGACGCCGACCCGCTGGAGGCCGTGGCTGATGCGGATGGTCGGGACGTCCACGAGGTGCGAGAGCAGGATGTCGTCGAGGGCGTCGTGGGTGATCAGGATGTCGAGGTGCTCGTTCATGTGCGAGCGCAGCCCGCTGGTCAGCAGCCCGGTGTACGTCGGGCACTTGCGCACGACGTGCTTCATCACGTTCGGGACCCGCCTGAACACCGGGTCCGGGACGCCGCCCCCGATGGGTATCCGGACGACGTCGGCCGACGACTCCCGGAGGCGCCGGTTTATCTCGCCGTCCCTGGTGTACAGGACCGTGGGGGCGTCCTCGGCGAGGTGCTCGACCAGCCGCTGGGCGTACACCGCGATGCCGCTGGCGTCCCGGGTCCCGGCAAACGGGTGGAACATCCCGATGGTGACGTCGAGGTCGGCGCGCGACTCGTCCGCCTCCCGCGTGTCGTGTCTCTCGAACGCGCGCCGGGGCCCCGGTCCCGACTTCGCGTTCGAGGTACTCGGACTCATACTTTCCCCAGATGCGGTGCTGGATGATAGTAATGACCTACGTAAAGCCCGGTAGTGGGCGGCAGAACCGAGTCGACGGGAGGGCCCCGACCGCTCCCGCGTCCGCTAACTCGCTCCGGCTCGTGTAGGGCGAATGACCGGAACGCGCCACGTAGGGCTTAACTGACCGGGTACAGGCGCCGACTGACAGTCGACAGCGACCGCCTTCTCCGGCCCGTCCCCGTCCCCGAACCCGTAGCGGGGACCGTGTCGGTCGCGCTGGGTCTCGCAGGGTCGACCGGCTCGCATCGCAGCTCCGACAATAAGTCGTGTCTACCCGAATCGGACGGGTCGGCCTACGTCGGGACGCCGTCGCTCGGTGGCTCCGGCTCGTCGTCGCTTCCCGGGAACCAGACGTTCGCGTCGGCAGACGACCGGCGCAGACAGAAGAGAGACCGCAGTTCCGAGTCGAGAGACGTGCGTTCGAGAGCGAAATACGGAGTCTACGAACCGTCCTGGACCTCGACCGTGGCGGGACCGTCGAGCTTGAAGCCGGTGATCTCGCCGGAGAACCGGTAGCCGTCCCTGCCGCCGATGACCCGGCCGCGGATGGTCCCCTGGTCGACCGTGTCGTGGGGGTTGATCGAGCCGAGGTCGCCGCTCTTCCTGACCGTCCCGTCGACCGTGAACGTGTACGTGCTCTGGACGCGGGGCGTGTCGCTGCCGTCGATGACCAGCTTGTTGGGCAGGACGAGGTCGCCGACGCCGACCTCGGTGCCGCCGTACCGGATCGTCCACAGGCTCTCGTCGAGGGTCATCGCGGTGATCGACCCCTGGACGTAGTACGCGTCGCCGTGGCCGTCCCCGGAGATGCCGGTGACCGTGACCGTGCCGTCGCCGTTGTCCGTGATGCTGTCGTTGTCCTCCGAGAAGACGTCGTCGTCGCTCTGGGACTGGGTGTGCTTACTGACGCTCCCCTCGACGGTGAACTCGTAGCTGACCTCGGACCTGTCGGGCGTCGCGACCAGTTCGAGGAGGGTCCCCTGGGGCTGGCTGTCGCCGGTCGGCTCGCTCGTCTGGGTGCCCGAGCCGCTCGTTCCGCCCGAAGCGGTGCCGGCGGCCGCCTCCTCGGGCGTCGTGGGGACGCCGGACGGGACGGAGGTGTCGGGGTTGCTGCCGACGTTCGACTCGGTGACGTTGCCCCGGAGCTCGCCCTTGACCTGGCAGTTGCGCATCTCGTAGGTCACGGCGGTCGCGACGGCGGCCGAGGCCGCGCCGTTCGTGTTCGCGCTGGTGATGTCGATGTCGCAGTTCTCGATGGTGACGGTCTCGTCGCCGGTGCCGTAGAAGTCCCACAGCCCGCGGCTGTTGATGCTGCCGGACTTGTGGTTGGGGTCGACGTCGTTCGTGTTGGTCAGCACCGAGTTCTTCACGGTGGTGCCGTCGGCGGCGGCCCGGATGTGGGTGATGTTGTTGTTGACGAAGTAGCAGGTGTCGACCGCCATCGTCCCGCCGTTGTGCTCGGCGGGCTGGGCGGCGTAGATGCCGTTGTCGGTCGACCCGCCGATGTAGCACTCGCTGATGTCGATGTGGCCGGCGTGGTAGGACTTGATGCCGATGGCACCGCCGCCGATGTTCGCGGCGGCGATGTCGCCGAAGAAGCAGTGCTCGATGACCCCGTTGCCGTCGGCCCGGATGATGTTCGGCGCGTCGCCCGACGAGTCGAGCTGGCCCTTGATGCCGACGTTGCGGATGGTCCAGTTGTCGCCGCTGGCGTCGATGTGGAACTCCGCGCCGTCGGCGGAGATGTCGACGAGGACGTTCTCGAAGGTGTCGCCGTCCTGGAGGGTGACCCGCTCGTAGTCGCCGGCCGAGACGGTCCTCGTCTCGTACTCGGCGGCCGCCGCGCCGGCGCTCGCCCCGCGGAAGGCGGCCAGCGAGGCGACCGCGGCCCCCGCACCTTTCAGGTACTTTCGGCGGTTAAGCAGTGATTTCTCCTCGTTTCGCTCGCGTGCCGTCTCGTCGCGTGCCATGCGGATTCAAGTGAACAGGAGTATCTTAAGTAGCTTTTGATGTGGCTTCAATACGAATTTTATTATTTTTATACTCTTCGCGGCGCGGTGGAAGCCGGGGCGCCGCGCGGGCGGTCGAGTAGCCCGCCCGTACTCCGCGCGTACCGCTGTCAACGGTCCGTTTCCACGGTCTCCGTACGGCGGAGTAGCCGTCACATAACAAAGCCGCCGGCAGCCCTCGGTAGCGCACGCGCAGACCGAGCCCCGAAGGATGTCCGAAGAGAACTCCATCGACGACGAGGTATCGGCCCTGTTCTCCAGCACCGCGCTCATCCTGCTCGGCATCGTGCTCTCGTCGGCCGGGACGCTGATCGAGCGGGTCATCGTCGCCCGGGTGTTCACCCCCGCGAAGTACGGCGAGGTCACCATCGGGCTCGCGGTCATGTCGATCGGCTCGGTCATCTCGCTGGTCGGCGTCAACCAGGGCGTCTCGCGGTACCTCTCGCGGGCGGACAGCGACGCGGAGCGCCGCGGCATCTGGGCGACGGGCCTGGTCGTCTCGGCCGCCATCAGCCTGGTCGTGACCGCGGTGTTCTACCGCTACTCGGCGACCATCGCGAGCGTCCTCTTCTCGGACGTGGAGTCGCTCGCGCTGTTCCGTCTGTTCATCCTCTGCATCCCGCTCTCGGCGCTGTTCACCGTCGGGGTGGCCGCCATCCGGGGCATGGAGGACACCAAGTACAAGCTGCTCGTGAAGAACGTCTTCTACCCCGTCGTCCGCATCTCGCTGTTCGTCGGCCTCGTCGCGCTGGGCTGGGGCATCGCCGCCATCGGCTACGCCTACGTCGCCGCGACGCTGCTCTCGCTGGTGGTCGCCCACGCCTGTCTCAACCGGCTCTACGCCGTACTCGGCGGGTTCGACCTCCAGACCCGGAAACTGATCTCGTACTCCGCGCCGCTGGTCGTCACGACGCTGCTCGCGGTCCTGCTCACCCGGACCGACACCCTCATGCTGGGCTACTTCCGCGGCTCGGCGGCGGCCGGCATCTACAACGTCGCCTACCCCCTCTCGAACAGCCTGCTCATGGTCATCTCGGCGTTCGGCTACCTCTACTTCCCGCTCACCTCCCGGCTCGACTCCGACGGCCGGCGCGACGACGTCCGCCAGATATACGAGCTGACGACCAAGTGGGGCTTCTTCATCACGCTGCCCGCGTTCCTGGCCTTCACGATGTTCCCGGGCGACGTCATCCGCATCTTCTTCGGGAGCGAGTACACCTCGGGCGCGACCGCGCTGGTCATCCTCTCGGTCGGCTTCTTCACCAGCGCGGCGGCCGGCCGCAACCGCGAGACGCTCTCGGCGATGGGCCACACCACCGAGATCCTCGCGGTCGAGGTGACCACCCTCGCCGCGAACGTCGTCATCAACCTCGTGCTCATCCCGGCGTACGGCGTCCCCGGCGCGGCGGTCGCGTCGTGCGTCTCCTACGTCTACCGGAACCTCGCCATGAACGCGATCCTGAAGTACCGGACCGGCATCACGCCGATCTCGCCGTACACCGTCCGGACCTACGTCGTCCTCCCGCTGGTCTTCCTCCCGGTCACATATGCGCTCTCCCAGTACGTCACCCTCACCGTCGTGACGCTCCCGCTGTTCCTCGTGGTCTGCGGCATCCTGGTGCTCGCGACGGCGTTCTTCGCGGGCTGCTTCCGACCGCTCGACACGGTGATCGTCGACTTCTTCGAGCAGAAGGCCGGCATCGAACTCCCGTACCTCCGGCATCTGCTGGAATCGAACTAGCCGCGGACGGGCTAATGACAACTGCTATGAGTGTTCCCGCCACGTTTCGGTATGGCTCGATTCATCAGCTACCGTCTGCAACTCGCGATGAGCTTCCTCGCGTCGCTGTACGTCGGCTATACCCTGCCGAAGCACGAGGACGCGGAGGAGCGATTCCGGACGACCGTGCTCGCCAACCTCGTCGCGACCCTCGGAATCGTCATCGGCTACAAGCTCGGCGGTGGCGACTGAAAAGGACATTTTGAACAAGTTCAGGTTGTTTCACCGCGAGCGAACGCCGCGGGAGCAACGCTCCCACGAGCCTTCGTTCGCTCCGCTCACGAAGACGCAGTGAGCGAGCGGGCCGAGGAACCCTCGAAGGAGCGAAGCGACTGAGGGGGTGACGAAGGCTTTTCATGAACGTTTTGCAAGGGCGGCGCGTTCAGGCGCCGCCCTTGCAAAACGTTCACGGGCACGATGGGATTTGAACCCACGACCGTCGGATGTCTTCCCCGACCGGAGACGCGAGGCGCGAAGCGCCTCGACAGCGCGGGCGGTGAAACCGCGAGCGGCGCCCGACCGGGATAGAAGTCCGACGCTCTATCCAGACTGAGCTACGTGCCCTCACGGCGTGGTTCGGTCGGCCTCGACAAAAGACCTTAGGATTTCTCCCGCTCGCGCGGGAGACGACCGATTCCGCCGGGCGTCCGTCCGGAACACAGCGCTTATGCCTCACTCACCACTATCGAGACCCAATGAGAGTCATCGGAACCGTGGGCCTGCCGGGGAGCGGGAAGGGCGAGGCCGCGACCGTGGCCGAGGACCTCGCCATCCCCGTCGTGACCATGGGCGACGTCATCCGCCGGGAGTGCCGCGACCGGGGGCTCGACCCGGCCGAGCACCACGGCGAGATCGCCAGCGCGCTCCGGGAGGAGAACGGTCCCGACGCCATCGCCCGGCGCTCGCTGCCCGTCATCGAGGAGGTCCTGGCGGAGCACGACGCGGTCCTCGTCGACGGCATCCGGGCCGGCGTCGAGGTCGAGCGCTTCGAGGAGGCGTTCGGCGACGCGTTCACGCTGGTGAGCATCGAGGCGCCGTTCGAGGTCCGGGCCGAGCGCGTCGAGTCCCGCGGCCGGGACAACACCGACGACGGCGAGTCGCTGCGCGAGCGCGACGAGCGCGAGCGCGGCTTCGGCATGGACGAGGCCATCGCCCGCGCCGACGTCCGCATCGACAACACCGGCACGCTGGAGGCGTTCCACGAGCAGATCCGCGCGCTGCTGACCGAGGGCGTCGAGGCGCTCGACGGCGAGCGGCCCGCGCGCGAAGCGTGACCTGCCGACCAGACGCGATGCCGGCTCGACCAGAACCGATGACCACCCGACGATTCACTCCACACCGATGATATACAGCATCGACGTCCAGATCACGGCCCCCGTCGCCGACACCGAGATCGCCGACCGCGTCGCGACCGCCGTCACGAACATCTTCCCCGGCGCCGACGTCGAGGAGCGCCACGGCGAGATCGTCGCCGAGACCCACTCGCTCGACCACTTCTCGGAGCTGCTCCACCGCCAGGAGATACTCGACACCGCCCGCGGGGAGTTCTTCGGGAGCCGGCGCGGGAACACCGTCGCGTTCGACCTGAAGAAGCAGGCCGCCTTCGAGGGCGTCGTCAACTTCGCGGTGGGCAACCCCGACGAGCTCGGCGACATCCACGTCCGGGTCCGGGTCGAGGAGCCGAGCGTCGAGGAGTTCGTCGACCACGTCGCCCCGCCGACCGAGGAGGGCCAACCGGTCACGCCCGACGACTTCGAGTAGCGCGCCCGCCTACGCCGGCACCCAGGTGCTCACCGACACGTTCGGGTCGGTGGTCCCCGGCGGACAGACGAGGACCGCCTGCTCGCGCCCGCTCGCCGGAACGTACGAGAGCGTGGTGTCGGGCGGCGGCTGGTCGCAGCCCGCCTCCACCGTGACCGAGATCAGCCCCTCGTCGCCCCTGTTGACGACCTGGGTGCGAACCAGCACGCTTCCGTTCGACAGCGCCTCCGTCTCGATCACCTCGGCCTTCGGGGGCACGTCGCTCGGCGGTTGGATCGCGTGCCACGCGACGTAGCCGAACAGCAACACGGTGACCACGACGCTGATCGCGGTCATCACCTTCTCTGCGGTCCCCGGACCCTGATTCTGCCCGTCCTGCCCTCCCTGTTGGTTCTGCTGTCCCTGTTGGTTCTGTCCTCCCTGCTGATTCTGCCCCTCCTGCTGGTCCTGTCCGTCTTGCCCTCCTTGTTGATCCTGCTGTCCCTGCCCGTCCTGTCCGTCCTGTTGGTCCTGCCCGTCCTGCCCTCCTTGCCGGTCCTGTTGGCCTCGCTGACTCTGGCGGTCCTCTTCGTCCTCCCCACCGCTTCCGCCGCCTCCGCCACCGGCCGTCATATCACCACCTCCGCGGCGCTCGCGCCGATAGACGTGATGAACGAGATGACCACCACGAGCTGGACGATCACCGGCAGCGGCGTGTTCACGAAGTGGCCGAAGCCGGCGAGCAGGGCGGTCCCGACGACGAGCGCGACGGCGTAGACCAGGAACGCCCGGCCGAACTGCCACGCCTTCGATCGGCCCTGGAGGCGGTGCTCCTGGCCCTGGAGGTTGAGCTCGTAGAGCATGACGTACGCGGTGACGAGCGACAGCACGACGAGCACCGCGGTCCGCTCCCATCCCATGTACGTGGCGATGAGCTCCATCTCCTGGGTGGGCGCGATGCCGCCGGCGAGGAAGATCGCGCCGATGCTGTACACGCCGAGCGTCGCGGTCAGCGATCGCTTGGCGGGCCGCTCGTTGCCCGAGAACAGCTTGTTGGCGAGCGCGGCCCCGAACCCCAGCGGCACGACCTCGATGAGTCCGAGCCGGGCGACGACGACGAGCGGGTCGCCGATCTCCACGACCCCGAACGTCAACAGCACGACGTACGACGCGATGAAACTCTGCAGGACCAGGTCGGCGAAGTCCGTCGCGGTCGTCAACAGCGGGTCCCGCTCTCCCGTCTCCTCCTGCTCCTGACCCCCGCGGAAGCTGATCTGGCGGGTGACGACGAGTACGACCCCCAGCCCGACGACGGCGTAGACGAGCAAGTGGGTCGCCGACAGCGTCCACCCCCACCACCACGACTCCATGGTGTAGAGGAACGTGGTGCCGACAACGACCAGCGCACCGACGATAGCCCGTCCCTGCTCCCGCAGCTCCTCTACGGCGCTCTGAGTTCCCCGCTGGCTCATCCCCGAGGACTGTCACGGGCGGGAAAGTTTAAGGCTCCGGCCACCCCGGACGCGACCTCACACCAGCGCCTGCACGACCACGAACAGCACGACCACGCCCAGCACGTCGCAGACGTTCGTCACGACCGGGATCACCACGTCGTCGGGGTCGAGCTCGAAGCGGTAGGCGGCGTAGGTCGCCACGAGCGTCACCGCGACGGCCACCACCGCGAGCGCCGCGCCGCTGGCCAGCGCCACCGCGACGACCGTGCCGAGCCCGAGCCGGGCGCTCCCGAGCGCGAGCGACAACAGCCACGCGCCCGCACCGACCAGCGGGAAGACGGTGAGCGCCAGCGCGACGGTCGCGACCGCGTTGCCCGCCAGCTGGTCGTCGGTCGGGTCGAACGACAGCGTCCCGAGGTGGAACGCCGTCGAGAGCCGCGCGGCGAGCACGCTCCCCAGGTTGCCGGCGGTCCCGATGGTGACCGGCACCAGCGTCAGCAGCGACGGGTACGTGTAGAGGGTCGCCTCGAACGAGCCCAGCACCAGCCCGCTCCCGATCTCGACCACGGTCAGCGCGAGCAGGACGGGCAGGGTCGCCCGCGTGATGGCCCGGACGCGCCACTCGGTCTGCACCTACATCCCTCCCAGCGCGAGCACGAACCGGACCGCCAGCAGGAGGAAGGCGACGCCGAACACGTCGCCGGTCGTGGTCACCAGCGGCCCGACCAGCGTGTCGGGGTTGTACCCCCTGCGGAACCCAGCGAACACGACCGAGACGACCGCGACGGTCAGCGCGACCCCCGACAGCAGCCCCGCGACCAGCGCGACCGCCGCCAGCGTCGCCAGCGGCGCGACCCGCTGGCCGAGCGCCACGAGCGTCAGGAACGCCACGACCGAGGCGAACAGGCTGGCCAGCAGCCCGTTGCCCAGCGCCGCCGCGACCGCCGACCCCACCCGGGCGTCGAACTCGAACCGGGGCTCGACCAGCCCCTGGTGGAGCCCGGTCGAGAGCCGCGCCCCCAGCGACCCGTAGACGTTCCCGCGGGTCGCCAGCAGCGCGGGCACCAGCACGAGCAGCCCCGGCACGGCCCGCAGCTCGGCGCGCATCCCGCCGAGGACGACGCCGGCGAACAGGCCGCCGACCACGCTCGCGGCCAGCGCCGGGAGGGCTTCTCGGTAGGCCTGCGCGGCGACGTCGCGGACGGGCATCTAACGGGGCATGGCGCTCCCCCGTCAAAAAAGGCGCGTGTCGCGGGTTGGCGGTGGCTGTGAGCGAACGTGTCGCCTTCCGTCGGCGCACCGGTGGTTCTACCGCGAGCGACGAACGCAGTGCGGAGCGAGCGGACCAAGGAACCCTCGACTGAACGCCCGAACGAAGTGAGGGCGTGAAGGAGGGGTGACGCCGTGTCTGCGTGAACGGAGTGAACGCAGGCCCGGGAGAGCGAAGCTCTCTTGGTGGTTTTCACGAACGTTTTGCCAGGGAGGGCGCGTTTATGCGCCCGACCGCCGGGACGGCGAAGCCGTCCCGAGCTGTTGCGAATCGGAGATTCGCCACCTCCCGAAAATCTCCGATTTTCGAAGACCTCGTTCGCTGCGCTCACGAGGCCGCAGTAAAAGGTTCTATCCGAACGGGCCGCCCCCGCCCATACCGCCCATTCCGCCGCCGCCACCGCCTTCCATCTTCTTCATCATGCGCTCCATGTTGCCCTGGCCCATCCCCTGGAACTGCTTGAGGGTCTGGGCCATCATCTTGTGCTGTTCGAGCAGCTCCCGGACGCGCTCCTCGGGCTTGCCGCTGCCCTTCGCGATGCGCTCGACCTGGCTCGCGCCGATGGCGCGGGGGTTCTCGAGCTCGGCCTCGGTCATCGAGTCCATGATGACCTCGAAGCTCCGCATCCGGTCCTGGGTGACGTCCATCGCGTCGTCGGGCAGCTCGTCCATCAGGCCGCCGCCGAGGCCGGGGATCATGTCCATCACCTGGTCGAGCGGGCCCATGTTGTTCATCGCCTGCATCTGGCGGCGCATGTCCTTCAGGGTGAACTCCCCCTTGAGCATGTCCTCGGGGTCCCAGTCCTCCTCTTCCTGCTGGGTCTCCTCCATCGCGCGCTCGACCCGCTCGGTGAGCTGCTTGAGGTCGCCCATCCCGAGCAGCCGCGAGATGAACCCGGAGGGCTCGAACCGCTCGATGTCCCGGACCTCCTCGCCGGTGCCCAGGAACGCGATCGAGGAGTCGGTCTCGTTGACGGCCGTGAGCGCCCCGCCACCTTTCGCGGTCCCGTCGAGCTTGGTGACGATGACGCCCTCGATGCCGATGGAGTCGTCGAACTGACGGGCCTGGTCCTTCGCGCCCTGGCCGATGGCGGCGTCGAGCACGAGCAGGTTCCGGTCGGGGTCGACCGCGCGCTCGATCTCCTCGATTTCGTCGATGAGGTCGTCCTCCAGCGCGTGGCGACCCGCGGTGTCGACGATGTGGACGTCGGCGTCGCTGGTGGCCTCCAGCCCGTCGCGGGCGATCTTGACGGGGTCCTCCTCGTCGGGGTCGCCGTAGAAGTCGACCTCGGCGCGCCCGGCCATCTCCTTGGCCTGGTCGTAGGCGCCGGGCCGGAAGGTGTCGGTCTGGACGACCGCGGGCCGGAGCCCCTTCTTCGAGAACCACCACGCCATCTTGGCCGCGGTGGTCGTCTTCCCCGACCCCTGGAGGCCGGCGAGCAGGATGGTCTGCTCCTCGAGCGGGAGGTCGGTGCTGTCGCCGACCAGCCCGACCATCTCCTCGTAGACGATGCGGAGGACGTGGTCCCGGGCGGAGGTCCCGCCGGGCGACTCCTCCTCCAGCGCGCGCTCCTTGATGGAGTTCGAGAGGTCCATCACCAGGCTGACTTCGACGTCGGCCTGGAGGAGCGACCGCTGGATCTCCTTGACGATGTCCTCCACGTCCTCCTCGGTCACGCGGGACTGCCCGCTGAGCTGACCGAGGGAGTCGCGGAGGGAGTTTCCGAGGTCGTCGAGTACCATTCTTACCGTAGGGTAGACCGCGCGGGCGTTAAAGGCTTTTTCTACCCTTCGACTCCCGTTCGCTCCGCTCTTCGGCCGA
This sequence comes from Halorussus sp. AFM4, assembly GCF_051194995.1. Classification (NCBI taxonomy): domain Archaea; kingdom Methanobacteriati; phylum Methanobacteriota; class Halobacteria; order Halobacteriales; family Haladaptataceae; genus Halorussus; species Halorussus sp. AFM4. The sequence continues at coordinate 1,403,644 of NZ_JBNTJT010000001.1, read as the reverse complement.
AGCGAGTCCGTCCGCCGACGGTCGACCCGTCGCGCTCGCGGCGGTCTCACCGCCGCTGCGCGACCACCGGCGAAGTCCGGGGGTTCGTTTCGCCCGTCACCGGCCGGTAGACTTATGTCGTCCTCCCGGAAACCCTCGCCCGCATACCTTCAATGCATGGCACGCGATTTAAACAAGGCACGCGATAACTCGGTCGGACCGAACCCCGAACGCCCCGACGCGGCCGGCGACGCGGCCGGCCGAACGACCTCCGACCTGGCGGGCGAACTGGCGGCCGACGCGTACAACATCGTCGTCGCGCTCGTCTGCCTCTCGATAGCGTACTACGTCCTCTTCCGGAACCTGCCGGCGGAGCTGTTCACGCTCGGCCTGGTGACCACCGCGCTCATCGCCGTCAACGTCGTGGTGGCGGTGCGGCGCTGGCACGCGTGAGAACGCCGGCCGGGCGGGCTACTCCTCTTCGCCGAGGAGCTGTTCGACCAGCCACTCCGGATCGAACTGCTCGATGTCGTCGTAGCCCTGGCCGACCCCGAGGAAGAGGATGGGTTTGCCCGTGACGTGGGCGATCGAGATGGCCGCGCCGCCCTGGGAGTCGGCGTCGGCCTTCGTCAGGATGGCGCCGTCGATCTCGGCGGCGTCGTTGAACTGCTTGGCGCGCTGGACCGCGTCCTGCCCGGCCACGGCCTCGTCGACGAAGAGGGTCATGTCCGGGTCGACGACCCGCCCGATCTTCTCGAGCTGGTCCATCAGCCCCTCGTTGGTGTGGAGCCGGCCGGCGGTGTCGCCCAGCACCACGTCGACGTCGTGGGACTCGGCGTACTCCACGGCGTCGTAGATGACCGCCGCGGGGTCGCCGCCCTGTTCGTGGGTGATGAGCTTGGTGTCGAGGTTGTCGGCGTGCTCCTGGATCTGCTCGTTGGCGCCGGCGCGGTAGGTGTCGCCGTTGGCCATCACCGTCGAGAGCCCGCGGTCCTCGAAGTACTTCGAGAGCTTGGCGATGGTGGTCGTCTTGCCGACGCCGTTGACGCCCGTGAAGATGATGGTCACGGGCTTGTCGGCCTCGGCGATGCGCTGATCGAAGTCGAACTGGCCGACCGAGATGACCTTCAGCAGCGAGTCGCGGAGCGCCTCCTCGACCACGTCGGCGGTCTCGCTGTTGAACGACCGGGTCGCGCCCACGAGGTCCTCCCGGATGCTCTCTAAGATCTCGTTGGCGACGCTCATCTCGACGTCGCTCTCCAGCAGCGCCATCTCCAGCTCCCAGAGCGGATCCTCGACGTCCTGCTCCTCGATGACGATCTCGCCCTTGGCGAACGACTTGGCCTTCTGGGCGAAGCTCCGTCCACGGGAGGTGTCGTCTTCCTCCTCGTCGTCTTCGGGTTCGGGCTCCGCCGTTTCAGGTTCGGCCGCCGTCTCCGCGGCTTCGGGCTCGGCCGCGCTGCCGGCGGTCTCGGCCTCGCCGCCCGCGGTCGCCGCGGTCTCGGCGGCCGCCTCGGCCTGCGCGTCGGCCGTCGCCGCATCGGCTTCCGCTTGCGTGTCGGCTTCGGCCTCCGCGGCTTCGGCTTCCGCTTCAGCCTCAGCTTCCTCGGCCTTCTCCTCGGTCGTCTCCTCGACGTCCTTCCGGAAACTCCCGAGTTTCTCCTTCAGGCTGTCGAACATCGCCGGTTACTCGTCCTCGTCGTTCTGCTGGCCCTGCATCTGCTGCATCTGCTGCTGCATCTGCTGCTGCTGGAGCTGCTGGGCCTTCTGCTCCAGCTGGGCGCTCTCCTCCTCGACGTCGCTGACCTCGTCCTCGAGCTCCGAGATGCGCTCGTCGAGCGTGTCCTGCTTGTTCTCGAGGGTCTCGACCGCGTTCTCCTCGTCGCGCTCGGCCGCGTAGCCGCCGCCGAGCTCCACGACGATCTCGTCGAGGTCCTGGACCTCCGCGCGGACGTGGGCGCCGCCGCCGAGCGGCACCTGTACGGTCGAGCCGGTCTCGAGGGCGTCGATGGTCTCGATGGCGTCGCCGATGTCGTTCTTCTCCTCGCGGAGGCTCTCGATCTCGGCCTCGAGCTCCTGCTGCTGCTCCTCGAGTTCCTGGAGCTGCTGGGAGAGCTCCTGGAGCTCGGGGTTACCGCCGCCGCCCATCATCGGGCCTCGACCTCCTCGACCTCGACCTGGGTGCGCTTCAGCCCGTGGCGACCGCCGAAGTTGGCGTAGGTCCGCTCCTCGGCCACGTTCTCGTTGTCGGCCTCGATCTCCGTCTCGAACTCCTGCCAGCCGTCTCTGGCCTGGAACTTCCCGCGAACAGTAAACTCACTCATGGGCCAAAGTCGGACGCGCGGAGGGAAGAATCTTCCTACTCGGGGACGACCGATTCTGACCCGGTCCGTCGGTTTTGACGGTCCCCGTCGCGCCTCCCCGAGCAGTTGGACTCCGCAGTATCGACTGGCGTCCGGCCGGCGGTTCGCGCCCGACGGTCCGCCGATTTCCGTTCTCGCGCCGACTCGCCAGTGTGAAATCACGCAATTGTCGCCCGATCAGCCCATCTGTCCGCTAATTTATCTGCAGTTCAGGTGCTGGTTGGCCCTGATCGGAGTCGCTGCGCTCTTTGCGAGACAACTCCCTAACTCCGGGCGTAAACTCTAGGTCACTATATAGAATATCTCTGTCCGGATGGCAGTCGTCAGAGCGAACCGGTCGAGTCAGCGTCTCGGGCTATCGGGCGAACCGCGAGTACCTCGACGGAGCAGTCCTCAGAACGGGAGCGCGGCTATCGGACGGGGTTCGCTCGGCCGAAACAGAACCGTGGAGAGGCCCCGATCCGGTGAGGCGAGAAACAACTGCGGGAACAGTACGTTGCGAGGTCAAAACCAGGCCGCCGTGCGACCGCGGCCCTACGGCTCGAACGCCCGGAGCGCGTCGAGGCGGTCCGCGGCGCTCCCGTCGGCGAGGGCGTCCCGCGCGCGTTCGACCCCCTCGCCGACCGACTCCGCGTCGCCGCCGGCGTAGATGCGGAAGCCGGCGTTGAGCGCGACCGCGTCGGCGACCGGGCCCTCTCGCTCGCCCGACAGCACCTCCTCGGTGACGCGGGCCGAGTCGGCCGGGAGGTCGTCGACGCGGAGGTCCTCGCGCTCGAACGCGACGCCGAGGGCCTCGGTCTCGACGGTGTCGTCGGTGATCTCGCCTCCCTCGGTTCCCGAGTCGGCGGTCCACTCGGCGACCCGCGTCGTACCGGGCCGGACGTCGTCGTACCCTTCGATGCCCTGGGCCATCACGACGCGCTCGAACGGGAGTTCCCGGCTCTCCCGGACGGTGCCGGCGATGCGCTCGGCGTACGAGAGGTGGTAGAAGCTCCCGAAGTGGACGCTCGCGTCGGCGGGGTTCGCCAGCGTCTCGACCGTGTTGATCGAGGTCCGGACGCCGACCGACTCCCGGGCGGGCCGGCGCTCGTCGACTAGCGGGTTGAACCGCGACTGGGCGTAGTAGCCGAAGCCAACCTCGTCGACCATCGCCGCGCTCTCGGCGGGCGCGAGGTCGGTCGGGACGCCCAGTTCGGCGAGCACGTCGCCGTAGGTCGTGCCGTACTTGGCGGGCAGCGCCGGCCCGCTGTGGGCGACCACGGGCGTCCCGGCGGCCGCGGCGACCAGCCCCGAGGCGACCCCGAGGACGGCGGTCTTCCGCTTGCCGTCGTAGTTGCCGCCGCAGTCGACCGGGTCGGCGTCGGGCGCCGCGGGTTCGACCGACAGCTCGCGCATCGCGTCGACGAACCCCGCGAGCTCCTCGGGCGCGCTCTCCTTCCAGCGGTTCGCCAGCAGGAACGCCCCGAGCGTCTCCGGGTCGGGGTCGCCGGCCAGCACGCGAGCGAACCCCTCCCGGGCCTGGTCGTAGCTCATGTCGTCTGCCGTCTTCGGGCCGGAGCCGATCACCTCGGTCAGCAGCCGAAGCAGCGGCCACTCGCCGCCGATCGGGTCGTCGCCGCTCGACTCGCCGCCCGCGGCTCGCTCGCCGCTCATCGCTGGTTCACCTCGATCTCCTCGTCGACCCGGCCGAGCCCGACCGCGGGCCCCGTCTCGCCCGCGGCGCCGCCGAGGCAGTTCGCGACCGTCTCCCGGACGTTCACCACGTCGCCGACCACGGTGACCGCCGGCGGCTCGACGTCGACGGCCCGGGCGCGCTCGACGATGGTGTCGAGCGTCCCGGTCACGGTCCGCTCCGAGGGCAGCGTGGCGCGCTCGACCATCGCGACCGGGGTCTCGGCGTCCACGCCGCGCTCGTCGAGCGCCGCGACGTTGTCCGGGAGCCGGCCGACGCCCATCAGGATGACCAGGGTGCCGCCGGCCGAGACGATGTCGGCCAGCGCGTCCCAGTCGATGGCGCTGTCGGGCTTGGTCGGGTCCTCGTGGCCCGTCACGACCGCGAGCGCCGAGGCGTGGTCGCGGTGGGTCGCCGGGATGCCCCCGGCGCTCGGCCCCGCGATGGCGCTGGTCACGCCCGGCACGAACTCGAAGGGGACGCCGTGGCGCGCGAGGTACTCGGCCTCCTCGCCGCCCCGGCCGAACAGGGTCGGGTCGCCGCCCTTGAGCCGGACGACGTCGCGACCGGCCCGGGCCTCCCGGACCAGCATGTCGTTGATCTCGGCCTGGGGCGTCCGCTCGCCGCCGGGCTGCTTGCCCACGTTCTCGACGGTCGTGCAGTCGGGGATCGATGCAACGAGGTCGTCGCCCACGAGGTTGTCGTGGAGGACGACGTCGGCCTCGTCGAGCAGGCGCCGGGCCTTGACGGTCAGCAGTTCGGGGTCGCCCGGCCCCGCGCCGACGAGGTACGCGGTTCCGGTGGTCGGGTTCTGGTTGGGATGGCTCATGGTCGTGATTCGGTCTCGGTCGGGTCGGTCGGCTGCCGTGCGGTCTCGCGGGCCCGCCGGTAGCGCGCCCGGTAGCGGTTCGCGGGGTCGGTCAGGTCGCCCCGCGGGACGGTCGGGTCGGCCCGGGTCGCGGACGTGCCCGCGTCCTCGTTCGCTGTCGGTTCTCCCTCGTGCTGGTGGAACTCGCGGGCCGCGGCGACGAGGAACGAGCACGGCTCCCGGCAGGGGACCGCGCCCTCGTCCCCGGCCGGCGATCCGCCGCAGTCGGGCGACTCGCTCTCGGCGTCGCCCGCGTCCCACGCCCGGCGCTTCGCGCAGTTGCCGCAGACCGCCTCGACGGCCCCGGCGACCTCCGCGGGCGAGCAGTCGGCGACGCACTCGTAGATGCCGGTCTGGCGGTCGGCGACCGCCCGGAACGGCACCGGGTCGAGGTCGCCCGCCCGGTCGGCGGCCCAGTGCTCGACGCCGGCCGGGTAGACGGTCGCCGCGGCGCGCAGCAGTCCCTCGCGGTCGAGGTCCGACAGGACCCAGCCGGTCGGCAGGCTCGCCTCGCCGGCGAACGGGCGGTACCGGCCGTCGTCGGCGTACCGGACCGCCTCCCGCAGGTCGCCGATCGACAGGTCGTCGAGGTCGTCGGCGGACGCCCCGCGGTCGTCGCGGTGGCGCAGGTCGTACCCCTCGCCTGCGGCGGTGACGGCGAGTTCGCCCCAGACGCGCGTTCCGGCCTCGGCGTCGGCGGCGTCGTCGTTGGCATCGCCGGCGTCGACCCAGTCGAGGAACGCCGCGCCGGCGTCGGCCCGGACGGGTCGGTCGGTCTCGGCCGACGCCTCGACGTCGGCGCCGGCCTCGGCGGCCCGTTCCAGCACCACGTCGATGACGAGCGGGTCGGTCCCGACCGCGGAGGCGTACCAGACGCGGCGGTCGCCGACGGTCGCCGGGACCGGATAACCCGTCTCCGGGTCGTCGGTCAGCCCCAGCAGTTCGGGGATTTCGTCCTGGGTGTGGAAGCCGTCGGCGACGAACAGCGGGACGACCGCGATCTCGTCGGCGTCGAACTCCTCGCGGACGTCCTCGACGTAGGGCGCCTCGTCCATGAACAGCGCGTCGACCTCGGCGAACTCGCCGCGCTCGCGCAGGGCCTCGACGTGCTGGTAGACGGCGTCGGCGCTGTTGGGGTTGCGCTCGGTGCCGTGGCCGACGACTGCCAGCGCGGCGTCCTCGGGCGCGACAGGCCCGGCGTCGTCCGTCACATCGTCAGCCTCGCCCGACAGCAGGCGCTTGGCGCGCTCTGCGATGACGTCGGTCATCGCGGAGTGGGTGCCGACCGGGTCGGCGTACCGGAAGTCGGGACCGTCCGCGCCCCGGTCGCGCTCGCCCAGCCCGAACTCCCGGGGGAGCACCTGCTCGACGAAGTAGCCCTCGCTGACGAACAGCGGGACGACGACCGCCTCGTCGGCGTCGACGGTGTGGCAGACCTCCCGGAACGAGGGCGCCTCCTTCCAGAACGCCGGGCGGACCTCCGCGAACGCGCCGCGCTCCCTGGCGGCGTCGACCGCGACGTGGGTCGGGGTCGCCGAGTCCGAATTGCGGTGCGAGCCGTGGCCCGCGATTATCAGCGCCTGGTCAGTCATCGGTGGTGTCGGTGGTCTCGGATTCCGCGTCGGCGTCGTTCGTCCGGGGCTGCTCCTCGCCGGCGTCGCTTCCGTCACCCTGCTCCCCGTCGTCCTCCTCCGCTCGCTCGACCTTCGCGGCGTACTTCTCGAGGTCGGCGGCCAGCGCCCGGGCCTGCTCGGGCGAGAGGTCCGCCCGGTCGGCGTGGGGCGGGACCGCGTCGAGCCCGGTGTTGTCCAGCTCGAACTGGAGCTCGACCCGGTCGGGGTCGGTCCGGGGCGCGGTCACGTTCACGGTGGCGTACGCCGACTCCTCGAAGTCGTGGCCCTCGGCGCGGGCCTCCACGAGGTCGAGGGTCGTGTACGCGTTGACCTTCAGGATGCGGTCGGCCATTGTCAGTCGTCGCTCGTGATGGGCCGGCCGCGGGCGTCGGTCGGCGCCGGCGAGGCGTCCATGGCGTCGTCGTCGGCGTAGGGGTACCACGTCATCTTCGTGTTGTGCATGTAGGGGTCCTCGTAGTCGGTCTCCTCGGGGTCGGCCAGCGCCTGGACCTCGTCCTCGTCGCGGGTCCGGATGAAGTCCCGGAAGCTCTCGCCGTCCTCGCGCTCGGCCTCGTAGGTCTCGAGCAGGTTCCGGATGTAGCCCGGGATCTCGTCGGCGGGCACGCGCATCTCGACCCAGTCGGCGAACTCGGGGTTCTCGCCCAGGCCGCCGCCCAGGCCCACGTCGAACGCCTCGACGGGCTCGCCGTCCTTGCGGGCCTTCATCCCGCGGAGCGAGATGTCGGCGATCTGGGGCTGGGCACACGAGGCCGTGCAGCCCGAGAGGTGGATGTGGAAGTCCTCGACGCCCTCGGGCACCGGGACGTTGTCCTTGAGCCACCGGGCGTACCGGACCATCCGGTTCTTGGTCTCGACGATGGACAGCGAGCAGTACTCGGTCCCGGTGCAGGCGATGGAGCCCCGCATGAACGGGTGGGGGTCGGGCGAGTGGTCCTCGAGCAGCGGCTCGGCGAGGAAGTCGTCGAGGTCGTCGGGCGAGATGTCGCCGACGATGACGTTCTGGCGCTGCGTGAGGCCGATCATCTCCGAGCCGTACTCGTCGGCGAGGTCGGCGAGGTCGATGACGTCCTCTGCGGCCATCCGGCCGACCAGCACCGACAGGCCCACGAAGTGGTTGCCGTCGTTCTGCTCGTGGACGCCGACGTAGTCGCCGGCCGAGTCGGCCCGCCCGGCGTTGTAGTCGTACTGCTCGCGCAGGTTCTCGCCGGCGGTCGGCAGCTCGTAGTCGACGTACTCCTCCTGGAGCACCTCCCGGACCTTCTCGGTGCCCCACTCGTCGACCAGGAACTTCATCCGGGCGCTGAAGCGGTCCTCGCGGTCGCCGTAGTCGCGGAACAGCCCGGAGAGGCCCGCCGCCACGTCCTCGACGTCGTCGGGCTCGCAGAACACGTCGATGCTGCGGGCGAACCGGGGCTCCTTCCGGGCGAGGCCGCCGCCGACCCGGACGTTGAAGCCCTTGACCTCCTCGCCGTCGATCTCCTTGACCGCCGGCTCGAACGCCATGTCGTTGATGTCGCCCTGGCCCGCGCCGCGGGTGTCGCCGGTGACCGCGACCTTCCACTTCCGGGGCAGGTTCTCGTAGAGGTCGTTGCCCTTGAACTCCTCGTGGAGGCCCCGGGCGATGGGCCAGACGTCGATGTGCTCGTCGGCGTCCCGGCCCGCCATCGGCGAGCCGACGATGTTGCGCCACGAGTCGCCGCAGGCCTGGATAGTAGAGAGACCGACGGATTCCAGCTTCTCGAAGATGTCGGGGACGTCCTCGACCTTGATCCAGTGGAGCTGGATCGACTGGCGGGTCGTGAAGTCGGCGTACGCCGCGCCGAACTCGGGGTTGTCGGCCGGGCCGGTGGCGTACTCCCGGGCGATCTCGCCGACGACCCGGAGCTGCTCGGGGGTGAGCCGGCCCATCGGGACGCCGACTCGCATCATGAAGTAGCTCTCCTGGCCCTTCCGCTGGTGGTACAGCCCCCACCACTTGAACCGCTCGAACCACGCGTCGTGCTCGTCCTCGGGGATGGCGTCCCACCCCTCCTCGGCGAACCGTTCGAGGTGGTCACGGATCTCCGTTCCGTAGACCTCGTCCTTCCAGCCTTCGACCTTACTCGGCATAGGAGTCCCATGGCGTCCCACGGGTAAAGCGGCGGGTTCCCCGTCAATGTTCCCCGCCGCTCCGACGAACCGGCGGGAATTGCGGGAACCTGCGACGGCGGGTCGGTCGCCGTCGTGGCGCTGGCGTGCTCCGGGTCGGTCGGGCTACTCCGGGTCAGTCGGGCTACTCCGGGCCGGGGGTCGCCAGCCTCGTCCGGCGCCGGGGGACGTGGACGCTCGACGGGACCACGCTCCGGAACTCGCCGGTGTCGCGGTCGACCCGACCCATCGTGAGCCAGTCGGTGACGCCGCTGGCGCCGCACGCGATGCACTGACCGGCGACCCGGCCCTCGACGTCCGGCCAGTCGACGCCGACCTCCACGAACCCCTCGGTGAGCACGTCGGCCGGCTCGCAGTCGCAGAAGTCGTGGCGCGCCAGCAGCCACAGGTCGCTCACGGGCACCTCCCGCGAGTCGTTGACGCTGAGCCACGCCCCGTCGTCGAGCTGGTGTACGGACACGACCATACCTCCCACCAGCACCGGTCGGGCGGTAAGGGTGTCGCCGCTCGCCACGCTTGCCGACTGTCGCGAGATCCGGTGACGCCCCGGAGCGGGCCGAATCTACGGCGCCACCGTGTCAGCCCGGCGCGGAGCCGGTCTGGGCGCGAATCGGGGCGTCCCGGGTACCGGACAGAATCGCCTCGGTGTCCGAGCATCGGTAGCGATTACGGGCGAGCGCGGCCTTATCAGCGTCCTCTGCATACGTTGGGTCGATGACCGCAGAGAAGCGTCGCGCCGACCCGTCCGCGACCGAGGACTCGACCGAGGAGGACAGCGACGGCGACCGCAGCCACCTGACCGACGTCGAGGACGGCGCCGGCTGCACCGAGATCTGGGAGCACCTGAGCGAGCGACGAGAGAACGGCGGCGACGACTGAGCGACGAGGGCGGAACGATTGAGCGACGAGACGGATACCGGTTCGTCGCGCGCGACGGACCCGGAGAGTACTCCCGTATTGAGGACTCCCGTATTCCGAACGGAAACGCGACGTCCGGAGAGCACTCTCGACCGGGGGTAAGGGAGAGCGGGAACGCCGTTCGGACGAGCGCGACCCCCGCCTTCGCGGGAACTGCGACTCAGAGAACTGAGACAGCTTTTCCGAGAATCGAGACGAAGAGGAGAACCGCGTCTACTCGATGTAGCCGAGCGCCTGGTCGATGCGACCGAGCTCCGGCCCGGTCGTCTCCTGGCCCACCACGTAGCTCAGCTCGTTGGCGAGCAGCCCCGACCCGACCAGCGGCGCGCCGTAGTTGATGGTGCCGATGTCGGCGGGCACGCCGAGCACCTCCTCCAGCCGGTCGAGCTGGTCGTCGGTCGCCTTCGGGTGGCAGAGCACGCCCTCGTTCGTGGCGACCGCGGCGGTGCCCACCGTCCGGACGTCGGCGAGCTCGCCGCGTTCGACGTCGACGTCCAGCGCCGCCTCGACGGCCCGCATCGCCTCGCGCGAGAGGTCGGGGTGGACGTAGGCGCCGCTGTCGTTGGCGAGGACGACGTTGCCGGCGGCGTTGATCTTGCCCGGGAGCTCGGTCACCTCGGCCCCGGTCGCCTCGGCGATGCGGTCGCGCTCGCGGTCGGTGACCCGGCTGCTGACCAGCAGGCCGTTCTCGTTGCCGACCGCCAGGGCGCCGACGGTCGAGGAGCCGCCCACGGTGGTCTCGACGGCCTCGACGCCGAGCTCCTCGGCCACGTCGGCGACCGTGTCGTCCGCCAGGTCGGACCGGACCAGCAGGTAGTCGTCGGTGGCGGTCGCGAAAACGCCGACGTACGACGATCCGACGAAGGCGACGCGGAGCAAAGCTCTACTCGGCGTGTTCCGCTTCGACGACGGTCTCGCCCTCCTCCTCGAACCGGGCGGCGCGGACGCGGAGCTTGCTCGGGGGCTTCTTGCGGCCCCGCGACCAGACGGCCTCGTTGATGGAGGGGTCCAGCCGGACCTCGTCGTCGTCGACCTTGAAGTGCTGGGCGAGGTGGTCGCGGACGAGCGACATCGCCTTGTCGGCGCGCTCGTGCTTCGCCGCGGCCTTGGCGTCGCGGAGCGGCACCGTGATGACGCGCTCCTCGAAGTCGTTGGCGCTCATTATTCGTCGGTGTCCTGCCGCCGCCAGTTACGGCGCTTCGGGTTCTGCATCGTGTCCCGGTCGGTCTTCATGATGACCCACGCCGGGACGCGGCTGTTCTGCCGGTCGAGCTTGGACAGGCGCTTCTTCTTGGCCTTCGATTTCTTACTCATGGTACCACGTACTTCCCCACCGCGGCTTAAAATCTTGTTCCTTTGCGGCCGGCCGCCGGGTCAGGGTTCGACGGCCGGCTCGCCCGCCGAGACCGCGGTCTCGAACGCCGGCGTTCCCAGGACCTCGGGGAGCGGTCGGGGCTCGTCCGGCGGGTGGCTGGCGGGTCTCTCGCTGCGGTCCCGGAGCGCCAGCTGCCACCAGCCGACGTCGCGCCACGCGCCCCGCTTGTACCCCACCGACTCGTAGACGCCGACCGGCTCGAACCCCAGCGACTCGTGGAGCCCGACGCTGGCCTCGTTCGGGAGCGCGATGCCGGCGTAGGCGTTGTGGAACCCCTGCAGCCGCAGCACCTCGAACAGCGACTGGTAGAGCCCCCGCGCGACCCCCTTCCGGCGGTGGCGCTCGGCGACGTACACCGACACGTCGACCGACCAGCGGTAGCCGTCGCGCTTCCGGTGCCGGCCGGCGTAGGCGTAGCCGGCGATCTCGGGCTCGGCGTTCCGGTCGTCCTCGTCGTCTCCGGACTCGGCGCCCCGGTCGTCCTCGCCGCGCCCGGACCCGGCGTTCCGGCCGTCCTCGTCGACCCCGGGCTCGTCGCCTCCGATTTCGCAGACCAGCCAGGGGTACTCGGCGAGCGTGTCGGCGACGCGGTCGGCCACCTCCGCCTCGCTCGGCGGGTCGGCCTCGAAGGAGATGACCGTGTGCTCGACGACGGGGGCGTAGATGGCCCGGATCCCGGGCGCGTCGGCCTGCTCGGCGAGTCGGATCTGCATGTGCGAGACCCGACCTCACTCCAGCGGGAACGACTCGACCGTCGAGTACTCGGGGCCCTCGTCGGTCAGCACGCTCTCGGTGAGTCGTATCTCCTCGACCTGGGTCGCGCCGACGGTCGGGGACAGCTCCTCGACGTTCTCCTGGACCAGCTCCTTGCCGCCGGCGTGCTCCATCCGCGCGATGGTGACGTGGGGCGTGAACTCGTGGTCCTCCGGGTCGAAGCCCAATCGGGTCACCTCGCGCTCGACGGCCTCGTGGAGCGCGGTCAGCTCGTCGCTCCCGTCGCTCACGCCGAGCCAGACCACCTGGATGTAGCCGATGTCGGGGAACACGCCCAGCCCCTCGTAGGTCGCCTCGAACGGGGCGACGTCGGCCTCGTCGACCGCGCGCCGGAGGGCGTTCTTCACCCGGGGGAGCTCCCCCTGGTTCACCTCGCCGAGGAACTTGACGGTGACGTGGGCCTGCTCGGGGTCGACGAAGTTCAGCCCCGAGGCGCCCGCGAACTCCTCCTGGACGTCCGCGACCGCGTCGGCCAACTCGTCGGGCAGGTCGACGCTCACGAAGAGTCTCATTCGTCCCGACGTTCGTCCGACGCGGGCTTGAAGCTGGGGGTCGGAGCGAGGCGCGGGTGGCGGCAGGGGGCGCCGGAACGGGATCGCCCGGAGCGAAGGCGATTACACCGTATCGTCCGGGTCGTGCTCCTCGGCCATCCGCGCGGCCTCGGTCGCGTACCGCTGTCGGCGGTCGGTCTCGTCGACCGCTTCGAGGTCGTCGGGCGAGACGTCCCTCGCGGCGGTCACGCTGTCCGCGTCGACCGCCTGGGCCGCGAGCTCCCGCCGGAACACCCGGTCGCCGTCGGGGGTCGCGTACTTGAGGATGATGAGGTCGCGGTTGTTGTACCCGCGCTCGACGAGCCACACCCGGACGCCGTCGGTCTCGTTCGTCACGGTCCGACGAACGGGGAGCGCGGAGTTCAGTCGTTCGGCCCGACCGCCGGCGCGACCGCACCGGGGTGCACGCCGGCGAGCGCTCGCCGGCGTCGGGTCAGGTCTCGGCGGCGGCGCCGTTCTTGATGTCGGTCTTCTGCTTGCACTCGTAGCAGGCGTGGACCTCGCCGTCGCGGCCGCCGAACACGCGCTGGAACTCCTGCGTGACGAACGCGCCGCAGTTCTGACACTCGGGCATCAGTCTGTCTCCGGGACCGCGACAGTTGACCTTTGGGGCTGGCCCGGGGCGTACCTGCGGAAAATCGAATCGCGACCGCCGCCGGAATCTCCATGGCGCAGTCCTTAACACCGCTGAACGCCAAACCGGTTCACATGAGCGACCCCGAGGACCACGACTTCTCCGAGGACGAGCGGTTCGACGACCCCTACGAGGGGTTCGACCTCGACCCGCCCGAACTGGACGTCGACCCCGACAAGGTCGACCCGGTCGACTCCCGCGTCGTCGCCGACATGCTCGACGACCAGAACGTCGCCGACGACGAGGTGAACGTCGAGGAGCTCGTCGACGTGGGGCTGAACTACATGCGCATCAACCGGTTCGAGCAGGCCGCCGACACCTTCGAGCGGGCGGCCCGGTTCGCGCCCGACGGCAGCAAGCTCGAACAGGAGGCCTGGACCAACAAGGGCGCGGCCCACGCCGAGCTCGACGAGTGGGACGCCGCCATCGGCGCGTACCGCGAGGCCATCAGCATCGACGAGGACAGCGAGCACGCCGCGACCGCCGAGACCAACCTGGCCTACGCGCTCTGGGAGTCGGGCCGGAGCGAGCAGGCCTTAGAGCACGCCGAGCGCGCGGTCGAGATCGACGAGCGGTTCGCCGAGGCGTGGTTCAACCGCGGGTTCTTCCTGCTGGAGCGCGGGCTGGCCGAGGACGCGCTCAACAGCCTGGAGAACGCCATCCGGCTGGGCTACCGCAACTCCCAGGTGCTCGACGAGAAGGCCCGCGCCTTAGAGGAGCTGGGCCAGTACGACGAGGCCGAGGAGATCGCCGAGGAGGCCGAGGAGCTGCGCGAGCAGGCCGAACAGGAGCTCATCGACCAGCAGCAGGAGCAGCGCCAGCAGCGATGATACTCAAGGAGCGCGAGACCGACGAGGGGCTGCTGGTGGCGGTCTGCGACGAGGACGTGCTGGGCGAGACGTTCGAGAACGGCGACGTCTCGCTGACCGTCACCGAGGAGTTCTACGGCGGCGAGTCGGTCGACGAGCAGGCCGTCGCCGACAGCCTGGCCCGGGCGTCGGTCGCCAACCTCGTGGGGACGGAGGCGGTCGCGCTCGCGGTCCGCGAGGGGTTCGTCGACGAGGCCAACGTCCTCGAGGTCGGGCGGACCCGCCACGCACAGTTCCTCCGGATGTGAGGCCTCTCCGGCCGGGACGGCGAGTACTTATTTATCGTTCTCGACGGTTACGAGGCGTATGCGACCCGACCACCCGCTCCGGCGGCTCTTCCGGGCCGTCTCGATACCGACGCTCCTGTTCATCGGCGCCGTCCTCTTCCTGTTCCCCGAGCCGTTCACGACGGTCGTCGGGATGATCCTCATCATGGTCGCCGTCGTCTGGCTCGCCTGGAGCCGCTCCAGGCTCGAACCGGACTCCGACACGTCCCTGCTCGGCGCGCTGCTCGGACTGCTCGTCTCGACGGACGAGTAACCGTTCGTCCGACGCACGGGTAGAACCTCGAATCGGCGGTTCAGTCGCCGTCTCCGCTTCCCTCTCCCAGCGCCGGGAGGTTGACGACCATCAGCGACAGCACCGAGATGCCGGCCAGCCCCGCGCCGACCGGGGCCAGGCCGGTGTCGAACGCCACCGCCGCGACCGCGTGGAACGCGCCGACGAACGCGAGGCCCACCAGCAGCAGGCTCGCGCCGAGCCGTCGTTTCGAGACCATACCGTGGCCAGGGGGCCGAGCGCCTTAACCTCGTTCCCGGCTGTCGGTCCCGTTCCCGGCGGTCGCCTCGCCCGGCGTCGCGCGGGACGAGTTACCCCGCCCGCCTGCCCCGGGGTGAGCGAAACCGATTCCGGTTACGGACCGTCGCCCGGACCGAAGGAATGTTCTTCCTCGAAACCTTACCCGCGACCAATGGGACTGCAAGAATCAGAGGCGCTCGACGTCGAGCGCATCCGGGAGGACTTCCCCGTCCTCCAGCGGGAGTTCGACGGCCAGCAGGTCGTCTACCTCGACAACGCCGCGACGACCCAGACTCCGAAGCGGGTCGTCGAGGCCATCAGCGAGTACTACTACGAGTACAACGCCAACGTCCACCGGGGCATCCACCAGCTGAGCCAGGAGGCCTCCATCGCCTACGAGGAGGCCCACGACACCATCGCCGACCTCGTCGGCGCCGACGGCCGCGAGGAGACGGTGTTCACCAAGAACACCACCGAGGCCGAGAACCTGGTCGCCTACTCGTGGGGCCTGAACGAGCTCGGGCCGGGCGACGAGGTCGTGCTCACCGAGATGGAGCACCACGCCTCGCTGGTCACCTGGCAGCAGACCGCCAAGAAGACCGGCGCCGACGTGAAGTACGTCCCCGTCACCGACGAGGGTCACCTCGACATGGAGGCGGCGAAGGAGCTCATAACCGACGACACGAAGCTGGTGAGCGCGGTCCACGTCTCGAACTCGCTGGGCACCGTCAACCCGCTCGCGGAACTCGCGGACGTCGCCCACGACCACGACGCCCTGATCTTCGGCGACGGCGCCCAGGCGGTCCCGAACCGCCCCGTGGACGTGAAGGACCTCGACGTCGACTTCTACGCCTTCTCGGGCCACAAGATGGCGGGCCCGACCGGCATCGGCGCCCTCTACGGGAGGGAGGAGATCCTTGAGGACATGGAACCGTACCTCTACGGCGGCGACATGATCCGGAAGGTCACCTACGAGGAGTCGACCTGGAACGACCTGCCGTGGAAGTTCGAGGCCGGCACGCCCTCCATCGCGCAGGGCATCGCGTTCGCCGAGGCGGCCGAGTACATCGACGACGTCGGCCTCGACAACATCCGGCGCCACGAGGAGCGGCTGACAGAGTACGCCCTCGACCGGCTGGCCGCGTTCGACGATATCGAGATCTACGGCCCGACCGACCCGACCGAGCGCGGCGGCCTCGTCGGGTTCAACCTCGACGGCGTCCACGCCCACGACCTCGCGTCCATCCTCAACGACCACGCGGTCGCCATCCGGGCGGGCGACCACTGCACCCAGCCGCTCCACGACAAGCTCGGCGTCGCGGCCTCGGCCCGCGCGTCGTTCTACCTCTACAACACGACCGACGAGATCGACAAGCTCGTCGAGGGGCTGGAGGACGCCCGCGACATCTTCGCGTAAGCCCTCCGCTCCGTCGCGTCGATTCCTCCGCTCCGATTTCTTTTTACTCCGCTGCTCTGTCGATACGCCCATGAGAGACGAGGTCCGCGAACGCGCCGCGACCTACTTCGACGACGTCCCGTCGAGCGCAGAGAGACGAGGCCCGTCAGAGCGAGGCCCCGACGGCGTGTCGCCCGCCCACGACTGGCACCACGTCGAGCGCGTGGCCAGTTTGGCCGAGACGCTCGCCGCCGAGTACGACGTCGACGAGGACGTGCTGTTCGCCGCGGTCTGGCTCCACGACGTCGGCCGGCCGAGGGAGGACCGCGGCGAGATCGACGACCACGCCGAGTGGGGCGCCGAAGAGGCGGGCGATATCCTCGCGGACCTCGGCGCCGACCCCGAGACCGTCGACGCCGTCCAGCACTGCGTCCGGGCCCACCGGTTCTCGAACGACATCGAACCCCGGACCCGCGAGGCCGAACTCCTCTGCGACGCCGACAACCTCGACGCGCTCGGCGCGGTCGGGGTCGCCCGCTGCTTCAGCTACGGCGGCGAGCACGGGAGTCCGATGCACGACCCCGACCTGCCCCCCGAGGCCGACGACACCGCGGCCGGCGCGACCCAGTTCAACCACCTCCACAAGAAGCTGCTCGCGCTCCCCGACCGGATGTACACCGAGGCCGGCCGGCGGCTCGCCGACGAGCGGGCCGCCTACGTCGCCGACTTCGCCGAGCGGTTCGAGCGCGAGGTCGCCGGCGAGCGCTGAGGCGGACGCGGGTCGTCGCTCGGTCGCCGCCGTCCTCCCGTCGCTCGCTCACGACCGCTCGCGGAGCAGGCGGGCGAGCGCCAGCCCGCCGCCGACGAGGGCGGTGCCGACGCCGAAGCCGGGCGTCCCGACGCCGGTCGTCTCGGCGGTGGATGCGGTCGGCTCGTCGGTCGACGCGGTCGGCTCGTCGGTCGTCGTCCCCGTCGTAGCGGTCGTCTCCGTCGTCGACGTCTCCTCGGTTCCGGTCGTCGTCCCTCCGGCCGTCGTCGCGGTCCCCGTCGTCTCCGACGGTCGGACCGGCGCCGGCTCGGTCCGGGCGGGGCGCGGGTTCTCCCCCGCGGGCTCGGAGAACGTGAACAGCTTCGCCGACTCGGCCGGCTTCCGCTTCTCCTTCCGGCTGAGCTGCTCGTGCTTGGTCGGGTTGAACCGGCTCGACGCGACGAACCCGCCGTCGGCCGGCTGTGCGGTCCAGAAGGTCGCCTCGTCCGGCTTCGCCCACGCGGCGAGCAGCGTCGGCTCGGTCGGCGAGCTCACGTCGTACACCTTGACGCCGCCGCCGTACCACGAGGTGTACAGCCGGTCGCCGCGGAAGGCGAAGTTGTGCGACGTCCGGTTGAGCGACTCGGAGCGGTCCGGGAACGTCGGCGGCGCGAGGCGGACGAGCCGCTCGGGCGACGAGCGGTCCGCGACGTCCCAGAGGGTGATGCCGCCCGGGCCGCCGGTCCGGTCGGTCTCGCCGTTGTCCCACGCCTCGCGGCCCACCGCGACCAGCGACCCGTCTTCGTTCGGCGCGACGTAGTGACTGTTACCGGGCAGTTCGTAGGTCTCGATGACCGCCTTGTTGTCGACGTTGCGGACCGCCGCCGGGTTCCGACCCCCGAGCTGGAGGTCCGGCGTCGGGTTCGCCGGGTCGC
This sequence comes from Halorussus sp. AFM4, assembly GCF_051194995.1. NCBI lineage: Archaea > Methanobacteriati > Methanobacteriota > Halobacteria > Halobacteriales > Haladaptataceae > Halorussus > Halorussus sp. AFM4. The sequence goes on along the minus strand of NZ_JBNTJT010000001.1, from coordinate 1,385,982 downwards.
TCACGTCGAGCAGCCACGTCCCCGCGTCCCAGTACGCGACGTAGGCCGTGCCGTCCTGCACGTACACGTCGTGACAGGAACGGACGTAGCTCTCGACGTCGGCCCACGCCTCGTTCTCGTCGACGACCGACCAGCGGGCCACCTCCTCGGGTCGGTCGCCGGCCACGTCCGCGACGACAAGCGGCTCCGTCTCGAGACCGGTCCCGGTGAGGTAGGCGGTGTCGCCGTCGAGGAAGGCGTTGTGGATGCCGTGGTCGGTCTCGAAGAACGCGACCTGCTCCGGGTTCGCGGGGTCGCTCACGTCGTACAGCAGGAAGCCGCCGAGCTCCTCGTTGTACAGGCCCGACCGCGGTCCCGCGACGAGCAGCCGGTCGCCCGAGACCGAGACGTCGTAGATCTCCCGGAGCGGGCCGAGCTCTCGGTCGGCGAGCAGGTCGCGGCGCTCGGCCACCACCTCCGGGTTCGCGAAGTCGCTCGCGTCCACGACGCCGAACCCGTCGTGGGCCGCGACGTAGACGGTCGTCCCGTCGTCGCCGACGACCGCCTCGAGGGCGCCCGTCAGCGAGACGCTGGACGGCGACAGCGAACCCCCGTCGCGGTCGGCACCGCGGCCGGCCGCGGCTGTCGAGGTGGCTGCGCACGCGCTGACGGTGCCGACTGCGCCGACGCTCCGGAGGAAACTGCGTCGTCGCATCCGTTCACCGACCTCGCGTCGGTCGGACCGCGATCGCGGCGGACGGTGCGGTCTCGGTCGCAGCGGACGATGCGGTCGTCGCGGAGGGCAGTGCAGCCGGGGCGAAAGGGGGAGTCATCTCCCCCGAAGGTGTGCGAGCTTACATGATAAAACTCCTGCATCCCCGCCCGGCACGGTCCGGGAAACGGGAGAAGAAGCGCCCGAACGGGTGACGCGAACCGGCCGCTTTTTGGCAGTCGGGTCACACGCTCCCGACATGGTGAACTGGACCCTCGCGGCCGTGATGTCGGTGCACGTGCTGATGGCCGTGCTCTGGACCGGCGGCTACCTCGTCACCGGAATGGTCGTCCTGCCGGCGGCCCGGCGCAACGACGCGCCCGAGTTCGCGCTGGACGTGCTCGACTCGCTCAAGTGGTTCGCGTTCGGCGGTATCCTCGTGATGGGGGCCTCGGGCGGCGCGGCGCTGTGGTACCTCTACGACAACAACCTCCCCGAGGGCGGGCGCGGGACCGCCATCGTCGCCATGATGACCCTCTACGGCGTCTTCGCGCTGACGAGCCTCTGGGCGTGGTACGAGACCAAGAGCGCCCGCGAGGCCGGCGTCCGCGAGCTGCCGACCCGGCTCCAGATGGCGTTCCGGACCAACTCGCTGGTCGCGACCCTGCTCGTCCTCGACGCCGCGCTCATCGGCTACGGGGTCTGAACCGGCCGAATCCGCCTGCGCAATCCTTTTAGGGCGGACTCGCCTACCCTGCAGTAACAATGGGCATGGGCTCGGACATGTATCGCCAGCAGATCCTCGATCACTACAAGAACCCCCGCAACTACGGGGAGCTGGAGGAGGCGACCTTCTCCCACGCTGGCGAGAACCCGATGTGCGGCGACGAGATCACGATCGACGTCCGACTGGACGAGGACGACGAGACCATCGAGCGCGTGGCGTTCCGGGGCGACGGCTGCGCCATCAGCCAGGCCAGCGCGAGCATGCTGACCGGCGAGCTCCGGGGGATGAGCGTCGAGGAGATGCGGGAGCTCGACCGCGACGACGTCATCGACATGCTCGGGGTCGACATCAGCCCGATGCGGATCAAGTGCGCGGTGCTCGCCGAGAAGGTCGTCCAGGACGGCGCGGACATCTACGAGGGCGAGAAGGAACTGGACAAGACGACGACCGAGGACGACGACGAATAGCCGGCGGTTCTGATTTTTCGCTTCTGTCGCGCCGCGCTACCCCAGGTCGTAGTACGCCGAGAACACCTCGATGGTCTCCTTGAACAGCGCGAGGATGATGGGGCCGACGAAGATGCCGATGGCCCCCAGGAAGTAGGCCGCGCCGAACACCCCGAGCAGGATGACCCCCGAGTGCATCGACGACTCCTTGTCGATGACCAGCGCCCGGAGGTAGTCGTCGGTCACCGCGACCACCGTCATCCCGTAGACGACCAGCAGCCCGGCCGCCAGCAGCCGGCCGTTCGCCGCGAGGAAGATCGTCGCGCCCCCCAGCACCGGCGCGACGCCGACGATGGGGACCATCGCCATGAACATCATCACCACGGTCCAGAACCACGCGTCGGGCACGCCGAGCGCCACGAGACCGAGCCCGGAGACGAATCCCTGCAGGGCGGCGACGAGGACGTGGCCCTTCAGCACCGCCCAGGTCGCCTCCTCGGCCTCGGCGTAGAGGTCGTCCTGGACCGCCCGGGGTAGCGGCGTGACGTCCCTGACCCACCGCACCAGGGTGTCGCCGTCCTTGAGCAGATAGTACAGCAGGAAGAGCAGCAGGAGGATGCCGAGCGTGAAGTGGACCCCGGCGCTCGCCAGTCCGGAGCTCCGCTCGGCGAGCGTGGACGTGAGCCCCCCGAGCAGCTGGTCGAGGCGCGGCCCGACGCGCACGCCGAACGACCGCTCGACGACCCGCTCGATCGACTGGAACGTCGGGAGGTCGCTCAGGCTGGTCGGCAGCTCGCCCAAGTCCGACAGCGCGACCCGCAGGAACAGCCCGATGGGACCGACGAACAGTAGGACCGTCAGCGCGACGAGGCCGAGCGCGGCGAGCCGCGGGCCGACCTCGGGTTCGAGCCGTCGCTGGGCGGGGGTGAGCACGAACGCCAGCAGCATCGCTCCGAGGAGGTAGTCGAGGAACGGCCTGACGACGAGCGCCGACAGGACGGCCAGCACCCCGATCAGGACGGCGGCGAACGCGGTCCGCGCCTTCATGCCTCCGACTAGAGACTATCCCGGCGTAAAGGGAAAGCGGCCGAACGTCCGCACCGCGACCCGGCACGTCACGCGCTCACGCGGCGGCTCCGGGAGCGCACCGTCGCGGTCGCTCGTGGCAGCTTTCCGACGCTCTCCGGTGGCGGCAGGTCGCCGGACGGAGAGGGGTGGAGAAGCACGACCGAAGGAGGTGTGAGCAGGGCGAGAATGGCCGAGAGGAAAGAAGCTGAGGGGGAAGTGCGAGAGGAAAGGGGAGGAGCGTTCGACTCGCCTACTCGGGCTTCAGGCCGCCGTCCTCGACGCGCATGACCGCCTCGCCGTCGGCGAGGTTCGGCGCGTCGACCAGCCGGACGATGCGCTTGTCGCCCTTCGACTTCCGGAGGTAGATGCGGAACGTCGACTTGTGGCCGAGGATGTTGCCCCCGATGGGCTGGGTCGGGTCGCCGAAGAACGAGTCGGGGTTCGACGCGACCTGGTTGGTGACGACCACGGCGGTGTTGTGGAGGTTGCCGACCTTGTCGAGGTCGTGGAGGTGCTTGTTGAGCTTCTGCTGGCGCTCGGCGAGCTCGCCCCGGCCCACGTACTCCGCGCGGAAGTGGGCGGTCAGCGAGTCGACGCAGAGCAGGCGGACGGGGTACTCGTCGTCCTGGGTCTCGTTGGCGAGCTCCTGGGCCTTCTCGGCCAGCAGCATCTGGTGGTTGGAGTTGAACGCCTTGGCGACGTGGATCTTGTCGAGGAAGTCCTCGACGAGCGCCTCCATCGCCTCGTCGTCGTCGGGCGTGCCCTCGATCTCGCGCTCGTCCATCGCGGCCTGGACGGCCTCGTCCGGGAGGCCCCGGACCATGTCGTCGATGCGCTCGGGCCGGAACGTGTCCTCGCTGTCCACGAACATGGCGCTGCCGCCGAGGCCGCCGTGCTCGCGGGGGAGCTGGACGTTGACCGCGAGCTGGTGGGTGACCTGGGACTTGCCGGCGCCGAACTCGCCGTACACCTCGGTGATCGACTGGGTCTCGACCCCGCCGCCGAGCAGGTCGTCGACCTCGTCGATCTTCCACTTGAGCTTCCCGATCTTCTCGCGGCGCTCCAGCACGGCCGCGCCGGTCTCGAACCCACCGACGTCGGCCGCCTCGCGGGCGGCCTGGACGATGTCGGCCGCGGTCGAGTCGCCCACGTCCGCGGTGTTGGAGAGCTCGCCCGGGCTGGCCACGGCGAGGCCCTCGTAGGAGTCGAAGCCTGCGTCTTTGAGCTTTTCCGCCGTCGCCGGACCGACGCCCGGCAGTTCTTCGAGGTCTGCGTCTGCTGCCATCGTAAGCCTGGCTTGTGCCGCCCATCATATAAACCCACGTTAACCCCGTGGTGAAAGTGAAAATGCACGAGGGGAGGGCGATGGTGAGAAACGTCTGACGGGGTTTAAAGTAGGAAGTGGCGCGGCGGCTCCGCCGCCGTCACTCGAGGTCCGCGCGCTCGAACCGCCGGTAGCCCGCGACGACCGGGACCGCCGCCCAGCCGAGCAGCACGACCGCCGAGAACCAGTCGGCGAGGTAGAGCGGGACCTCGCCGGCGAGCCGGGCGGCGATGTCCAGCCGCTCGGGCGTGGCCGTGACGGTCGCCGGCACGTCCTCCAGGGGCAAGTTGGGAACTTCGCTCACCCGCCGGTCGAGGGCCGCCCCGGCGAGGACGCGGTACGCCTCCAGGGGGTTGAGCCGCTTCAGCAGGAAGTACCACGGCTCGGCCCGCAGCCCGGGCAGCGACCCGGTGACCGCGTAGTAGAGCCCGACGACCGCCGGCTTCCAGAAGAACACCATCCCCACGAACGACCCGATGGTGAGCGTCCGCGCCCGGCCCCGGGTCGGCGCGGCGGCGGACCCGCCGACCGCCAGCCCCGTGAACGTCAGGCCGACCAGCGCGCCGGCGGCGACGAAGCCGGCGAACGCCGCGGGGTCGGGCGCCCCGTACAGCGCCGCCACGAGGACGCTCGCCGCGGCGAACCCGACTCCGAGCGCGATCCCGGTGACGAGCCCCCGCCCGACGAGCTTGCCGGCCACGACGTCGGACCGCGAGAACGGGTAGCTCAGCAGCACCCGCAGGCTGCCCGAGCGCCGCTCCCCGACCACGGACACGTAGCCGGCGACCAGCGCGATGCCCGGCACGAACAGCTGGGCGAGCATCGCCACGCCGGCCAGCGCCGTGGCGGCGTCGACGGTCACGGGGTCGGGAAACAGCTGCTCGGCCGAGAGCAGCGCCATCGTCACGAAGGCCACGAAGACCGCGACCAGGCCCCAGAGCAGCCGCGACCGCGCGGCGTCCTCGACGTCCTTGCGGGCCACGTCCGCCCACGTCGCCGTCACGCCGACACCCCCTCGACCGCGACCGGGTCCGCCGCCTCCCCGTCTCCGCCCGCGTCGTCGGTCGTGTACGCCGCGAACACGTCCTCCAGCGACGGCTCCGCGGAGTCGACGTCGAGCACGTCGACCCCGGCGTCGACCAGGCGGGCGACGACCCGGGCCTTCGCGCGGGCGTCGGCGCACTCGACCCGGAGGACGCCGTCCGCCAGCGCCGCCGACTCGACGCCCGCGACGTCGGTCACCGCGACGTCGACGTCGCCCGCCACGCGGAGGTGCAGTTCGGCGCCGGCGCCGACGGTCCGGCGGAGTCCCTCGACGGTGTCGACGGCCGCCAGCTCCCCGTCGCGGAGGATGCCGACCCGGTCGCAGACCGCCTCGACCTGCCCCAGCACGTGGCTCGAGAAGAAGACGGTCGTCCCGTCCGCGGCCTCCTCGCGGACGATGTCGCGCATCCGGCGGACGCCGTGGGGGTCCAGCCCCGCGGCGGGTTCGTCCAGGATCAGGAGGTCCGGGTCGCCGACCAGCGCCATCCCCAGCGCGAGCCGCCGGGCCATCCCCTTCGAGTAGTCGCCGACCGGTCGATTGGCGTCGGCCGCGTCCAGCCCGACCCGGTCCAGCACCGCGTCGGGGTCGTCGCCGGCGTCGCGCCACTCGGTCGCGAGCTCGAGGTGGCGGCGGCCCGACAGGCGGTCGTAGAGCCCGAACCCCTCCGGGAGGACGCCGACCCGCTCCCGGATGGCCTCCGACTCGGCCTGGGCGTCCATTCCGAGCACCGTCGCGGTCCCCGCGGTCGGGCGGACGAGGTCCAGCAGCACGTTGATGGTGGTCGACTTGCCGGCGCCGTTCGGCCCGAGGAAGCCGAACACCTCGCCCCGCTCGACCCGCAGGTCGAGGCCGTCGACGGCCGCGACGCCCCCGTCGAAGCGCTTGGTGAGGTCGTGCGTCTCGATGGCTGTCATCGTGGCGGCCGTACCGCGGCGCGGACCAAGGCCCGTTCTCCGGCTATGCTGGGGCCGTTTATATGCTGGCGACCGGCGGACGGGCGCGCCGGACCGACCGCGGCGGCGGCACCTCACGATTTATGGGCGCTCGGCGAGTGGTGTGGTATCATGCGGGAAGCCCGCGTGACTGTCACCGACTCGGCGTTCGACGCCATGGGGATCGCGGGGCTCGTGTCGCTCTGCCGGGCGGCGGGGCTGCGAGACGTCGAGGAGCTCGCGTGCCGCGGGACGGGGGCCGTGCTCCAGGTCGAGGTGGCGGCGCCGCTCGACGAGGACCGCCTCGCGGCGCTCGACTGCGTCGACCGGTGGGAGCGGGTCGCCGACCTGGCCGACGCCCACCTCTACGTCGTCGCGTTCACCGCGCCGGAGCTCCCCGAGCGCCTCGCGGACGCGAAGGACGACCTGGTCGGCACCTGCGACCCGGCGGTCGACGACCGCGGCGCCACCCTGTCGCTGGTGGGCCCGCAGGACGCCATCGCCGACGCCGTCGACGGCTACCGGACCGCCGGCGTCTCGCCGGCGCTCGAACGACTCGGCGCCTACGAGGGCGGCGACCGCCCGCTGGACGGGCTGACCGACCGCCAGTCCGAGACGCTCCGGACCGCCTACGAGCTGGGCTACTACGAGGTGCCCCGCGAGGCGACGACCGACGACGTCGCCGCCGCGGTCGGCGTCGACCCGTCGACGGCGGCCGAGCACCTGCAGCGCGCCGAGCGGAACCTGCTGGACCACCACCTCTGACGCCGGCGGGAAACCGTCGCAGAAGTCGACCGCGTCCACCTACTCCCAGGGGTGCTTCCCGGGCGAGCTCGGCAGCAGCGCGTACCAGTACTCCTTGTTCTCCTCGATGTCGAGCTCGCCGTCGAGGTTGCTCTCGAGCTTGAACTCGGCGCTGGAGTCGCGGTCGCTGGTCCCCTTCGGCACGAGGGGGTAGTAGGCGCCCCGGCGGAACGAGTAGACCCAGTAGGCGTACCGGCCGTCGGCGGTTCCACCGCCTCCGGTTCGATGCGACGCGTCGCTCTTCTCGAAGGCGAAGAGGGCCGCGAGCAGCCGCGAGCCGTAGCCCCGCTCCATCAGCGTGTCGGCGGCGAAGTTGAGGCTGGTGACCAGGTCCTCGAAGTCGTCGTCCCGGAGGATCACCCACGAGTAGCCGTAGTCGTCGGTGCGGGCCTCGGGCTCGGTGCCGGTCTCCTCGGCGCCGACCTCCAGGATCTCGTGGACCTCCTCGACCGCGTCCGCGAAGTCGGCGCTGTCGACCTCCGAGAAGCAGAGCGCGGCCTCGCCGACCGACGCGTAGCCCAGTTCGGCCTCCATCGTGACGTAGGCCGTGCTCATCCCGAACAGGTCGTCGGGGTCGGCCTTCCGGGTGGCGTCGGCCTCGGCGCGGATGCCCAGCACCTCCCGCAGTCCGTCGAACAGTCCCATGTCTCTCCCTTCGCGCGCTCCGATAAAAAGGTCGGCTCCCTCCGGGCCGAGACGGCGCGACGGTCGGTGCGGGCCGACGCCGGGGTCGCCGAGCGCCCGCCGACCGCTACATCTGGCGTTCGAGCTCGCGGAGGCGCTCGACGCGGGCCTCCGTGCTGGGGTGGGTGCTGAACACCTTCCCGATGAAGTCGCCCTTGATCGGGATGATGAAGAACGCGTTCATCTCGGACTGCTCGCGGATGTCCTCCTTGGGGACCTTGCTCATGCCGCTGTCGATGGTCATCAGCGCCGACGCCAGCGCCGAGGGCTTGCCCGTGATGGTCGCCCCGCCGCGGTCGGCCGCGAACTCGCGGTAGCGGCTGAGCGCCCGGATGAGGAGGAAGCTCACGATCCAGACCACCAGCGACGCGGCGATGGCGACCCAGACCTGCGGCTGGCCCCGCTCGCGGTTGCCGCCGCCGAACCACCAGCCCCACCGGACCACCAGGAACGCGATGGTCGAGAGGAACGACGCGACGGTCATCACCATCATGTCGCGGTTCTTGACGTGGGCGAGCTCGTGGGCCAGCACGCCCTCCAGCTCCTCGTCGTCGAGCGTCCGCATCAGGCCGGTCGTCACCGCGACGGCGGCGTTCTTCTGGGACCGCCCGGTGGCGAAGGCGTTGGGCACGCGGCTGTCGACGACCGCGACCTTCGGCTTCGGCAGGTCGGCCTGCTGGCTCAGACGACCGAGCTTCCGGTGGAGCTCGGGGTACTCGTCCTCGCTGACCTCCTTGGCGCCCATGCTCCACAGCGTGAGCCTGTCGCTGAAGAAGAACTGGGCGAGCGAGAACGTGCCCATTATCAGCACTATCCCCAGCAGGCTCGCGTACTGGGAGAGGACGCCGATGAACACGATGTAGAGCGCGAACAGCAGGAACATCGTCAGGGCCATCCGCGCCCGGAGTCCCCAGTCTGCCTTCCACTTCATGGGCGACCGTAGGGTCTCAGCCGGTTTAAACGTTCGTCGTCCGACGCACCGGCGGAGAACCGCACCACTGCGGAGCGGTTCGCCGGTCGACGACCCGTTGGCTCGGCAATCTATTTCCCTTCGGACACTGTCACCTCCTCGTAATGTCAACATCGACAACCAGTCCGCTCCGCCGCGTCGGCGTCGCCACCGGTCTCACCGTGCTCGGCGTCGTGCTGTCGATTCCGATCGTCTTCGTCGAGTTCGACACGCTGACGCAGTTCGTCGCCTCGTTCGTCCTCTCGGAACTGGGGTTCGTCGCCGCGGCGCTCGTCTTCCTGCGCGCGACGAGCCGCGGCGTCGACTACCTCCGGATTCGGACGCCGGACGCCCGGGCGCTCGGCGTCGTCGTCGGCGGGACGATCGCGCTGTTCGGCTTCCGGCTCGTCGCCATCCTGGCGGCCCAGGCGCTCGGTCTCCCGCTGGCCGGCAACTCCGTCACGCAACTGGCCGAGGAGGGCTACCTGATCACCCTGCTGGCGCTGGTCCCGCTGTCCGTCGTCGTCGTCGGACCGGCCGAGGAGCTGCTGTTCCGCGGCGTCATCCAGCGATACCTCGACGACGCGCTCTCGACCGCGCCCGCCGTCGTGCTCTCGAGCGTGCTGTTCGCGCTGGTCCACGTCCCGACCACGGTCATCGCGACGCCCGACCCCGTGGCGGTCGGCGTGACCCTCGTCATCCTGTTCGGCCTGTCGCTCATGCTGGGCTACCTCTACGCCTGGACCGACAACCTGGTCGTGCCGGTGCTGGTCCACGGGCTCTACGACGCGCTCATCTTCGCGCTGGCCTACTGGGCGCTGTCCTCTGGGATGCTGGAGACGGTCGCGGCGGCGCCGCTCTGAGAATCGGCTCCGACACGGGCGACTGTCCGGTCGGGAACGTTTATCACGCGCCGCACTGACGGGCGAGTATGACCGACAGCGAGCGACCAGCGACGGTCGGGGAGGCGCCGACGGGCGGGAACCTTCCCCACTGGTACGACGGCGACGGTGACGGCGCGGTGCCGACCCTCACCCGGGGCGAGGGCGTCCGGGTCTACGACGACGAGGGGACCGAGTACCTCGACTTCGCCTCTCAACTGTACTGCGTCAACGCCGGCCACAGCGAGGAGTCGATCGTCGACGCCATGGCCGAGCAGGCCCGCCGGATCCCGTACGTCTCCTCCTCGAAGCACAACGACGCCCGGACCGAGCTCGCCGAGCGACTCGCCGCGGTCGCGCCCGGCGACCTCTCGGACGTCTACTTCTCGGTCTCGGGCAGCGAGGCCAACGAGGCGGCGGTCCAGTTCGCCCGGGCCGAGCAGGACGCCCCGAAGGTGCTCACCCGGTGGCGGTCGTACCACGGCGGCACCTACGGCGCGGCCGCGCTCACCGGCGACCCCAGCACCCGCGCCACCGTCGAGCGCCACGCCGCCACCTCCGGCTCGGCGAAGTTCCTCCCGCCGCTCCCCGGCGCGTTCGACGCCGAGACGCCCGAGGAGCTGGCTGAGAAGGCCGCGGACCACCTGGAGTTCGTCATCCGGAACGAGGGGCCGGACGCCATCGCGGCCATCCTGATGGAGCCGGTCGGCGGCACCAGCGGCGCCTACCCGGCCCCGCCGGGCTACTTCGAGCGCGTCCGGGAGCTCTGCGACGAGTACGACATCCTGCTGATCTCCGACGAGGTCATCGCCGGCTTCGGTCGGTGCGGCGACTGGTTCGGCATCCAGACCGAGGACGTCGAGCCCGACATGATCACGTTCGCGAAGGGCGTCACCAGCGCCTACGCCCCGCTGGCGGGCGTGCTCGTCGACGAGTCGCTCGGCGCGTCGCTCCGCGAGCAGGGCATCGAGGTCGGCCAGACGTTCGCCGGCCACCCGGTCGCGTGCGCCGCCGGGGTCGCCGCGATGGACGCCTACGAGGACCGGCTGCTCGACAACGTCCGGGCGGTCGCGCCGACCCTCGAGTCCGAGCTCCGCGGGCTCGACGACCGCGACGAGGTCTGCGACGTCCGCGGTCGCGGGTTCCTCTGGGCGGTCGAGTTCGCCGACCCCGAGACCGGCGAACCGTTCGTCGACCCGTGGGCGGGCGACGAGGGCGACAACCCGGTCACCGAGGTCGTCGACGTCGCGGCCGAGAACGGGCTCCTGGTCGGCGGCGGCCGGCCGGGGTTCCAGCTCATCGTCGCGCCACCGCTCTGCGCCGGCGAGGACGACGTGCGGGAAGCCGTCGGCGCGCTCGACGACGCCATCGGCGAAGTGTTCGGCTGAGTCCGTAGGGACCCGGTCGAGTGAGTCGGCCGCGGTCGAGCGAGTCGGCCGCGGACGTTTTCGCCCCGGCGCCCGAACTCGGCACGTGAGTTCACGTTCGGGCAACGGGCGGTCGCTCCTGCTCGGGAGCGCGATATTCGGCTTCGGGTTCGGCGCGCTGCTGGACGTCCTCCTCTTCCACCTGGTGCTCCAGTGGCACCACCTGCTCTCCGACCGCATTCCGATAGGGAGCCTGCCCGGTCTGCGGGCGAACATCTACTACGACGGCGTGTTCTCGCTCGCGATGGTCGGCGTCATGGCGGTCGGCGCGGGCCTGGTGTGGCGGGCGCTGAACCGGTCGGCCGAACCCCGTTCCGCGGTGCGGGCCTTCGGGGGTCTCCTCGTCGGCGCCGGCCTGTTCAACGTCTTCGACGGGATCGTGGACCACTACGTACTGAACATCCACGACGCCGTTCACGGGACCCAGGCGTTCAATCCCCACTGGGTCGGGGCGAGTCTCCTCCTGCTCGGTGTCGGGATTCTCGTGCTGCAGGGATGACCCCCGCGGACCGTGCGGAATCGGACGTCACGCCGGTCGCTGCGAGTAGACCATCACCCGCACGACCTGCCCGTCGGCGCGGACGTACAGGCCGGTCGAGTTGACCCACCTGTCCCCTTCGTTCTCGTAGAGCGGCGCCTCTCCGAGGGCGTCTGTCACTCGATCGTACTCCGACTTCGAGACCGAGACCTGGGACCCGTTGCCGGTGACGGCACCCTCCACTGCCTCCTGAATCGGTTCGACGTCGGCGATGCGGTCGTCCGAGACGGGGACGACGGTCGCGTCGGCGGGCGGTCGCTCCACGACGTGCGCGCCGACGTAGTAGTTCGGGGGCGCGTCGCCCTGCGGGCCGACGGCCGTGCATCCGGCGAACACCGCGAGGCCGAGACAGAGCAGGGCCAGAGCCAGATTCGGGGCCCCCGCAGGGACCGGTCCGGTGTCGGACATCCGTTCGCGTCACGTCGAACGACTCGCCGAAAAGAGTTTCCACGGGTGCGGGCCCGTCGCCGCGAAGCCAGCCCCGTCCGGCGACCGGAATCCCCGTTCTTCAGACTTAAACCCTCGAAACCCCTACCCCGACCCATGACTACCGAAGCCCGCGAGTTCTGTCCGAACTGCGGGGACCCCATCGAGGTCGACCCCGCCGAGCGGACGCCCCTCCCCGAGGCGGCCGGCAAGCGCGGCAGGGAGCAGAAGCTCTGCGACGCGTGCTACTTCGACCGGTTCGACCTGGTCGACGCGCCCGACCGCATCGAGGTCCGGGTGTGCTCGCAGTGCGGCGCGGTCCACCGCGGCAACCGCTGGGTGGACGTCGACGCCCGCGACTACACCGACGTCGCCATCGAGGAGGTCAGCAACGCGCTGAGGGTCCACCTCGACGCCCGCGACGTGTCCTGGCGGGTCGACCCCGAGCAGGTCGACCAGAACACCATCCGGATGCACTGCACGTTCTCGGGCATCGTCCGGGACACCTTCGTCGAGGAGGAGGTCGTCGTGCCCGTCAAGATCTCCCGGCAGACCTGCACGCGGTGCGGTCGCATCAACGGCGACTACTACGCCAGCACGGTGCAGGTCCGGGCCGAGGACCGGACGCCGACCAGCGAGGAGGTCGAGCGCGCCCAGACCATCGCCCACGAGATCGTCGCCGAGATGGAGGCGACCGGCGACCGCGACGCCTTCGTCACCGAGGCCAAGGAGACCCCCGACGGCGTGAACATCAAGGTCTCGACCACCAACATCGGCAAGAAGATCGCCGCCAAGGTGGTCGAGGAGTTCGGCGGGAGCTACTCCGACTCCGAGACGCTCGTCACCGAGGACGAGGACGGCGAGGAGGTCTACCGGGTCACCTACGCGGTCCGCCTCCCGCCGTACTCGCCCGGCGAGATCATCGACCCCGAGGACGGCGACGGCCCCGTCCTCGTGCGGAGCGTCCGGGGCAACCTCAAGGGGACCCGGCTCACCACCGGCGACCACTACGAGGCCCGTTTCGAGGAGGGCGACGCGCCCGAGGCCCGGCGGCTCGGCCGGGCCGAGGACGCCGAGGAGACCACCCTGGTCGCGGTCGAGGACGAGCGCGCGGTCCAGGTGCTCGACCCCGAGACCTACCGGACGAAGACCATCGCCCGCCCGGACTTCATGGACCCCGACGCCGAGACCGTGCGGGTGCTCAAGAGCCGCGCGGGACTCCACGTGGTGCCCGACGACGCCGCCGACGGGGACGAATGACCGATCCGGAGCGCGACCTCGCGGCGGTCGTCCGCAAGCCCGAGAGCGAGGCGACCATCGCGGCGCTGCGCGAGGAGGGCGTCTACGACGTGACCCGGAAGGTCCGCGAGCGCGGCGACGAGTACGTCGAGCTCCCGGTGACCGACCCGCCGAGCGAGACCCGGGTCCGGGACGTCGTCGAGCAGGTCGACCCCGAGCGCCGGCTGCCCGACCTCGACGCCCACCTCCGGGAGCGCGGGTGGTCCGACGAGGAGATCGCCCGCGCGCCGGGGTCGTGGGCGGTCGTCGGCAGCGTCGTTCTGGTGAGCTTCGGCGACGAATCCGACGCCGACCCGGAAACCGAACTCGACCGCGAGGCGGTCGGCGAGGCGCTGCTGGACCTCCACGGCGAGGCCGACACCGTGCTGGCCCACGAGGGCGTCTCGGGCGAGCTTCGCGAGCCCTCGGTGTCGGTCGTGGCGGGGGCGGGCGACACCGAGACGGTCCACACCGAGCACGGCACCCGGTACGCGCTCGACCTCGCGGAGGTCATGTTCTCGCCGGGCAACAAGGCCGAGCGCGCCCGGATGGGCGAGGCGGTCGAGGCCGGCGAGCGCGTCTTCGACATGTTCGCCGGCATCGGCTACTTCACCCTGCCGATGGCCCGCGCCGGCGCCGAGGTGACCGCGGCCGAGCGCAACCCCGCGGCGTTCCGGTTCCTGGTCGAGAACGCGATGCTCAACGACGTGAGCGACCGGGTGTCGGCGTTCCGCGCCGACTGCCGCGACGTCGACCTCGACCCGCCGGCCGACCGCGTGGTGATGGGCTACTTCGACGCGTCCGAACCCCGCGCCGAGGACGGCCGGGCGCCGGCCGACGCGGGCTACGAGTACCTCGACGCGGCGCTCGCTGCGCTGAAGCCCGGCGGTGTCGTCCACATGCACGAGGCCACTCCCGAGGACCTGCTGTGGGACCGGCCGGTCTCCCGGCTCCGGGACGCGGCCGCCGGGGCCGACCGCGGGGTCGAGGTGCTCGACCGCCGGAAGGTCAAGAGCCACAGCGAGGGCGTCTGGCACGTCGTCGTCGACGCCCGGGTCGAGTAGCTTTAAGTCGCGTCGGCCGGACGCTCGCGTATGCCGACGTGCCCGGCCTGCGGGGCCGACGCCGACGAACCGAACTACCGCAAGCGCCGCGTCGAACCAACCGCCGACCGCGAGGGGGTCACCGTCACCGCGACCACGGCCAAGCGGTACTGGCTGGTGCTGTGCCCGGCCTGCGACGCCGTCCTCGGGACGCTGGACGCCGACTGAGGCCCGGGCGGTTCGTCCCGATAGCCGAGCCGGCGCGAGCGACCCAAACCATTATTTCGGTCCCGCCGCTCCGGTCCCGTATGGACGACGACGTACGACAGAAACTCATCTCGCTGTTCTTCGTGATGCTGATGCTCAGTTCCGGCGTCGCGTACGCGGCATCGTTCATCTGAGCGGCGGTCGAGAAGCCGACCGCACCGCCCGTCAGCCGGGTTCGTGAGCGACCGTCTTCCTTCAGTCCGCTCGTGTGACCTCGGCCTCGGCCGCACCTACACGCTGTCGTCCCAGACGTCCGCCATCGGGCTCTTCCGGCCGGTCGAGGAGCCGCCGGACGACTTCTGCGACGACTGCCCACTCGCGGACTGTCCGCCCGACGAGGTTCCGCCCGCGGAGCCGCCGCCGGTTCGGGCGTTCGACCCGTTCCGGGAGCGCGACCGGTCGCGGTTCCGACCGCCGCGTGCGCCCGCCCCGGCCGCCGACCGGCTCGCGCTGCGGGGGTCGAACTCGGGCAGGTCCGGCTGGCTCATCCGGTCGACCTGCTCGGCGAACCAGTCGGGCGTGTCGCTGGCCGCGCGGTCGAACACCTGGAGCAGGCTGGAGTCCGCGAGGTAGGTCGCGCCGTAGTCGTCGGGCGACCGGACCACCCGGCCGCAGGCCTGGATGACGGTCCGGAGCGCGGCCCGGTAGTACCACGCCCACTGGCCCTGTTCGAGCCGGTGGGCGACCCGCGAGTCGCCGGTGTTGAGGAACGGCGCCTTGCAGATGACCTGCCAGCGCGCGAGGTCGCCCTTCAGGTCGAGCGCCTCCTCCATCTTGACCGAGAGGAACACCTCCTCGCCGTCGGTCGCCTTCCACGCCTCGAGCTGGGCGTCGCGGTCGTCCTTGCTGTGGGTCCGGACGCGGTCGCCCACGCCGAAGTCCGCGAGCGTGTCGGCCAGCTTCTCCTGGATGGCGTAGGAGTGGGCGTGAATTATCCCCTTCTCCTCGCGGTGCTTCTGCATGACCCGGACCACCGTGCGGGCGATGTCCGGCAGCGTCTCGTCGCGGTGCTCGTAGGTCATCTTGCCCTGCGTGACGTCGTACAGCGGCCGGCTCTCGACCGGGAAGGTGTGGCCCACGTCGACCAGCGCGACGTTCTCGGGGTCGAGGCCGACCTGCCGGCAGAACGCCTCCTTGTTCAGGATCGTGGCGGAGAGCAGCGCGAACTTGTTGCCCCGGTCCCAGACGGTGTGCGAGAGGTACCGCTCGGGGTTCATCGGCTTGATGGTGATGGCGCCGCCCTCGCCGTCGGGCTGGTCGACGACCCAGGTCGTCGCGCTCTTGGAGTCGCGGTAGTCCTCGACGAACCAGTCGAGTTCGCCGATGAGCTCCTGGAGGCGGTCGCGCTCGGCCGCCTCGTGGGGGTCGAGCTCCGGCTTGGCGATGAGGTCGTCCTTGTGGCGGCGACAGACGTTCTGGAGCCGGTCGGCGTACTCGACCGCGCGGTCGAGGCCGGCCGACGCCAGGTCCGGCACCTCGATGTCGTCCCAGATGGGCACCGTCCGGGGGTTGAGGTCGATGGCGGCGTACATCTCGGCCCACTCGGCCAGCCCGTGGGCCTCGTCGATGACCACGACGTCGCGCTTGCGGAACACCTCCGACCCGGCGGTCCGCATGAAGTAGGCCAGCGTCATCGCGGCGATCTCCCGATTGCTCGCGATGGCCCGGTCGGAGAAGTACGGGCACCGGTGCTTGACCGAGCAGTCGTACCCCTTCTCCCGGGCGCAGGGGGCGCGGTCGACCGGCGTGTCGGTCTCGCCCGGCAGGATGCACGAGTAGTTGCGCTTGCCCCGGATTATCTTGAGGTCGTCGAGCAGGTCGTCCTCGGCCACGTCGTCGAGCTGGGACACCTGCGGCGTGGTGTAGTAGGCGCCGGTGGCGTCGCTGGGCGCGGCCTCGTCGGGGGTCCGGGCGCAGCCGGCGATGGACCGCGCGAGCAGCGACTTGCCGCTGCCGGTGGGCGCCCGCACCAGCACCACGTCGTTGCCCGCGGCGAAGGCGTCCCTGACGTCGCCCAGCGCCTCGCGCTGGTTGCCCCGGAAGGAGGGCGCGGGGAACTCGTCGAAAATCCGGTCGGGGTTCACTACCCGATGCCACGACGGTCGACCGGATAAAGGCTGTTGGTTCCGGCGATTGGACCCGTGAATCGACCGCCGGCGGGGCCGGGAGCCCACGCCGGTTCGGCGTTCCCCTGCGTCACCGCCGTCGCCGCCGCGGTCGTCGGTGCCGCCCGCTCGCGACCGCGTCGCGTCCTACGCCGCTTCCTCCTCGATCCGCCAGTAGAGGTACCGGCGGGCGAACCACTCGAAGTGGTCGTGGCCGCAGTCCGGACAGCCGAAGCCCGCCACCTCGCCGACGTCGGCGGGGAAGGCGTACCCGCACCCGTTCCGGCAGTCGCTCCCGCCGACCGCCTCGGCGAACGCCCCCAGCAGGTCGGCGGCGTGGTCGGTTTCGAGGTGGGCCAGCCCGTCGTCCTTGATCGCCTCGTCCGTGGTCGCCCGGAGCGTCTCGCCGCAGAACTCGCAGTCGAACCGGAAGCCCGGCCGCGCGTCGGTCGGCCCGGTCGCCGCCGGCGGGTCGTCCCGGCCGGTCGTCTCGCTCGGTCGCCTTCGATCGGTCGTCGACGTCGCGGTCCGGGTCGGTCATCGCTCGCCTTCGATCCGACGGACCCGTCGCTCCCGAACCCGTCCCCGCATCAGTCGCCGCCCACCTCGTTCACGTGGTGCGGTCGAACCTCGACGACGCCGTCGGAACTGACCGTCACCGTACATCCGGCGTAACTGAACGTGACCCGCCCGTCCCGCTGGACCCCTTCAGCCGTCGGTTCGAAGAGCGCGTCCAGGGCGTCCGGGTCGACGGCCCTGTAGAGCGGTTCCAGCCCCTCGTCGCCGGTCGGGGCCGACCCGACGTCGCGCCCGGTCGCGGCGCGCACGGCGGCGAGCACCGCCTCGCTCGGTCGCTCCGACGGCCCGATGCGATAGGCCCGCTCGGCGGACTCTCCCGTGGTACCTGCCATAGTGTTCAGTGGTAACGGAGACGCGGGAGACGGTTGGATTCCGACCCATACTATGAAGGGGGTTTATACACCGCCGCCGCTATTTCGGGCCCCCTCTGTGGATTAGCGTGTTCTCGATGAGGTTGCGGGAGCCGCGCCGGAGCCGCGACGACAGCGACGGTCGGGTGATCCCCACCTGCGTCGCGATCTCCTCGAGCGTGGCCTCCCGGGGATGGTCGTAGTACCCCTCCTCGTACGCGAGCGTGAGCGCCTCCCGCTGCTGGGGCGTGAGGTTGTACCGGCCCCCGACGTGCATCTCCGTGACCGACGAGATGCGCGAGAGCGACAGCCGCACGTCGTTCTCGGTGCAGAACTCCTGGAACGCCGCGAGGCTGTCGTTCGTCTCCGCGCGCACCTCGAACGACCACCCGTCGCTCGTCCCGTTCGCCGAGAGGATCGAGAGGTCGGTCTCGTCGACCGCGGCCACGATGCCGTCGTCGCTCTCGTTCCAGTGCGCCCTGAACAGGCCGCCGCCGTCGAGTTCGTCCACCAGGCGGACGCACTCGAGGTCCGGATGGTCGCCGATCGCCCCCTCGATCTCGGTCGGGTCGGCGTCCCACACCCAGAAGTACGGAAAGACGACGCGGTTCGCGGGGACGAGCCGTTCGAGTTCGACCGACGCCTCGGGCAGCGTCTCGAAGAGGCTCCCGAGCGGGAAGGCCTGGGTCGGGGCGGTGAACTCGGCGATCGTGGTCATCGGTCAGCGAGCGTCCCCGTCGGTGACCGCGTTCGCCGAGCGCTCTCGATTCGCCACGGAGGGGCTCGTACATAAGATGGCTTTCTCCGTCATGCAACATGATTTAAACACCGGTAGTCGAAAATGTATTTCAACAGGTCCCATCGCGTCGAATAGAAGGGGTCGGAGTCGGGTGGTAATGGTCGCTAATTATGAAGGGGGTTTAAGCCGGCCGCCGGAGTCGCCCGCCTACTGGTGGACGAGCGTGCTCCCGATGAGGTTGCGGTACCCCCTGTTGAGCCGGGCGGACAGCGAGGGCCGCGTGATCCCGAGCTTCGCGGCGAGCTCCTCGAGGTTCGTCTCCCGGGGCTGGTTGTAGTACCCCTCGTCGAACGCCAGGACCAGGGCCTCGTGCTGCTCGGGCGTGAGGTCGTACTCGGTGCCCGTCCGCATCTCGGACAGCGAGTGGAGGTGAGTCAGCGACACGTCGATGCCGCGGTCGGTGCAGTACCGCTGGAACCGCGAGAGCTGGTCCATCTCCTCGGCCCGGACCTCGAACGTCCACCGCTCGCGGTTGCCGGTCGCCTTCAGCAGCGTCACGTTCGACTCGACGAGCGCCGTCAGCACCCCCTCGGTCTGGGAGTCCCACTGCGCGCGGAACAGCCCGCCGCCCTCGACCTCGTCCACCAGCGAGACCGACGTCACCCCCGGATGCGGTTCGATGAGCCGCCGGAGAGACTCCATGTCGTGGTCCCACACCCAGAAGTACGGCAGCAGCGCGGCGGTGGTGGGAACGATGCGCTCGAGCTCTATCGCGACCTCCGGCGCGTCCTCGAAGACGCGACCGAGCGGGAAGTCCTCGGCGGCGACCGCGAACTCCGCAATCGTGGCCATGTCCGGCTAGCGAACGTCGAGCGACCAAGCGTCTTCGGCCGCCGAGGGTCCCGAGCGCGACCGCGACACTTCCGGGGCCGTCCCGAGCGGGGCCCCTCGTCGCGTCGGACCTCCATCGCCTCAGGCGTCCCCGAGCGCCTCCACGTCCGCGGCGGTCGGCTCCTCGGGCAGTCGCTCGATGCAGTCGAAGCAGAGGAAGTGCTCGGTGCCGTCGCCGTCGAACTCCAGGGTCATCCCGCCGGTCGCGTCGTGGTCGAGCGTCCAGAGGTTGGCGATGCCGCCCGCGATCTTGACCTGCTCGCCGCAGCCGTCGCAGGTGTCGGTGGCCATGGCCGGACCCAGCGTCCCCAGCGACAAAGCGCTGCCGCCGGCGCGCCGCCGGTCGGTCCACGCAGCGATTCCGAATCGTATTTATCCTAGTTCGTCGTGCGAGACTGTGTCAAAGTCGGCCCGGCCGACGTGGGAGAGAACAAATGCACGACTCAGAATCGCCCGCGACCACTGCTGCCGAACCTGGAAACCAACCGTCGGGCGTCTCGCGGACGTTCTACGACCCGGAGGGCGACGCATCGCTCGTTCAGACCATCCTGGAGGCGCTGGACGACGCCGCGGCCCCGGGCGAAGAGCCGACCGTCCGCCTGTACGACGCCGTCGACCCGGACGCGCTGGAGGCCATCTTCCGACCGACCCGCAACGGCCCGCGGCGCGACGCCGGCCGCGTCTCGTTCACCGTCGGGGCCTTCGCCGTCGACGTCTACGCCGACGGGCAGGTCGTCGTCCGGCGGACGGCCTGACCGCCGCGGTCGTTCGCCTCCGCGGACGGCGGCGCCCCGTCTTCTTATGCTCCTCGACTGCCTACCTCCTGGAGAGCATGGAGGTGAACTGCGAGGGGTGCGCGGGCTGCTGCATCGACTGGCGCGCGGTCGCGCCCGACCCGAGCGACCACGAGCGACGGGGCCCGCGCGAACCGCTCGACGACGTCCACAACCTCGTGCCGCTGACCCGCGACGACGCCCGGGCGTTCCTCGACGCGGGGCTGGCCGACGCGCTGACCCCGCGGCTCTGGCGCGACGAGTCGGGCGTCGAGGTCGACGGCGTGCCGGTGTCGGCCGTCGACGGCAGGCCCGCGTTCTTCCTCGGCCTCCGCAAGCCCCCGAAGCCGGTCGCGCCCTTCGAAGCCGACCCGACCTGGCTCCCCACCTGCGTCTTCCTCGACCCGACGACCCTCCAGTGCCGGATCCACGACGCCGACACCTACCCGGAGGAGTGCGCCGACTACCCCGGCCACAACCTCGCGCTGGAGGAGGAGACCGAGTGCGAGCGCGTCGAGGCGGCGTTCGGCGGCGACCGACTGCTCGACGACGAGCCGCCCGAGGACCTCCGGGGGTTCCTGCTCGGGCCGCAGGCGCTCGGCCAGAAGGTGTTCGTCTTCCCGGACCCCGACCGGCTCGACGGCGTCGTGGCCCGGGCCGAGTCGGGCGACCTCACCGCCGACGACCGCGCGCTGTTCGTCGCGGCCGCCGTCGCGGCCGCGCCCGGCACGACGACCGTCGACCGCGACAGGTTCGAGTCGGCACTCGCGACGGCCCGGGAGGCCGACTCGTGGGCCGGCCGCGCGACCGCCGACTGGACCGACCGGGCGGGCGAGGCGGGGACGCCGGCCCCCGACCCGTCGCTGGCCGAGCGCGTCGAGGGCGACCGCGGCGCGCCCGAGACGCCCGGCTGGGACGGTTGATCACCGGGTCGACCGGCAGCCCGTTCGCGTCGTCCGTCCCCGTCCGGCGCGAGCGAACCGCTGGCCGTCCCGTGCGTCGAGCGGAAACAGGAGAGTTCCAGCGCGAGCGCCGAGCAGAATCAGAACGGGCTACTTGCCGGACTTGATCTCCTCGAACTTGTCGAGGAGCGCTTCGGTGGAGTCGCCGGAGTCGTATTCTACGGAGCCGTGATACGTCGTCCGGTCGTCGTCCTCGCTGACGTCGACCGTGTTGTTCTTGCGTTCACGGCGTTCGTGTTCGTCTTCGTCATAGGCACCCATTGACATGACAACCACACTCATGGGTAGGCCTCGCCCCGTAATGAATGTAACGGATAATCACGTAACTTTCGCTCCTCGAACCAGGTCAAAATCGCGGCGTGGCGGTCGGTTCGGGGGTGATCCCGGACCCCCGACCGGCGGTGGATCGCTCGCGGGGCCGGCCTAAGTCCCGATTCCCGCGCGACTGACGTTTCGTATCGTAAAGTGCCGGCGTTCCGGCGTCGTCTCGGCAGACTCCGCGGCGTCGCGGCGGCCCGGTCGGCCCGCCCGCGGACCCGGCGCTCGTGACACAAGAGGTAAATTCCTCGGCCGTCAAGACACGTCCGTGGCGAGTCCGCTCCGCTTTCGCCGCTCCACGGAGCGGTGGACCGACGACAGGGTCGAACGCGACCTGTACGACCCCCTCGACGAGAAGTTCGGCGCGCAACTGCTGACGCCCCACTACGTCGGGCCGTCGGGCTACGAGGCCCGGCGGCTCGAGATGGGCAACGGCGACCTGGCGCTGTTCTGCTGGGACCCGGACGGGGAGGCCTACTGGCTCGGCAACACCGAGACGCCCTCCGCGCTCTGGCACACCGAGAAGTACACCTTCGAGGAGATCCCCTACCCCGTGGCCCGGTGGGCCCAGCGCGAACTGCTGGCCGACCTCCGGGTCGAGGACCCGTGGCTGGCCGACTACACCCACCTCTCGTGGTTCTTCCTGCCGGTGCTGTTCTCGAAGGACGGCCGCCACTCCACGCGGACCTTCTTCCGGGAGCACGCCGCCGGCTTCCCGGACGCGACCCGCGAGGAGGCGCTGTCGTTCTACGAGGCGTTCCTCCGGACCGGCGCGCTCGACGACTACCGCTACGAGATGGCGTCGAAGCTCGGCACCAGCCCGCAGGTCGACCCCGTCCGGATGGCGTC
Organism: Halorussus sp. AFM4; assembly: GCF_051194995.1. Lineage (NCBI taxonomy): Archaea > Methanobacteriati > Methanobacteriota > Halobacteria > Halobacteriales > Haladaptataceae > Halorussus > Halorussus sp. AFM4. Next base: position 1,363,886 of record NZ_JBNTJT010000001.1, on the reverse strand, counting down.
GGCGATGAGCGAGTTCACCGCCGCGAAGCTGCTCACCGACGCCGGTTACGACGTGACTCCCGAGATCGAGGTGACGACCGGCCACTCGCTGGACTTCCGGGCCGAGGCGCCCGGCGGCGGCGAGTCGCCGCTGGTCGAGGTCACCCGGCCGCGCCCGCCGACCCGCCGGCACGCCGACACGCCGGTCGCGGCGGTGCGCGAGACCGCCGAGACGAAGACCTCCGGCCAGCTCCAGCAGCACGGCGGCGGCGCGGTGCTGTTCGTGGACTGCTCGGGGTTCCGGGACGACGAGTGGGCCGCGGTGAAGGGCGAGCAGCCGGAGGTGCGCCACCGGCCTGCGGTCGTCTTCCGGGCGCGACCCTCCGGCCACGTCGAGGCCTACCGGAAGGGGTCGCTGCCGCTGGACCTGGGCGGCGCCGTCGAGTGGGTGTAGCAGCGGTGATGCGGTTTCAATCCCGAAGTCGTATCTGCGACTCCACAGTGATACAGCGCGTAAGCCCTGCAGGGCCATAGAGGACTTCCCCGATTGGACCTGTAAGCGGATACGGCGCGGAGAGATCGGTTCTGTTTACCGTACCTCTGCGTCTTCGGACCCTGATTCGAAGAGCCAGTAAGCCCCGAGTGCCAGAACTGCTTCGAGGGGACCGATGAAGATGGCGACGAGTGACGACAGGAAAAACACGAACATCCCCAGATAGTCTGTTATCGTGGTTTCATCGTCCGTCATTGTCACCTTCGAATGTCGCACGAGTAATCTTTAGCTCTTCGGTGTGAGAACGCTCGATAAACCGTTCGCACTACGTATTTCGAATTCTGTCGACCCCGTCGCGTGCCGACCGAGGTCCGACCGCGTTCCGGACTGCCGAGAAAAAGCGGCGTCCTTCTAGAAGCTGACCTGGCCCGGGCCCACCGTGCCGAGCGTGGTCGGGTCGCGATCGCTGTACCCCTTCCGGCCGATCGCCTCGCTGCTCACCGCGGAGTAGAGCATCTCTTCGGCCTCGTTGGGCGACGAGAACGTCTCGGACTCGACGCGGCCGAGCACCTCGCCGAGCGTCTCGGACCCGTTGGGGTGTTCGAGCTCGTAGTCGCCGTAGGAGTCGGCGAGCTGGTCGGTCGTCGCGGGGTAGTCGTGTTGACGGACGAGCTCCGTCGCCTGCTTCAGTGACATCGACAGCACGTACACCAAAGATAATGATAAACCTTCCTGCGGTAGGACATTCCAGAATATAAGGTATCTAAGGCGACCTGTCGCGGCGCCGTCGTCCGGTCGGATTGCGAAGCGCTTTCGGCGGGCCTCCACGTTCTGGGGGTATGAGCGTCTTCGCGGACCTCCACGTCCACACGACCAACTCCGACGGCGAACTGCGCCTGTCGGAGGTCCCCGAGGCGGCCCGCGACGCGGGCGTCTCGGTCGTGGCCGTCACCGACCACGACCGCCTCCACCCCGAGCTGCCGACGCCGGTCACGGCCTTCGAGGGCGTGACGGTGGTCCACGGCATCGAGCTCCGGGTCGAGCCCCGGACCGGCGAGCGCGTCGACCTGCTGGGCTACGGCGTCACCCCGACGCCCGACCTCGTCGACGAGCTCGACCGCATCCAGACCGACCGGAAGGAGCGGGGCCGGCGCATCATCGAGAACGTCGAGGACCACCTCGGCGTCGACCTCGACCTCGAAGCCCGGGAGGGGCTGGGCCGGCCCCACGTCGCCCGCGCGGTCGTCGACCACTCCGAGACCGACTACGACGAGGTCGGCGCGGTGTTCGACGACCTCATCGGCGCCGACGGGCCCTGCTTCGTCGCCCGCGACGTCACCGGGTTCGAGCGCGGCGTCGACCTGCTCTCGGACGCCTGCGGGCTGGTCGGGCTCGCCCACCCGTACCGCTACGACGACCCCGAGTCCGCGCTGGAGCTGACCCGGTACCTCGACGCGGTCGAGCGGTACTACCCCTACGACGCGGAGGTCGACCCCCGGCCGGTCGAGCGCGCCATCGCCGACTACGACCTGATCCCGACCGGCGGGAGCGACGCCCACGGCGACGAACTCGGTAAGGCCGGGCTGTCGAAGCCCGAGTACCGCCACTTCCGGTCGGCGGTGAACCTCTGAGCCGGGTGGTCCCGGCGCCCCGGTCCCGCCCCGAACGCAGAGGTTAAATTCCCGGACCGGATAGCCTTTGATATGCAGTGTCACTACTGCGACCGCGACGCGTCGTTCGCCCCCGAACTGAACGGCGTGCGGGTCGGTCTCTGCGAGACCCACTTCCGCGAGCAGTTCGAGTACCTCGCGGAGACGGACGCGCTGGCCTACCTCCGGCAGGAACTCGACGTCGACCGACCGCAGTGACCGGGTAGCTCCTTCGAGTCGAGCGTCGGCCGCGGCCACTAGCGCGGACTCAATTCTACGGACAGACGCCGCAGACGCCGACAGCGACGCAACCGCGACGCGCCGGCATCTCGTGGTGTGTCGCTCGCGGCGTATCCCTCGCGGCGTATCCCTCGCAGCGTGTCGCTCGGAGTGTGTCCCTCACGGCGCGTCGCTCGGGGTCGCCACTGCCCGCGCGGCGCTGGTCTCCCGGAGTAGAAAGAGCGGGGAAGTCCGATCAGGCCCGGCCGGCGTCCACGTCGATGGCGTCGACGGGACAGACGTCCACGCAGAGCATGCAGTCGATGCACTGGGCCTCGTTGGCGGGGTCGGCCTTCTTCTCGCTCTCGGGGTGGTCGGGGGTGTCGACCCACTCGAACACGTCGACCGGGCAGTCCTCCAGGCAGGCCCCGTCGGCGATGCAGAGGTCGAAGTCGACGGCGACGTGGGTGCCGTGGATCCCGAGCTGCTCGGGCTCGTCGACCGGCCCCCAGACGTCGTGGCCCTCGTGAGTGTCAACCTTCTCGCGGTTTTCGTTGAATTGCGGGTCGATTGCCATCGTAATTCACCTACCTCACCGTTCGGCGACGAGGTACTTAAATCACGGTACTTCATTTAAGCGTATCGGTACCCGGAATAGATTTAGGCCGGGCTAAAAACGGGTCAGCGGCCGGAATTCCGGATTTCGCCCCCGAACGCATTCGGAAGTTTTTAATCCTGTACGTACCCGAAGCCACCGTCTCCATCGGCTCGCGCTCTCGACCACCCGCGCCGTCGCTCGGTCTCCGCTACTCGCGCTCGCAGGCCGGGTCGGGGCCGAACCGCCGCCAGGCCGTCCCGAGCAGCGCGACGGTCAGCGCGGTCACGGCCACCTGTACACCGCTCGCGCCCGCTCCGCCGGCGACCGCCCCGCCGGTCAGCGCCGCGCCGCCGACCGCGCTGGTGCCGACGCAGCAGAGGCTCGCCGCGCCGCCGATGCCGAGCAGCCGCCACGGGACGTCGCGTTCGGTCACGGTCCCGAGTTGGCCGGCGCGCCCTTTCGCTCTTTTGTCCGACTTCGAACAGGAATCTCGTTCGGGGAGCGCTTTTGCCGGCGCCCGGACAACTCCCGGTCGAGCCGTGCCCGACCGCACGCCCTCGCCCTCGTCGCTCGCGCCCGACCGGCTCCCGGACCCGCCGGTCCTGCAGTACTACTGCTACCAGGCGACCGTCTCGTTCGGCTTCTTCTCGCCGATCTTCACCCTCTTCCTGCTCCACCGCGGGCTCGATTACACCGCCATCGCGTCGCTGAGCGTGCTGTACGCGGTCCTGACCGTGGCGGGCGAGCTCCCCACCGGCTACGTCGGCGACCGGCTCGGCAGGCGCGACAGCCTGCTGCTAAGCTCCGTGTTCATGACCCTCTCCGTCCTCGGGTTCGCAGTCGTCGGCTCGTACCTCGGCCTCGCCGCGCTGTACGTCCTCTGGACGCTCTCGCTGGTGTTCCGGTCGGGGACGGGCGACGCGTGGCTCTACGATACGCTCGACTCGGAACTCGCCGCGGACCGCTTCGCGCACGTCCGGGGGCGCGGCGAGTCGGTCAACCGGGCCGTGACGGTCCTCACGATGCTCGCCGGCGGCGTCCTCTACAGCCTCGACCCCGTCTACCCGTTCCTCGCCTCCGGCGCCCTCAACGGCGCGGGCGTGCTCGTCCTGCTGACGTTCCCGAGGAACCGGCAGTACGCGACCGATGTCTCTTCCGCAGACGGGGACCGCGACACCTTCACCGTCCGCGACGCCCTGCCGGTGCTCCGCGAGCAACTGACCCGGCCGCGCCTCCGGTGGTTCGTCGCGTACGCCGCGCTGTTCTTCGGCGCGGTCGCGGCGGTCGACACCTACGTCCAGCCGGTCAGTACCCGGACGCTCGGCGTTCCGGTCGCGTCGATGGGACTGCTGTACGCCGGCTTCGCGGGCGCCTCGGCGGTCGCGGGCTACTACGCCGGCGCGGTGCGGGACCGCCTCGGGGTCGGCGGCGCGGTGCTCGCGGTCCCGGTCGTCCTCGGCGTCGCGCTGGTCGCGCCCCTCGCGTGGCCGCTGCTCGCCTTCCCGGCGTTCTTCGTCCTGAAGGGGTCGCGCTCGCTCCTCCACCCCATCGTCACCCAGCACCTCAACGACGAGGTGGGATCGGTCGGCCGGGCCACGGTCCTGAGCGCGGCGTCGATGGCCTACGCGCTGGTGAAGCTCCCGCTGTACCTCCTCGGCGGCGCGGTGGCCGACGCCACCTCCGCGCTGGTCGCGGTCGGCGCGCTCGGCGCGGTCTTCCTCGCGGCCGTCGCGGCGGTCCGGGCGGTCGCCTCGCCGGTCTGCGGGCGCGAGTCGGAGCCGGCGTCGGGGTAGGCGGCGCCCGACCGCTCGACTGCGGCCGGCGGAGCGCTTCCGACTGGGCCGGCACTCCGGCACCGCCATCGCGAGCGGGAACCGGATCGACGCGTCACGTCCGGTGACGCGTCGCGCGCCGATTCCCGGAGAAAACGGTCCAGTACCGGTGGAATCGCCGCCCCGACCGAACAATTCGAATCGGTAAGTGACGAATACCAAATGTGTGTCTGACACTTCTTGCACTCTATCACGCGGGGAATTATTTCAGCGCCGCCCGAACACTTATTAGATTACGGCTTATCTTTGAAGAAGAGGGAGAGATAACCTTGCACGACCTGACTGGCTTCCAACGCGACCTCCTGTACGTCGTCGCGGGGTTGGACGATCCGCACGGCCTGGCAATCAAGGACGAACTCGAGGACTACTACGAGAAGGAGATCCACCACGGGCGGCTCTACCCCAACCTCGACACGCTCGTGGACAAGGGGCTCGTCGAGAAGGGACAGCGCGACCGTCGGACCAACTTCTACACGCTGAACAACCGCGGCGAGCGCGAGATCGAGTCTCGCCGGGAGTGGGAAGCGGAGTACGTCACGGACGAGATCGAAGCGACCCAGTAGGGGTCGGGCGCGGGGACGACGCCCCCGGACCGGACGCGACCGACCGCTCGACGATTCGACTACCCGACCGTCCGATCGCCCGGAGACGGCCTCACCGGCCGTCCCCGAAGCAGTTCTCGCAGACCGCGACTCGCGCCCGGAGCCGGGCGTCCGTCCGCCTGGTCGGGATGTCGACGTGCGTCACCGGGACGTACCCGCGACAGTACGCACAGCGTTCGATGGCGGCCACCTCGTCTGCCATACCACCTCTCCGCGGTCCCCGTATTCAAGTATTTCTCCATTACCGGGCGCGGGTTCCCCTTGACCAACCCTTATCACGGTCTGCCCGGTGGGTCGGGTATGGACGAGACTGCCCCGATACCGAGTCCGGGTCTCGGCACGTCCGGCAACGACGACCCCGACCGGTGCGCCGAGACGGTGCGGACCGCGCTCGAGATCGGGTACCGCCACCTCGACACCGCCCAGATGTACGACAACGAGGCCGCGGTCGGCGAGGGCATCGCGACGAGCGACGTCCCCCGCGAGGACGTCTTCCTGGCGACGAAGGTCCACCCCTCGAACCTCGCGCCCGAGGACGTGCGCGAGACCACCGACCGGAGCCTGGAGCGCCTCGGCGTCGAGCGCGTGGACTTGCTGTACGTCCACTGGCCGACGGGCGCCTACGACGCCGAGGCGACCCTGCCGGTCTTCGACGAACTGCGCGAGGAAGGGAAGACCGCACGCGTCGGGGTCAGCAACTTCACGACCGACCTGCTCGAGGAGGCCCGCGAGCTGCTGGACGCGCCGATCGCCGCGAACCAGGTCGAGATGCACCCGCTGCTCCCCCAGGACGACCTGCTGGCGTACTGCCGGGAGCGCGACGTCACCGTGGTCGCCTACGCGCCCCTGATGCAGGGCGAGGCCGGCGACGTGGACGCGCTGGCCGACATCGCGGCCGACCGCGGGACGACGCCGGAGGCGGTCAGCCTCGCGTGGCTGCGCCAGCGCGACGGCGTGGTCCCGATCCCGAAGGCGACCGGCGAGGCCCACCTCCGGGCCAACCTCGACCCGCCAACCCTCTCGGCCGACGAGGTGGCCCGCATCGACGCGATCGAGGAGCGCGAGCGACTGGTCGACCCCGACGGCGCGGCCTGGAACTGAGCGGCGCGTCGGCGTCGCAGGACCCGGGCCGACGGGCCGACGGGTCCCGCGGGCCCGGCCCGGTCGACGACGGGTCCAGCCGCCCGATTTAATCGGCTGGGTCCCGACTAGCCGCCCGTGACCCCTCGGGATCACATGTCCCAGCACGAGGCCGCCGAGTCGCTACCGATGATAACCGAAGGGGCGGAGGTCGTGCTGGCCGAGCCGATGGACCGCGACCGGCGGGCCGAGATCGCCGACGAGGTCCGCGAGACGCTGGGGAACCTGGGCGAGCAGCGACTGCTGGACGAGGCCGGCAGCGAGGGCGGCGTCGACTGGGAGCGACTCCGGGAGGCGTGGGACGGCCACGACCCGTCGAACGCGCTGACCGAGAAGATATCGACGCTCCGCCGGCGGGCCCAGCGGCAGTTCCCGTCGCTGGTGCGGGTCCGGTTCCAGGAGGCCGAGACCGACATCGAGTTCGCGCCCGGCCAGTACGTCACGCTGCGGTACGAGGAGACCCCGCGGCCCTACTCGGTGGCCTGCTCGCCCAACGACGACGCCGTCGAGATGTGCATCCGACGGGTGCCCGGCGGGACGCTGACCAGCGACCTCTGCGACGAGATCGAGGCGGGCGACCGCGTGACCCTCCGCGGACCCAACGGCGACTTCACGATGCACGAGCCCTCCGAGCGCGACGTGGTGTTCCTCTGCACCGGGACCGGGGTCGCGCCGTTCAAGAGCATGATCGACTACACCTTCGAGGAGGGCCGCGACGAGGTGGGTGGCACCGAGCGGGACCTCTGGCTGTTCCTCGGCACCGGGTGGAAGGACGACGTGGCGTACCGCGAGGAGTTCCGACGCCTGGACGACGAGCGCGACAACTTCCACTTCGTGCCGACCCTCTCCCGCGAGGAGCACCTTACCGACTGGGACGGCGAGACGGCCTACGTCCAGCAGACCCTGCTCAAGTACGTCGAGGACGGCGCGGTCGCGGACGCCGACCTCCCGCCCGCGATGGAGCAGGTGGCGGAGCGCGACCCCAACTACGACGTCGACGCCCGCATCGACCCCGGGAACGTCGAGGTGTACGCCTGCGGGACCAACGTCATGGTCGAGGGGCTGCTCGACGCGGTCCGGAGCGTCGGCGTGCCCGAGCGGTGGGTCGAGAGCGAGGGGTACGGGTAGTCGGCGGAGTGCGGTGGGGCTGCCTCAGACCGGTTCGAGCTCGTCGCCCACCGCCACGTCGCCGGACTCCACGATGTCGGCGCACAGGCCTCCGCGGTGGAGCAGCGCCGACACGGCGCCGTCGGCGGTGAGCGATTCGAGGTGACTGCAGGGCTCGCAGAGCTCGACGCCCTCGCAGACGACCTCGCCCACCCGGAACCGCTCGCCCACGAGGTGGTTGAGCGCGGCGTCGCGGGTGGTGAGGTTCCGGCGGTGGGCGCCGTCGCCCAGGTCGATCCCCGCCTCCTCGGCGGCGGCTTCGATCGCCTCGGCCTCGATGAGGGTCAAATCTGCGCCGTCGCCGTCGAAGTGGCGGTCGCCGCGCAGGCCCCGGCCGGCGAGCGCCGCGACCGATTCGACCGACTCGGCGTCGGCGCCCGACTCGGGCGCGAGGTGGACGGCCTCGATGGTTCCGGTCCCGTTCATGGTCGGACCACGCAACCCGGGCTCTTAACTCTCCCCGACGGCGCCCTCGCGCTCGCCGACCCACTCCAGCACCGGCCCGAGCCGCTCGGCCAGCTCCCGGCCGTCGTCGGTCAGGTCGTACTCGACTCGGGGCGGAATCCCGTCGTACTGGGTCCGGGTGAGCAGGTCGGCCGCGGCCAGGTCGTCGAGCCGCGCCGACAGCGTGGAGGTGCTGGCGTCGCCCAGCAGCGACTCGATCTCCCGGAATCGGGTCGGGCCGGTCGCGTTCACGATGCAGAGCACCTGCATCGCGTACTTGCTGCTCAGCAGCTCCATCACGCCGCCGAGGCGGCAGTAACAGGCAGGGTCGTCCGGGGCGTCGAATTGTGCGGGTTCGTTAGCCATGGCTTCGGTTCCTCGAAGTCGGTCCATTACTTCGGACTCGACAGTATAAGAACTTCGGTCTTCAAAGCGAAGGTGATGTCGGAATCCGATTCCACCGCTGCCGACGCGAGCACCGAAGCAGCCGACCTCGACCCGGTCCTCGACCGGCGACTCCCGCCCGAGATCGCCGACAACCTCCGGACGCTGTTCGGCGCCGACGACCGGCCCGAGACCTTCGGCGCGTGGACCGACGCCGTCGCCGCGGCGTTCGGCGACGAGTGGCCACCGAGCGTCGCCGACCTCTGCCACGACGAGGCGGGCCGCCACCGCGCCGCGATCGAGACGGCCACCGGCACCGAGACCTACCGGTTCGTCTGCGTCCTCGACGCGTTCATGCTCCCGTTCCTGCCCGAGGTGTCCGGCGAGGGCGACCGCGAGGTCGAGGTGACCTCGGAGGGTCCGGAGACGGGCGAGACGGTCACCTCCCGGGCGACCCGCGAGCGCATCGAGACCGACCCCGCCGACGCCGTGCTGTCGTTCGGGGTGGCCGAGACCGACCCGAGCGCCGGAGGCGAGAGCGGCGCTCCGACGCCCGAGGAGACGTACGGCGCGCTCTGTCCGTACGTCCACGCGTTCCCCGACGAGACCGCCTACGAGCGGTGGGCCGACCGGGTCGAGGCGCCGACGACCGCCCTGCCGCTCTCGGACGGTCTCGAGCTGGTGCGGGCGCTGGTCCGGGCCTGACTCGCCGCAGTTCGCGCCGCGCGTTTCCCGCCCCTGACTCCCCCGCGAGCCGAATCAGACCAGTTTTGTACCACCGGCGACACACTCCCAGTCGTGCCGCGGTTCGACTACCCCTGTCCCGACTGCCGGACCACCACGAGCCTCCACGGGCCCGACTGCGAGTTCGAGGGGGCGGCTCGGGCCGACATCGAGAAGGCCTACACCGACGTGCTGGCCGTGCTGTCGGGCACCGCGCTGCCCGAGGACGCGCTCCCCGAGGCGGTCCACGGCCGGTGGTCGAGCCTCCACCGGGCCGCGCTCGACCGGCTCCGCCACGAGCAGCGCGTGCTGGAGACCGAGGACGGCCAGCTCGAGCTGCTGACCGCCGCCGAGTACAAGGAGCACGTCACCGACCCGAACGTCGAGCCCATCAAGACCGTCGCCGAGAAGGGGTCGGTGCCGGGCGCCCACGACAACGCGGTGTTCGCGATGATCGCCTGGTACGAGATGGTCGGCCTCTCGTGGGAGGAGACCCGCGAGCGCGTCGTCGACTGGCTCCGGGACACCGGGACCTGGACCCGCGGCGGGTTCGAGGAGGCGTCCCCGCAGGAGCTGGTGAACAAGAAGCGCCACGTCTACGAGTCGGGCTACGGCTGGAAGGAGAAGGCCGAGGCCGCGAAGGCGGTCATCGACCGGAGCCTGTAGCGCGGCGGCTCGACGCCGGCGAGTGCCGGCGACTCCCCGCGAATCGGCGCGAGTCCGTCCTCAGTGCTGGTGGGTGAACAGCAGCACGTCGTCGTCGACGGTCGTCACGCAGAGGTCGAGCACCTTGCTCAGTTCGAGGCTGTCGTACTCGCCCTGGCAGACGACCAGGTCGTCGAACGGCTCCTCGCAGGCCGGACACGCGATGCTGACCGTGTTCCGGTACGTGTTCACCGTGCCGGCCGATTCGTGGGGCGTCAGCGACGAGACCAGTTCGTCGAACTCGCTCCGGTCCATGCGTGCCGCCCCCGACGCGCGAGACCGTCATAGTTCTGTTGCTCGGACAGCCCGAGAGGGACTGAAGGGAGGTCCGCCGCCGCGCGTCCCGGCGGACCGGAGGCAGCAATCGGAGACGGCGACCGGCGTCAGCGAACGACGGACGGGTAGAAACGAGAAAACGCTGCTCAGTTGTTCTGGATGCGGGGCGCCAGCATGAACGTGACGTTGCCCTGGCCCTCGGCGATGTCGAAGTGGAGCTTGACCGGGAACTCCTCGCCGAGCTCGATGGTGACCTCGGCGTCCTTCGGGATGGCCTTGTTCATGTCCTTGAGGTAGTCGAGGCTGAACAGCGACCGGGCGGGGCCGGCCTGGAGGTCGACGAGGTCCTCGCGGTCGAGTTCGAGCCGGACGTCGTCGGTGTCGCCCTCGGCCTCGACGACGAACGTCTCGGCGTCGGCGTCGACCGCCAGCGCGATGTGGTCGCTGACCATGTCGGCGGCCGTCACCGACCGGTCGATGTCCTTGCCCTCGACCACGATCTCGGCGGGGAGGTCGAGGTCCGGGATGTCGGGCTCCTGCCGGATGGAGTCGGGGTCGATGAGCGCCAGGGTGTACTCCAGGCCGTCGATCTGGATGTGGAGCTTGCGGGTCTCCTCGTCGAGCTCGAGGTGGACCGGCTGGTCGCCGCTCGCCATCCCCGCGATGTCCTCGAGCCGGTCTAAGTTCACGCCGATGATGCCGCCGTCGGCCTCGTAGGACTCGAAGGCCGCCGCGTCGAGTTCGAGGTCCACCATCCCCACGTTGGCGGGGTCGACCGCCCGGATAGCCAGCCCGTCCTCTTCGAGGTGGATCTTGCACTCGTCCACCAGCACGCTCACGGAGTCGATAGTGTCCTTGAGCGTGTCGGCGCTCACGATAGCCTTAAACATCTTGGCCGGAGGTACGAACCCCCGGCATAAAAAAGACCCGTTCGGGCGCGTGCGCGTGGGGAGAGAAACAGCCAGCGAGCGCGCAGGTCGCTCGAACGCCGCCGTCGTTCTCCCCCTGCGATGGCGGCGACCGCACCGGGCCCGGCGACGGGCGAGCCCGACCGCCCGTCGCCCGACGGCGGCGGTCGCAGTCGGGGTCGCCGGCCACATCCTTTTTCTCCCGACGGAACGTACGCAAATAACAACGCGACGATACGATGGACCGGACAACGCGCTCACCCGCTCCCCCGGCGACGGCGCAGCTGCGAGCACTCGCGAACGCCACCTCCGACGGCATCCTCACCATCGACGCCGCGAGCACCGTCCGCTTCGCGAACCCCGCGGTCGAACGCATCCTCGGCTACTCGCCCGACGAGCTCGAGGGCGAACCCCTGTCGACGGTCATGTCGCCGGGGCTCGCCGACCGACACCGCGACGGGCTCGCCGACTACCTGGAGACCGGCGAGCGGAACCTCGACTGGACGGACGTCCGACTGCCGGGCAAGCGCAAGGACGGCTCGGAGGTGCCGCTGAGCATCTCGTTCACCGAGTTCACCGCCGACGGCGAGCGGTTCTTCACCGGTATCCTCCGGGACGTCTCCGACCGGGAGCGCCAGGAGCGACGGCTCTCCGAGCTCCACCGGTTCGCCCAGTCGCTCACCGCGGTCGAGACCGCCGACGGCGTCTGCCACCTCGCGATGGCGACCGCGAACAACGTGCTCCCGAACCTCCACACGACGGCGTACCTCTACGACGCCGACGCGGGGCGTCTCTCGCCCGTCTCCCACACGCCGGACGTGCCCCAGATAGCGTCGGACACCGGTGCGCTGTTCGGGGGCGACCAGTCCGTCCTGTGGGACGTCTACCAGTCCCAGGAGCGCCTCGCCTGCGCGGACACCCGGACCGACGAGGCGGTGGCGGACGCGGAGACGCCGCTGCGGAGCCTGATCGCCGTTCCGATCGGGCCGTACGGCGTGGTCGCGAGCGGGGCGACGACGCCCGACGCCTTCGACCGGGACGACGTGCGCGTCCTGTCGCTGCTCGCGGCCGACGTCGAGACCGCGCTCGACCGGGTCGAGCGGGAGGCGGACCTCCGGGACCGCGCCGCCGAACTGGAGGACCACGTCGCCACCCTGGAGCGGTTGAACCGCGTCAACGACGTGATCCGGGACCTGACCACGGCGCTGGTCCGGGCCGAGTCGCGCGAGGAGCTCGAACAGGCCGTCTGCACCGAGCTGGTGAACGTCGATCCCTACCGGTTCGCGTGGATCGGCACGCCCGCGGCGACCGGCGGCGAGCTCCGGCCCCGGGCGTCGGCGGGCGTCGAGCGCGGCTACCTCGACGCCGTCGCGACCGCGGGGGCCGACGGGCCGGCCGGGAGCGGCCCGCCGGGCCGGGCCGCGGCCACCCGCGAGCTCCAGGTCCACAACGACCTCGCGACGAACCCGCCGTTCGAGCCCTGGCGCAAGGAGGCCCTCCAGCGGGGCTACCGCGCCTGCATCTCGGTGCCGCTCGTCTACAGGGACCTGCTGTACGGCGTGCTGACCCTGTACGCCGGGGAGGCGAACGCGTTCGACGACCTGGAGGTCGACGTGCTCGACGAGCTCGGCCAGATGGTCGCGTACGCCACGAACGCCGTCGAGCGCAGCGCGGCGCTGGCCAGCGACTCGACCGTCGAGCTCAGGTTCGAGATCGCGGACCCCGACCTCGTCGTGGCCGAGTTCGCGCGCGAGACCGAGAGCAGCGTGCGGCTCGAGTCGCTGGTCGAGCGCGACGACGGGTCGCTCCGCGCGTTCTTCGTCGTCGACGGCGCGTCGGTCAGCGAGGTCGCCGAGTTCGCGGCGCGCTCGGCCGCCGTCTCCGACCCGACCCACGTCTCGGAGACCGACGAGGGCCACCTGTTCGAGGCCACGGTCGGGACCGAGACCTTCCTCGCGAGGCTGCTCGACTACGGGGCGTACCCGACCGAGCTGACGGCGACGCCGACCGGCGCGTCGCTCACGGTCGAACTGCCCCAGGGCGGCGACACCCAGCCGTTCCTGCGGATGATGCTGGACACCCACGACGGCGTCGAGCTGGTCGCGCGCCGCGAGCTCGACCGCCCCATCCAGTCCGACGCCGAGTTCCGCGCCCACTACGCCGACCGGCTGACCGACCGGGAGGAGGAGGTGCTGCGGACGGCCTTCTACGCGGGCTTCTTCGAGTCGCCCCGGCGGAGCTCGGGGAGCGAGGTGGCCGAGCTGCTCGACGTCTCCCAGCCGACCGTGAACCGCCACCTCCGGAGCGGGGAGCGCAAGCTCCTCGAGATGGTGTTCGAGAACCGGGACGGCGAGTGAGCACGCGGAGTCCGGCGGAGCGGTCCTCGCGGGACCGAACGACCGCGGGATCCCGTCGTAAGCCCGGTGCTTCCCGCCGCGAACGGCCGCTCCGCCACGGGCGTGAATAGCTATGCGGGCCGCGGGAGCGACGACGCATACAGAAACAGGACAGGGCTATGGTGCGGACGCCCCTCCGATAGGATAGAGACACCATGCCCGAACACATCCTCGACACCCCCGTCGACTCGGTCACCCAGGACGTCGTCACCGCCGTCGCCGACGCGACCGACCGCGACCCCCAGGCGCTGCCGCCGCTCTACGACGCGGTCGACCCCGACGCCCTGGAGGCGCTCGTGAACCGCCCGCCCCACGTCGGCCGCGGCTCGACCGGCGTCGAGGTGGCGTTCGAGTTCGCCGACTGCGTCGTGACCGTCTCGTCCACCGGTGACGTCGACGTCTCCGCCACGCCGGCCGCCGACGCCGCCGCGCCGCGGCTGACGGCGAATGACTGACGACTCCCTCGCCGACGCGTCCCTCCGCGAGACCCCCGACGCCGACCCCGTCCGGGTATGCGCCACCTGCGACGCCGTCGTGGCGGACTCGGAGTGGCACCCCACGACGACGCGGGTCACCGAGAGCGGAGAGGTGGTCATCTACCTCTTCTGCACCGAGGCGTGCAAGACCGAGTGGCAGGCGGCGCGCGACTGACGACTCCCGACCAGCCACTCCCGACCCAACGAACGACCCCGACTCCCGACCCATCGAACGACCCCCGACCCAGCATGACCGAACCAACCCCGAAGAAGTACGCGACCCCCGACCCCCGCTACCGCCTCGTCGAATACGAAGACTCGTACGGCACCGTGGCCGTCATCCAGGACACGGAGAACGACGAGGCGTGGATACAGGCCGCGACCACCGTCGACGTCGAACCGTAACGCGACGAGCGACCAACTGCCGACCGCGCTCCCCATCTCCCCTCCCATGACCGAATCCAGATTCGACACTGCTTCCGAACGCACCGGCTACAGCGACTACGACCCCCAGCACGGCCCCGTCTACGTCATCGAGGCCGACGGCGACGACGGCGAGTGGATCCAGTCGTCCGACCCCGTCGACGTCGAACCCTGACCCGCCCGGCGATCTCGACCGCCCGATGGCGGGCCGAGGCGGTTCCGCCGGACCGACGCCATCCGTTCGACCCCCGACCGACCTGATTCGTTCTGTACCCGCTACCCGTCGCCGATGCGCAGCAGCTGCAGGGCCTGCCGCACGTGATAGTCCGTCTCGTCGTCGGCCGTCGCCTCCAGCGCACGGTGGAGGTGTGCTACTGCCGACTCCTTCCGCCCCTCGTCGTTCGTGCCGTGGACTCCCCGTCTCTCGCCGTCCCCGGCCGCCGGTGAGCCGCCGTCCTCACCCCGCTCCCGGCGCGTCGATCCCCCGCGTTCCTCGTCCGCGGCGTCGAGGAGCGGTCGCAGGTCGGCCGCCGCCGGGCCGAGTTCGACCAGGTTCGCGCGGCGGTCCAGGACGACCGCACCGACCTCGACGAGCTTCGGGAGGTGGTTGTGGTAGAGCTGGACGTAGATCCGGTCGCGCGCGTCCGGAACGTCCTCCGGGTCGGCGCCCCGCTCGCGCCGGACCAGCTCGTCGGTCAGGTCCGCGACCGCCATCGGCGTCTCGCACTCGCGGAGACACCGCAGCGCGAGCCGCCGCTGTCGGCTGGCGAGTGCGTCGAGAAGCTCGGAGACCTGCTCGCTGTCGTTCGTTCCGACCGCGTCGTCCGCCGCGCTACAGTCGCCCATCTGTCTGTACGTTGGGCTATCGCGACTATAGGCCCGCCCCTTCAGAGGCCGAGGTGTTTAAACCCTGACGGCGCCGGCGACGCGGGCTACGCGCTCCGGCCGCCCGTCTCGCCCGGGCCGCGCGTCGCGGAGTGACCGATGCGCAGCGTGTCGGTCAGGAGGTTGGCCTGCCCGCGGCGCAGCCGCTCGGACGCCGACCGGGTCGAGATGCCGAGCCGGTCGGCCACGTCGCCGAGCTTGCACTCCCGGGGGATCTCGAAGTACCCCATCTCGTGGGCCGCGAGCAGCGCCTCGCGCTGCTTCTCCGAGACGTTGTACTGGCCGACCTTCGGGGCCTCCAGCGGGTAGAGCCGGAGCAGGTCGAAGCCGATGTCCTCGGCGTCGCAGTACGCCTGGAGGTCGGTGAACCGGTCGCGGGACTCCAGTCGGAGCTTGAGCTGCCACTCCCCGGTCGCGCCGCTGGCGTCCGCCTCCAGGATCGGGATTTCGTTGCGCCGCAGCCACGCCCGCAGGCCGCGGTCGGCGTCGGCCCACTCGACGTCGTACAGCGACCCCGAGTCGAACGAGGCGGTCCGCTCGCACCCCGCGACCGTCGGGTCGTCGGCCACCGCGTCCTCGAACGCGGCGAGGTCGCCGTCGGTGACCCAGAGGTACGGCAGCTGGTCCTCCCAGCTCGGCACCAGCTGGTCGCCCTCGACCACGACGTCGGGGGCGTCCGCCAGCGTCGCGGCGAGGCCGATGGCCGGCGCGGGCACCTCGATCTCGGCTACCAGTCGTTGCACCGTCTCGTCGTCCGGTGAGGAGTCGTTGGCTGTCATCGTCCACTTCGGCGGTGTTCTCGCGTACCGACGCTGCGGCGTCCAGTCGGTCGGCGACCGTCGCCGAGTCCACCCCGCAACCCGGTATCTGTCGATGTCGACTGTAACCGTTCGTCCCTCTTCTCGATAGCGATTTCGGGTCGGATCGGCCGTCGAACGCCCGACGCGGTCGACGACCGGGCAACGTATTAACCGCGCGGGACTACGTCGCGGTAGTGATGTCGGGGAAGGACCACTACTACAACAAGTCGAAACAGGAGGGCTACCGCTCGCGGGCCGCCTACAAGCTCAAGCAGCTCGACCGCGAGGAGGACCTCCTCCACGAGGGCAAGACCGTCGTGGACCTCGGGGCCGCGCCCGGCGGGTGGCTCCAGGTCGCCGCCGAGGAGGTCGGTGAGTCGGGCACCGTCGTCGGCGTCGACCTCCAGCGCATCGACTCCGTCGACGGCGTCGAGACGATCCGGGGCGACATGACCGAGGAGTCCACGAAGGAGGAGGTCCGGGAGGTCGCCGGCGGCGCGGTCGACGTCGTGCTCTCGGACATGGCGCCGAACATGACCGGCGAGTACAGCGTCGACCACGCCCGGTCGGTCCACCTCGCGCGCCAGGCGTTCGAGACCGCGCTCGACGTGCTCGACACCGGCGGCGACTTCGCGGTGAAGGTGTTCGAGGGGCAGGACCTCGAGGACTTCCGCGAGGACCTCGAGGCGGAGTTCCAGTACGTCCGGACGCTCCGGCCCGACGCCTCCCGGGACTCCTCCTCGGAGGTGTATCTGGTCGCGAAGGGCCGGACGACCGCGCCGGTCGCGGCGGGCGACGTCGTCGAGGTCGAGATCGTCGACGAGGGGTCGGAGGGCGACGGCGTCGCGAAGGTCGAGAACTTCACGCTGTTCGTCCCCGGCGCGGAGGCGGGCGAGACGGTCGAGGTCGAGGTCACCGAGGTCAAGCCCCGGTTCGGGTTCGCCGAGCGGGTCTGAGCCGGCCGCGGGCGGTGGGCTCCCGGGCCGGTCGCGTTCGAGCCGGTCGCGGACGAGTCCGCTCCTGCAGTCGGTCGCCCCGCCTACCGCGAGATCCAGCAGTACGTCTGGACGGCGCCGAACACCAGCGCCAGCACGCCGTTCTCTATCAGCAGGAACAGCCGGGCCTGTCCCGGGTCGATCTGCCGGACCACCAGCAGCAGGACGCCGAACAGCGTCGCCAGCACGAGGTTGTACTTCGCCAGCGCCGACCAGCACGACTCGTCGAGCTCGATGAGACCGTCGGTGCCCATGCCGACGCATCGACGCGCAGGCGGAAAAACCGGATGGACGGGGAGAACGGTCGGACCACAGAACTGTCGGGGTCGTTCGCGGCCGGCGCTCAGAGCCGCGCGCCGACGCCGGCCCACCGGACCAGGCCCCGGAAGAGGACGACCACCCCGACGAGGAACGCGGTCAGCGCGGCGAGCATCGCCGTCGGTTCGAGCGCCGGGCCGCCGAGGAACGGACCGCGGACCAGCATCCAGGCGCCGAGCGCCGTCACGGCGAGCCCGAAGAGCGCGGTCACCCCGCCGAGTAGTTTTCGCATATCCGTCTGATTCACTTTAGCGGAGCGAGGAAAGGTTTTTGGCCGGAAAGCCAACCACTCAACCGCTCGTCTGGTTCTTCGCCTCGTCGAGCCACGCGGGCTCGTCGACCGTCGTCTCGCCCACGTCCGAGACGTTCAGCGAGTAGTTCGTCCGGACCTGCTGCCCGTTGCGCCGGCTGGTCGCCTCGACGGTCACCGAGCGGACGACGCCGTGCTCGTCGACGAGCATGGTCGCCTCGTAGTCGGTGACGTTCGCCGCCGGGGTCGCGGTGGCGTTGCTCCCGTCGGCCCGGAGCACGATCAGCTGGGTGCCGTCGACCGTCCGGACGCCGGTCGGCGTGAAGTTGGCGACGCCGCCGAACTGGCCGAGGTAGCCCGCGCCGGAGTACGACGACGGGATGAGCCGGGCCGATCCGGGCGTTCGGTTGGTCGCCCGGTAAGCGGCCTCGCCGCTCCCCGCGGCGATCCGGGTGTACTGCCGGTCGGGGGTCAGGTACACCGACACCTGCTGGCCCATCGCGGTCCCGTTCACCAGCACGTTGTCGCGGTCCGCGCCGACCTTCGCGTCGAGCGCGACCGACCGGTTACCCGACGACGCGTTCATGGTCGAGCTGACCGAGAGCGAGAGGCTCCGGTTCTGGAGGTACGACTCGTGGGCGTCGGCGAGCGCCGAGACGTTCGTCCCGTTCGCCGAGACGCCCGCGGGGTAGCTGACGTCGTCGAGGGTCTGTCCGCCCGCGCCGCCGTCCGTGAGCGCGCCGGAGCAGCCGGCGAGGGCGACGAGGCAACTGACTGCGAGCAACTGGAGGGCTCTGCGTCGCATGTACGCCACGGTGCCATGGCGGCCGGAAAGGTGTATCGGTGTCGGTCTCGCGTGTCCGTGTTTCGGTAGATCAACGCCCGAGAAATCGCGGTGCGACGTCGGTGCCCGTGCTCGGCGTCCCTCTCAGTCGGCGGTCCGGGCCGCGGGCGCCGCGGCCGACCCCCGCGACCGGAGGTAGCCGACGACGGCGTAGACGAACGGCGTGTCGGCCACCGCGATGAGGAGCTTCAGCAGGTACTGGCCGAGCGCGAGGCCGAGCAGCGCGTTCAGCGCCATCGGACTGCCGCCCCGGAGTGCGGGCATCAGGGCGAACCCGACGCCGACGAAGATGACGGTGTCGAGGAGCTGGCTGCTCGCGGTCGAGCCGACGTTCCGGAGCCAGAGCCGGTCGCCGCCGGTGCGCTCGCGGATGGCGTGGAACACCCGGACGTCCCAGTGCTGGCTCACGATGTAGGCCAGCGCGCTGGCGACCACGATGTTGAGGCTCGCGCCCAGCACCGCCTCGAACGTCGCGGGGTCGACCGAACTGAACGGCGCGGCGGGCGCGGCGATGGTCGAGTACACCAGCGCCAGCATCACGAAGTTCATCGCGAACCCGACGTTGACCACCTTGTGGGCCTCCTCGGGGCCGTACAGCTCGGAGTAGCAGTCCGAGGCGAAGAACGTCACGGCGTAGGCCAGCGCCGCGCCGGGCATCGCCAGCATCGCCCCGGTGAACGGGAGCTCGACGGGGATGGCAAAGCCCAGCAGCTTCGAGGCGGTGAGCTGGGCGGTCACCAGCGCGGTGACGAACAGCGCGACCAGCGCGATGCGACCGGTGGGCAACGGGGTGGTGTCCCGGTACCCCGCTGGCGCTCGGTCAGTCATCCTCGAGCCTCCCGTGGCGCTCGTCGATCTCGTCGAGCTGGTCGAGCATCTTCCGGAGCGACGCCCGGACCGCCTCGCTGCGGTTCACGAACTTGCCGTCGTCGCCGACGTGCTCGTCGACGTCCGCGAGGAGCTCGTCGGGCACCTCCACGCTTATCTTGCTCATACCCTGGTATTATCGCTCGGTGTTTTTAACTGTTCGATGTCGCTACGGATGTGACCACGAACGTAGGAGGAAGTTTGTCACGAACTAATTCCGAGCCGCGTCTGGGAGGCCGCTAGCTACTGCCGTCACCAATGAGTTACCGCAACCGCACAGCACCGCCCTCACACCTCCCCAGCCTCCTCGCTCGCTATGCTCGCTCGTCCCTCGCACGCTCGGCGTGGCCCTCGTGGCCACACCGGCGCGCCAACCTCGGTGTCGAAACACTCCCGAAAACAACCGAGCCAGAACCGCCCTACCGCCGGCCGCCGAGCGTCACGACCCAGAGGCCGGCGATGCCGACCAGGTAGGCCAGCGAGATGGGGATGGCCAGCAGGAACATCGTGTAGAGGCTGTCGGGCGTCACCAGCCCGGCGACCGCGAACACCGCGATGGTGACCTCGCGCCAGCGGTCCTTCATCGCCTCGAACGAGACGATGCCGCCGCGCTCGAACAGCCACATGGTCAGCGGGATGTCGGCCAGCAGGCCGATGCCCGCCGTGGTGAAGAACACGAGCCAGAAGAAGTTGCTGACCCGGTAGGAGATGATCATGTCGGCCCGGACCGCGTCGGCGACCAGCCACGAGATGACGCTGGGCGCGACCACGGCGTAGCCCAGCGCGCTCCCGCCGATCAGCCCGAGCGCGATGACGCCGGTCCAGAGCGCGAACACCCGGCGGTCGCCCGACGCGATGCCCCGCTCCTTCATGGCGGGCCACGACCAGTAGAGCAGCAGCGGCAGCACCGCCACGGCCGCCAGCAGGGTCGAGATCTTGACCTCGAACACCAGCACCTCGACCGGGTGGAGCGGCACGATGTTGAGCACCGTCTCGCCCGACCCCATCTCGGGCCGGACCTCGGCGGGGAGCCGCGAGAGGAAGTCCTCCCGGATGGCGCCGATGCCGCCCCGGTAGAGGAAGGCGAACACCGACGCGAGCACGGCCATGAACACCGCGACGAGGTACATCATCTTCGAGGTGAGGCTCTCGACGATGAACCGGATGTCGTAGTACCAGCCGCCGATGTCGTCCTCGGTGGTCTCCTCCTCGGTGAAGGCGTTGGCCATGCCCGCGGCCGTGCTCTCGAAGACGTTGCCCGACTCCGCGGGCTCGGTCTCGAGCACCTCCTCGTCGGTCCCGGCGTCAGCGCTCGCGTCGGTCGCCTCCGCGCCGGCCGCGGCCTCGGCCGCCGCCTCCTCGTCAGCCCCCTCGTCGGCCTCGTCCTCGGGGCTGAGCTCGTCGTAGCGGTCGAGGATGGCCTGGGCCTTCTCGGGGTCGTCGTCGTCCATCGCCTCGCGGGCGTAGCCGACCGCCTCCTCCTCGCTCATCTCGACGAAGATCTCGGGCGGGGCCGCCCGGACCGCGCCGGCGTCGAGGTTCTCGAGGTCGATGCTGCCCGGCGCGCCCGCGGAGGGCGCGGTCGGGGACGCCCCGGCGGCCATCGCGGCGCTCGCGGCCTCGTCGAGCGCCCCGGTCAGGTAGTAGAGGAACGCCGCGACGGCCGCGACCAGCGCGACCGCCCCGGACACCACCAGCACCGCGTCGGCCCGCGGGAGGCCCAGCGCCTCGCCGACCGTCGGGAGCGCGTACTTCGTCGGCAGTTCGGCGTTCACGGTCTCGATCCCCACCCGCGTGAGGAACAGCCGGACCACCAGGAACGCCAGCGCGGCGACGCCGAGTATCTGGATGCCGTTGTCCCAGACCACGTCGGCGAAGCTGAGCCGCTCGCTGCCCCGCTGCAGCGTCACGACTATCTTCGTCAGGTAGAGGCTGAACCCGTACAGCAGGATGAGCGGGGTCGCCCACATGATCTGGGTGAACGGGTCGGGCGGCGACGCGACGGCTCCGAACACGAAGATGCCGAGGATGGCGTAGCGCCACTTGTCGCGGAACGTCTCGTAGGGGACGATGCCGGTGTAGGCGAGCCCGCTCATCGCCAGCGGGAGCTCGGCGGCCAGCCCGAACGACAGCGAGAGGAACGCGATGAACTCGGTCCACTTCACGATGGAGTACCGCGGGTTGAACCCGGCGTTGATGGCGTTCCGGGCGAGGAACTCGAACATCACCGGGAAGAAGACGCCGTAGCCGTACAGCATGCCGCCTGCGAACAGCGCGAGCGCCAGCAGCGCGATGACCGCGATCTTCCACCGGGAGACGCGGCCGCTGGGGTACCACGACCGCTGCCGCAGCGAGTCCCGGGAGTAGTACAGCAGCACCGGGAGCGCGACGACGATGCCGGCGACCGCGCCGATCTTCGCCTGCAGCAGGATGACGTCGAACGGCGTCACCGCGATGATGACGACGTTCTCGGCGATCTCCGGCGCCATCTGGGCCTTAGTCACGTTCTTGAGGAACGGCCAGCCGGCGGCGCGGAGCGCGTAGAAGGAGACGACGAAGCCGACGAGGAAGACCACGAACACCTTCTGGAGGTGGGCCTGCGCCGTCGAGAGCATCGCTCCGACGGTCTCGCGACCGCTGTTGACGGCGCGGGCGGTGTCCTCGTCGACGATACTGCTCCCGGACATCTTTTGAAAGTGGTAGCCGTCTCGCAGTTATCAATCTTCCCGTCCCTCCGAGAGAAGAAAGCCTATAACGACAGGAGCGTTTAGACCGACTGAATGGCTGACGAATCGGAGGCGACGGCCAGCAATTTCTCCCCCGCCGACGACGCCGGGACGCGGGAGGCGGAAACGCTGAACAATCCGGCAGCGACGCCGGACGAGCCGCTGGAAGACGAGGAGATGCCGCTGGCCGACCACATCGAGGAGATGGTCAAGCGGCTGGCGGTCGTCATCGCCGTCGCGGGGCTGGTCACCGCCGTCGCCCTCCCGTCGGCCGAGCACGTCATCAACATCCTCTGGTACAACATCATCCCGCTCGAACAGCTCGGCGAGCAGGCCCGGCCGAAGCTCTACCACCCGCTGGCGCTGG
Source organism: Halorussus sp. AFM4 (assembly GCF_051194995.1). Taxonomy (NCBI): domain Archaea; kingdom Methanobacteriati; phylum Methanobacteriota; class Halobacteria; order Halobacteriales; family Haladaptataceae; genus Halorussus; species Halorussus sp. AFM4. The sequence goes on along the minus strand of NZ_JBNTJT010000001.1, from coordinate 1,341,420 downwards.
TGCTGACCGAGCTCAAGGTCGCCAGCCTGGCCGGGGTCATCGTCGCGCTGCCCGTCTTCGTCTACGAGACCTACCTCTTCATGCGGCCCGGGCTCTACCCCCACGAGCGCCGGTACTACCTGGCGGCGGTGCCGACGAGCCTGGTGCTGGCGGTCGTGGGCGTGAGCTTCGCGTTCTTCCTCGTGCTGCCCGCGGTGTTCCAGTACTTCATCAGCTACACCGAGGGCGTCGCCATCGTGGCGTTCGGGCTGAGCAAGACGTTCAACCTCATCCTGATGCTGATGGGCTACCTGGCGGTCGTGTTCCAGATCCCGCTGTTCATCATGCTCGCCATCATGATGGGCCTGACCACCCGCCGGTGGCTCGCCGACCGCCGCCTGCTGTTCTGGGGCGCCTTCCTCGGCGTCTCGTTCCTCTTCACGCCCGACCCGACCGGGATGGCGCCCATCCTGGTCACGCTGACGATGATCGGCCTCTTCGAGGGGACGCTCGCGCTGCTGAAGTGGACCGGCAACTGACCGTTTCGCCGCCCGCTCGCGCTTCGCCGCCGCTCCAACGACACGTTTCCGCGGCGTAACCGGCATATAACTAAGGGGTAGGGATGCCTACGAACTGGTAGCGTTCGCGCCTGCCACATAGCTCGCGTGCCAGCAGCTACGAACCGCAGTTCGCGTGCCAGCAAACTGCCACCCTGGGTGCGAACGCCCATGCCACTTTCTGAGACCCCGACCGGCGAGTGACGACGCCGCGTCTCCCGGGAACTACCGCAGACCGTTCATCTACCAGACCTATCGCGGACTCCGCGCCGGAGGCTCCCGAAGAGGGTCCCGCTCGTTCAGCAGTCCGCAGAAGGGCCTACTCGGCGGACGGGTACTCCGCGGCGAAGACGTCCTCGACGAGCGGTTCGTCCGCCGCCTCCTCGTCCCGGGTCGCGTCGCCGTTCGCTCCCGCCTCGTCCTCGTCGGCGGCGTCGCCGGGGCTGACGCTGCCGGTCCGGTAGCCGTGGAGGTCGAGGGTCACGTGGTCGAAGCCGACGTCGGTCAGGTGCTCGCGGGCGGCCGCCGCGAAGTCGGGGTCGAGCGCCACGTCGAGCTCGTCCTCGCCGACCTCGATGCGGGCGAGGCCGTCGTGGTCCCGGACGCGGAACTGGGAGAACCCCCACTGGCGGAGCAGGTTCTCGGCCTTCTCGACCCGCGAGAGCTTCTCCTCGGTGACTTCGAGCCCCGTCGGGATCCGCGAGGAGAGGCAGGCCATCGAGGGCTTGTCGGCGACGGTCAGCTCGCGGTCGTCGGCGATGGCCCGGACCTCCTCCTTGGTGACGTCGTGGACCAGCAGCGGCGAGTAGGCGTCGAGTTCGTCGACCGCCTGGAGGCCGGGCCGGTGGCCGCCGTCGGCGTCGCTGGCGTTCGTACCGTCGCAGACCACCGAGATGCCGAGCTCCTCGGCGGCCTCGAACATCTTGCCGAGCCGCATCGTCCGGCAGTGGTAGCACCGGTCGTCGCCGTTGGCGACGAAGTCGGGGTCGTCGAGCTCCGAGAACTCCACGATCTCGTGGCGGATGCCGATCTCGTCGGCGACGCGCCTGGCGTCGTCGAGTTCGGCCTCGGGCAGCGTCTCGCTCTTGGCGGTGCAGGCGACTGCGTCCTCGCCCAGCGCCTCGTGGGCCAGCGCCGCGACGACGCTCGAGTCCACGCCGCCCGAGAACGCGACCAGCACGCCGTCGCGCTCGGCGAGGTCGTCCCGGAGCGCCCGCGTCTTCTCCTCGATGGAAGCCATGTCCCGACGGTTGGGTGTACCGGGACAAAAGCGCGTTGACACCGGCGGCTCGTTCTGGGACGAAGCCCGGACTCGCGTTTGACTCCGCCCGAGTACCGCGACTCCGCCCGGTCACCCGCGGACCGCACCCGGCACCGGCTCGCGGCCGAGCACCGCGCGGTCGACCGAGAGCCCGCCCGAGCCGAGCAGCACCAGCGCGAGCGCGACGAGGAACAGCGTCAGCGTGAACTCGTAGCCGCCGTCCGAGGCGGCGAACCCGTTGGGCAGGTGGACCAGCAGGGTCGCCGCCAGCATATCGGCGGCGACGAGCGCGGCGGCGTACCGGGTCAGGAAGCCGACGAGGACGAACAGCCCGCCGACCGTCTCGACCAGCGCCACGCCGAGCGCGGCCAGCGTCGGCAGCGGCACGCCGAGGCCGCCGACGAACCCGGCGAACTGGTCGAGCCCCGTCGCGGAGGGCCCCACGCCGAACAGCTTGCCGACGCCGTGGACGGCCATGACGAGTCCGACCGCGAGCCGGACGAGCGCGATGCCCCAGTCCGTGGTCGTCGTGCTCCGAGCAGCCATATCGACCGAGTACACCTTAGATTCTTAAGGTGTTTCCGGCCGCTCGACGGGCGACGCTCGACGGCGACGGACCGTCGCCGCCCGCGGTGCCGAGTGGTCCTCGCCGCCCGCGGCGTCCGCGAATATTTTTAAGCGAGGGGTCGGTACTCAACCCCGAATGGAGTTGGAGGCGATACCCGGCGTCGGGGCGAAGACCGCGGCCGCGCTCTCGGAACTGGACGACCCCGAGCGCGCGCTCCGGTCGGGCGACGTGGCCGAGCTCGCCGGCGCCCCCGGCATCACCGAGGGCCGGGCGGCGGCCATCGCCCGCGGCGCCATCCGCGAGCGCCACGGCGACCCCGGCGGCTTCCTGGCGACCGACCGGGCCGAGGAGATCTACCGCGACGCGCTGGGCCTGCTGGCCGACCGCACCGTCACGAGCTACGGCGAGAAGCGCCTGGAGACGCTGTACCCCAGCGGGGTCGCGTCCCGCATCGAGGAGGTCCGGAAGTTCGCCGAGCGGGCGGTCGAGCGCGACCCCGATTCCGCGGTGCTCGACGCGCTGGCCGACGTCGAGCCCCTCGCCGAGCCCCGCGACGTGACGGTCCGCGACCGGTGCCTGGCGACCGCCGACGCCGAGCGCTACAGCGAGGCCCAGCGCGAGATCCCGGAGCTGAGCGTCGAGGTGGTCGAGGACGCCCGCGACCTCGCGGACCTCGCGCGGGGCTACTCGACCGTGGTCGCGCTCGACGAGGCGTTCGCCGGCGTGACCGTCGACGGCGACGTCCGAGTCGAGCCCGACGCGCTGGAGCGGCCCGCCGAGGTCGTCCCCGAGCGCGTGCTCGCCTTCTACGCCGCGAACCGCGACTCGCTGCGGGCGGCCGCCCGGGTCCACCGCGCGGCCGACATCGACCCGCCGCTGGACATCGACGCGCTGGAGGCGGCGCTCGCGGACGTGGACTCGGACGGCACGGTCGTGGGCGACGAGGAGCTCGACCGGCTGTCGCGGGCCATCGACGACCTCGACGCCGCGGTCTCGACCGCCGAGAGCGTGGCCAACGACCAGCTCCGGGACGCCATCGAGGAGCGGGACGTCACCGTCGAGGGGTCGGACCTGCTCTCGCTGGTCGAGCAGGGCGCGGGCGTCGACTCGCTGCTCTCCCGGGAGCTGAGCGACGAGTACGCCGCCGCGGTCGAGGCCGCCCGCGAGGAGCTGATCGAGTCGCTGGAGCTGGACGCGGGCGAGGCCGAGGTCGCCCGCCGGGCGTTCCCCGAGGAGCCGACGTTCCCGGTCGAGCGCGACGAGGAGGTCGTCGCCCGACTCCGCGAGGACCTCCGGGCCGCGAAGGACCGCCGGGCCGCCCGCCGGAAGCGCGAGCTCGCGGCCGACCTCGCGGATCGCCGGGCCGACGCCGAGGAGCTGGTCCGGACCGCGCTCGAACTCGACGTCGAACTGGCCGTCGCCCGGTTCGCCGAGGACTTCGACTGCGTGATGCCGGAGTTCGGCGGCTCGGGCTTCGCCATCGAGGGCGGGCGGTCGCCGCTGCTCGACGTCGACTTCGAGTCGGTCGAGCCGGTCGACTACGACGTCTCGGGCGTGGCGCTGCTCTCGGGGGTCAACAGCGGCGGGAAGACCTCGACGCTCGACCTGGTGGCGCTGGTGGCTATCCTGGCCCACATGGGGCTGCCGGTGCCCGCCGAGTCGGTCCGCATCGAGCGGTTCGGCGCGCTCCACTACCACGCCAAGACCCAGGGGACGCTCGACGCCGGCGCGTTCGAGTCGACGCTCCGGGAGTTCGCCGGGCTGGCGACCGGCGCCCCGAGCGCGTCCGCGGACGGCGGGTCGGGCGGCGAGTCCGGCGACGCCACCGGCAACCGGCTGGTGCTCGTCGACGAACTCGAGAGCATCACCGAACCCGGCGCCAGCGCCAAGATCATCGCCGGTATCCTGGAGGAGCTTCGGGGCCGGGACGTGACCGGCGTGTTCGTCTCGCACCTCGCGGCCGAGATCCGCGAGATGGCCGACTACGACGTGCCGGTCGACGGCATCGAGGCCGAGGGGCTGGAGGACGGCGAGCTCGTGGTGAACCGCTCGCCGGTGAAGGACCACCTCGCGCGCTCGACGCCGGAGCTCATCGTCGAGAAGCTGGCGAGCGAGGCGCGAAGCGCCTCGAACGAGTCGAGCGGGGAGCGCAGCGATCCGCGAGACAGCGACTCCGACGGGGAGTTCTACGACCGGCTGCTCGGGAAGTTCTAGAACTCGGTGAGTTGCGTCGCGTTCTCGGCAGGACGAGACGTTTCGGTCGCAGCATTAATCGAGACGTCCGAGTAGCTAGCTACTGCCGTCACCTATGTACCGCCCTGCACCGCAACCGCAAACCTCACCCCTCCCCAGCCTCCGGCGGTGCTCGCGATGCTGCGCTCCTCGTCCCTCGCACGCTTGGCGCGCCACGGAGGGCGCGCCGTGGGAGCGAGCTCCCACGAGCCTCGGCTCGCTCCGCTCGCCGAGACGCCAGCGCGCGCCGGAGCATGAGTCGAACTGGCGTACCCGACACCCTGTTCCGCCGGAGCAGTCAGTCGGCCGTCATCAATTCGACCGAAGTCCACGCCGCCTCCCGGAGAACCCCCGAATCGGCCGCGTGGAACCCTCTGCGCTCTAATAATTTCGGCTGCCGAAAGGTTAAGTAGCTGGGACAGCGAGGTGAAAGTGATGGCAGACGACCCCGAGGAGGGGATGCTCTCGTGGGACGAGTCCGTGTTCCGGGACGAACACGTCTTCGAGATCGACTACGTTCCCGAGACGTTCGCCCACCGCGAGAGCGAGATGCGGAGCCTGAAGTACGCGCTCCGCCCCGCCGCCCGCGGCTCTCGGCCCCTGAACGTCATCGCCCGCGGCCCGCCCGGCACCGGCAAGACCACCGCGGTCCAGAAGGTGTTCGGCGAGCTGGGCGCCCAGACCGACGTCCGGACCGTCCGCGTCAACTGCCAGGTCGACTCGACGCGCTACTCGGTGTTCTCGCGGGTGTTCGAGGGCATCTTCGAGTACGAGCCGCCGTCGTCGGGCATCTCGTTCAAGAAGCTGTTCCGCCAGATCACCGAGAAGCTGGTCGAGGAGGACGAGGTGCTCGTCGTGGCGCTCGACGATGTCAACTACCTCTTCTACGAGGGGGAGGCGTCCGACACGCTCTACTCGCTGCTGCGGGCCCACGAGGCCCACTCCGGCGCCAAGATCGGCGTCATCGTCGTCTCCTCGGACCTCAACCTCGACGTCATCGAGGACCTCGACGGCCGGGTCCAGAGCGTCTTCCGGCCCGAGGAGGTGTACTTCCCGGTGTACGACAACGAGGAGATCGTCGACATCCTGCAGGAGCGCGTCGACCGCGGGTTCCACGAGGGGGTCATCACCGCCGACGTGCTCGACGAGGTGGCCGAGCTCACCGCCGAGAGCGGCGACCTCCGGGTCGGCATCGACCTGCTCCGGCGGGCCGGGCTCAACGCCGAGATGCGCGCCAGCCGGACCGTCAGCATGGAGGACGTCGAGCAGGCCTACGAGAAGTCGAAGTACGTCCACCTCAGCCACAGCCTCCAGGCGCTCTCGGACAGCGAGATCGAGCTGCTGGAGGTCATCGCCGAGCACGACGGCGAGCGCGCCGGCGACGTCTACGACGCGTTCCACGACCAGACCGGGCTGGGCTACACGCGCTATTCGGAGATCATCAACAAGCTCGACCAGCTCGACATCATCGACGCGACCTACACCAACGTCGAGGGCCGCGGCCGGTCGCGCCAGCTCTCGCTGCGCTACGAGCCCGAGGCCGTGCTCAACCGGCTGCAGGACGAGTAGCGGGCAGCGGGGCGGTGTCGTTCTCCTCCGCTTCCGTTCTCAGAACTCCTCGACGTGGGGCCGCAGGTCCAGCTCCAGGGTCCACGCGCTGCGGTCCTGCTCGACGAGGTGCCAGTAGCTCTCGGCGACCGCGTCGGGGTCGAGGAACTCCTCCTCGCCGCGGTCCCCGCGGTCCCGTTCGGCGCTCGGCGTCAGTATCTGGCCGTCGATGACGACGTGGGCGACGTGGACGCCCTCGGGACCGAGTTCCCGCGCCATCGACTCGGCCATCCCGCGGGCCGCGAACTTGGCCGACGAGAACCCGAGCGCGCCGCCGCGGCCCCGGACCGCCGAGGTCGCGCCGGTGAAGATGACCGTGCCGCCGTCCGCGTCGGGGCCGGTCATGTCCGCGACCGCCTCCTTCGAGCAGAGGAACGCGCCGTAGCCGTTGACCCGCCACGCCCGCTCGAACTCGTCGGCCGAGAGGTCGCGCAGGCCCTTCCACGACCCGCCGCTGGCGTGGTTGACGAGCACGTCCACCGGGCCGAGCTCCTCGCGGACCCGGCGGAACCCCGCGCGGACGTCGTCGGGGTCCGAGACGTCCGCCTCGACGCCCGCGGCGTCCGCGGGCAGGTCGTCGGCGAGGTCCGCGACGTACTCGCCCGACCGGGCGAACAGCCCCACCCGACACCCCTCGTCGGCGAACTTGCGCGCGAGCGATTCGCCCAGCCCCGGTCCGACGCCTGCGATCACCGCTGTTCGTGTCATCGACTCCCGATACGACTCGCGTCCGGAAAGAAGTACGCACGTACGCTCTGCCGTCGATGCTACAGATGTAGGTCCGCTGACGGACGTCTCAGGTCCGCTGCTGGAGCGCGGCCAGCAGCTCGGCCAGCGTCCCGCTGGTCGCGAAGTTCGAGACCACGGTCTCGCCGTCCTCGGTGATCTCGGCGAACGAGAGCTCGAACTGGGCGCTCTCGACGGCATCGGCCGTGTTCTCGGCGGTCACGCCGGACTCCTCGGCGGCCGACGCGATCGACGACAGCGACAGGTCGCCCTCGGCGGCCGACTCGCGCACCTGCGAGGCGAACTCGATGTGCTCCTCGGGGATGGTCCCCGGCGGCGTGATGGTCATCTGCATCTCGCTGAACTCGAACGAGCGGCCCGAGACGTTCGCCGACCCGCTCGGCGCGGCGATCACGACCGTCGCGCCGTCGAGCCCCATCACCACGTCGTTGGCGGTGAACTCGGCGTCGCCGCGCTGGATCGTCAGGACGTCCCACTCGGAGGTGCCCAGGGCGGCGAGCTCCTCCAGCGTCGGCCCGCCGTCCTCGAGGAGCGCGCGCGTGCCCTCGGGCACGACCGAGCCCGCGACGCCAGCGGCGGTCACCTGGTCGGCGATCAGTTCGCCGTCGAGCTCGACCGAATCGAGCTCCACCTGGACCTCAGACTCGGGGTTGAGGTTCGACTCCCTGATCGCGACCGCGAGCGGCGTGAGCGTCCGGCCCTCGAAGCTCTCGACCAGCCCCTCGCGCAGCGTGGCGTAGGTCTCCTCGGAGACGTCGCTGGCGGTCACGACGGCGCTGCCCACCGACAGCGAGCGCTCGCCGCTCTCCATCGTCCAGTCCTGCACCCCGAACCCCATCGTGCCGTCCTGGTACACGAACCGGGCCAGGCCCACGTTGCTCGTCACCCCGCCGAGGCTGACCGACACGTCCTCGATCTCCAGCGGTTCCGTCGACTGTGCGGATGCGTCGGCCGATACGCTCCCGATCCCGCCGAGCGAGAACGTTGCGGTTGCGAGCATCGCGCCGAACTGACGTCGTTTCATGTCTCTCACGAGAGACCCCTAACCCGCTCACTGGGATAAATAGGATATACTGTTTGAACCGTTCGACGGAATAAGCCGCGTTTTCCGGGCCGGCAATCGCCGCACCCGCGGCGGGTGCCGAGATCGCGGTCGACTCGGGCTGAACTGCCGCACTCCGTCGATAACCCGCTGTTACAGTAACGCGGTTGTCGTTAGGCACGCCGTGAGTGACGCCGAAATCTGTGTGACTCCGGGCGAAGTCGGGATTGACCGGCTCGGACCGCGAGCCGACGGGACGAGCGGCCCGAACCGGGCCCGGCTGTCAGTCGTCGGTCGCGGACTCGACCGCGGTCGGGTCGTCCCGGCGCTCGCCGGTCCGGAGGACGAAGGTGCGCTCGGGCGGCGGCGCGGCCCGGAGCTCGACGGTCCGGGCCAGGTAGTAGTACTTCCGGTTGCCCTGCTCGTAGTGACCGACGAGCCCGGCGTCCTCCAGCTTCGTGAGGTGGTGGACGGCGGTCTTGCCGTCCATGCCGACGGTCTCGGCGAGCTGGGTGACGTACCGGGGTTCGCGCGACAGCTCCCGGATGATCTCGATCCGGGCCTTGCTCCCGAGGAGGTCGATGAGCGACACGGTGACACGGCTACGACCTCCCGACCCAAAAAGCCAACCGGCGCTCGCGGGCCCGGAGAGCCGGGCGATATTAGGCGGCTCGGACCGAACGGAGGGGGTATGGGGGACCGGGTCAACCTGCCCGACGACCGAGACCGACAGCGAACGACCGTGACCGACGGCTTCTTCGAGCGCGAGATCCACCTCTCGCGCGAGGCGACCGCCGCGTTCCTCCGGGAGCTGGCCGACCAGATCGAGAACGACACCCGGCTGACGCTCTCCTCGCAGGACTGGGAGATCCCCTTCGAGTACCGCGAGCCGGTCGAGGTGGAGGTGGAGTTCGCGGGGGGCCGCGAGGCCGAGCTCGAGGTCGAGTTCGAGTTCACCGAGCCCCGCGGGAGCGACGAACTCAGCGTGGAGTGAGGCGAAGGGATTTGTACGACGGGTGACTGTTCGGAGGTATGGCCGACGATCCCGGAGCGGACGACGAGCGGAGCGGCGCCGACGGCGACGCAGAACCGCACGGCGGGGAGGACCCCGCGGCGTGGTGGGACGAGGTGTACGAGCGCGACGACTCGCCGCCGTGGGACATCGGGCGACCCCAACCGGCGTTCGCGGACCTGGCCGAGTCGGGGGCCGTCGAGGGCCGCGTCCTCGACGCCGGCTCCGGCACCGGCACGCACGCGCTCTGGGCGGCAGAGCGCGGCCACCCGGTCGTCGGCGCGGACGTCTCCGAGGCGGCCGTCGAGCGGGCGCGGGCGGCGGCCGACGACCGGGGCCTCGACGCGGCGTTCGTCGTCGCCGACGCGCTGGACCTGCCCGCCGACCTCGGCCCCTTCGACACCGTCCTCGACAGCGGCCTGTTCCACGCCTTCGAGTCCGACCAGCGCGACGCCTACGCCGACGGACTCGCCGCGGTCGTCCGCCCCGGCGGACGAGTGTTCGTCCTCGGATTCGGCGAGGGCGCGCCCGAGGACTGGGGCCCGAACCCGTTCGCGCCGGCCGACGTGCGCGCGGCGTTCGGTGAGGGGTGGACCGTCCGCGATATCAGCGCGGTCGAGTTCGAGACCCGCGAGGCGTCGGTGCCCGGACTCCTGGGCGTCGTAGAGCGGGACGCTCACTCGTAGCGGAGCGCGTCGATGGGGTCGGTCCGGGCCGCGCTCCACGCCGGGTACAGCCCCGCGACCACGCCGACGAGCACGCCCACCGCGACCGCGATGCCGAACCACTCGTAGGGCAGCACCAGCCCCATCCCGATGTACTCGGCCGCGGCGTAGGCGCCGGCGACGCCGACCGGGATGCCCAGCACCGCGCCGAACAGCCCGAGCAGCGTCGCCTCCAGCAGGAACAGCTGGAGCACGTCGCGGTTCTGGGCGCCGACCGCCTTCATGATGCCGATCTCCTTGGTCCGCTCGGTCACGCTGACCAGCATGACGTTGGCGATGCCGATGGAGCCGACCACCAGCGAGATGACCGCGATGCCGGTCACGAAGTTGGTGAGGGTGTTGATGAGCTCCTTCAGCTGGTCGACCAGGTCCTGGTCGGTCTCGACCGCGAAGGCGTAGCTGTCCGGGATGAGCTTCGCGGCGTCGGACTCGTCGGTCAGGTACGCCCGCACCCGGTCCTTGACCCCGGGCACCGCCGCGAAGTCCTCGGCGACGACCGTCAGCGTCGGGTAGACCCGCTGGCTCTCGCCGGTCCCGGGCCGGTCGATGGTCGTCCGGTAGAACGGGTCGGTCGGCGTGAACACCAGCGGCCGGGAGCCCCCGCCGAGCCCCGCTCCGAAGACCCCGCCGGCGCCGCCGGCCGACTCGTTGAGCAGCCCGACGACCTCGGCCTCGACCGACTCGCCGGAGGCGAGCCGGAGCGTCACGTTCTGGCCGACGTCGAGCGCCGGGTCGAACAGCTGTGCGGCCGGCCGGTTGACCACCACCTCGCGCCGGCCCTGCCGGAAGGGCCGGCCCGCCGCGAAGCTGTCGGGGTCGAAGTAGCTCGGCGAGGTGGCGATCACCTCCCGCTGGGCGACGGTCCGGCCGCCCGCCGAGATCGCCGCGGTGGGGACGATGCCCCGCGGCACCACCTCCGCGACGCCCGAGATGTTCCGGAGCCGGTTGATGTCGTGGGTCGTGAACACCGGCTGGGCGCCCGCGCCGGGGCCGCCGTCGGCGCCCTCGGGGCCGGCCCAGACGTAGATGTTGGGCGTGCGGTCGGCCCCGACCTGGCCGAGCACGTCGGCCTGGAGGCTGGTCCCGAGCGTGACGAAGGTGACCACCGCCGCGACGCCGATGACGATCCCGAGCGTCGTCAGCGTCGAGCGGAGCTTGTGGCTGCGTATCGCGCGCCAGCTGAGGCGCAGGCTCTCTCTGAACTCCATTCGGTGTGGCTGTGTCAGTCGATTCGCGCCTGTCGGCCGACCACCGGCGCGTCCCTGTCGACCGCGGGCTCGGTACGGTGCGACCGCGGGCTCGAAGCCCTTTGTCGTCGCGCGTGCGACCGTCCGGGACCGTCGGCGGGGGTCGCCGGTCGCTCACGTCGGCGACCGCTCCGGCGTCGGGCGATAGTGTCCGTGCTAGGGCGATGAGGGTATTCAAGATGTCGGCTGGCGCGCAGCGACGGACCCGCCTGCCGATGCCGGCGAGCGCCGGACCCGCCGCCGGCTCCGTGTAGACGAGTTCAACGGAGTCGGATACACGGGCAACAAGTATCACGTGGGTGGCTGTCGTGGGGTCGTCGGGGGAACTCGAAGGCTTGCGTTCGAACACGTCTCACGCCGGTCTCGTCGTCGCACTGCTCGTCGTCTCGGTCGCCGCCGCGGGGGTCGTCGCGGGGAGCGCCGGAGGGGTCCAGGAGTCGGGCGAATCGGGTGAATCGGAGGAACTGCTGTCGGTGTCGGGGTGGGCCGCGGTGGCGGCGTTCCTGCTCGGGTCGCTGATACTGCTGGGGAGCGTCGAGGTGCTCATCCACGCGCTGGTCCGGACCGCCTCGCGGTTCGGCGTCTCGGCGCTGCTGCTGGCCATCGTGGTCTCGGGGACCGAGGTCGACAACGTCGCGTTCGGCATCTTCACCGGGTTCCGGGAGATGCAGAACGTGGCGTTCGGGCTGGCCATCGGCAACGCCATCTCGATCTTCGGGCTGACGCTGGCGGCGGCGGCGCTGCTCTACCCGTTCGAGGTGGACGTCCCGACCGACTACCTCGCCATCATGGTGCTCTCGCCGCTGGCGCTGCTGCCGTACCTGATGGGCGGCAGCATCGGCGCCGTCGACGGCGTGGTGCTCATCGCCGCCTTCCTCGTGGTGTTCGCGTACATCGCGGCCCGCGAGCTCCGGGGCGACCGGAGCTACATGCGGTCGGGCGAGGTGATGGAGGCCGCGACCAGCGCCGACGGCCAGGGCGAGGTGGCCACCGCGGCCGCCGACGGCGCGACGGACGACGACCTGCCGGGGCCGCTCCGGCGGGTCGCCGACCACGACTGGTTCTGGCCCGCGATGATGCTGGTCGCGCTCGGGGGCATCGTCGTCGGCGCCGAGGCCGCCTCGACCGGCACCGAGGGCATCGTCGAGACCTGGGAGCTCGGCCAGACCGCGTTCGGCGTGACGCTGGTGACCGTCGTGTTCACGCTCGACGACCTGCTGCTCGCGGTCGAACCGGTCCGGCTGGGGTACAACGACATCGCGGTCGGCGGCATCATCGGGAGCCTGCTGTTCTTCGTGACCGCCAACACCGGCATCGTCGCGCTGGTCGGCTCCGTCACCACCAGCCCGCGGGCGCTGTACTTCCACCTCCCGGTGCTGCTCGTCGCCGCCGGGCTGTCGGGACTGCTGCTCTGGCGGGGGAAGCTGACCCGGCTCGCGGGGGCGGCGCTGCTCGGGCTGTACGTCGCCTACCTCGCGATGAACGTCTTCTTCTTCTCGGTGCTCCCGGTCAGCGGGTGAGGCCCGCTCTCCCCGGGACCGGCGGGACGTCCGCAGAAGCAGTGCGGCGACCCGGACCGCGCCGCACCTCAGGGCAGGTCGGTCTCGACGCGCCGCGGCTCGTCGATCTCCTCGATGCGCTCGACGGTGCCGTCGAGCACGTGGACGATCCGCTCGGCGTGCTCGGCGATGGGCCGCTCGTGGGTCACCATCAGGATGGTGTTGCCCTGGTCGTGGAGCTCCTGGAACAGGCCCATGATCTGCCTGCCGGTCTCCTGGTCGAGGTTGCCGGTCGGCTCGTCTGCCAGGATGATGGCCGGGTCGGCCGCCAGCGCCCGGGCGATGGCGACCCGCTGGCGCTGGCCGCCCGACAGCTCGTTGGGCCGGTGGTCGCCCCGGTCGCCGAGGCCGACGTTCGCGAGGAGGTCCTCCGCGCGGTCGATGCGCTCGCTCTTGTCCACGCCCTGGAAGACCAGCGGGAGCGCGACGTTCTCGGCCGCGGTCAGCTTCGGCATGAGGTTGAACGTCTGGAAGACGAAGCCGACCTCCTCGCCCCGGACCCGGGTCCGCTTGCGCTGGGAGATCGACGAGACCTCCCGGCCGTTGACCCAGACCTCGCCCTCGGTTGGCGTGTCGAGGCAGCCGATGAGGTTGAGCAGCGTGCTCTTGCCCGAACCGCTGGGGCCCATCACCGCGGTGTACGACCCCCGCGGGATCGACAGGTCGACTCCGTCGAGCGCGTGGACGGGTTCGCCCAGGTAGTAGGTCTTGCGCACGTCGCGGAGCGCGACCGCCTCCTCGGCGGGCTCGGCCGACCGGTCCTCCGGTCCGGCCGGGGCCTCCTCCCGCTCGGCCGTCGGCTCCTCCCGTTCGCTCGCCGCTTCCCCCTGTTCGGTCGTCGCGTTCCCCTCCCCGGTCCCCGTGCCGGACTCGGCGTCCGAGTCGCTGGCAGCCATTGTCTTTCGAATCAGGGGCGGAACTGCCAAAACACTAGCGCCCGTTCCGCCGGGAAACGAGCCGTTGCGGTCGCCCGGTCGGGCGCCGGCCCGCTCGACCCGACGCCGTTGCGTCCGTTCGACCAGACTTTTCACCGCGGCCCGCGCAGGTCCCGGCATGAAGACGACCGGCGGAAGCGACGCGCAGAAGCGGGCGGCGGGCGAGAGCGCGGCCGAGGCGGTCGAGGACGGGACGGTCGTCGGGCTCGGCACCGGCTCGACCGCGGCCCACGCCATCCGCGCGGTCGGCCGGGCGGTCGACGCCGGCCTCGACGCGCGCGGAATCCCGACCTCGTTCCAGTCCCGGGAGCTCGCCCGGGAGGTCGGCGTCCCGCTCACGACCCTCGAGGAGGCCGACGGGGTCGACCTCGCGATCGACGGCGCCGACCAGTTCTCCGGGCCCCACCTCGTGAAGGGCGGCGGCGCGGCCCACGCCCGCGAGAAGATCGTGGACGCGGCCGCCGACCGGCTGCTGGTCGTGGCCGACCCGAGCAAGGCCGCCGACCGCCTCGACCGCCCGGTCCCGGTCGAGGTGCTGCCCGACGCCAGGACGACGGTGGCCGACGAGATCCGGGCGCTCGGCGGAACGCCGACCCTCCGGCGGGCCGAGCGCAAGGACGGCCCGGTCGTCACCGACAACGGGAACCTCGTGCTCGACTGCGACTTCGGCGAGATCGACGCGCCCGCGACGCTCGCGGCCGACCTCTCGCAGCTCCCCGGCGCGGTCGAGCACGGCCTGTTCGTCGGGATGGCCGACGAGATCCACGTCGGGACCGACGACGGCGCGGACGTCCGGCGGTTCTGAACGCCGCGCTCTCGCTGCGCTCGTTGCGGTGCGCTCGCAGAACTCTCGACTCCGCGGTGTTTCGTCGCTCGGTGATCCCGCGACAGCGACGGCCGAGCCGCGGGCTACGCGGGTTGCGCTCGATAAAAGAAACGAGGTCGTGCCGGTCTACAGGTCGCGGGGCTGGACGGTCTTTCGGTCGTTCGCCTCGGCCCGGCGGGCAGCCTCGTCGAGGAGCTCCTCCACGCGCTCGTCGAGCGCGTCGTAGAAGTCGGAGGCCACGTTCTTGTCGTCCAGTGCGTCCTTGACAGCGGCTTTGACGATGAGGTCTGCCATACGACCCTTTCTTTCCTGCCACCCCTAATAAAGCTTCCCAAATTCGCGGGCGAACGGGTCCGTGTCGGTCATTTCCCGGTCATCTATCCGTGGTGCCAAAATACATAAATACTAGGCGGTTGTGTGGCGGCGGTCGACCGCGGTCGGAGGATAGGAGTACGTAGAGCGCCCAGAGTCGGACATGCGCGATCTACTCGAAGCGGTCGCCGCCGGCGAGGTGAGTCCGGCGGAGGCAGAGGCGCGACTCGCGGGGTACGCGACCGGCGACGCCGGCCGGTTCGACGCGGCCCGAGAGACCCGGAGAGGCGTTCCAGAGGCGATCCTCGGCGACGGCAAGACGCCGGCCGAGGCGGCCGCGCTCGCCGAGACCGCGGTCGAGACCACCGGCCGGGCCGTCGTCACCAGGACCGACGGGGCCCAGCGCGAGGCGGTCCGCCGTCGACTGGCCGACACCCACCCAGAGGCCGAGGTGTCGGTCCACGAGCGCGCGCGGGTCGTCGTGGTCCACGCCGCGGACTACTCGCCGCCGGACCTCGACGCGACGGTCGGCGTTGTCACGGCGGGGACCAGCGACGCGGTCCCGGCGGGCGAGGCCGCAGTCATCGCCCGGGAGATGGGCGCGACCGTCGACCGGGTCGACGACGTGGGCGTCGCGGCGCTGACCCGCATCGTCGACCAGCTCGACCGCCTCCGAAGTGCCGACGTGCTGGTCGTCGCCGCCGGCCGGGAGGGCGCGCTGCCCACCGTGGTCGCCGGCCTGGTGAACACCCCCGTCATCGGCCTGCCGGTCTCGACCGGCTACGGCCACGGCGGTGAGGGCGAGGCCGCCTTCGTCGGCATGGTGCAGTCCTGCTCGGTGCTGTCGGTCGTGAACATCGACGCGGGGTTCGTCGCCGGCGCCCAGGCCGGTCTGATCGCGCGGGCGGTCGACGGCGCGGCCGACGGGGAGGGCGCCGACGCGGCCGACCCCGCCGTCGCGTCGGACGATTCCGAGTAGCTCGGCCGACACCGGCCCTTACTCGGCGGCAATCCGGCGTTTCGACCGGCAGGCCTTGCCGGGAGATCCGCCGCCCGGATTCAATTCCCGAAAACCTTCTTTGTATTTCTGAAAATCAGTATCGGGTTTGAGAAGGATTTTTATCGGTCGGGGCCAAAGATTTGGTCACTGGCAGCACGGCTGCCAGTTGAAACCCAATGCCAAGGTGTGACCACTGCGGCGCGCACGTCTCCGAGCAGTTCGCACGAGTGTTCGCCGACGAGGACGGTCGGGTTCGCGCGTGCGTCTCGTGCTCTGCGAACGCCGGAATCGCGGAAGTCGCGCGCCAACGCGCCAGAGAGGCCGGAGCATAGCCCGCTGAACGGGCGGGAACCGAAACGCTAAGAACCACCACGCGAAGCCTGTAAGGCGTGCCGGACCACTGGGTCTACATCGTCGAGTGCGCCGACGGCAGTTTTTACACGGGCTACACCACCGACGTCGCGCGCCGCGTGCGCGAACACGACCGCGGCGAGGGCGCGAAGTACACCCGCGGCCGCGCGCCGGTCGAACTCGCCTACCGGGAGGGGTTCGACTCGAAGTCGGCGGCGATGTCCCGCGAGCACGAGATCAAGCAGCTGTCGCGAGCGGCGAAGGAGCGGCTGGTCGAAGCGGAAGGGGAGTGAGGAGAGGCTATTCTACGGGGTCGCCCTCGGGGACCGAGGCCGGGAGGCCGGTCAGTTCCGCGCTGCGCTCCCAGAGCCGCCGCTGGAGCTCCGAATCGGTCGCCGCCTCGGCCGGGGTCGCCCGCTCGCGCCGGTCGAAGTACGCCCCCGAGACGTCGGCCACCGCGTCGCTGGTCGTCAGGTAGACCAGCGCCTCGGCCGCGCCGTCGACGCTCTCGAACGGGCCGACGGGGACGACGCCGGCGACCAGCGCCGCCGCGGTCGTGAACAGCCTCGAGAACCCCTTCGCGTTCCGGACGAGGTCCGTCTGGGGAATCCAGCCCGGGTGGACGCAGTTGGCGGTCACGCCGGTCCCGGCGAGGCGGTCGGCGAGTTCGACGGTGAACAGCACGTTCGCCAGCTTCGAGTCGGCGTAGGCGTCGAGGCCGTCGAACTCCTCGCCCCGGACGACCGCGTCGAGGTCCGAAAGCGACCCCCGCCGGTGGAGCGCGCTGGTCGTCGTGACGACCCTCGCCGGCGCGCTCTCGCGGAGACGGGGCGCGAGCAGGTTCGTGAGCAGGAACGGCGCGAGGTGGTTGACCGCGAAGGTGAGCTCGACGCCGCTCTCGGTCGTCCGGCGGCGGTCCCGGGAGGTGCCGGCGTTGTTCACCAGCGCGTCGAGGCGGTCGCAGTCGGCCCGGACGTCGCGGGCCAGCCGGCGCACCGCGTCGAAGTCCGCGAAGTCGGCCCGGTAGAACGCCCCGTCGCTCTCGGGGTGGGCCGACCGGACCGCCGCCAACGCCTCCTCGCCGGCGGCGCGGTCCCGGCCGGTGAACAGGACCGTCGCGCCCCGCGCGGCGAGTCGCTCGGCGGCCGCGCGGCCGATACCGCTGGTCCCGCCCGTCAGGAGGACGACCTGGTCGGCGGCCATCGGTCAGTCGTCGGCGTCGGCCTCGGCCGCGGTCTGGTCGTCCTCCTCGGCCGCGGCGTCCTCGTCGACGCCGGCGTCGGGCGCGGTCACCTGGGGGTCGATGAAGGCGTACTCGACGGCCTGCTGACCCAGCGTCTCGACGCGGTCGGCGATGTCCTCGTCGATAATCTCGCCGTCCTCGAACTTGTCGCGGGCGTTCCGGATGCCGACCTGGTGGGGCAGCACCCAGGCGTGGACGCCCCGGGCGGTCACCCGCATGTGGTCGAGCGTGCTGCCGAACGACCCGCCGCCCGCCGACGCCAGCAGGCCGACCGTGGTGTCCTCGTACTCGTCCCAGCCGCAGTAGTCGTGGACGTTGCGGAACGCCGCCGAGTACGACCCGTGGTACACCGGGCTCCCCCAGAGCACCGAGTCGGCCTCGCGGATCTTGCGCTTGAGTTCGGTCGCTTCCGGGGGCTCGGGCTCGTCGGGGTCGAACACCGGGAGGTCGTACTCGCGGACGTCGAGGAGCTCGGTCTCGGCGCCGCGTCGCTCGGCAGCCGCGAGGGCGTGGGTCAGGGCCTGTCGGGTGTAGCTGCCGTCGCGCATGCTGCCCGCGAGCGCGACGACGACTGGAGTGGTACTCATTGCCCGAAACTAGGGCGCTGAGCGGGAAAACAGTTTCCGGGTCTCGATTTTTGTAGCAGTCGTGATACAATTCGGAGCGCTCAGCGCCGCCGCGTCGTCACCGGTACCTCGCCTTTCGGCCGGAGCGTGACCGCCGCCGAGAGGTCGAGGTCGTCGTACTCGCGCTCGACCGTCCAGTCGCGGGCCGTCGTCGCGAGCACGAGCTGGGCCTCCGTCATCGCGAACTGCTGGCCGATGCACCGCCGGGGCCCGCCGCCGAACGGGAAGTAGGCGTACTCGGGCCGGTCGGCTCGCGGTTCGCGTCGCTCGCCGCCCGCGTCCGAGGCGCGTGGCACCTCGCGGTCCCCGATCCAGCGCTCCGGCCGGAACTCGCCCGGGTCGTCCCAGAACCGCTCGTCGCGGTGGAGCACCCACGTCGGCAGGACGAGCAGCGACCCCTCCGGGATCGAGTAGCCGCCGATGACGACGTCCTCGGCGGGCTCGCGCCGGATCTCGTGGGCCGGCGGGTAGAGCCGCAGCGCCTCCTTGACGACCGCTTCGGTGTACTCGAACGCGAACACGTCCTCGACGGTCGGGCGGTCGTCGACGACCTCCGCGATCTCCCCGTGTAGCCGGGCCTCGACCTCCGGATTCCGGGACAGCAGGTCCCAGACGTAGGTCAGCGCGAGCGCGGTCGTCTCGTGGCCCGCGAACAGGAACGTCAGCATCTCGTCGCGGAGCTGCTCGTCGTCCATCGCGGCGTCCGAGTCCAGCAGCATCGCCAGCAGGTCCCCGCGGTCGGTGTCGCTCCCGCGGCGCTCGTCGAGGATGTCGTACACCTGCGTTTCGAGGTGGTCGAGCGCCCGGTTCGCCCGCCGGAGGTACGGGACCGGCGCCCAGTCGGGCGCGAGGAAGGTGATCGGCTGGTTGCGGGGTTTGAGGGGCTCCTGCATCGCCTCGACCGCGTCGTAGATGCCGCGGGCCTCGAGGTCGATATCGTCGCCGAACATCGCCTCAACGAGGATTTCGAGCGTCGTGCGCATCATCTCCGAGCGCAGGTCGACCGTCCCGCCGTCCCGCCAGCGGGCGAGGGTGTCCTCGGTCCGGGAGACCATGACGTCGGCGTACCGCCTGATGTTGTCCACGTAGAACGCGGGCTGGATGGCCTCGCGCTGGCGCTCCCACAGCGCGCCCTCGCTGGTGACGAGCCCGTCGCCCAGCATCTCGCTGAGCTGCTCGTTGCCGCCGCTGTGCTTGGGGAACGTCTCGCGGTCCTCGAGCACCCGCTTGACGTCGGCGGGGTCGGTCAGCATGTAGGCGTCCCAGCCGATGATCTCGTAGTTGACGACCCGGCCGTACGCCTCGGCGCACCGCTCGCGGAACTCGCAGGGGTTGCGGGCCCACTGGTGGGTGTTGCCGACGAGCGGGAGGCCGCGCGGTCCGGGCGGAGTCTCTGTCGTCGTCACGTGCGTTACTACCGGTCGCACCCGCCTGGCTCTTCTGCCGCGAATCCGCGGTCGTTTTAGTAGGAGCCGGTCTCGCCCGTCGCGCGGAGGGCGGTCGCGCCCCCGGGCCCCGGAGATCACTCCCGCTCCCCCGGAGAGCGAAGGGTTATTACGAAATCGTGCGTACAGTTCTCATGGGCTCGAGCACGGGATCACCGATCGACGACATCGCGTACCTGGCGCGGTCCGAGCACCGCGCCCCGACGCTCGTCGCCCTGACCGTCCGTCCCCGCAGCCGCTCCGAACTCTGGGAGATGACCGGCGTCTCGTCGTCGACGATCAGGCGGACGCTGCGCGAGTTCGAGGACCGCAACTGGATCCGCAGGGAGGGCTACCGGTACGAGGCCACGCCGCTGGGCGCGTACGTCGCCTCCGCGGTGGCCGAGCTGATCGAGCGGCTCGAGACCGAGCGGACGGTCCGGGACGTCTGGCAGTGGCTCCCGGACGAGGACAGCGGGTTCACGATCGAGATGTGCGCCGACGCGGTCGTGACGGTCGCCGAGGCCGACAACCCGTACGCCCCCGTCAACAGGTTCCTCGAACTGCTCAGGGAGACCGACCGGTTCCGGTTCGTGGGGTCGGACCTCGCGCTCCTCGAACCCTGCCGGGACGAGTTCTGCCGGCGGGTCATCGACGGCATGCGGGCCGAGATCATCGACCCGCCGAGCGTCGCCGAGTACATCCGCTCGACCTACCCGGAGCTGTCGGCCGAGACGCTGGCGAGCGGGAACCTCACCATCCGGCTCCACGACGACCTGCCGTCGTACGGGATCGCGCTCTTCGACCACCGAATCGCGATCTGCGGCCACGACCCCGACAGCGTCTCGGTCCGGGTGCTGCTCGACACGGACGCCGAGGACGCCCGGGAGTGGGCGGAATCGCAGTTCTCGTTCTACCGGCGACGGACCCCGACGGTCCCGCTCGAAGCGATCGAGTGACGACGCTCGGCCGTCCGGTCCGGGGAAACGATCCGTCTAGCCCGTCTCTCCCCCGTCACTCAGTGACGGCCGGTCATCGCCTGCGCGGCCGTCAGTCGCTGCCGGTGCGTCACCGCCTGGACGCGGGGCCAGCGGCCGACCGGTGTGCCACGAGTTAGCTATCTAACACGCTGGCTCGTATCCGCTACTCGCCGAAAGGCGGACGAAACCACCATGGCACGAGCACACAAACTCGACTGCGAATCGGCGGCGGCAGACTGCCGGTTCGTCGTGCAGTCGGAAGACGAAGCCGAAGCGATCGAACTGGCGAAGAACCACATGCGAGAGATCCACGGGAAGGAGTACACGGACGACGAACTCCGGACGGAACACCTCCAGGTGGTGTGAACGATGGCGACCGAACGGCGGGTCGACCACGGCGTCGACCTCGACAGACTCGAAGGGTTCGCCGAGTACGCGGCCGACAACCCCGACGAGGTGCGGCTCGGACTCGGCGCCCGCTCGACCTACGAGGGGACGTGCGCCCACAGTCTGGCGAAGGTCGACTCGTACGAACTCGGCGGCGAGACCATCGCTCGCGGGACGCGGGAGTACACGATCCCGTACGGGGGCTGGAAGGAGGTGCTGGACGCGGGCGGCTGGGTCGGGGCGACCGACCGGATGGAGCCGATCGAGGTCGCGCTCTCGGCGCTCGCCTCGTGCATCAACGTCGGCATCACCATCAACGCGGTCGCCAGCGGCGTCGACATCGAGCATCTGGAAACGCGCGTCCGGGCCGACTGCGACCCGGGCGTCCTCTTCAGCACCAAGGAGCTCGGCGAGGCCGACTCCGTCTTCGAGAACCTGACCGCCGAAATCGAGATCGAGAGCCCGGACCTCGACAGGGACCGGATCGACGAGTGGGCGCGGCGGGCGCCCGTCTACACGCTGGTCTCGCTCGACCAGGACGTCGAACTCGCGGTGACTACCCCGACCGAGGCGGCGGCCGACGACTGACGGGGTGACGACGGATGGAGAACTCACTCGACGTCGACCGCCTCGAACGGGCGGTCAAGAGCGTGTACCGGGACGTCGCCGAGGCGCCGGACGAGGAGTACCACTTCGAGACGGGGCGCGAGCTGGCCGAGCGGCTCGGCTACCCGGCGGGCGACCTCGACCGGATCCCCGCGCGGGCCCTGGCGTCGTTCGCGGGGGTGGGCTACCACTTCGACCTCGCCGACCTCCGGGCGGGCGACGACGTGCTCGACCTGGGGAGCGGTTCCGGAACCGACGCGTTCGTCGCGGCGCTCCGCGTCGGGGACGCCGGCAGCGTGACCGGGGTGGACATGACCGACCCGCAGCTCGCGACGGCGCGGCGCCTCCGCGACGAGGCGGGGCTGGACAACGTCCGCTTCGAGCGGGGGTACGTCGAGGACCTCCCGTTCGACGACGCGACGTTCGACGCGGTGGTCTCGAACGGGGTCCTCAACCTCTCGCCGGACAAGCGGCGGGTGTTCGAGGAGGCGTACCGGGTGCTCCGGTCGGGCGGCCGGCTCGCCGTCTCCGACATCATCAGCGAGCGGCGGATGCCCGAGAGCATCAAGAACGACGAGGACCTGTGGGCGGCCTGCATCGGCGGGGCCGAGCAGGTCGACCGCTACACGCGGCTCATCGAAGCGGCCGGCTTCGAGGTGGCGGCCGTCCGGGACAACACCCAGTACGAGTTCGTCTCGGAGTCGGCCGCGAACGCGTGTCAGAAGTACGGCGTCAAGAGCATCTCGCTCGGCGCCCGGAAGTGATTACCATGGCAACCGAACAAACGGTCGCAGGCGAACGGAACGAACAGATCGAAATCGAACTGCAGATCCGGAACGGCTCCCTGCTGATGGCGCTGGCGGGCGTCGCGTTCGTCGGATACGGGGTCGCGTTCCTCGCGATGAACTTCGTGGGGGACGGCTTCGAACTCGGGGTCAGCACCCTCGACGGGATGACGAAGGCCGACCTGAATCCGACGGTCGCGTACTACATCAGCCACCTGCACGTCGCCACCGCGGCGTTCATCATCTCGACGGGGATCGCCGTCGCCGCCCTCTCGTGGTACGGCGTCCGCCGGCGGCTCGCCTGGGCGTGGGCGACGGCAGTCGTCGCAGCAGTGGTCGGCCTGGCGCTCGCGCTGCCGATGCACTACACCGCGGACGCGTTCGCCCACGACTGGGTGACCCACCTCGGTCCCGTCTACCTGGCGACGGTCGTCTTCGTCGTCGGGGCCGCGATGGCGTTCCGCGGACTCGATGCGACGTGACCGCGACGGACGCCGCCCGCAACCGCAAATGACCCCGACAACCGTCGCCCTCCTGCACGGCGCCGGCGGCTCCGAACTCGCGCTGCTCGAATACCTGTCCCGCGTCGCGCTCCATCTCCTCGCCTTCGGCGGCGTCGCCGTCGTCGCGCTCCGGGGACCCGACGCGGTCCGCGGCGTCCGCGCGGCGGTCGCGGAGATCCACTCCGGGGTCGCGGAGCGGCGGGACGATCGGGAGAACGACCCCTGATTCGCCGTCAAGTCCATTCCTCCGCCCCCGGTTCCTCCGCACCCCGATGTCCCGGCGGCCAGGCGCGGGACTGACCTCCGTCCCGGCGCCGCCGGTCGCGTGCGAATCTACCACGCGGTGGTTTTTTCGGCGGGGGTAGCGACGATGTGGGTATGGAGACGCCGATTTCGTTCGGGACCGACGGCTGGCGAGCGACGCTGGACGAGTTCACCGCGCCCCGCGTCCGGATGGTCGGGCAGGCGGTCGCCGACTACCTCCGGGAGGTCGAGGACCGCGACTCGGGGACCGTCGCTGTCGGCTACGACGCCCGCGAGACCTCGCGGGGGTTCGCCGAGGAGCTCTGCCGGGTGCTGGCGGCCAACGGCTTCGACGCGCTGATCCCGCCGCGGGACTGCCCGACCCCGCTTGCGGTCTGGACCGTCGCCGACCGCGACCTCGCGGGCGCGCTGGTGGTCTCGGCCTCGCACAACCCGCCGAACTACAACGGCGTGAAGTTCTTCCCCCACGACGCCGCGCCCGCCCTCCCCGAGGTCACCGACGAGATCATGGCCCGCATCGCCGAGCCCCGCGCGCTCCCGGAGGACGAGCAGGGCAGCGTCCGCGAGGAGGACCTCCTCGAACCGTACGCCGCCCACCTGTTCGACGTCGTCGGAGTCGGCCCCGAGGGCTCGGACGCCGAGGGGACCCTCGACGGCCTGGAGGTCGTCTACGACGCGATGCACGGCTCGGGTCGCGGCTTCACCGACGAACTGCTCGAGCGCGCCGGCGCGACCGTCCACCGGCGGCGCTGCGAGCAGGACCCCGAGTTCGGCGGCACGAACCCCGAGCCCAGCGCCGAGAACCTCCAGGGGCTGGTCGAGGAGGTCCGCGAGCGCGACGCCGACCTCGGCATCGCCAACGACGGCGACGCCGACCGCATCGCGGTCGTGACGCCCGACCGCGGCTTCCTCGACGAGAACCTCTTCTTCGCGGCGACCTACGACTACCTGCTCGAGGACGACTCCGGCCCCGCCGTGCGGACCGTCTCGACCACGTTCCTGGTCGACCGGGTCGCCGAGGCCCACGGCGAGGACGTCGTCGAGACCGCGGTCGGCTACAAGTGGGTCGCCGAGGCCATGAAGGACCACGACGCGCTCATCGGCGGCGAGGAGTCGGGCGGCTTCTCGGTCCGGGGCCACGTCCGCGAGAAGGACGGCGTGCTGATGGCGCTGCTCGCCGGCGCGGTCGAGAGCGAGCGCTCCTACGACGACCGCGTCGACGACCTCCTCGCGGAGTTCGGCGAGATCCACCAGAGCAAGGTCAGCGTCGACTGCCCCGACGAGGAGAAGCAGCGCGTGCTGTCGGACCTGGAAGCCGACCTCCCCGACGAGGTGGCCGGCGAGCACGTCGAGCGCGTCAACGACACCGACGGGTTCAAGATCCTGCTGGAGGACGGTTCGTGGCTGCTCGTCCGGCCGAGCGGGACCGAGCCCAAGATGCGCATCTACGCCGAGGCCGCAAGCGAGGCGCGGGTCGACGAACTGCTCGACGCCGGGCGCGACCTGGTCGAACCGCTGGTGTAGGCGTCGCCCGGTCGCACCGCTAGGCCTCTCGGTCTCCGAGGTTCAGCAGCCCGCCGGGGTTCGCGTAGTAGACGTACGCCAGTCCGAGCCCCAGCGCCACCGCCAGCGCGCCGAGCAGGTCGCTGGCCCCGACCGCGAACCCGTCCGAGAGCGTGACGTAGCCCATCACGACCGCGAACGCGGTCCAGATGACGGCGACCCGCCGGCGGCGTTGCTCGTCCATGTTCCACAGCGCGCGTCTCGGACAGTTGATTCTATTGGAACCGTCTCAGCCGTCCGCGCGACCGTCGTAGCGACCCCGGAGCCGACTCGCCTCGCCGTCCCCGTCGACCCGCGAGACGTCGAACCCCAGCGACTCGTAGAAGGGCCGCACGGCCGGGTCGAACTCGGCGGTCAGGACCCCGCGGCGCTCGGCCGCGGCGCGGACCAGCGCCGAGCCGACGCCCCGGCCGCGGCGCGCCCGCCGGACCGCCACGGCGTCGACGTGCGCGGCGCCGTCCCTCGGAGAAGTCCCCTCGTCCTCGCCCGGGACGAGCACGAGCGCGCCGAGGATAGAACCACCGCCGTCGCCCTGCGCCACCAGCACGTCGCCGGCGGCGATGCGCTCGCGGAGGTCGTCCCGGACCTGCAGCATCGCGGCGTCGAGGACGCGGCGCACGTCGAGTCGGTCGTCGTCGGTCGCCGCGCGGACTCTGACGGTCACGTTCGTCTCCAGTCGTTCGTCGTCATCGCCGGTCGCCCGTCGTCAGGCGTCACGAGCAATCCTCATCGGGCGTCACGCCCGCTCGTCGCCGAGCATCCGGTCGACCGTCGCCAGCACGTCGTCGACCGGCGGCCGGTCGTCCGGCTTCTCGCCGCGGTGGACCGCGTGGAGCCGCAGCTCGCCGTGCCGGGCGTCGAGGACGGCGACCTGGGGCAGCCGGCCCAGCAGGTCGACGCGCCGCCCGAGCGGGCCGAACCGGACGGGCTGGTCGTACTGCTCGGCGACCTGCTTGTCGGCGTCGGCCACCAGCGGGAACGGCAGGTGGTACTTCTTCTGCCACTTCTCGGCCTTCCCCTCGGGCTCGGGCAGCACCGCGACCGCCGCGGCGTCCCGGTCGCGGAACTCGCGGTAGCGCTCGGCCACGTCCCGCACCTGCTGGCGGCAGCTCCGGGACCAGTAGTCGCGCAGGAACAGCAGGACCACGGCCCGGTTCTCGTCCGGGCGACCCGTCGCCCACTCCCGCCCGACGAAGGCGTCGGCGTCCTCGGAGCCGGGTCCGCTGGCGGCGAACGACGACAGCGCCAGCGGGTCGGGGCCCGCCCCGGCGTTCGGCAGCTCGAAGTCGAGCTCCGACACGCCGAGGCCCCGGCGCTCGCGGTCGAGCGCCGTGACGGGGCCGGCCTCGTCCTCGTCGGTCGGTCCGGCGCCGCCCTTGATGAGCCGCAGGACCTTCACGTGGTCGGCCTCGACCGGCCGGTCCTCCGGGACGGGCCGGCCGTCGACCATCACCGACACCTCGTGGGGGCTGAGGTCGACCTCGGCCAGCAGGTCGGCGTAGGTCGCGTCCTCGACTTCGAGGTCGCGACTCCCCTCGCCGACGACCTCGACGGTCACCTTCATGCTATCGAGTTTTCGGGCGGTGAGGGGTAAGCGTGTCGGGAGCGGTGAATCCGGGTGTGGGGCAACGACTCGGGGGCCGGACAGGACGGAGACGGGTGCGTCGAGGCGAGGCGGACCACGAGACAGCTAGCTACTGCCGTCAACTATGTAGCCGCCCGCACCCGCACCGCGACGGCCCCACGCCTCCCAACCTCCTCCTTCGCTTCCATCGGTCGCTCAGTCATCCCTCGGACGCTCGGCGGGGCCATAGCGGCCGTGCCAGCGCGCGCCGGGTACCAGTGGTCGGCAATGAGGCTTGCTCATCAATGTAAACCGCGTCGCTTGCGGACCTCTGTCGTCAAGAACCGACACCAGCCGGATCTGCGTACCGGAGGTGTTTTGTAGCGATAGGAGAGAGGGGCAGGTAGACGGCACGGTCGGACGGTTACCTTTCAGCCCGCGTGGTTTCCACGCGGGTCATTACCGACCGACCTACCCCGTCTCTCTAACAACCGCGAGCGACCGCTATTGCTACCTGAACGTCCGAGATTCCGACGCGCAACGAGGAGCCGTACCGGCTACTGTGATCTACCGACCGCTGTCCGTCCCTCGCTACACCACCGTCTCGCGGTCGTACTCGTCCGCCCGGCGACCGCGCCGCCTCCGCAGGCCGCCCCAGACGCCCAGGACGAAGGCGCCCAGTCCGACCAGGAGCACGAGGAACTGGACCAGCCCGCCCAGGATCGGGACGAAGCCGACGATCGAGACGACGAAGACGCCGAGCGCGAGCGCAAGCCACCGGCTGTCTGCGTCCGCCAGCCCGAGCCCCCACGCTCCGAGCGCGAACGCGCCGTAGACGTAGCCGATCCACAGCACCAGGGGGTAGAGCAGGACGACGAGCAGCGCGAGCGGGATCCCGACGAGCGAGAGCAGCAGGGCGACGAACAGGACCGGGACTCCGACGAACGCCAGCAGCCCCACCCCGCCCGACCGTAAGGGGGTCTGGCTCGCCCGGCCGGCGACGCCGGCCGAGAACCGCGGGAAGACGGCGAGCAGGATCACCCCGAGGACCAGGTTCGCCAGGAAGCCGTAGACGCCCTTGACCCACGTCGGGACGACGGGGCCGGTGAAGTCGACGCTCCCGCCGGGGTTGGCCTCACGCCGGACCTGGCCGGCGACCCGGGCGCCCGGTGCCCGGTCCAGGCTCCCGTCGTAGACGAAGTCGCCGCCGACGACCGCGCTCGGGCCGAGGGCGATGGTGTCGGCGCCGACGAAGGCGCTCTCGCCGACCTCGCCGTCGACGACGACGCTGCCCGCGCCGATGTTCAGTTCCCCGCCGACCCGGCCGTCCGCCGCGAGGACGACGTTGCCGCCGACCGCGTCGGCGTCGCCGGTCACGGTGCCGTTGATGCGGACGTTGCCGGCCATCGCCCGGAGGTCGCCGTTCACCCGACCGGTCACGTAGACGTTGCCCCCGGCGGCGGTCACGTCGCCGTTCACCGTCCCGCGGACGATGACGGTGCCGCCGAAGGCGCGGAGGGGTCCGTCGACGGTCTCGCCTTCCTCGACCACGACGGTCCCGCCGGTCCGGGTCTCCTGGGCCGCGACCGGGGCCGGGACCGCGGCGAGCGCCACGAGGACGCAGAGCAGGGCCGCGAATCGCTTGTCCATGCCGAACCTGTCGACGGCCCGGGAGATATGGCTTGCGTCGGTGTCGCGGACACCCGGCGTTAAGCCCGTCCTACCGCCGGTCGACCGGCGGCGGCGAGCGCCGGCGCCGACCCGCGGCGGTCTACCGCGAGCGCCCGGGCGGAGCCGCCGGCCCCGACGCCGCCGTCGCAACCTCGGGGAGTTTAAGACCGGCTAGCACCACGTCTCTCTCATGAGCGAGGTCGAGAGCGAGGGCGACGACGCGGCCGAGAGCGACCCCGGCGAGCCGAGCGCGGCCGGGCGCGACGAGATCTGGATCGAGAAGTACCGGCCCGAGACCCTCGAGGAGGTGGCGGGCCACGACGACATCACGGCGCGGCTCCAGCGGTACGTCGAGCGCGACGACCTGCCCAACCTGCTGTTCTCGGGGCCGGCGGGCGTGGGCAAGACCACCAGCGCGGTCGCCATCGCCAAGGAGCTGTACGGCGACGACTGGGAGAGCAACTTCCTGGAGCTCAACGCCTCCGACCAGCGGGGCATCGACGTGGTCCGGGACCGCATCAAGAACTTCGCGCGGTCGTCGTTCGGCGGGTACAACTACCGCATCATCTTCCTCGACGAGGCCGACTCGCTGACGTCGGACGCCCAGTCGGCGCTCCGCCGGACGATGGAGCAGTTCTCGAACAACACCCGGTTCATCCTCTCGTGCAACTACTCGTCGAAGATCATCGACCCCATCCAGTCGCGGTGCGCGACGTTCCGGTTCGGCCCCATCGACGAGGCGGGCGTCGCCGAGCAGGTCCGGAAGATCGCCGACGCGGAGGGCATCGAGACCACCGAGGACGGCGTCGACGCGCTGGTGTACGCCGCCGACGGCGACATGCGCAAGGCCATCAACGCGCTCCAGGCCGCCGCGGTGATGGGCGAGGTCGTCGACGAGGAGGCGGTGTTCACCATCACCAGCACCGCCCGGCCCGAGGAGATCGAGGAGATGGTCACCCACGCCATCGAGGGCGACTTCAGCAAGGCCCGGTCGGTGCTCGACGACCTGCTCACGAACAAGGGGATGGCCGGCGGCGACATCATCGACCAGCTCCACCGGTCGGTTTGGGAGTTCGACCTCGACGACGAGGCCACCGTGCGGCTGATGGACCGGGTCGGCGAGGTCGACTACCGCATCACCGAGGGCGCCAACGAGCGCGTCCAGCTCGAGGCGCTGCTGGCGTCGCTGTCGCTGCGGGACGATTAGCGCGGGTCTGACTCGGAGCAATCGGTCGTTTCGTCGGCGGCGACGCCCGGGCGAACTGTTGTTCAAGCGAAATCCCGCGTTGCGAACGGAAACGGTCCGAAACGGCCGCCTCGCTTTTACTCGGCTCCGTCGTACTCGGAGAGGATACCTATGGGACGCTATCCGAGAGAAGTGCGGGACGCCCAGCTCAAGTGCATCGAGTGCAACGCGCCCGTCGTCGAGACCGTCGAGGGCAGCTACGCCTGCGTGAACTGCGGGTCCGAACCGCTCCGGTCGCGGTCGGACGCGACCCCGGCCGCGGCGGAGGACGCGGCGTCCCCCGCCGACGACTGAGCCGGCCGCCGCGGCGCGTCCCACCGCCCGCACGGACTACGGCCGCCGTCGTCGCGACGAACTAGACTTTTGTCACTGGTCCACCAACTGTGGCCCATGAGCCGCTGCCCTCTCGAACCGACGCTCGGCGACGCGCGACGCCCGCTGGACGCTCGACGTCCGGGAGCCCGCCTCCCGCGACCATGACCGCCGACGCCCCCATCCGGACCGAGTCGCTCACCAAGGAGTACGGCGACGCGGTCGCGGTCCGGGAGCTCACCTTCGCGGTCGAGCGCGGCGAGGTGTTCGGCTTCCTCGGCCCGAACGGCGCGGGCAAGACCACCACGATGCAGATGCTGACGACCCTGACCCGGCCCACCTCGGGCGAGGCGTGGGTCGCGGGCGAGCCCGTCACCGACCGCGACGCGGTGGTCGAGGAGCTGGGCTACATGCCCGAGGAGCCGCCCATCTACGACGAGCTCACCGGCCGCGAGCAGCTGGAGTACGTCGCCGGGCTCCGGGACCTGCCCGCCGAGACGGCCGACGAGCGCATCCGGGAGCTGCTGGCCCGGTTCGACCTCGCGGGCGACGCCGACGACCGCATCTCGACCTACTCGAAGGGGATGAAGCAGAAGACCGCGCTCATCCAGGCGGTGCTCCACGACCCCGCGGTCCTGTTCCTCGACGAGCCCACCTCCGGGCTCGACCCCCGGGCGGCCCGGACCGTCCGGGACCTCGTCACCGAACTGCGCGACGAGGGGATGACCGTCTTCCTCTCGACCCACATCCTGCCCGTGGTCGAGGAGCTGGCCGACCGGGTCGGGGTGCTCCACGAGGGCCGGCTGGTCGCCGAGGGGTCGCCCGACGAGCTGACCCACCGGGCGGAGTCGGGCGAGGAGTCGACCCTCGAGGAGGTGTTCCTCGCGGTCACCAGCGAGCGCCCCGAGGAGGCCGAGAGCGCGGACGCCGGGGAGTCGGAGTTCGCGCGATGAGGGTCCCGGACCCCTCGCACGCGACCCGGATCGCCCGCGTGGAGTTCCTGCGGACCCTCCGGACGATCCGCTCCAGCACGACCCGGACCGCCGCCATCGGCGTCGCGCTGCTCATCTGGGTCGTGCTGCCGACGGTCGGCGGCGGCTACCTGGCCTACGAGTTCGGGCGGGCGCTCCCGGACGTCGGCCTCCCGTTCTCGGTCCTCGACGCCGTCCGCGGGGGAACCGCGGTCGGGTGGGTCGGCCTCGCGGCGCTGGCCGCCGCCCGGTCGGCGGGCGGGAAGGGCGAGCTCGACGCGTCGGCGGGCGTGCTGACGACCGTCCCCGCCCGGGACGCCGCGCTCGGCCTGCTGCTCGCGGAGTACTGTCGGATGCTCGCGGTCGCGGCGGTCCCCGTCCTCACCGTCGCCGCGGCGCTCGCGCTCGGCGCCGGCGCCGTCGCGCCCCTCGTCGTCGTGCCGGCGACCGCCGCGGCGCTGCTGGCCGTCGGGCTCGCGGTCGGCTTCCCGGTCGGCCTGGGCGTCAAGTGGGTCACGCTCCGGACGCCGTGGCTGGCCCGCCACCGGACCGCGCTGCTGGTCGCCGCGTTCGTGCTCTACTTCCTCGCGGTCACCTCCGAGGCGCTCGGCGACGCGCTCGCGACGCTCCGGCGCGCCCTCCGGGACACGCCGCTGGCGTGGTTCGGCGACGTCCTCCTGCTGGGACTCCCGGGCGTCGACGCGGTGCCGGCCCACGCGCTGGGCGCGGCGGCGCTCGCCGCGCTGCTGGTGCCCGCGCTCGCGGCGGTCGCCGTCCGCGCGGCCGTCACGGTGTGGTACGCCGACCCGGCGCGGGCCGACGAGGACGACGCGCCCGACGACCGATCGTCTCCGGCCGGAGCGGCGCCGGCCGGCGCGCCCGCCGGGAGCGCAACGGGGTCCACCGGGTCCGCGTCCGGCGCGGCGACCGCGGCCGGCGCAGCGACTCCGAGCCTCGCCGAGCGCGTGCTGTCCGGGCCGCTCGGCGGTACGCTCGCCCGGCCGACCCGGACCGTGACGCTGGCGGTGTGGCGCCGGACGAAGCGCTCGCCGATCCGGCTGCTATACGTCGCCTACCCCCTGTTCTTCCTGTACGCGCCGCTCCGGACCGCGTTCGAGAGCGGCGTGCCGACCTCGCTGCCGGTGCTGATCGCGCTCTACGGGACGTGGGCGGTCGGCGCGACGGTGCTGAACCCGCTGGGCGACGAGGGGTCGGTGCTGCCGGCCACGCTGCTGTCGGGGCTCGACGGGCGCCAGTTCGTGGTCGGCCACGTCGTCTCGGCCGCCCTCGTCGGGGTGCCGGTCGTGGCGCTGGCGACGGGCGTCACGGGGGCGCTGAGTCCGCTCGGCCCCGCGCGGTGGCTGGCGCTGACCGGCCTGAGCGCGGTGCTGGTGGTCGCCGGCACCGTGCTCGGGGTCGGGGTCGGCACCCTGCTCCCGCGGTTCGGCACGGTCGAGGTGTTCCGGAGCCGGGAGGTCACGATGCCGAGCAAGGGCGCGTTCGCGGCCTACTCTATCGCGCTGCTCGCGGGGACGGTCGGCGCGGTGGTCGCGCTGCTCCCGCCGCTGGCGGGGTTCCTGGGCGCGCTGGCCGGCGTTCCGCGGGTCGCGGTCCGGATCGCGGGCGGCGCGCTGGCGGCGCTGGTCGGCGCTGTCGGGCCGGTCGTCGCCTACCGGTGGGCGACTCGGAAGTTCGAGACGTACGTGGTGGACTGAACCTCCGCGCTTCCGAAGCGGTAGTCGGTGGTTCTACCCGCTTGTTCGATATGACGGGCGGAACGGGGGTACGGCGCTAGCCGATGTTCCGGAACTCGAACCGCGCTCCGCCGCCCTCGCTCTCGGTGACTGCGAGGTCCCACCCGTACACGTCGGCGAACTTCCGGACGAACGCCAACCCGAGTCCGGACCCGCCGCTGTCGGCGGCCGTCGTGTACCCCTGGTCGAAGATCGCGTCCCGGTCCTCGGCGGGGATACCGACCCCGTCGTCGGCCACGTAGAACCCACCGGAAGACCCGACCTGCTCGTCTTCCGAGCCTCCGCTCGCTCCGCCTTCTCGCGAGCCCCGCCCGCTCGAACGGTCCGAGGGACTCCGATTCTCGCTGCTCGCGGAGGCGTCAGGAAGCCCGCCGACCGTGACGGTGACGTCCGGCCCACCGTGTTCCACGGCGTTCTCGAGTAGATTCCGGAGCAGGTGGCGGGTGTACGTCTTCTCGGCCCGGATCGTCCGGTCAAGTTCGACATCGAGCGCGGCGTCGGGAGCGTCTATCTCGTCCCACGCCTCCCGCGCTACAGTCGCGAGTTCGACCGGCGAGGAGTCGCCGACCGCGTCGCGGCCCCGCGTCAACATCAGCATGACGTCGATGATGTCCTCGATTCGGTCGAACGCCTCCGTGACGTAGTCGACCGCTTCTCCGTCGGTCTCGGCCGGGAGCCGCTGGCTGTAGATCTGGCCGATGGTGACCGGGTTCCGGAGCTCGTGGGCGAGTATGCTGGCGAACGATTCGAGCCGCTCGTTCTGCTGTTCGAGCCGCTCCTCGTGGCGCTTGCGTTCGGTGATGTCGTTCCCGCTGGGCATGATGGCGACGACCTCGCCGTCCTCGTCGCGGACCGGTTCCAGCATCGCGTCGATGATGACGGTCTCACCGTCGGGTGACCGATGCGAGAACTCGCTGCGGACGTACTCGCCGTCCGCGGCCCGCTCGAGGCCGGCCCGCAGCTCCTCCCTGACCTCCTCGGAGTGGGTGAACCACGGCGTTTCCCAGAACTTCTCGCCCCGGACGTCCGTCTCGTCGACGCCGGCGAACTCCAGGGCGGTCTCGTTGATGCGCCGGACCGTGCCGTCGGGGTCGAGCAGGCCCATGAACGCGCTGGGGTTGTTGAACGCCGCCTCGAACTGGCGCTCGACCTGCTCCAGTTCGCGCTTGCGCTCCTTGCGCTCGGTGACGTCCTGCACGATCCCGACCGCGCGGACCGGCTCCCCCTCGCTATCGTAGTAGAACTCGCCCTGGGCCGAGATGGCCCGCTGCTCGTCGTCGGCTCCGACGATTCGGCACTCGAAGCTCCACTTGCCCGTCTCGAAGGCCGCCTCGAAGCGCTGCTCCACTCGCTCACGGTCGTCGGGGTGGACGTGATCGAGAAACGTCTCGAAGTCCCAGTCGTCGAGCGGTTCCTCGTAGCCGAAGATCCGGTCGTGTCGCGGTGACCGGACGGGCGCATCACCGGTCTGCAGGTCGAGTTCCCACGTGCCCATCTCTCCGGCCTTGAGTGCGAGCCGCAACCGCTCTTCGCTCTCCTGCAACTCGGCTATCGTCTCGTCGAGTTCGCGTTCGCGTTCCTTCTGCTCGGTGATGTCGATGAGAGTGACGACCGCGCGACTCACCTCGCCGTCCGCATCTCGAACCGGCATACCGTGATTGAGGACAGTGCGACGCTCCCCGTCGGACCCCTCGATCTCGATCTCGTCCGGGTCGGTCACCTCCTCGCCCCGCAGTGCCCGGGCGAGCGGCCACTCGTCGGGATCGACCGGTTCGCCAGTGTCCGCCCACCGCCCGTCGTGGTCGACGATCGAATCGGACTCGGCGATTTGGCCGCCCCAGATCTCCTCGGCGGCCTCGTTCCACTCGACGATCCGACCGTCGTCCTCGGCGACGACCACGGCGACCGGGAGCACCTCGATGAGCGCCCGGAGCTGTTCCTTGCTCTCTCGAAGCGCCTGTTTGCGCTCCCTGCGCTCGGTCACGTCGCGGAAGTACACCGAGAGTCCGGTCTCGGAGGGGTAGGCGTGGACCTCGTACCAGGCGTCGAGGGGGTCGGGGTGGTAGAACTCGAAGGAGGTCGGCGCCTGGGTCTCGAACGCCTCGCGGTACTTCTCGCCCAGTGTCGACTCCTCCGCCCGCTCGAACACCTCCCAGAAGTCCTTCCCGACGAGGCCCTCACCCCGGTAGTCGATCAGCTCCTCGGCCCGGTCGTTGGCGTACGTGAACCGCCAGTCGTCGTCGAGCGCGTAGAACCCGTCGGAGATCCGCTCGAACATGTCCTCGAGTTCAGTTCTGAGATGATCGCGTTCGGCGCCGACGGAGGGGGACTCCTCGGGTCTGGCGGAAACTGTTTCATCAGCGTCGTCGGTAACGTCTCGACGCCGGGCAGTTCCGGAGCGGGAACCCGATTCGGGGTCCGCGGGTCGCCACCAGATGCGGCCGCGAGCGCCGACCTTCTTGCTGTGGACGTCACCGCGGTCGGCCAGCTCGGCGAGTTTGTTGTACGCGGTGCGGCGACTACACTCCAGTTCCTCGGCGACTTCGCTCGCCGTCACGGGTTCGTGAACCAGCCGTGTGCCGTCACACACGGCGAGGACTTCGTCGTGCGTGATTCGCCGAGAGCTCATCGGTCGGGTTACGCAAATCGGAAGGAAAAGGTTTCCGTTGAGGGAATCGCCTCGGGGCGTCCGCGTTTCCGAGGCCAGTTTGGCGATAGTGCTTCCTCTAGCTGTGTCGACTCCTGAACCGGGCTGTAGAAACTCCGTGCTGAATCAGTACCTTCCGTTCGGCACGCCGTTATTGACAACTGCAGGTCCGGCCGCGGGTGGCAACGAGAGACACGCTCTGGACTGACCGCGGGGTCCGCGAGGGGTCCCGAGTACGGAAATCGTACTACTGTCGCCGTGACGAGAGATTCCTGACCGCCGGCGCTACTCGCTCCGCGTCCGGACCGCGGTGCCCGAGAAGTTGACCCAGAGCATGCCCTCGGCCATCTCCTCGTAGTCGAACGAGGCGCCGACGACGGCGTCGGCCCCGAGTTCCTCGGCCTCGGCGCGGATGTCGGCGACCGCCTCCTCGCGGCCCGTCTCGATCTTCTTCTCGTAGGAGCCGCTCCGGCCGCCGACCACGTCGCGGATGCCCGCGGCGATGTCGCTCACGACGTTCGCGCCGATGACCGCCTCGCCCGAGACGACGCCGAGGTACTCGGTGATCTCGCGGCCCGCCAGGCTGTCGGTCGTGGTGATGGTGATGTCAGCCATGCAATCGGACGTGCGACCCGCCCCGGCATAAGTTCGCCGTCGTCGGCCGGGCGCGATCGGGGTCGGCGCGGGTCCGAACCGGACGCCGCGCCCGACCGAGTGACGAACTTGCGGAACTGTTTTACGCGCTCGTTGGCGAAATACGCACAATAATGAGCGAACTCGAAGAGGAGTACCGCCTCGAGTATTTCGAGGAGGAGGGGTTCGTCAGGAAGGAGTGCACCGAGTGCGGTGACTTCTTCTGGACGCGCGACCCCGACCGAGAGACGTGCGGCGAACCGCCGTGCGAGACGTACCAGTTCATCGACGACCCCGGGTTCCCCGAGACCCACACCCTCGAGGAGATGCGCGAGGCGTTCCTCTCGTTCTTCGAGGAGCACGGCCACGAGCGCATCGACCCGTACCCGGTGGCCGCCAACCGGTGGCGCGACGACGTGCTGCTCACCCAGGCGTCCATCTACGACTTCCAGCCGCTCGTGACGTCGGGCCAGACCCCGCCGCCGGCCAACCCGCTGACCATCAGCCAGCCCTGCATCCGGATGCAGGACATCGACAACGTGGGCAAGACCGGCCGCCACACCATGGCGTTCGAGATGATGGCCCACCACGCGTTCAACGCCCGGGAGGACATCGAGGACCCCGAGCAGTACGCCTACCAGGGCGAGGTCTACTGGAAGGACGAGACGGTCCGGTACTGCGACCAGTTCTTCGAGTCGATGGGGGCGAACTTAGACGAGATCACCTACATCGAGGACCCGTGGGTCGGCGGGGGCAACGCCGGGCCCGCCATCGAGGTCATCTACAAGGGCGCCGAGCTCGCCACGCTGGTCTTCATGTCGATGGAGCAGGACCCCGACGGCGAGTACGAGATGAAGGACGGCAACCGGTACTCCAAGATGGACACCTACATCGTGGACACCGGCTACGGGCTCGAGCGGTGGACCTGGGTGAGCCAGGGCACCCCGACCGTCTACGAGGCGGTCTACCCCGAGATGATCTCGTTCCTCAAGGGGAACGCCGGTATCGACCACTCCGACGAGGAGGAGGAGCTGGTCCACCGCGCCTCGAAGCTGGCGGGCCACATGGACATCGACGAGGCCGAGGACATGGAGGCCGCCCGCGACAACATCGCCCGGGAGCTCGACGTCTCGACCTCCCGGCTCGAGGACCTGCTGGAACCCCTCGAGGACATCTACGCCATCGCCGACCACTGCCGGACGCTGGCCTACATGCTGGGCGACGGCATCGTGCCGAGCAACGTCGCCACGGGGTATCTCGCCCGGATGGTGCTGCGCCGGACCAAGCGGCTCTGCGACAACGTCGGGGTCGACGCCCCGCTCGACGAGCTGGTCGACATGCAGGCCGAGCGGCTGGGCTACGAGAACCGCGACACGGTCCGGGACATCGTCCGGACCGAGGTCGAGAAGTACCGCGAGACGCTCGAACAGGGCGGCCGCCGTGTCGAGCGCCTCGCCAAGGAGTACGCCGAGAAGGGCCGGCCCATCCCGACCGACGAGCTGGTCGAGCTGTACGACTCCCACGGCATCCAGCCCGACATGGTCGAGGAGATCGCCGCCGAGTTCGGCACCGACGTCGAGGTGCCCGACGACTTCTACAGCCTGGTGGCCTCCCGCCACGACTCGGGCCAGGCGTTCGAGGAGGACGAGGACGAGGACGACCGGCTGGCCGACCTGCCCAAGACCGAGCGCCAGTTCTACGAGGACCAGTACGGCACCGACTTCGAGGCCGTGGTGCTCGACGTGCTCGAACGCGAGGACGACGAGGGCGACCCCGCCTACGACGTGGTGCTCGACCAGACGATGTTCTACCCCGAGGGCGGCGGCCAGCCGTCCGACCGCGGCACCCTGACCACCGACGAGAGGACGGTCCAGGTCACCGACGTCCAGATCAGCGACGGGGTCATCCTCCACCGGACCGACGAGAAGGTCGGCAAGGGCGACATCGTCCGCGGGAAGATCGACCGCGAGCGCCGCCGCCGGCTGATGCGCCACCACACCGCGACCCACATCGTCGTCCACGCCGCCCGCGAGGTGCTGGGCGAGCACGTCCGGCAGGCCGGCGCCCAGAAGGGCGTCGACAGCTCGCGCATCGACGTCCGCCACTACGAGCGCATCGACCGCGAGACCCGCGAGGAGATCGAGCGGGTCGCCAACGAGATCGTGATGGAGAACACCTCGGTCCAGCAGGAGTGGCCCAACCGCCACGAGGCCGAGGAGGAGTACGGCTTCGACCTCTACCAGGGCGGCATCCCGGCGGGCCAGAACATCCGGCTCATCCACGTCGCCGAGGACGTCCAGGCCTGCGGGGGCACCCACGTCCGGCGCACGGGCGACGTCGGCACCATCAAGATCCTGAACACCGAGCGCGTCCAGGACGGCGTCGAGCGGCTCACGTTCGCCGCCGGGGACGCCGCCATCGAGGCGACCCAGCGCACCGAGGCCGCGCTGGCGGAGGCCGCCGAGGTGCTCGACGTCGACCCCGACGAGGTGCCCGAGACCGCCCGGCGGTTCTTCGACGAGTGGAAGGACCGGGGCAAGCAGATCGAGGAGCTCAAGGAGCAGCTCGCCGAGGCCCGCGCCGCCGGCGGCGACGGCGGCGAGGAGGTCGCGGTCGGCGACGCCACGGCCGTGATCCAGCGCCTCGACGCCGACATGGACGAGCTCCGGGCGACCGCCAACGCCCTGGTCGAGGAGGGCAAGATCGCGGTGCTGGGCAGCGGGGCCGACGGCGCCCAGTTCGTGGTCGCGGCCCCCGACGGGTCGAACGTCAACGCCGGCGAGGTCGTCGGCGAACTCGCCGCGAAGGTCGGCGGGGGCGGCGGCGGTCCGCCGGACTTCGCCCAGGGCGGCGGCCCCGACGCCGACAAGCTCGAGGAGGCGCTCGAGGAGGCGCCCGAGGTGCTGAAGCAGGTCCAGAACGCCTGACGAACCTCCGACAGGCCTTTTGCGGCGGCGAGCTATCTCCGTCCCGGACGATGACCGACAAGTCCCCCTTCCGCCGCGTCTCGGTGACCGACGTCTCGCAGCCGTCGGTGATCCCGGCCGAACTCTCGGTCGAGACGCTGGCGGGGGAGGTGACGGTCGAGACCCCCGCGTCGGTCCGGGTCGAGCTCCGGTGGACCGGCGACGAGGGATTCGGGCGCGGCCTGGGCCTGTGGGTGGACGAGGTCGAGCGCGGCGACGAGTTCACCTGCGAGGCCGAGGTGTGGACCGACCACCGGGCCGACGGCTGCCTCCCGCCCGGCAGGTACGCCTTCGCGGACAGCACCTACGTCGCCGAGCGGGACGCGGTCGCCGAGTGGGCGTTCGAGCTGACCGCGGCCGAGTAGCGTCGAACTGTCGCCGACCGAACACGGACACTTTTCACCCCGTGACCGAACCTCTCTCGCGATGAGCGACGTCGAATCGAACGAGGAGCGGGCGCTCGACGCGCTGGTCGACCGCGTCGCGGTGCTCGACGCGTCGGGGACGATTCTGCGCACCAACCGGGCGTGGGACGAGTTCGCGGCCGAGCACGGCGTCGGGTCGGCCGCGGGCCCGGGCGCGGACTACCTGTCGGCCGCCGGCGCCGGCGACGACGAGTTCGCCGACGCGGCCCGCGCGGGGATCCGGGCGGTGCTCGACGGCGAGCGCGAGGCGTTCACGATGGAGTACCCCTGTCACGGCGAGCGCGAGCGGTGGTTCCGGCTTCGCGCGAGCCGGTTCGACGCCGACGACGGACCGCGCGCGGTCGTCAGCCACACCGACGTGACCGAGAGCCGCCTCGCCGGCGACGAGCTCCGGAAGAACGAGCGGGCGCTGCGCGCGCTGTACGACGTCGCGACCGAGCGCGACGCCGACTTCGACGCGAAGCTCGAACGCATCATCGAACTCGGCTGCGAGCGGGTCGACCTCCCGCTGGGCTTCCTGACGTACATCGACCCCGACCGCGACCGCCAGGAGATCGTGGCGGCCCGGGGCGACCACGACCTCCTCCGGGCCGGCGAGACCGAGGCCCTCTCGCGGGCCTACTGCCGGCGGACCATCGAGTCCGACGGCCTGCTGGGGGTCAGGGACGCGCCCGCCGAGGGGTGGACCGGCGACCCGGCCTACGAGCGGTTCGAGCTGGCCTGCTACCTCGGCGGGAAGGTGACCGTCGACGGCGAGCTCTACGGGACGCTCTGCTTCGCCGACACCGACCCCCGGGACCGGGCGTTCACCCCGTCCGAGCGGGCGTTCGTCGAGGTGCTGACCCAGTGGGTGAGCTTCGAACTGGAGCGCCGCGAGCGCGAGCGGGAGCTCCGGCGGGAGCGGGAGTTCATCAGGAGCGTCGTCGACGCGCTCCCCGACCCCCTCTACGCCTTCGACCTGGAGGGCAACCCGCTCCGGTGGAACGACCGGGCGGTCGAGGTGACCGGCTACGACGACGAGCGGTTCGAGGAGACGGAACTGCCGGAGTTTCTCGCTCCCGAGGACCGCGAGCGGGTCGGCGCGACCGTCGACCGCATCCTCGGCGAGGGGACCGCGGAGACGGTCGAGGCCGACCTGCTGACCGCGTCGGGCGAGACGGTCCCGTACGAGTTCTCGGGGGCGCCGCTGGCCGGCGGCGACGGCGAGCGACTCGGGTTCGTGGGCGTCGGCCGCGACGTCACCGAGCGCAAGCGGGCCGAGCGGGAGGCCGAGCGCAACGCCGAACGGCTCCGCCGGGAGCGCGAGCGGCTCGAACGCGTCCTCGACCGGGTCAACGGTCTGCTCCGGGACGTCGCGGAGGTGCTGGTCCAGGCGACGACGCGCGAGGAGATCGAGCGGGGCGTCTGCCGGCGACTGGTCGAGACCGACCCGTACCGGTTCGCCTGGGTCGGCGGGACCGACCTCCGGCGCGAGACCGCGGTCGCCCGGCGGTGGGCCGGCGAGGGGCCGGACGTCGAGGGGCTGGAACTCGACCTCGACGACCCGACCGACCCCTGCGCCGCCGCCGTCGCGACCGGCGAGGTCCGGACGTCGGTCGACCCCGACGGCGACGACCTCGCGCCCGACCACGCGGCGGCGCTGGCCGACGCCGGGGACGTCTCGGCGCTGGTCGCGGTCCCGCTCGCGTACCGCGACACCGTCTACGGCGTGCTCGCGGTGTACGCCGCCGACCCCGACGCGTTCGACGAGCGCGAGCGGCTCGTCCTCGAGACGCTGGGCGTCGAGATCGCGAACGCCGTCAACGCCCTGGAGAGCGGACGCATCCTGACCGCAGACCGGGTCGTCGAGCTCGACCTCGACGTGCGCGGCGACCTGTCGGCGGGCGACGTCGCCGCGGCCGGCGACTGCCGGCTGTCGTACGTCGCGTCGACGACGCTGGCCGACGGGCGGCTCCGCCAGCTCTGGACCGCCGAGACCGCCGACCCCGAGGCGGTGGTGGCCGCAGCCGAGGCGAGCGACCGGGTGGGGTCGGTGCGTCGCCTGACCGAGCGGGACGGCGACTGCCTGTTCGAGTTCGTGGTCGCGGACTCGTTCGTCGCCGAACTGGCCGACTACGGCGCGGTGACCC
Organism: Halorussus sp. AFM4; assembly: GCF_051194995.1. Lineage (NCBI taxonomy): Archaea > Methanobacteriati > Methanobacteriota > Halobacteria > Halobacteriales > Haladaptataceae > Halorussus > Halorussus sp. AFM4. The sequence continues at coordinate 1,300,760 of NZ_JBNTJT010000001.1, read as the reverse complement.
GCGCGATCGAGGCCGACCCCGACCGGACCCGGCTCGCGCTGGAACTGCCCAACGAGACGGCGGCGCGGTCGGTGTTCGAGACCGTGGCCGAGCGGTTCCGCGAGGTCGACCTCGCGGGGTTCCGCGAGCGCGAGCGGCCCGCCCGGACCCGCCAGGAGTTCGCGGCGGCGGTGGCCGACCGGCTCACCGACCGGCAGGCGACCGCGCTCAAGCGCGCGTACTTCGCGGGGTTCTTCGAGTGGCCCCGGCCGACGACCGGCGACGACCTGGCCGCGTCGATGGACGTCGCCCGGCCCACGTTCCACCAGCACCTCCGGGCCGCCCAGCGCAAGCTCCTGGCGGAGCTGTTCGAGGGGCGCCGCGGCGAGCCTAACTAGTTATGTAGCACGGTTTTCCACCGGGGACGACTCCGGGTTCGTATGCAGAACCCCGAATTCGGCACTGACGACGACGCAGATGCGGACGCGGCGGCGACGCGGGCGACCGACGACCGGGACGTCGGCACGAGTACGGACATCGGTACGGACGTCGAGGCGGACCTCGACGCCGACGTCGAACAGGACATCGACGAGAACGCAGGGTACGACGACGCGGCCGCCAGCGAGATCCAGACGTCGCTGGCCGAGCTCCAGGCGTCCTCCGAGGAGATCGCGTCCCGGACCCACGAGATAACCGACCTGGCGATCGAGCAGTCCCAGGGGATGTCGCAGGTCTCCGAGGAGGTGTCGAGCCTCAGCGCCGCGGTCGAGGAGATCGCCTCCTCGACGGAGGAGGTCGCGTCCGGCGCCAAGCAGGCCCGCAACCGGGCCGAGGACGGCCAGGAGTCGGCCGCCGACGCGGTCGAGACGATGGAGGGCATCCGCGAGGCGGCCGAGTCCGTCGCGACCGACGTCCGGACCATCCGCGAGAGCGTCGAGCAGATCGACGAGGTGGTCGAGGTCATCGACGACATCGCCGAGCAGACCAACCTGCTCGCGCTGAACGCCAACATCGAGGCCGCCCGCGCCGGCGACGCGGGCGACGGCTTCGCGGTGGTCGCCGAGGAGATCAAGTCGCTCGCCGAGGAGTCGCGGTCCCGGGCCGGCGAGATCGAGTCGGAGATCGACCGGATACAGACCGACACCGAGAACGCGGTCGAGAGCCTGACCGAGAGCAACGCCCGCATCGACGAGGGCATCGACACGGTCGACGGCACGCTCGACCACTTCGACGACATCGCCGACGCGGTCCAGGAGGTCACCCAGGGCGTCGAGGAGGTCGCGACCGCGACCGACCAGCAGGCCGCAAGCACCGAGGAGGTCGCCAGCATGGTCGACCAGACCGCGGCCAACGCCGACGACATCGCGGACCGGACCCGCGACATCGCCGGCGAGATCGACGACCAGACCGACCAGATCGAGGACATCAACGGCGCGGTCGACGAACTGGTCTCGGACTGACGCTACTCGCGGTCGCCGAGCAGCCACCGCTTCGTCCGCGCCCAGACCGACCGGCGCTGCCGACGGAGCCGCAGCGCGAGCGCCTCGTTCCGGCGGCGAAGCCGGTCGTTCTCGCGTTCGAGTCTTCTGGCCTCCCGCTCGAGCCGGGCGGTCTCGGTCTCCAGCGTGGCGACCCGCTCGCGGAGCGCCTCGGGGTCGGCGTCGAGCGACCGGTCGGCCCGGCGGAGGTCCGCCCCGGCGCGCCGGCCGGCCCCGGCGTCGGTGGGGCGGCCGCCGGCCCCCTCGCCGACCCGCCCGCCGTCGGCGTCCGCGCGACCGGTCCCGACCCGGTCGCGGGCCGACCGGACCCGGCCGACCGACGGGGCGGGCCGGTCGAGGTCCGGCGGGTCGGCGCTGACCTCGTCGGTCACCCCGAGCGCGTGCTCGTCGCCGGTCCGGCCGGCGAGGACCGCGTTGAGCACCGCGCCCACCAGCAGCAGCAGGCCGCCGAAGTAGAGCCAGATGAGCAGGAGGAATGCGCTCCCCAGCGCGCCGTAGGCGGCCTCGTACCGACCGGCGAGGCCCACGTACCCCTGGAACAGCGCCTCCAGCGCGGCCCACCCGACCGCCGCGAAGAGCGTGCCGGGCACGACCTCCCGGACGGTCACGTCCTCGTCGGGGAAGACGTAGTAGACCGGCAGGAACGCGACGGCGAGGCCGGCCACGAGGAACAGCGGGTTCAGCGCGGCCCGGTAGGGCGGGGCCGGCACCGCCGCGGCCACCGCGCCGGCGACGAGGAAGACGGCGACGGCGACCCCCAGCGCGGCGAAGACGACGATCCCGTTCTCGAACTGCTCGAGCAGGCGCTTGTTCGACCTCGTGCCGTATATCTCGGAGAACGCCACGTCGAGCCCGCGGAATATCTTCGACATGCCCCACAGCAGCGTCACCGCCCCGACCACCGACACGCCGGTCCGGGTCGCGGGCACGTCGAGCGACTCGACCAGCAGGTCGCGGGCGTACGGCGTGAGGAACGGCTCGGTCGTCTCGACCAGCGACGCGGTGAACGCCGCCTGGTCGAGCGCCGCGAGGACCAGCGCGCCGAGCAGCACCAGCGGGATCAGCGAGACGAACGCGTGGTAGGCGATGCTGCCCGCCATGAACGTGATGTTCTCGTCGTGGATCTCGCGCAGGGTCTCCCGGACGATCCGCCGGAGTGTGCCCGCTGCGGTGCTCCACCGACCCCCCATGCTACGCCTTCGGGTCGGGCGCGCCAAAACCTCGTTGCCCGCGGCGGAGCCGCGGCCGGCGTTCCCCTCCGAGCGCCGCCGGTTCGCCCGAACATTCTTCCCGCGGGTCGTCGTCGCTCGAACGGGGGAGACCACGTGAGCACGCAACGAGGACCACCGACCGGACAGCGACAGCAACCGCAGGGCCAGCAGACGGGACAGCAGTCCGGCGCGTCGGGGACCGGCAGTCCGCGACCGCTCCGGACGTACCGCACCGCGGTGGGGCTCCCGGACGAGACCCGACGCGCGGTCGTCGGGATGCTCGACCAGAGCCTCGCCGACACCACCGACCTGATGAGCCAGGCCAAGTTCGCCCACTGGAACGTCAAGGGGATGAACTTCTACCAGCTCCACCTGCTGTTCGACGAGCTCGCCGAGACCCTGGAGGAGCACGCCGACACCATCGCCGAGCGCACGACCGCGCTGGGCGGGGAGGCCGCCGGCACCGTCCGGATGGCCGCCGCGAACAGCCGGATCCCGCCGGTCCCGGCGGACGCGGTCACCGGGCCGGAGTACGTCGCCGCGCTGGTCGAGCGCGTCGGCATCCACGCCAACAACCTCCGGCGCGAGATCGAGCTCGCGGTCGAGGAGGGCGACGAGGACACCGCCGACCTGTACACCGAGCTCTCGCGGGAGGTCGACAAGCAGCTGTACTTCCTCCAGTCGCACCTCCAGACCGTCGAGCCCCAGCGGATCCCCGAGAGCCCCGGCGCGTCGATCCGGGGCCAGCAGTCGCAGGGCGGGAACCCGTCGCAGTACCGGCCCCAGTCCCAGCCCTCACGGGACCAGGGCGGACAGCAGTCCCGGTATCGAACCAGCGGCGGCCGGCCCCGGCGGTACGGCCGCGGGCCGACGCGCTGACGGCAGCCGGACGGCCGGTGTCCCGGACAGCCGCGGGGCCGACGCGGTCCCGGCGGGGCGTCGTTCCGAGGGTCCGACACCGACACTCCGGCCGCGCCGAGTCCGTTCAGCTAACCGGTGCTGCGGCCACCGGCGAGCGTGCGGTATAACTCGCTCCCGGACCTACAGAGGCCAACCATGCGCCGTCGGGAGGGGGAAACCGGACCCGTACGCGGTGGCCGTGTCGTCGTCGCGCTCGGAGCGGTCTACGTCACGCTGGCAGCCGTCCGCGGGGCCCTCGTCGTCAGCGAAGGTGCGCGACTTCCGGGCCAGCTGCTCAACTTCCTGCTGGTGGCCGCTCCGAGCCTCGCGCTCGCGTACCTCGGCTACCGGCTGCCGCGCAGCGACCTCCCGCCGGACGTCTCCCCGCGGATCGCCGGCTGGAGCCTCCTCGGCGGCGGCGTGATGACCGCCGTCATCCTGGTGGTCGAGTTCACCCCGGGCAGCGGCATCGAGTACCTCTGGCTCGCCATCCTCCTGTTCGGCGCGCTCGGCAGCCTCGGCGGGTTCGGCATCGGGCTCCAGGAGGCGCGGGCCCTCACGCAGGCGCGCGAGGCCGAGCGACAGCGGCAGGCGGTGGAGGAGTACAGCCGGAGGCTGGAGCGCCAGAACGAGCGGCTCGAGAGCTTCGCGGGGATGCTCGCCCACGAGCTCCGCAACCCCCTGAACGTCGCGCAGATCTACCTCCAGCGGTTGGAGGGCGACCCCGAGGACGTCGCGGAGGTCGAGTCCGGACTCGACCGCATCGAGGAGATGATCGACATCCTGCTCGTCACCGTCCGCGGGTCCGAGGCGAACGTCGACTGGAAGCCGGTCTCGCTGGCCGACGTCACCGCGGCCGCGTGGTCGGACCTCTCGCCGGACGAGGCGGAACTCGTCGTGGCGACCGACCAGACGATACGGGCGGACCCGGTGCACGTCCGTCACCTGTTCAGGAACCTGTTCAGCAACGCCCTGGAACACGGGGATCCGACCGTGACCGTGCGCGTCGGGTCCCTCGAGACGGGGGTCGGCTTCTACGTCGAGGACGACGGCCCGGGCATCCCCGAGGACGACCGCGAGTCGGTCGTCCAGGCCGGCTACACGACGAAGTCGGGCGGGCTCGGGCTGGGGCTCGCGTTCGTCGCCAACCTCGTCGACACGTACGGCTGGGACTGGACGATCGCGGAGAGCGCGGCCGGCGGCGCCCGGTTCGAGTTCTCGGGCGTCGACGTCGTCACCGCGGCGGAAACCCGTCCCCGCTGACGGCCCCTCAGCCCGCGAGACCCAGCACCCGCTCGGCCGCGGCGCCGACCTCGGGGACCCTCTCCTCGGGCGCGTAGACCCCCAGTCGCCACTGGGCCCGGCCCGCGGCCCGCAGCCCCTCGACCAGCGGCGACTCGTCGGCGAGCCGCCGGACCGCACCGTCGACGACCACCCGGGTCGAGGTCTCGGGCATGCTCGGCTCGCCGGGCGTGTCGACCAGCACCGACTCGGGCGGCAGGTCGGCGACGTCGGCGATCTCGCGCTCGAACCCCCGGACCGACTCGCGGTCGGCGGTGACGACGTCGTCGGGGACGGCGTCGAGCTTGGCCCAGACCGCCCGCTTGTAGAGGTCCCGCTCCTCCAGCCGGCGGGCGGCGTCGGCGGTCGCGTCGCACTCCCGGAGCGCGCCGAGCAGCCGGTCGTCGGTCATCCGGGCGAACGCCTCGGCGGTGAGGTCGGTCGAGTCGAGCAGCCGCTCGCCCGCTCGTTCGAGCATCGCGCCGGCGATGCGCGAGACGTGGTGGCGGTAGACGGTCGCGTTCATCAGCGCCCGGGCGACCAGCGTCCCCTCGGCGGTCTGGACGTTGCCGTCAGCGAGCACGAGCCGGTCGTCCCGGAACCGGAGCGCCGCCAGCAGCCGGGAGTGGTCGATGGTGCCGTAGGGGACGCCGGTGTGGTGGGCGTCCCGGACCAGGTAGTCCATCCGGTCGACGTCGAGCTCGCCCGCGACCAGCTGGCCGAGCCGGCCCTCGCCCGCCACCAGGTCGGCGACCTCGGCGGGGTCGAGGTCGTGGGACTCTAGGACGTCGGCCAGCCGGCCCGACTCCAGGAGGTCGCCGACCTCGTCGTGGTGCCGGCCCAGCCGGCGCTCGATGATGCCCTCGGTCTGGTGGCCGTAGGGGCCGTGACCGACGTCGTGGAGCAGCGCGGCGGCCCGGACCGCCCTCGCGCGCTCGGCGTCGACGTCGAACCGCGAGAGCGCCCGGCGGGCGAGGTGGTAGACGCCGAGGCTGTGCTCGAACCGGGTGTGGTTCGCCGAGGGGTAGACCAGCCGGACCGTGCTGAGCTGCTTGATGTGGCGGAGCCGCTGGACCTCGGGGGTGTCGAGCAGGTCGGCGGCGAGGTCGCAGACGGGGACGTGGTCGTGGACGCTGTCCTTGATGGCCTTCATGCCCCCCGGTTGTCCGAGCCCCGACAAAAAGTGTCCGCCTCGCGAGGCGAGGGCGCCGGCGGTCGAGCGCGGACCCGACCCGTGACGGGTCCACCGACCGCGAAAAAAGCGGTGCGGTCGTCAGTCGTCGTCGCCCCGCGAGAGCAGGTAGCCGCCGAGGCCGGCGAGCCCGCCCAGCGTCGAGAGCGCGCCGAACCCGGGCGCGCGGGCCGCCTGGACGAGGTCGCCGGTGTCGACTCCCTTCGCGCCCGTCTCGTTGCCTGCGGTCCGGTTGCCGGCCGCTTCGGTGGTCGCGTCGCCCGCGGGCGTGGTCTCCGCGGCCGCCGCGGTGGTCTCGTTCGCGAGTCGCTTGCCGCCGGTCTCCGCGATCGCCCGGATCGGCCCGCGCAGCACGCCCTTGGGATGTTTGTCGGTGCTGACCTGCACGTAGACCTTGTCGTTGCGGATGGCCTCGATGAGCCGCAGCAGGGTCTCCTGCGCGAACGGGCCCTGGAGATCCTCGGCCACCAGCAGCGAGTCGACGAGCGACCCGTCTATCTGGTCGGTCGGGTTCTCCGGCTGGAACAGCGGTGCCACGAGCGGATCCGTCCCCTCGGTCTCGAGGTAGATGCCGGCGCTGGTCACGTTCTCGATGTTCTGCAGGTACATCGAGTACATCAGCTTCGCCTCCTCGCCGTTCGGCGGGTGCAGCACGAAGTAGGTCGTCCCGCGCGCGTCGGTCTGGACCCCCTCCGCGGGCTGGAACTCCGCGACGAACTTCTGGGGGTTCTCCCCGAACTCGTCGGCCAGCGGGTGGGTCGTCTCGTTCTCCGCGACCGCGGTCGGGTTCGGGATGGTCGTCGTGGTCTGGTTCGCGACCGTCGTCTGGTTACCCTGGGGCGCCGCCGCACCCATCGCGATCTGGCCCCGCATCGACGTCGGGTGGACCTGACACAGGTAGACGTCCATCTGCTCGGAGGCGGTGAACCGGACCGTCTGGGTCGCGCCCGTCTGGGACATGATCTCGGTCCGTAACAGCACGTTGCCGTTCTGCCCGAGGATGGCGAAGTTGTGCGGCGCACCGTCGATGTTCTTCCAGGTGACCGCGTACTTCTTCCCCGCTTCGAGGTTCAGTACCGGATTCACGGCCTGGGCGATGGACGGGGGTTCGAGCCCCTGCCAGCCCGCGGTCTTGCCGCCGAGTCGGTAGTGGGTCGCCACGTCCTGCTGTCGGCCGGCGCCGAGCACGTCGCCGACGCCGGTGAGGCTCCCGACTCCCACGGCCGCGCCGGTCGCGGCGGTCGCCGAGAGGAACGTGCGTCTGGTCGTGGATTCGGTGGTGTCGTCGGTCATGATCCGCCCTCCAGCGAGTACGCCGCGATAGAGTTCTGCCCGTCGCCGCCGCCCTGGATGTAGACGTACTGCTTGTTGACCTTCGGGTCGACCCAGCTGATGGGGTTCCCGTCGAGTCCGGCCGACAGCTTGTTGGTCCAGAGCCGCTCGCCGGTCTCGGAGTCGTAGGCGATGAACAGGCCCGAAGCGGTTCCGGCGAACGTCAGGCCGGTCGTCGTGGTCATCACGCCGCCCCACGGGCTCTTGTTCAGCCAGTCCTGCCACTTGATCTCGCCCGTGACGGGGTCCATCGCGGTGATGTTGCCCGCGGGCTGGTCCCACCCCTCTATCTTCGGCCGCTGCATCTCGTCGGCGCTGATGTCGGTCATCCCCTCGTACTCCTCGCCGACTTCGTACTGGATGTACTGCCACTTCAGCTTCATCGGGACGTTCGTCGCCTTCAACATCAGCAGGTTGCGCTGCGGGTCGTACGACGAGGGTTGCGGGTCGGTCCCGCCGATGAGGTTCGGCAGGATCCAGTCGGAGCGCCCGAAGCTCTGTTCGGGCAGGTTCCACGTGTTGTAGTGCTCGGAGAACTCCTCGCTGCGCTGGACGAGTTCTCCCGTTTCGAGATCGACCGTGTACACCCACGCGGTCTTGCCCGGCCACGAGGCGAGCTTCCGGGTCTCACCGTCGACCTCGGCCTCGAAGATGGCGGCCGGACTCGGCGAGTCGTAGTCCCACCAGTCGTGGGGCGACTCCTGGTAGTTCCACTGGAACTCGCCGGTCTCCCAGTCGAGACCGACCTTGCCCGCCGTGTAGGGGTTGAACCCCGGCCGGACCGTCCCGAACCACGGGCCGGGGTTCGACGTCCCGGCGACCACGGTGCCGGTCTCCGGGTCGAGCGCGGGAGCCTGCCAGACGGTCGAGCCGCCGTGCTTCCACGCGTCGCCGACCCACTGGTCGGGCGGGGTCAGCCCCTGGTGCCAGTCGCGCTCGCCGTCGGTGGTGACGCCCTCGGCCCAGCCGTGGACGCCGTACTCGCCGCCCATGCTGCCCTTGAAGAGGGTGTCCTTGTAGACGACGAGCGGGTAGTTCGAGGCCTCGCCCCTGTTCTTCTCCCACGCCTGGAGCTCGTCGTGCATCGCCATCGACGGCGGTCCCTCGGCCTTCTCGTTGCGGTACTCGTAGGCCCCGTTGTAGTACCACTGCTCGTTGGCGTTGTACCGGTTGAGCGCCAGCACCCCGTAGTCTAGCGTGGCCTTGAACAGGGTGTCGCCGTAGACGGCGAGGCCGCGGTTCGCGGGCGGATCCTCGAACGCCACCGGCGACTTCGGGTGGTACATGTGGAACCAGAGGATGTCGCCGGTCCGGGCGTTGATGGCGCGGGTCTGTTCCGGGCCGTTCACCTGGTAGAGGATCGGCGGGTCGCCCGGCACCACCAGCGACGACCCCTGGAATCCGGCGGCAGACCCCGCGCGCGGGAGATTGTCGATCTCCCACTCGATGGAGAGGTCCGAGACGTTCTCCGGTGTGATGATGTCGGCGGTCGTGTGGTGGTGGCGCTCGTAGTTGTTGCCGTACAGCAGCCACCCCTCGGGGTCGTCGCCGCTGTCGAGGAGTTGCTGCTGGGTGATGTCGCGCTTCGGGATGTCGTCGACCTTCTCGAACTGTTTGATCTCGGACGTTCCGGGTTTGGGAACTCGCTCTTCTACCATGATCAGTCACCTCCCGCCCGCGGCGCCCGCATGTCGTCGCTGATGCGGACGAGGTCGTACTGCAGGTCGGTCTGGCTGGCTATCATCATCGCCGTACTCCCCGATACCAGCCCGGTCAGCTCCGCGTCCGACACCTCGCCGCGGGCGAGTCGCTCGACCGCGTCGCCCAGCAGGTAGAACCCGCCGAGCATCGCGCGGACGTCGGCGACGCCGTCGTCGAGCATCTCGTCGGTGAGCAGCACCTCGTTCTGCCGGAGGTGTCTGTCGAGCCCGTCGATCCACAGCAGCGCGCCCTCGGCGGCCCGCTGGTGGAGCGGCGCGACGTACTCCGGGTTGACCTCGCCGACCTCGGCCTCCTCGAACACCCACGTCGGCTCCCAGAGCGCCAGGTCGTCGGCCCGCTCGACCACGTTGGCGACCAGTGCGGTCCGCTCGCGCCCGTCGAACCCGACCGCCGAGAGCGCCGCCCCGAGCGCCTCGGTGTTGACGAGCTGGCGCGTCGTCGCCTCGATGTGGTCGGACGTGAACCGCGGCAGGTTGGCCTCGGCGCTGGCGTAGAAGCCCACCTCCGATAGGTGGTCGGCGACGCTCCACGCCGCGTCGGTCAGTTGCGCGTACAGTTCCTCGCCCCTGTCGGGGACCCCCGTCGCACGCACGTCCGAGAGCCGGTCGATCGAGTCGGCGACGCCCGCCGTCTCGCCCGCGAGCAGGTCGGCGTCGAGTTCGCCGGTCATGTCGGTCCGGATGGCCTCGCCCATCGCCGCGAGTTCCCCGGTCGACTCGACGGTCACCGCCTCCCGGAGGTCGTCCAGCGTCACCTCGTCGACGGCGGCGTTCCCCGCGGCGGCCGCACCCGCGACGCCCAGCGTCTTCAGGAAGTTCCGACGTTCCTCGTCCGAAAGTCGTGACTTGGTTCGTTCGTGTCTCATCTCGGTACCCTGGTCCGCCGGCGCGTGTAGCGCGGTGAACCGTCCGGAACTCCGGCGATTGTTCACTAAGGACCCCGTTGCCGTTCCGCGATAAACGGAACGTTTGCGCCCCCCGACAGGTGGGTGCAACGGAGAACGATGTTTCGGCTATAGTTGCCCCGTGGAAAGGGTTTATACAATGGGGTGTTACGCGATGTCCCCGTTCCTGGGAATCGAACGACGGACCGGCGAAACCGCAGCCTATCCGACAGCTCCGTTACCGCGATCACCGAACGGGCGTCGCTCGGCGTACCGGTACGGCGTCGCTTCCGAAGACGTTTGTCGGACGACTGCGTGGGTCGGGACAGCATGTCCGAGGAACTGGACGTCGAGACCGACACCCGACTCGACGCCGACGACGCGTTCACCCTGCTCGGGGACGCGACCCGGCTCGCGATACTCCGCGCGCTCGGCGACGCCGCCGAGCCCGGGGCGGTGACCCCGCTGCCGTTCTCGGAGCTGCGCGACCGGGCCGACGTGGCGGGGAGCGGCCGGTTCAACTACCACCTCGGCGAGCTGGTCGGCCACTTCGTCGAGAAGGTCGAGCGGTCCGACGGGACGACGGGCTACCGCCTCCGGTTCCCCGGGGTGCAGGTGTACCAGGCGCTCCGGGCGGGCACGTTCACCGAGCGCCTCCGGGTCGAGCCGTTCGACCTCGACGCCGACTGCCACGCCTGCGGCGCCCGCCTGGAGGGCGAGTACCGCGACCTGCTATTCCGCATCGAGTGCCCCGATTGCGGGAGCAGCTACTACCACTGCCACCTGCCGCCGAGCAGCGTCGACCCCGACTCGCGGGCCGAGACCCTCCGGGTCGTCGACCGGCGGATCCGGGACTACCTCTCGTCGCTGTCGAACGCCGTCTGCCAGTCGTGCTCGGGCCGGATGGACACCCGGCTGCTCGATCCCGACGCGGACCACAAGTACGCCGACGACGCCGCGAACGAGGTGCTGGTCCGGCAAGCGTGCGACCACTGCGGCGCGTTCCACTACACCCGGGCCGGCGAGCACCTGCTCGACCACCCCGCGGTGGTGTCGTTCTGCTACGACCGGGGCGTCGACCTCTCGGCCCGGCCCGTCTGGGACCTGGCGTTCGTCTCGTCGGACGACCACACCGAACTCCTCGACACCGACCCCTGGCGGGTCGCCGTGACCGTCGAGGCCGCGGGCGACCGGCTCCGGGCCGTCGTCGACGGGTCGGCGGACGTCGTCGACGTCGAGCGGCTCTGATTCCGGACCGGGGACCGACCCGAGTCCCCTACCCAACCGCGACCGCCGAACCGCCGCGTTGAAACGCCCCGGCCCCGAACCCCCGGCCATGCCTTCCGCGGACAACGCCGGCGTCTCCGTCCACTACGAGGTCAGCGACGACGAGGGGTCGGTCGGCGACGCGCCGGTCGTGCTGCTGGCCGACGCGGGCTACGGCCCCTGGCAGTGGAGCTGGCAGTTCCCCGCGCTGGCCGGCCCCTTCGAGGTGCTGGTCCCGAGCACCCGGGGCACCGGCGGCTCCGACGCCGGGGACTCCTACGCCGTCGCCGACCTGGCCGCCGACGTCGAGGCCGTCCTGGCCGACTACGGCGCCCGCACGGCCCACCTGGTCGGCGCGGGGCTGGGCGGGATGGTGGCGCTGCAGTACGCGCTGGACTTCTCCCGGGCCCGGACGCTGACGCTGCTGGGCACCTCGCCCGGCGGTCCCCGGGCGAGCCCCGTCCCCGACGACGTCCGGGAGCGACTGCTGGCCAGCCCCGACGACCCCGACTCGCTCCGGCGGTCGCTCGAACCGGTCGCCGGCGACGAGCTGCTGGAGACCGACGACCTGGTCGACCGGATCATCGCGTGGCGACGCGAGGAGGACGCCGACCCCGAGTCCCAGCGGGCCCACTTCGAGGCGATAGCCGACTTCGACGTCAGCGACCGCCTCTACGAGATTGCGATGCCGGCGCTCGTGCTCCACGGCGAGGACGACCGGGTGGTCCCGGTCGAGAACGGCCGCCTGCTGGCCGACCGGCTCCCGAAGGGCGAACTCCGGACGTTCCCCGGCGAGCACCTCTTCTTCGTCGAGCGCTCGAAGGCGGTCAACGACGACGTCGTCGGCTTCCTGACCGAACACGCCGAGGACTGACCGATCCCGGCGCTTCGGCGTTCGAGATGCCCTTCCGCTGGGACGCTACCCCAGGACCATCGCGAGGACGGCGAGCGCGACGAGGGCCTCGGCGACGAGGAGTACGACTACCGCCGCGAGCTTCACGCGCTGCAACTCCGTGCGGGCACCACCGTCTCTCGTCAGGACGATATCCGGATCGCCGGCCCTCGGTGCTCGCGTCGACGCCACCCGCAGGTTACCGGTTGCGTCGTCTCCAGTCATGATTGTCAATACGGGTCCATATCCTGCCCGAGCGCGAGTAGAACTGCCCCCCGTGCCCACGACAGGTCGGACGGGATCTCGACTGACCCCGACGCGAGGGTCGCGTTGTTAATCGGAAACGCGAACAGCGACACGTGGACGCCGGCGGTGACGTTGTCTATCGGGAAGTCGAATCGCGTCCCGCCGTCGGTGAGTCTCCCGGCGGTCTGGTCGGCGTCCGCCTGCGGCGGTGCCGCGGCGACACCGAACGTCCCGGCTCCGGCACTCGCGAGTGCGAGTCCGAACAGGACCAGCGCGATGGCGATGCAATCTGCGATGCGGTCGTGTTCCATCATCACAGTCACCTCTCGGCGGAGTACCGCGATGGAGATAGACGCTTAGTACTGAAATCCGGCGGCGGGCTGGCAGCTCTAGGTAGCTAGAGTCGACGCCGCAACAACGCCTACATCCGGCGACCACGAACCACTCGCCATGACGCTCTCGCTCGAACGCCGGGCCGCGCTCTGGGGGGACCGAACCGCGATCGTCGACGCGAGCGCCGACCGGCGGGTCGGCTACGCCGACCTCGAATCCGAGGCCGACGCGATGGCCCGCCGGCTCGCCGCGCTCGGCGTGGGGCCCGGCGACCCGGTGGCGGTGCTCTCGCGCAACCGGGTCGAGACGCTGGCGCTGTTCTTCGCCGCGAGGCGGCTCGGCGCAGTATTCGCCCCGATCTCGTACCGGCTCACCCCCGCGACCGTCGAGGAGCCGCTGGAGACCGTCGACCCCGCGGCGGTGGTCCACGAGGCGGCCCAGCGCGACCTGGTCCGGGAGCTCCCCGACGACCTGACCCACACCTTCGAGGAACTGGGCCGGAGCGACGGTGCCGACTACGAGCGGGTCGACCCAGGCCCCGAGGACTCGCTGGCGTACATCCACGCGAAGGACGAGGCCGACCGGCCCGCGGTCGGCGAAGATCCGGGCAGGAACCGACCCGGCGAGTCGCTGAACGAGGACCCGCCGACCGCGCCGCGGGTGGTCGACCTGCCGGCGCGGGCGGTCGAGTGGAACTGCGTCACCGCGACCGCGGCGTGGGGGCTCGGCCGGGGCGACTGCGCGCCCGCGATGCTGCCGTTCTCGGACGCCGACGGGCTCCTCCGGCTCGCCCTGCCGCTGCTCTACGTCGGCGGCCGGGTCGTCGTGCTCCGGGCGTTCGACCCCGACGACGCGCTCGCAGCCGTCGACGAGGAGGGCGCGACCGCCCTGTTCGCCGGGGCGACCGAGTACCGCGAACTGGTCGAGAGCGAGGCGTTCGCGTCGACCGACTTCGGGAGCGTCGGCTGGGCGGGCAGCCGGTCGGCGCTGCCCGCGGACGTCCGCGAGACGCTGGCCCGGGAGGCGCCCGTGGTCCGGACCTACGGCCGGGCCGAGACCGGTCCGAACAACCTCTACTGTCCGCCGGAGAGCGGCGGTGGGGACGTCGACGGCGCCGAGAGCGACCCCGCCGACCCCGACCGCGTGGGCCGGCCGTTCCCCGACTGCGAGGTCCGGCTGGCCGACGAGGGCGGCGAGCCGGTCCCCGAGGGCGAGGTCGGCGAGCTCCGGTTCCGCGGGCCCGTGACGCCGCGGGGGTATCTGCGGGGGGACGCGGACGGCGAGGACGGGGACGGTGGCGACGACCGGGACACCGACCCCTTCCCGGAGTGGGTACCGACCGGCGACCTCGCGGTCCGCCAGGGCGGCGACTACTACCTCCTCGGGCCGGCGCGCGAGGGGTTCGAGTCGGCGTCGGCCCGGGTCCACCCCCGGCGGGCCGAGCGCGCGCTGGAGGCCCGCGACGGCGTGACCGCGGTCGGCGTGGTGCCCGCCGAGCAGGGCGCGCTGGCGGCGTTCGTCGGCGACGCCGACCCCGGCGAGCTCCGGGACGACCTCGCCGCGGAACTGCCCGACGAGGTGGCGGTCCGGGAGCTCACCCGGGTCGAGTCGCTCCCGCGGCGCGCGACCGGCGAACTCGACCGGGCGGCGCTCCGGCGGGACCTCTCGGGCGAGGAGCGCATCGACAAGGAGTGAGGGTTCGGGGCCGACCTGCTTGCCGGCCCGGGTCCGCGCCGGACTCCCCTACGATCCGTCGCTCCCGCCCCCGGACTCGCCGCCCTCGTCGCCGAGCTTGAGCCCCGCGATGAGCCGGTTCGTGATCACCTTCACCACGATGTCGACCAGTTCGGCGTCGGTCCCGTCGGCGGTCAGGTCGGCGAACACCCCGAGCGGGACCTGGCCGCCCGCCATCTCGCGGTGGCCGCCGGCGCTGCCCACGTCGTCGAAGATGTCGTGGAGCGCGTTGCCGATGTGGACCCGGGTGTCGGTTGAGCGCGCGCTGAGCTCGATCTCGTCGCCGACGATGCCGAAGACGATGGCGGTCTCGACGCCCTCCAGCGTGGCGAGGTAGTCGGCGGCCTGGGGGAGCGCGTCGCGCTCGCTGGTCCGGCCGACGTGGGAGATGAGCACCGACCCGCGGACGACCCGGTTGTCGACCGCGTCGGCGATGGCGTCGACCGTCGCGCCGCTGACCGCGGGCGTCGAGAGCCGCCGGAGCATGTCCAGGTCGGCGTGGTCGTGGAGTATCTGGGCCGCGCCGTACTCCTCGCGGGTCACGCCCCGGAGGAACCCCAGCGTCTCCCGCCGGATGGCGAACAGCAGCCCGGTCGCCAGCACGTCGTCGAACTCGACGTCGAGCGCGTCGACGTACTCGGTCATGATGGTCGCGGTCGCGCCCGCCGCCTCCCGGTGGTCGACGAACCGGGCCGCGATGCCCTCGGCCGGGTGGTGGTCGACGACGATGTCGATGGGGACGTCCTCGGGCACCTCGTTGTTCACGCCCGGCACCGAGTGGTCGACGAACGCCACGAGGCTGTTCTCGGCCCGGTCCCGGACGCTCGCGGGGTCGAACTGGGTGAGGTCGAGTTCGAGCAGGTTGACGAACGCCCGGCTCTGCTGGTGGGAGATGTCGCCGCTGTAGAGGATGCGGCGCTCGTCGATGCCGGCCTCGGCGGCGATGCGCCCGAGCGCGAGCGCGCTCGCCAGGCAGTCCGGGTCGGGGTTGTTGTGGCAGACGATGGTGAGCTCCTCGCCGTCGGTGAGGAGGTCGTAGAGGGCCTGGGCCTTGCTCATCGGCCTGTTCTACTCGACACAGCCCAAAGAGGTTGTGCACGGATACGACTGACCGCGTGCTATCGTTCCCGGCAGCGGTCGCGTCAGTACTCCCTCGGGGCTCCGGACGGACGTACCCCGTATGGGGTCCTACGAACTCGACGACGTCGACCGCCGGATCCTCCACCTGCTCCAGCAGGACTCCCGGGGAACCAGCACCGAGACGATCGGCGACCAGGTCGGCGTCGCGGCGTCGACAGTCGGGAGGAAGAACACGACGGAGTAGGTTGCGAACGACTCGGCACTGCGGGACTGCCTTTCCGCGTTCGTTCGACCGTCTCTCTCACGACGAAGTGGACCGAGCAGTGAAGACGGCGTGGCCGTCCTGGTAGAGCGTGACTCGATACCCCTCGTAGCTGAACTCGACGACGGCCTGGGCCTCGGCGGGCGGCGGCGAGGAGTAGAGGTCCTGCACCAGACTGTCGGCCCACGAGTACAGCGGATCGAGCTCCTCCTGTGCGACGCCCTTGAGCTCCGCGACGACCGTGACTAACTCGGTCGACGGGTCGGCGTCGTCGTTCTCGAAGATGCTCCGGTGATGGACGTGCGCCTCGCGTTCGCCGACCTCGGTAATGTCGTGTTCGTCGGTCACGGGAACACCGCCTACGACCGCTGGGCGGAAAAACGCTGACATCGGTCAGATCTCCGGACACCCGTGGTCGCGGCGAGTCGTCGATACCGGCAGAACTCCCCACGGCGGAACGCCTTTTGACCACGGGGTGTATTGAGTCGAGTGATGAGTCGACTGCGAATCGCGTTCCTGAACGCCGCCCACGACGGCACCGACACCCGGCGGAACTTCCGGCGGGAGTTGGACGCCGACCTGGTGGAGTTCGACGCGACGGGCGGCGAGCTGCCCGAGACCCTCGACTTCGACGGGGTCGTGGTCTCGGGGTCCCGCTCGTCGGTCTACTGGGACGAGGAGTGGATTCCGCCCACCAAGGCGTGGGTGCGAGAGGCCATCGACGCGGGACTGCCCTGCCTCGGCGTCTGCTGGGGCCACCAGCTGCTCGCGGACGTGCTCGGCGGCGAGGTCGCCGACATGGGCGAGTACGAGATCGGCTACCGCGAGGTCGAGCACACCGGCGACTCGCGGCTGTTCGACGGGGTCGACGAGCGGTTCACCGCCTTCACGACCCACTCGGACGCCGTGGTCGAGCTCCCGCCGGGCGCCGAGGAGATCGCGACCAACGACTACGGCGTCCACGGCTTCCGGAAGGACCGGGCGTTCGGCGTCCAGTTCCACCCCGAGTACGACCCCGAGACCGCCGAGCGGGTCACGAAGGGCAAGGACCTCGACGACGACCGCCTGGCGGCGGTGCTCTCGGGCATCACCGAGGAGAACTACCGGGCGGCCTGCGAGGCCAAGCTCGTCTTCGAGAACTTCTGCGAGTTCGTCCGCGAGGTGCGGGAGACCGAGTCGGGCGGCGAGAGCGGTGCGGTCTCGGCGTAGTTATCTGTTGCTCGCCGGAACACGCGAATCGGGGGTCGCCGCAGTCCCGCTGTTTTGCGGAATCCGTACTTAAATTGCATTACTAGTGAGCCAGCAGAGACACCCCGGTTCGCGGTCTATCTTGCGTCAATGAACGATGACTTAGCCGACAGTAACGGACGCACGGCGGCGCCCCGGCCGTCCCCGCGCCAGCCCGACTTCGACGTACCGCCGCTGTCCCAGGACAACGTCTTCGACGCGCTGGCCTCCAAGCGCAGCCGGTACGTCCTGATCGCGCTCCGGGAGGCCGAGGACCACCTCGACCTCCGGGAGCTGGTCGACACGGTGGCGGCGTGGGAGACCGGCAAGCCCATCGACCTGGTGTCCGAGGAGCACTGCCAGCGGGTGTTCACCTCGCTGCGCCACTCCCAGCTGCCGAAGCTGGCGACGATGGGCCTGGTCGAGTACGACGAGGCCGACGACGTGGTCGCGCGCGGGCCCTACGCCGAGCAGGCCGACGCGTACCTCGACATCGCGGCGAGCCGCGACGACAACGTCCAGCTCTGAGATCGGCCGCGACCGCGGGGACGCCGACGCCGTCCGCTGGCCCGGACCGGAGCCGAATTCTGTTTCTTCGCGCGCCACACGATACCCGCGAGTAGGTGCTCTTTTCACGGTTCCCGACGCAGGTCCCGGCATGCTGGACTACGTCTCACTCGAGGCCGACCTCGACGAGGAGGAGCGGATGATCCGGGACACCGCCCGGGAGTTCGTCGACGAGCGAGTCAGACCCGACATCGGCGACCACTTCGAGGAGGGCACGTTCCCGACAGAGCTCATCCCCGAGATGGGCGAACTGGGCTTCTACGCGCCGAACCTGGAGGGGTACGGCTCGCCGAACGTCAGCGAGACCGCCTACGGCCTGCTGATGCAGGAGCTGGAGGCCGGCGACTCGGGCATCCGGTCGATGGCCTCCGTCCAGGGCGCGCTGGTGATGTACCCCATCCACGCCTACGGCAGCGACGAGCAGAAGGAGCGCTGGCTCCCCGGCCTCGGCCAGGGCGAACTCGTGGGCTGTTTCGGGCTCACCGAACCCGAGCACGGCTCGAACCCCTCGGGGATGGAGACGTACGCGGAGAAGCGCGAGGCGCGGAGCGCCTCGGAACGGAGCGGTACCACCGCGGAGAAGGACGCCGGCGAGTACGTGCTGAACGGCTCGAAGACCTGGATCACCAACTCGCCCATCGCGGACGTCGCGGTCGTCTGGGCCCGTGACCGCTCGGCCGAGGACGATCCCGTCCGCGGATTCCTGGTCGAGACCGACCGAGACGGCGTGACGACCAACAAGATCGACGAGAAGCTCTCGATGCGGGCCTCCGTCACGGGCGAGATCGGGCTCAACGACGTGTACGTCCCGGAGGATGCGGTACTGCCGGGCGTCGAGGGGATGAAGGGTCCGCTGTCGTGTCTCACGCAGGCCCGGTACGGCATCGCGTGGGGCGCGGTCGGCGCGGCCCGCGACTGCTTCGAGACGGCCCGGGAGTACGCCACCGAGCGCGACCAGTTCGGCGGCCCAATCGCGCGCTTCCAGATGCAGCAGCAGAAGCTCGCCGAGATGGCCACCCAGATCACGACGAGTCAACTGCTGGCTCACCGGCTGGCCGAGCTGAAGGAACGCGGGGACCTGCGCCCCCAGCACGTCTCGATGGCCAAGCGCAACAACGTCCGGATGGCCCGCGACCAGGCCCGGGTGGCCCGCGAGATGTTAGGTGGGAACGGGATCACCACGGACTACTCGCCGATGCGCCACATGGCCAACATGGAGACGGTCTACACCTACGAGGGCACTCACGACATCCACACCCTCATCCTCGGTGAGGACCTCACTGGAATCCCCGCCTACGAGTGACGTCAAGGTAGGAGCTCTCGGACCTCTGTATCGCCACGTTGACTGCTGATCGCGTGTCTTCTTCCTCGAAAGCTCCCGCGGGCTGGCGGTCACGCTCGCTCCGCTCGCCGAGACGCCAGCGCACGCCGGGTGGACCAGTCCACCGAGCGACGACCGGCCAACCAGATCCCCGAGCGGGACTGCAAGGGGCCGGTCGCTCGCGTTCAATTTAGTCGTCTGGCCGACCTCTATCCACGCCGGACTGTGTGGAGCGGCGTGGATATGTCGGCCAGCGACCGCGAGCGACCGGGGGCTTTCGGAAATGAAATCGCAGCTACCCTGTCGTAATCGACTCCTTTCGGGCGAACCTCCCTCCGAACGAGTCACTTTTCACCGCCAGCCACCAACCTCCGACCGACAAAGTGAACCTCCACGTCCGCTACGAGGGCGACGACGACCCCGAGAAGTGCACCGCCCGGAAGCTCGCGCGGTTCGACCTCGCCGAGCTCCACCGGAGCGCCGGGGCGACGCCCTACGGCATCGTGCTCAACCCCCACGCCGAGCGGGCCCTGTCGCCGGCCGACCGCGCCGAGACCGACCGGCTG
Organism: Halorussus sp. AFM4; assembly: GCF_051194995.1. Classification (NCBI taxonomy): domain Archaea; kingdom Methanobacteriati; phylum Methanobacteriota; class Halobacteria; order Halobacteriales; family Haladaptataceae; genus Halorussus; species Halorussus sp. AFM4. The sequence continues at coordinate 1,281,267 of NZ_JBNTJT010000001.1, read as the reverse complement.
GTCGCGCTCGACTGCTCGTGGGAGACCGCCGAGCGGGCGCTGTTCGAGATGCCCGGCGTCCACCGGGCGCTCCCGTTCCTCGTGGCGGCCAACCCCGTCAACTACGGCAGGCCGTTCCGGCTCAACACCGTCGAGGCGTTCGCCGGGGCGCTCGCGATTCTGGGCGAGCGCGAGCAGGCCGAGCAGATCCTCTCGAAGTTCACGTGGGGCGAGACGTTCCTCGAACTCAACGCCGAGCCCCTCCGGCGGTACGCCGACTGCGAGGACTCGACCGAGGTGGTCGCGGTCCAGCAGGAGTACCTCGACGCCGGCGAGGAGCAGGCCCGGGCCGACGGCGACTCGTAGCTACGCGGTCGCCGTCGCGTTCCCTGATTCTGTGGCGCCTGCTTCTCCACTCCCCGACTCCGCGAGTCCCTCGCCGACGAGCGCGACCACCGTGCCGTTCTCGCTCAGGTTCCCGAACGCCGCGCTCGCGACGTCCGCCTCGGCGTCGACCGCCGACGCCGCCCGCCGCCACCCCTCGCCGGCGTCGAACCGCCAGAGCGACAGCGTCTCCTCGGTCGTGCTCGCGCGGTCCACCGCTGCCTCGTCGTATCGAAGCGACAGCGACAGCCGGGCCCCCTCGCCGGTGGGCACCGCGCGCAGCGGCTCGCCGACGACCTGGCGCTCGGTGAGCGGGAGCGGCGGGACCCCGGCCGCCGGGTCGAGCGCGACGTCCCGGAGCTCGAAGCCCAGGCGGGTCCCGCCGAGGCGGACGCGCTCGCCGACCGCGGTCGAGTTCCCGGCCGCGTAGATCGCCGTCCCCGGCGCGTCGGCCACCGAGACGTCGGCGAGGCGGACGCCGGTCGAGGCGTCGAGGTAGACGCCGACCGTGTCGGTCGCGGGCGCGGCCGGTGTGCCTCCCGACCCCGGTCGCGTTCCCGACTCGGGTCCTATCGTGAGGTTCCGCAGGGCGGCCCCGTCGGCGCGAGAGAGGACGACGTGCGCGAAGCCGTCGTCGCGGAACGTCGCGTCGGTCACCGTGACGTTCGCCGAGGCGAAGACGCCGAGGCCGTACTGCGAGCTCCCGGCGACCCGGACGTCCTCGACCGTCGCACCGTCGGCGTTCCGGACCGAGACGCCGACGAGGTTGTCGGTGACGTTCAGTCCCGCGAGGCGGGCGTCCGGCGCGCCGCGGACGAACACGCCGGTGTTGCTGCCGGTGACGGTCCCGCTCCGGAGTTCGACGCCGGGCGCGTTCTCGACGAAGACGCCGTCGCCGAGGTTGTTGCGGGCCGAGACGTTCCGGAGCGTCGCGCCGGTCGTCCCCAGCACGGCGACCCCGGCGCCCCACCGGGTCGTCGCGAGGTTCCGGACCGTGACGTTCGCCCGGCGCTCGCGCCCGCCGACCAGCACGCCGACCGCGCCCGGCGCGCCGTTCGGCCCCGCCGCGACGACGTGGCCGCCGCCCCGGAGCGTCACGTCGTCGGTCCGGACGGCGATGCAGGCGCCGAGGCCGGTCCGCGGGCGATCCGGCGAGGCGTTGGTCACGTCCCCCGCCAGCGCGTACACGCCGGGCGACGTGATGGCGGTGCAGCCGGTGATCTCGGTGACGCCGGTGGCTGCGGTCTGCGCTTCTGCTGGGGTGGCCCCTCCGCCGTGACTGGCCGCTCCTGCGGAGCCGACCGCCCCCGCGGGGGCGACGACGCCGAGGGCGACTGCGAGCGCGAGCAGCGCGGCGGCGCGTCCGTCGGACATGGCCCAGTGGTCGACGGAGGGCCAGTTATGGCTTGTCGCCGCCCGGTCGCCGGCTCACATCGACGGGTCGGGCTCGTCCGAGGAGCCGGGACCGCCGGTCGCTCCGGAGCCGTTGATCGCGGCCGAATCCGAGGGGGTAGCGTCGCCGACAGCGGCGGTCCGCTCGCCCAGCACCGCGAACACCGAGAAGTCGGTCACGGTCGCCCGGACCAGGTTCCGGTCGGCGTCCGCGCGCCCGCCGGCGACCGGCGCCCACTCTCCGCCGTCGTACCGCCAGAGACCGAGGGTCGCCTCCGCGACGTCTTCGACCCCGAGGGCGACGTCGGCGTACTCGACCGCCAGCGCGAGCGTCGCGTCCGGCGCGGTCGCCTCCGCCCGGACGGCCGGCCCGAGCGCCTCCCGGTCCGGCGGGGGCGGCGGTGCCGCGGCCGACGAGACGACGACGCCCGACCCGGAGAGCGAGACCGCCTCGGTCCCGTCGGCGAGCACGGTGACCGAGGTGTTGACCGTCCGCGCGCCGAGCGACACCGACCAGTCCGGGCCGACCGCGAGGCTCCCGACCCGGCTGTCGCGGGTCCGGGCCAGCGCCACGTCGATCGCGTCCACCGCGACGAACCCGCGCGGCGTCCGGACGAACGCCTCGCCGGCGCCGCCCCGGACCGTGGCGTTCGCGACTCGGCCCTCCGCGACCCCCGTCAACTCGACGCCAGTCATGCGGTTCGAGACCGCCGTCACGTCCCGGCCGGCGACGTCCACCGCCCGGAAGACACCGAGGCCGACCTCGTTGCTCGCGGCGGTGACGTTCGAGAGCGCGACGTCGGTCGCCGCGGCGAGCGAGACGCCGTGGATCGCGTTCCAGCGGGCGGCGGTGTCCGCGACGGCGACGCGCTCGGACCGGCCGACCGCCACGCCGACGAAGTTGTGCTCGGCGGTCGCCGACCGGACGACGACGTCCCGGGAGTCGCGGACGTGGATTCCGTCGGCGGCGAACCGGGCGGTCACGTTCGCGATCTCGCCGCCGGTGACGCCGTCGTATCGGATACCGAACGCCCAGCGCGAGACGGTCAGGTCCCGGACGGTGACGTTCGCCGCGCCGGGCGCGACCGACACGCCCGCGGTCGCCTGCCCCAGGCGGCCCCCGTCCACGGCGTGGCCCGCCCCGTCCAGCGTCACGTCGTCGGCCCGGACGGCGATGCAGGTCTCGACCCGTGGGTTCGTCACGTCCCGGGTGAGGACGTACCGGCCCGGTTCCGCGATGACCGTGCAGCCCTCGACGGGAACCGCCGGACGGCCCTCGGCGAGGACCTGCTCCGCGACGTCGCCGTCCGGTTCTGCGCCGTCCGGCGCTGCGCTCGCCGGATCGCCCGCGACGCCCGGCGAAATCGCCGCCGCGACCGAGGCGACGAGCAGGGCGCCGACCACGAGCGCCGCGGCGACCCGGCCGGTGGCGCGGTTCATGCTACCGGTCAACATCGGGTCGACGGGTATAGCTTTTCGACGCCGGCCGAGAGGTCACGCGCCCCGCACGACCGCGCTCGGCGTGACTCTGCAAGACTTAAATGGCCCGGCGGCCAACCGGTCGGTATGGCCAGCTTCGAGAAAGCGGAGGCGCGGACGCTCGACAAGATGATCTGCATGCGGTGCAACGCCCGCAACCCCAAGGGCGCCGACAACTGCCGGAAGTGCGGCTACAGCAAGCTCCGGCCCAAGAGCAAGGAGCCGCGCAACGCCTGATCGCGGTCCGCCGGTCTCCAGCGGTCTTTTCAGTATCGCCGCGCCGACTAGCTACTTCTCCGCGCGCCGGGAACGGCCGGTATGGCGAGCCCCGACGACGGCACCGAGGACGCCGACGACACTCCCGCCGAGACGACTGACGCCGAGACGACCGACGACGAACGAGCCACCGAGAAGCGTATCGTCACCGCCGGGGACCGCGAGTGGTCGACCACCGAGCGCGGCGAGCACGCCTTCCGGCGGAAGCAGCTCGGAGAGGCCGCCGGCAGCGAGCGGCTGGGCTGCAGCCTCTACGAGGTCCCGCCCGGCAAGGAGGCCTGGCCCTACCACTGGCACGCCGGCAACGAGGAGGCGCTGTACGTCCTGTCGGGCGAGGCCACGCTCCGGACGCCCGACGGCGAGACGACCGTCTCGGCCGGCGACTACGCTGCGTTTCCAGCGGGCGAGGAGGGCGCCCACGCGCTCCGGAACGACGGCGACGAACCGGTGCGCTACCTGGCAGTCTCGACCATGCGCGACCCGGACGTGACCCGGTACCCCGACTCCGACAAGGTGGGCGTCTTCGCCGGCGCGCCGCCCGGCGGCGACTCGGACGAGCGCGATATCTCCGGCTACTTCCCGGCGGACGCGACGGTGGACTACTGGGAGGACGAGATGAGCGAGGACGGGGAGTGAGGGCGCGAACCGGGCTTTGCCCGGCGCGAGATTGTACTTGACACCCGGCGCGCGCTGGCGCGGCCCTCGTGACCCCGCCCTCACTGCGCGAGGTCTTCGGGAACGAAGTGACCGAAGGCTCGTCGGAGCGTGCCTCCGACGGTGGACGAGCGAGCGCAGCGAGCGGGGAGGCCGGGGAGGCGTGAGGCTGTCGCAGTGCGGTGCCGTGCGGGACACAGCTGACGGCAGTGGCTAGCGCCGTGCTGTCGTCGACTTCGTCTCTCACTGACCCCGTCTCTCCGCAGTTCGAGACCAGTCCGGCGCGGCCATCGCGCTGTGGCTGGCGCTGCTGCTCCCGTGGCTCGACTACGGGAAGAGCTGAGCCGCGTTCCGGCGTCCGACGCCGTCCTACTCGCCCGACCCCGGGTCGCCGGTCTCCTCGATGCGGGCCTCGTACTTCGCCAGCGCCTCGTCCAGCGCCTCGTCGGCGTCGACGTCCAGCGACTCGGCGACCGCCAGCAGCGAGAACAGCGCGTCGCCGAACTCGTCGGACTTCACGTCGAGCCCGTCGGGCGCCGCGCCGTAGTCGGTCGAGGCGGCCGCGTCCTTGGCGATCTCGCCGACCTCAGAGGCGAGGTCGAGTATCTGGTAGGCCGGTTCGCCCTCGATGTCGTGCTCGGCGAAGAACGCCGCGACCTTCTCCTGGGCCTTCATCTGTCGGGACTCGGACGGGCGCGTCGAAGGGTAAAACGACTGTCGGTTCCGCGTCGCGGAACTACTCCTCGGGGTACTTGGGCTCGCGGCGCTCGGCGCGCTCGAGGGCGCGTTCGACGACCGCGCGGACGTCGCCGTGGAACTCGTCGCCGTGGCCGGCGTACATGTGCTCGACGCCCGCGGGCAGGCGGTTCAGGATCCGCCGGATGCTCTCGATCTCGCGCTCGCGGGACTGGCCCGCCGTGTCGGTCCGGCCGAAGCTCCCGTCGTCGAACGCCCCGTCGCTGTACACCACGACGTCGCCGCTGAAGATGGTCGAGTCGGAGACGAACGCCAGGTGGTCGTCGGCGTGGCCCGGCGAGTACACCGCCTCGAACTCCTCGTCGCCGATGGTGAGGGTGTCGCCGTCCTCGAGCTTCCGGGTCCGGCGCTGGTGGTCGCCGTAGCACAGCAGCTCCGCGTCGTAGGCGTCGAGCACCGCGTCGAGCTCGGCGACGTGGTCGCCGTGCTGGTGGGTCAGCGCCACCGCGTCCACGTCGTCGACGTAGTTGGCGACGGCGTCGACGACGCCGGGCATGCTCCCGGCGTCGACCAGCACGGTCCGCTCGCCCTCCGCGAGGTAGGCGTTGCAGGTGAACGTCTCCGCCTCTGCGGTGACGTTGTGGACTGACATGCCGGGCTGTTCGGCGCCACCCCTCAAAACGCTGACGGGCGGCGGGGGACTTTAGTGGTCGAAGGTCCTACATTCTCGTGCACATGGGATTTGGGAGCTACGACGAGTCCGAACAGGACAACCAGGAGTACGACGCCGATCTCGACGACGACAGCGGCGTCGACACCGAAGAGAACTCCCACGAGGGTACCGTCGACTTCGAGATCGGGGCCTCGAACGACGAGCTCATCGACCGCCTCCAGGACATCAAGGACGACGACCAGGAAGAGACGTAAGCCGTGAAGCCTGGCGTCCGCGCGCTGGGCGTCGCCGAGTCCTACCGGGAACGTCGTAGCACGCTCGCGGGCGCCGTCACTCGGGCGAGCCGCGTCGCCGACGGTTTCGCCTTCGAGACCTGCACCGTCGGCGGGCTCGACGCCACCGACGCGATAGCCGACCTCTTCTCCGCGCTGGACCGCGAGGACGTGCGGTACGTCTTCGTCGCCGGCATCGCGCTGGCGTGGTACAACGTCGTCGACCTCCACCGAGTCCACGAGGCGACCGACCGGCCCGTCGTCTCCGTCACCTTCGAGGAGAGCCCGGGGCTGGTCGCGGCGCTGGAGGCCGAGTTCGACGGGGAGGCGCTGGAGCGGCGCACGGACGTCCTCGAGCGCCAGCCGCCGAGAGAGCGACTGTCGGTCAACGACCAGACCGTCTTCGTTCGCTCGGTCGGCGTCGACGCCGGCGAGGCCCGCGACGCGGTCCGGGCCTTCACGCCCGAGGGCGGCCGACCCGAACCGCTCCGCGTCGCGCGGCTGGCGGCCCGGGCGGGCGACGACCTGCGAAGGGGTGGCGACGAGTGAGTCCGGCCACGTGCAGCGGCTGGACATCCTGCAGCGTCTGCACGGTCGGCAGCGGCTACCGGCCTGTCACCGGGTAGCTACTTCCTTCGCGGGGTCGTAACTACCGCGACCCCCGGAACGAACGAGTTCCCGAGGTCGACAGCAGTTCTCCGGAAGGAGAACGGGTGGGGAACTATGGCAACACGAAAGGACGACGGCAGGGAGACCGGTCGGGACCGGTACGACGCATCGACACAGGCACCCGCGGACCGAGCGAGCGACGACCGCCCCGGAATCGGGCGACGCCCGCTGTTGAAAGCGCTCGGCGCCGGTGCCGCGCTCTCGGCGGGCGGTGGCGTCGCGGCTGCCGACGGCGCCGAGAACGACGGAGCCCGGCCCGGCCGGGCGGAGAGCATCGGGGCCGAACGCAACCAGGCGGAGGGGTTCGAGGCGGAGGTGATCGCGCCGCACGCGACCTTCCCCGACGACGTGGCCGCGGCGTACGGCGTCGCCTACCGGGACGGCGCCGCGGAACTGGCGGTCCTTCCCGACGCATCGAGTGTCGTGATCGTCAGAGCGCGCCTCGAACCGGGCGGGACGAGCGGCTGGCACGTCGACAGGGGACCGGCGATCGCCGTCGTCGTCGAGGGCGAGGTCGACGTCACCTTCGGGGACGGGTGTGTCACCCGCACCTACGCGGCGGGCGAGGCGGCCGCCGTCACCGGACAGCACGCCGATCTCGTGGCGAACGCGAGCGACACCGAGCCGGCGACGGCGTACATCGTCTTCCTCGGCGTGCCGGCCGGCGAGCCGCCGTCGCGCCCCGTCGAACCGCCGGGCTGCTGAGGATCCGACCGGGACGCGCTCGCCCGTCGCGCCGAGCCGAGGCCGCCGAGTCTTAATACCACCGACCCGTGGCCTCACGCATGGGAGAAATGGACGGCCTGGAGGTCACCGAGTGCACGCGCTGTCCCGAGCTCGTCGACAGCCGGAGCCAGATCGTCAACGGCACCGGCCCGGCCGACGCCGACCTGCTGTTCGTCGGCGAGGGGCCGGGCGAGCAGGAGGACCAGCAGGGCGAGCCGTTCGTCGGCCGGAGCGGCACCATCCTCGACGAGAAGCTGCGCGACCGGGGACTGGCCCGCGAGGACGTGCGCATCACCAACTGCGTGCGGTGTCGCCCGCCCGAGAACCGCGACCCGACCACCGAGGAGCTGGAGAACTGCTGGCCCTACCTCGAGAGCGAGATCGAGCAGGTCGACCCCGAGGTGATCGTCACCCTCGGGAAGGTCCCGAGCGAGCACCTGCTCGACCGCGACGTCGCGGTCACCAAGGAGGCCGGCGGCGTCGAGCAGGTCGAGCTAGGCGGCGGGGTCCGGGACCTCCTCATCTGCGTCCACCCCGCGGCGACCCTCTACGACAGCAGCCAGGAGGAGACCCTCGACGCCGCCCTCGACAAGGCCGCGGCGATGGCCGACGGCGGCTCGGGCGGCCAGTCCCAGCTCGGCGACTACTGAGGGCTCGACCGCCGACCGGTTGGAACGCCAACTGTTTGATTCCGGCGGTAATCGGCGCATAACAATGGGACGTGCGCGGGAAGACAGGGCCCGTGCCCCTACCCGCTCCCGCGCTCGTCCCGACGGTCGACTCGCTCGCGGTCGGCGCCGCGGCCCTGCTCGCGCCGCTGGCGCTCGCCGTGCTGGTGTACGCCGACGCCCGCCGCCGGAGCTCCCGGCGCTCGCGCGGCCGGTCGCTCGCCCCGCTGGCGTGGGGCGCGACCACCTTCTTCTCGGGCGTCGGCTGCCTCGTCGTCGCGGCGTGCTACCTCGCGGTCCGGACGCGCTAGCGGTCGAGCGCGGCCCACCGGAACGCGTCGTCGAACGCCAGCGCCGACTCGTGGCGGTCGGCCGGGTCGGCCGCCAGCGCCCGGGCGAGCACGTCGTCGAGGTCCGCCGAGAGGCGGGGATTCCGGCCGCTCGCGGGCTCGGGGTCCGGCTCGGGCACCGCGCCAGCGAGCAGGTGGTAGGCCAGCGCGCCGACGCGGTAGACGTCGCAGGTGACGCCCGCCGGCGCACCGCCTTCGAAGCCTTCGGCGGCCGTCCCTCCCGGTCTCTCCGGCGGCGCGTAGGGATCGCGCTCGTCGCTGCTTCCGGCCAGCGCGTCGGCGAGGAACCAGCCGCCGACGAACACCTCGGTTCCTCCGCTTCCGGTGCCACCGGCGACGACGGAGTCGCTGGTTACCTCCGCCGCGCCACGAATGTCGTCGCCCGCGCCGCGGAAGACGTGCCGGGGCGCGAGCCGGTCGTGCGCGACGCCCTCGCGGTGGGCGGCGTGGAGCGTCCGGGCCACCGCCGAGGCGACCTCGACGCGCTCGCGGGCGGCGACCGGCCACGCGTCGGCCAGCGACCCGCCCGCCGCGAAGGGGGTCTCGAACCACGGAACCGGGTCGCCCTCGCCGTAGTCGCCGTCTCCGCCGATCCCGTAGTCCAGGATCGGGAGGACGCCGTCGACCGGCCCCGATAGCTCGGCCCACCGCTCGACAGCCCGCGCGACCGCCCGGCGGGTCTCGGCATCGACGCCCTCGCGAACTCGCGTCTCGGCGACCAGCGCCGGGCCGTCGGGCGTCCGGACCCGCTTGCGGTACGTCTCGGTGACCGGGCCGCCGCCGAGCCTGTCGAGGCGGCCGAACGCGAGGTCGGCGTCGGGATCAGTCCGACCGGCCGACGCGCTGGCGCGCCGGTAGCCGACCCCCAGCAGCCCCGCGCCGAGCAGGCCGAGCAGCCCCAGGCCCGCCGGCGAGGCGGCGAACCGCTCGACCGTCGCGACCGGCGCGGTCGCGAGCGGCGAGGGCCGGTCGACCGCGTACAGCGTCCCGCTCCGGGTGGCCGCCAGCGCGAGGTCGCCCGCGGCGTCGGCCCAGAGGCCCCGCTCGTCGCCGAAGTCGAGCGTCCAGCGCTCGCGGCCCGACGCCGCGTCGACGGCCGCGACGTCGCTCTCGCCGAGGGCGTAGACGAGGCCGTCGGTCGCGGCGCCCCAGTAGGCGTGGCCGATCCCGACGTCGGTCCGCCAGCGCTCGCTCCCGTCGGCGGCGTCGAGCGCGACGAGGTCGCTCCCGGTCGGCGTGTAGACGCTGCCGTCGCGGACGACGGGGGTACTTCCCCCGCCCGAGTCGGACCCGAACGTCCAGCGCTTCCCGCCGGTCCGGAGGTCGACCGCGGCCAGCGACCGGCCCCAGACGTAGGCCGCGTCGCCGGCGAGCGCGCCCGTCGCGGCGAACGGTCTGACGCCCTCGTGGGCGGTCCGCCACCGCTCGCTGCCGTCGGCGATCCGGAAGCCGTACACCGCGTCGCTGGCCCACCCGACCAGCTGGTCCTCCCACACGCCCGCGGCCAGCGTCCGCTCGCCGGCGGGGGTCGACGTGCGCCACCGCTCGCGGCCGGTCGCCCTGTCGAGCGCGCGGAACCCCCGCTCGCCGCCGAGGTAGACCCGGTCGTCGCCGAGCGTCGGGCGACCGACCCGGTCGCCGTCGACCGCGGTCGACCAGCGCTCGCTGCCGTCGGCCGCGTCGACGGCGGTCACGCTCGCGCCATCCGCGACGAACACCGCCCGGTCGCCGACCGCGAAGTTCCGGTGGTCGACGCCCGCGGCCCGGAACCGCCAGCGGACGCTGCCGTCGGCCGCGTCGAGCGCGAGCAACCGTTCGCCCTCCACGGCGTAGACCGTCCCGCCGGCCGCCTTCGGGAACGTCGACCGGTCGTCGAACCGGTACCGCCAGCGGGTCTCGCCCGACCCCGCCTCGAAGGCGTACAGCTCGTACCGCAGCCCCTCATCGGCGTCGGTCCGGACGAGCGCGACGACCGCCCCGCGCGAGCGGACCGCCGGGTAGACCGTCGCCCGCTCGTCGGTCTCGAACGTCCAGCGGACCCGGTGGTCGGTGTCGAGCCCGGGCACACCGACACCGGACCCGGTGGCCGCCGGCGGGTCGGCGCCCGTCGCCGTCGTCCGGGCGGCGGTCGCTGCCGCCCCGCCGACCGCGCCGGCGCCGCGGAGGAACGCGCGCCTGCTCGGCTCTCGGGAACCCATATCGGCAGGGGTCGCTCGGCGCTCTTCAGCGTTTGGGTCCGCGGAATCGGCCGCCGGTCCGGCGCAGCGTCGGAGAGAAGGAGAACGCGACCGCGTCGCCGGCTACCGCGGCGGGCCGCGGCTCAGCGCCGGTCGGTGCCGGTGCCGAGCCACTTGCCGCCGTCGGCGAGGTCCTTGACGGCGTCGACCAGCGACTTGCTCTCGTGCTCGTCGGGCCGGAGCCGCGACCGGATGCGCGAGGAGAGCAGCTCGACCGTGATGACGATGAGGAACACCATGATGATGCCCGCGGCGGCCTTCTGGTACTTGAACAGGTCCTGGCGCAGCCGGATGTACCGGCCGATGCCGCCGGCGCCGACGACGCCGAGGCTGATGGCGATGCGGGTGTTGATCTCGAGGATGTAGAGGGTCCAGGCGACGTAGGAGCTCGAGACCTGGCTCAGCATCCCGAAGCCGATGACCTGGGGGCGCGAGGCGCCGGTCGACCGGATGGCCTCGATGGGGCCCTCGTCGATCTCCTCGAGCTCGTCGGTCAGCAGCCGGCCGAGGTTCCCGACGGTGTCGGTCGCGATGGCCAGCACCGCGCTGACCTCGTTGATGCCCGCCAGCGGCACGTAGATGAGGATCCACACCAGCGCCGGGATGGCCCGGATGGCGCTCATCACGCCACGGAAGATGAAGTTGAACGGGAACGGCGTGACCTGCTCGGAGCCCAGCACGCCGAAGAACAGCGCGAGCGGGAAGCCCAGCACCGTCCCGGTGAACCCGAGGATGACCGTCACGAGGCTCAGCCGGACGAGCGACGAGCTGTCGGTGGTCAGGCTGTCGATGATGGGCTGGCCGAAGTTCCGGAAGCTGGCCGGGATCGCCCGCAGCCCGGTGATGTTGTTCTGCTGGGTGTAGACGGTGAAGTCGACGAAGTTCGGCGGCACGAAGCTCCGGAGGAACTCGACCTCCTCGGGCACCTGCGCCCACAGCTCCTGGGGGTCGAAGCCGATGAAGTTCAGTCCGAAGTACGTCGCCGCGAGGACGACCGCCAGCAGTCCGACGCCGAGCAGCTGCCGGACGCGCCGGCGCCGCTCCAGGCGCCGGAGGGTCTCGTCGATGCGCGAGTTGCTCATTCGTCGTCCCCTCCGTCGGCCGGCGCGGCGCCCGTCCCGGCCTCGACCGACGAGCCGCCCCGCTCGGCGTCGGCGGGCGCGGCGGTCGTCGCGTGGGTCGTCCCGTCGGCCGCCGCCTCCTCGCCGTAGTAGATCCGGTCGACGACGTCCATCGTGAGCTCCTCGCGGGTGCCGTCGAAGATGAGCTCGCCGTCACGGACCCCGAGGAACCGGTCGCCGAACTCGCGGGCGATGTTGACCTGGTGGAGGCTGGCGATGGTCGTCAGGCCCCGCTCCTTGGCCGCCTCCTTCATGTACCGCATCACGTCCTTGGCGGCCTTCGGGTCGAGGCTCGACACCGGTTCGTCGGCCAGCAGCAGGTCGGGGTCCTGGACCAGCGCGCGGGCGATGCCGACGCGCTGCTTCTGGCCGCCGCTCATCGAGCCGGCGCGCTGGCCCGCCTCCTCGAGGAGCCCCACCGTCTCTAAGGCCTCCAGCGCCGCGCGCTTGTCGGCCTCGTCGTTCATGGTGAGCGCGCTCTCCGCGAGGTGCGACCGCGAGAGCGCGCCGGTGAGCGCGTTCCGGAAGGCGCTCATGCTCTCGATGAGGTAGTGCATCTGGAACACCATCCCGACCTCGCTGCGCTCGCCGCGGACCGGCTCCTGGTTGATGATGACCTCTCCCTCCGTCGGCTGGGTCAGCCCGTTGAGCACCCGGAGCATCGTCGACTTCCCCGCCCCGGACGGGCCGAGGAGGACCACGAACTCGCCCTCGGGGATCTCGAAGCTGACGTCCCGCAGGGCGACCGTGTCTCCCCCGTATATCTTGGTGACGTTCTCGAGTGAGACTGCTGGCATCGGTAGGAAGACGGGAATAACGGTTTATTTATCTACTTATTCTGCAACGTCAGTTGCCGAAGTAGTCGGTGCCGACGCCGAGCTCCTTGGCGGCGTCGATGACCGGCTGGTACTCCTCGACGCCGATCTTCCGGACGGCGTTGAACCAGAGGTCGTCGTCGGTGTCCTTCTTGCCGTCCTTGCCGAGGTAGATCTTGTCGGGCGCGCCGGTGAAGGCGTCGACCAGCGCGGTCTTCTCCTTCTCGTCGAGCTGGGGGCTCACGACGATGGGCGCGCGGGGCAGGCCGGTGTGCTCGTTGATGACGGACGCGTGCTTGTCGAAGTCGTCCTGGAGGCCGGGGACGAACCCGCCCATCCCGGCGAAGTCGGCCTGGCCGTTCTTGAGCGTCTCGTACGCGCCGGTGTGGCTCGAGAAGTTCGGCGTGAACGCGGCGTTGCTGCCGCTGCCCTCGGGGAGGTCGCCGATGGAGATGCCGGCCTTCTTCAGGTCGTACAGCGGGAACAGGCAGCCGCTGGCCGAGAGCCGGTCGGCGAACGCGATGGTGGTGTCGTTGTTCTGGACGTACGTCTTCATCTCGTCGAGGCTGCTCACGTCAACCTCGTCGGCCGCGACGATGATGCTCTTGTACTCCCAGCTCCCGTACCCCTTCCGCTGGAGCGCGATCTCGGCCTTCCCGGCCTCGACGCCCAGCGCGGCCGCGAACGGGCCGGTCTCGGCCATGTCGGAGGTGCCGGCGCCCAGCGCCTGGATGACCGCGCTGTAGTTGTTCGCCAGCTTGAGCTTCGCCGGCACGCTGAACTCGTTGCTGAGGTACTCCTTGATGGGCTGGTACTGGGCCTGGAGCCGCTCCTGGGCCACGCTCGGCGAGACGTTGAAGTTGATCTCGCCGTTCTGGAAGTCCATCTTCTCGGCGGTGGTCGTCTCCGTGCCCTCCGTGGTGTCGCCCCCGCCCGACTCGGTGGTGTCCGAGGCGGTCGTCGTCTCCCCGCCGGAACCGCCGCCCATGCAACCCGCGAGTCCAATCGTCCCGATCGCACCGGTCGTCTTGAGGAACTTTCGTCGATTTGCCATGACCGAATCATCTTCCTCTGCATACACGTGTCGGTTAAGTCTTCCTATTTTTACTATGTATTGTTCACCAGTTCACACGGTAGAACGTCACTGAGATCGGAGATTACGCGAGTCGTTCGCGAGGCGCTCGCGACGACCTCGGCTATCGACAGAGACGGGTCCCGGGATGCTGCCCCAAGGGAAAGCGTCTTGCCCGCGCCGCGCCGAGCACAATTCATGAGTAGCCAGCGAGTGCGCACCGACGAGCGCGAGGGCGCGGCCTCCGTCGTCGTGGTCGACTACGGACTGGGCAACCTCCGGAGCGTCACCCGCGGCCTGGAGCGGGCGGGCGCGAGCGTCGAGATCAGCGACGACCCCGCGACGTTCGAGTCGGCCGACGGCGTCGTGCTCCCCGGCGTGGGGGCGTTCCGCGAGGGCGTCGAGAACGCCGGGCCGTACTGCGAGCCGCTGCTCGACGTCGCCGAGAGCGGGACGCCGGTGTTCGGCATCTGCCTGGGGATGCAGATGCTGCTGACGTCGAGCGAGGAGGCCGAGCGCGCCGGGGACCGCTCCGGGGGGAACGCGGGCGACGTCCGCGGTCTCGACCTGATCCCGGGCACCAACGTCCGGTTCGCCGAGGGCCAGAAGGTGCCCCACATGGGGTGGAACCAGCTCCGCGTGAAGCGAGACCACCCGCTCGTCGAGGGCGTCGACGGCCAGTACGCCTACTTCGTCCACTCCTACTACGCGGTGCCCGACGACGAGGACGCGGTCGTCGCCACCAGCGACTACGGCCGGGAGTTCCCCGCCATCGTCGCCGACGAGTCGGGCACCGTCTTCGGCACCCAGTTCCACCCGGAGAAGAGCGGCGAGACCGGGCTGACCATCCTGCGGAACTTCGTGGAGATCTGTCGGGAGTAGCTGGCGCAGTCCCGGTCCCCTCCTCGCGCTACAGGAAGTCCCGCACGTCCGAGTACCACATGTCGTGGTCGTCGACCGCGCCCACCCGGCGGGCGATGGCGACCGCGATGACGTGCCAGCAGAGGTCGGTGGGGTCCTCGGGGTCGAGGTTGTACTCGCTGTCCCGGCAGCCGCAGCCCCGGCCCTCCACCACGTACTCGTCGTCGTAGCCCACCACCACCGTGAAGTCCCGGTACTCCTTGACCCGGCTCTCCGAGACCGCCTCGATGGCCTGGGCGCCCCGGTCGTCGTGGACCGACAGGATGCGGTCGGTCACGGCCGGGGTGAGCTCGCCCGCCGCTTCGAGGTCGGACTGCCACTCCTCGACCGGGTTCACGGCGACCACCGCCTCTCGGGGGCGACGGGCGACGACGGGCGCGCCGGGGCGTCTGCCGGGGACACGCGAGAGGCGTTCGGACGGCTGGCCTAAACAGGTTCCGGTGTCGCGTCCCCGGCGGACCCCGGGCCGGAACTCGACGGTCCCGCGCTCGGCGTCGTGTCGGACGACGGCGCCGCCCCGTCCGCGGGCATTCTCGGCCCGCCGCGGCGGTCTCCGCCGCGAGGATTTAAATATTAAGGCGGGACGAATCCCGGCCGGACGTCTCGCGCGGTCACCGCCGGGGCAGCGTGCGCACGCTGCGGGACCGCCAGTCCGACTAACCGGAGACGGCTGTGCCAGTGGCGACCGGCAGTCGCGCGGGCGACGACCGACGCGGCGGCGAGCTATCGGTTGGCTTTTCGCCCGGGAGCGACGAGTGGCGGTATGCGCGTCACCGAAGGCGGGGTCGAGGTCGAGGTCCCCGAGCAGGCGGGCGAGGGCGTCGGCGACGAGGTGTTCTTCAACCCGGTCCAGGAGCTCAACCGCGACCTGACGGTGGCGGCGCTCCGGGCCTACCGGGACCGCGAGCCCCGCGCCGAGTCGTACCTCGACGCGATGGCCGCCAGCGGCGTCCGCGGGGTCCGGGCCGCGGCCGAGGGCTGGGACGTCACCCTCGCGGACATCGACGCGGACGCCGTCGACCTCTGCCGGCGGAACCTCGCGCGCAACGACCTCGACGGCGAGGTCGTCGAGCGCGACGCCAACGCGCTCATGCACGACTCGGTGTTCGACGTGGTGGACGTCGACCCGTTCGGGTCGCCGATTCCGTTCGCCGACGCCGCGTTCGCCAACACCCGCGACCTCGTCTGCGTCACCGCGACCGACACCGCGCCGCTGTGCGGCGCCCACTTCCACAGCGGGGTGCGGAAGTACAGCGCGGTCCCGCGCAACACCGACTACCACGCCGAGATGGGCGTCCGGATCCTGCTGTCGGCGCTGGCCCGGACCGCCGCCCGCTACGACGTCGGCGCGACGCCGATCCTGACCCACGCGACCAACCACTACGTCCGGACGTACCTCGAACTCGAC
The DNA here is from genome assembly GCF_051194995.1 of Halorussus sp. AFM4. Taxonomy (NCBI): domain Archaea; kingdom Methanobacteriati; phylum Methanobacteriota; class Halobacteria; order Halobacteriales; family Haladaptataceae; genus Halorussus; species Halorussus sp. AFM4. Next base: position 1,265,475 of record NZ_JBNTJT010000001.1, on the reverse strand, counting down.
CACAGCGCGAGCGACGCCAACGCCGCCGTCGAGGAGCTGGGTCACGTCTACCACTGCGAGGACTGCCTCTACCGCGAGCACGACGAGGGACTGATCGCCGACCCCCTCGACGCCTGCCCCGAGTGCGGCAGCGAGCGCACCCTGACCGCCGGCCCGCTGTGGCTCGGCCCGGCCCACGACGCCGACTTCGTCGCGGCGGTCCGCGACGAACTCGACGAGTCGATGGGCACCGCGACCCGTGCCGAGCGCCTGCTGGACGCGCTCGAGGGCGAGCTCCACGAGCCGACCCACTACGACCAGCACCGGCTCTGCAAGGAGTGGGGCCGGGCGGCGCCGGGCATGGACGAGTTCCTCGGCGACCTCCGGGCGGCGGGGTTCCCGGCCTCCCGCACCCACTACGGCGGGACCACCTTCAAGACGCCGGCGACCGTCGGACAGGTCCGGGAGGCGACACGAGACTCCTAACTGCGCGGTTCGCGACCGGATACCCGCGCTCATGCCAGTGAATATTTGTATCTCGTTGGCGAAACGAGTCGCGTGCCCAGTCTCGGAAACGCCGTGGACGTCGGTCGCTCGGTCCTGACGGAGGCCAAGGAGCAGGAGATAACGTTCCTGGCGGCCAGCACCGCCTACTACTCGTTCGTCTCGCTCATTCCGCTGCTGCTGCTGGCCTTCATCGTGGTCTCGTTCGTGGCCGGCGAGCAGTTCGCGACCCAGGTCGTCGACCGGGCCTCGGGGCTGCTGACCGCGACCGGCCAGCAGCAACTCCGGCAGTTCATCACGAACCCGACGGGGAGCGGCGGGACGACCGTCATCGGGCTGGTGGTGCTGCTGTGGAGCGCCATCAAGGTGTTCCGGGGCTTCGACGAGGCCTTCTCGGACATCTACGCGACCGACCCCAAGACCGGTATCGCCGACCAGGTGAAAGACGCGCTGCTCGTGCTCGCCGCCATCGGCCTCGGCGTCGTCGTCGTCGTGCTGGCGGGCGCCGCGACCTCGCTGTTCCCGAACTTCCCGTTCGTGGGCGTGATCGCGACGATAATCCAGCTGGTCGCGCTGGTCCCCGTCTTCCTCCCGCTGTACGTCGTCTTCCCCGACGCCGACGTCTCGGTCCGCGAGGCGCTGCCCGGCGCCGTGCTGGCGACGGTCGGGTGGACGGTGCTCCAGGTCCTCTTCCGCATCTACGCCAGTGTCTCCTCGACCAGCCCGTCCCAGTTCCTCGGCACCGCGCTGCTGCTGGTGACGTGGCTGTACTTCGCGAGCATCCTCATCCTCCTCGGCGGCGTCGTCAACATCGTGCTCGCCGAGCGCGGCAGCTACGCCGAGCGGACCAAGGAACCCGAGCAGACGCGCCTCGAACGCAAACAGGAGCTACTCGCCCAATACATGAGTGACGACGAATCCGCTCCCGACATCGTGGAGCTCCGCGACGAGCTCCGGGAGCTGCGTGCCGACGTGGAATCGTTCGAAGACGACATCGAATCGCGGACGGTCGAGAAGCCCGAGGTCGAGTCCGAGCTCAAGCAGTACGTCCGCAAGCGGATGCGCCGGGGCCACGCCCGCGGCTGGGGCCCGTACCTCGTGCTGCTGTACGGCACCGCGATGACCCTCGGCGCGTTCTACTGGCTCCGGGAGTTCTGGGCCATCTTCGCCATGGCGGTGGTCTGGCTCTCGACGCTCGGGCTCTACGCGCTGATGGTGATGCTCGGCTTCGGCGTCGGCGTGATGACCCTCCCGAGCCGCATCAGCGACCGCATCGGCAACTTCCGGTCGTGAGCTCCCGCCCGGCGGACGCACCGCGGCCTCCGGTCGCACACGCTGACCTGACGTCCGGTCGCGGCCGCCGCCCCGGTCCGCGTTCGTAGGGTATATCCGGGTCGCCGGGAAACCCCCGGCCGATGCCCGCACGAGGCCTCGGCGTCACCGGCGCCGTCGCGCGCTTCCTCCCCGAGTTCGTCCGCGAGCTGTTCGCCCTGATCACCCACCTTGGCGACGCGGGGCTCCTCCTCGCCGCGGTCGCGCTCTGCTACTGGTTCGGCGACCGCCGCGAGGGGGCGTTCTCGCTGGCGGCGGTGCTCGGCGCGCTCGCGCTGACGCTCGCCCTGAAGGGGCTGTTCGAGCTTCCGCGCCCGCCCGCCGGTCTCCACGTCGGTCACGCCGGCGGGTACGGCTTCCCCAGCGGCCACGCCATCGGCGCGACGACGCTGTGGGGGCTGCTCGCGCTCGTCCTCGAACGCGGCAGTCCCCACCGGCGGGCGGTCGCGGCCGCGTCGGTCGTCGCGGTCGTCGCGACCTCCCGGCTGGTCATCGGCGTCCACTACGCGGTCGACGTGGCGGTCGGCGTCGTCGTCGCGCTGGTCTACCTCGGCGCGCTCCTGCGGATCGCCGACTGGAACCCGACCCGGGCGTTCGCGGTCGCGGCCGGCCTGACCGCGGCGGCGCTGGCCACCAACGGGCTCACCCCCGACTCGGTCGCGACGCTCGCCGGCGTCGTCGGCGCGGCCGCGGCGTGGGCCGCGCTCGGCGCCCTCGACGCCCGACCGCGAGGAGCCGTCACGCTCCCCGCGGCGGCCGTCGGTCTCGGCGCGCTGGGGCTGGTCGGCTACGCCGGCAACCGGCCCGACCTGTCGCTTGCGGCGGTGTTCGGGCTGAACCTGCTGGTGCCGGCCGGCATCCTGCTGCTGCCGAGCCTGGTCGAGCGCGCGAGGCGAAGCCGGTCGGCGTCGCCGACCTGAGCGGAAGAGAACGAGTAGAGGGCGAAAGAAGGGGCCGCGACCGCGTCGCGAAGGCGGCGGGTCACCCGGTCTCAGAACTTCTCGAGGTACTTCTCCTTCTCCCACGAGGAGACGTGGGTCTTGTAGTCGGCGTAGTCGGCGCGCTTGGCCTGCACGAACTTCTCGGTGACGTGGTCGCCCAGCGCCTCCCGGACGACCTCGTCCTCCTCGAGCGCGTCGATCGCGCTGTCGAGGTTGCCGGGCAGGGTCGTGATGCCGTACTCCTCGCGCTTCTCGTCGTCGAACTCGTAGATGTCCTCGCGGACGGGCTCGCCGGGGTCGGCGTCGTTCTCGATGCCGTCGAGGCCGGCCTTGATGACCGCGGCCAGCGCGAGGTAGGGGTTGCACGACGGGTCGGGGCTCCGGATCTCGAACCGGGAGCTGGCGCCCGCGGCGTCGGGCACGCGGATGAGCGCCGAGCGGTTCACGTCGCTCCACGCGACGTACACCGGCGCCTCGTAGCCCGGCACCAGGCGCTTGTAGGAGTTGACCGTCGGGTTCGTGACCGCGGTGAACGCCTCGGCGTGTTCGAGGACGCCGCCCATGAACTTGTAGGCGGTCTCGCTCAGGTTGAACTCGTCGTCCTCGTCGGCGAAGGCGTTGCCCGAGTCGTCGAACAGGCTGATGTGGCTGTGCATGCCCGAGCCGTTGATCTCGCCGATCGGCTTGGGCATGAACGTGGCGTGGATGTCGTTCTGCTCGGCGACCGCCCGGACGACCGCCCGGAACGTGGCGATGTTGTCGGCGGCCGAGAGCGCGTCGTCGTACTTGAAGTTGATCTCGTGCTGGCCGTCGGCGACCTCGTGGTGGCTCGCCTCGACCTCGAAGCCCATCTGCTCGAGGGTGAAGATGATCTCGCGGCGCACGTCGGAGGCGAGGTCCTTCGGCGCGAGGTCGAAGTAGCCGCCCGAGTCGTGGGGCGTGGTGGTCGCCTTCCCCTCCTCGTCCTTCTCGAACAGGAAGAACTCGGGCTCGGGACCGATGCTGACGGTGTAGCCCATCTCCTCGGCCTCCGCGAGCACGCTCTTGAGGACCTGGCGGGGGCCGCCCTCGAACGGCGTCCCGTCGGTGTTCACCACGTCGCAGATCAGCCGGGCGCTCGCGCTGTCACCGTTCGAGCGCCACGGCAGGACCGCGAACGTCTCGGGGTCGGGCTCGAGCCGCATGTCGCTCTCCTGGATCCGGACGAACCCCTCGATGGAGGAGCCGTCGAACCAGATGCCCTCCTCGAAGGCCTTCTCGACCTGGGACGCCGGGACGCTCACGTTCTTGACGGTCCCGGTGATGTCGGTGAACTGGAGGCGAACGAAGTCGACGTTCTCCTCCTCGATCCGGTCGAGTACGTCCTGCTCGGCGTCGGTCAGCCCCGATTCCTTGCTGGCTGCGATTTGTCCATCCGTCATTTTTGTCGTCGTCTTTCAGGACTACGTGAACGACTAAAACGTTATTGGTCTGCGCAATTCTGCCTCTATCGGCCGAGAATTGGATATTCGTAAAATTCTAAAGGGTGGGGTACGTCGGTAAGCCTAATGACGTACGAAAATCTCGACGCGAAGTTGGTGAACGAACTCCTCGGCGACGGGCGGGCCAGCCTCCGGAGCCTCGCGGAGGAGCTCGACGTCTCGGTGACCACCGTCTCGAACCACCTCAAGGACCTCGAGGCCGAGGGCATCATCGAGGGGTACACCCCCAAGCTCGACTACGACGCGCTGGGCTACGACGTGACCGCGGTCATCCAGCTCAAGGTCGAGGGCAACGCGCTGCCCGACGTGACCGAGACGCTCCGGGACCACGACCAGATGATCAGCGTCTACGAGGTCACCGGCGACTACGACATCATCGCCATCGGGAAGTTCACCGACACCGACGGGATGAACCGCGGCATCAAGAGCCTGCTCACCGACCCCGACATCAAGGAGAGCAACACCAGCGTCGTGCTGAACGCCGCGAGCGAGCACGAGCAGTTCGAGCTCGACGTCGAGTAGCGACCGGCGACTGACCCGGTCGTCGCGCGCGCGACGACCGGCACTGTTTCCGGTGACCGATAGTATTTCAAGCAATCGTCCGTAGTTGGTCGCCAATGAGTCTCATCGCCGAGTTCTCCCTCCGGTCGCCGGAGCTCGCGCTGGCGTCGGCGCTCGACGCCGCGCCCGAGGTGACCGTCGAGCTCGAGCGGCAGCTGGCGGCCGACCCCGACGCGCCGCTGATGACGTTCTGGGCGGCCGGCGGCGACCTCGACCGGCTGGAGGCGGGACTCGACGGCGACGAGACGGTCCGCGAGCACGCCGTCGTCGAGGAGCTCGGCGGCCGGCGGCTGTTCCGCGCGCGACTCGACGTCGACCGCCTCCGCCCCGTCTACCCCGTCTACCAGCGGCTGGGCGCGTCGCCGCTGGCCGCCACGGGCTCGACGGACGGCTGGAACCGGCGGGTCCGGTTCCCCGACCGGGACTCGGTGGTGGAGATGCGCCGGGCCTGCCTCGAGATGGACGTCGAGTTCCGGCTCCACCGGCTCTACACGCCCGGCGCGGGGTCGATCGAGGACGAGTACGGTCTGAGCCCCGAGCAGCGGCGGGCGCTGGAGACCGCCGAGCGCATCGGCTACTTCGAGGTGCCACGGGACGCGGGGCTCGACGACCTGGGCGCCGAGCTCGACATCAGCGGGCAGTCGGCGTCCGAGCGGGTCCGACGGGGCGTCTCCGAACTCGTCTCGAACACGCTGCTGAGCGATCTCTGAGGCGGGCGGACACGCCGCTTACAAGCGTCAAGCCCCAACACCGGGTAAGACGATGGAGTGGGACCGGCGCGCCGCGCTCTGGAACGTCGGCCGGGCGCTTACGTACTTCGGCGGGATCACCGCGTCGCTGATCGTCGTCTCGGTGGCTAGCGGCGAGTACTACGCCGTGCCCGGCGTTCTGGGGTCGGCGGTCGCGACGGTCCTGGCGGGCGTCGGGTTCAAGCGGGCCGGCGTCGCCACCGAGTCCGACGACAGGGCGCTGAGCTACGCGTCGGCCGCGGCCGTCTGGCTGGTCGTCGGCGCGTTCGGCGCGCTGCCGTTCCTGTCGGTGGCGTGGACGGTCGCGCTCCGGCCGACGCTCGCGGCCGCGCCGCCGCTCTCGCCCACCCTCGCCGCGTTCCGGTGGCCGGCGAACGCGGTGTTCGAGTCGATGAGCGGGCTCACCGGCACGGGGCTGACGGTGACGCTCCGGGAGAGCCGGCTGCCCGCCACGCTCCAGTTCTGGCGGTCGCTGCTCCAGTGGATCGGCGGCATCGGCATCGTGGTCCTGGTCGTGTCGGTGTTCGAGGCCGGCGGCCCGCTCGCGGACTACTACGAGACGGAGATCCCGGTGGGCAGGATGGAACTGGAGCCGGCCGACCCGCGCCCGATGCTGCTCGCGTTCTCGGTCGCCACGGTCGCGTCGATCGCGGTGCTCTGGGCGGTCGGGATGTCGGCGTGGGCGGCGCTCAACCACGGCCTGACCGCGATCTCGACCGGCGGTTTCACGGTCACCGACGCGAGCATCGCCGACTACGGCGCCCCGGTGCAGGCGGCGCTGCTCCCCATCATGGCGGTCGGCGCCCTGCCGGTCCCGGTGTACTACCTGATGTTCTGCGGCGACCTCCGGGAGTGCTACGTCGACCTCCAGTCGCGGTGGCTGTGGGTGTCGCTCGCGGCCGGATCGGTCGCGGTCGCGGGCCTGCTCGCGCTCGACGCGTCGTACCAGTCGACCGGGACGGCGGCCCTGGCCGGCGCGTTCCAGTTCGTGTCGGCGATGACGTGCGCCGGGTTCGCCACCGCGTCGGTGGGCGGGTGGCCGACGGCGGCCCTCGTCGTCATGACCCTCGGGATGTTCGTCGGCGGCGCGATGGGCTCGACCGCCGCGGGCATCAAGATCATCAGGGCGCTCAGCCTGGTCAAGGGGACCTGGCATCGGGTGACGAACGTGTTCTTCCCCGGCGGCGACATCGGCTACCGGGACGCGGCCGCCAGCGAGTCGTCGTTCATCGGCTCGGTCAGCACCCGCCACGCCGCGTCCAACTACGACGACGCGTCGTTCGTGACGGTCCTGTGGTTCGGGGCGTTCGTCTCCGGGGTCCTCGTGCTCACCGTGGTCATGCCCGACTCGATCGCGCTCGCGCACGTCGTCTTCGACGTGGCGAGCGCCGTCAGCGCGGTCGGACTCACGACGGGCATCACCGATGCGGGGATGCCGACCGCGGCCAAGCTGACGCTGGTCGTCGTCATGTGGGCCGGCCGGCTCGAGGTGTTCCCGGTGCTCGTCCTGCTGCGGAGCCTGTTCGGCGTCGACGAGGAGATCGAGGCGGACGAGGAGCCCGGCGACTGACCGGCCGAGACTCGGATCGACCGGTGGTCGATCCGCAGCGGGCGCTGTTCGACGAGACGGCGCGAAAGAAAGCGATTCGAGTGAGATTCGGGATGCGGCGTCGGACGACGCCGCGGGGCTCGAACGGTCGGTGAGCGGTGCGGGTCGGCAGGGTCGGTGAGGCGGTGGTAGGGCGTCGGGCCTACTTCACATCGCTCCGCCCATGCCGCCCATACCGCCCATGCCGCCCATACCGCCGCCCATGCCGCCGCCGGGGCCGCCGGCGCCGGGACCGCCGTCGCCGCCGTCGTCGCCGTCGACCTGACCGCCCTTCAGGTCGCCCGCGGCGATGACGTCGTCGATGCGCAGCAGCATGACGGCCGCCTCGGTGGCGGACTCGATGGCCTGGGTCTTGACGCGGAGCGGCTCGACCACGCCGTCCTCCTCCATGTTCACGACCTCGCCGGTGTAGGCGTCGAGGCCGGCGTCGAAGTTACCGCCGTCGTGCTTGCTGCGGAGGTCGACCAGGCTGTCGATGGGGTCGAGGCCCGCGTTCTCGGCGAGGGTGCGCGGGATGACCTCCAGCGTGTCGGCGAACGCCTCGACCGCGAGCTGCTCGCGGCCGCCCACGGAGTCGGCGTAGTCGCGGAGCTCGAGCGCGAGCTCGGTCTCGGGCGCGCCGCCGCCGGGGACGACCTGACCGTCCTCGAGGGTGACGCGCACGACGCCGAGGCTGTCCTCGATGGCGCGCTCGACCTCGTCGACGACGTGCTCGGTGCCGCCGCGGAGGATGAGGCTGACGGACTTGGCCTCCTCGACGTCCTCGACGAAGATGCGCTGGTCGCCGCCGACGTCCTTCTGGGCGACCGAGCCCGCGAAGCCGAGGTCGTCGGCCTCGATGTCGTTGACGTTGCTGACGATGCTCGCGCCGGTCGAGCGGGCCAGCTTGCTCAGGTCGTCGGACTTGGCGCGGCGGACCGCGATGATGCCGGCCTCGGCCAGGAAGTGCTGGGCCATGTCGTCGATGCCGCCGTCGACGAAGACGACGTCGGCGCCGACCTCCTCGAGCTTGTCGACCATCTCGCGGAGCTGCTGCTCCTCCTGGTCGAGGAACTGCTGGAGCTGGTCGGGGTCGGTGACGTTGACCTCGGCGTCGATCTCGGTCTCCTGGACCTCGAGGGCGTCGTCGAGCAGCGCGACGTTGGCGTCCTCGACGAAGTAGGGCATGTTCTCGTGGACGCGCTCCTTGTCCACGATGACGCCCTCGATGAGCTCGGACTGGTCGATGGAGCCGCCGACGACCGTCTCGATCTTGATGTTGTCGGTGTCGATGCCCTCCTCGTCGGCGACGCTCTGGACCGCGCGCACGACGAGCTCGGAGAGCAGCTCCTTGGCGTTCTCCGCGCCCTTGCCGGTCATCGCGGTCGACGCGATCTTCTCGAGGGTCTCGGTGTCGTCGGCGTCGACGTCGATGGCCTTCTCCTCGAGGAGCTCCTTGGCCTTCTCGGAGGCCTGGCGGTACCCCTGCGCGAGGGTGGTGGCGTGGATGTCCTGCTCGAGGAGGTCCTCGGCCTTCTCGAGGAGCTCGCCCGCGACGACGACCGCGGTGGTCGTGCCGTCGCCGACCTCGTCCTCCTGCGTCTCGGAGACCTCGACGACCATGTTGGCCGCGGGGTGCTCGATGTCCATCTCCTTCAGGATGGTGACGCCGTCGTTGGTGACGACGACCTCGCCCGTCGAGTCGACGAGCATCTTGTCCATCCCTTTCGGACCGAGCGTGGTGCGGACGGCCTCCGCGACCGCGGTCCCGGCGGTGATGTTCATCGACTGCGCGTCCTTTCCGGAGGTACGCTGGCTGTCCTCGGAAAGTACAATCATCGGCTGGTTGCCCATTCGCTGTGCCATAGTCGCCTGATAGATTGATTGGGATTCTATATAAGTGTTTCCCTACCGGCCGAGATAACGCGCCTTTAGCACTCGACTCGTGATATGGGGGTGGTTGACACGCCGTGATTTATATGTGTGGGCGTGAACGGAACGCTCCGGGAGTATAGCGCCGGTTCGCGAGCGGACGGTGGTGACCTCCGAGAGGGGAACTGGTTCCGGGGGACGCAGGCCACGCGGACCCGTCGACGAGTCGGTCGCTGTTACTCGGGCGAACCACTCGCATGCCGGAGAACCCGCTATCGAGGCCGGAAGAGAACCGAACGCGTCTCAGTTCCGAAGCAGGTCGTTCACGTCGCTCCGCAGCAGTTCGCCGTATCGAAGCCGGAGTTCGCGGGCCTCGCTCGGACTGACGCACTGCCGTCCGTCGATCCGGCGCGTCAGCGGATCGTATCCCTGCACCCCGAATCCCATCCGTTCGAGGTACGTGGCGACGTCCCCAGACTCTAGACCGACGTGCATGGCCTGCTCGGTGTAGTCCAGCACGGTCTCGAACTCGGGAAGCGTCACCCCGTCGCTCCCCACGCCGCCCTCGCTGCCCTCGACGGAGACGTTGGTCTGGTGGAGCTGTTCCATCACCGCGTCCATCTCCTCGGCCAGACGCAGGATCTGGCTCGGGAGGGTCGCGTCGGGCGCGCGCCACTCCACGGTCGGCATCGTATCGCGCAACCGGACCGGCGTCCACACGACGTCGTCGGGCGAGAAGTGGTCGTCGACGCGGTCCCCGTCGACGCCCGCCTCGACGGCCGCCGCTTTGAACTCCTCGAACCGGCGCTCGAGGCGGCGCTCCCACTCGGCGACGGTGTGGACGTAGTCCCAGAGCTGACCGTGCCCCGGGAAGTGTTCGTAGCACTTCTTCCGATAGAGGTAGGCGCGGGCGCCGTTCGCGATTCGCTCGCCCCGGAAGTACGGCGACGAACTGAGCAGTGCGAGCGCCGGGTCGAGACCGACGAGCGCGTTGAGCTGGTCCGTGACGTTGCGCTTCTCGAAGTGCAGGTGGGTCCCGGCGCAGTGCCTGGCGTACTCGAAGTTCGCACCGAGAACCCGGCTCTGTATCCGCCCGCGCTCCCCCGTCCGCCGCTCTATCGACTCGGCGCCGATCGGCGTCCCGAGCGGGACGAGCGACTTGTCCAGCTCGTCGGCCCGCGACAGCACCTCGTCCAACTGGTCGACGAACGTCGTCCGGAGCTCGGCGTACGTCTCGCACGGCGGCGTTTTGAGCTCGAAGAGCGGTTCGACGAACTCCTCCTCGGTGTACTCGGAGACCTCCGCGAGCGCTCCCGGAGTCGTGAGCGCCCCGTTCCGATCCACCACCCAGTACTCTACTTCGATGCTCTTTTGCATTGCTTCTCGGATTGCCTCGGTTCGGTCGGGCAGGCGACTGTCTCAGCCGTCGCCGAGCCACGCGTCGCGGGCCCCGTCGAGCGAGTCGGCCGTCCTGTGCCCCCTGTAGCCGAAGATGTCGTCGTACCCCGTTTCGGAGACCAGGATCGGGACGAACGACTCGTCGGCGACGAGCGTCTCCCCGTCCGCCTTCGCGTAGGCGGTCCCCGCCTCGACCCGCTCGAAGTTCTCGACCAGCAACTCGTACGAGTCGTGCGAACCGGGCTTCTCTATCGTGTCGTCGGTCGTGAAGTACGCCGGACTGGACGTGGGCGGAGACGGCTCGTCGACCGCACCGACGACCCGGAGGAACGCGCGGATGATCTCCTCGGCCTTCGCGATGGCGTCGTCCCTCTCCGGCTTCCCGACCTCGACGGAGACCGCGCCGGTCGAGCTGAAGGCGCTGTCGACGGTCGGTCGCTCGTTGACGACGTAGTCGAGCGGGAGCTGCGAGACCACTTCGAGCGTCCGGCGGTGTTCCGAGGTGACGAACGCCACCGGGTCGGACGTGGCCCGCGTCGTGTGAATCGAGAGGACGGTGCAGTCGTCGGTCTCGGCCACGAGCTGGGCCGCGAGCCGGCGCTCGCGTTCGTCAGCGTCGGCGTCGCCCGGGAACACGCGATTCATGTCAACGTCGAGATAGCGACGGTGGGCGACCGCTGCCGGCGGATTCGCCACGACGAACTTCACCGGCCGGTCGAACGTCGGCGGTGGCTCCAGGACGCGGTGGATCGCGCGAACGCCGGTCGGCTCGTCGCCGTGTACGCTCCCGACGACCGCCGAGTCGGGGTCACCCGAACCGAAGACGGTACTCTCGGGCGAGACGTCTCCGCCGAACATCCCGGATCACACCCCCGTCCCGCGTTCGGCGTGACCCGAATCGCCGCCGCCGAAACGGACGTTGTCTGTCATCTCTGCGGACTCAGAATCAGTAAGGCCGTCAGCACAATGAGTCCGTTGGCCTCAGTTCCGCGAGACGACGGCAGCTCCCGTCGCACGGTCGATTCGACCCGTCCCGGACATCGCGGCTTCGCTTCGGACGAACTGCCGGTGTCGGACGTCTCGCTTCTCGGACATCGACGGACCCTGGGCTGGTAGACTGCGCGAAGTGACCAGAAATCCGGAGGCGCGAGCGTCGCGGCGGAGGCCCGCCGGACTGCGCCGGAAAAGGAACGGACCGCTATCCGGGGAACTGGTGGAACTCCATCCCCTGGCGCTTCATCTCGTTGCGCTTCCGCTCGAGGAACGAGTACACCGAGCCGTGGGGCGCGCCGTCGAGGATCATCTCGGCCGCGCTGCGGACCACGTCGACCTGCTTGGGGGTGCCGATGACGCCGAGGGTGGTGCCGTAGATGACGACGTCCGCGCCGGTCAGCTCCTCCATGAGCTCGCGGGTCCGGCCGTTCTCGCCGATGAGCCGGCCCTTCTGGCGCTCGAGGTCGTTCTTGTTGCGGGCGGCGGCGTCGATGTCGATGACGTCGAACATCATCATGTCGTCGTCGAGCAGCGAGAGCGCCACGTCGGGCGCGAAACCGCGACCGATGGCCTTCACGATCTCGGGGCCCTTGAGGCCAAGGACGGGGTCGCCGGTCTTCTCGACCTCGACCGACCCGTTCTCGGAGTCGATGTCGAGCCGAACCTCCGCGCGACTCTCGATCTCGCGCATCGTCTCACCTCCCTCGCCGATGAGAACGCCGATCCGGTCCTGCGGAATCTTCACGTGTTGCATGGCTAATCGTAGTCGCTCCGGGTGTTTTAACTCTTTGTCCGCGTGTGAACTTCTAACTCTCGCGGTGGTCCTCGCGTCCCGCTCCGTCCTTTCTGTCGACGTGACGACCGGAACGAGGTCCTCGAAAGCCCTCGCGCGCTCGCCCTTTCAGTCCGCCAGGGAACGAGGGCTGTCGGATAGCGCAGAACCGGCGGAGAGTCGGTCTGCGCGGCTCCGGGAGAGGTCCCTCCGCGATGTCTCGCCGTCAGCCGAAGAGGCCGACGCCCTCTGGTCGCGCCCGCGCGCGCTCGTCGTCGGTCAGCCGGTAGCGCTCGAACTCGGCTTCGAGGTCGTCGATGGCGGCCCGGCGCTCCCGGTGCGCCTCGAGGAAGTCGGCGATGCGCTCGGCGGCGTAGGACTTGAGCTCCCCGCTCAGCAGGTCGCCCGACCGGTACTCGTCGGCGAGCCGGTCGAGGGTCGCGTCGTCGTCCTCGAAGAAGAACGCCAGCAGCTGGTAGGCCACGTCGACCTCGGGGTCGCCGCCGTGCTCGCGGTGGGCCTCCAGGCTGGACCGCCCGCCGGAGTAGGCGTACGTCCGGATCTTGTCCGCGACCGTCTCGCGGTCGTCGGTGAGGTAGATCGCGGGCGCGCCGTGGGACGAGGTCCCACGAGCCTCCGAGCTGCGCTCGGAGACGCTGTCCGAGCTGCTCATCTTGCCCGGCCCGTCGAGCGTCGGCAGGAACTTGCTCAGCAGCGCCGCCGGCTTGGTCACGTCGAACGCCTCCTTGGCGGCCACGTCGCGGGCGAGCCGGACGTGGGGGTCCTGGTCGACCGCGATGGGGACCACGCTCGCGTGGGGTCCGTGGACGAGCTGGGGCAGCAGCAGGTGGGCGATCTGGACCGCCGGGTAGAACGCCAGGCCGACGTTGTCGGGCCGGCCGTAGGTCGCCTCCATCGTCGACTGGGTGACGTGCTTCGCGAACTGGGTCGCGAGGGGGTAGACGACGTCCGCGTCGGCCGTGTCGACCACGATGCGGGTCCGCTCGGGGTCGAAGCCGACCGCCAGCAGGTCCCGGAGGTTGTCGCGGGCGTGCTCGCCGATCTCCGCCAGCGTGAGGTCCTTGCCGAAGTACTTCTCGTCGTCCGACATGGGAATGTAGACGTGCGCGCCGGTCGTCTCCTGCAGGTGCTTCGCGTGGTAGAAGTGCATCGCGTGGCCGACGTGCATCGGGCCCGAGGGGCCGACGCCGGTCACGAGCGAGACGGTCTCGCCGCTGTTCGCTGCACCGAGGAACCGGTCGACGTCCCGGCCGGCGTAGAACACCCGCCGGCGCACCATCGGGTGCGGGTCGGGAAAGCGGGCGATCTGGTCGTCGGTCAGTTCGTCGGCGCCGAAGCGGTCGAGCAGTTCGTCGTAGTCGACCTCGCCTTCGACCGCGTAGGGGGTGACGGTGAAGTCGTTCGGAGTTGGGTCTTCTTGCATTGGATAGTGGATGCTGGTGGCTGTCGCTCGGAAGTCGATGCGCGAAAGAGAACGCGAGTGAGCGCCGCCACCGCGGACGCCCGGTGAAGGCCGGCGCGTCGTCGGTTACGACACTGTCCGCTCTCCGGGCGACTGCCAGCGCCAGGTGCGGAGAGCGGACCTCATCGAGTCAGGATAGTCGCTGCCGCAGTTTGAACGTTTCGCTCGTTCACGACTCGGGTCGTGCGGTCGGACACACGTCACGGGGTTGCCCGGTCGGGCACACGTCTCGGGTCGCTCGGTCGGAATCACGTCCTCGGAACGCGCGGTCGAGGTCACTTGTCGGGGTCGGACGCTCGCCGTCACTTGTCGGGATCGGCGTTCTCTCGAATCCACTCCTCGAGTTCGTCGCCGCGGACGTCCATCCCCTGGCGCTGGAAGAAGGAGGCGACGTTCGCGCAGTCCCGCGTCAGGAACTCGCCGCTGTTGGGGTGGTGGACGGTCACCGCCTGCCCGAGGTCGATGATGCAGAGCTCGCCGTCGTGGACGATGATGTTGTACTCGCTCAGGTCGCCGTGAACCAGCCCCACGTCGTAGAGCCGGCGCATGTACTCCCGGACCACCTCGAAGGCGGTCTCGGGGTTCTCCAGGTGGGCGTCGTCGAGCGTCGGGGCCCGCTCGCCGTCGGAGCCGAGGAACTCCATGACGAGGACGTTTCGCTGGACCGCGATAGGATTCGGAACGCGCACGCCGGCCTTCTGGGCGCGCTTGAGGTTGGCGAACTCCTTGCGCACCCACGCCAGCACGACCCGCTTCTTGTCGCCCGACAGCTCCTCGAACCGGGGGTCGCCCACCAGGTACTCCCGCATGTCCCGGAAGTCCGAGGCGTTGATGCGGTAGACCTTGACCGCCACCTCGCCGTACTCCTCGCCGCCGAGCGCGCCGTAGACGGTGGCCTCCTTCCCCGAGGAGACCGGGCCGCCGAACGCCCGGACGTAGCCGTCCTGGACCAGCTTGTAGAGCGCCGCCAGGGTGGCGTCGTCGAACACCGACTGCTCGACCTTGAACTGCTCGGTGTTCTTGAGCCGCTCCCGGAACTCGTTGAACTCCCGGTCGCGCCGGCGGGCGATCTTGTCGGCCTCCGTGTCGGAGACGTCTATCTCCTCCCACTCGTCGCCGACGCCCTCTGCGTTGTCGGGTTCGAGCAGGCTGTACTCCTCGGTCATCTACACCGACGTAGCAGCCCCAGGGGTAAAAGGGTGGGCCTGCGCGGGACCGCGGTCGGCGGAATGGAGAACACGGAACGGGGCGCCGCCGTCCGTCGTCAGTACCGCTCGCGGTGCAGGACCTCGTCGACGTCGCGCCGGGGGAGCCGCTCGGGCTCCTCGCCGCCGCTCGGCCCGACCGCGACGAGCATCACCGGGATCTTGTCCTCGGGCAGTTCGAGGAACTCCGCCATCCCCTCGGCGTCGAACCCGATCATCGGCGTCGCCTTCAGGCCGCGGGCGTGGGCCGACAGCAGCAGGTTCTGGGCCGCCAGGCTCGGATTGCGGATGCCGTAGTCGCGACCGGTGCGGTCGTCCTCGTACATCTCGACGGTCTGGGCCTTGGTCTGCTCGGCCGAGGCCTCGTCCATCCGGCCGGCCGCCTCCCACTCGTCGAACACCCGGTCGGCGGTCTCGGCCTCGGTGTGGCCGACCACCAGGATCGCGGTGCCGGCCTCCCGGATGTGCTCCTGGCCGTAGGCGAGTTCGACGACCTTCTCCAGGCGCTCGTCGTCCTGCACCGCCACGAACTCCCACGGCTGGAGGTTGTACGACGACGGCGCCAGCGCGGCGTCTCGAATCAGCTCTTCGAGCGTCTCGTCGTCGATGTCGGCGTCGGGGTCGAAGTTGTGGCCCGACCGCCGCGTCCGGATGGCCCGGATGGCCTCCGGGAACTCCTCGTCGTGGGCTACGTCCGTCTCGTCGGCCGAAATCTGTTCGAGACTCATCACCCCCGCTAGCGGCCGGACACTTAACAGCGGCGTGGCCGCGACCGTTCGTGCCGGTTGAGATTCGATAGCAGGCGTCGGGGAAGTGCGAGATGAATCGAGATTGGCCCCGTAACGAGGTATATAAATTGTCGTCGTTGGGCCGGCGCGGTCGTGGTTTCTGCGATTGTAGATCCGGGCAGAGCACCAGCAGTTCTACCGCGAGCGAACGAAGTGAGCGAGCGGACCAAGGAACCCTCGACGGAGCGTCCGAACGAAGTGAGGACCGACGGAGGGGGTGACGCCGTGTCGTCGTGAGCGGCGCGAACGACGGCTCGTCAGAGCGTCGCTCTGACGGTGTTTTTCATGAACGTTTTGCAAGGGCGGCGCGTTTAGGCGCCGCCCGCAGCAAAAGGTTCTATTGGATGTGACCCTCTTCGCGGAGCTGGTCGGCCTCCTGCTTGTCGTAGCGCCACTTGATGTCGGCCTTCTCGTCCTGCCAGTCCCACGGCTCGACCAGCACGACGTCGTCCTCGCGGATCCAGATGCGCTTCTGCATCTTGCCCGGAATCCGGGCAGTGCGCTCCTTGCCGTCGGCGCATCGTACCTTCACGCGGTTCGCCCCGAGCATGTTGGTGACGGTGGCGAAGACCTCGTCGTCGTCGGGCATGCGGAGGTTCTTCCGCCGTCCGCCGTCGTTGTCGCTCATAATTGCGGTTTGGTGACCCGGAGGTTTAAACATGCCGTCGTCCGACACGTCGCCGGAGCAAGGGTGTTTAAGTCGCCCCCGAACACACCGCGTCCTATGCTCGATAAACTCGGAGCGAAAGGCATCGTCGGGGTGCTGCTCCTGCTCGCGGGCGTCGCGGTCATCGCGCTGCAGAACCTCATCATCGCGGCCGGCATCGGCCTGGTCGTCGTCGGCTTCGTGCTGACGGCGTGGGGGCTCGTCTCGGGCCTCATGTCGAGCTTCGGCCTCGGGGGGATGATGGGCGGCGGCTTCGAGTGAACCGGTTGCCGTCTCGGCGAACGAAGTGCGCCAGGCCCGTCGGAGCTTGCTCCCGTGGTCGTCGCTCGGGGCGCTCGCTCGCACTGCTCGTTCGGGGTACGACTGGTAGTCCTTCAAGAAGGTCGAATGTCGACCGAGAAAGGCGCCTAAACCGTCAGTTCTCTATCTCTCGCAGCTTCTCGCGGCCCGGCGCGACGAGTTCGTCGAGGTACTTCGCCAGCGCGGACTTGGCGTCGGCGGGGTGAAGTTCCCCGCTCTCTAAGTCCGACGCCAGCGCCTCGTAGTCGTCGTACTCGAGGTCGCCGCCGTACTCGTCGGGGCGCTCGACGACCACCGTCTCGAATCGGGGGAAGACGTGGTACCGGAATATTTCGAGCACCGGGTTCTCCAGATCGCCCTCCGGGTCGCGGGTCGGCGGGCAGAACGCCGAGTTGACCTTCTCCTCGATGTCCTCCGTGCTGTCCTCCATCGAGATGGTGACCCCCTCGCTGGAGGACATCTTGCCCTCGCCGGTGCCGAGGTCCGCGAGGATCGGCGTGTGGAGGCAGGGCCGAGCCTCGTAGCCGATCTCCGGGAGCTCCTCGCGCATCAGCATGTGGACCTTGCGCTGGTCCATCCCGCCGACCGCGAGGTCGAGGTCGAGGTACTCGATGTCGAGCGCCTGCATCAGGGGGTAGACCACGTGGCTGACCTTCGGGGTCTCGCCGCCCTGGATCTCGGCCATCGCGCGCTGGGCCCGGTTGAGCGTGGTGTCCAGCTCCAGCTTGTGGAGGTCGAGCGCGTAGTCCTCGTTGAGCTGGTAGTCCGAGCCGTAGACGAACTCGGTCTGGTCCTCGTCGAGCCCGTAGGCGAGGAACTGCTTGCGCATCTTCTCGGCGGTCGCCTCGATCTCCTCGAAGGTCCCCTTCCCGTTGAGGTAGGCGTGGACGTCGGCCAGCAGGACGACGACCTCCATCCCCGCGTCCTGGAGGTCGATGAGCTTGTTGGCGGTGAGCATGTGACCGATGTGGAGCACCCCCGACGGCTCGTAGCCGACGTACACCCGCTTGCCCTCGGGGTCCTCGGCGAGGGCCCGCACCTCCTCCTCGGTCACTACCTCCTCGACGTTCCGCGAGATCAACTCGTAGGCGTCCATACGCGGTCTGTGTCCCGCGCCGTGCTTTAGCGTTCCGGGACCGTGCCAACGGTTCGACCGTGCGTCGGCGCCGCGCCCGGCGGTTCTCCGAACGACGAGGAACAGCGGTTACTTCAGGGGCTCTGCCCGCTGGCCTCCGACCCGGCGTCGTAGTTCCGGTCGGCCCGGTGCTCGCTGATGAGCCGGTCGAGCTGCTCGGCCTTCCGCTCCTTCCGGCGCTCGGCCGCCCGCTCCTCCCAGTCCTCGATGACCGCCTCGACCTCGCGCTCGCGGGTGACCGCCAGCTCGTCGACCTCCTGGATGGTCACGTCGTCGGCGGGGCCGACTGGGATCTCGTTCTCGAAGAGGATCTCGTCGGCCGCGTCCGAGAGGCCGCCGTCGCCGACCAGCACGACCTCCGGGTCGACCTCGGCGAGCCGCTCGGCGGTCGACCGGCCCGCGCCCGAGGCGTCCCGGAGGTACACCACGTCGCCGGTCGCCAGCCCGAAGCTCTCGTGGGCGGCGTCGATGGCGCCCTTGGTGAACTTCTCGACGGGCTTGACCGGCGTGAGCCCGGCCTTCTTCTCGGAGACGTCGCTGAAGTTGGAGTGGTCGAGCTTCCACAGCTCCTTGAGCCGGGCGAGCTTGCCCTCCAGCTCCTCGATGCGCTCGTCCTTCTCGTCGAGCTGACGCTCCAGCCGGCTGTTCTCGCGCTCGAGCCGGGACACCTCGCGGCGCTCGCGGACCTCCTTGCGCTCCTCGCTCCGGGCCGCCTCCAGGTCGCCCTTCAGCTGGCCGATTCGGCCCTCCTTGCTCTCGATGGTGTCCTTGAGGTCCTCGACGTGGTCCTCGAGCCGTTCGACCTGCGACTCGAGCTGCTTGATGCGCTTCTCCTCGGCGGTGAGCTCGCGGGGCGTGTGCTCGGTCTCCTCCTCGTCGGACTCGTCGTCCTCCGAGAGGGCGGCCAGCGCGGTCTCGACCGAGTCCTCGCCCGCGACCACCCGGGCGGTGACCTCCCCGCGGTCCATCCGCGGGGGCACCTTCTCGGCGATGCGCTCGAACTGGTCCTCGTGGTCGTCGAAGGCGTACAGGGCCGCGGCCATCGCGTCGCGCTCGTGGTCGTTGTCGTAGTCGCGGTCCCGCGTGCGGTGCTGCTTCTCGTCGACCGGCAGGTCCGAGCCCGGAATCCACCCCGCCGCGTCGAAGCTCCGGCGGATCTTCTCGACGGTCTCGGGCATCGGCTCGACGTCGGCGGCGACCACGACCGGCCGGCCGCGCTCGATGATCCACTCGATGACGTCGGCGGTGTCGGCGGTCCGGGTGCTGAGCACGTCGAGCACGTTGCCGTCGAGGTCGACCACGGCGACCGCGGTTGTCGTGCCGGGGTCGATGCCGACCAGCACGTGGTCGCGCCGCTTCGCGAGGGGCTCGAACTCGATGCCGTCCCGGCGCTGGCGCTCGACCTCGACCCGGACGTCGCCCGAGCGCTCGTTCGACACCGGGATGTCCTCGGGCCGGCCCTCGACCTCGAACACCGCGTTCGAGAACCCGCCGTACTTCTCGGTCGCGTCGCGCTCGTAGTCCAGTCCCGCCCCGTCGAGGTCGCTCTCGATCTCCCGCGCGCGGCTCTTGACCGACCCGTGGATGCGCCGGGTGTAGCGGTCCTCGCTCCACCCGCCCTTGCCGGTCGAGCGCCCCCGCGAGACCTTCACCTCGGTGGTGTTCGTGAAGGCCGAGACCTCGTAGCCGACGTTGGCGGCCGCGAGTCGGGCGGCGGCCTCGGCCTCCTTCATCGGCTTCTTGCCGTAGGGGACGCCGTGGCGCGAGGCGACCCGCGAGAGGGGTTCGGGCCGCTCGGCGCCGGTGACCTGCACCAGCCGGGTGCCGTCGGGGAGGTCGCGCAGGAAGTGGACGAGCGCGTCCTTGTCGGACGCCAGCTCGTACATGTTGTCGGTCGCCACGAGCGCCGGCTCCTCCCGGTCGATGAGCCGGCGGAGCTTGCGGTGAGAGACCACGTCGCGGTCGACGTTCTCGCCGTCGAACGCGACGAGCGCGTAGGAGGGTGCGTCGCCGCGGACGTCCCCGCTCTGGACGTCCACGCCGAAGACGAGCGTGTCGAGCGCACTCGTGCGGGCGTTCACGGCCGGCCGTAGGACGCGGGCGGATATAAATCCGACGCGGGGTACCGATTTCGGGGTGCGAACCGGCGCTCTCGGACGGTCGAGGCGGTAGACCCTCCCGGTCAATCGAGGCGGTAATCCTCGAACCGGTCACGATTGTTGCCGATTCGACGCGAGAGAAAGGAGACGTCGGTCGGTCAGAAGCGGAAACGAGTGCCGGTCAGACGCGACGCAGCGCCACGAGCGCTGCCGCGAGGAGCGCGACGACGGCGCTCGCCGGGGCGAAGCCGGGGATGTCGGTGTGGGTATCGGCGGTCGTCGTCTCGGTCCCGTCCTCGACCGGGGCCTCCCGGGTCGTCGCCGCGGTGGTGTCGACCGTGGTGGCCGGCTCCGTGGTGGTCGCCGTGGTCGTCTCCGCGGCAAATTCACTGGCCGAGAGCTCGGCGTTCAGCACGGAGTGGTCGAAGTAGACCCGCTGGTAGGCGGAGGTGTTGTAGCCGCCGTAGATCTGGACGGTCTCACCGCCGGCCAGCGACCGGAGTTTTGCGAGGTCGAACGCGACCGTCACGGTGCCCGACTCGAACGAGGCCGACTCGGCCGCGAGGCGCTCGCTCGCGTCACCGGTCGTCGCGTAGAAGCCCGAGACGTTCTGCGTGCCGTTCGGCGCCGCCAGCGAGACGGTGACGGTGCCCTCGCTCACCTCGACCGACTCGGTCGCGACCTCGGCGTCGACCCGCCGGATGCGGTTCGCGTCGGTCGGCGAGACGGGGCTGTTCTCCCGGACGTAGTTCAGCAGCGCGGTCCCGTAGAGCGTGTGGGACTCGCTGACCACGGTGGCGTTCTCGAGCACCGAGCCGTCCCAGCCCGCCATGTAGGAGTTGACCGTGACGTTGTAGGTCTCGTCTTTCTTCAGGGGCTCGCCGCCGACCCAGACGTCCCGGATCTGATCGGTCCCGTTGTGGCCGACCCACTCGTAGGTGATGCCGCCGACCTGGAGCTGGGCCTCCGCGCCGTACTGCTGACCGGTCTCGCTCTCCAGCGGGACGACCTGGCTGACGAGCAGCTGCTCGATCTGGGCGCCGGTCAGCTCGACCGTGACCAGCGTGTTCTGGAACGGCAGGACGTTGTACACGTCGCCGACGGTCAGGTTACCGGGGCCGTAGACGCTGTTCGACCGGATGCCGCCGGCGTTGGTGATCGCGACGTCGGCGCCGGTCTGGGCCAGGAACGCGTCGCCGATCATGTTGCCCAGCGCGGTCTCGTCGTGGTAGTTCGAGGCGAACCGGGCGTCGAGCGCGACGTCGGTCCTGCCGGCCTTCTTCGAGAGCTCCGCCTTGCGGGCGTCGGTGACGAGGTTCGCGACCGTCTCGTTCTTCGTGACGTTCTCGGTCACGTCGAGCAGCCGGCCGTTCCACGCCGTCACCTCGCCGCCCTCGACGGTGAGGTTGAGCTCCGCGAGGTGCTCGGCGCGGGCCTCGGCCTCCATGATGACCGCGCCGCCGGTCTCGGCGGGCGGGTACTCGATCTCGTCGTCGCCGACCACGATGGCGTCGACGTGCTCGGTCTCGTTGGCGAGTTCCTTGGCGACGGGGACGCCGAGGTGGGCCGAGACGACCACCACGTCGACGTTCTGCTCCTGCTTGAGCATCGTGGCGTACTCGCCGGCGACCTTCGAGTAGTCTTTGAGCTCGTAGCCCGCCTCGTCGAAGTCGACCGCGGTCTTGGACTTGATCTTCTCGTCGGCCACGCCGACGATGCCGACCTTCACGCCCTGTCGCTCGACGACGGCGTAGGGCTTCGTGCCGGGGATCGGCTCGCCCGTGCTCTCGTTGACGATGTTGGCCATCAGCCACGGGAACTCCGAGGCGCTGCTGAAGTTCGCCACCGCGTCGAACCCGTAGTCGAGGTCGTGGTTCCCGACGACCTCGGCGGCCGGGTCGATCACGTTCAGCGCCTTCACGGGCACCCGCCACTGGCTGAGCGGCGAGAGCGCGTGGGGGCTGACCTGGTCGCCGCCGCCGACGACCACGGTCGGGTTGTCGTGGGCGGCCCGGCGCTGGTCGACGAGCGTCACCAGCCGCGGCAGCGTGCCGTTCTCGGCGGCCGCGGTCTGGACGTCGTTGTACGACAGGATCGTGAGCGTTGTGGAGTTGTTCTGCGGGGCCTGTACCGCGCTCGCGGCGGGTCCGACCCCGGAAGCGGCCGCGTCGCTCGCGGTCGGATTCGCGTCGTCCGGACTCGCCGCCTGCGCCGCCGCGGACGGGACCGCACCCGCGACGACGAGACATAGGACCAGCAGCAGCGATGTGGGTCTGCGCATGCAGTCGAGAGATGGCAGATGGCTGTGATAAAACCCGACTATTTCGCTATCGTACGACAAATAATATCACAGGAATCAGCTGAATTATCGGGCGGGGCGGCGGCATCGGCCGGCGACGCCGGACGACGATATGGGGCGGCGGAACGAACAGGCGGTGGGCGTGTCTCTCTCCCGGACCCGCGGCGCTACTCGTCGGGGTACGGGATCTCGCGGGTCAGCCCGTCGTCGGGGAGGAACGTCTCGCCGTCGAAGGCCTCGCGGGCCTCCGCGAGGTGGTCGGAGACGTCGCCGGCGTACCGCGAGGAGATGTGGGTCAGCGCGAGGCGCTCGGCGCCGGCTCGGTTTGCGATTTCGCCGGCCTGTCGGGCGGTCGAGTGGCCGGTGTCGCCCGCGCGGTCGGCCCGGTCGTCGGCGAAGGTGGCGTCGTGGACCAGCAGGTCGGCGCCCTCGGCGGCCTCGGCGACCCGGTCGCTCGGCCGGGTGTCGCCGGTGTAGACGACTCGCCGGCCGGGCCGGGGGTCGCCGACGACCTGGTCGGGTTCGACGACCGTGCCGTCGTCGAGCTCGACCGGGTCGCCCTCGTGGAGCTGCGAGAACTTCGGGCCGACCGGGACGCCGAGCTCCTCGGCCTTCTCGCGGTCGAACCGGCCCTTGCGCTCGTCCTCGACCAGCGCGTAGCCGACCGCGTTGGTGTCGTGGTCGGTCCGGAAGGTCCGGACCTCGTAGTCGTCGCGCCGGACCGCGGCCTCGTCGGGACCGACGCCGTAGACGTGGACCGGGAACGACGGGCGGGTGTCCGCGGCGTGGATCAGCGCGTCGATCTCCTCCTCGGTGCCGGCGGGCGTGTACACCGACAGCGCCCGGTCGCGGTCGTTGAAGTCCATGGTCTGGACCAGGCCCGGCAGTCCGAGCACGTGGTCGCCGTGGAGGTGGGTGAGGAAGACGTCCGAGATGGTGAATCCGGTCCCGAAGCGCATCATCTGGCGCTGGGTCCCCTCGCCGACGTCGAACAGCAACCGGTCGCCCTCCCGGTTGACCAGCACCGAACTCGGATTCCGCTCTGTCGTCGGCACCGCCCCACCGGTTCCGAGGAAGGTAACGCGCATCGACATCCTTCAGGGGACGTCGGGGGCCGCGCGGGAAAGCGCCTTCGAAACGAGGAGTGCGGTAATTGAAACGAAGAGCGGGGAACGTCGAATGCGGGGGCGAGGTACGCCGAATTACCCCGACGGAAACAGCGGGTTACGACCGGGTCGCCGCCGGACGAATCGCCGGATAGTCCGGGCCTAATCCGTCGTATCTGGTTGTTACGCGCGTGAACAGTCGCGTCCGTTTATTCGCGGACTCGTCGTCCGGTGCGTTGCGGACTGGGGGTTACACATGACACGTGACACAAAGACACTTAGCGCCGTCTTCATGGCGGTGCTGTTGATTCTAGCGAGCGGTACGGCCGTATCGCTCGCGGTAACGAGTAGTTCGGCACCCGACGCCGGGACGAACGCGGTCGGGATGCAGGAGACGACCACGGCGACCGACGGCGCCGAGCAGACGACGCGGGCGGCCGACGAGCAGGCCCAGCAGGACCAGGCAAGCGTCACTTTCAACCAACAGGCGTCCGGCGGTGAGCAGATCGTCATCGAGTCGGCGACGCTGCCGGAGGGCGGCTTCATCGCCATCCACGACGCCACGTACGAGGATGCCCCGCTGGCGAGCGTGCTCGGCAACTCCGTCTACCTCGAACCCGGGACCCACGAGAACGTGACCATCACGCTCGCCCGGCCCATCGCCGAGACCCAGACGCTGGTCGCCATGCCCCACCTGGACACCAACGAGAACCAGGTGTACGACTTCGTGCTCTCGACCGGCGAACTCGACGGCCCGTACACCGCCGACAACCAGACCGTGGTCGACGAGGCGAACGTGACCGTCGAGCAGGAGACGACCACGACGACCGAGGCCGCCGAGGAGACCACGACCACGGAGGCCGTCGAGGAGACGACGACTGAAGCGGTCGAGGAGACCACGACGACCGAGGAAGCCGAGGAGACGACGACCGAGGCCGTCGAGGAGACGACGACTGAAGCGGTCGAGGAGACCACGACGACCGAGGAAGCCGAGGAGACGACCACGACCGAGGCGGCTGACGGCGTTGAGGAGACGACGACCGAGGTCGTCGAACAGACGACCACCCAGCCGGCGGCCGACGCCGACGAGACCCAGCGGCTCGTCTTCCAGATCGAGCAGATGAACATCGAACGGTGGTCCTTCGTCATCGGTGACGAGGAGACCCCCGACCGGACCCAGACCGTGGGCAACCTCACGGTCCAGGACCGGCGAGTCGTCATCAACCTCACGCGGATTCTCCAGCAGAGCGCCGCCGCCCAGCAGCAGGCGCCGCCGATGACGACCCAGAGTCCCGAGCAGGTCGAGCAGATGATCGAGCAGAACCTCACGCAGGACTTCCAGACCGTCCGGTTCGTCATCCAGAACGTCCAGGTCGAGAACGTGACGTTCGTCGTCATAGCCCCGGAGAACGTGGAAATTCCGGAGCCGCCGATGATGACGACGACGCCGGCGGAACCGGGCGAGGAGACCACGACCGAGGAAGTCGAGGAGACGACCACGACCGAAGAAGTCGAGGAAACGACGACTGAGGCGGTCGAGGAGACGACCACGACCGAGGAGGCCGACGGCGTCGAAGAGACGACCACGACCGAAGAAGTCGAGGAGACCACGACTGAAGCGGTCGAGGAGACGACCACGACCGAGGAAGTCGAGGAAACGACTACGGAGGCCGCTCAGGAGACCACCACGACCGCGGCGGCCGACCTCCAGTCGTTCGAGGTCTCGAACCTGGACGCGCCCCAGAACGCGACGGCCGGCGACACCATCGAGGTGAGCGCCACCGTCTCGAACCCCAACGACCAGCAGGCGACCCAGGAAGTGGTGTTCCGGCTCCAGGGCACCGTCATCGCGCGCCAGACGGTCACGCTCGACGCCGGTGAGCAGACCACCGTGACCTTCGAGATCGACACCGAGGGCGTGCCCGCCGGCCAGTACATCCACGGGGTGTACACCCGCGACTTCGGTGAACTCGACGTCATCGTGATCGAGGAGCCGAGCGCCGAGACGACCGCGGCCGGCACCGAGACGCCCGAGGCGACCGAGACGCCCGCCGACGGCGAGACGACCCAGGTCGTCGAGGAGACGACCACGACTGCCCAGGCGTAACGCCGCCGAGGCGAACCTCGGACGCGGAGACTTCCCTTTTTTCGGCGGCCGGCGATCGTTTAACAGCGCGACGGCGGCGGGTCGCGAACGGTCGCGAACGAGAACGACAATTTATTAGGCGGAGCTGAGTCCCACCGAATCGACATGGGACGATACGCCGCCGTCTGTCTCGCAGTCGCACTGCTGCTCGCCGGTTGCGTCGGCGGGCAGGGAGGACCGGCCGCGTCGCCCGGCTCGGGCGACGCCGGAACGACGACGCCCGCCGAATCGACGACCGCGGGCGAGACGACGGGTACCGGGACGACCGCTGCGGGAACGACCGACGCCGAGACGACCGCATCCGGGGGCAGTCAGACCGCCGTGAACTTCTACCTGAGCGACGAGCGGAACGCGATGGACGACTTCGCGCACCTGAACGTCACCGTCTCCGAGATCGGCTTCCAGCGGGCCGGCGGCGGCTGGACCACTCACGAGGTGGACGAGCGCGTCGTGGACCTGACCCGGCTCCGGGGCCCGAACGCGACGCGGCTCGCCACGGTCCCGATCGAGAACGGGACCTACGAGACGGTCTTCGTCCACGTCGCCGAGGTGAACGGGACCCTCACGAGCGGCGAACAGGTCCGGGTCAAGCTCCCGAGTCAGAAGCTCCAGCTCCACCAGTCGTTCACGGTCGGCGCGAACGAGTCGGTCGACTACGTCTTCGACATCTCGGTGTTCGAGGCGGGCAAGAGCGGGAAGTACATCCTCAAGCCCGTCATCAGCGAGTCCGGGACCGACAAGGAGATAGAGAGCGTCGACGACGAGCGACCCGAGGGCGAAGCGGAGAACGACGATTCGAAGGACGGGGACGACAAGAAGGACGAGAAGGGCGAGGACGGGAACGACGCGGGCGACGAGTCCGCGCCGGAGAACGAGACGGCGCTGAACGCCACCTTCGTCGGGAACGTCACCCGCGGCGGGAACGCCACCGTCTCGATCACGCGCAACGGGACCGGCGTGGCGAACGCGACCGTCTCGGTGAACGGCGACGAGGTCGGCCTGACGGCCGCCGACGGGACGCTGACGTTCGGGGTGCCCGACGCCGACGAACTCGAAGTCGAGGTCGAGACCGAAAACGGGTCGGCGGAGCTCGAACGGACGTTCCGGACCGAGGCGAAGCGCGACGAGGGCGACGGTAACTGACCGCGCCGACCGGCGGACCGGCGCTCGGCGGGGCGGTTATCGTCGGGTCCGGCGGGCCAGTCACCGCCGCCGGGGGCGTTGCGTGCTCGCGGTTCGCAGTCCGGACCGACCGATTCTTACCCGCCGACCGCGTAGTCGCCGGTAATGGACGCGCCGCTGTGGACCGAACGCTACGCGCCCGACCTCGCCGACCTCCCCCAGTCGGACGTGCGCGAGTACCTCCAGAAGGCCGTGGACGACCCCATCAACCTGGTCCTCCACGGCCCGCCGGGAGCCGGCAAGACCGCGGCCGTGCGGGCACTGGCCCGGGAGGCCCACGCCGACCCCGACAACGACCTGACGATACTCAACGTCGCGGACTTCTTCGACCGGACGAAGAAGGAGATCCGCGAGGACCCCCGGTTCGAGCAGTTCCTCCAGGGGGAGACGGAGTTCTCCAAGCAGTTCCGGCGCGGGTCGGACAAGCGCAAGCAGTACAAGCGCCAGTGGTCGAAGCGCGACATGATCAACCACATCCTCAAGGAGTACGCGGGCTACGCGCCCTCCTCGGGCGAGTACCGGACGCTGGTGCTCGACAACGCCGAGGACATCCGCGAGGACTTCCAGCAGTCGCTGCGCCGGACGATGGAGCAGTTCCACGAGACGACCCAGTTCGTCGTCACGACCCGCCAGCCGTCGAAGCTCATCCCGCCGATCAAGTCGCGGTGCTTCCCGGTGGCGGTCCGGGCGCCGACCAACGACGAGATCGTCGACGTCCTGTCGTCCATCGCGGAGGCCGAGGGCGTCGAGTACGACGAGATGGGGCTGCGACTGGTGGCCGGCTACGCCGAGGGGAACCTCCGGGAGGCCATCCTGAGCGCCCAGACGCTCCACGAGAAGGAGGGCGAGATCACCCGCGAGACGGTCCAGACCGTCCGGGAGATCGGCATCCGGGGCCGGGTCGAGGAGATGCTCGACGACGCCGAGGCCGGCGAGTTCTCGGACGCCCGCAAGACGCTCGACGACCTGCTGGTCGACGAGGGGTACAACGGCCAGGAGGTGCTCCGGAAGGTGCTGGAGGTCGCCCGCAACTCGAACCGGTACACCGGCCGCGAGGCCGAACTCGCGGAGCTGACCCGGCTCGCGGGCGAAATCGACGTGGGGCTGGCCGAGGGGTCGAGCGACCGCGTGCAACTGGGCCACCTGCTCGCGGAGCTGGGTGCCCAGAGCGAGGCCGAGTCCTGAACCGGCCCCATACCGAATCGCCCGCCGTCCGTCGCCGGACCGACCGGCACGCGTGAAACTGGCGCACCCCGAACTCTTTGTCCTCGCCCGCGAACTCCCGGCCGTGCCCAGCCTGTCCGACACCTATCTGGAGAACCGCTTTCGAGTGCAACCGAACGACGCCAACAACGTCGAGACGCTCCACGGCGGCAACCTGATGAAGTGGATGGACGAACTCGGCGCGATGTCGGCCATGCGCTTCTCGGGCGAGACCTGCGTCACCGCGGGCGTCGACGACCTCTCGTTCCACCGGCCCATCCCGCTCGGCGAGACCGCGCTGGTCGACGCCTACGTCTACGAGGCCGGTAGGACCAGCGTGAAGGTCCGGCTCCGGGCGTGGCGCGAGGACCCCCGGACCGGCGACACCGAGCGCACCACGGGGTCGAGCTTCACCTTCGTCGCCGTGGAGGCGGACGGGACGCCCGTGAGCGTGCCGGAGCTGACCGTCGAGTCCGACGAGGAGAAGCGACTGCAGCAGGAGGCGCTCGACGCCGAAAGTTGATCAGCGGCCGGCGTCCGCGTCGTCCAGCACCGTAATGTAGCGCACCAGCGACCGGTGGACCCGGCGCTCGAACTCGTCCTCGACGGTCCAGCCGACCTCGCGGGCCGGGCCGGCCAACGACCGGTCGCCGACGACCACGGCCCGGTCGGCGACCCGCCGGGCCTCCGCGAGCGCGCCCGCGACCAGGTCGTCGAGGCCGAGGTTGGCGATCTTCGACTGGCGGCCGTAGGGCGCGTCGAACACCACGGCGTCGACGGAGTCGTCCGCGAACGGGAGGTGGGTCGCGTCGCCCCGCAGGGTGGCCCACCCGCCGGTCGCCCGGTCGTCGGAATCGAGGTACGCGGCCAGGTTCTCGGCCGCGCCGCGGGCCATCTTCGCCTGGGCGTCGGCGCCGTAGGCGGTCGCGCCGACCAGGCCGGCCTCGACCGGGACGCCGCCGGTCCCGCACATCGGGTCGAGCAGCGTCGCGCCCGGCCTGGCGCCCGCGAGGTTGACCAGCGCCCGGGCCAGTAAGGGGTCCATCCCGCCGGGCTGGAAGAACGGGCGGTCGGTGGGCTTGCGTGCGCCGTAGTCCCGGACGCTCTCGACGTCGAGCCAGCCCAGCAGGCAGGTGTCCGCGGAGAAGAGGGCGCGGAGCTCGTGGTCGGGGTCGTCCAGGTCCACCGCGAACCCGCGGTCGACAAGCACCTGTCCGAGTTCGCGTTCGGCGCGCTGGGTGTCGACGCCGGCGGTGTCCCGGACGTCGCGGGCCCGGACCGCCACGGTCCCCTCGCGGTCGAGGCCGGCGGCCTCCAGCAGGACGCGGGCCGACTCGACGTCGGCGTCGGTCTCGCCGACCAGTTCGCTGGCCCGCCGGGTGTAGGCCAGGTTCCGGACGCGGTCGGTGAGGGCGGTCGCGGTGGCGAGGCCGGGCGCGACGACCGAGACGCCGGTCGCGGCGCTGGCGGCCTCGGCGGCCGCGAACCGGTCGTCCTCGCCGGCGAGTTCGAGCGCGTACACGGTCTACCGGACTCGGCCGTCGCTCTTGGGGGTTTCGTCTGCCGGCGCGGAGGCGGTGCGCCGAGCGGCCTCGACCCCGACCCGTCCCAAAAACCCGGCCATGGCAAGGGCTTTAGATAATATAAACCCGCGAGACCACCTGTCAGCCCGGAGTACCAACCTTTATAAACCTTAAATACGACATTTAAGTCGCACATGACCGACCCAAAGGAGACCATCAACATTGAAAACGTGGTCGCCTCCACCGGCATCGGGCAGGAACTCGACCTCCAGAGCGTGGCGATGGACCTGGAGGGGGCCGACTACGACCCCGAGCAGTTCCCCGGTCTCGTCTACCGGACCCAGAACCCCAAGTCCGCGGCGCTCATCTTCCGGTCGGGCAAGATCGTCTGCACCGGCGCCAAGAGCACCGCCGACGTCCACGAGAGCCTCGAGATCGTCTTCGACAAGCTCCGCGAGCTCCAGATCGACGTGAACGAGGACCCCGAGATCGTCGTCCAGAACATCGTCACCTCGGCCGACCTCGGCCGGAACCTCAACCTCAACGCCATCGCCATCGGCCTGGGCCTCGAGAACATCGAGTACGAGCCCGAGCAGTTCCCCGGCCTCGTCTACCGCCTCGACGAGCCCGAGGTCGTCGCGCTGCTGTTCGGCTCGGGCAAGCTCGTCATCACCGGCGGCAAGAAGCCCGAGGACGCCGAGCAGGCGGTCGACAAGATCGTCTCTCGGCTCGAGGAGCTCGGCCTGCTGGAGTAGGCCGGTCGACCCCTCGCCGCCGGCGCTCCTTCGGCTCTGGGACGGCCAGTTGGGCCTCGGCGGGTCGCGCGACCCGCCGCTGCGTCCGCGCCGCCGGCGAACCGCTACTTCCTTGGCGCGCGCCTCCCGAGTCCGACGCATGGCAGTCCCCGTCGTCGCGCTGGTCGGCACGTTCCTGCTCGCGGTGGTGTTCTACGCCGTCACCGCCCACCTCGCTGCGCGGTACGTCCTCGGCGACGTGCCGGTGAAGCGCGCCCTCGCGGTCGGCGTCGTCCCGGCGATCATCTCGTTCGCGCTCCAGGCCTACGGACCCGCGGTCGTCATCGCCCTGAGCGCCAGCGCCGACTTCTTCGTGATCCGGGCGGTGTACCGGCTGAAGTACAGGACGGCGGCCGTGGTCGCGCTGGCCCACTACACCGTGGCCGCGCTGGTCGGCATCACGATATTCAACCTGGTGCGGCTGCTCTCGACCGCGCCGGTCTGAGCGAGTCCGCGAGGCGCCTGCTCCCCTCCGCCGGCCGCGCTCACTCCACCAGCCGCTCGATCTCGGTCACGAGGATGCCGCTCGCGCCGACCGACTTGAGTTCGTTGATGGTCTCGAACACGTCGCGCTCGTCGACGACCGCGTGGACCGCGACCGTGCCGTCCTCCTCGTCCTTCCCGCTCTCGACGTTCATCACGGTCGGACCGCCCAGCCCCGGGATCACGTCCCGGACCTCGCCCAGCCGGTCCTGGGGCGCGTTCATCATGAGGTAGCGCTTGCCGTCGGCCGACAGCACCGACTCCAGGGCCATCACGACCTGCTGAACCTTGTCGTCGTCGACGACGTCGTCGCGGGCGAACAGCCGGACCGAGCTCGACAGCACCTCGTCGACGACCGCGAGCCGGTTGACCTGCAGCGTCGTCCCGGTGCTGGTGATGTCGACGATGGCGTCGGCCATCTCGACGTGGGGCGTGAGCTCGGTCGCGCCGCTGACCTCGACCACGTCGACCTCGACGTCCCGCTCCGCGAAGTACTGCCGGGTGATGTGGGGGAACTCGGTCGCCACCGTCTTGCCCGCCACGTCGGCGACGCTCCGGATGTCGCCGTCCTCGGGGGCCGCCAGGACGAGCCGGCACTGGCCGAACGCCAGGTCGAGCAGCTCGGAGACGTTGCCGGGGTCGGCCTCCCGGACCTGGTCGAGGCCGGTGATACCGACTTCGGCCGCCCCGTCGCTGACGTACTCGGGGATGTCGGCGGCCCGCGCGAACAGCAGCGTGACGTCTGGGTCGACCGTGTCGGCGTACAGCTTGCGGTCGGCGCCGTCGACGGCGTGGAGGCCGGCGCTCTCGAGCAGTTCCATCGCCGGGTCGTGGAGTCGGCCCTTGTTCGGGACGGCGATTCGCATGGATTGACGGGGCTTCGCGCTCGCAGCGGAACTACCTTTCCATCCCGCAGCGTGGGCTAGGCGCTCGGCCGGCCGTCCCCGCGCGACTCGTCGACTCGGGGGCCGAGCATCAGCTACCGGAACGAGCCGGCCTCGACGCCGACCCGCTCAGGTCGACAGGAACAGCGACCCGATGCGCTTCAGGTCGAACCGGACGGGGTTGGTCCGCTCGCGGAGCGCGTCCTTCCGGACGTCGTGGTTCCGCAGGATCCGCCGCTCGAACCGCTCCAGCTTCTCGAGATGCCCGCTGAGCAGCTCTCGGACGCCGGACTCCGTGGTCTCGCCGATGACGTACACCCGGCCGAACTCGGCGTCTATCCCCTCGTCGGCCAGCCAGTCGTTCAGGGCGTCGACGTGGTCGTTCAACAGCGACACCTGGCCGCCGAACGACAGCGTTGCTGCCATACCCCTCCCCAGTAACACCTCCTATAACTACTTTTCGGGGCGCGGCGACGGCGACCGCCCGACGGCACCGCGGTCGGACGCGCCCGCCCTCGGCCCCGCGCGGTCCGCCGGCTCCCCAACCACTTTCCCCGCGCACTCCGACGTTGCGACCATGAGCCACGTCTTCGAGTGCCTCTCGTGCGGCGCGACCGCCGACCCCGACGACCGGCCGGCCGACTGCCCCGACTGCGGCGGTCGCCTCGAGGTCGCCCACGGGGACCTCCCCGACGCCCTCCCCGACACCGACCGGACCGACCTCTGGCGGTACGCCGACTGGCTCCCGACCGAGGGACTCGACCTCGCGCCCGACGGCGCGCCGCCCGCCGCGATGGGCGAGGGGTGGACGCCGCTGGTAGAGGCGCCGACGCTCTCGGCGACCGCGGCCGCCGACTTCGACGCGGCGGGTCCGGACGTGCTCGTGAAGAACGAGACGACCAATCCCACGTGGTCGTGGAAGGACCGGCTCGCGTCGGTGGTCGTCCCCCACGCTGTTGGGCACGAGATCGACCGCGTCGCCACCGCCTCGACCGGCAACCACGCCGCCGCGGTCGCGGCCTACGCCTCGCGGGCCGGCGTCGACCGGGTGCTCGCGTTCCTCTCGCCGTCGAGCGAGCCGCCCCACCACCGCCAGAGCCGGGCCTACGGCGCAGAGGCGATCCGGCTCACCGACTACGGTGAGCGCAAGCGGCTGCTGGCCGGGCTGGCCGACCGCGGGTGGTTCGTCGCCTACGACCTCGACGGGCGCTACACCGGCCAGCCGTACGTCTACGAGGGCTACAAGACCATCGCGTACGAGATCGTCGAGCAGGCCGGCGGGGCGCCCGACGCCGTGGTCGTCCCGGTCGGCGCGGGCGACGGCCTCTACGGCGTCTGGAAGGGGTTCCGCGAGCTGGCGGCCCGCGGGGTCGTCGACGCGACGCCCCGGATGGTGAGCGCCGAGTCGGCCGAGCGCCACCCGCTCGCGGCCGCGTTCGAGGCCGACGCCGAGTCGGTCGGCCGCGACGAGGGACCCGAACCGCTCAGCACCTCGACGATGGGCGCCACCTCGGGCGACCACGCGCTCGGCGCGGTCCGGGCCTCCGGCGGCGCGGCCTACGCGGCCGACCGCGAGAGCGTCGAGGCCGCCATCCGCGCCGCGGGCGAGGACGGCGTCTTCCTCGAACCCGCCTCGGCGCTCGCGCCCGCCGTCGTCTCGCAGGCGTTCGCCGACGGCGTGGTCGGCGCGGGCGACACCGTGGTCGCGGTCGGCACCGGCGCGGGCGTCGCGTGGCCCAAGAAGACGGCCGGCGCTGTGGGTGAATCCCCGACCGTCGAGCCCTCGCTGGACGCCGTCGCCGACGCCGTCCCCTTCGGGCTCGACTGAGCGACGCCGGGCCTGCGCCGGTCGACGGTCCGGCGCGTCCGAGTGGAAACGAATATGTCTGTGCGATAAGCAGTCCGGCGCATGTCGCTCCCCGTCCCGCTCGCCCCCGCTGTCGCGGTCGCGGCCGTCTCGCTGCTCTCGTTCGGCTCGCTCCGGCTCTACGCCTGGCGCGCCGGGAAGGAGCCGCCGAAGACCGCCATGCGCCGGCTCCGGCTGGCGCTCGGCGTCGGCCTGCCCCTGACCGCCGTCGCCGCGCTCCTCGGACTGGTGCTGGCGGACGCCCTCGACCTGACCGAGTCTGCGCTCCGCGCCCTGAACCCCGCGCTGGCCGACTCGCCGGTGGGGGCCGTGCTGACCTGGCTGCCGACGCTGGCCGGCGTCACGGTCGCCGTCGTCGCCGGCTACCTCGGCGCGTTTCCGACCGCCCGCGAGCTCCGGGGGCTGGACGTCTCGGCCGCGAGCGCCGCGGCGAGCGTGGCCAAGTTCGTCGCCTTCGGCTTCGGCGTACTGATCGCGGTCGTCGGCGCGATGAACCTGCTCCCGGAGGGCTCGCTCTCGTCGTCGCTCTCGGTTCTCGGCCTCCTCGCTGCGGTCGCGGTCGTCCTCGCCGACCTCCAGCCGCGCATCCTGGCCGCCCTGCACGGCGCCCGCGAGCCGACCGACGCCGAGCGCGAGCGCATCGACCGGTGGTGCGAGGCGGCGGGGCTGTCGCCAGAGGACGTCCGGATCCTCGAACTCGACGCCAACCGGGTCGCCACGGTCCTGCTCGCGGGGCTGCCGCGTCGCCGCCACCTGCTGGTCACCGACGACCTTCTCGCCGACCTCGACGACGAGGCGGCCGCGGCCGTGGTGGCCAGCAAGACCGGCCGCGCGAAGTACCTGTACCGGGAGGCCAAGTTCGGCGCGGTGCTCGCGGTCTTCGGGCCGGTTCTGGCGCTCGCGACCGGCGAGCTCCGGGCGCTGACCGGGCTCGGCTCGGGCGCGCTCGTCCTGCTCATCCTGCTCTTCGCGGTCGTCCTCCTGCGGCTCGGGCGGCGGCTCGTCTTCGCCGCCGACGACTACGCGGTCGAGCGCGTCGGCGCCGAGACCTTCGTCGAGACGCTCGAGGCCCTGGCCGACGAGCACCAGGTCTCCTACGAGTCGGGGCGGCTCCGCAGCCTCCTCCTGATGCGGCCCTCGCTCGGCGACCGGCTCGACCGGCTCTGGGGTCGAACGGGAGAGTAACCGGGAGTCGCCGAAGTCGGCGACTGCTCCGGACTCGTCCGAGGCTTCCGGCCGAACCCGATGGATTGACACGCCGGGCGCGAGAACTCGGTGGCATGACGACGCTCCGAATCGCGGGCGGACAGGTGCTCCGACCCGACGCGACCGTCGAGCGCGCGGACGTGGTGGTCGACGCCGCGTCGGGCGACATCGCCGCGGTCGGCGACCCCGACGACGTGCCCGCGGCCGACGAGACGCTGGACGCCGCGGACTCGCTGGTGATGCCGGGGCTGGTCAACGCCCACACCCACGCCGCCATGACGCTGCTGCGGGGGTACGCCGACGACAAGGAACTCGACGCCTGGCTCCAGGAGGACATCTGGCCGGTCGAGGCCGAACTGACCCCCGAGGACGTCCGGGCCGGCACCGACCTCGGCCTCCTGGAGATGATTCGCTCCGGCACCACCGCGTTCGCGGACATGTACTTCCACGAGGAGGAGGTCGTCGACGCGGTCGAGGACGCCGGCCTTCGCGCCCGACTGGGCTACGGCGTCGTCACGGTCGGCAAGGACGAGGACGGCGCCCGCGGGGACTGCGAGGAGAGCCTCCGGGTCGCCCGCGAGTTCGACGGCGCGGCCGACGGCCGGGTGAAGACCGCGTTCATGCCCCACAGCCTCACCACCGTCGGCGAGGAGTACCTCCGGGAGTACGTCGCCGAGGCCCGCGAGGAGGGCGTCCCGCTCCACTACCACGCCAACGAGACCGCCGACGAGGTCGACCCCATCGTCGAGGAGCGCGGCGAGCGACCCCTGGAGTACGCCCGCGACCTCGACATGACCGGCGAGTCGGACTTCGTCGCCCACGGCGTCCACGTCGACGCGACCGAGATCGACCTGCTGGCCGAGACCGGCACGGCCGTCGTCCACTGCCCGGCGTCGAACATGAAGCTCGCCAGCGGGACGGCCCCGGTCCAGGCGATGCTCGACGCGGGCGTGACGGTCGGACTCGGCACCGACGGCGCGGCCTCGAACAACGACCTCGACGTGTTCGACGAGATGCGCGACGCCGCGATGGTGGGCAAACTCGCCGCGGACGACGCCAGCGCGGTCCCGGACGAGGCGGTCGTCCGGATGGCGACCGCGGGCGGCGCCGCCGCGCTCGGCTTCGACAGCGGTCGCATCGAGGAGGGCGCCAACGCCGACCTCGCCGTGGTGGACCTCGACGCCGCCCACCTCACGCCCCGCCACGACCTGGTGAGCCACCTGGTCTACGCGGCCCGGGGGTCGGACGTGCGCCACACGATCTGCGACGGCGCGGTCCTGATGCGGGACCGCGAGGTGCTGACCCTCGACGCCGAGGCGGTCCGGGACCGCGCCGAGGAGCGCGCGGCGGCGGCCGTCGAGCGCGTGGAGTGACCTGCCAGTCCCCGGGTAAGTCGGCGCCGTCTCGGCGCTAGAAACGTTCCGTTGAAGATCTCGATTGAACAGTCAGAACCTTTCTTGAACGTTCTCGTACTCTCTCGTGTTTTATTTCACTAATCGCAAACTACGAAAACGAATTGGACGGCAGACGGGGTTTAATCTACCATTTCCCCTACGACCGAGTGCATGAGCTCGAAGACAACCGCCCTCTCGGTCGCCCTCGCCGGACTGCTCGTCCTGTCCGGCGTGGCGGCCGCGGGCACGGGAAGTATCGCCGCCGGAAACGAGACGACCGACGCGCTCTCGGTCGGAGTGGACCAGGCCGACGACGGGAGCGCGACCGTCTCGGTCACGCAGAACGGCACCGCAGTCGC
This sequence comes from Halorussus sp. AFM4, assembly GCF_051194995.1. NCBI lineage: Archaea > Methanobacteriati > Methanobacteriota > Halobacteria > Halobacteriales > Haladaptataceae > Halorussus > Halorussus sp. AFM4. The sequence continues at coordinate 1,229,182 of NZ_JBNTJT010000001.1, read as the reverse complement.
GAACGCGTCCGTGACCGTCGCCGACGTCGACGACAACAACGTCACGTACGCAGGCGCCGGCGACTACACCACCGACGAGAGCGGCACGGTGTCGCTGCCCGCGCCCGAGGAGAACGCCACCGTCGAAGTGACGGCTGAGAAGGGCAACGCCACCGCCAGCGCGACCGCGACGCTGTCCGCGACCGGCGGGAACGAGTCGGCCGACGACAAGCCGTTCGGCCAGCTCGTCTCCTCGTTCGTCCGCGAGATGATGGCGGCGGGCGGCGACGGCGGCCCCATCGGCCAGACCATCTCGGAGTTCGTGACCGCGAACAACCCGGGTAACGCCTCCGAGAAGATCCCCGACCACGCGGGCAAGCCCGACGACGCCGGCAAGCCCGAGGACGTCGGTCCGCAGAACCGGACCGCCGAGAACGAGACCGCCGGGAACGCGACCGACGGCGGCTCGCAGGGCCCGCCCGAGAAGGGCGGTAACGACGGGGAGAACGGCGACGAGAACGACGGCGGAAACGACAAGCAGAGCGGCGAGGAGAAGGGCAACAACGGCAAGGGCAAGGGCCGGTAGGTCCTCCGCCCCGCGAGCGACTCCCGCTTTTTCTCGCCCAGACGCGGTCCGCGCCGCGCTACACCGCGTCCGTGAGCCGTATCTGTGAGTTGCATTCGCGAGTCGTATCCACAAATCGTATTCGAGAGTCGCGTCTGCGAGTCACGTCTGCGAGCGGCGCCCGCGAGTGGCGTCCGCCTTCGGTAGCGTTTTGGGCGCGGTTCCCCTTCTCGGGCGTATGGCAGACTACCCGACGATAAGCGAGCAGGTCGACGACGTCGCGACCGCTCGCACCGAGGGCCATCGCAAGATGGACTGGGCGCGCGAGCACATGCCGATCCTCGACGCGGTCCGGGCGGAGTTCGAGGAGGACCAGCCGCTCGCGGGCCAGCGCATCGGGATGGCGATGCACGTCGAGGCCAAGACCGCGGTGCTGGTCGAGACGCTGGCGGAGGGCGGCGCGGAGGTGGCCGTCACCGGCTGCAACCCGCTGTCGACCCACGACGACGTGAGCGCCGCGCTCGACGAGCACCCCAACATCACCTCCTACGCCAAGCGCGGGGTCGACGACGAGGAGTACTACGCCGCCATCGAGGCGGTCATCTCCCACGAACCCACCCTCACGGTCGACGACGGGATGGACCTGGTCGCGGCCATCCACGAGGACTACCCCGAGCTCATCGACTCCATCGTCGGCGGCTGCGAGGAGACCACCACTGGCGTCCACCGCCTGCGCGCGATGGACGCCGACGGCGCGCTGAACTACCCCGTCTTCGCCGTGAACGACACGCCGATGAAGCGGCTGTTCGACAACGTCCACGGCACCGGCGAGTCCTCTCTCGCCAACATCGCCATGACGACCAACCTCTCGTGGGCCGGCAAGGACGTCGTCGTCGCGGGCTACGGCTACTGCGGGAAGGGCGTCGCCAAGAAGGCGGCGGGCCAGAACGCCAACGTGGTCGTGACCGAGGTCGAGCCCCGGCGCGCCCTCGAGGCCCACATGGAGGGCTACGACGTGATGCCGATGGGCGAGGCGGCCGAGTTCGGCGACGTGTTCCTCACGACCACGGGGAACCGCGACGTCATCACCGAGGAGCACTTCGAGAAGATGAACGACGGCGTGGTGCTCGCGAACGCCGGCCACTTCGACATCGAGATCAACTTAGACCAGCTCTCGGAGCTGGCCGTCGACGAGCGCGAGGCCCGCGAGGGCGTCCGGGAGTACGAGCTGGAGGACGGCCGGCGCATCAACGTGCTGGCTGAGGGCCGGCTCGTCAACCTCGCCTCGCCCATCGCGCTGGGCCACCCGGTCGAGGTCATGGACCAGAGCTTCGGCGTCCAGGCCGCCTCGGTCCGCGAACTGGTCGAGAACGGCGACAGCTACGACGCCGGCGTCCACGAGGTGCCCGACGAACTCGACCGCGAGATCGCCGAGATCAAGCTGGAGGCCGAGGGCGTCGAGTACGACGAGCTGACCGACGAGCAGGCCGAGTACATGGACAGCTGGCAGCACGGGACGTAGACCCGGAACCGGCGAGCCCGAGTAGCTCCGGCCACTGATTCGTGCTATTTCTCCAGGAACTCCGGTAGTCCGAGCTTCTCCCGGTCGTCCCGTGGACGCGAGTCGAGGACGTCGTACTCGTCGAGCATCGCGGGGATGTCGACCCGCGACCTGGCGCGCCTCTCGCCACGCTCTCCGCTCTCCGTGTCGCGGTCGTCCCGGTCGGGGGGTTCCGGACGCTCGGCCACGAGCTCCGAGAGTATCTCGGAGGTATCCGTCGAGAACTCGCCGTCTGGTTCGGGGTCTGGGGAGTCGGCCTCCGCCTCCTCGTCGATGTCCATGCACTCGCGCTTGCCCGCCTTGTAGGCCATCTCCACGAAGGCGCGGTTGCTCGCCTCTCGCAGTCGGTCGAGCTCCTCGCGGTTCGCCTCGATGTCGCCCTCCCGGACGGCCGCGATGCCCAGGACGAACGCCCGCACCATCGCCTCGTCGCGGTCGAGCGACTCCCACTCGGTCGAGAAGTACTGCTCGTAGATCATGCTGGTTCCCCGAGTATCATCGGTTGAGTTTCTCGTCGTGGTGGACCGTCAGCCCCCGCTCGGAGAAGCTGACCGAGCGCATGTCGCAATCGATGGGGGTGCCCCGCATCTTGATTATCTGTACCGCCCGGGTCATCCCCGTCTCCTCCAGGAAGTTGTGGAAGAAGACGACCCCGTGGGCAAGGTAGTGCTCCTCGGAGTACGACGACGGGTCGGTCATCTCGGAGATGAGCAGTATCGTCGCGTCGGTCTCCTTCAGCGCGGTGATGAACTCGGTGAGCTGGTCCTCGGGGTCCTCGAGGAAGTGCTGGAGCAGCATCGTCGAGTCGATCACCGCCCGGTCGATGTTCCAGGCCTCGATCAGCGCGGCGACCCGCCCGGTCAGCCCCGGCTCGCTCCCGTACTGGCTCAGCACCTGCTGCACGTCGGTCGAGAGGACGTTCATGAACCGGAAGTGCTTGGAGCCGACCGCCCGCTCGAACCCGAAGCTGAAGCTCGACATGTCGTTGACCAGCTCCGCCTCGGTCTCGTGCATGGTGAGGTAGAGGCACTTCTCGCCGTTCTGCACGCCCTCCGTCAGGAACTGGGCCGAGAAGGTGGTCTTCCCGCTGCCGGGCGGCCCGCTGACCACGTACAGCCGGTGCTGCGGGAGACCGCCGTCGAGCAGCGCGTCCAGCCCGTCCGTCCCCGTCGAGATTCGCATCACGTTCGTTCTGACAGCTCTGTGTGATAATTCTACCTGTCGAATTCCCAGAACACCTCGCGGAAAGTAACGCGGAGGCGCGCTTCGAGCGCCGGTTCGCCGCCCTCGCCCGGCGACGTCGCGGAGCCGGCGGTGCGGTTCCTCGCGGTCGAGGGCGGCGACGACGGTGAGGTCTAAGGCCCGGCCGTCCGTGGAGTCGGCCATGGAACGACGAACAGCCTCGTCGGGCACCGAGTGGGAGTCGGCGGTCGGCTACGCGCGGGCGGTCCGGACCGGTCGAGAGGTCCACGTCTCGGGCACGACGGCGACCGACGAGAGCGGCGACCTCGTGGGCGAGGGCGACCCCTACGCCCAGACCGAACAGGCGCTGTCGAACGTCGAGGAGGCGCTGGCGCAGGTCGACGCGGGTCTCGGCGACGTGGTGCGGACGCGCATCTACGTCACCGACATCGAGCAGTGGGAGGCGATCGGTCGCGCCCACGCCGAGGCGTTCGGCGACGTCGAGCCGGCGACCAGCATGGTGCAGGTCGAGCGCCTGATCGACCCCGAGATGCTCGTGGAGGTGGAGGCGGTGGCGCGCGTAGCGGACGCCGAGTGAGGGCGCGAGTCGCGGCGGACGGCGGGTCACTCGCCGCCCCTGACCGTGTGGCCGTACTTTAGCAGGGCGACGAAGACGGTGCCGCCGATCGCGTTGCCGACCGTGGCGAGCGCGAGGAACCCGGCGTACTCCGCGAGGGTGATCGCCGGCGAGGCGAGCGCGCCCGCCAGCACCTCGACGTTCCCCGCGATGCAGTGCGGGAGGTGCGCGAGCCCGATGCCGGTCGTGACGATCCAGACCACCGCGATGCGCGAGATGCTCTCCTCGGCGGCGGTCAGCAGCCACGAGAGCAGCCCCATCAGCCACCCGGCGACGACGCCGCCGGTCAGCAGGAGCCAGGGCCCGTGCGAGGTGAGGTTGGCGGCGATCTCGGCGAACGCCGACGGGACGACGATGCCGTAGGCCGGCGCGAAGTAGACCATCGAGGCGGCGAAGACGATCCCGCCGAGGATGTTGCCGGCGTACACGAGCGCCCAGAGCCGACCGACGTCCCGGACGCCGGCCCGCCCGTCGAGCAGCGGGAGGGTGGCCCGCGACGTGTGCTCGGTGAACAGCTCCGACCGGCCGCCGATGACGAAGATGAACCCGACGGCGTACGCGTTGGCGACGACGATGCGGGTCACCGGGTCGCCCCACGACCCGTCGACGACGGTGAGCAGCACCGCCATGAACAGCGGCCCGAACCCGATGTCCATCCCGGCGGAGAACCCCGAGAGCAGCAGCCCCGACGACCGGCGCCGGAGCTCCTCCAGCCCCTCCTGTATCTCCTCGGCGAGTATCTCCTCCTTGGACTTCCGGCCCTGCCACGCCGGCTCGGTCTCGATGCGCTCGTCCAGTTCTTCCTTCGCCACTACGGGCACGTCGCACTCCCCCGACGAAAAGCGGTCCGGCCAATCGACCGGACGGTCGGCCTCCGGACGGGGCGTCCGCCCCGGCTCGCAGTCCGTTTCATCTCCCGGTTCCACTTCCGCCGCGCTCCCGGGGGACTTAACACGCCGAAGGCGACAGTACCCGACATGACCGACGCAGCGGACCGACGGGGGGTGCAGTGATGTCGAACGCCAAGGGGGACCGCCGGGAGCGCGAGCTCGTCAACCGGCTCGACGAGGCCGGGTTCGCGGTCATGCGGGCGCCGGCCAGCGGGAGCGCCACCGAGCGCGAGCTCCCGGACGTGCTGGCGGGCGACGGCGACGTCTTCTACGCCATCGAGGCCAAGTCGAGCGCGGGCGACCCCATCTACCTCACCGGCGAGGAGGTCGAGGCGCTGGTGTACTTCAGCCAGAACTTCGGCGCCAAGCCCAAGATCGGCGTGCGGTTCGACCGCGAGGACTGGTACTTCTTCCACCCGGCGGACGTCCACCAGACCGACGGGGGCAACTACCGCGTCAAGAAGGAGACCGCCCTCGAGGACGGCGACCCGCTCGAATCGCTCCGGGCGACCGACGGCGACGACGAGGACGACGACCACGACGTCAGGGACGTGCTCCGGGCGGTCGAGCAGGGCGTGCTGTCGCCCGACGAGGCGGCGTCGATACTCGAGTGAGGACGTCGATACTCGAATCAGGGACTCGATACCCGAATGGGCGTCGCGACTCGGCGACGTGAGTCGTTCGTGGGGCGAAAGAGCGCCGCAGAAGGCGACTGGTAGTCGGCCGGCTACTCGGCGACCGCGAAGTCGGCGAGCTCCGACTGGTCGTCGTCGACCTCACCGCGGCGGGCCAGCCGGCCCCGCGGGAACGAGTACCGGCGCAGGTGGTGGGGCCTGAGGTCGTCCGAGCCGAGCCCCGCTGGTACCGGGTACATCGCCTCGACAACCACGTCGTCGCCGCGGTACGCCGCGTTGTTCGGGTAGTCCGCGACCGTGCAGTCGCGGTCGGCGATCTGCACCTCGTCGGCCCGGCGCGTCGTGGTCCGGACCACGACGAGCAGGTCGCCGGTCTCGCGGTCGACCACGGCCTCGCCGGGTTCGAGCTCGCACTCCTCGCAGAGGTACGGTCCCTCGCTCTTCTCGTCGACGAAGGTCTCCTCGCCGCAGTTGCGGCACGCCGCGGCCTTCCGGCCCGGCGGCGGGACCCGCCCCTCGGTGACCTCCATGGCGACCCGCCTGAGGTGCTTGCACCGCACGCCCCGGAAGCTGTGGTCCGGGCAGGTGCAGCGCCCGCCCGGCAGGTCCACCGAGTAGGTGTTCCCGCTCTGGCTCTCGACCTCGTAGACGCCGCCGCCGAGCGGCGTGACGGCCATCCGCTCCATCCGTGCCCGCTGGGACCGGATGTCGGTCACCCCGTTCGCCGGCGGCAGCGATACGCGCGTTCGTTCGGAAGCTGTTGTGTTTGCCATAGGCTTCCCTCCTGTGTGCGGTCGACCGTCGGACTCCAGAATCGGCGTCTCCCACCCCCAGTCGTCGCTCCCGCGGTCGATTCCGCGTACTATCGAGTAGGTGCCGGACACTCCTAAGTCTTGCACCTGTCAGTGCAAGGAGACGGCGGGAAACGGGGCCTTGACCGGTTCTAGTGCCGTAATTCGTCCTCGGAGCGAACTGTCGGAATTGGCGAATGTGGCCGCAGTCGACGGCGCCCACAGGAAACGGCGCCGTACCGCAGCACGGGCCGACTGACGGACCCAGACGGGCCGCGTCGACCGCCCGGAACGCCGCCGCTCCCCCGGCGGAGGGCCCGACGGCCGGTCGTGGGTCGTTCCGAAGGCCTTTTCCCGGTACCTTCGGAAGCCATCCGCATGGAAATCGACAAAGAGACGCGCCGCGAGATACTCGTCGGCGTGGTGTCCGTCGCGGTGTTCGTCGCGCTGCTGATGGGGGTCGGCGCGACGTACAGCGACGACGGCCTGACTCAGACGGGCGCCCTGGCGGTCGTGGGCGTCATCGCCGCCTTCGTGGTGCTGATGAGCGGCGTCGGCTACTGGATGGCCCGGCAGTACTGAGCCGCGGTCCCACCTTGTGCCGTCACTCCGGCCGTGGAGTCGTCCAGTGCGCGTTCGGCGTGTCCCCTGACAGAGTTCCTGGTTCTCGCGGACGGACGCGGATTCACCCGGAGGCGTCCTACTCGCCGGCGCGCTCGGCGTCGGCCAGCGCCGCCTCGTAGTACTCCAGCGGGTGAGCGACGGCGTCGCACCGGGGGTCGTCGGTCGGGTCGGCGTCGTCGGCGACCGGGCACTCGCCGTAGGCCGCCATCGTCTCGCAGGACGGCGGCGCGTACTGGGCGCCCGACTCGTCGCCGACCCGGTCGGCCCGGTAGCCGACCGCCTTCTCGCGGGTGTTGGTGTCGACCCCGCAGAGCGCCAGCAGCTCGTCGGTGTCGGCGTTGGCGCTGGTGAGGAACGCGACCAGCGCGAACTCCGCGGGGTCCGAGAGGCTCTCGCCGTCTCGGGCCCGCTCGACCAGCGACGCGACGCACGGCGGGAAGCAGTCGGGCGCGAGCACGTCGATGTCCCGCGAGACGTCGACCTCCGTGAAGGTGTCCTGGAGCTCGGCCACCTCGTCGACCAGCCCCTCCCGGATCTCGTCGGGGACGGTGGTCGGCAGGCCGGCGGCGACGCGCTGGCGGACCGCCTCCCGGAGCAGTTCGTGGAGCTCGGCGGCCGAGACCTTCACCGTCCCGTCGGCCAACTGGCGGGCGGCCAGCCGCCAGGACTCCCCGTCGAGGTCCGACGACAGCGCGAGGTACCGGCCGACCGCGACGCGATAGCCGTCGCCGTCGTCGGTCTCGGACACCCGGCTCGCGAGGTCGAACTCCGCGAGCAGCGCGTCGAGCGAGATGGCCTTGTCCTCGGTGCTCTTCAGCCCGTCGTCGGGGTTCTCGAAGTCGTCGGTGAACCGCTCGTAGGCGGTGTCGGCCTCGGCGCTGGCGTACTTCTCGACCGCGCCGGGCGCGTCGAGCAGCGACACCAGCACGCGGGCGACCGGGTACGACAGCAGCTCGGCGCGGGGGTTCCACCGCCGCCCGGCGTCGGGGTCGGGCCTGACCGTCCCGTCGATGAGCGCGCGGCGCACCCGTTCGACGCCGCGCTCGACCGCGGGGTGGCGCTCGTCGCCCGCGACGATGCCCGCCAGGCCGATGTCGGCCTCGCGGACGCTCTCGCGGGCCGCCGCGAGGAAGGGGTACCGGGCGTGGCGCGGGTCCATACACCCCCCATTTCGGGCGACCCCGATAAACGCGGCGAATCCGCCGGGGTTGATGGAGCGCCCGCCCGTGGCCTCCGACATGACCGAGGCGACCGAGACCGCGCGGGCGTACTACGAGGCCATCGACGCGGGCGACTACCACCGGTTCGGCGACCTGCTCGCGCCGCACGTCGTCCACGAGCGCCCCGACCGGACCATCGAGGGCCGCGGGACGCTGGTCGCGTTCATGCGCGACGGCCGGCCGAACAAGGACACCACCCACGCGGTGGAGGCGGTGTATCGCGTCGACGGGGGCGCCGCGGGCGACGCAGACGGCTCGGACAGCGCGGGCGGTGCGGGCGACGCGGCCCGCGGAGACGAGGCGGACGAGGTTGCGGTTCGCGGTCGCCTGCGCGACGCCGACGGCTCGCCGATGTTCGCGTTCGTGGACGTCTTCGACGTCGCGAACGGGACGGCCCGGACCGATGGCGGTGAGAGCGACGGGCGCCCGAGGATCACCCGGATCCGGACCTACACGCGGTAGCGATCGACCCTCGGGCAGCCGTCGACTCCCCGAGAGCCGTCGACCGCCGCACCGGCTATCGCTCCTCCGGCGGCTATCAACTCCGCTCGCCTGCGAAGACTTATCCCTCGGTTGTACCTCTCTAGCGACCATGGGCCTCTTCAGAGACCTCGGGCAGAAAGTCGAGAAGTTCAAGCAGGCCTCGGAGGCCGTGACGTCCGAGGAGGCGACCCACGAGTGCCGGGACTGCGGCGAGCGGTTCTTCGCCGCCCGCGAGGCGTGTTCCGAGTGCGGGAGCGCCGACGTGGCGCCGGTGAGCGAGTGACGGGGGTCGCCGGCGCGTCGACGTCGGTCGGCGTCGGCACCGTCGCCGGCGAATCGACCCCGTCCGGCGGCATCTCCGCCGGCGGCAGTGCCGCCGGTCCCCTCGCCGGCGGCGACTCGCTCTGGAATCCCAACCGATAGGTGCGGCAGTTGCCTACGGCCCGCCATGAACTACGTCGCGTGGGCGGTCGTCGCGCTCGTCGGCTACTCGGTGTTCACGCCGCTGGCGAGCCTGGCGACCGACCAGATTCCGAGCACGGTCGTCGCGCTGGTGGCCAACAGCATGCTCGCGGTGTCGGCGGCCGCCGTCATCGTCTACCGCAACGAGTCGGTGGTCCCGTACCTCGCCGGCGAGAACGCGGTGTACATGTACGCCGCGGGCATCTTCCTCAGCGCCGGCATCATCGCGTACTACCAGGCGCTGGGGGCCGGCCCGGTCAGCATCGTCGTCCCCATCTTCGGGATGTTCCTGGTGGGCAGTTCGCTGCTGGGCGTCGTGTTCCTGGACGAGCCCCTGACCGCGAAGAAGGTCCTCGGCATCGTGCTGGCGGCCGTCGGGGTGTGGCTGACGACGAGCTGATTCCTGTCGCTCGCGGTGGAACCCGCTCCTACTCCTTCTCGCCGGCGCCGAGCGCGCTCTCGCCGACCGGTTCGTGGCCCTCGATGACCTCCTTGCCGCCCATGTACGGCCGGAGCGCCTCGGGCACCGTCACGGTGCCGTCGTCGTTCTGGTAGTACTCGAGGATCGCGACCATCACGCGGGGCAGCGCCAGCCCCGAGGCGTTGAGCGTGTGGAGGTACTCGGCCGACTCGTGGCGCTCGGGCCGGTATCGGAGGCCGGCGCGCCGGGCCTGGAAGTCCTCGAAGTTCGAGGCGGTCGACACCTCGAGCCACCGGCCGCCCCGTTCGGGGCCGTCGTCCATGTCGTCGCCGGGCGCCCACACTTCGAGGTCGATCTGCTTGGCGGCCTTGAACCCGAGGTCGCCGGTGCAGAGTTCGAGCACGCGGTAGGGGAGGTCGAGTCGCCGGAGGACCTCCTCGGCCTCGTCGAGCAGCGCGTGGAGGCGGTCGTAGCTGCCCTCGGGCTCGACGAAGTTGACCATCTCGACCTTGTTGAACTGGTGGACCCGGACGATGCCCCGGGTCTCGGTGCCGTGCTCGCCCGCCTCGCGCCGGAAGTTCGGCGTGTACGCCTGGTGCTTCAGCGGGAGGTCCTCCTTCAGGAGGATGTCGTCGCTGTACATGTTGGTGACCGGCACCTCCGCGGTCGGGCAGAGCCAGAGGTCCTCGCCCTCGATCTTGTAGGCGTCCTCGGCGAACTTCGGAAGCTGACCGGTCCCGGTCATCGACTCGCTGTTGATGGGGATGGGCGGGAAGATCTCCTGGTAGCCCTGCTCGCGGTGGATGTCCATCATGAACTGCATCAGGGCGTGTTCGAGCTGGCTCCCTTCGCCCTTCAGGAAGTAGTAGCCGCTCCCGGTGGTCTTAGCCGCCCGCACCTCGTCGATGATGTCGAGCTCCTCGCCGAGATCGTAGTGGGGCGTCACCTCGTCGGGCAGGTCCCGGAGGTCGTCGAACCCCTCGCGGCGGAGCTCGACGTTGTCGTCCTCGTCCTCACCTTCGGGGACGCTCTCGTGGGGCACCTGCGGGACCCGCAGGAGGGCCTCCTCCAGCTCCGCCTCCAGCTCGTCGGCGCGCTCCTCGACCTCCTCGATCTCGGCCTTGAGCTCCTGGCTGCGCTCGATGGCCTCCTCGGCCTCCTCGTCCTCGCCGGCCTGCTTGAGCTCGCCGATGCGGTCGCTGACCTGGTTGCGCTCGTGGCGCAGGTCGTCGCCGCGGGCCTTGAGGTCGCGCCACTCCTCGTCCTTCTCCAGGATCGCGTCGAGGTCCACGTCGTCGGCCCCGCGCTTGCGGAGCCCTTCCCGGACCTCGTCGGGGTTCTCGCGGATGTAGTTCCGGTCCAGCATTCCTACTCTCCACAATCCCCTCCCGGCAAAAAACCGTATCGTTCGCGGGGCAGGGGTCGGCGGCGGTGCGTGGAGCCGGAGAGTATCTGATCTCACGAGGAACCGGGCCACTCCTCGCTGGGCAAGGTTGATACACGTTCGGAGTGAATGTGTACACATGAGTCAGAAGCACGTCACGACCCGCGTCCCCGAGGACCTCTACGAGAAGATCGAGCGGATTCAGAAGGAGGAGCAGACGGACCGGTCGACCGCGGTGAAGCGTCTGCTGGAACGCGGTGTCGGTGACTGGCAGCTAGAGACGGCGGTCCGACGTTACCGCGAGGGGAGCGTTTCGCTCGGAGCGGCGGCCGAACTCGCGGACGTCTCCGTCTGGCGTTTCCTCGACGTTCTGGAGGAGCGGGGTGTGGAAATGAACTACGACGAGAGCGACCTCGAAGCCGATATTGCCGCGGTGCGCGACGATGAGTGAAGTCGTTATCACAGACGCAACAGTTCTCATCTATCTCGCCAAACTCGACGACCTCGAGTACATAGACGAGTTCTTCTCCCAAGCGTACGTTCCCGAGGCAGTTTACGAGGAAGTCGTCATTCGGGGACGGGAGGAGCAGTATGCCGATGCCCTCCCCATCGAGGAAGCCGCCGATCAGTTCCTTCGTGTCCGGAAACTGCCCGCTGAAACAGCAACCCGAGCCGATGACATTCAGGAATCGTCCGGGCCCGATCGTGGCGAGTGTACGGCGATTGCACTTGCCGAAGACGAGGGAGCACGCTGTCTCACTGACGACCACGCTGCACGAAAAACTGCCGAGTCACTCGGAATCGAGGTGGGCGGGACGATTTACGTGGTGCTCGAGGCGCTCGACCGAGGCCGACTTTCCTTCGAAGGATACGTCGAGAAGCTCGACGATCTCACAGACAACGGTTTCCGAATGAACGCGGGTCTGTATCGGAGGGCGGTCCAGGCGGGTGAAGACCTCGCCGACTAGATTTCCGAGGGCGAACCGCTTTTACCCCACCGTGACCACCTCCCGCACATGGCACGAGGCGACCTCCGGGAGGTCACGGCCGGCGACTGCTCGGACCTCTACTACCTCGACACCGGGATGTACGACACCGACGAGTACGGCGCGGTCTACATCTACGACGCCGCCCGGCCCGCCATCGTGGACACCGGCATCGGCACCCACTACGAGCTGATCCTGGACGCGCTCGACGACCTCGACATCGCCCGGGAGGACGTGGCGGTCATCGCGCCGACCCACGTCCACCTCGACCACGCCGGCGGCGCCGGGTTCCTCGCGGAGGCCTGCCCCAACGCCGAGGTGATGGTCCACGAGATCGGCGCGCCCCACCTGATCGACCCCGAGCGCCTGGTCGCCGGCACCAAGGCCGCGGTCGGCGACCAGTGGGAGTTCTACGTCGAGCCGAAGCCCGTCCCCGCGGACCGCGTGGTCGAACTCGGCGCCGGCGACACCATCGAACTCGGCGACCACCGCCTCGACGTCTACCACGCGCCGGGCCACGCGCCCCACCAGGTGATCTTCCACGACCGCGACGACGACGCGGTGTTCGTCGCCGACGCGGCGGGCATCTGGGTGCCCCAGACCGAGCAGATACGCCCGACCTCGCCGCCCTCGAACTTCGACCTCGAGCAGTGCCTCGCCGACCTCGAGACCATCCGGGACCTCCGGCCGACCGCACTGCTCTACCCCCACTTCGGCCCGGTCGACTACGAGCCCGAACTGCTGGACGAGTACGCCGACGTGCTCACCGAGTGGGTCGAGGACGTCGAGGCCAAGTACGAGGAGTTGGGCGACAAGGAGGCGGTCGCCGACTACTTCGCCGAGCACGCCGACATGATCGACGTCTGGGGCGAGCGCAAGGCCCGCGAGGAGGAGCGGCTCAACGCCCGCGGCGTCGTGGGCTATCTGGACCACCGCGAGGAGTAGCCGAGCGAGTCCGGTCCGGAGCGACTCAGGCGCCGGCGGAGGCGGTGAGACACCCGAATTGAGTCGAACTGACGGTCGGTCACCGCTACTCGGACTCGTCCCCGGGCTCGACCGCCGACACCTCGAACGACTCGGTGAAGTCCGCCACGTAGATTTCGCCGACCGCTGTCTTGCCGTCGCTCTCCCAGACGCTCCGGGCGACGGCGGCGGCCTCCTCCGGCGTGTCGGCGTCGACGAACCCGTACTCCTTGGTCACGTCGCCGTCCGGGCTCTCGCACTTGGCGGCGACCAAGTACGTGTGCTCCGCCGGTTCGACGTCGAGGTCGGTCTATTCGCCCACGGCCGACGTAATCTATCGCGCCGGAAGACACTTCTGACGGACCGCGCTCGCGGTCGTTCGACTTTCCGCGTCGCGGCGTCGCCACAGCCGTCAGCGGTTTACCGCCCGATACCGTCCCACTTGCTGATTCTGATGGGAACGGAACTCACCGAGCCGGTGCGGATCGGCATCGTCGGGGCGGGCAACCGCGGCCGGAACCACGCGGCGCGCTACGACCTGATCCCCGGGGCGGAGGTCGTCGCGGTCGCCGACGTCGACGAGCCGAAGGCCCAGGCGCTGGCCGAGCAGCAGGGCGCCGAGAGCTACCCCGACCACGAGACGATGCTCGACGAGGCGGACCTCGACGCCGCGAACGTCTGCGTCCACGCGACCCTCCACGCCGACATCGCGGTCGACCTCCTGGAGGCCGGCGTCCACGCCTTCTGCGAGAAGCCGATGGCCGGCAGCTACGCCGACGCCCGCCGGATGGCCGACGCGGCCGACCGGACCGGCGGCCGGCTCGGGGTCCAGAACCAGCTGCTCTACACCGTCGAGACCCGGGCCGCCCGGGCGCTGGTCGACGCCGGCGAACTCGGCGACGTCTACCACGGCGTCGCGGCCCGGTCGTCCGGATTCGCCTTCAGCGGCGACGGCGACCCCGTCGACACCCGGCTGGGGGCGCGCCGCCGCGGGACGCCGTACGTCGACGGCTACGGCTCGCCCGCGTTCGTCCGCGAGGAGTCAGCGGGCGGCGGGGTCGTGCTCGACCTCGGGAGCTACACCGTCGGCCAACTGCTCTACCTGATGGCCGGAGGGAGAACCCCGTCCCTCGAACTCCCGGAGGTCGAACGCGTGCGGGGCGAGACGTTCCGGACCGTCCCGGACCGCGTGTCCGACGACTCCCGGTACGCCGACCGCATCGCGGAGAGCGGCTACGACGTCGAGGACGTCGGGGCGGCGTTCGTCACGCTCGCCGACGGGTCGGTGCTGTCGGTCCGGACGAGCTGGTCGCGCTACCACGACGGCGAGCCGAGTTCGCTGGTCGGCACCCGGGGCGGCGTCGCGCTCGACCCCTTCGAGTACTTCTCGACGGTCGCCGACGTGGAGATGCGGGCCAGCGCCGACCTGGAGGAGTACCTGTTCCGCCAGCAGTACCTCGACGGCGAGCGCGGCCGGGCCGCGTTCGAGTCCGGCATCTGGGCCGACCCGCTGTACCACTGGGTCGAGTCGCTGACGGGCCGGCGCGACCCGCTGCCGACCGCCGACCTCGCGCTGGAGACGATGGCGGTGCTGGACGGCGTCTACCGCTCGACCGACCTGGGCCGGGAGGTGACCCGCGAGGAGATCGTCGAGGGGGCCGACGCCGCGGAGTGACGGGAATCGGGGGACGGAGACGACCGGAGACGCCGGTGTACGACGCCCGCTCCGCCGCCTCGCCGAGTAAACCCCGATGAACGTTCGGGAAGTTCGGGAGTAGCTTAATGTCGCGGGGTTCTGATGCGAGGGTATGGAGTGGCGCGACGCCGAACGGGAGCACGAGGACGAGGTCATCGGGGACTCCACGCTGGCCCGGATGTTCGAGGACAGCGCGGCCCGACACGAGAACCGGCCCGCCCAGCACTACAAGGGCGGCGTCTACGACCGGTCGATGACCGGCAGCGCGTTCCCGGCGGCGGCTGACGGGGAGTTCCGCCCGCTCTCGTACGCCGAGATGCGCGACGCGGTCCGGGCGTTGGCGGCCGGGTTCCGGGACCTGGGCGTCGGGGCCGACGACCGGGTGGGCATCTTCGCCGACACCCGGATGGAGTGGGCCCAGGCCGACTTCGGCCTGCTGGCGGCGGGCGCGGTCGTGACCACGGTGTACCGCGGCTCGTCGCCCTCGCAGGTCGAGTACCTGCTGGGCGACCCCGACGCCGACGGCGTGGTCGTCGAGAACGCCGAACTGCTCGACCGGGTGCTGGCGGTCCGGGACGGCCTCGACCTGGAGTTCGCCGTCGTGATGGACGGCGAGGCGCGAAGCGCCTCGAACGCGAGCGGGGAGCGAAGCGATCCGCGAGCCGACCTCGCCGACGAGGCCGACTTCGAGGTGCTCACCATGGGCGAGCTCTACGAGCGCGGCCGCGAGGTCTTCGACCGCGACGAGTACGAGTCGTGGATCGACGCCCGCGACCCCGGGGACCTGGCCACCCTCATCTACACCTCCGGCACCACGGGCAAGCCCAAGGGCGTCCGGCTCACCCACGCCAACTTCCGGGCGAACGTCAACCAGGTCCGCAAGCGGTTCGGCCCCCGGCCCGACAAGGGCGACCTGCCGGTCATCGACGAGAGCTCGCGGTCGGTGTCGTTCCTGCCGCTGGCCCACGTCTTCGAGCGGCTCGCGGGCCACTTCCTCCAGTTCGCCAGCGGCGCGAGCGTCGCCTACGCCGAGAGCCCCGACACCATCCAGGAGGACTTCCAGGCGGTCGAGCCCACGACCGGGACCAGCGTCCCGCGGGTGTACGAGCGGATGTACGACGCCATCCGCGAGCGGGCCGAGTCGTCGTCGGTCGGCGAGCGCCTGTTCGCGTGGGCGACCGAGGTCGGCCGGGAGTACTTCGAGACCGACGACCCGGGCCCGGCCCTCCGGGCCAAGCGGGCGGTCGCCGACGCGCTCGTCTTCCGGAAGGTCCGCAACGGCCTCGGCGGCAACATCGAGTTCCTCATCTCGGGCGGCGGCAGCCTCTCGCCCGAGCTCTGCGCGCTCTACCACGGGATGGGCCTGCCCATCCTGGAGGGGTACGGCCTGACCGAGACCGCGCCGGTCGTCGCGGTGAACCCGCCCGAGGAGCCGAAGGTCGGTACCATCGGCCCGCCCGTGGTCGACGAGGAGGTGAGAGTCGACGCGTCGGCGGTCTCCCAGGACGTCTTCGCCGACGCCGACGGCGAGGTCGGCGAACTCCTGGTGCGGGGCCCGAACGTCACCGACGGCTACTGGGAGATGCCCGACGCCACCGAGCGCGCCTTCGCGGAAGCCGACGACGGCGGCGACCCGTGGTTCCGGACCGGCGACATCGTCGAGCTCCGGCCCGACGGCTACATCGAGTTCGAGGAGCGCGCCAAGGAGCTGCTGGTGCTCTCGACCGGCAAGAACGTCGCGCCCGGCCCCATCGAGGACGCCTTCGCGTCGAGCGACGTGGTCGAGCAGGTCATGGTGGTCGGCGACGGCCACAAGTTCGTCTCCGCGCTGGTCGTCCCGAACGTCGAGGGGCTGCGCGACCGGGCCGCCCGCGAGGGCGTCGACCTGCCCGACGACGACGCCGAGCTCCGGCGCGACGACCGGGTCCGGGAGTGGATCGAGGCGGAGGTCGACCGGGTCAACGAGCAGTTCGAGTCCCACGAGCGGATCAAGCAGTTCCGCGTGGTCGGCGAGGAGTTCACCGAGGACAACGACCTGCTGACCCCGACCATGAAGAAGAAGCGCCGCAACATCCTGGAGCGGTTCGCCGACGAGATCGACGCCATCTACGAGCGGGAGTACCAGGAGGCGTAGGCGGGGTCCCCTCGCGCTTACCGCGTCGCCCCGCCCGTCGCCCCGTCGGCCAGCATCCCCTCCACGACGCGGTCGATCTCGGCCTGCACGGCCTCCAGTTCGGGTATCGTCTTCCCGTTGTACGCCCGCTTGGATGTGTCGGTGTGCTCGGGCACGACGTCGTGGGCCCGCATCGAGAGGTCGGCGAGTCGTCGCTGGTCGTCGGTCCCGCGCCACTCGGGCAGGTCGAGGGTCGAGACGGTCGCCTTCGAGAGGCTCGCCTTCCCCTCCGGGGCGACGTGGCGGAGCGACCGCTGGTACACGGCCGAGTTGAGCAGCGCGCAGAGGAAGTGGGCCTCGCGCTCGCTGTCGGTCCCGACGAACATGCAGTGGTCGCCCGGCACGACCGGCTTCTCGCCCAGGTCCGGGTCGTCGACCGTCGAGACGACCGCGAAGTGGGGCTTGAAGCCGAGTCGGCACCAGACCACCTTGTACTCGCGCCAGGTGTACTCGCCGAGGCCGAACACGTTGTAGAACGGCCCGCGATCGAGCCACGACGACGACCGGTCGGCCAGCGCCTCGCGGTGGCGCCGGAGGTAGTCGTAGGTCTCGGGGTACTGTCGCCGCAGCTCCGCCTCGTTGTCCTCGTCGGCCTTCCGGAGCGGGACCAGCCGGAGGTCGTGGCCGAACAGGCCGTACTTGACGATGTGGCGCGACTTGAGGTACGGATACACCAGATCGGGTTCGACGTCGGCCAACTGCTCGCGGTCGATGCCGAACACGTCGTTGGCGTCGTCCTTGACGCCGTGGCGGATCTCGTGGGCGCACTCGCCGAGCGCGGCGCGTTCGGCGTCCGCGCGGATCCACGCCGACGTCTCGTCGTCGGGGTCGACCGGGACGAAGCCGGTCGCCTCGGGGGTCAGCGTCTCTCGGATCGCGTCGGCGGTTGCGTAATCGGCCGCTCCGCCCCCGTCGCCGGCGGTCCAGGCGGTGGCCCCGACCGGGAACGAGTGGTCGGCGTCGGCCCGGAAGGCGTACACCGCGGCGTCGGCGCCCACCTGGTCGCCGAAGGGTCGGAGCCCGCCGAAGTCGTGGACGTGTTCGAGCGCGAGCGGGCGGTCGCCGACGGTCAGCGTCCGGAGCAGCTTCCCGGCCGGGCCGATCAGCGCGTCGCGCTTCAGGACGAAGCTCGCGCCGCCGCCGTCGGCGAGGTAGCGGTCGACGCACCGCCAGACGAACGGGAGCGAGACGTCGTCGTTGGCGTGGCCCAGCCGCGAAGCCGCCCCGTCGTGGGGGAGCAGGCCGAGGTCGGCGTCGGCCTCGCGCCAGCCCGCCTTCAGCCGCTCGGAGAGCCGGGTCCACGGGATCCAGGGCGGGTTGCCGACCAGGTAGTCGGCGGTCGGCTCGAAGTGCTCGCCCCGGAACCGGATGTCGTCCTCGCGGGTCAGCCCCACGGCGTCGGTCAGGAACACGGGGAGTTCGACCGCGTCGACGGCGGCGTCCTCCAGCACGGGAAGCAGCGCGAGCAGGTAGCTCAGCTTCGCGCTCTTGACCGCGACCGGGTTGAGGTCGATGCCGAGCGCGGTCCCGGTGACGGTCTCGACGATCTCCCCGGGGGTCGCGCCGGTCGCGCGCAGCGCCGCGACCTTGCGGTCGACGCAGACGGCCAGGAAGGCGCCCGACCCGCACCCGGGGTCGAGGAACGTCGCCGCCCCGGCGTCGCCGGCGCCGAGCGCGTCGACCGCGAGCTCGGCGACGCCGCGGGGCGTGTAGTACTCGCCGAGCGCGAGCCGGCGCTCCCGGGAGACGACGCCCTCGTAGAGGGCGCGCAGGAAGTCGGTGTCGGCGCGCCGGAGGCCGGCCGCCGAGACCGCCTCGGCGGGGTCGAGCGTCGCGTCGGCCGCGGCGGCCACGCGCCGGTGGAGCTCCCGGAAGCCGACCGACAGCGCGTCGGTGTTCGCGCCGGGCCCGGGGTTGGCGACGGTGAAGTCGAACGCCCGCTCGGCGAACGCCAGCAGGCCGTCGACCACGAAGTCGTAGTACAGCGCGTCCACGAACAGGTCGGTCTCCGGGTCGGCCGCGTCGAGGCCGCCGAAGACGTCGCCGTGGCTCCGCTCGAAGAACGCCGCCCACTCCGCCCGGGCGGCGCGGAACCGGTCGTCGGTCGCCAGCAGGTCGCGGGCGGCGCGGTCGAACGCCCGGTACGGCGCGCCGCCCCGGCCCCATCGTTCCAGGAGTGCTCGGTCGCCCATCGTTCGTCGTCGTTCCGACAGTGCGGCGACGGCGTTATCTACCTACTGCTTCGCCGGTCGGCGCGCCGCGCCCGGGAGCGCCGGCTCGGCCCCACGGGCGACGGTATCGGGCTCACCGGCGACGGTATCGGGCCCACCGGGGACGGCGGGCGGCGCGTTCGACGTCTGCGATGCGGCCGACGTTCCCGTCAGAATCGCAGGCCACGCACATAAAGTCACAGTAATCACCGGCTACTGACCGTTTTCGACCGTTTTAAACGTCCCTACCAATACCAGTCCCACACGGAGGTCTCACAAGAGTGGCAGCAGAAGGTGGCGCATCTCTCGTCCCCATCGTCGCCGCGATAATCGGGCTGGGAGTCGGCGCGCAGGTACTGGCCGACCGCTTCCAGGTGCCCAGCGTGCTGTTTCTCATCCTCGCGGGCATCATCATCGGTCCCGAAGGGCTGCAGATTATCACCCCGGAGGCGTTCGGCGGCGCGCTGTCGGCCATCGTCGGCCTCTCGGTGGCCATCATCGTCTTCGAGGGCGCGTTCCACCTGACCGCCGAGAAGCTCCGGGAGGCGCCGTCGGCGACGCTCAAGCTAGTGACGATCGGCGCCGTCGTCGCGCTGGTCGGCACCGCGGCGGTGGTCCGGTTCGCCCTCGGCACCGGCTGGGACGTGGCGATGCTGGTCGGGTCGCTGCTGGTCGCCACCGGACCGACGGTCATCACGCCCATCCTCGAGGTGGTCCCGGCCCGCGACCGCGTCGAGATCGCCCTCGAGACCGAGGGCGTCGTCAACGACGTGACCGCGGCGATCCTGGCGGTCGTCACGTTCGAGGTGGTCGTCCTCGAGGACCCGACCGTCAACCAGGTCGTCGCCGACTTCGCCCGCCGGCTCGGTATCGGCGTGCTCGCCGGCCTCGTCGTCGCCGGCGTCGTCGCGTACCTGCTGCGCTACGTCGACCTCTCCCCGTCGAACGCGCCCCAGAACGCCCGGCTCATCACGCTGGCGGGCGCGCTGGTCGCCTTCGGGAGCGCCAACACGCTCGCCACCGAGGCCGGCATCGCGGCGGTCGCCACCGCCGGCATCGTCCTGGGCAACGCCGACATCCCCTACGAGGAGGACATCGCGGCGTTCAAGGGCGACATCACCCTCCTCGTCCTCTCGTTCGTGTTCATCGCGCTGGCGGCGCTGCTGGAGTTCGAAGACCTCCTCGCGCTCGGCATCGAGGGGCTCGTGGTCGTCGTGGCCGTCGCCCTGATCATCCGACCGATCGGCGTCCTGCTGTCGACGACGGGGGATCGCTACACGTTCAACGAGCGCATCTTCATGAGCGTGGTCGGACCCCGGGGCATCATCCCCGCGTCGGTCGCGACGCTGTTCGCTGTGCAGCTGCAGAACCAGGGGCTGACCGAGGCCGCGAACGTGCTGGTCGGCACCGTCTTCCTCGTCATCCTGACGACCGTCGTGTTCGAGGGCGGATTCGCTCGACAGATTGCGGAGTACCTTGATGTGATACCCATGCGTGTAATCATCGTCGGAGGCGGGAAGGTGGGCCGCGCGCTCGCCGAACGCCTCCTGGACCGCGGCGAGAACGTGGTCATCATCGAGAAGGACCAGGAGATGGTACAGCTGGCCCGCGCCGACGACTTCACCGTCCACCACGGCGACGGCACCGACACCGAGGTGCTGCGGAGCGCGGGCGCGGACAACGCCAAGATCGTCGTGGCCGCGACCGGCGACGACGACGCCAACCTGCTGGTGGCCCAGCTGGCCGACTCGAAGTTCGACGCCGAGACCATCATCTCGCGGGTCAACAACCCCGACAACGTCGACGCCTTCGAGGACCTCGGGGTGCGGACCATCGACGCCTCGTCGGCGACCGCGTGGGCCATCGACAACGTCATCGAGCGGCCCGCGCTCTCGAACTGGATGACCGAGCTCGGCCGGACCGGCGACGTCCAGGAGATCGAGGTGACCGCCGAGGACCTCGTCGGCAAGACCATCGCGGAGCTCGACGACGAGCTCCCGAACGGCGTGCTCATCGCGCTGGTGGGCCGCGACGGCGACACCGAGGTGCCCGACGAGAACTTCACCCTCCAGCACGGCGACCACATCACCTTCCTCGGCCGCAAGGAGTCGGTCTGGGAGGCCATCGAGCGGTGTCACCCCCACGAGTGAACCGCCGGCGCGCTACCCGTCGTTCGCGATCGGACTGACGGTGAACTCGCCGTCGGACGCGACGGCGACCCGGTAGCCGGCGTACTCGAACTCGACTCGCCCTTCGACCGCTCGCCGGTCCCCGTCGAACCGCGGTCCGAAGAGTCTGTCCAGCGCGCCCGGGTCGACGGAGTCAGCGAGAATGGGCAGTTCGGTCTCCGCTACGTCTTCGAGCGCCGCGACGGTCTCGACCACTGTTCTGCTCACCGACCGCTCTTCGGAGCGGTCGGCCGGGCTGCGGTAGACTGCGTTCGTCCGATAGCTGTGTCGGTTCGCGTCTCGGTTCGTGTCTGTCATGGTTGAAGGTGTGTCTCGAAGCCGCTTGCGCGGCTCAGTCGCCCGCGCTGATGCTGAAGAACTCGAAGTCCCGGCTCCGCGACTCGAACCGGTCGAGCGCGAACGGCGACAGCGGGAACGGCGCCGGCTCGCCGCCGACCAGTTCGCGGACCGCGGTCGCAGCGACGGGCGCGGTCATCACGCCCCGACCGTGGAACCCCGTGGCCACGACCAGCCCGTCCAGGCCCTCGGCGGGCGCGTCGACGATCGGCCGGGTGTCGGGGGTCGCGCCGTCCACGCCGGCCCAGCCGTTGACGAACCGGGCGCGGTCGAACGCCCGGAGGAAGCCCGGGACGAGGTCGGCGACGTGGTCGCGGAACGCCTCGTCCTCCCGGTCGCTCGCGGCCTCGGGGTCGTCCTCGGCGAACGACCACCCGCCGACCAGCAGGTCGCCGTTGCGCTCGGGCCGGAAGTAGACGTGCTCGCCGGGCACCCACCCCATCGGGAAGTCGTCGGCGAGCGACTCCCCGGGGTCGAGCACGACGCACTGGGTCCGGTACGGCCGGACCGGGAGCTCGAGCCGGTCGCGGAGGAACCGCTCGGTCCGCCACCCCGCGGCGACGACCACCCGGGGCGCCTCGAACGCGCCGGCCTCGGTCTCGACGCCGACGACCCGGTCGCCGTCGGTCCGCAGGCCCGCGACCGCGGTGTCGGTCAGGACCGTCGCCCCCCTGGCCTCGGCGCCCTCCTTCAGCGTGACCGCGAAGGTGTAGGGGTCGACGAAGCCGGTGTCCTCGTGGCGGACCGCCCCGGCGAACCCCGACAGGTCGAACCGCGGGTGCCGGCGCTCGACCTCGTCGGGTCCGAGGAACTCGACGGCGACGCCGTCGTCGGCGAGACGCTCCGCGCGCCTGCGGGCCTCGCCCTCCCGGTCGGGCGGGACGAGCTCGACGCTGGGCCGCTCGGCGAACGAGAACTCGCCGGTGCCGTCGTAGGCCCGGAAGAACTCGTTGGCGTGGTCGGCGATCTCGGGCTCGTCGGTGTACGAGGGCGACATGGTGATCTCGCCCGCGGCGAGCGCGGTGGCCTCGCCGGCGATCTGGCCGCGCTCGACCACCAGCACCTCGCGGTCGGCGGCGAGTTCGCGGGCGACCGCGCAGCCGACGACCCCGCCGCCGACGACGATGACGTCGTAGCTCCCGCGAGGGTGGTCCTGCCCCCCGCGTCGGCCCTCGGCCGAACTTCTTTCAGGACTCGTTCCCTGTTCGCTCATTATCTCTCGGTGCGGCTCATTCGTACTCGTGGTCGACCGCGCGGAAGGCGTCCTCGGCGGTCTCCAGCGCCCGGTCAATCTCCTCCTCGGTGTGGGTGTAGGTGGTGAAGAACCGCTCGCCCTGCATCGGGTTGCCGAACAGCACGCCGTCGGCGGCGGCCTCGAGCCACCAGTCGGCGAACTGGTCCTCGTTGGCGTGCCAGGTGTCCCGGTAGCTGTGGATGTCGCGGTCGGTCATGTACACCTGGCCCATCGACCCGATGTGCTGGACGTTCGCCGCGATGCCGACGTCGTCGGCGACCTCCTGGAGGCCCGTGAACAGCCGGTCGCCCATCTCCTCGATGTGCTCGTACACGTCGCGCTCGTCGAGGATCTCGAGCGTCTTGAGGCCCGCGGCGGCCGAGACCGGGTGGCCGTTGTAGGTGCCCCCGTGGAACGCGGAGGCGTGCCACTTCTCTTCCTCCTTCTTCTTCGGCGGCGCAATCTCGTCCATGATCTCGGCCTTCCCGCCGAAGCCGGCCATCTGGTAGCCGCCGCCCGCGGCCTTGGCGAAGGTGGTCATGTCAGGCGTGACGCCGAACCGGCCCTGGGCGCTCTGGGGGCCGAGCCGGAAGCCGGTCATCACCTCGTCCCAGATGAGGACGATGCCCAGCTCCTCGGTGAGGTCCCGGAGGAACTCGTGGTAGCCGTCCCGGGGCTTGAGGCAGCCGCAGGAGAACATCACGGGTTCGATGATGACCGCCGCGACGTCGTCGGCCTGCTCGCGGAGAATCTCCTCGGTCGTTTCCTTGTCGTTGAACGGGAACGGGACCACGGTGTCCGAGACCGCCTCCGGGATGCCCGTCCCGTAGGAGACCGTGTTGGGCGCGTCGGCCGGCCCCAGCGCCTCCTCGCTGGCGTAGACGCTCTGGAGGGCGTAGTCGTGCGCCCCGGCGTAGCCGCCCTCGGGCTTGGCAATCTTGTCCCGGCCGGTGTACGACCGGGCGACCCGCATCGCGTGCATGGTCGCCTCGCTCCCGGAGTTGGCCAGCCGGACCTTCTCGATGCTGGGGGTCATCTCCGCGACCTTCTCCATGAACTCGATGGCGACGGGCTGGGGCGTGGCGGTCAGGTCGCACTTGTCGACCTGCGCCTTGACCGCCTCCCGGACCTCCGGGTGGCCGTGCCCGAGGATGATCGGGCCGAGGGCCAGCAGGAAGTCGAGGTACTCGTTGCCGTCGATGTCGTAGAGGTACGACCCGTCGGCCTCCTCCACGTAGAAGGGGTAGGGGTCGAACGCGCGCACGTTCGACTCGACGCCGAGTGGGGTCGTCCGCGTCGCCCGCTCGTGGAACTGCTCGCTCTTGCTCGTCCGCTCGCGGAGCCGCTCCGCGTGGTCCCGCTCTTGCTCTTTGTCACCGAGACTCATCGTCACAGACGACGGAAGCACTCTCAATAAATCTTTGGCAAAGAAGGGAAAATCACGAAAATGATACGGAAGTGTGCCGGAATCGGAGAAAAGAGGGCCTCTCAACTCCGCTCGAGGGGGAGGACCAGCCCCTTCAGCCCGCCGCCGGTCTTCCGGATCTCCCGGACGTCGAGTTCGATCACGTCGATCCCGCGCTCGGCGAGCGACTCCCGCACGCGGGGGTTGCCCGAGGGGAGCAGCACGCGGCCCGGTTCGACGACGACGGTGCTGGTCGCTCGGTTCCGCTGCTCGCGCATCGGGACCTTCACCGTCTCTATCCCCCGGTCGTGCAGGAGCTCGAGGAACTCCGGGGGCACCGCCTGCGGGTAGACCAGCGCGAGGTCCTCGGCGACCATCCCGAACACCAGCGCGAGGTGGGTCTGGCCGGTGCTCTCCGTGCTCCCGAAGATGGGGACCTCCACCACGTCGATGTCGTAGGTCTCCAGCACGGTCCGGACCTGCCGGATGCCCTCGGCGTTGGTGGTCTGGGACCGGCCGACGGCGACGGTCTCCTCGTCGATCCACACCACGTTGCCGGCCTCGAACCCGCCGGGGCCGTGGACGGTGTGGTACACGGGAATCCCCAGGTCGAGCGCCCGCTCGGCGACCCGGCGCTCCTCGCCGTGGCGGGTCTCCTCGACCATCTTCCCGACGACGAGACCGCCCTCGACCGCGAGCCCGACGTCCCTGACGAACAGCGACTCGGCGAGCCCCTCGCGCGCGCCGTCGAGGCGGTGGACCGTCACGCCGGCCTCCTCCAGCTGCTCGACCAGCGCCCGGTGCTCCTCGGCCGCGGTCTCCTGGCGGGGGAGCCCGTCCCAGCCCCACGCGTCGGGGTCGACCACGGTCGAGAACTCCGGGCCGGGCTCGTGGACGAGCGCCCGGTCCAGGTGGCCGACCTCGCTCCGGACCGACGGCGAGAGGTCCCAGCCCGTCATCGCTCGGGGATGTGCAGCCGGTTCTCCTCCTTGACGCTCCGGAGGGCAACGTCGGTCGTGGTCGAGACCACGCCGTCGTACTTGCCGATGCGGCTCAGGAAGTCGGTGAGGTCCTCCCGGTCGCCGACCCGGACCTTCAACAGCAGGTCGGTCTCGCCGGTGAGCTCGTGGATCTCCTGGATGGCGCCCTCCTCGGCGAGCCGCTCGGCCACCTCCGAGAACCGCCCGGCCTCGGTCTCGACCCGGATGAACGCCACGTTGTCGAGCCCGAGCAGTTCGGCGTCGAGCACCGCCCGGTAGTCCTGGATGTACCCCTCCTCCTCGAGGGTGTTGACCCGCTCGTGTATCGTGGCGCTCCCCATGTCGAGCCGCCGGGCGATCTCCGAGAGGGCGGTCCGCCCGTCGGCCTGCAGGATTTTCAGTATCTTCGCGTCGATCTCGTCGATGCTCATGTCGGTGGGTTCCGTCCGCGTTTCCGTATTCGTTCTGTTTTTGACCATATCTCACTCCTCCCGCCGGCCCGCGTCGGCGTAGGGGCGGACCGCCGCGTCCGACCGCGATCTCCGGAGCGCGGCCACGTCCACGGCGCACGTCCCGGCCGCGAACTCGTCGCGCGGGAGCGAGAGCCGGGTGCCCCGCGGACCGACCACGTCGTCGCACGGCGCGTACACCGCCGAGCGCCCCGTGCCGCGCAGGTCCGCCGACCGCTCGCCGACGACGCTGACGTGGGCGACGTACAGCTGGTTCTCGACCGCCCGCGCGGCCGCGCACCGCCGGACCCGCTGGAACCCGGCCTCGCCGGCCGTCCAGGAGGGGACCGCGACGACCTCGGCGCCCCGGTCGGCGAGGTCCCGGACCAGTTCGGGGAACTCCACGTCGTAGCAGACCGCGACGCCCACGCCGACGCCGCCGTGCTCGACCACCGGCGGTCGCGCCGCGCCCGGGCGCTTGCCCGCCTCCCGCTCCTCGGGGACGAGGTGGCGCTTGTCGTAGGTCTCCACGCCCCCGCCCGGCGTCGCGACGGGACACCGGTTGTACACCGCCCCGTCCTCGGCGACGTTGTACGACCCGCCGACGACGACCGCCTCCCGGTCGTCGGCCGCGGCGGCGAGCGCGTCGTGGAGCGCGGTCCGCCGCGCGGAACCGAGGGTCGCCGGCCCCTCCCCGCTCGGGAGGCAGTCGCTGGCGAACAGCTCCGGCAGGACGTAGCAGTCGGCGTCGCCCGCCCGGTCGAACAGCCCCTCGACTCGCCGAATCAGGGCGTCGACCGACTCGACGCTCTCGAACTCGTACTGGCACAGCGCCACCTCGAACGCCCCGGGGTCCGCGCTCATCCTGTCGGACGTATTGGCCGCGGTAACAAAAACTTTGTCTGGATTCCGGCTTTCGGCGGGAAAATCATCGGCCAATATCCGAACAGGGCAAAACTTATTTCGGGACGCGCCGAGGATGCGAGACAGGAACGCATGGCAAGCGAACACACCACGCGCGAGCGGGAGGGGCAGTCGGGATCGTCGCTCTTCCGGCGGTTGCGCCAGCACCGCTGGACCGGGCTGGCGCTGAACGCCGGCCCGAGCGGGCTCTGGCTGCTCGTGTTCTTCCTCGCGCCCCTGGCCGTGATGTTCTACTACAGCTTCGGCCAGCGCGGCGCGTTCGGGGAAGTGCTCATCGCGCCCGAGTACCTCGGGCTCCAGCAGTATCGGCTCTTCTTCGTCCCGGACGACGCCTCGGTGTTCCAGGCGGTCTGGTGGACCGTCGCGTGGGTGATCGAAGCCCTCGTCCCCGGGTCGTTCCAGCTGGCCGCGGGCGAGCCGACGCCGTACGTCCAGCTGACGATAAAGAGCATCGGCTTCGGGACGCTGGCGACCGTGATCTCGTTCGTCGTCGGCTACCCGATGGCCTACTTCGTGGGCCGGGTCGCTCCCGAGGAGTACCAGGACCTGCTGCTGGTGCTCATCATCCTGCCGTTCTGGGCCTCCTTCCTGGTGCGCATCTACGCCATCCAGATCCTGCTGTCGGGCAACAGCGTCCTCACGAACGCGCTGGGGTTCCTCCCGTGGTTCGCGGCGGGCGACTCGCTGATGAACTCCCGGTTCGCGGTGATGGTCGGGCTGGTGTACATCTGGATCCCGTTCATGATACTCCCCGTGTACGCGAGCATCGAGGAGATCGACTTCACGCTCCGGGAGGCCGCGATGGACCTGGGCGCGACCCAGTTCCAGGCGTTCCGGCGGGTGGTGTTCCCGCTGTCGATGCCCGGCGTGGTCGCCGGGAGCCTGCTGGTGTTCATCCCCAGCACGGGCGCCTACGTCATCCCCGGCCTGCTCGGCGGGCCGAACAGCCAGATGATCGGCAACTTCATCGCCAACCAGTTCGGGGCCGCGGGCAACTGGCCGCTCGGCGCGGCCGGGTCGTTCACCCTGATGGGGATCATGCTGCTGGCGATCGCCGCCTACCAGCGGTTCGGGAGCGCTGATATCGCATGAGCCTCGGAACCGGCAACAGGAGCCTGCTGGGGCGGCTCCGGTCGCGGGTGTTCGAGTGGAGCGGCCCGCTGCTCGCGCTGGAGGCGGCGCTGGTCTACCTCTTCCTCTACATCCCGATCGGGGTGCTCATCGCGCTGTCGTTCAACGACTCGCGGTACGCGCTGGTCTGGCAGGGGTTCACGACCGAGTGGTACGCCGACCTCCTGGCCGGAAACACCGTCGCACGGGTCAACCCCGACGCCGCGTTCACGGCGCTGGTCCACTCGATCGAGATCGCGCTGGTGACGGTGGTCGTCAGCACCGTCCTCGGGACGATGCTGGCGTTCGCGCTGAACCGCTACGAGTTCCCGGGGAAGAGGCTGTTCACGGGCGTCGTCTACATGCCCATCATCATCCCCAGCATCGTCATGGGCATCTCGCTGCTGCTGTTCTTCAACATCATCGGGATGTCGCTGGGGCTCCACACCGCGACCATCGGTCACATCGCGTTCGACATCAGCTTCGTGACCATCGTGGTGCTCGCGCGGCTCCAGAGCTTCGACCGGACCCTCGAGGAGGCCGCCAAGGACCTCGGGGCGAACGAGCTGGAGACGTTCCGGTACGTCACCCTGCCGCTGCTCAAGCCCGGCATCATGGCCGGCGCGCTGCTGGCGTTCGCGATGAGCTTCGACGACTTCGTGGTGACGTTCTTCGTCATCGGCAACCAGAACACGCTGCCCATCTTCTTCTTCTCGATGGTCCGCCAGGGCATCACCCCCGGCGTCAACGTCGTCGCCGCGCTCATCATCGTGGCGACGATGGGCATCGTGGCAGTCGCCCAATGGTTCGAGGGCCCCATCTGGTAGAAGAAGTTCGGAATCGCCTGCATTTCTCCACAATCTTTATGTCAAAGACCCGCCTTTGACCGAAAGAGATGGTGTGATACACATGGGCAAGCAAGACTCCACCCGAGGCGACAGGCGGCGGTTCCTCAAGACGACCGGCTCGCTGGCCGCGGTCGGGCTGACCGGGCTCGCCGGCTGCACCGGCGGCGACGGCGGCGGGCAGAACACGACCACGACCACGACGGCGGCCGACACCACGACCGCCGGGTCGGACACCACGACCGCGGGGACGTCGAACCCGCGCGAGAAGTACGACCTGAAGGAGCTCGACTACGAGCTCGAGAACAAGCTCAACATCTTCCAGTGGGGCGATTACTGGCCCAGCGGGACGGTCCAGGACTTCGAGAAGGCCTACGGCGTGAAGGTAAACGTCTCGAACTACGCCTCCAACGAGGAGATGTTCAACAAGCTGAAGGCGGGCGGGCTGAAGCAGTACGACCTGGTCTTCCCCAGCGACTACATGATCAACGTCATGGTCGAGCAGGGGATGCTCCAGCAGCTCGACAAGTCGAAGATTCCCAACTACGGCAACCTCGGCAAGAAGTTCACCGACACGCCGTACGACCCCGACCCCGGGACGTACTCCGCGCCCTATCAGTGGGGGACGTCGGGCATCGGCTACAACAAGGAGATGCTCGGCGGCGACGTGAGCATCAACTCCTGGGACGCGATGTGGAACCAGCAGTGGAAGGGCCAGATGACGATGCTCAACGACATGCGGGAGACCATCGGCGCGGCCCTCAAGCGGCTGGGCTACTCGCTCAACACCAAAGACGAGTCCAAGGTCGAGGAGGCCAAGGAGATGCTCATCAACCAGAAGAGCCTCCTGAAGGCGTACGACTCGTCGAACTTCACCACCAACCTCATCAACAAGCAGGCCAGCCCGGTCCACGCGTGGTCGGGCGGCGTGTTCCAGGCCTACTGGGAGACGTACAAGGACGGCTCCTCGCCCATCGGCTACACGGTGCCCAAGGAGGGCGGCGTCATCTGGGTGGACAACGGCGCGATCACCAAGAAAGCGCCCCACCCCAACGCCGCCCACGCGTTCATCAACTACTACCTGAACGCGAAGATCGGCGCGCGCATCACCAATTGGACTTACTACGGCAGCCCGAACGAGTCGGCCGAGAAGCACATCAAGGAGTCCATCCTGAACAACAAGAGCATCTACCCCAGCCAGAAGACGATGAGCAACCTCGAGTACATCCAGAACCTCGGGCAGGCCACCCAGATGTACAGCCGGGCGTGGACCGAGATCCAGAACGCCTGAGCGATGACCGACTACGACGTTCGGCTCGACGGCGTCACCAAGCGGTTCGGCGACGTGGTCGCCGTGGACGACGTGAGCATCGACATCGAGGAGGGCAAGTTCCTCACGCTGCTCGGCCCGTCGGGCTGCGGCAAGACGACGCTGCTCCGGTGCATCGACGGGTTCGAGACCCCCACCGAGGGCGACGTGTACATCCGCGGCGAGCGGGTCAACGACGTCCCGCCGTTCGAGCGCGACACCAGCATGGTGTTCCAGTCGTACGCGCTGTTCCCCCACATGACGGTGGGCGAGAACGTCGCGTTCGGCCTCCAGATGCAGGGGCTGCCCGAGGAGCGCAGCGCGACGCGGGTCGGCGCGGACGGCGACGCCCGGGCGACCGCCTCGGACGGCGGCACGACGGCCGCGAGGCGCAGCGGCGTCCGCGGCGCGCTCAGCCGGCTGGTCAGCCGGACCGGGAGCGAGGAGATCGAGGCCCGGGTGGCCGAGGTGCTCGAACTCGTCGAGCTCCCCGGCTTCCAGGACCGCGACATCTCGGAGCTGTCGGGCGGCCAGCAGCAGCGGGTCGCGCTGGCGCGGGCGCTGGTCACCGAGCCGACGGTGCTGCTGCTCGACGAGCCGCTCGGGGCGCTCGACCTGAAGCTCCGGAAGAACATGCAGGTCGAGCTCAAGAACCTCCAGGAGGAGCTCGGGACGACCTTCGTCTACGTCACCCACGACCAGGAGGAGGCGCTGACGATGAGCGACGAGATCGCCGTGATGAACGACGGCCACCTCGAACAGCTCGGGTCGGCGACCGAGATCTACGAGGAGCCCGAGACCGAGTTCGTCGCCGACTTCATCGGCGAGACCAACCTGGTCCGGGGCCACTACGCCGAGACGAACGACGGGGCTGTCGTCGAGCGCGACGGCCTGGAGTTCCGGGTCCCGTCCGAGCCCGAGGCGTCGGGCGAGGTCTCGTTCGCGGTCAGGCCCGAGAAGATCCGGCTCGGGCCCGAGGCCGGCGGCCTGGACAACGAGTTCGAGGCCGAGGTCGTCGACGAGATCTACAAGGGCAACTTCGGGAAGTTCGAGGTCCGGCTCGACAACGGCCAGCTGCTCACGGTGGACATGCAGATAACGGACCGCGGCGACTACCTCTCGACCGGCCGGACCGTGACGGTCGGCTGGACGACCGACAACGTCGTCGTGCTGACGAAGTGACACCGACGCACAGCACAGACACCCCGACCGCACAGCAACCGAACAAACCCCCGACCGCACGAACCTTTTCCCCATGACAGCGTACGACGACTCACTCGAAGCGAATCACGAATCGGCGATCGAAGACGCGACCGACGGCGTCGAGTTCGGTCTCGTCGTCGACGGCGAGACTACCGCGGCGGCCGACGGCGAGACGTTCGCGCCCGAGGACCCGGCAATCGGCGCCCCCATCGCAGACGTTGCGCGCGGCCGCGAGGCCGACGTCGACGACGCGGTGGCGGCCGCCCGGGCCGCCGCGGACGGCGAATGGGGCGAGCTGACCGCGATGGAGCGGGGCGACCGCATCCGGGAGTGGGCGGCCGAACTCCGGGACCACCTCGACGAGCTCGCGCTCCTCGAGACCCTGGAGGTCGGCAAGCCCCTCTACGCGGCGAAGGCCGACGTCGAGACCGGCATCGACTTCTTCGAGTACTACGCCGCGGCGGCGGCCGGCGAAGAGGGGTCGGTGCCCGACGTCGGCGACGACTCGCTGGCGTACGTCCGGCGCGAACCGTACGGCGCGACCGGCCAGATCCTCCCGTGGAACTACCCCGTGCTCCTGATGGGGTGGAAGGTCGGCGCGGCGCTCGCGACCGGCAACACCTCGGTGACCAAGCCCGCCGAGCAGGCCCCGCTCGCGGTGATCCGGGCGGCCCAGCTTGCCGAGGGCGTCCTGCCCGACGGCGTGCTGAACGTCGTCCCCGGCTTCGGCGACGAGGCGGGCGCGGCGGTCGCCGGCCACGACGACATCCGGAAGGTGTCGTTCACGGGGTCGGTCCCGGTCGGCCGGGAGGTCATGCGGGCCGCCGCGGCCGACGTGACGCCGGTCACGCTCGAACTCGGCGGGAAGAACCCGTTCGTGGTCTTCCCCGACGCCGACCTCGAGTCGGCGGCCGAGACCGCGGCGGTCGCGGGCCTCTACAACAACGGCCAGTCCTGCGACTCCGGGACCCGCATCCTCGTCCACGAGGACGTCGAGGACGAGTTCCTCGACAGCTATCTCGACGCGGTCGAGTCCCGGTCGGTCGGCGACCCCCTGCGGGACGCCAACCAGGGCCCGCTGTGCTACGGGGCCCACCGCGAGAAGGTCGAGGAATACGTCGAACTCGGGAAGGAGGAGGGCGCCACCGTACTGACCGGCGGCGGCCGGCCGGACGACGAGGAGCTCCGGGCCGGCTACTACGTCGAGCCGACGGTGTTCGGCGACGTCGACCCCGAGATGCGCATCGCGCAGGAGGAGGTGTTCGGGCCGGTCCAGTTCGTCACGACGTTCTCGACGTACGACGAGGCCATCCAGATCGCCAACGACGTGACCTACGGGCTGACCGCCGGCGTGTTCACGACCGACGCCTCCCGGGCCCACCGGGCGGCCGCCGACGTCGAGGCCGGGAGCGTCTGGGTGAACCAGTACTTCGGCACCGTCCCCGGCACGCCGTTCGGCGGGTTCAAGCAGTCGGGCATCGGCCGGGAGTGCGGCAAGGACGCGCTCTCGGAGTACACCCAGCGCAAGTCGGTCAACCTCGCGCTCGACGACCCGTCGCTCTGACCCGCTCCGAAGTTTCTTCCCCTCGACGCTCTTTCCGCAGTGGTTCTGTCGAGGAGCCGCCGAGGACGGAGGCGACACAGGAGCCGGAGACGGTCGAGTACGGCCCGCTGACGGCGATCCGGTCGGTCGCGCCTCGCTTCCGCTGAAACCGGGGCGACGAGGCGCGCGCCGAAATCTTTGCGGATAACACTCGATTTTTCAGAAAGATTTTTGGCCCGCGTCGCCATTCGATAGAGTGACTCACGCATGAGACAGCTCTACATAGACGGCGAATGGGTCGACGCCGAGGCCAGCGAGGGCATCGAGGTCGACTCGCCCGTGGACGGCGAGGTCATCGACACCGTCCCGGCCGGTTCCGCACAGGACGTCCGGAAGGCGGTGGAGGCGGCCCGGCGCGCCCAGCGCGAGCTCGAGGAGATGACCGCCTTCGAGCGGGCGGCCGTGCTCGACGAGGTGACCGACTACTTCGAGGCCAACGAGGACGAGATCGCGGAGGGCATCACCCGCGAGGAGGGCAAGCCGCTCCACGAGTCCTACGACGAGACCGAGTACGTCATCGAGTCCAGCGACGACTACGCCCACGACGCCATCCGGCTGTTCGGCGACGTGGTGCCCTCGGAGTTCCGCGGCCGGTTCGCCTACACCCAGCGCGAGCCCTACGGGCCCTGCGCGGTCATCAGCCCGTGGAACTTCCCGCTGGAGGTGCCGGGCGGCTCCATCTACTCGGCCATCGCCACCGCCAACCCCGTGGTGTTCAAGCCGGCCGAGGAGACGCCGCTGACCGCCTACCACATCGCGGAGGCGTTCGACCAGTCGAGCCTGCCGGACGGGGCGTTCAACCTCGTCACGGGCGCGGGCGAGACCGGTCAGGCGCTGGTCGAGCACCAGGACGTCCGGCTCATCGCGTTCACCGGCAGCACCGAGGTCGGCCAGCAGATCGCCAAGACCGCGGCCGAGCGCAACGCCCAGTGCCTGCTGGAGATGGGCGGGAAGGACCCGATCCTCGTGCTCGACGACGCCGACGTCGACCACGCGGCCGAGAGCATCGTCACGGGCAGCAACTGGAACGCCGGCCAGGTCTGCTGCGGCACCGAGCGGGTCATCGCGACCGAGGGGGTCCACGACGACCTGGTCGACGCGGTGGTCGAGAGGACCGAGGCCCTCGAACTCGGCGACCCCTACGAGGAGGGGACCGACGTCGGCCCGATGGTGAGCGAGCGCATCCAGCGGAAGGTCGTCGACCACGTCGACGGCGCGGTCGAGCAGGGCGCGGAGCTTTTGACCGGCGGCGACACCGACGGCCTGTTCTTCGACCCCGCGGTGCTCGACGGGGTGACCGAGGAGATGGACGTCGCCCGCGAGGAGACGTTCGGGCCGGTGTCGCCGGTCATCACCGCCCGGGACTACGACGAGGCCATCGACATCGCGAACCGGTCGCGGTACGGCCTCCAGGCGGCCATCTTCACCGACTCGCTCGAGCGCGCCCACGACGCCGCCGACCGGCTCAAGGCCGGTGGCGTGTTCGTCAACGAGACCAACAACTACTGGGAGCGGCTCCTCCCGTTCGGCGGCTACGGCGAGAGCGGGTCGGGCGGCCGGTACGGCAGCAAGTGGCACCTCGAAGCGATGACCCAGACCAAGGCGGTCATGATGAACTACAAGGACTACTGATGCACGTAATCGCACTCGGCGGATGCGGCGCGATGGGCCGCGCCACGTCCCACGAACTCGCGGAGAACAGCGACGCCGACCTCACCATCGCCGACGCCGACGTCGAGTCGGCCGAGGAACTCGCGGCCGACCTCCCCGGCGACGTCCGGGTCGCCGCGGTCGACGTCACCGACCACGAGGCGCTCGTCGACCTGCTCGCGGACGCCGACGTGGTGGCGAACGCGCTCCCCTACGCGTTCAACGTCGACGTGATGGAGGCCTGCCTCGAGGCCGACGCCCACTACCTCGACCTCGGCGGCCTCTACCACACGACCCAGGACCAGCTCGAGCTCGACGAGGCGTTCGACGAGGCGGGGCTGACCGCCGTCCTGGGCATCGGCGCGAGCCCCGGGCTCACCAACGTCGCGACCGCCCGGAGCGCGGCCCACCTCGACCGCGTCGACGAGATCCACATCCGGACCGGCGCGAAGGGCGGCGGCGAGGGGTTCGCCTACTCGGCCAAGACCATCCTCGACGAGCTCACGATGAACCCCATCGTCTGGGAGGACGGCGAGTACCGCGAACTCGAACCCCTCTCGGGCCGCGAGACCTACACGATGCCCGACCCGGTCGGCGAGGTCGAGGGATTCCACAGCATCCACTCGGAGCTCGCGACGATGCCCTACACCTTCGAGGGCGTCGAGACGGTCGACTTCCGGGTGGCGTTCTCGCCCGACCTCGTCAACATCTGCGACGTGCTCATCGGCCTGAACCTCACCAGCGAGGAGGCGGTCGAGTTCAGGGGCGCGGAGTTCAGCCCCCGGGAGTTCCTCGACTGGCACCTCGACCGCCAGCCCAAGCCCGGCGCTGTCGAGGAGTGGAAGTCGTTCAAGATCGACGTCGTCGGCGAGGAGGACGGCGAGCACGCTCACTACCGGTCGAGCGTCGTGGTCGAGTCCCGGCTCGACGACTGGGGGCTGAAGGCCACCGCGGTCTGGACCGGCGTCCCGATGGGCGTGGCGGCGCAGGTCGTCGGCGCGGGCGAGGCGCTCGACACCGGCGCCAAGCCGCCCGAGGAACTGTTCGACCCCGAGCAGTTCGCGGCCGAGCTCGCCGACCGCGGCATCGAGCTCACCGAGGAGCGGGTGGCGTGAGATGAGCGAGACGCCGCTGTCGACCGGCGACGAGACGGAGGCCGCGCGAGCGCAGAACTACGTCGGCGGCGAGTGGCGCGACCCCGCCGGCGAGGGCGAGCAGGAAGTGGTCGACTCCGCGACCGGCGAGCGGGTCGGCGTCACGCCGTTCAGCGACGCGGCCGACGTCGACGAGGCGGTCGCGCGCGCGAACGAGGCGTTCGAGGACTGGTCGGCCCGCCCGGTCGAGGAGCGCATCCAGCCGCTCTTCGAGCTCAAGCGGCTCCTCGAAGAGCACCAGGACGACCTCGCGGAGGTGCTGGTCGAGGAGCACGGCAAGACGTTCGCGGAGGCGAAGGGCGAGCTCCGCCGGGGCATCGAGAACGTCGAGGTCGCCTGCGGGATGCCGACGATGCTCCAGGCCGGCCACCTCCCGAACGCGGCGCCCGACATCGACGAGACCGCGGTCCGCCAGCCCCTCGGGGTGTTCACGGCCGTCACCCCGTTCAACTTCCCGGGGATGATCCCGCTGTGGTTCCTGCCGTACGCGGTGGCGTCGGGCAACGCCTTCGTCCTCAAGCCGAGCGAGCGCACGCCGTTCACCGCCCGGAAGCTCTTCGAACTCATCGACGAGGCGGGCTTCCCGGACGGCGTGGTCAACCTGGTCAACGGCGGGCCCGACACCGTGAACGCGCTGCTGGCCCACGACGACGTGGTCGGCGCGTCGTTCGTGGGCTCGACGCCGGTGGCGAAGCACGTCTACGAGACCGCCGCGAAGCACGGCAAGCGCGTCCAGGCCCAGGGCGGCGCGAAGAACCACATCCTGGTCTCCGAGTCGGCGGACCTCGACTTCGCGGCCGAGCAGACGGTCTCCTCGGCGTTCGCCAACTCCGGCCAGCGCTGCCTCGCCAACCCGGTCGCGGTCGTCCACGGCGACGTCTACGAGGAGTTCGCCGACCGCGTGGTCGACGAGGCGGAGAGTCTGACCGTCGGTGCGGGCCTCGACGAGGACACCGAGATGGGACCGCTCGTGACGGCCGACCACGAGGCGACGGTCCGGGAGTACGTCGAGACCGGCGTCGAGGAGGGCGCGACGCTCCTGCTCGACGGCCGGGAGCGCGACGCCGACCTCCCCGAGGAGGGCCACTACCTCACGCCGACGGTGTTCGGCGACGTCGACCCCGAGATGACGATCGCCCGCGACGAGATCTTCGGCCCGGTGCTCGCGCTCATCCGGGCCGAGGACTTCGACGACGCGCTGTCGGTGCTCAACCGGAGCGAGTACGGCAACGCCGCCAGCGTGTTCACCGAGCGCGGCGCCGAAGCCAAGCGGTTCCGCCACGAGGCCGAGGCGGGCAACCTCGGCGTCAACGTCGGGACGGCCGCGCCGATGGCGTTCTTCCACTTCGGCGGGCGCAAGGCGTCGTTCTTCGGGGACCTCCACGCCCAGGGCGACGACATGGTCCGGTTCTACACCGACGAGACGGTGTACATCGAGCGCTGGCCCGAGGAGTGAGGCGGGTCGACGGCACCGGTTCCCCGAGCGGCGGGTGACACATATTTATTAATCCGAAATCGAAAACTGTGACCATGAACCACGCGAAAGGACCGCTCCTGACGATCGACGTCGGCGAGCGCGAGACCCGTACAGAGAACGTCGACGACGTGCTCGCATCGTTCATCGGCGGCCGCGGCGTCGGCACCAAGCTGGCCCACGACCGCATCCCGTTCGACGCCGACCCGCTCGGCCCCGACAACAGCCTGTTCTTCACGACCGGGCCGATGCAGATGTCCCAGATGAGCTTCACCGGGCGGATGAACGTCACGGGCGTCTCGCCGCTGACCGGCGGCCTGCTGTCGTCGAACGCCGGCGGGTTCATGTCCCGGCACTTCGCCGACACCGGCTACGGCGCGGTCGAGATCGCCGGCGAGAGCGACGACCCGGTCGTCCTCCACGTCACCGACGAGGGCGTCGAGTTCGAGGACGCGTCGGACCTCGAAGGCGCCACGGTGCCCGAGACCTGCGCGTACATCGAGGACGAGCACGGCCTGGAGTCCGAGCACGTCGCCTGCATCGGCCCCGCGGGCGAGAACCGGGTCCGGTTCGCCGCCATCATGACGACCGAGGAGCGGGCGTTCGGGCGGGGCGGCCTGGGCGCGGTGCTGGGCGCGAAGAACGTCAAGGCGGTCACCTTCGACGGCGACTCGCCGCCGGAGATCGACATCCCGGCGGACCAGATGGAGATCCACCGCGAGGCCGCCACCACCGACCACATCATGAAGGAGCAGGGCACCGTCTCGGTGATGGACCTCGCCAACGAGATGGACGGGCTGCCGTCCTACTACTTCTCCGAGCAGTCGTTCGAGGGCGCCGACGGCATCAACGGCGACTCGGTCGCCGAGAAGAAGTACAAGAAGGGCACCTGCTCGGCCTGCGCGTTCGCCTGCAAGCTCCCGACCAGAGACGAGGAGGCCGGCGTCGAGACCGAGGGGCCGGAGTTCGAGACCGCGATGGCGTTCGGCTCGAACGCGGGCATCGACGACATCGTTGACGTGATGAAGTCCAACGAGCTCTGCGACCGGTACGGCATCGACACCATCTCGACCGGCAACACGGTGTCGGCGTACCTCGCCAGCGAGGACGCGTTCGGCGACGAGGAGCTCATCCTCGACCTGGTCGAGAAGATCGCCCACCGCGAGGGCGTCGGCGACCTGCTCGCGGAGGGCATCGACCGCGCCCACGAGGAGCTGGGCGTCGAGAACTGGACCGTGAAGGGCATGGACTTCGCCGCCCACGAAGGCCGCATCCTCCACGGCCAGGGCCTCTCCTACGCCGTGGCCAACCGGGGGGCCGACCACATGTACGCCACCTTCTACTCGGTCGAGTACCCCCTCGTCGGCAAGGACGAGGCGATGGAACCCACCGGCCTCGAGGGGAAACCCGAGCGGCTGGTCGAGCGCGAGAACCTGATGGCGCTCAACGACGCGGGCGTCGTCTGCAAGTTCTCCCGGGACTTCATGAGCCCCGAGCGCTACGAGATGCTGTTCGACGCCGACTTCGAGGACCTGCTGGCGATCGGCGACCGCATCGTGGAGCTCGAGCGCCACTTCAACAATCAGCGGGGCATCGCCCGGGACGCCGACCGCCTGCCCTACGACATCCCCGGCTTCGAGGAGGCGCTCGACGAGTACTACGCGGTCCGGGGCTGGAACGAGGACGGCACGGTGCCCGACGCGAACGTCTCGGGCGGCGGGGCCGGCGCGGCGAGCGCGGACGACTGACCTCCGCGCTGATCGTTCCCCTTCTACTCGATTTCTCTTCTACTCGACGTCGAAGGCCGTCTCGATGCGCCTGCGGTCCGACTCCCGGAGGCGGTCGGGCGACGACAGCACCTCCGCGACCGGCAGGAAGGCGGCCTCGAACCCCTCGAACTCCGGGGTCGGCTCGCCCGACACCTGCGAGCGCTCCAGGGTGTACGTGACGAGGTAGAGCGCGACGTCCGGGAACTCGGCGTGGTGGATGGTCAGAAACTCCGGGTCCGCGGGGTCGGCGCGGAGGCCGGTCTCCTCGGCCAGTTCCCGGACGAGCGCCTCCCGCGGCCCCTCGTCGTGCCTGACGTGCCCGCCGGGGAGGCTCCGGACGCCCTCGTGCTGCGGGACGGGTTCGTCGAGCAGCAGGACCCGGTCGGCGTCGTCGTCGCGGACGACCGCCTGCACGCCCGCCACCGGGTTCCGCGACAGCACGAGGTCGCACTCCGGGCACCACGGGTGCTCGCGCCCCTCGAACTCGGTGACGCCGACCGCGGCCCCGCACCGGTGGCAGTGGTCGGGCTCGACCGCGACGGAGTCGACGTCCGGGAAGTCAGGCGTATCCATGCCTGTC
Source organism: Halorussus sp. AFM4 (assembly GCF_051194995.1). Classification (NCBI taxonomy): domain Archaea; kingdom Methanobacteriati; phylum Methanobacteriota; class Halobacteria; order Halobacteriales; family Haladaptataceae; genus Halorussus; species Halorussus sp. AFM4. The sequence continues at coordinate 1,190,106 of NZ_JBNTJT010000001.1, read as the reverse complement.
AATACCACTCTCGGCGTGGAAAGCGCTTCTACGTCACGAAAATTGGGGATGATAGAGTTCACCCGTTCCCCTAACTCACTCTCCCGCTCCGGCGCCCGGGGCGACCCACCGCCCACAGAGTGAAGCGCCGCCGCGCCGAACCGCCCACGGTGGTTCCGTGACCAGTGGCCCAGACACCGACCCCGGCGAGGACCCGATCGTCGGCGACCCGGACGGCATCCGCATCGACGAGGGCGACCAGTTCGACTACGCGCTGACGCGGCCGGACGGCGGAACGTTCGGCTTCGACGCGATCGAGGTCGCCGACCTCCGCGAACTCCTGGAGGACATGCAGGGCGACGGGTGACCCGACACGAGACGCCGCTCGACGTGCTGGCCGTGTGAGGCTCGCCGCCGAAGAAAAAGTGACGGAAGCGTGGCGAAAGCCGACTCCTCAGCGGTCCTGCGCCGCGGTCGTCGTCTCGTCGGTGTCGGCGCCGGCCTGCGTCGTCTGCCCGCCGTCGCCCTCGCCCGGCGGCACCAGCTTCAGCACCGCGCCCTCGTTGCCCTCGGGGACGCCGCGCTTGCCCGCGAGGACGTAGATCTCGCCGTCGGGGCTCCGGCCGAACTGCCGGACGAACCAGCTGAAGTCGCCCCGGATGACCAGTTCCTCCATGTCCCAGAGCTCGTCGCGCGGGACGACCTCCGGCCCCTCCGGTGGCACCTGCTCCTGGCCGCCCTGGGTCGTCGTCTCGCCCGGCGTGCCCTCCTCCGCGGGCGCCTTCTCGATGTTCTCGCCCTCGGCCGGCTCCACCGTGGTCGTGGTCTCGTTCGCGGTGGTCGTCTGGTCCTGGAACGCGGCCTCCTGCGTGGTCGTCTGCTCGCCCGCCGCGGTGGTCTGTCCACCTTCCGCGGTCGTCTGGGTCCCGCCGCCCTGGTCGAACCCCTCGGGCGGCGTCGCGGCCAGGATGCGGCCGGCGGGCCGCCGGCGGGTCGGGTCCTCGGTCCAGACGCCGTAGATGTACTTGCCCTGCAGGCCCGAGATGGTCGACTGCTCGTACCGGTGGCCGCCGACGATGGTGATGCCGACCCAGCCGCCCTCGTACTCGTGGGGGAACTCCACGATGGGGTCCTGCAGCGGCGCCCCGCCGTAGGGCTGGTCGGGCGCGTTCGACGGACAGTCGGTGATGGCGCCCGGGGTGCTGGGCCGCTCGGTGCTGAAGCAGTGGGTGCCCTCCTTGACGTTCCAGCCGTAGTTGCCGCCCTTCTCGACCACGTTGGCCTCCTCCCAGAGGTTCTGGCCGGCGTCGGCGACGAACATGTTGCCCTGGCTGTCGAACGAGATGCCGAACGGGTTGCGGAACCCGTAGGCGTAGATCTCGTCGCGGCCCGGCGCCTCGCCCGAGAACGGGTTGTCGTCGGGGACGCCGTAGGGCGTGTTCTCGCCCTGGCTGTCCACGTCGATGCGGAGGACGTCGCCCATCAGGTTGTGGACGATGTCCTGGCCGTTGCCGCCCGTGTTGGCCTCGTACCAGTCGGGGACGTGGCCGTACATGTTGTCGTTCGCGCCCCCGCCGTCGCCCATCGGGACGTAGAGGTAGTCGTCCGGGCCGAACGCGATCGGGCCGGCGTCGTGGTTGTACTGCGGCGAGGGGATCCGCAGCAGCTCGCGCTCGGAGTCGAGGTTGCCAGTGGTGCCGTCGTCGCTCGCCCGGAACTCCGAGACCACCTCGATGTGGTCCCAGTTGATGGTGCGCAGTTCGTCGGTCGGCGGCGCGCTGTAGTGGAGGTAGAACCGGCGGTTCTCCCCGAAGTTCGGGTGGAACTCGATGCCGAGCAGCCCCCGCTCGTCGTAGCTCTGCTGGGCGTCGGCGTACAGGCCGTAGAACCGGCCGAGTTCGACCATCCGGTCGCTGACGTCGATGAACGGCTGCTCGCGCACGCCGTCGTCGGTCATCTCGTACACCTCGCCGGTCTGGTCGGCGACGAACTCCCGGTTCTGTCCGGGCGCGACCGCGAAGTCGGTCGGGGCTGTCAGCGGGCCGTCGGCGACGACCTGGGTGCCTACCTCGGTCCCCTTCTCGAAGAAGCTCTGCTGGCCGCCCTGCTGGGTCGTCGTCTCCTGGTCCGCCGCGCCGCCGTCGTCCCGGCCGGCCGCGAGGCCGCCCAGGCCGACGACCGACCCGGCCGCGACGCCCTGCAGGACGGTGCGCCGCGACGTGCCCGCCCGTCGCTCCGCGGCCCGTTCGTGGACCATCTCGTCCTCGGTCTCCGCGCGGTCGTTCTCCGTCTCCTCGCGCGGCCGTTCGTCCGCGCTCGCTCGGTCCGCTCTCCGCTCGTCGTCGGGGTTCTCGGTGTCGTCTGTGCTCATCGGAAATCCGTTAATTGGCGTCGGTGACTCCGCAGATAAGGACGGGGCATCGTTGCGGTTTCGATCCGGTGATTACGACTTCGTACCGGTGATTACCGGTCGTGCGGTCGGGAGAACTGCCGTCGTACGGTCGATACGGTTGGCCTATGGAACGAACGCTGATAGGTCCGGTCGCGCCGAAACGGGCCGCCGCAGGACGGCGGTTTCCGCCGGCGACCGGCCGCGGGATTCCGCGCGGACCTCGGTCGCGTCCGAGCCCGTCACCGAAACGAGGTCGTAACCTGTCCTCCCCAAGACGTATCACGGTGTTCGGCGTATCCGCACGGCGATGCGCTGGGCGGCGTTTCCGGGGTCGGTCGAGCTCTCGCGGGAGCTGTTCGTCTCGCTCGGCGCTCCGGGACTGTTCGCGGTCGCGTTCCTGGAGTTCTTCCTGTTCCCGGTACCGCCGGACTTCGTGCTCGTGCCGCTCGCGGTCGCGAACCCGACGCTGGCGTTCGGCTACGCCGCCGTCGCCACCGCCGGGTCGGTGCTGGCGGGCGGGCTCGGCTTCCTGGTCGGTCGGGCCGGCGGTCGCCGGGTCCTCGACGGCCGGTTCGCCGGCGACCGCGTCGAGCGCGCCGAGGCGTACGTCGAGCGACACGGCGCGGCGACCGTGGCCGTCGGCGCGTTCGCCCCGATTCCGGAGGGGTACGAACTGCTGTCGGTGGCGTCGGGGGCGCTGGGACTCGCGCCGCGGTCGTACCTCGCGGCGTCGCTCGCCGGGCGCGGCGGGAAGTACTTCCTCGAGGCGGCGGTGGTACTCGCGCTGGGTGAGGCCGCCCGGTCGCTCGGCGAGACGCAGCTCTACGCGGTACTCGGTGTCGCCGCGCTGGTCGCCGTCCTCGCCTACCTCCTCGGTCGGCGGTGGCGCCCGACCCTGTTCGGGTCGGCGACCGACTGACGCGCCCCGGGACGCGTGGGGAGACGCGCTTCAGGAGACGTCGAACCGGCGTTCGAGCCCAACCGCCGGCAGGAGAAACGCCGCGATGGCGACCGCCCAGCCGGGGCCGACCGTCGCCACGAACGCGGCGTCCAGTATCACCAGGCCCAGGACGCACTTGCCGACCGCGGACCCGACGGTCCCGGGATCGGGGCTCCGGTAGGCCCGTCGGAGCGGGCCGGCAATCCAGGCCCCGAACCCCGCCCCCAGTGCGAGCGTCGCCGCCGCTTCGGGGAGCGTCGGGGCCGCGAGCAGCAGTCGCCCGAGCAGCGCCGCGGTCGCGACGACGGCGCCCGCCGCGGCGACGAGGACGCGGCCGCGCTCGCCGGTCCGGGTCTCGGCGTCCGCCATGTACGTCACGGCCGCGACGTAGGCGGTCACCGCGAGGACGACGCCCGCCCCGGACGCGGACAGCGCGACCGCCGCCCCGGTCGCCGCCGTCGTCCCGAGCAGCACGTTCAGCCCGCGGACCGCGCCCATCGTCGCGAACCCGACCGGGCCGCCCTTCAGCGCGCCGTCGTACAGGAGGACACCGGTCGCGACGGCGGCCGCGGCGACGCCCCCGCCGACGCCCGCCGCGAGCCCCGCCGCCGCGACGCCGCAGGTGAGGAACAGCGCGCCCAGCCCGAACCCCGTCCGCCGGGACACCCGCCCGGAGGGGATCGGTCGCTCCGGGCGCTCGGTCGCGTCGCTCGGCGCGTCGAACGCGTCGTTCAGCGCGGTCCCGCCGGCGTACAGCAGGACCGAGGCGACCGCGAGCCCGGCGACCCCGCCGAGGGGAACGCCCGCCCCGGTTCCGGCGGCCAGCGCGGCCCCCAGCAGGACGTCGGGCGGCGCGGTGAAGAGGTTCGGCACGCGGACGAGCTCGGCGTACCGCGCGAGCGAGCCCGGGAGGCCGGACGCCGACCGCGTGCCCCCGGCCACGTCACGCCCACCCGCGTTCCTCCAGGTAGGTCATGGCGTCGCGGGCAGTCTCGGCGGCGGTCTCCTGGTACGGGTAGAGCTCGACGGTGACGAACCCGTCGTAGCCCGAGTCGTCGACCGCCTCGAGGAAGGCGTCGATGTCCATCCCGCCCTCGCCGAGCTGGGTGTGCTCGTGCGTGCGGTCGGCCGGGATGTCCTCGAGGTGGTAGTGGGCGGCGTACTCGCCGAGCGTCTCGACCGCGGCGGCGGGGTCCTCGCCCACGCAGAACAGGTGGCCGGCGTCGAAGTTGCACCCCACCGCGTCGGAGTCGACCGCGTCCATCAGGTCGAGGAACTGGTCGGTGGTCTCGACGAGCAGGTCGGGCTCGGGCTCCACCAGGATGTCGACGCCCGTCTCCTCGGCGGTCGGGACGAGCTCGCCCAGGGCCTGTGCGAACGTCTCCATCGCCCACTCGCGGGACTTCCCGTCGGGGACCGGCCCGCCGGGCTGAATGGAGATCGAATCGGCGTCGAACGCGTCGGCGAGTTCGAGCGCCTCCCGGGTGTAGTCGATGCGCTGCCGGCGGTACTCCGCGTCCGGCTCGACGTAGGAGGGGTGCTGGAAATCCTCGGCCGAGATCATGAACGCGTTGCAGTTGCTGATCGCGAGCCCGTTGTCGTCGAGCGCGTCCCTGACCGCCGCCACGTCGGCCTCGTCGGTGTCGTCGGGGTGGAGGTGCGACGCGCCGAACAGCAGCTCGACGCCGTCGTACCCCAGCTCGGCCAGCGTCTCGACGGTCTCGACCGGGCCGTACTCCTGGAACGCGTTGGCTGAGAATCCGAACTCCATGTTACGGCTCGTAGTCGAAGTTCGGCGACCGGTCGAAGAACTCGTAGGGGTTCTCGAGGACGACCTTCCGGACCTCCTCGCGGTCCCACCCGCGGTCGAGCATCTTGTCGCGGGCCTTCGGCACCGCCAGCGGGTCCGAGGGGTCCCAGTCGGCCGCGCTGTTCAGGATCATCTTGTCCGTGCCGTACTCCTCCAGCAGGTCGATGGCCTTCTCGTCCTCGATCTTCCCGGGGTAGAGCGTGAACCCGACGTAGCAGTCGGTCTCGAGGGCGGTGTCGATGGTGTTCTCGGTGTTGTGGTCGATGATGATGCGCTCCTCGGTGACGTCCTCGTCCTGGATCATGTCGACGATGGTCCGGGTGCCCTCGGGCTTGTCGGTGTGGGGCGTGTGGACGATGACGGGGAGCTCGCGCTCCTCGGCCATCCGGAGCTGGCGCCGGAACGCCTCGCGCTCCTCCTGGGTGTCCTGGTCCAGGCCGATCTCCCCGACGCCGACGACGGGGTCGCGGTCGAGGTACTCGGGGATGCGTTCGAGCACCTCCTCGGCCATCTCGGGGTAGTTGGCCTCCTTGGGTTCGAGCCCGATGGTCACGTAGTGGTCGACGCCGGCGACGCGCTCGGCCCGGTCGGTCTCGTGCTCGATGATCTGCTCGAAGTAGTCGAAGAACGACCCGGCGTGCTGTTTGTCCTGCCCGCTCCAGAACGCCGGTTCGACGCAGCACTCGATGCCGGCCAGTCGCGCCCGCTCGTAGTCGTCCGTCGAGCGCGATATCATGTGCATGTGCGGGTCGATGATTGGCATGCCCACGCACCTCGTCGGGGAGTCCCTTTGTTATTCGTCGGTTTCCCGCGTCCGGCCCCGAGACGCCGGAAAGAGACCGTTTCGACCGGACGGCCACTCCCCGCGAACCAGACCCGATCCCGAGTCCGGGTGCGCGTAACCCCGTTCCCCCTCCGGTTATTCGGGTGTTCCGTCACCGCGGCGGCCGGGCGCTCCCGGTTATCAGGCGATGGGAGCCGCGTTCGCATCAGCGAAACTACTGGATAACTAAGCGGCTGGCCGCCGAAGGCCGGCGGGTGATGGACGGAACTGCGGCTTCTGCGGTCCGACTTCGAGCACCGGGAACGAAGCTGTCCGCGCCGGGCGAGCGCGCAGGCGAGCGAGGGGCACGATGACCGGAACGGGGGTCTGGCTGATCGGCGCGCGCGGCAACGTCGCCACGATGGCGGCGGTCGGCGCCCGGGCGCTGGCCCGCGGCGAGACCGAAGAGACCGGCCTGGTGACGGCCCGGCCGCCGATGGCGGGGCTCGCGCTGCCCGACGTCGCCGACCTGACGTTCGGCGGCCACGAGGTCCGGGAGGGGAGCCTCGTCGAGTCGGCCCGGACCATGGCCGCCGGCGGCGCGCCCGACCGCGACACCGTCGACGCGGTGGCCGACGACCTCCGGGCCATCGACGACCGCGTCCGGACGGGCACGGCGGTCAACGCCGGCGAGACCATCGCGGCCCTCGCCGACGACGCCGCGGACGCCGAGCGGTCGCTGGCGGCGGTCGTCTCCCGCATCCGGGACGACTACGAGTCGTTCCGGGCGGCCCACGACCTCGACCGGGTCGTCGTGGTGAACCTCGCGTCGACCGAGGCCCCGGTCGAGGAGCCCGGGCGCTACGACACCCTGGCGTCGTTCGAGGACGCCGTGGCCGACGACGATCCGGGCCTGCCGGCGAGCTCGCTGTACGCCTACGCCGCCCTGAAGGGCGGCCACCCCTACGTCAACTTCACGCCGAGCACCGGGAGCGCGCTCGGCGGCCTCCGGGAGCTCGCGGTCGAGAACGGCGTCCCGCACATGGGCCGGGACGCCAAGACCGGCGAGACGCTGGTGAAGTCGGCGCTGGCGCCGATGTTCGCCGGCCGGAATCTCCACGTGATGTCGTGGGAGGGCCACAACGTTCTCGGGAACGCCGACGGCCGCGTCCTGGAGGACGAGGCCAACGAGGCGGGCAAGCTCCAGAGCAAGGGCGGCGTCCTCGAGGGCATCCTGCCCGACATCGAGCACAACCGGGTGCGGATCGACTACACGCCGTCGCTGGGCGACTGGAAGACCGCCTGGGACTACATCCACTTCGAGGGGTTCCTGGACACCGAGATGAAGCTGCAGTTCACCTGGGAGGGCTCGGACTCCGCGCTGGCCGCCCCGCTCGTCCTCGACCTGGTCCGGCTCGTCGCCTACGCCGACGAGCGCGGGGAGGCCGGCCTCCAGCCCCACCTCGCGTCGTTCTTCAAGGCGCCGCTGGGCGTCGACGACCACGACTTCTCCCGACAGCTCGAACGGCTCCGGGAGTACGCCCGGGAGCGGGGCGGCGACGAGCGAGGCGACGCCGGCGCGGAGGTGGACGCCGGTGGCGACTGACGGCGGCGTCGACGACGCCGGGACCGGCGAGGCGGGTCGGGTCGTCGTGCTCGACGTCGTGGGGCTCCGTCCCGAACACGTCGCGGTGGGGCTGGCGCCGAACGTCGCCGAGACGCTGGGCGAGCGCGCGACCGCCCCGCTCCGCCCGCCGTTCCCCGCGGTCACCGTGCCGGTCCAGACGACGCTGGGCGAGGGCCGGTCGCCCGCGAGCCACGGCGACGTCTCCAGCGGCGAGTACGACCGCGAGCGGGAGACCGTCGCCTTCTGGGAGCGCGACCGGGGCGACCGCGACCGCATCTGGGAGACCGCGAGCGAGGCCGGGCTCACCACCGGCGCGCTGTTCTTCCAGCACCTCATCGGCACCAGCGCCGACGTCGCGGTGACGCCCTCGCCGATCGAGGACGAGAACAACGACCTGATCGAGATGAACTGCTGGACCAACCCCGACGGCTTCTACGACGAACTGGAGGCCGAGTACGGCCACTTCCCGCTCCACCGGTACTGGGGCCCCGGCGCGAACGACGAGAGCAGCGAGTGGATACTGAACGCGGCCGGCGAGGCCGTCGAGCGGTACGACCCCGACCTGCTCTGGGTGTACGTGCCCCACCTCGACTACGACGCCCAGCGACACGGGCCGGACGCGCCCGAACTCGAGTCCGAGGTCGGGACGGTCGACGAGCTCGTCGGGGAGTTCCTCGACGACCTCCGCGAGGGCGACCGGTGGGACGAGACCGTCGTCAACGTCGTCAGCGAGTACGGCTTCCACGCGGTCGACACGCCGGTGTTCCCCAACCGCGCGCTCCGGGAGGCCGGGCTGCTGTCGGTCCGCGACGACGGCGAGGGCGGCGAGGTGGTCGACCTCCCGGCCTCCGACGCGTTCGCCATGGTCGACCACCAGGTCGCGCACGTTTACGTCGACGCCGACGCTGCGCCGGACGCCCGCGAGGCGCTCGCGCCGCTCGACGGCGTGGCCGAGGTGCTGGGCGACCGGGGCAAGGCCGAGCGCGGCGTCGACCACCCGAACGCGGGCGACTTGGTGCTGGTCGCGGAGCCCGACGCGTGGTTCCAGTACTACTGGTGGGACGACGACGGGGACGCCCCGGCCTACGCGACCGACATGGACATCCACGCGAAGCCGGGGTTCGACCCGTGCGAGCTGTTCTTCGGCGACTCCGGGCTGGTCTCGCTCGACCCGACGAAGGTGTCGGGGTCGCACGGCCGCGTCGACGACGAGACGCCGGCGGTCTACGGGCTCGGCGGCCCGGCGGCTCCCGACGTGGCGCTCGACGGGCCGGTCGACGCGCGGGCGGTCGCCCCGACGATCGCCGACCTGCTCGGCGTCGCCGACGACGTGGAGATGGACTTCGAGGCGCCGTCGCTGCTGGCGTCGCGGGACTGACTACCGGAAGGTCGCGGGGGCCCGCTCGAACTCCTCCTTGTGCTCGTCGCAGCAGAAGCGGTACGTCTCTCCCCCGTGGGTGGTCGTGAGGTCCTCGTACTCGTGGACCCGTCCGCCGCAGACGGTACACTCGGCCATGGCCCGGAAACGGGCGACGGACGCGACCAAAAGGGTTCCGGCCGGCGGCCTCAGACGTACTGCGCGAGCGCCTCGAACGCCTCGCGGGCCGCCCGGTCGGGTTCGTCCGGGTACGTGTACAGCTCCATCGTCACGAACCCGTCGTAGCCGACGTCGTCGAGCGCGTCGAAGACGGCCGCGAAGTCCAGGTCGCCCTCGCCGGGGATCCGGTGGTAGTGCTTGCCCCGCCGGCCGCCGACGATGTCCTCGAGGTGGACGCCGGTGATGTTGCCGGCAGACCGACGGATCGTCTCCCCGAGGTCCTCGCCGTAGACCGCGGCGTGGCCCACGTCGAGGTTGACGCCCAGCGCGTCCCGATCGTGGCGCTCGACGAGCTCGAGCACCTCGTCGGTGCACTCGACCAGCAGCTCGGGCTCGAACTCGATGCCGACCTCGACGCCCTCCGACTCGGCGTGGTCGAGAATCTCGTCGAGCGACTCGTCGAGGTACTCGCGGGCCTCCTCGGGCGGGTTCCCCGGCAGGGGCCGCCCGGTCGCGACGCAGACCGCCGGGGCGCCGACGTCGGCCGCGAGGTCGATCGCCCGCTTGGTGTACTCGACCCGCCAGGCCCGCCGTTCGTCGTCCGCGGTGACGATGCTCGGCTCGAAGAACGACGACGGCGGCGCGTCGTCGTAGTAGCCCATCGCCGTGTTCGCGTTCACGTTCGAGACGGCGAGCCCCGTCTCGTCGAGCGCCTCCCGGAGCGCCCGGGCGTCCCCGTCGCCGAACTCCGGGAAGTAGGCGTGAGGTTCGTCGCCGAGTACTTCGACGCCGGCGTAGCCGTGGTCCGCGATGCGACGCACCGCCTCCGGGAGCGGGTGGCGGGTGTAGGCGTTCGTCGAGAAGGCCAGGTCGACCATGGAGCGGCTACGGTGTCATCCGTCAAACTACTTGTTGCAGGTGCAGTCGGTCACCCGGCGGCACCGCTCGGTCGCTCACGTCCGTTCGCTCTCTCGCTTGCAAAACGTTGATGAAAAGAACCGCCGGCCTTACTTCCGCTCGAAGGTGATGGCCGCGCCCTGGCCGAAGCCGACGCAGAGGGTCGCCAGGCCCTTCTCGGCGTCGCGCTTCTCCATCTCGTGGACGAGCGTCACCGGCAGGCGGGCGCCCGAGGCGCCCAGCGGGTGGCCCAGCGCGATGGCGCCGCCGTTGACGTTGAACTTCTCGTCGGGCACGCCCAGCTCGTTCTTCGAGTAGACCGTCTGGCTGGCGAACGCCTCGTTGAGCTCCACCAGGTCGAACTCGTCGATGGACTCGCCGGTGCGCTCGAGCAGCCCGCGGGTCGCGGGGACCGGCCCGATGCCCATCACGGTCGGGTCGACGCCGGCGACGTTGTTGTCGCCGACGTAGGCCAGGACGTCGAGGCCGTGGTCCTCAGCGAACGCCTCGCTGGTGACCAGCGTGGCGGCCGCGCCGTCCGAGATCTGGGAGGCGTTGCCCGGCGTGACCGTGCCGTTGCCCTTGAACACGGTCGGGAGCTGGGAGAGCGCCTCCATGCTGGTGTCGGGCCGGATGCCCTCGTCGGTCTCGACCAGCCCCTCGTCGGTCTCGATGGGGACGATCTCGTCGTCGAACCGGCCGGACTCGCTGGCCTCGGCCGCGCGCTGCTGGCTCCGGAGCGCGTACTCGTCCTGCTGCTCGCGGGAGATGCCGTACTCCTCGGCGACCTTCTCGGCGGTCATCCCCATCTGGAGCTCGCCGACGTTGTACATCTCGGCGAGCCGCGGGTGGACGCTGTCGTAGCCGCCCTCCATCGGGACGCGGCTCATGTTCTCGACGCCGCCCGCGATGATGGCCTCGCGCTGGCCCGCCCGGACGGCGTCGCTCGCGCTGATGACGGCCTGCATCGACGAGGCGCACCAGCGGTTGATCGAGGCGGCCGGCACGCCCTCGCCGAGGTCCGAGAGCAGCGCGATGACCCGCGCGACGTTGTTGTCCTGCTCGCCGCGCTGCTGGGCGACGCCCCACATCAGGTCGTCGACGTGCTCGCTGTCGAGGCCGGTCTCCTCGAGGATGGTATTGATGAGCGGCACCGAGAGGTCCTCGCTCCGAACGTCGGCGAAGACGCCGTCTTCCTTGCCCTGCGGCGTCCGGACGGCCTTCGCGATGACTGGAGTCGTGTCGTCTCCCATACCTCGGTAATCGTTCTCGATGGTCTTAAATGACAGTAGAACTCCCGGCGCGTGGCGCGGAGTTTCCGGACGGCAGGAGGCGGTTGGTGGTCGGGGCACGCGGACTCTCTATCTGACCTTCCATCCGGCGCGTGCTGGCGCGGCCTCCGTGCCGCGCCAAGCGTGCGAGAGACGAGCGAACGCAGTGAGCGAGGAGGCTGGGGGTGTGAGGTCCGCAGTTGCGGTGCTGTGCGGGACAGATGTGACGCAATAGCTAGCTTTTCTGCCCCGCCTTTTGGCCTCTTTTCTGCTCCGCCTCCTGGTTTCCGCGACCACCCATCACTAGGACCTTCGACGACCCACACGAAGAGCTGGTCTCTACGCGTCGGTCCAGAAACTATTTGTCCGAACCCGCAGCTAGAACTGTCCAATGACCCGTTCGGCTCGCGTCGCCCGCACACGGACCCTCCCTCCCCGCCCTCCGAAACCCACCACAGAACCCACTCATGGCATCGAAAACTGAGACCTCCCGGTCGACCCCGGACGTCGCCGAGACGCTGACCGGCTTCGCCTCCCGGACCCAGCTCGTCGTGGTCGGTATCACCGCCGTCGCGCTGCTCGCCCGGTTCGTCAACCTCGGCGCCCGCGTCGCCCACCAGGACGAGGCCCGGGTCGCCTACTGGGCCTACCGCTTCATGGAGAACGGCGCCTACGAGTACCGGCCCATCGTCCACGGCCCGTTCCTCACCATCGTGAACGGCCACCTGTTCGAGCTATTCGGCGCGTCGGACTTCACGATGCGGTTCGTGGTCGCGCTGCTGGGCGGCCTGCTCCCGCTGTCGGCGCTGCTGTTCCGCCAGCGGCTGCGCGACTCCGAGACCGTCGCGATGGCGCTGCTGCTGGCGTTCAACCCCATCCTGCTGTACTACTCGCGGTTCTACCGCAACGACGTGCTGCTGGCGGGGTTCATGCTCGTGGCGTTCGGCTTCCTCGTCCGGGCGTACGACCACCAGCGGCCCGCGTTCCTCTACGCCGGCGTCGCGGCGTTCGCGCTCGCCTTTACCACCAAGGAGAACGCGCTGGTCTACCCGGTCTGCTGGCTCGGCGCGCTCGCGCTGCTGTGGGACCACCGGCTGTTCGTCGACCGGGCGGGCGAGCGCGGTCTGCTCGGAGTCGTCTGGGACCGACTCGCGGTGACCGCCCGCGGCCTCGCCGACTGGTGGCCCCACCTCGCGCTCGCCGTCTTCGAGTTCTTCGCCATCTTCGTGTTCTTCTACGCGCCCCGGAACACCGACCGGCTCGGCACCGACGTCCCCGGCCTCTACGAGGCGCTGGGCAACCCGACGCTGCTGCCGGCGGTGATCGACGAGGCCGTCTTCGGGTCGTGGAACGAGTTCGTCGGCCAGTGGGGCGGCGGCAACGAGGGGTCGTACCTCTCGGCGCTCAAGCCGCTGATGGCGGTGCTCGAGGCGGGCGCCATCGCGCTGGTCGCGCTGGCCGTCGTCGGCTTCGTGGTCGACCGCTACGCCGACGACCTGCCCCGGGACGTCGTGTCGTTCGCCGGCTACTGGGGCCTCGCCAGCGTGCTGGGCTACCCCGTCATCGTGGACAACCCGTTCCCGTGGGAGACCATCCACATGATCGTCCCGCTGGTCGTCCCGGCCGCGGTCGGCCTCGCGCTCATCGGCCGCCTCGGGGTCGAGAGCGTGGCTGACGGCGACGCGGTCTCGGCGACCGCGGCCGCGCTGGTGCTGCTGCTCGTCGCCGGGCAGGTCGGCGCCACCGCGGTCAACACCTCGTACGTCAACTCCCAGAGCGCGGACAACGAACTGGTCCAGTACGCCCAGTCCTCCAGCGAGATGAAGCCCGTGCTCCGCCAGATCAAGCAGGTGGCCCAGTCGAACGAGGGCATCGACGTGATGTACTACGGCGACGATCCGGGCTTCGACGGCGACAACCTCCACGCGCCCAATCCCGACTCGCACGCCGCGCCGCCCGCGGGCGACGGCTGGTTCGCCCGGCTGCCGTTCGCGTGGTACATGGAGCTGTACGGCGCCGAGACCGACAGCGTGAAGCGGGCCGAACTGCTCCAGGGCGACAAGCCGCCGGTGGTCATCGCGCTCGGCGACGCCGACTCCTGCTCGAAGCAGTACGACAGCGCCGCCGACATCGACCAGTACATGTCCGGCTACGAGCGCTACGAGGTCCAGCGGTACCTCCACGACAGCGGCTGCGTCATCAGCAGCACGGTCATCTACATCGACGAGAGCGCCATCGACGGTAACGCGACCGCGGCGTAGTCCGTCTCCGCGCGACCGCGGCGGTACCGTCTCGGGCCGCGACACTTACTCCGGCAGCGACCCCGACTCCGGCAGCACCGACCCGGGCAGCATTGACCACGACAGCACCGACCCGGGCAGCATCGACCGCGACAGCACTGACCACGACAGCATCGACCGCGTCAGCACCGCCCTGTCGGTACTCTCCGTCAGCGAGAGCAAGCGCCCGCGAACCGGCCGACTCGCACGGAACAGGCGGGCTTCGACGCGCTTAAGCACCTTTGGCGTCAAAACTCCCGGGAATGAGCGACGCGGCACTGGACGTCGTCGAATTCCTGCTCACCGCGAGTCTCTACAACGACAACCGATCGCTGGACGAGAACGACCTTCCCCCGCGCTACCGGCAGGTGTTCTGGCCCGACGGCGCGACCCAAACGACCGACCGGCCCGGCGGCGACGACTCGCCGCTGGGCATCGAGCGCCCGATCCGCCCGACCATCGAGAACGCCCGGCAGGCGACCGGGGTCGACAACCCCTGGAGCGCCGTCTCGGAGCTGATGTTCACCGACCGCGACGAGTTCTCGGGGTCGCTCGAGCTCACCCAGCCCGACATGGCCGAGGAGTGGTTCCTCCAGCGCGGCGAGGACCGGGTGCTCCACAACCCGGTGCTGGCCCGCGCCTTCGAGGACGAGATCGACGGCGCCGACTACGAGGCGGCCCGCGAGGCCAACCGGCCGGTGCAGGCCGACCGGGCGTGGATCGACGGGCTGCTGGCCCAGTACTTCGCCGACGAGGAGGAGGAGGAGATGCTCGACCTCGTGGACATCCGGGCGCCCGAGGAGATCGAGACCACGCTCGACGACCTCGTGCTCACCGAGGACCAGGAGGCCGAGATCCACAAGATCGTCAAGGCCATCGAGCACCGCGAGTACCTCGCCCAGATCGGGCTGCGGGAGATCGGCAAGCTGCTGTTCGTCGGCCCGCCGGGCACCGGCAAGACCTCGACCGCCCGGGCGCTGGCCTACGACCTCGACCTCCCGTTCGTCGAGGTCAAGCTGTCGATGATCACCAGCCAGTACCTCGGCGAGACCGCCAAGAACGTCGAGAAGGTGTTCGAGGTGGCAAAGCGGCTCTCGCCGTGCATCCTGTTCATGGACGAGTTCGACTTCGTGGCCAAGACCCGCGCGAGCGACGAGCACGCCGCCATCAAGCGCGCGGTCAACACCCTGCTGAAGTCCATCGACAACATCAGCCTCATCCAGGACGACGTGCTGCTCATCGGCGCGACCAACCACCCCGACCAGCTCGACGCCGCGGCCTGGCGGCGCTTCGACGAGATCGTCAACTTCCCGAAGCCCGACCGCCAGATGCGGTCGGACATCCTCCGGCTCATCACCCGGCCGATGGACATCGTCGACTTCGACCCGGACGAGCTCGCCGAGGAGACCGAGGGGCTGACCGGCAGCGACCTCCGGATGGTGCTCCGGGAGGCGGTGCTCGACGCGCTGACCGAGGAGCGGACCGCGCTGACCCAGGAGGACTTCGTCGAGGCCGTCCGGGACTTCGAGGAGCGGGACAACCTCAAGGACCTCGACATGATCGAGGGCGACCACGACGCGCTGGTCGCCGGCGGCGACATCTCCGGCGGCGCGAGCGCCGACGGCGGGCACAGCCACGACCACGACCACTGACCGACGGATTCGCACTGTCCTTTCCACGGCGACGACCGCCGAGACCGTCGTTCGGAGTTTGTACGCCGTGCGAGACGCTAACTATCCACCGGCCTTTTCCGCGTCACTCGACAACGACCGTACGCGATGGAGTTCAGCGACCTGTCCGACCGGGTACGGTACGGGATCGCGCTGGCGGCCATCGTGGCGGTCGCCGCGGTCGTCGGGGAGGCGATCGTGGTACTGCGGTTCGCAGACATGTTGCTGTTCGTCGCACCGCTACTGGTCATCGTCCTCGGTGGAATCGTCTGGGACCGAATTCACCTCCACGGCAAGACCGTGTAACGTCCGGAGAAACGAACGAGCGGCCGAGTGCCTGCAGGCGGAGTGACGGGGCGCTCGGCCGCCGCGCGGCGCCCACAGAGCACCGGAGATCGCCGCAGCCGGAACCGCGGCAGCGGCTCTGTCCCCGAAAGCTTTGTACCCGAAGCGACTACCCCGCAGCAGATGCAGGTCACCCTCCTCGGCACCGGCGACACGACCGGGACGCCCACGCCGGACTGCGACTGCGACACCTGCGAGGAAGCCAGGACCCGCGGCGTCGAGCGCTCCCGGTTCTCGGTCCACGTCCGCAACGAGCGGACCGGCGAGTCGCTGCTCGTCGACGCCAGCCCCGACTTCCGCCACCAGTTCCTCACTCGGGACGTCGGCCTGCCCGACGAGGTCGTGATATCTCACATACACTTCGACCACCTCGACGGCCTCGGCAACGCCTACCGGCTGTTCGACGACCTACCGGTCCACGCGGCCGACGAGGTCGACCCCGTCACCGGCGAGAGCGTCGCGGACACGATCCGCTCGAAGTACGACTACCTCGACCGGGTGACGGTCCGGGACCACCCGCCGCTCGAACCGTTCTCGGTCTGCGGGCTCGACGTGACGCTGGTGCCGGTCGAGCACCCGCCGCTGGTCTGCTACGGCGTCGTCGTCGAGGACCCCGAGACCGGCGCGAAGCTGTCGCTGTCGGGCGACACCAGCTACGCGATCCCCGACGAGAGCCGCGCGGCGCTTGCCGACCCCGACCTGCTGCTGGCCGACGGCATCGTCCCCGCCCACCTCTGCGAGCACCACCCCGCCGGCGGCGACCACCACGGCCCGGACGGGGTCGCCCGGACGTTCGGGACCAAGCACATGACCCGGGAGGGGGCGCTGGCGCTGGCCGACGACCTCGACGCCGCCGAGACCCGGCTCGTCCACGTCTCGCACTTCTACCCGGTCGAGGAGGCGTTCGAGGAGCCGCTGGCGGTCGACGGCGAGCGGTACACGCTCTGAAGGAGGAGCCGGTCGAGGTGTCTATCGGCGCCGCGACGTTCCGCTTCCGACGCACAGCAGCGCGAGGCCGGCGAGCAGCCCCGCGACGCCCGCGAGGAGACCGAAGCCGGCCACGCCTGTCCGGGCGCCCGCCGGTTCGACCCGCTCGTCGTCGGTCTCGCCGGCCGCGCTCCGGCTGGTCTCGTCCTCCATCGCGCGTTCGGTCGTCTCCTCGGCGGTCGCGCCGTCGGTCGGCTCGCCGCCGGTCGTCCCAATGGCCGACCCGCCGTCGGCCAGGCCGCTCACGTTCGCGAGCAGTTCGTGGCACGCCTCCAGGCGCGTCGCGTTCCGGTGGACGTCGGCGCCGCCGTGGACCTCGTAGGTCCCGGTGGCGTTCAGGTCGGTCATCGTGGGGCCGCCGTGCTCGCCCGCCGGGAGCCGGGTCGCGTCGTACACCAGCCACGGCGCGTAGAACTCCCAGACGACCTTCCCCCGGGGCGTCACCTCGATCACGCGGTGGTTGCTGGAGTCGGTGACGAGGGTGTTGCCGCTCGGCAGGCGGTCGGCGTCCCGCGGCCAGCTGAGGTCGCCGGTCAGCGTCCAGGTCCGGTTCCACCCGGTGCCGTTCGTCAAGTCTCCATCGGGGTTCGCGTACTCGACGATGCGATCGTTCTCGCTATCGCCGACCAGCAGCGTGGGCGTCCCGTTCCGGCTCTCGAGGTAGTCGGGGTTGTGCTGCTCGTTCAGGATGTCCTTCTTCCCGTCTTCGCCGAGCTTCATGGCGATCTCGTTCGTCGAGCGGTTCACCACGATCGCCTGGTCGAAGTTCCGGGGCGACGCCAGATAGAGGCCCTCGCCGATCTTGTCGACGTCGTTGACGTGGGTCCAGTCGTCGGTGTAGTTCTCCTCCAGGTTCTCCGGGTCGTAGTGGTCGGCGAAGCGCCACTCCCACGCGATCTCGTCGGTCGTCCGGTTGTAGACGAAGATGCGGTCGTCGTTGCGCCCGGCCGACTCGTTGTAGTTGCGCATGTTGGCGACCAGGATCGCGGTCCCGTTGTTGATGAGGTCGGCGTCGTGGGTGTCGGCCTCGTCGAAGGTCTTCGACCAGACCCGCTCCTGGGTCTGCGGGTCGAACTCGTACACCAGCGTCTCGTGACCCTTCACCGTCGCGGTGACGAACAGGTTCCCGTTGGCCATCGGGTCGACGTCGTAGCCCCACACCACGTCGTACTTTTCGCCGTTCTGGTGGACCCACTCGACCTCGCCGCCCGGGCCGACCCCGACGAGCTTGGCGGGGCGCTTGCCGCCGTTCTTCCCGAACCGGAACCCCTGGACGCTGATGACGGTCGTCCCGTTCGCCGGCGACGCTATCGTCCCCGCGCAGGGGTCGGGTCCAGTGTCGGTCGCGTTCTGTCCCGCTCCACTCGTCGCGTTCGACGCGGCGACCAGCGGCGCCGCCGTCGCGAGGCAACACGCCAGCGCCAGCGCGGCGGCCAGCCACCGCCGGGAGGTGTCGTGCATGGAGGCAGGTATCACCGTCGGCCGGTTTTTAGCTACTGGTTAGCGTGCGCCTACCGGACCGCCAACGGGAGGATTCCGACGTGAGAACTTTGTGCCCGCCCGGCGTACGACCCGGGAGTATGGACCTCCCCGACGCCCTCGGCACCGCGACCGGGCTGACCTGCGTCGTCGGCGCGGGCGGGAAGAAGACCACCCTCTACGCGCTGGCCGACCGCCTCGACCGCGCGGTCGTCACCGCGACGGTGCGCATCCCCATCTTCGACGAGGAGGTCGCCGAGGTGGTCGTCACCGACGACCCCGCGGCCGCCGCCGGCCGAGCCGACCGCTTCCCGCTCGGTCTCGTCCCGGAGCGCGAGCGCGAGGACCGCTACCGCGGCTACGACCCCGAGACGGTCGGCGACCTCGCGGCGGCCCACGACGGCCCCGTCCTCGTCAAGGCCGACGGCGCGCGCACCCGGTGGCTGAAGGCGCCGAACGACCGGGAGCCACGGATTCCCCGGGCGGCCGACACCGTGCTCCCGGTCGCCAGCGCCCGGATCGTCGGCAAGCCGCTCACCGACGAGCGGGTCCACCGCCCCGAGCGGGTGGCCGCGGTCACCGGCCGCGAGGTCGGCGAGGAGGTCCGGGCCGCGGACGTGGCCGCGGTGCTCGCGAGCGAGGAAGCGGGACTGAAGGGCGTTCCCGAGGGCGCGACCGCGATTCCGGTCGTCAACATGGTCGACGATCCGGAGCTGGAGGCCGTCGGGCGCGAAATCGCCGAGGAGGTGCTGGCTCGCGCCCCCGAGTCGGTGCCCCGCGTCGCGCTGACCCGGATGGTCGCCGACGACCCGGTCGTCGCCGTGGTCGAGCGGTCTTGAGCGGGGCAATCTCGGGTGCGGGCCTGTAGCGGACCGGACTCACCGAAGGCGCTCTTCGGCGGCCGCGAACTCCTCGCGGGTATTGACGTTCTCGAAGCTGTCGGCGTCGAAGGCGGCGAGCTCGTCGGCCCCCACCGTGACGTAGTCGAGCTCGAACAGCGGTTCGATGATCTTGTGCTCGCCCCGGGCCAGCGCCCGGTCGCAGGCGTCGGCCATCGGCGTCGCCCGGTAGACGGCGTGGGTGGTCTCGAACCACTCGGTCGGCCGGGGGACCGCGGCGTCGCGGGCCTTCGCCACCTCGGCGGGCGAGCCCTCCTCGCCGGACGCGTCGCTCTCTCCCGGCTCCCGACCCCGGGCGCGCTCGAAGAGGTACTCCACGAGGTCGGCGTCGAGGAAGGGCATGTCGCAGGCCGCGACGAAGGCGTAGGCCGAGTCGGTCGACTCGACCTCCCGGAGGCCGGTCCGGATGCCGGCCATCGGCCCGCGGTCGGGGTCGGGGTCGACCGCGAACCGGACCGGCCGGTCGTAGCCGGCGAGCGCGTCGGCGATCGGTTCGCGCTGGTCGGCTCGGCAGTTGACGACGAGGACGTCGACGACGGGCGCGAGGCGGTCGGCGACCCGGCGGATCATCGGCACGCCCGCGAGGGCCGCGACCGCCTTGTCCTCGTCGCCGAACCGGGTCGAGCGACCCCCGGCGATGACGACTCCGGCGGGCATGCTACGGAGTTGGGCGGCCAGCGGGAAATAGCTCGCGGGGCGGCGCCTCGAACCCCACGCGCCGTCCCTGCAGCGTCACTCGCTGCGGATCTTCGCCACCCGCGACTCGCCGGAGGCGGCGTCGAGGTGGACGTTGAAGGTGTCGCCGTCCGCGGTGACCGCCCGGACGATCCAGGTGTTGCTCTCGCGGTAGGGCTGCTCGGGCACCTCCGCGACCTCGTGGCCCTCGTCGGCCAGCACCTCCTTCGCGCGCTCGACCGCGGTCTCGTCGTCGCGGACCGCCCGGCGCTGGCGCTCGAGGTTGACCGTCAGCACCGGCACCTCGCTCCGGCGGACCACCTGCTCGGTGACGCTCCCGAGCACGTAGCGGTCGACGCCCGACCGGCCGCGAGTGCCCATCACGATCATCTCGGCGTCGACCTCGTCGGCGTGGTCCACGACGGTCTCGGCCGGCGACCCCTCCTCGATGGCGGTGACCGCCTCCAGGCCCCGCTCCTCGGCGGCCTCGGCGATGTCGCCGACGGCCGCCTGGCCCTCCTCGCGGCGGGCCTCGCGGGTCTCCTTCCGGCCCGACTCCGAGGGCTGGTAGTCCAGCGCCTTCTCGTCGACGACGTAGAGCGCGTGGACGGTCGCGTCGGCCAGCTCGGCGACGTTCAGCGCGTGGCGGACCACCGCGGGCTGGTCGCTGCCGTCGGTCGGCACCAGGATGCGGTCGTACATGCCCGACGCTTCGACGGTGAGACCCAAAAGTGTCCCCGTCGCGCCGCCCGAGTCGCGCGTCGCGCCGCCCGACCCGGTCCGCCCCGGCACCCGAACCGTTACCACCGTGCGGGACGTACCTGGGTGGAGATGGGTGAGGGTTACGAACCGCCGGACCGGCTCCTCCGGGTGGACCTGAGCGACGACCGCGTCGAGCGCGAGCCCGTCCCCGAGGCGTGGCGCCGGCGCTACCTCGGCGGGAAGGGGCTCGCGGCCAGGTACCTCTACGAGGAGCTCGACCCGGGCACCGACCCGCTCGGCCCCGACAATGCCCTGCTGTTCGCGCTCGGGCCCCTGTCGGGACTCACGCCGGGCGAGCAGCGCTACGCCGCGGTCACCCGGTCGCCGCTGACCGGCGCGTTCCTCGACTCCTACGCCGGCGGCGACTTCGCCGGCGCGCTCGCCGGAGCACTCGACGACGTCATCGCCGTGCTGGTCGAGGGCGCGGCCGACGAACCGACCGTGCTGCGAATCCGGGACGGCGACGCCGCGCTCGAACCCGCGGGCGACCTCTGGGGCGGCGACGCCGCCGAGACCGCCGAGGCGCTCGACGCGCCGGCGGCCTGCGTCGGGCCCGCCGGCGAGCGCAGAGTCCGGTACGCGACCATC
Source organism: Halorussus sp. AFM4 (assembly GCF_051194995.1). Lineage (NCBI taxonomy): Archaea > Methanobacteriati > Methanobacteriota > Halobacteria > Halobacteriales > Haladaptataceae > Halorussus > Halorussus sp. AFM4. Next base: position 1,169,206 of record NZ_JBNTJT010000001.1, on the reverse strand, counting down.
GCCTCCGACGGCGGCGACCACCAGGCCGGCCGGGGCGGCGCCGGCGCGGTCATGGGCGCCAAGCGCCTGAAGGCGGTCGTCGCCGACGGCGACCCGCCCGACCCGCCGGCCGACCTCGCCGAGCGCCGGGCCGACGCCGAGGCCCGGTTCGCCGCGGGCGACACCGGCCGGTGGCAGGCCGCCAGCGAGACCGTCGAGACCGTCGACTTCGCCGACGCGGTGGGCGTGCTCCCGACCCGGGGCTGGCAGGCCGGCGCGTTCGACGGCGCGGGCGCGGTCGGCATCGAGGCGGTCCGCCGGGCCGCGGTCGCCCGCGAGCGAGAGGGCGCGATTCCCGGCGGCTTCCGGGTCGAGACGACAGCGGGTCCGGACGAGGACGCCGACGACACCGACCCGGAGTCGGACGCATCCCGCGCCGACGAGACCCGCGAGAGCGTCCCGCGGGGCGCGACCGCCATCTCGCTCGGGTCGGGGCTGGGCATCGACGACTTCGACGCGGTGGCCGCGCTCGGCGAGGCCTGCGACCGGCTCGGCGTCGACGTCATCAGCGCGGGCAACGCCGTGGCGTGGGCGATTCGAGCGAGCGAGGAGGGCGTCCTCGACCGCGACCTCTCGTTCGGCGACGAGGCGGCGGCCCGCGAGCTGCTCGGCGAGATCGCCCGCCGCGACACCGAACTCGGCGACCTGCTGGCGAGGGGCGTCGACGCCGCGGCCGACCGCTACGGCGGCGCCGACCTGGTGCCGACCGTGAAGGCGATGGAGCTGCCGACCTACGACCCCCGGGGCGCGGCGTCGATGGCGCTGGCCTACGCCACCAGCGACCGGGGCGCCTGCCACCGCCGGGCCCGGCCGGTGGTCGAGGAGGTGTTCGCCGCCGACTCGTGGGACCGCGAGTGCCGGGCCGAGGCGGTGATCGCCGAGCAGGACGCCCGGTCGCTGCTCTGGAGCCTGGTCGCCGACGACTTCGCGGGCGAGGCGTTCGAGGACCTCGGCGCGGCGTGGCTCTCGGCGGTCGGCCTCGACTACTCGAAGGCGGAGCTCCGGACCGCCGGCGAGCGAACCTGGACGCTGACCCGGCTGTTCAACGTCCGGGAGGGGTTCGACCGCGACGACGACGAGCTCCCCGCGAAGCTGACCGACCCGCTGGAGAACGGGCCGCGGGCCGGCGAGGCCATCGACCCCGAGGCGTTCGACGCGCTGCTCTCGACCTACTACGACCGCCGGGAGTGGGACGTGCGGGGGCGACCCACGCGGGACCTGCTGGCCAGGCTTGACCTGCTCGACGCGGTCGACGACGAGACGCCGGTGGGGTAAGTGGAACGGGCCTACCCGAACCGGTCGAGGCCGGCCTGGCGTCGGGCCTCGCCCTCGGGCTCGGCGACCCACGGCGTCCGGCCGTCCCGCGCCTCGGCGGCGTCGAACGCGGGCGGGTCGGCGGGCTCGTGGCCCGGACAGTCCGGCCCGCAGTTCGCGGGGTCGACGACGCGGTCCTTCCAGGCGCAGTACGGGAGCCCGACGCTCCCCTCGCGCTCTGCGACCTCAATTTCGCCACAGCCCGGGAGCGCGTCGGGCCGCCACCCCTTGCCGTAGGCGCGCTCGGCGACCTTCCTGCGCCGTCGGGCCTTCTCGGCCGGCGAGACTGTCGCCACGTCGGTCCGGAGCGGGTGCTCCTCCAGGAGTTCGACGCCCCAGTCGTCGGCGGGGAGCGACTCGGCCGCTCGGACCACCTCGCGGTCGCCGGCCTCGGGGTCGAACCGCCAGACGCCGACCGCGTCGGGGATGCGGTTGAGGTGGGCGCCGGTGACGTAGCTCTCGGTCGCCAGCACCACCTCGTCGACCAGCCCGAGCGCGGCGTCCTTCCGGAGCTGGAGTTCGAGGTCGCCGGGCTCGCCGAGGTCGGGCTTGTTCTCGATGGCAGTCAGCCGCCCGAACCAGTCGTCGGGGTAGCGGGCGACCCGCCGGACGCCCCCGCCGACCGCGCGCTCGAAGAAACCGATCTCGACCGCCTCCTCGGCGACGCGCCGGGCGCGCTCCGGCGGCGCGTCGATGGCCTCGCGGGGGTCGCGCGCCCGGCCGACGCCGACGTCGCTCTCGATGGCGAGGTCCGGAATCGTCTCGGGCGTCAGATTCGCCCGGGCCTCGAACTCGGGACCCGGCTCGACGCAGACCACGTCGAGCACGCGGTTGGCCGGCGCGCGGACGCCGCCGCCCAGCTGCCGGGCGACGACGACCTCCTCGGCGGCTTCGAGGTGCGCGCACAGCGCCAACTCGAAGGGGTACTCGCGCACGCCTCTCCCTCTGTGGCCCGGCACGAAAAAGCTCCCTAGTCGAGACGACCGGAACCCCACCGTGGCGCCGGCCGGCGCATCCGCTGGCGAGAGCGCGGTGACACTGGCCACGGGAAGCGACCGGTGAGACAAACCCTGTTGTGGGTGGCCTGACAGGGGCCGGGGGCTTTCGAGACTTCCAGTGCGTCGGTTCTGTTGCCACTCTCAACGAGCCCCACCGTTGCTGGGCGAGGGTTTCTGCAACGTCCAACCGTCCTCTGAAAAAGAGGCGTCGCTAGTCGTCCGCCGGAATCGGCTCCTCCTCGCGCTCGTCGTCGGCCTCGTCGCGCTCGGTCGGTTCGCTTTCGACCTCGCTCTCCGTCGTCTCCTCGTCTAACGTCGCCGCGTCGGCCTCGGCTGCCGGCCGCTCGGGCGTCTCGCGGTCAGGTTCGGACTCGTCGCGCGAGACCAGTTCGACGAGGCGGTCCTTGGCGCGGACCCAGCCCGGCGACTCCTCGCGTTCGGTCTCCTCGTCCGGTTCGCTGGCTCTGCTGGGCGTTCGGGACCAGTCGCCGCGTCTATGGCACATGCTATCTCCCCACGCGGACATGGACTCCGGGTCGTGTTAACGATTTTCGACGTACGGCGATAGGTCGAGCGCGAAAAAGGAGGCCTCACTGGGTCCGTTCGATCGCCGCGACCGCCGCGCGGACGACGGCCAGCGGGAGCGCGACGAGCAGGGCGACGCCGGCGGCCCAGCCCGCCAGCAGGACCGGGAGCGTGACGGGGACGTGGGCCGCCGCGGTGACGAACACCGCGAGTGCCAGCAGCGCCGCGGCCGCGAGCGCCAGCGTGGCGGCGACGGGGACCGCGGTGCGGGTGAGTCCCGAGGCGATGCGCCCGCGCCGAGTCCGGACCGAGGGCGCGGTCCGGCGGAGTCGGGTGTCGAGTTTCATCGGTCTGTCCTCACCTGTAGGTAGGGCCCGCGACCCCTAAAGTGTAATCTGAACTATATTTCTGTAGCCGGCGCTACTGGAATTCGGTTCTGTAATACGGTTGTCCATTCCGCCAGGCGGGCAGTCACCGCATCAGCACCCGGAGTCTGTGGCTCCGCGGGCGCCTACCGAAGTGCACGGCGTGCACTGACGAGGTCCGTGCGCCGCGATAGCGAAAAAGTGAGACTCCGGGCCCGAACAGACCCCCGTATGACCGACACGGACTCCCCCGACCGCGGACTCGGGCCGGCGGTCGGCTCGCTCGCGTTCGCCCTCGGGAGCCTCCTCGCGCTCTCCGGCGGCACCGCGTTCGCCGCCCACGTCTTCCGCTACGTCACCGAGTTCGACCGGCTCGCGTTCGACGACGTGTTCGTCCCCGCCCTCGCGTTCGTCGCCGGCGCGGCCGTCGCCTTCGGCGCGTTCGCCGGGGTGCTCCTGCGCACGCTGGACGCCTAGGCCCGCGGGTCGCGGTCCGGCCCGGGGTACTCGCCGCCCTCGACCGCCTCGTACAGCGACGCGGCGTCGAACAGCGCCGCGAACCCGTCGGGGGTCTTGACGCTCACGTTCAGCCGCGAGCCGAACGTGGCGCCGGCCGCCGCGCCGGTGAGCCCCTCGTCGTAGCTCAGCAGGTGGGCGGCCTGCCCCCGGTACGCGCTCGCCAGTGCGGGGTGGTCGCCTTCGGGGTGGTCGACGTCGACGCGCAGGTCCTCGACGCGCTCGCGCCACGCCGCCGCCAGGTCGTCGTCCGCGAGGTCCGCGATCACGGCCTCGGCGTCGTCGAGCAGGGCGTCGCTGGCGACCAGTTCGACCCACGAGTGGCGCCGGACCTCGTCCATCGCCGCCCGCGCCGCGTTCCCCGCGTCGGCGTCGCCGCCGAGCAGGTCCGCGACCAGCACGTCGGCGTCCGCGACGATCCGGGCCGGGTTCGTCTCGGGCGCCTCAGGCATCCTCGGTCTCCTCGCTCTCCTCGCTCTCCTCGCTCGCGTCGCGGTCGACGCTACCCTCGCGCCGTTCGGCGAGCGACGCGCGTATCGTCTCCACGTCGGTCCCGTACCGCTCGGCCCGGTCGAAGAGGTCGGCCCAGTCCATGCCCGGAGGGAGGCGTCGGGCGGTGAAAAGTCTGCTCGACTCCCGCCGGTCGTCCTCGGCCGCCGTCACTGATCTCTCGACCGGCCCGCCCGCGCAACCGACTCCGCCCGGACACTCGATCGGGGCTACTCCGACACCTCGACCGTCCCGCCGGTCTCGGCCGCCTCGTGAATCGCCTTGATCGTCCGCATGTCCACGAGCCCGTGCTCGCCGTCTGCGTAGACGTCCTCCCCGGCGAGCACCCGGTCGGCGAAGTAGTCGAACTCCACCTCCATCTGGTCGACCTGCTCGGCGTCGACCTCGACGGTCGTCCCGCCGCGATCGACCGTCAGCCCGGTCTCCATGTGGAACGCGGGCTCGAGCTCGATCCGGCCCTCGGTCCCCACGATCTCGAGCCGGGTGTGGTCGCTCGCGTTCTGGCTCGACGTGCACGAGGCGAACGTCCCGTCGTCGAACTCGACGGAGAACGCGGCGACCTCGTCGGGGACCTCGTCGAACGCCTCGTGCGAGGACTGCATCATCGACTGCACCGCGACCGGGTCGGCGTCGAGCACGAACCGCGCGGTGTTCAGCGGGTAGATGCCCAGGTCCATCACCGACGTGCCGTACCCCGTCAGGTCGGGGTTCAGCCGCCACTGGTCGGGGTCGTCGATCATCTCGAGCAGCGGCTGGGAGTTCTCCCCGTGGACGAGCCGGGGCTCGCCGACGACGCCGTCCCGGACCAGCTGGCGGGCCCGCCGCACCGCCGGCTCGGTGTGCATCCGGTAGCCGATCATGAGCGTCACGCCGGCGTCCTCGCAGGCCGCGACCAGGTCCGCGGCGCGCTCGACCGACGCCTCCATCGGTTTCTCGCAGAGCACGTCCTTGCCGTGGTCGGCCGCGGCCGCGACGTACTCCAAGTGGGTCGCGTTCGGGGTGCAGACGTACGCCGCGTCGTAGGCGTCGGTCGCCTCGCCGTCGACGAACTCCTCGTACGTCAGCCCGCGCTCGACCGTGTCGTACTCCTCGCGGACCCGGTCGGCCTTCTCGGTCGAACCGGTCACGACCGCGGTGGTCTCGCAGAGGTCGCTCGTCTCGATGGCCGGCAGCACGAACTCCCGGGTCCACCAGCCCACGCCGACGAGCGCGAACCGGACCGTCCCCTCCGTGGTGGTCTGCCAATCCCGCGGCTCCCAGTCGAGCAGCGACTGTGTCATTCCGTTCCTTTGGTCCCCGACTGACGGCTTAAAGCCGTCGTCACGCCGGCCCGGTGTCGAACGTCAGTCGCACTGACAGCCGCCCTCGTCGATGAGCTCGCTTATCGTGTACTGGGAGTGGCAGTCGCTGCACGTGATCCTGACGTCGACGAACACGCTGAAGTCGCCGATGGACACGGCGCCCGCGTTCCGGAGCGACTCGACCGACGTCCGGGTGACCGCCTGGACGCGGTTCCGCAGCTGCTCGACGGTCCGGCGGGCCTTGTCGGTCTTGCTCTCGGGCTCGTCGGTCTCGCGCTCGACGTCCCGGTACTTCGTGAGGTAGGTGTGGACGGCCTGGTGGGAGACGAAGTCCCGCGTGAGCCGGTCGGGGTCGATGCCCCCGCGTTCGAGCCGGCGCTCGGCCTGGACGCGCATCCCGCCGGTGACGTCGTCGTCGGTCAGCAGCTCGTAGAAGTTCTCGACCTCGCCGTCGAGGACCTCCATGTCGGCGTCGGCCATCGCCGACCGGAGCACCCGCTCGTTGAAGTAGTCGGCCAGCTCCCTGAGGCTCCGGCGCTCCTCGCCCTCGCCGGTCCAGTACCGCTCGAGCTCCTCGCCCAGTCCGTCGAGCTCCCGGTCGGCGATCACCCGCCCGACCTTGCTCCGCCGGTGTGCGCCCGCCGACTCCGATTCCTCGGTCATCCTGCTGATTGGTAAGCGGAAAGCGCTGAAAACAGTTTTGTCTGCCCGAATCCGGCCGCTTCGATGGTGCGCCCCGACGTGGTCGGTCGCCCGACCGGCGCGGGAACTACGACTCGTCGTGAGCGTAGGTCATCCGGACCAGTTCCTCGGTGCCGCCCTCCGGGACCTCCACGTCGCGCCCGTACACCTCGAAGCCGACCGACTCGTAGAACGGGACCAGGCCCTCCCGGCAGAGCAGCGAGAGGCCCGGTACCGACTGGAGGTCGGGGTGGTCGACCACCGCGTCCAGCAGCGTCTCGCCCAGGCCCTCGCCGCGGCGGTCGGCGGCCACGATGACATCGAAGACGGTGGCGTAGTAGGCGTAGTCGGTCAGCACGCGCGCCGCGGCCACCAGGTCGCATTCGCTCTCGGCGTCACCCTCCTCGACGCCGATCGCCACCTCTGTCTCGGCCAGTGCGGTGCGGACGCCCTCGACGTCGCGGTCCTCCCACCACTCGTACTCCTCGTAGAGGGCGGTCAGTGCCGGCGCGTCGTCGGGCGTGAGCTCACGGACCTCGGTCATGTCGAGTACGTGTGCCGGTCCCGTAAAAGCGGTACCGGCGGTGTGTCACCGGATAGCGGGCAAGAGGAGTCCGGGGACCGCCCTACTGCTCGCCGAAGGCGTCGGTCTCGATGGTGGTCGTGTAGCTCATCGAGTCGAGCGCGACGCGCTTCTGCTGGCCGCGGTACTCGACCACGGCGTAGTAGGAGACGTCGAGCTCCGTCTGCTCGCCGCGCTGGAGGTGGCCGACCCACCACGCCGGAATCTTGTCGTTGTCCAGGTAGCCCGTGGTCTCGATGTTCCGGGTCGCGCCGCCCGGGACCGTCGTGCCGACCCGGCTCTCGTTGTCGGCCAGCACCACGTCGTTGGCCCGGATCTCGTAGCCGAACTTCACGACGGTCAGCGGCCGGGAGCGCTCGTTGGTGACGGCGCCGGAGATGACCATCGGCGTCCGGGCCATCGTGGCGTCGCCCCAGGTGGCGTTCACGTCGTGGAGCCGGGCGACCGTCCGCCCCCGGATCGAGACCGCCTCGTCGCCCGACGCGAACCCGCCGAGCATGTCGGTCTCGAACGTCCGGTTCTCCGCGGGGAGCGCGACCGGCAACCTGGCGAAGCCGAGGTCGGCGACCGCCCGGCTCTCGGTCGTCAGGGCGGTGCGCTCGCCGTTCTCGACGTGGCTGATCCACCACCGCTTGATGGTCCGGTCGCTCACGTTCCCGCCGAACCGGAGTTCGGTCCGGCCGGGCGCGAGCGTCGCCTCGGTGCGGTCCTCGACCAGCGTCACGTCGTTGAGCGACACCCGGTAGCGGGCGTCGAGCGCGACGTCCGACAGCGTCGAGTTCGCGCCGTTGGGGTTGTTCACGACCGCGGTGCTGGAGAACCGGGTGCCCGAGTCGGTGGCGGTCCAGTCGCGCTCGACCGACTCGACGGTCGGCGGCGCGAAGTCGAAGCCCTCGCCCGTGTCGACGGTCCGGGTGCTCGCCTCTCCGCCGCCGAGCACGTCGGTCTCGAAGACGACGCGCTCGCTCATGAACGACAGCGGGACGCGACGGGTCTCGTTCCCCGTGTCGTCGATCGCGAACACCGAGACGTCGAGCGTCGTCGTCTCGTCGTTCCGGAGGTGGCTGACCCACCACTCGTCGAGCTTCCGGTTGTCCAGCGTCGCGTTGACGCGGATAGTGTCGGTCGCGTTCGCGGGGATCTCGACGCCGCCCTCGGTGGTGCCCGCGGCGACGGTCACGTCGTTCATCGACACCTCGTAGCCGAGCTTCGAGAACGTGATCGGCGCGCCGTTGGGGTTGCGGACCGTGGCCGAGAACCGGAGCGGGGTCCGGTTCGCGGTCGCCGTCCCCCAGGAGGCGTCGGTGCCCGCGACGGTCAGCAGGGTCCGGCCGCCCACCTCGACCGACTGCTCGGCGTCGCTGTCGAACGCCGAGAGCATGTCCGTCTCGAACGTCCGGTCGAAGGCGGGCAGGTCCCGCGAGAGGAACACCGCCGACACCGACGGGCGGACCGAGAGGGTCGTCTCCTCGCCGTTGTTGATGTGGCTGGCCCACCACTCGGGTATCTTACCGTTGTCGATGTGGGTCCGGAGCGTCAGTTCGTTCCGGCCGGGCGACAGCGAGAGGCCGCTCGACCCCTCGGCGACGGTCACGTCGTTCATGAGCACGTCGTACTTCACCGTCGCCACGCCCGGAACGCCGACCCCGTTGGGGTTGTTCACGACGAGGCGGGTCCGGATGCCCGTCCGCTCGCTGGTGACCTCGCCCCACTCGTTGTCGACCGACTCGACCGTCGGCGGCTGCAGGCTGACGACACCCGTCGTGAGGGCGGCGCCGACCCCGACGGCCGAGACCACCATCCCGACCGCCAGGACCGCCGCCACCTTCCCGAGCGTCCCGCCGACGATGCTCACCGTACCACCCCGTCCCGCTGTTCGCGTGCCATGGGAGGGAGTTTCGAACCCGGCCCTAAGTAATTTTCTCGCCGACAGGGCGACAGAACGGTCAGCGCGGCTGAAGTTTCAATCTGGGGAGACGGTCGGTCGAGCAGCGCGGTCGGTCAGACGGCGCAGTCACTCGGACAGCGCGGTCAGTCGGTCCCGGGGGAGCGCGACCCCGACCGAAGAGCCCTCGGCGATCCGGAAGTCCTCGCCGGCCGAGGATTCGCCGGTCGACGTCCCGCTGGCGGGCGACCCGTCGACGTAGGCGTCGAGTCGCTGGCCCGCCACGTCGAGCGCGACCCGGTCGCGGCCGTCCTCGCGGACGACCCGGGTCACCGGCGCCGCGAAGTCCGGGTCCGCGGGGTCGAGCGCCACGTGTTCGGGCCGGATCGCGAGGTGGGTGGTCCCTTCGCCGTCGGTCCGGGCGTCGCCCCGCGGTTCTTCGTCGCCGGTGTCCCCGTCGCTCTCGCGTCCCGTTCTCGGCCCGCCCGCGCCGTCGAGTTCGAGGCGGCCGCCGGGCACCGCGAGCGCGCCGTCGTCGAGTTCGAGGCAGTTCGCGCCCGTGAACCGCGCGACGAACGGCGAGCCGGGGCGCTCGAAGACTGCCTCGGGCGTGCCGGTCTGGATGATCTCGCCGTCGCGGATGACCGCCACCCGGTCGGCGACGGCCCGGGCCGTGGTCCGGTTGTGGGTGACGTACACCGCGGTCTGGTCGGCCAGCACGTCCGCGAGCACCTCCCGGAGCGTCTGGCGGGTCGGCACGTCGAGCGCCGAGAGGGGTTCGTCCAGCAGGAAGGCGTCGGGCCGGACCGCCAGCGCGCGGGCCAGCGCGACCCGCTGGGCCTCCCCGCCCGAGAGGGTCGGCGGGTAGCGCTCGGCCAGGTCGGCCACGCCGAACTCCGCCAGCAGCCCGTCGGGGTCGCGGGTGTCGTGGTACCGCCGGCCGAACGCGACGTTCTGCCGGACCGTCATGTGGGGGAACAGCGCGTAGTCCTGGAAGACGAAGCCCAGGCCCCGGTCCTCCGGCGGCGCGTCGGTCAGGTCTCGACCCCCGAGCGCGATCCGGCCCTCGTGGTCGTGGAACCCCGCGATCGTCTCCAGCAGGAGGCTCTTGCCCGACCCGCTCGGGCCGAGCACGACCAGGGTCTCGCCCTCGGCGACCGAGAGGTCGGCGGTCACCTCGAACCGGTCGGCGCCCTCGGCGGTGAAGGCGGCGGTGACCGAGACGTCCAGGGTCACGGCCGACCACCCCCTGTACTTCTCCGGTTCACGGCCACCCTCCCTCGTCGTAGGCGACCGTGCGCACCAGCAGGAAGATGAGCGCCGACAGCGCCAGCAGCAGGGTGGCGACCGCCCCCGACCGGTCGAGGCCCGCCGAGAGGTAGGTGTTGTAGATGAAGACGGGCGCGTGCTGGGCGGTGAGGCTCTCGCCCTCCGGCAGGTAGAAGAACTCGACGCTGTAGGCCACGATGGCGACCGCGCCGAACTCCGAGACCGCCCGGGCCCACGCCAGCACGCCGCCGGTCAGCACGCCGCGCCACGCCAGCGGCGCGGTCACCCGCCGGAACGTCTCGAACCGGTTCGCGCCCAGCGTGCGGGCGGCCCACTCGACCCGGGTCGGCACCGACTCGAACGCCTCGCGGGCCGCGTTGACCGCGAACGGCGCCGAGACGAACGTCATCGCCAGCACCATCCCGAGCATCGTCTGGAGGACGGCGAACTCGAAGGTGAAGTCGATGACCGGGATCGTGAACTGCACGCCGCCGAACGCGCCGCCCTTCCCGAAGCCGAACAGGATGGCGAGGCCGGCGACGCTGTGGGGCACGACGAGCGGGAGGTCGACGAGGCTCTCGACCAGCTGCTGGCCGGGGAAGCCGCGGGCCAGCACCAGCGCCAGCGGCACTCCGAGCGCGACGCTGGCGCCGGCCGCCAGCAGCGGCGCGTACACCGAGAGGTACAGCGCCTGCTGGACCGCGGGGTCGGCCGCCATCTCCGCGACGAGGGCCGGGTCCTGCCGGGCGACCAGCATCAGGAGGGGCAGGCCCAGCGCCACGAGGAGGGTCGTGCCGAGCGTCGCCGCCAGGACGCCGAACGCCCCGCGCTCGCGGTAGGCCGCGACGGCGCCGGCCGAGAGGACCGCGAACCCGGCGTACGCGCCGGGGTAGCCCGCGCCGAAGGCGACCGCGAAGGCCGCGAGCTGGACGACGAGGAACGCGAGGACGGCGGTGCCGGTCCCGACGCTGCCCGGCACCCCGGCCGCCTCGGTCGGTCGTGGCGACGTGGGCGCGTCGCCCCCGCCTCGAGTCTCGGTATCCGTGCTCACGTGCTCAGAGTTGCAGCGGACCCACTGAAGTCTTTGCCTCCGCGTGCTTCGCCACGCGCTCGGGCACGTCGCCGTCCTTCGTGACGACGGCGGGCGTCTTCGGGATGAGCCCCTTGTTCTTCAGTATCTTCCGGCCGGGCTCGGTGATCATGTACTTGACCCACTGGGCGCCCCGGACCGGCGCCTCGGCCACGCTCGGGACCGTGATGCCGTAGGCGATGGGCGCGCCCGTGAACGTCCCGGCCTGGGTCTCGACCGTCGCCTTGGCGTAGTGCTTGGCGTACTTCTGGGTGAGCTTCGAGAGGTCCACGTGGGGCTGGAGGTCCACGTAGGGCATCCCCGACTGGGAGGCGATGGACCGGTAGTAGAGCGCGTAGTCGAGCTTCCCCGACTTGAGCTGGCCCTCCAGCTTGGTCTCGGTCCCGGTCGGAACCGTCATGTTGTCCCGGATGGCCTGGAAGGTCTGCTGGTCGTAGAGCTGCTCGCCGTCGAGCTTCTCCTTGCCCAGCTGGATGGTCATGACGGCCCGGTAGCCGCCGGGGTCGATGGCCGGGTCGGCGTGACCGACCGTCACGCCGTCCCGCGAGAGGACCTCCCACCAGTTGTCGGGCCCGATCTCGTCCGCGCCGGGCGAGTCCTCGCGGTACTGCAGCGACATCGCGTTGGTGGCGAAGATGGCGTACCAGCTGCCGTACTCTGGGATCACGCGGTCCCGGATGAGCCGGAAGTCCGAGACGCCCAGCACGTCGGCCGACCGGCCCTGCGTGGTGATCTTCTTCGTCGAGGCCACCGACCCCTTGGCCTCGCGGTTGACCGTGACGCCGTACTCCTTCTCGAACTTCGGCTCTGCCGCGCTGAACGGCGGCGCGAGGCTGCCGGCGTGGAAGATGGTCATCGAGTCGGAGGTCGGCGTCCGGGTCGTCTCCCCGGACTCGGTGGTCCCCGTTCCCGTCGTCTCGCCGGCCGCCGTCGTCTCTCCGGTGGTCGTGTTCTGGTCGGTCGAACCGCCGCCCGTACAGCCGGCGAGCCCGGCGACACCGAGCGCGCCGGTCGCCTGCAGAAACCGTCTCCGTGTCCGTTGTTCCGCCATGGGTACAACGGTCGTTCAACCGCCCCTGACATAACGGTTATGCAACGCTCGTTGTCTCTGACACGGGTCGACGGCGGGGCGGTTCGCGCGGCGCGAACCGCTGTACGACACCGACTCGGGGGAACGCCCCGGCGTCCGTCGACTGACGCGGTCCGGCGTCCGAGACGATCGAGAACATCGGGCTACACTCCGCGTCCGGAGGTTGCCCCGACGCGCCGAAGGGGCCGCCTACTCCCGCTGCAGCCCTCGTTTGCCTGTCAATACTAAACCGCGTCGGCGACCAACGTCCGGCCATGTCTCCGGCTAACGACGGCGCGCCGTCGGTCCTCGTGCCCACGGGCGTCGCGCCCTACAGCTACCCCTGTCTGCGGTCGCTGGGCCGGCGCGGAATCGGCACCGTCGCGGCCTCCGAGCGCGACCACGTCCCCGTCTTCGCCTCGCGGTTCTGCGACGAGACCGCCGCGCTGCCGGACCCCGAGGAGAACCTCGTGGCCTACAAGGACGCGCTGCTCGCCCTCGCCGCCCGCGAGGACGTCAAGACCGTGATCCCCGTCCGGGAGTACGACGCCTACGTGCTCTCGAAGTACCGCGGGGAGTTCGCCGACCGCGTCTCGCTGGAGGTCCCGCCGATCGAGACGCTGGAACGGGTCCACGACCGGGTGAAGCTCGCCGAGGCGGCCGAGGCGGCGGGCGTGCCGGTCCCCGACACCCGCCGGTTCGAAGCGGTCGACGACTGGGACGGCGAGTACGTCATCAAGTCCCGCTACAACCTGCTGGCCGACGCCTACGTCGACACCCACGGGCCGACCGAAGCCGAGGAGGTCAACAGCGTCACCCACGTCCGGCCCGGCGAGGTCCCCGACCGCGAGGAGGTGCTGGCCGAGATGGGCCACGCGCCCATCGTCCAGGAGTACGTCCCGTCGAGCGACGAGTACATGTTCGCGGGGCTGTACGACGAGGGCGAACCGGTCGCCACCTTCCAGCACCGCCAGATCCGGGGCAACTCCTACACCGGCGGCGGCGGGGTGTACCGCGAGTCGACGTACGATCCGGAGCTCGAGCGGGTGGCCCGCGACCTGCTCGCGGAGCTCGACTGGCACGGGCTGGCCTGCATCGAGTACATGGAGCACGCCGAGACCGGCGAGTACTACCTCACCGAGATCAACCCCCGGATGTGGCAGTCGCTGCCCTCGACGGTCCGGGCGGGCGCGGACTTCCCGCACTACTACTGGCTCCAGTCGCGGGGCCGGACCGACGAGATCGACCCCGACTTCGAGCTCGGCGTGGGCAGCCACCTGCTGTACGGCGAACTCGGCTACGTCGCCAGCGTGCTCCGCGACGAGTCGCCGTTCGTCGAGCGCCCCTCGCTCCGGGAGACCGCCTGGGAGATCGGCGAGTCGATGGCCCGCCAGCCCAGGTTCGACTTCCTCCGGCTCGACGACCCCCGGCCGTTCGTCCACGGGGTGCTCCAGACGCTGTCGAAGAGTGATTGAGCGGGTGGATTTTGTCTCTGGGAGCGGTCTAGTTTATCTGTAAGTTACGGCAGAATCTGAGACAGTCGATTGACTTGGGATTATCGTGACCCCGAAAGCCCCCGCCCGGTCGCGGTCGTCGTCCGAGAGAGCTCCGCTCTCTCGTGATCACGAAAATCTCCGATTTTCGAACGACTCTGCGGGATATCCTCGGCTCGCTTCGCTCGCCTCGGATAGTGGCCCGCAGAGGCGACTAAACTGCACGCGACCGGGCGGCCCCTTTCAATCCACCCAAACGGTGGACGTGTCGTCGGGCGCACTCCGGTAATTTGGTTAATCGAGCGTATGCAGAGTAATTAGTCCGTCAAGTGGTCGCTGTTCCTGCCAGAATTGTGCCGCAAACCGATTACCGACCTACGGCGTGGCGTCCTCGACCAGGTCCGCGACCGTCGCGCGCACGTCCTCGGAGACCTCGCGGTGGGGACTCCGGGGGTACCCGGCCGGGGCGTCGCGCTCGGCCATCGCGGCCTTCAGGCCCGGGACCCCGTACTTGGCGGTGACCGCCTGATTGAGCTCGACCAGCTCGGCGTTGAGTTGTCGGGCCGCGGCGTCGTCGCCGCCCTGGTGGAGCTTGTAGATCTCGCTGGCGCGCTCGGGGGCGACGTTCGCCAGCGCCAGCACGCCGCCGTCGGCGCCAGCGGCCAGCGCGTGGGCGTAGACCCCGCCGCTGCCGACGAACAGGTCGAACTCCTCGTCGGCGGTCCGCCGGCGCTCGCGCTGGAAGGTGTCGAGGTCGCCGCTGGAGTCCTTCATCCCGGCGACGTTGTCGTGGGCGGCCAGCCGACCGACCAGCTCGGGCGAGAGCTTGACGTCGGTGTAGGCCGGCACGCTGTAGAGGTAGACCGGGATCGGGCTCTCGTCGGCCACCTCGCGGTAGTACTCCTCGACGGCTGCCTCGCCGTGGCTGTAGTAGAACGGCGTCACCACCAGCGCGGCGTCCGCGCCCGCCTCCGCGGCGAGCTCCGTCTGGCGGAGCGTCTCGGCCAGGCCCGGGTGGCCCGTCCCCGCCAGCACGGGCAGGTCGGTCTCGTCGGCGACGACCTCGACCACGCGGGCCCGCTCCTCGACGCCCATCAGTTCGGCCTCGCTGTTCGACCCGCAGGGCACCAGGAAGTCCACGCCGCGGTCCTCGACCCACGCGACCAGGTCGCGGAGGCGCTCGACGTCGAGTTCGCCGTCCTCGTCGAATGGCGTCACGAGCGGCACGCCGGTTCCGTCCATACGCCCCGACTCGGTCCGCCCGCCCTTGAAGGTAGGCGAGTCGGCAAGTGCGGCGCGACCCCGGCGCGCGGGGCGGCCAAAGTCGCAAGCGAGCGTCGCGGTCCCGGTGCGATACCGACGCCGTCCGTCTGACGTACTTTTAAGTAATTGCCGTCCAGACCCCCGACTGGGCGCGCATCGACGGCCTCTCTCCCCCATCCTCCCCCACCGCGCGCCCGGCACACCACCACACCCTCTCCCACTCCCCCTTCGGTGTGCTCCGCCGCTCGTCGTGACCGTCCGGTGTCCCGCGCCACGCCGCAGTATCGACCGGTAACCACCGCTTACGCCCGGCGTAGGCGTCGGCTGACCGCGAGCCGGCCGCGCGCAGCCCCGTCGTACAATCGGTACAGCCGCCACATAACAAAGTCCGAATCCGCCCAAGCAGTAAACGCGCCCGACGGCTCGGGCGCGAAGCGTGCAGCAGTCTCCCGGTCGGCATCCCGACGACGCCGGAGGCTCTGGCGGCGAGTTGGCTTCTCGCCACAGTGTCACCAATCCTCCCACGAAAGTTCTCGTTTCGGGGTGCCCACCACTGACCCCGCGCTACCCGCTGCCCTCCTCGGTCGATTTCTTCCGGTAGCTCGCCGGTTCGACGCGCAGAACGCGCTGATACTAACAGAAGAACGCAGCGGAGGCGCCCGGAGACCCCAGTACGTCACTCGGCGGGTTCGGCCGTCTCGCCCTGGAGCCGCCGGCGGACCTCCGCCAGCGCCGACCGGTCGGCGATGACCGCGAGCTGGTCGTCGGCCTCGATGGTCGCGTTCGGGAGCGGGATGGTCATGTGCTCGCGCGCCCGGCCGTGGGCGTAGATGCGGGCGTCCTCGGGCAGCTCGACCGCGCTCACCTGCTGGCCCACGACCGGCGAGTCGCCGGGCACGACCACGGTGGTCAGCTGGAGCTGCTCGGTCAGGTCCGCGATGACGTTGAAGTTGCCCCCCAGCAGCGCGGTCTTCGCGCCCGCCGCGCCGAGCCGCTCGGGGTAGACCACCTCGTCGACGTCGTCGGCGAACTTGTGGTAGATGTCCTCGCGGTAGTCCTCGTCGATGCGCAGCACCGTCCGACAGCCGTAGTGCTTGCCCATCATGCACGCCGCGAAGTTGACGTTGAGGTCGCCGGTCAGCCCGCCGAGCGCGTCCGCGGTCCCGGGGTCGGTCTGCTCGATGATGTCCTCGCTGGCGCCGTCGCCCTCGACGACCATGAACCCCTCCTCGCGGGCGCGGTCGGCCTTGTCGGGGTCGTTGTCGACCACGGTCACCTCGTGGCCCTCCTCCTGGAGGATGCGGGCGGTGCGGAGCCCGACGCGGCCCGCACCCACGATAACAAATCGCATGGTGGGACGTACTGCGACCGGAACCAAAAGGCTTCGCGTCGCCGCGGGGCGGGTCAGGCCGAGACGTCCAGGTCGAGCAGGTCGGCCACCGTCTCCCGGATGACGTCGGCCCCGGCCAGCGGCTTGGTGAGGTAGGTGTCGCAGTCGAAGTCGGGCGGACGCTCGTCGGCCGAGACGACCGCGACCCGGCAGTCGCAGTCGCTCTCCCTGATCTCCCTGAGGATGTCGTCACCCGAGACGTCCGGCAGCCGGCGGTCCAGCAGCACCGCGTCGACGCCCTCGTGGAACGACTCGCGGGCCTGCTCGCCGGTGTAGGCGGTCACGACGTCGTACTCGTCGGGGAGGGCGCGAGCGAAGCCGTCCGCCAGCGGGCGGTTGTCGTCGACTATCAGTACCGTCGGCGTTTCGGTCATGGGGAGTTCGATAGGCACCAACGTCTCCTCGTCTCTCCGGACGCAGTCGGGCTATAACCATTGGGGTGTTCGTTGCAGACCGTTGCAGTCAGTTTCGCGCGACGCGGCCGGGCTCGACGCCGAAGTCGAACCGTTTATGTCCGTCTCCGGAGGAGTCCAACCCGATGGTCCGCGACCCGTTCGCGACGGAGGACGCCCCGGACCTCCAGCCCGTCCTCGACGCCCTGGACGACCCCGACTGCCGGCGCATCGTCCGCCAACTCGACGAACCCATGACAGCAAGCGAGATCTCGACCCAGTGCGACATCCCGACCTCGACGACGTACCGGAAGCTCGAGCGACTCACCGACGCCTCGATCCTCTCGGAGCGGACCGCGCTCAGGACCGACGGGCACCACACCTCCGAGTACACCGTGGCGTTCGAGGAGGTGTCGGTGTTCCTCGACGAGGGCCGCCGGTTCGAGGTGTCGATCAGCCGGCCCACCCGCTCGGCCGACGAACAGCTCGCGGGCCTCTGGGCCGAGGTCCGCAAGGAGACCTGACGATGGTCCACGTCACCTCGACCGTCGTCGCGCTCAAGACGGTGACGCTGGTGCTGGGCGGGCTCATCACCTACTTCGCGTTCAAGGCGTACCGCCGGACCGGGGCCAGGGCGCTCCGGGCGCTGGCGCTCGGGTTCGGCACCGTCACCCTCGGGTCGCTGCTCGCGGGCGTCGTCGACCGGCTGCTCGTCACCGCCGGCGAGGTCGCGCTGGTCGTCGAGAGCGCGCTGACCGCAGTCGGGTTCGCCATCATCCTCTACTCGCTGTACGCCGACTAGCTCAGACCGCCTCTCGGGCGCTCTCGATGCGTTCGACGTAGGCGTCGGTTATCCGCTCCAGGATCGCCTCTCCCGCCTCCGGGGTCGCCTCGCGCGGGTCGCCGAGCACCCCGTTCTCCGTGATGGCCGCGAATCCTTCGCTGAGCAGCCGCGCGGTCGACACCTCGCCCTCGCGGCCGACCTCGAGGCGGTCGGTCCGGACCAGCCCCTCGGCGACCGCCAGCACCACGGCGGTCTCGACGGCGCCGGCGTGGACCACCGGTTCCTCGTACTCGACGCCCGCGGCCCGCAGCCCCTCGTTCTGCAGTTCCATCAGCCCCTCCAGGTCGGTCAGCGCGACCACGTTCGCGTCGATCTCGCGCGCGACCTCGGGAACGACGGTGTCGACCGGGGCGAAGTTCCCGCCGTGGGTCGGCACCAGTACCAGGTGCTCGAAGCCGTGGGCGTCGAGCGACCGGCAGTACGACCGGACCAGGTCCATCAGCGTCTCGGCCGGCACGGTGATGGTGCCGGGAAACTCCATGTGGTGGCCCGAACAGCCCGGTCGAATCGTCGGCGCGGCCAGCGCGTCGCCGAGCCGCTCGGCGATGCGCCGCGCGAGTTCGTCGCCCGCGAGCGCGTCCATTATCAGCGGGAGGTGCGGACCGTGCTGCTCGACCGACCCGACGGCGATCACCGCCGTGTCGGTGCCGGCGTCCAGCGCCGCCTCGACTTCCTCCCACGTGCACTCGGCGAGTTCCACCGGGCGGTCCCGGCGCGTATCGGTGTCCGTCACGCGTCGTCCGACTCGCTCGGCCGGAATAAAACCTGTTACGGGGCCGACTCCTCCGATGGGGAGCCCGGCTCGTGCCGACCGCAGCGTCGCGGGACGCCCCCGGCGATCACCCGAGGACGTACCGCAGCCGCGGGTACCGCTCGACCAGCGGTTCGCCGTCCAGCCGGTACCGCTCGACGAGGGCGTCCAGCCCCAGGATGCGGCCGGCACCGAACGCCGCGACGGCCAGGAAGACGAGCATGTACGCGAAGTCGCCGTTGACCAGCCCGTGCTCGACGCTCCAGTTCCCGAAGTAGAACAGGAGCATCATGAACGCGCCGAAGAACGCCGCCATGCGGGTCAGCGCGCCCACGAGCAGCCCCAGCCCGATAAGGAACTCGCCCCACGGGACCGCGACGTTGACGAACTCCACGAACCACTGGGTCGTCCCCATCCAGTGGAACAGCCCGGACAGCGGGCTGGCGGCCGGCACGTGGGTCAGGTAGCCCGCGGCGTCGAACGGCTCGGGGGCCGCCAGCTTGCTCCACCCGGAGTGGAGGAAGGCGTAGCCCATCATGAGCCGGAGCGCGAGCACGAACCACACGCTCAGGCTGTGGGCCTTCCCGCGGACGGTCACGCCGGCGACGTCGCTCTCGAAGACGTTCGCCTCGGTGCCGAGGTCAGATGCGTTTGTGGTCATCGGATGTCCCTCCTACACGAGAACCTTGGACGCCCGGACTGGTATAAGGGGGAGCCGATTCCCGCGGGCTGAAAATCGCCCGGCGGAGCCGCGCCAGCGGTAGCGGACCCGGCCGTTTTCACTCGGTGGGAACCGCAGGTACGTATATGGTCCCCCGGCGTCGAGTACCGGGCGTAATGTACGATACGGTGCTGCTTCCGACCGACGGGAGCGACGCGATGCAGACGGTGGTCGAACACGCCCGCGACGTGGCCGAGCGCCGCGGCGCCGACGTCCACGTGCTCTACGTCGTGGACGACCGGGCGTTCCTGACGCTCGACGACGACCGCGTGCCCGACGTGACCGACCGCCTCCGCGAGCAGGGCGAGCGCGCGACCGACGAGACCGCCAGCGCGTTCGGCGCCGCCCTCGACGTGACCACCGAGATCCGGGAGGGCAACCCCGCCGACGAGATCCTGGCGGTCGCCGACGAGCGCGACGTCGACCTCGTGGTGATGGGGACCCACGGCTCGGACCCGACCCGCAACCTGCTCGGCAGCGTCTCCCAGAAGGTCGTCACCCTCTCGTCGGCGCCCGTGCTGACGGTCGACATCGCCGACGCCGACGACTGAGTCGGCGGCCGTCGCGACCGCAGTCCCCGACGACTGGCCGCGTACAGCCCCGACGTCCGCCCGCGTACAGCCCCGACGACCGCCGCGAGCACTGCACGGAAGACTCCACAGAACCGACCCTGACGACCGCTCCGCGAACGGACCCGGCGGAATCCCGGACGACCGGCCCATTCCACCCATGACGAACACCGCGCCCACCGACACCGACGACGAATCGCCGCCGACCGCCCCGACGCTGCCCGACCGCGGCGCCGACCTGACCGCTGTCGTGGTCGAGCGCGAGTCCGGGCCCGACGAGTGCACGCTCTACCCCCGCGGGGCGTCGGACGAGACGCTCGCGACCGAGTGGATCACCGCAGAGGCGGGGTCGTACGTCGCCCTCGCCGCGATGCGGTGACCGCGCCCGGTTTCGACCCGCGCTCTCAGCCCCGGCACCCCGTGACTCACCCCTCCTCGTCCGCCTGCCTCCAGATGGCCGTCAGCGTGGCGTCCCCGTCGGCGACGGTCTCGTACGCGTACCCCCTGTCGCCGAGCTTAGGGTAGAGGTGCCGAGGCGCCCGGTCGTTGACCTGGACCAGGACCGCCTCGTCGGCGAGGTCCGGCAGCGTTTCGAGGGTCTCGGTCAGCGGCCCCGGCGGGCCGAGCTCCCGCACGTCGAGCACTTCGGTCGGTCGGTCGCTCGGGGCGTTGGTCCGCTCGACGGCGCGCTCCGCGTAGTCCGTCTGCATGCTCGAACCGACGCGTCCCGTCGCCACGGAGGTTCTCCCGAACCAGTTCGCCGGTCGACCGAGCGCGCTGCCGCCGACCTCCGAACATGTTCGGGAAGACTTATGGATGGATGCGAACGGACCGTTCACCTAGAGATGCCCACCGCGAAGCTCCACATCACGCTCCCCGAGGAGGTCTGGATCTCGGAGGTGTCGACCGCCCACCCCGACGCCGAGTTCCGGGTGCTGGCGGCGTTCCCGGCCGAGGAGACCGGCGTCGGCCTGCTGGAGATCACCTCGTCGGACCTGCCGGCGGTCGTCGGCGCGATGGACGACCGCGAGGACATCGTCCGGCTCGACCTCCAGCAGGCCTCCGAGGAGACCGCGCTGGTCGAGTTCGAGACCACCGCGCCGCTGCTGCTGTTCTCGGTCCAGGAGTCGGGCCTGCCGCTCGAACTCCCGTTCACCATCCGGGACGGCGTCGCCGAGGTCGAGCTCACGGCCTCGCGCGACCGGCTGTCGGCGTTCACCGCCCAGCTGGAGGCGTTCGGCATGTCGTTCGACGTCGAGTACGTCCGGGAGCTGGTCAACTCCGAGAGCCTGCTGACCGACCGCCAGCGCGAGCTGCTCCACACCGCGGTCGAGGAGGGGTACTACGACACCCCGCGGGAGTGCTCGCTGACCGAGCTCGCCGACACCGCCGGCGTGGCCAAGTCGACCGCCAGCGAGACGCTCCATCGCGTCGAGGAGAAGATCGTCAAGGAGTACGTCGAGGGGTAGTCGGGCGGCTCGGTCTGGTACCTTTATTGCACTCTCCTCGGAGTATCAACTACAGCCTCCATGAACGTGCTGCCCTGGCTTCTCGACTGGCCGCCGCGCCCCGCCTCCGTCGTCGTCTTCCTCCTCCTGACGGCGTTCAGCGTCGGCACCCTGGCGCTGTTCGGCGGCGTTACGGACGAGCTCACCCGCGAGAACGTCACGGTCGACGAGGCCGACTTCTCGGTCCGGCTGAACGACGAGGCGGGCGTCCCGGACATCGGGAACGGCACGGTCCGGACGTGTCTCGCGAGCGGGACGCCCGGCGACCGGGCGGGCGTGTTCGGCGACGCCGCCGTCGCGGTCCCGGAGGGGTACGGGGACGCCGTCGACGAGCGCCGGCTGCGGGTCGTCGTGCGCCTGGCCCGCACCGGGGAGACCGTCGCGAAGCCCGTCGCGCGGACGGGACGAACGACGTACGACGTGTTCCGCGTGTTCGAGGACGACGAGACGCTCTCGGTCGGCGACACTGCGAGAGTCGAAGTCCGCGTACGCACAGACGAGTCAGTGCTCGCCAACGCGACCCGCCGGGTCACCGTCGAGAACGGCTCGCGGTCGTACGACTGCTGACGGTCTGTCGGCGCGTCGCCCGGCACACCCGGTCCGGACCACCTCTCACACCGTGGCGGTCGACGCCTCGGTGCTCTTGCCCCTCCGGTCGGCCAGCTCCCCGGCCACCCGCTTCGCCTCCCGAATCCGGCCCGGAATACCGGCCCGAGCGGTGTAGTTCGTGGCGAGCCGAACGCCCTCGGGCGTCGACACCCGGTCGAGCGCGGACCAACTTCGGTCGTAGGCGGGCATCCCCCGCCGGAGCCGGTGGACCGACAGCGGTCGGGCCGACGCGCCCGTGATCTCCTCGAACTCCGCGACCGCCACCGACGCCAGTCGGTCGTCGCTCCGGTCGACGAGCCCGGGGTTGCGCGCCCCGCCGAGGTAGCAGGTGTAGACGCCGTCGCGGTCGAGCAGGCCGGCGTTCCACGTCACACCCAGCGTCCGGAACGCCTCGTCGTACTGGACCTGGTAGCCCGCGCCGGTCAGGTCGGCGTCCGAGTGGAGGTGGACCACGGCCTGCGGGTTGTAGTTGAGCTCCCGGAGCGCGGCCGCCGACTCGGGCGCGAGGGCCGCGAGCAGGTCGGCGGTCACGTCCGCCGGCGTGGTCACGACCAGCTCGTCGACGACGGTCTCACCGTCGGGCGTTTCGACCACGAACTGCGAGTCTTCGCCTGCACGCTCACCGTCCGGCCCGTCGCGCCGGACCTCCCTGACGGGCGTCTCCAGCCGGACGGTCTCCGCGTGGGCCTCGGCCAGCGCCTCCGGGAGCCGCTGGAGGCCGTCGTCGAACGAGACGATCGGCGGGGCCTCCCGGCCGGCCAGCACCTTCCGGGCGACCGAGATCAGCACGCTCCCCTCGATGCCGGCCCCGGCGAGCGCCTTCGCCAGCGAGCGCTCGACCGGCATCTCGCCGGGGTGCGAGCCGTAGATGCCGCCGTACAGCGGCCCGAAGTAGTAGCGCGCGACCTCCGACCCGAACTTCCGGGTCAGGTACTCCTCGACGGTCTCGCCCTCCTCGGCCGAGTCCGTCAGGGGTTCGGCCAGCGCCCGGAGCTTCCCGCGCCACGAGAGCAGGTCGGTCGTCACCGCCTCCCGCGGGGTCTGTGGCACCCGCCGGAGCTTCCCGTGGTGGTAGACGTACAGCGGCGGGTCGTCGGCCTCCCGGAGCTCGGAGTCGAGGCCGACCGCCTCGATCAGCTCCCGGATGCTCGGCGTCAGGCGGGTGCGCTGCGGGCCGAGGTCGAGCACGCGGCCCTCGACCGTCCGGCTCCGGATCACCCCGCCGGGCTCGCCGTCGGCCTCGAAGACGACGCTCTCGACGCCCGCCTCGCGGAGGTAGTGGTGTGTCGCCAGCCCGGTGACGCCGCCGCCGACGATACCGACGCTCATGGTCGCACCTTCGGACCCCGCATCGTTACCCCTCCTCCCGAACGCGTTCGGGCGTCCCCTCGGCGAACAGGGAACGGGCGATCTCGGGGTCCGCCGCGCTGTCGGCCAGCCGCGAGATCCACCGCTCGACCAGCGCGTCGGTGACGCCGGCAGCGAGGGCGGCCGCGGCTTCGCGCTCCGCGGGGGTCACTTCGCCGTCTACCGCCAGCCGACTCAGGGCGGTGTCGAGCTCGCGGCGCCGGACGCGCTCGGCCCGGTCGCGGAGCTGTTCGGCCACCGCCGCTTCGGAGTCGGAATCGGGGTCGGAGGCGGCGTCCCGCTGCGGCCCCCGGGCCGTCTCGTCACCGTCGCCCGAGTCGACCGCCTCGGCGTTCGCGGCGTTCATGGTCGGTTCATCGCGGTCGGCTCACGGCGAGTCGGCGATCCGGTCCGGTTCGACGTCGGTCCGCTCTGCGGCGCCGTCCCGTCCGGGGTCGTCCCCCGGGAGCGGGCCGTCGTAGCCCTCGGGGACGAACGAGCAGAGCGGGTCGGCTTCGAGCGGGTCACCGGTCGTGGCGTAGGCCCGGGAGCGACTGCCCCCGCAGACGTTCCGGTAAGGGCAGGCCCCGCACTTGCCGCGGAGCGCGTCGGGGTCCCGCAACTGCTCGAACAGGTCGGCGTTCCGGTAGATGTCGACGACGCTCCGGTCCCGGACGTTGCCCGCCGACTCGGGCAGGAACCCCGAGGGGTACACCTCGCCGACGTGGCTCACGAAGGCGAAGCCGTCGCCCGCGGTGATGCCCATCTGTCGGTCGGGCGTCGCCTCGGTCTTCTGGACCGCGACCCGGCGGTAGTGGGGCGCCTCGGTCGTCTTGACGCCGAAGGGCCACTCCTCGCGCTGCTCGACCAGCCACTCCATCACGCGCTCGGCCCGGTCGGGGCCGATGGGGTCGAGCGCCGCGCCCCGGCCAACCGGCACGAGGAAGAAGACGCTCCAGAGCACCGCGCCGAGGTCGGCCACCAGGTCGGCGACGGCCGGCAGGTCGGCGACGGTCTGGCGGCACACCGTGGTGTTGACCTGGAGGGGCAGCCCCGCGTCGGCGGCGGCCTGGGCGGCCGACACCGTCTCCCGGAAGCTCCCCGCCTCGCCCCGGAACGCGTCGTGGCGCTCGGCTGTCGCACCGTCGACGCTGACCGCCATCCGGCGCAGGCCCGCGTCCGCCAGGTCGCCGACCGCCTCCCGGGTCAGCGAGGCGGTCCCGCTGGGCGTCATCGTGACGTGGAGGCCGGCGTCGGTGCCGTACTCCACCAGTTCGACCGCGTCGTCGCGCTTGAGGGGGTCGCCGCCCGAGAACACCACCAGCTGGTTCTCGCCGAACTCGGCGGTCCGGTCGAGCAGCGCCTTCGCCTCGGCGGTGGTGAGCTCGTCGGGGTGGCGGTCTGGCTGGGCGTCGGCCCGGCAGTGCTCGCAGGTCAGGTCGCAGGCCCGGGTCAGCTCCCAGACGAGCACGAACGGCCGCTCGTCGGTGTCGACCCGGCGGGGCGGGCCGGCCGAGCGACTCGCTGGCTTCGACATGGGCTCACTCCACGACGACCGCGCCCTTCATGCCCATCGGCTTGTGGGGCGTGCAGTAGTACTTGTAGGTGCCGGCGCTGTCGAACGTGTGCGAGAAGGTGAACCCCTCCTTCTGGGTCTGCTCGCTCTCGAAGGCGCCGCCGTCCGCGACGACGTTGTGGAGGCTCCCCTTGCCGGTCCACTCCCAGACCACCTTGGTGCCGGTCGAGACCTTGACCGCGGCTGGCGCGAACGCGAAGTTGCCGCCGTTGCCCTTCGCGCCGACCTTCACGGTCACCTCCGACTGGCCGGTCTTGTCCACGACGCCGTCGAAGTTCGAGGTGTTGTCGAACCAGCCGTCGAAGCTGACGGAGTTGCTCCCGCCACCGTCGCCGCTCCCGCCGGAGCCGCCCGTCGTCGCGTCTTCGCCGCCCGATCCGCCGCCGTCGCCGCCGCTGCTCGAACAGCCCGCGATGGCGGCGGTCGCCGCGCCGGCGGCCATCGTCTTCAGCACCGTCCGTCGGTCGAGGGTATCTCGGTCCATCTCGTTCCCGACTTCGGGGGCTACATAAATGGCGGTGGCCATGATTCCCGCGAGCTGAAAACGGCGGGCGAACGTGTTCGGTGTCGCGGCCACCCGGCGTTCGCCGGTTCCCGCTCGCCCGCCGGACCGCCAGCGGCGCCTCGGCGCAGCGCACCGAGACGGCGCCGTCAGTCGTAGACGGTCTCGTGGACGGTGTCGTTGTGTACGACCCGGCCCGGACCGACGAACCGGAACTCCTCGATGTCGCCCGCGTACTCGAAGACGTCGGTGCCGCGGCGCGCGCCGACGTGGCCGACCGCGTGGCCGTCGTCGACCTCGTCGCCGGCGTCGCGCTGCTCGACCGCGCCCGACGCGCGGAACTCGTAGACGCTCGGCCGTCCGCCGCCGCCCTCGATCCGGACGACGTTGCCGGTCGGCGGCGTGTCCGCGAACTGCAGCTGGATCGAGCCGGGCGTCTGGTCGACCGCGTCGCGGTCCAGCGGGTCGCCGTCCCGGTACACCGCGACGGGGCCGGCGACGGTGAGGCCGGTCAGCTCCCCCGCGTACCGGAACGTGTCGACGCCCCGGACCGGCCCGAGGTACCCCCGCGCCCAGTCGCGGTCGACCGTGTCGCCCCGGTCGACCTGCTCGATCCGACCGCTCGCCGTGAACTTGTAGCCGCCGAGGCCCCCGCCCTCGCTCTCGAACGTCAGGACGCGGGTCGGTTCGCCCGCCGCGACCCGGCCGACCGAGAGCGTCGCGGCCCCGGCCGCCAGCCCCCCTCGCAGGAACGCGCGCCTGGTGTGCTCTCCCCTCGACATCGTGGGCGTTTCGACTACCCCTACCGCCTTTGTAGTTGAGAGGCTAACCCGGCGTAGTCGCGGACTATCGCGACCGGCCGCCTCGCCCGGTTCGAGCTTTAACAGCACGCGAGAATCCTTGAATAGTTACACACGCAATTAATGGAAAACATACACCACTTCACGTATCAGACAGTTGATTTCATTTGGCCTTGTTTTGCCAAACGTGATTGGGTTGTGATATTCACTCGGCACCCTATTCCACGTCGATGGGATGACGGGGAGTAATGTTTTTTAAAGTCGCCTCGCTAAACGGTAGTATGCGCCGACCGAAGCGCGGTTTCGGCCGGATTGGTCGCTTCCTGAGTTCCTTCGCTATCTTTCCGTAGCTGGTAGCTGAGGCCGTTGCGCCTCACGGTTGCGCGTTGCTCGCAAATCACCAAGCTACCAGCATACAATGTCACAAGCATACGACCTCCGCGAACAGATCGACCAACTCGAATCACTCGAAGGCGAAGGGACAGAACTCGTCACGATTACTGTCCCACCAGACAAATCTCTCGCGTCTATTCGGGAGCGAGTGCAGCAAGAATACGCCGGTGCAGAGAACATCAAATCGGACAAAACGAGAGAGCGGGTCCAGCAGGCCCTTAGCCGAATCCAGCGCATTCTCCGGAATTACGCGAGAACACCCGAGAACGGGATAGTTGTCTATGCTGGCGTCATCGGTGGCGAACTCACGTCATACGCATTCGACGATCTCCCGGAACCGGTCTCCGAGTCAACTTACAGGTGTGACGACCACTTCGACTTAACCGCGCTGATAGATGCAACCACGCCCGATGATACCTTTGGTCTGATAGTAGTCGAGCGCGGAGGCGCAGCTGTCGGCCGATTAGTCGGAGATCGTATTATCCCAATTCGCACACTTGAGAGTCAAGTGATGGGGAAAACGCGCGCTGGCGGACAGTCTGCCCAACGGTTCAAGCGAGAGCGAGAGCGGCAGAAACACGAATTTTTCCAGAAGGTAGCCACTATCGCAAACGATGGGCTGGCGGCTGGTGATGAAATCGTTACTGGTGTTGCTGTCGGCGGGACGTTGGCTACCGTGAAGGAGTTCGTGAACGGCGATTATCTCGATTATAGGCTCCAAGATAGAGTTCTCGGGACTTACTCCGTTGAATACGGTAACGTTCAGGGTCTGAACCAACTCGTTGAAAAGGCAGAGTCTCAGATTCTGGATGCTGAACGCCAAGAAGAGTGGGAAGTCCTTGATGAATTCTTCAAACGCCTTCGTGACGGAGATACTGTCGCATATGGCGTTGATGAAGTGGAGAAAGCCATTGAATACGGAGCTGTGGATACCGCGATCCTTTCTACCGAGATCCCACAAAACCGCCGAAGGGAGATTCAGAAAGGAGTAGATCAGCAAGGTGGCGACACGTGCGTTGTCTCGACCGAAACTGAGCGAGGGGCGCAGTTTGCTGAAACGTTCAACGGCGTCGGTGCACTGCTTAGATATTCCGTGAGTTGAGTATCGACGGCCCAATCATCAACACTTAACCCGGATTCACAGGAATGCAAGCGCTGTCTGGATTCGAGCGCGGGGTCCCGGTCGACCGCCCGAGCTGCCCGTCGAACATGGTCGGGACAACCGATAGGCCCGAACCGACCGGAGTTCCGTCCATGACCGCGCGCGATTCCGCCCCCGCAGAGGGCGCGACCGACTCGACCGACGCCGCGGACCCGACCGTCCGCGAACTCGACGCCCGCGAGGTGGACGGCGAGCCGTTCGGCGCCATCTCGGCGGCGCTCGACGACCTCGGCGACGACGAGACGCTGGTGCTGTACAACGGCTTCGAGCCCGAACCGCTCTACGCGGTGCTCGACCGGCGCGGGTTCGACCACGAGACCGAGCGGGTCGAGCCGGGCGAGTGGCGGGTGGAGATCCGGCCGCGATGAGCGTCCCCGCCGGGGTCGACGCCGACCGCGGCCCGCCGATGGCGATCCCGCTCGCGCACTTCCTCGCGGGGTTCGGCTTCCTGCTGGCGGGCGCGGCGCTCGGCGTCCTGGGCGCGGTCGGTCGCGCGCCCGGTCTGGCCCGGCCCGCCCACGTCCACCTCCTGCTCGTCGGGTGGGTCTGTCTCACCATCCTGGGCGCGATGACCCAGTTCGTCCCGGTCTGGTCGGGCGTCGACCTCCACTCCCGCCGGCTCGCGGTCGCGCAGCTCGGGCTGGTGGCCGGCGGGGTCGCGGGGTTCGCGGGCCTGCTGCTGGCGGGCCGGCTCGACTGGCTGCCGGTCGCCGGCGCCGCGATGCTCGCGGGGTTCTGGACGTTCGTCTACAACGTCGGCCGGACGCTATGGCGGGCGGCGACCCCGGACGACGCCGACGCGGGCGACGGCGCCGGCCCCGCGCTCGACCCGACCGAGCGCCACTTCGCGCTCGCGCTCGGCTACGTCCTGCCGGTCACGGCGCTCGGCCTCCTGCTCGCGCTCGACTTCGTCCGGCCGACGCTGGCGCCGGCGGGGCTGGCTCGCCCGCGGGTCGTCGCGGCCCACGCCACGCTCGCGGTGTTCGGGATCGTCCTCACGACCGTGCTCGGCGCGCTCTACCAGCTGGCGACGATGTTCACCCAGACCGAGCTGCACGCCGTCGACGAGACCCTCCGGCGGGTCGAGGAGCGGACCTACCCGGCCGGCGTCCTCGTCCTCGCCGCCGGCCGGTTGATCGACCACGTCTGGCTGGCCCGCCTGGGCGCGGCCGCGGTGCTGGTCGGCCTGCTCGCGTTCGCCGCGGTGCTCGCCCGGAAGCTCCGCGAGACCCGGGTCGAGCGGACCCCGATGCTGTCGCGGTACGCGGTGGTCGCGCTCGCCCTCCCGGCGTGGGCGCTCGCGGCGGCCCCGGCGTGGCTCGCCGACCCCACCGACCCCGCCGCCACCTTCGGCCACCCCGCCGCGGGCCACCTGCTCGCGGCCGGCGCGGTCGGGTTCGTGGTGCTGGGCACGCTCTACCACGTCGTCCCGTTCATCGTCTGGGTCCGGCGGTACAGCGACCGCGTGGGCCTGGAGCCGGTGCCCACGATCGACGACCTCTACGACGACCGCCTCGCCGCCGTCGACTTCTGGCTCACGCTCGGGGGAGTCGGCCTGCTGCTCGCCGGCGAGGTCTGGGGGTCCGGGTCCGCCCGCCTCGCCGGCGGCGTCGCCGCGACCCTCGGGTTCGCCGTCTTCGCCGCCAACCTCGCTGGGGTCGTGGTCCGCCACGGCCCGGAGTCGCTCCGCGTCGGCGCGCTCGGCGGGGCGTCTGGCGAGTCCGGCGACCCCGACGAGCAGTTCCCGTGAGGCCGGCCGCCCGGACCGACGCGCGGTCCCTGCCCGGCAGCGGGACGGCCGGGGGCTACCGCTGGGAGTCCCGGAGGATGAGCGGTTCGATGGCGAGCGTCCGCTTGGCGACCGTCACGATGCGGAGGACGTACGAGGTGAACAGCAGGAACGGCACCAGCGTCGCCGTGAACGCCGCGCCGACGGCCCAGGTCGCGTTCGGCACCGCCAGCGTGGCGCCGGGGAACGTGCCGGCGTCGACGACCGTGAGCATGACGCCGGCGACCACCAGCGCCGGGATGGCGGCGTAGAGGATCATCTGCGAGAGGCTGACCAGCTCCCACTCGAAGTAGAGGGTCTTGACGTGCTCGCGGGCCGGGCCGAACATGCTGAGCGCGGTCTTCAGGTCGTCGAGCAGCCCCAGCTCCTCCTCGCTGAGGCTGTCCTCGTACTCGCTGGCGATGCGCTCGACCTGGAATATCTTCCAGCCGTAGTTGAAGTCGAGCGCGGCGAAGGTCACGTCGAAGCTGCCGAACTCCGCGCCGTCGAGCTCGTCGCGGACCGCCTCGGCGTTGCTGGTGAGGCTGTCGGTGAACTCCTCGACCTCCTGGCGGAGCTCGTCGTCGTCGTTCTCGGCGGTCCGCTCGCGGAGCGCCTCGGCCCGGTCCCGGGCCACCCCCACCAGCTCCCGGAGGAACGCCGAGGGGTCCGCGGGGCTGGGCGACCCGATAAGCTCCTCGGCGAAGTCCCGGAAGTCCATCGAGTTCTGCATCCGGGTGCGCTGCTCGCCGAGGGGACCGTTCTCCTGGGAGAGCACGAGCTGGCCGATGGTGACGACCAGCGTGGTGCCGGTGATGATGGCCCCGATCATCGTCGAGAACATCGTCTCGATGGTGTCGCCCGTCCGGAGCTGGGGCACCACGGGCTGGGGCAGGAGGGTGACGGCCGCGACGAACGCCGCGAACACCCCGAGCGAGAGGACCGCGGTCACCTGCAGTCGGCTCGCCCCGAGCAGCAGCCAGAGCTTGACCCGGCTCTCGTCCGCGCGCTCGCGCATCGTGTCGGCGGTGGCGATGTCCTCGCCCTCGGCGTTCTCGCTCACCGCGAGTCACCGTCGCTCTCGCCGTCGCCGCCCTCGCCGGCCGGGTCCGCGGGGCGCTTGAAGACGAGGTACTTCGACCCGCCGCCGGTGTAGTCGATGGTCGTGACCAGCTCCCAGCCGTCGGCGCCCCAGTCGTTGAGTTCGGCCTCCGGGTCCTCGGCCTCCTTCTTGGTCTCGCCCCGCGGCGGCCTGAGCGTCTTGTACTCCCAGCGACGCGGTTGCGTTCGGCCCATCTCGTTCTCCTGACGTGACCGACGCCACTAAGCGTGGCGGCGGTGACGGCCCGGAACAGCTCCTTCCGTTCCCCCGGCGCTGGTCCGCCGACCGAACGCGTTCGCCGAAGCCACCACGACCGCCTCGGCCCTCGGTTCCGGCATGGTCGCGACCGACTTCGACGCCGAGCGCGCGTACGACGACGAGCGGTTCTCAGCGCGGTCCGTCTTCCGGAGCGACCGGATGAAGGTGGTGCTGGGCTACTTCGAGCCGGGCCAGTTCATCCCGGTCCACGCTCCGGACAGCGACGTGGCGATCACGGTCCGCGAGGGCTGCGGGGTCGTCCGGGACGGCGACGACGAGCACGCGGTCGAACCGGGCGACGTCGTGGTCGTGCCCGCGGGCGAGGACCGCGGCGTGAAGGCCGAGGACCGGCGTTTGGAGGCGACGCTGGTGACCGCCCCGCCGCCGACCGACGCCGAGCACGGACCGGTCCGGGAGGGGCTGCGGACGGGCGAGTTCGAGCCCCGAGGCGACGAGTGAACCGCGGACTCGTCGCCCCGTCGCGGTGAGCCACCGGCGAGCGTCAGCGACGCCACGACGACGTCCGGTCCGCGAGCGGTCAGCACAAAGCACTTGTAGGGATGCTCACAGGACCACGGTATGGTCCCCCGCGCCGGTCCGCTCTGTCTCGCGCTCGCGCTGGTCCTCGCCGGGTGCGCCGGCGTCGCTCCCGGCGGCGAGCAGACGACGACCGACCCGACGGAGACGGCGACCCCCACTGCGACGACCGCCACTGTCGACGCGTCCACCGTCGCGGACGGTCCCGCGACGACCGCTATGCCTCCCACGCTCGAATCCGCGGCGCTCTCGGCGGTGGACCGCGAGCTGCTCGGTCGGGCGGTCGGGAACGACTCGGTCCGGGTGACGCGGACGAACGCCACCGGTCGCGTGACGCCCGAGACCGACGGCTGGCGGGTCCGCTACCGCGGCACGCTCTACCGGCTCTCGTGGCAGTACGGCGGCCTCTACGGCGAGTACCGGTTGCACGACGCGACCGAGGTGAACGCGTCGACCGTCGACCCCTCGACCGGCGTCGTCGCGTACGCGAATCTCACTCCGGACGCGAGGCGGCTGTTCGACGCCGCGCTGGCCGGCAACGAGTCCGAACTCTCCGCCCCGGGCGCGTTCCCCGACCAGCTCCGGGACAACGGGTACGTGACGCGCGGCGGCGACTACTACGCGCTCGAAGTCGCGGTCGCCGACCACGTCGTCTATCGGCTCTCGCTCGTCGAGGTCGAGTCCTGAACCGCCCCGAGCCGGGTTCCGACGGCGCTTCCCGCCGCACTCCGCGAGCCCCGAACACGTTCGGGGTAATCTGAAAGCGTCGCGTCCGCGAACCTCCACCCGCATGCCACGACTAGACGTCCGCGAGATTCCGCCGCCGGAGCGCCACCCCAAGATACACGAGGAGTTCGAGAGCCTCGACAGCGGCGAGGTGCTCGAGATCGTCAACGACCACGAGCCCAAGCCGCTGTTCTACGAGATGCGGGCCGAGGTGGAATCGTTCGACGCCGACGCCTACGAGGTCGAGCGCGAGGGCAGCGAGAAGTTCGTCGCCAGATTCCCCAAACAGTAGCCCGGAGTCCATCACTGCCATGACCGACACCGTCGCACTCGACGACCTGACCGAGCGACCCCGCGAGGTGGCGTTCCCGGGCGCGGAGCCGAAGACGGTCCGGCTCTCCCTGGAGGCGGGTGAGTCGGTCCCGGCCCACCGCCACCCCGAGCGCCAGATCGTGGTCCACCTCGTGTCCGGTCGGCTCGACGTCCGCGTCGACGGCGAGTCGAACGCGCTCGAACCCGGCGACCTCCTGCGGTTCGACGGCCGGAAGGAGGTGTCGCCGAGGGCGGAGGCCGACAGCACCGCGCTGCTCGTCCTCGCGCCGCGGGCCGACGAGGACTGAACCGGGACGACTGACGACCCGCCGGCTGGTGCTCGACGCGTGCAGCCACGGCGAGGGTCGGATCGCTCGCCGTGCCGTTTTCTCTTCCGCATCCCGGTAGCTGGAGACGGCCGACGACGCCGAGCGCGTGGTCCCGGAACGATACGCTGACGCACAGCACGATACCCGCGGCGAGGTATCGGTGTCCCCTGGAACCCGAACACGTTCGGCCGCCTTCCCAGCCGGCAGGAACCGCTGCCCCGTTAAAAGCCCCACGAGGGTCGACCTCGACGTGTATGAGAGTCGAACGTCGCACACTCGGGAAGGTACTCGCGGTCGTCTTCGTCCTCAACCTGGCCGTGATGGGGGCGGGCGCGTGGTACTCCTACCAGGAGGCCCCGCCCATCCCCAAGCGGGTCGAGGGCCCGGACGGCGGGACCGTCGTGACCGCCGAGCAGGTCCGGGAGGGCAAGACGATCTTCCAGTCGAACGGGCTGATGAACCACGGGTCGATACTGGGCAACGGGGCGTACTACGGCGAGGACTTCACCGCCGACGCCCTGGACCTGAAGGTGAAGTTCATGCGGGAGTACTACGCCCGCCAGCAGTACGACGCCTCGTCCTACGGGGCGCTCTCCGCCAGCGAGCGGGCCACGGTCGACGTGGCGGTGAAGTCCGACCTGACCGACGGGACGCCCGCGAAGGACATCGAGTACTCGGCTGCCGAGGCGTACGCTCACGAGCAGGTCCGGCAGGTGTACGTCGAGCGCTACCACGAGGGCAGCCCCGAGCGGGGCGTCCCGGCCGGGATGATCGAGACCGCCGAGGACGCGCGGCGGTTCGCCGACTTCGCGCTCTGGACCGCCTGGATCGCCCACACCGACCGGCCCGGCGCCGACCACTCCTACACCAACGAGTGGCCGTACAACCCCGCGGCGGGTAACGACGCCACCGGCGCGTCGATGACCTGGAGCGTGGTCGCGATGGTGCTGCTGGTCGCCGGCGCGGGCGTCGGGGTGTGGCTCTACAAGTCCATCGAGCTCCCCGAGCCCGAGACCGAGGGCGTCACCGTGCCGCGGCCCGACGAGGTCGACCTGTTCCCCGGCCAGGCCGCCGCGCTCCGGTTCGTCGTCGTCGGCGCGGGCCTGTTCCTCGCGCAGGTGCTGCTCGGCGGCCTGCTGGCCCACTACTACATCGAGCGGGCCGACTTCTTCGGGCTGGGCCGCCTGCTCGGGATCAACGTCCTCCAGCTGCTGCCGTTCTCCATCGCCAAGACCTGGCACATCGACCTGGGCATCCTCTGGATCGCGACGCTGTGGCTCGGGGCCGGCCTGTTCCTACCGCCGCTGCTGACCGGCCACGAGCCCCGCAGGCAGGGCGCGTGGATCAACCGGCTGCTCGGCGTGCTCGTCGTGGTCGTGGTGGGCGCGCTGGCGGGCATCTGGCTCGGCGCCAAGGGGTACTTCGACGGCGCGCTCTGGTGGATCGTCGGTAACGAGGGCCTGGAGTACCTCGAAGTCGGCCGGCTCTGGCAGGTCGGCATCCTGGTCGGCTTCCTGGCGTGGGCCGCGCTGGTGGCCCGCGGGCTCAAGCCGCTGCTCGACCGCGAGCCCCGCTACGGCCTCGCGCACATGATCCTGTACGCCGGGGGCTCGATCGCGCTGCTGTTCTGCGCGGGCTTCCTCTACACCCCGCAGACCAACATCGTCGTCACGGAGTTCTGGCGGTGGTGGGTCGTCCACATGTGGGTCGAGGGCGCCTTCGAGTTCTTCATCGTCGCGCTGGTCGGCGTCACGCTGGTCAGCATGAACCTCCTGGAGAAGCGCTCGGCCGAGAAGGCCGTGATGGTCCAGGCGCTGCTCGTGATGGGCACGGGCGTCATCGGGGTCTCGCACCACTACTGGTGGGTCGGCCAGCCCGACGTCTGGGTGCCCATCGGGAGCGCGTTCTCGACGCTGGAGCTCATCCCGCTCGTCTTCATCCTCTACGAGGCCATCGGCCAGTACCGCGCGATGTCGACCGGCGGCGAGTCGTTCCCCTACACGCTCCCGTTCATGTTCATCGTCGCCAGCGGCGTCTGGAACTTCGTCGGGGCGGGCGTGCTCGGATTCTTCATCAACCTGCCGTTCATCAACTACTTCGAGCACGGCACCTACCTCACGGTGGCCCACGCCCACGCCGCGATGTTCGGCGCGTTCGGCTTCCTCGCGCTGGGGATGGTGACCTACATGCTCCGGATCGCGGTGCCCGAGCGCCGGTGGGACGGCACCGACCTCCGGCGGGCGTTCTGGGCCTGGAACCTCGGGCTGGCGCTGATGGTCGCCGTTAGCCTGCTGCCGGTCGGGTTCCTCCAGCTCGAGGTCGCGTTCACGCAGGGCTACGACGCGGCCCGGAGCCTGGCGTTCTACGAGGGCGACCTGGTCCAGCTGCTGTTCTGGCTCCGGATGCCCGGCGACGCGCTGGTGATCCTCGGGACGGTCATCTTCGGCTACGACGCGGCGAAGAAGGTGCTGAACCGCGGCGCGACCACGCCCGTCGACGAACCGACCGACGCGCCGGTCGCCGCCGAGTCCGCGGTCGAGACCGACGACTGACGTAATCGGCCGCCCGTGGTCCGTCTTTCTGCGGAGTCGGAGTTCGTCAGCGAGCCGGATTTCTACAAACACTTCTGTGGTCTCGCCGCCGTTCGTGTTCGATTCCCGATGTAGTGTGTTGGCACCAGCCGTGAGAAACCGACAGACGAGCGTATCATCTCTGATAACTCGGACCCAACGGTTAAGAGACGCTTCTGCAGACGTACTGATACATGTCGATCGAAACGGTAGAGGAGACGAGCGAGTACACGATCGAGAAGGACACCGCGTGCGACATCCCAATCTTCGTCTACAACGAGTTCGCCTCGGGCGAGGCCCTCCGGGAGATCGCCGACAGATGGGCCGAGGTCATCGCGGAGGAGGGCGCCGAGCAGTACCTCGTGAACACCGAGGAGATCGCCGCGCACGACGACACCGACAAGGAGTGGCTCGCCGACACGTGGGTCCCGAACCTCATCGACCGGGGCGTGCGGGCCGGCGCTGGCGTGTACGCCGACTCCACCATCGCGGACATGGAGATGGAGCGCGTCGAGGAGATGCTGAGTTCGCTCGACCCCGACTTCGAGTACCGCGTGTTCGGGACCCAGGAGGAGGCGCTCGACTGGCTGGCCGGCCAGTAGCGCCGCGGCTCCGTCCCGCGTCGGGGAATCGCTCGACCGTCCCGTTCGGTCGAACCGGCTGACCGTTCTCGTCGGCGGTCGTCTCCCTTTCCCGGGGAGCGACTCGCGTAACCGCCTTCCCGTACGGCCCCGTCGCGGCTCTCCGCCGTCCCGCCGATAGCGCTACGGTGTCAACTACGAGCGACGACGACGAGTCGATTCCCGGAACCTGAGAACGGCGCGAACACGTTCGTTGGCCTTCCTGCGGCCTGAGAATCGGTTTCCCGATTGAAGGTGGGTCGGGCACTACCTGCAACTGTAAGGTGACTCCCAATGCCCGCAACCAACCGACGCACGGTGCTCCAAGGTATCGGCCTCGGCGGCGCGGCGGCGCTCGCCGGGTGCGCGACAGAATCGGCCCCCCGGGCCACCAGGACCCAGACCCAGAAAGCCATGAACAAGCAGAAACGGAAGGTCGCGAAGCGCGTCGCGGCGAACCCGGCGGACGTTCCGGAGCCGATCAGCCGTGACAGGCCGAAGACGGTCGAGGTGACCCTCCGCCCCGAGGAGGTCACCGCCGAGATCGAGGACGGGGTCACGTTCAACTACATGACGTACAACGGCCGGGTTCCCGGACCGATGATCCGGGTCCGGAAGGGCGACACCGTCGACCTCACCTTCGAGAACCCGGCCGAGAACGACATGCCCCACAACGTCGACTTCCACGCGGCCGCGGGGCCCGGCGGCGGCGCCGAGGCCACGATGACCGCGCCGGGCGAGACCGCCCACCTCCGGTTCGAGGCAACCTACCCCGGCGCGTACATCTACCACTGCGCGGTGCCGAACCTCGACATGCACATCTCGGCGGGCATGTTCGGCATCATCCTGGTCGAGCCCGAGGACGGGCTGCCCGAGGTGGACCACGAGTTCTACTTCGGCCAGCACGAGATCTACACCGACAAGCGCCCGGGCGAGAAGGGCCAGCACAGCTTCGACGTCGAGTCGATGAAGCGCGAGGAGCCGACCTACGTCGTGATGAACGGCGAGAAGTACGCCTGCACGCCCAACAGGTACGGGCCGGCGAAGGTGAAGACCGGCGAGACCGCCCGGGTGTACTTCGTCACCGGCGGGCCGAACCTCACCAGCAGCTTCCACCCCATCGGCAACGTCTGGGAGCGGCTCTGGCCCGAGGGGTCGCTGACGACGAGGCCCCAGACCCACATCCAGACCCGGCAGGTCGCGCCGGGCAGCACCACCGTCGCGACGATGAACTTCCCGGTGCCCGGCCCGTTCAAGCTGGTCGACCACTCGCTGACCCGGGTCGCCCGCAAGGGCTGCATGGCCGTCGTCCAGGCCGACGGCCCCGAGAACCCCGAGATATTCGACCCCGAGCCGAAGCAGTGAGGGTCGAGTCCCTCTCGGGCGGGCCGACCCCTGCGCTGGGACGCCCGGCGTTTCGCGACGCCGCGATTCGGATTTTAAATTGATGACGTCGCGAGGACCGAAGCCGAGTTTTCACCGATAGTGAACGGATCGGCGCCGCGCTGTGGCCCGCTTCTCGCCTGTCGTCACGAAACCTGCGTTAGAGTCGTTCTAGGCGACTTCTAACCCGTTCACTTTTGGTAAACGCAGTACGTCAGTCCGCGAGGCGGTTGACGCCGATCTTGTTGGCGGCGCTGAGGACCAGTCCGGGCATGTCCTCGTCGAGGCGCTTGCCGCTCATCCGGTCGGCCGGCCCGGAGACCGCGACCGCGCCGATCGCGCGGCCGTCGTCGGTCATCACGGGCGCGGCGACCGCCCGGCGGTCCGGAAACAGCTCCCCGCGGTCGAACGCGAGCCCCTGGTCGCGGACGGTCTGGAGTTCGCGCGCGAGCGCGTCGGCGTCGGTAATCGTCGCATCGGTGGGCGCGGCGACGTCGCCGTCGAGTACATCGGCCGCCGACGTGGAGGCGCGGTTCGCGAGGATGGCCTTCCCCCCCGCGGTGGCCTGTATGGGGACGCGACTTCCCGCCCGGAGTCGCGTCGACTCGTCGTCGCCCGCCCGATAGACGAAGACTGCCTCGCCCGCCTCCTCGACCACGAGGCTGGCCGTCTCCCCGCTCGAGTGGGCGAGTCGGTCGATCTCCGACCGCGCCGCGCGGTAGACGTCCCGGCCGGCCCGGATACGAGACCCGAGGTCGAGAAACTGCAGCCCGAGGCGGTACCGGCCGTCCCGACTGACGGCGTAGCCGAGCCTCTCGAGCGTCGCGAGGTGGTTGTGCGCGCTCCCCTTCGAGAGCCCGAGCCGGTCGGCGACCTCCGTCACGCCCGCCTCCTCGAGCTCCGCGAGCGCCTCGACGACCTCGAAGGTCGTGGCGGTCGCGCCGATCGGATAGTCCGTCATAGCGGGCCAGTCTCGCTCCAGCCACAAAGCTCTGTTCACCGATGCCGAACACCGATAGAACATTATCGTTGATTAAATTCGTGCCGATTCGACTCCACCGTCGATTCAGTCGCTCTATCCCGAGAATATCGGTGATTAGCCCGTTTCGTCTGCGGCAGGCAGTTCACTATTGGTGAATGGGCCTAATTATACGATATCACAGTCTGAATCCTTATTTCGATTACATTCATCGCGTTATATTGGCTACTGCCAACGATTATTACGATTCAGGCTCGAATACCAAAATTTATAACTTCCGGTGAAGTGGTATCGTGATAGCGTATCCCATGGTTGACAGAGCTACCGATTTGAACCGGCGGCGCGTGCTGAAAGGGGCGGGACTTGCCGGCGCGGCGACGCTCGCGGGCTGTATGGGCGGCGGCAGTTCCCAGAACGAGATGGCCGACTCCATCACCGCCTGGGGCTGGGACGTGGCGGCGAAGTCCCTCCAGATCACGGCCAAGGCCTACGAGAAGAACAACGATGCGACTGTGAACGTCAAGCAGATCGGTCGGTCGGACCTGAAGGACAAGTACAAGTCCAAGCTCCTCGCGGGCAGCGGCGCGCCCGCGGTCTCGATGATGGAGAGCGTCGACGCGGCGGCGTGGGTCGACACCGGCGGGCTCATGGACATCTCGGGCTATCTCGACGAGAGCGTCAAGAAGAAGTTCGTCTCGGGCAAGTGGGGGCCGCTCGAGAAGGACGGGAAGACGTACGCGCTCCCGTGGGACATCGGCCCGGTCGGGACGTTCTACCGCAAGGACGTCCTCGACGAGCACGGCGTGAAGATCGACAGCGTCGAGACGTGGGAGCAGTTCATCGAGGAGGGCAAGAAGCTCCCCGACGACATCGCGATGCTCAACATCCCGTCGAACGACTACGACGGGCTGTGGCGCATGCAGTACCGCCAGCTCGGCGGCCAGCCGTTCACGAAGGACGGGAAGGTCGCGTTCAACAACGACAAGAGCGTCCGCGTGGCGCGCAACCTCAAGCGACTGCGCGACGCCGGCATCACCGCCAGCGAGGCGTCGTGGTCGAGCTCGTGGTTCTCGGCGTTCAAGAACGGCTCGATCGCCTCGCTGTCGGCCGGCGCGTGGATGGAGGGCACCCTGAAGGCCGAGCTGCCCGAGACGTCGGGCAAGTGGCGGGTGATGCGCCCGCCGGCGTTCGAGAAGGGCGGCCCGCGCGCGACCAACTGGGGCGGCTCGAACCTCGTCATCGCCGACCAGGTCAGCGACGCGAAGGCCAACCGCGGCTACGACTACATGAAGCACTCGCTGGCGACCAAGGAGATGCAGATCAAGATGTACCAGGAGTACGGCATCTTCCCGGCGTTCAAGCCCGCCTACCAGAGCGACGCGTTCGACCAGGGCAGCGAGTTCCTCGGCGGCCAGCCGGCCGGCCGGCTGTTCGCGAACATCGCGCCCAACATCCCGCCGTACCGCTACACCACCGCGACGCCCGAGGTCACGAAGGCGATCAACACCCACTTCAGCGACATGATGAAGGGCAACGTCTCGCCGAAGAAGGCCGTCGAGAAGGCCGCGAAGCAGGTCGCGGACCGCACCGGTCGCAAGCTGGCCTGACGGCCGCGGAGTTCCTCCCTCATGGCTAACACTGACACGACAGCGGGCAAGCAGCGCGCAACGCTCCGCGACGAGCTCGTCGACGCGTACCGGTGGCGCCGCCAGCGACTCACCGCCAGCCTGCCGAGCGTCGAGGGCGTCCCGTACCTCTTCCTACTGCCGTTCTTCGTGCTGTTCGGGGTGTTCCTCGCGTTCCCCATCTTC
Source organism: Halorussus sp. AFM4 (assembly GCF_051194995.1). NCBI lineage: Archaea > Methanobacteriati > Methanobacteriota > Halobacteria > Halobacteriales > Haladaptataceae > Halorussus > Halorussus sp. AFM4. The sequence goes on along the minus strand of NZ_JBNTJT010000001.1, from coordinate 1,129,346 downwards.
TACACCATCTACCTCTCGTTCTTCCGGTTCGAGGGCGTCGGCGGCACCGAGCTGTTCACGGTGCCGGGACTGGGGTTCACCGTCACGACCATCTCGGACCTGCAGTTCGTCGGCCTCTCGAACTACCAGCGCCTGCTGGGCGACGCGCTGTTCCACCAGGCGATGTACAACACGCTGTTCATCCTGCTGGTGCAGGTGCCGCTGATGATCGCCATCGCGCTCTCGCTGGCGGTCGCGCTCGACGCCTCGTTCGTCCGATTGCGGGGGATCTTCCGGACGACGCTGGCAGTCCCCGTCTCGGCCAACCTGGTGGCCTACGCGACCGTCTTCGTCCTGCTCATGCAGGAGCACGGGCTGGTCAACTACGCGCTCGGGCTGGTCGGCATCGGGCCGATCCCGTGGTTCTCCAGCGACTTCTGGTCGCGGATGACCATCGTGGGCGCGGTCACGTGGCGCTGGACCGGCTACAACATGATCATCCTGCTCGCCGGCCTCCAGAACGTGCCCGAGCAGCTCTACGAGGCCGCCGAGATCGACGGGGCGAACCGCCTCCAGAAGTTCCGGTACGTCACGCTCCCCCAGCTCAAGCCGGTGCTGCTGTTCGTCGCGGTCACCTCGACCATCGGCACGTTCAAGCTGTTCTCCGAGCCGCTCATCGTGAGCGAGGCCGGCGCGTCGGCCGAGGCGACCCGGACCATCGTCCAGTACATCTACGAGATGGCGTTCGTCCAGTTCCAGCTGGGCTACGCCAGCGCGCTGACCTGGGTGCTCATCGCCGTGGTGAGCACGCTCTCGATCTTCCAGATCAAGGCCGTGGGAGGTGGCGACAGTGCGTGACCACCACCGGGAGTTCGCGTGGAAGGTCGCCACCTACGCGTTCCTGCTGGCCGCGGTGCTGGTCACGATCGTCCCGCTGTACTGGATCGTGGTGGCCGCGACCCTCGAGGAGCAGGCGTTCCTCGCGGCCGCCAGCGACCCGCGGCTCGTCCCCGGGTCGATCGCCCAGTTCCTCGAGAACTTCCGCGCGCTCCAGGCGCGGTCGGCCACCGAGTTCCTCGGCCACGAGTTCGGCTTCGTCGCGGCTATCGGCAACAGCGTCCTGGTGGCGACGGTGTACACGGCGCTGTCGCTGGTGCTGTGCTCGATGGGCGGGTTCGCCTTCGCCAAGTACGAGTTCAAGTACAAGGAGCCGATCTTCTACGCCATCCTGGCGACGCTCGTGCTCCCCATCCAGCTGCTGGTCATCCCACTGTTCCTGCTGATGTCGCGCATCGGGCTGACCAACACCTACTGGGCCATCATCCTGCCGTGGGCGGCCAACCCGCTGGGCATCTTCCTGATGCGCCAGAACATGCAGTCGATCCCCGACGCGCTGCTGGAGTCGGCGCGGATGGACGGCGCGACCGAGCTCCAGGTGTTCTACCGGGTGGCGCTGCCGACGATGAAGTCGTCGCTGGCGGCGCTGGCCATCGTCCTGTTCCTGTTCCAGTGGAACCTCTTCCTGTTCCCGCTGGTCATCCTGAGCCAGGACAAGTACACCATCCCGGTCGCCATCAGCGACCTCGTCGGCGCCCAGCGCGTCTACTACGACCAGATCATGGTCGCGGCGGGCCTCTCGATCGTGCCCATCTTCCTGCTGTTCCTCTTCCTGCAGAAGTACTTCGTCAGCGGCATCCTCGCCGGTTCAGTCAAGGAGTGATACATTATGGCTACGATAGAAATCGACGACCTACGAAAGGAGTTCGAGATGGACGACGGCGGCACCCTCACCGCCGTCGACGACGTCGACCTCACCGTCGAGGACGGGGAGTTCCTCGTTCTCGTCGGCCCCTCGGGCTGCGGCAAGACGACGACGCTGCGGTGCGTCGCCGGCCTCGAGGAGGTCACGAGCGGCGCCATCCGGTTCGACGGGGAGGACGTGACCGACCTGCGGGCCCGCGACCGCGACGTCGCGATGGTGTTCCAGAACTACGCGCTGTACCCCCACATGAACGTGCGGAAGAACCTGGGCTTCGGGCTCAAGCTCTCCTCGGAGCGCACCTCGGCCGAGATCCGCGACCGCGTCGAGGAGGTCGCCGAGATGCTGGGCATCTCGGACCTGCTCGCCAAGCGCCCCCGGGACCTCTCGGGCGGCCAGCAGCAGCGGGTCGCGCTCGGCCGCGCCATCATCCGCGAGCCCGAGGTGTTCCTGATGGACGAGCCGCTCAGCAACCTCGACGCCAAGCTCCGCTCGGAGATGCGGACCGAGCTCCAGGAGCTCCAGCACGACCTGGGCGTGACGACGATGTACGTCACCCACGACCAGACCGAGGCGATGGCGATGGGCGACCGCATCGCCATCATGAACGAGGGCGAGCTCCAGCAGGTCGGCACCGCCGAGGAGGTGTACACCGCCCCGGAGAACGAGTTCGTCGCGAAGTTCATCGGCTCGCCCAGCATCAACCTGTTCTCCGCGGACGTCGCCGACGGCGTCCTCCGGGGCCCCGGCGAGTTCGCGTACGCGCTCGACGACGCCTCCTGGGTCGAGGGCCGCGACCGGGTCCGGGTCGGGGTCCGGCCCGAGGACATCAGGCTGGTCGAGTCGGGCGGCAACGCCGCCGAGACCGCCGTGGTCGAGCCGATGGGCAACGAGAACTTCCTGTACGCCGACCTGGCGGGCCACGAGCTCACGGCCCGCATCGCGAGCCAGCTCCGGCCGGCGCCCGGCGAGACGGTCCGGTTCGACTTCGACGAGACCGCGCTCTACCTCTTCGACCCCGAGACGGGCGACGCGCTGAAGACCAAGACCGCCGCGACCGACGTGAGCGTGAGCGAGCACGTCTCGGCGGAGGGCGAGTCCGCATGACCGGCCGCATCGTCGACTACGAACTCTACGAGGTGCCCCCGCGGTGGCTGTTCCTCCGGCTGGAGACCAGCGACGGAGTGGTCGGCTGGGGCGAGCCGGTCGTCGAGGGCCGGGCCCACACGGTGCGGGCCGCGGTCGAGGAGCTGCTCGACACCTACCTGCTCGGGAAGGCGCCCGACCGCATCGAGGACCACTGGCAGACGATGTACCGCGGCGGGTTCTACCGCGGCGGCCCCGTCCTCATGTCGGCCATCGCGGGCATCGACCAGGCGCTGTGGGACATCAAGGGCAAGCGCTTCGGCGCGCCGGTCTACGAGCTGCTCGGCGGCCGGGCGCGCGACCGGATTCGAGTGTATCAGTGGGTCGGCGGCGACCGGCCGGCCGACGTCGGCGACGCGGCCCGCGAGAAGGTCGAGGAGGGGTTCACCGCGCTCAAGATGAACGCCACGCCCGAACTGGAGCGGGTCGACTCGCCCGCGGCCGTCTCCGAGGCGGAGGCGCGCCTCGGGGCGGTCCGGGAGGCGGTGGGCGACGAGGTCGATATCGGCGTCGACTTCCACGGCCGGGTCGCCAAGTCGATGGCCAAGCGCCTCGCCGCCGCGCTCGAACCCCACCAGCCCATGTTCATCGAGGAGCCGGTGCTTCCGGAACACAACGACGCCCTCCCGGAGATCGCGGCCCACACCACGACCCCCATCGCGACGGGCGAACGGATGTACTCCCGGTGGGACTTCAAGGAGGTGTTCGAGTCGGGCGCGGTCGACGTGATCCAGCCGGACCTGAGCCACGCCGGCGGCATCACCGAGGTCAGGAAGATCGCCGACATGGCCGAGGCCTACGACGTGGCGATGGCGCCCCACTGCCCGCTCGGCCCGATCGCGCTGGCGGCCTGCATCCAGGTCGACGCGGTCTCGCCCAACGCGCTCATCCAGGAGCAGAGCCTCGACATCCACTACAACGAGGGCAGCGACGTGCTCGACTACCTCGCGGACCCCTCGGTGTTCGACTACCGCGAGGGGTACGTCGACCTCCCCGAGGGGCCGGGGCTGGGCATCGAGATCGACGAGGACCACGTCCGGGCGAAGGCGGGCGACATCGACTGGCACAACCCCGTCTGGCGCCACGAGGACGGCAGCGTCGCGGAGTGGTGACCGTGGCGGGCGACGACCCGACCGCCGGGGGCCGGTGCTGATGGCGATCCGGGCGAGCGCCGGCGACACCGCGGTCGCCTACCACCCCGCGGAGGGCCGCCTCGTCGCGTCGCGCGACGGGACGACCCTGCTGGACGGTCGAGTCGGGCTCGAGGTCGACGGCGCGACGGTGCCGGCGACCCGGAACGCCCGGGACGATGCCGGTTTCGCTGAGTCCGACGCGAGCGGCGGGTCGGCCGGCGGGGAGTCCGGCGCGACGGCGGCCTCAGGCGGGGTCGTCCGCGCGGTCCACGACGACGGCGACGTCGGGGTCGCGGTCGAACTCGAACCGGGCGACCGCCACGTCGACGTCCGGCTCTCCCTGACCAACCGCGGCGCCGACCCGGTCGTCCTCGGGGACCTGCGCCCGCTGGCCGACGCGGCCGCCCCGACCCACGGCGCCGACGCCCGGCGCTACCGCCACGGCTACCAGTCGTGGACGCCCACGGCGACGCTGCCGGTCGGCGAGCGGTTCCCCGCCGAGGAGACCCCCGCCCAGATGCTCGACGCGGCCGCGCCGCCCGACGCCTCCCACGGCGTGACCGCGCTGCTGGCCGACGGCCGGGCGCTGACGCTGGGGTTCCTCGACCACTCGCGGTTCATGGCGCGCTTCGACGTCGACCACGACGAGAGCGGGGTCCAGGCCGTCTCGGCGGTCTGTCCCGGCGACGGGACGCGACTGGCGGCCGGCGAGCGCCTCGACCTCCCGCCGCTCCGGGTCGACGCGACCCGCGACCTCCCGGACGCGCTCGCCGCCGTCGCCGACGCGACCGCCGAGCGCATGGACGCCCGGGTCCCGGACACCGCGCCGACCGGCTGGTGCTCGTGGTACCACTACTTCACCGACGTCACCGCGGCCGACGTCCGGGAGAACCTCGACGCGCTCGCCGAGTGGGACGCCCCGCTGGACCTCGTCCAGCTCGACGACGGCTACCAGACCGCCTTCGGCGACTGGCGCACGCTCGCGGAAGGGTTCGACGACGCGGCGGCGCTGGTCGACGACGTGCGCGAGGCGGGCCGGACGCCCGGCCTCTGGCTGGCGCCGTTCTACGTCCAGGCGGACTCGGCGCTGGCCGCCGACCACCCCGAGTGGCTCGTCACGTCGGACGGCGAGCCGGTAGACGCCGGACCGCGACACGGGCCGATGTACGCGCTGGACACAACCCACCCCGGTGCACGGACCTGGCTCCGCGAGACGTTCGAGACCGTCGTCGACGACTGGGGGTTCGAGTACCTCAAGCTCGACTTCCTCTACGCCGCCGCGCTCCCGGGCGACCGTCACGCGGACGTCACCCGGGCCGAGGCGTACCGGCGCGGTCTGGAACTGATCCGCGAGGCGGCGGGCGACGAGACGTTCCTGCTGGGCTGTGGCGCCCCGCAGGGCCAGAGCGTCGGCCTCGTCGACGCGATGCGGGTCGGCCCGGACACCGCGCCCCACTGGCGCGCCGAGCCCGCGAGCCAGCCCGCCCACGAGAACGCGGTCCGGAACGTCCTCAACCGCCAGTGGACCCACCGCCGGCTCTGGCTCGCCGACCCCGACTGCCAGCTCGTGCGCGAGACGACCGACCTGACGCCCGCCGAGCGCCGGTCGTTCGCCACGGTCGTCGGGCTGCTCGGCGGCTCGAACCTCGTCAGCGACCGCGTGGCGGCCATCGGCGACGCCGGCCGGCGGCTGGTCGAGCGCTCGCTCCCGCCGGTCGAGACCGGCCGGGCGGTCGGCGTCGGCGACCGGGAGCTGCCGGCCCGGATCGTCGCCGACCGCCCGGCCGACGGCGCGCTCGCGGTCGCCGCGTTCAACTGGGCCGACGAGCCCCGGACGCTGCGCGTGGACCCGGCCGACCGCGGGGTCGACGCCGACGCGGTCCGCGTCTGGGACGCCTTCGAGCGCCGGTACCGCGGGTCGGGTCCGCTCGAGCGCGAGGTGCCGGCCCACGGCTGCCTGCTGGCCCACCTCGCGCCGGCCCGCGACCGACCCCACCTCGTCGGGGCCGACCACCTCGCGAACCTGGCCGGGCGGGTGACTGCGGTCGAGTGGGACGGCGACGGGACGCTGTCCGTGACGCTCGACGCGTCCCGGCCGCAGTCGGTGGTCGTCGCGACTCCCGGCGACTGGCGGCGCTCCGAGTCCGACGGCGACTCGGGCGAGACCGCCGAGGTCGAACTGCAGCCGGGCACCACCGACGTCGACTTCGAGCGCCGATGACCTCCGAGCGAGCACGCGAGTCCGTCACCGGAGGCGCACAGTCCGGAAACTCTCCCGGAAGTGATGATATGGCTACAGGAAATACACAGATGACTTCGACGAAGACAGGATCGCCCTCGAACCGGCCGACAGCACGACCCGTCCACCGATACCCATGAGCATCGGCGTCTGTTACTTCCCCGAGCACTGGCCCAGCGACCGGTGGGAACGCGACGTCGAACTGATGGCCGAGGCGGGCCTCGAGTACGTCCGCATGGCCGAGTTCTCGTGGGGTCGGGTCGAACCCGCCCGCGGGGAGTTCGACTTCGAGTGGCTCGACGAGGCCGTCGAACTGGTCGGTGAGTACGGGATGGAGGCGGTGCTCTGCACGCCGACCGCCACCCCGCCGAAGTGGCTCGTGGACGAGCGGCCCGAGATCCGGCAGGTCGACCGCGACGGCACCGTCCGCCACTGGGGGAGCCGGCGGTTCACCTGCTTCAACTCCGAGGCGTACCGCGAGGAGACCGAGCGCATCGTCCGGCGGTTCGCCGAGCGCTACGCCGACGACCCCCGGGTCGCGGGGTGGCAGACCGACAACGAGTACGGTTGCCACGCCACGGTCCGGTGCTACTGCGAGGACTGCGCCGCGGCGTTCCGCGAGTGGCTCCGCGAGCGCTACGGGTCGATCGAGGCGCTGAACGAGGCGTGGGGGACCGCGTTCTGGAGCCAGCAGTACGACTCGTTCGGCGCCGTCGAGCCGCCCCGGCCGACGCCAGCCGAACAGCACCCCTCGCGGCTGCTCGACTACTACCGGTTCTCGAGCGACAGCGTGGCGGCGTACAACCGGCTGCACGCCGACCTGCTCCGCGAGGCGAACGACGACTGGTTCGTCACCCACAACTTCATGGGCGACTTCGGCGAACTCGACGCCCACGCGCTGGCCGACGACCTCGACTTCCTCGCGTGGGACTCCTACCCGACGGGGTTCGTCCAGGACCGCCGGCAGGGCGAGCCCACCGCCGACGAGCTCCGGGCGGGCGACCCCGACGAGGTCGGGATGAACCACGACCTCTACCGGGGCGCCAAGCGCCGCCCGTTCTGGGTGATGGAACAGCAGCCCGGCGACGTGAACTGGCCGCCCCACGCGCCCCAGCCCGCCGACGGCGCGATGCGGCTCTGGGCTCACCACGCGGTCGCCCACGGCGCCGACGCGGTGCTGTACTTCCGGTGGCGGCGCTGCCGCGAGGGCCAGGAGCAGTACCACGCGGGGCTCCGGAAGGCGGACGGCTCGCCCGACCGCGGGTACCGCGAGGCGGGGCGCGCCGCCGACGAGCTGTTCGACCTCGGCCCGGTCGACGCGCCGGTCGCCGTGCTCCACGACTACGAGAACCTGTGGGCGACCGAGATACAGCCCCACTCGCCCGACTGGGACTACTGGGCCCACCTCCGGGCGTACTACGCCGCGATACGGCGCCACGGCGTGCAGGCCGACCTGGTCCATCCGGACGCGGACCTCGCGGAGTACGACCTCGTCGTCGCGCCCGCGCTCCACCTCGTCGACCCGGCGCGCGCCGACGCCCTGCGATCCTACGTCGCGGACGGCGGTCGGGTCGTCTTCGGGGCCCGGACGGGCGTGAAGGACCCTGCGAACAAGCTCCACGACGCGCCGGCGCCCGGCCCGCTCGCCGACCTGGTCGGCGCGACGGTCGACCGCCACGAGAGCCTGCCGGCGACCCTCGAGACCGCGGTCGCCTACGACGGCGAGACGTACGACTACCGGACGTGGGCCGAGTGGCTCGCTCCCGACGACGCCGCGGCAGCGGCGACCCACGAGTCCGGCGTCGCGGCGGGTCGCCCGGCCGTCACGGAACGCGAGCTCGGGGCGGGTGCGGTCACCTACTGCGGCGTCTGGCCCGAGCCGCCGCTGGCCGACGCGCTGCTCGCCGACGCGCTCGACGCCGCGGGCGTGCCGCGGACCGACCGCCTCCCCGAGAGCGTCAGGGTCGCCGAGCGCGACGGCTACGCCTGGGTGACCAACTTCGGGAGCGACCCGGTCGAGGTGGACGCCCCGGCGGGCGCCGCGTTCGTCGTCGGCGGCGAAACCGTCGAGGGGTTCGACGTGGCCGTGGTCGAGGCCCGCGCCGCCGACCTCGAGCTCGGCTGAGTCGGTGCGACGACCGGGTTCGGTCGGGAACCGGCTCAGGTCGTGGTCGTCTCCGCTCCGGTCGCCGTCTCCCCGGCCGCAGTCGCTTCGGACTCCGTCGTCGTAGTCAGTTCCGCTTCGGTGGTCGTGGTCGGTTCTCCCTCCCCTTCGGTCGCAGTCGTCTCACCTTCGGCCGTCGTCGCGGCCTGCCCGAGGTCGAGCCGCAGCAGGCTCGGGTTGGCCTGCCGGTCCTCGGCCCGGAACGACGGCAGCGAGAAGTTGGTGACGTACAGCGTCGACTGGTCGCCGCCGGGACCGAAGTGGACGTCCGACGGGAACGCGAGCTCCCCGCCCGAGGCCACCGTCGCCACGGTGCCGTCCGGGGCGACACGGGCGATCTTGTCCTGGGCGTTCACCGCGACGTAGACCGTCCGGTCGTCGGCGACCGCGACGCCGTCGGCGCCGATCAGCTGGTCGCTCCGGACGACGACCTCCGGGCTCCCGGCGCTCCCGTCGTCGTTCACCGATACCCGGACGAGGCCGCCGAAGCTGAGGTTCGCCACGTAGACGTCGCCCGCCGGCCCGAGGCCGATGCCGTTCGCGCCGAGCGGGTTGCTCGCGTACGGGTTCGGGTCGAGCAGCGGGTCGTCGAGCCAGACCGACGCGCCGTCGCCGGTCGCCCGCCAGACGAGCCCCCGGGCGGAGTCGGTGACCAGGACGCCGTCGCCCGTCGCGTCGTCGGTGACGCCGTTCGGGAACGTCCCCTCCGTCGGGATCGACGCCAGCAGCTCGGGCGACCCGTCGGCGGGGACGCGCCAGACGCCGTGGGTGTCCTCGACGCCCGAGTTCAGCGCGGCGTACGTGGTCCCGTCGTCGGTCCGCGCGATGCCGAGCAGCGACCCCTCCCCGTCCTCGGGGCCGATCTGCGCGACCGACGAGGGGTCGCCCTCGGGCGGGACGCGCCAGATCTCGCGGGGCGGCGCCATGCTCACGTAGACGTTGCCCCGCCCGTCGGTCGCGATGTTCTCCGGGAGGTTGGGCGGTTCGAACTCGGCCACGGTCTCGAGGGTCGCCCCCTGGACGGGGTCGAGGGCCCCGGCGTCCGCCGCGGCCGGCGCGAGCGCGACCCCCGTCGCGGCCGCGACGCCCGTCATGAACCGCCGTCGGGAGGCGGTCGGTCGGCGGTCGGTGCGGTCCGTGTCGGCGTCGGTGGTGTCGCGAGTCATCGGAGTTCCCCGGTCGCTCGTTGCCCGGGAAGTCAGTAAACTGCGGGCCACCGTTCTAGTCCGGCAGTCCTCCGTAAGCCGCGTTACGCTGACTGAACAGTCGGTTAACGACGGCGGGAACGCGGCGGTCCGGACACCCGGTCGATTCGCGGAGAGCGTCGTCGCGGGCGCGGAGAACGGGGAGCGTCTCGCAGGCGCGGAGAAACGTGACGTTGCGTCGGTAGTTCGGTCGGTCGCGGGCGGCGCGCCGCCGACTACGACCGCCGGTCGCCGGCCTCGCTCAGGAGGACGACGGCGCCCCCGAGCAGCGCGACGTTCTTGAGGAAGTTGATCTTGTTCTGCTGGCGCTCCTTGCCCTCCATCGTCCAGAAGTCGTGGATCGCCGGCGTCGTCCCGAGGAAGAAGACGACGAGCGCGGCGGCCGAGACCCGCGGGTACTTCCAGAGGACGATCCCGAGGTTCGCGACCAGCAGTAGCCCCGTGGCCAGCGGGACCATGAACTCGGGCAGCGGGACGTCGCTCTCCCGGGCGACCTCGACGCGCTTCTCGTTGTTCCGGAACCCGTCGACCGCCATGTACGCCAGGACGCCGCCGTACAGCAACCGGCCGAGCGCCGACGGCGGTTGCGCGGAAGCGGTCGGCTCGGTCGTGTCGCCTTTCATGCGGTCTCGAGGGGTTCGATCCGGCTGACGTTCGCGCCGACCCGGCCCACGGTGTGGTACTCGCCGGCGTCGTCCCGGCGCATGATGCGGCCCTCGACGTCGTCGCGCTGGTCCGGGACGTCGAACAGCCCGGACCCGCAGACGACGTCGCCGTCGTGGACCGCCCAGGTCTCGATGACCTCGTGGGGCTCGCCCGGGAACGGGACCCGCTCGTAGTCCCGGCCGAAGTTGGTCGACTCGAACAGCGCCACCTCGTGCTCGTCGTTGACCCACGCCGGCGGCGCCTCCTCGCCCCCGCAGAAGAACAGCCGCCCGTCGTAGACGAACACCCGCCGGATGTACGAGAAGTCGTTGCCCCGGTCGATGCGGGTCCACGAGTCCCCGGCGTCGGTCGTCCGCCAGAGCCCGCCCTCGCCGACCGCGTGGCCCATCCCGAGGTTCTCCAGCTCGTGGTCGAGGTACCCCGTCGTGGCCAGCCAGACGTCCTCGGAGATGGGGAGGACCTGGTGGACGTCGTCGACGATGGTGTCGCGCCGGTCGTGCCAGGTCTGTCCGCCGTCGTGGCTGAGGTGGATGCCGCCGGCCTCGACGCCGGCGATGAGTCGTTCGGGGCGACCGGGGACGGATTCCAGCGCCCGGAGTCGGGCGTAGTGGGGGTCGATTGGCGACTCCCAGTGGCCCCGCGACGGGAGGTCCCGGAACCCCTTGAGCTCGGTCCACGTCTCGCCGTCGTCGACCGACCGGTACAGGTACGGGTCGTTGGTCCCCGCGTAGAGCGCGCCGTCGGCCGTCGCGAGGACCGACCAGACCTCGCTCTCGCCCGCGTGCCAGAACCGGTCGCCGAGCGGGACGCCGAGGTCCTCCCACGTCTCGCCGCCGTCCCGCGAGCGGTACGCCCCGGTCGACGACGCCACGAAGACGCCCTCGGCGTGGTCGAACGTCCGGACCGCCGTCACGACGCCGCAGTCGAGCACCGCCTCGGCCTCGCCGCGCTCGAACGGCACGTCGGCCGCGCGATACAGGCCGTCGTCTGTACCGATTAATAATGCCATGTGTGGTATGAGAGAGCGAAGCGTAATAAAGTTTTACCGAGCTGTAAAACGCTAAGTGGCGTCCCGGACAAGTACGGCACCAGCGGTCGCGCGGCGGGCGGAATCCGGCGGCCGCGCCCCGACCCGAACACAGAGAGAGCCAATGACCCGAACGCAACCCACGAAGCGACCGACGGACGCCGAGTACCTCGAAGACGAACCGGTCGAACTGCCGCCCGAACTCCTCAACCTCCCGTGGATCGACGTCCACAACCACGCCCACACCCTCTCGTGGGCCGACCGCGAGCGGTACGCGCTCTCGGGCTGTCGGTCGATGGTGATGGTCGCCTCCGGCTACCACTGGACGCCGTACAAGCCGGTTCGGGCCGAAGACGTCCGGTTCCTGTGGGACGACGCGGTCAACCGCCGGGCGGCCATCGAGCGCGACCACTTCTTCGAGGCCAAGCTCGGACTCGGCGTCCACACCGGCGTCCGCATCGAGGACCCGGACGCGCTGCTCGACGCGATGGACGGCTACTGCGAGCTCGACGCGGTCGTCGCCGTCGGCGAGACCGGCGTGACGCCCTCCCAGCACGTCAGCGCGTGGGACCTCGACGAGCAGCGCGCGGTCGTCGAGGCTCAGATGGAGCTGGCGGCCGACCACGACCTCCCGGTCATCCTCCACACGCCCAACCGGACGACCGACGACGGCCGGTCCTACAGGCCCGGCGTCGGGATTCCGGGCTACGAGAAGAACACGGGACTCGGCCGGGAGCCGGTCATCGAGGCCGAGAACGCGGCGCTCGAAGCCGTCAAGATCGACGTCGAGGCCGCCAGCGATGCCGGGCTGGCCGAGGAACAGGTCGTCGCCTCCCACGCCGACCCCAACAACATCGAGTACATCATGGAGCGGACCGACTGCTACGCGAGCTTCACCATCGGTCACTCGTGGCTCGTCGGCGTCACGGCCGCGGACGTCGCCGACGCCATCGACGAGTACGGTCCGGACCGGATCATGGTCGACACCGACTGCGCCAACGTCCTCCGGACCGACCCCTTCGCGCTCAAGCGGGCCATCTTCGAGCTCTACCGGCTCGGCATCGACGAGGACGCCATCCGGCAGGTGGTCCTGGAAAATCCGCGGGACGTCTTCGACTTCGACGCGTGAGGCCGAGCGGGCGGCGGCCGCCCCGCGTTCACGCCCGCCTCGCGCTCACCGGTACTCGCAGGTGTTGGTCAGCTCCCCGACGCCCTCGACGCCGACCGTGACGGTGTCGCCCTCCTCCAGCAGCACCGGCGGCTCGCGGTAGACGCCGACGCCGGGCGGCGTCCCGGTGAACAGGAGGTCGCCCGGCTGCAGGGTGAACGCCCGGCTGCAGAACGAAACAAGCTCGTCGACGCCGAAGATGAGGTTCTCGGTCGAGGACTCCTGGAGCCGCTCGCCGTTGACCTCGGCCCAGATGTCGAGATCGTGGGGGTCCGCGACCTCGTCCGTCGTGACGAGGTCCGGGCCGACGGGCGCGAAGGTGTCGAGGCTCTTGCCCCGGACCCACTGGCCGTCGCCGTGCTGGAGGTCGCGGGCCGAGACGTCGTTGCCGACCGTGAACCCCGCGACGTGGTCGAGCGCCTCGTCGGGGTCGACCTCGCGGGCCTCGCGACCGATCACGGCGACCAGTTCGGCCTCGTAGTCGACCTTCTCGGTGAGGTCGGGGTCCCAGCTGACGGTCCCGCCGGGTCCGTTGACGGCCGTCGGGAACTTCGAGAACAGCACCGGCTCGTCGGGGATGGGGTTGTCGCCCTCCTCGGCGTGGTCCCGGTAGTTGAGCCCGACGCAGACCACCTTCCGGGGGTTGCGCACGGGCGCGAGCTGTTCCACGTCGGCGGCGTCGTACACGCCCGTCCCGGTCTCCTCGGCGTACTCCACGGCGAGGTCGACCTTGCGCCGCCACTCCCAGTCGCCCAGGAGGTCGCCGGTCCGCCGGGGCAGCGTGACGCCGGCCGCCTCGCCCGCACGGGGGAGGTCGACCACGTCGCCCGCCGGTGTCTTCGCGCCGCACCACGGCTGTTCCGCGTCCGTCGTACTGAACTGTCCGAGTCGCATGGTGTCTCGTGTCGTGATTGTCGCGGTCGCAGGTGTCGCCTTCGGTCTTCGTCTCCCGGTACTCCGTCGTCCATCGGCGGACGCCGCGCCGCGTTCGTCCGCGGGCGGGGCGGTCCGCGTCGCCGAGGACGGCTACGAGTAGATGCCCGACTCCTCGACGAGGCGCCGCCCGGACTCGACGAACCGATCGAACTCCTCGTCGACCGCGGGGTTGAGGAGTTCCCCGTCGCGCTTGACGACCTCGCCGTCGACGAGCACGGTGTCGACGTGCGAGGCGTCGGCCTGGAACACCACGGTCTCGATCGGCGAGTGGGCCGGCGCCGTGAGGAAGTCGTCGGTGTCGACCAGGACGACGTCGGCCCGCTTGCCGGGCGTGAGCGTCCCGATCTCGTCCTCCAGGCCGAGGGCCTTGGCGCCCTCGATGGTGGCCATCTCCAGGGTGTCCCGGCAGGTGATCGAGACCTCCGTGACCTCCTCGTCGCCCTCCAGAGTCCGCTGGTTGTCGAACATCCGCTGGACCTGCATCCCGACCCGCATCTGGCTGCCCATGTCGCCGCTGATGTTCGAGCAGACGTCGACGCCCCAGGCCGGGCGCCCGCCGGCCTCCAGGACCTTGCCGGTGACGGGGATGCCGTGGCCCATCTGCATCTCGACCTCCGGCGTCGACGAGAACGAGGCGCCGGCGTCGACCGCGTGCTGGACGTCCTCCTGGGAGAAGTGGTTCCCGTGGGCGATGTTGACGTCCGGCCCGAGTACGTCCTCGAAGCAGCCGAACCCCTGATACTCCTCACCGTAGACCGACGACGGCCACAGCGCGGCGCCCATGTGGACGGTCGCGAGAGCGTCGAGTTCGCGCGCGAGTTCGAGGTCGCCGCGGGCGGTCTCGTCGGTACAGAAGTCCGGCCCCCGGAGGCCGAGCGCCAGGCTGAGCAGGTCGTCGTCGCGGATCTTCCCGTCGTAGAGCTCGCGGATGTTCTGCTCGGGGAGGCCGACGTCGCTCTCGAACCACCACTTCGCCGCGTCGTCGCCCGGCGGGCCGTAGGTGTACACCGCGCGCAGTCCGGCGTCCTTGAGCGCGTCGACGGCCCGTTCGCCGTGTTCGAGCGAGTTGGGGTACGACCAGTCCAGGGCCGTGGTGGTCCCCGTGTAGAGCTTCTCCAGCCCGCCGAAGAGGCCGCCGAGGTACATGTCCTCGGGCCGGTAGAGCCCGGTGATGTTGCCGAGCATGTGGTCGAAGTACTCGCCCATGAGCGACCAGTCCCCGGCGATGCCCCTGACCTGGGTCTGCGCGAGGTGGATGTGCGAGTCGACGAACCCCGGCAGTACGATGTGGTCCTCGGCGTCGATGACCTCGGCGTTCGACGCGTCCAGCCCCGGTCCGACCTCCACGATCTCGCCGTCCTCGATCAGGACGTCCGCCTCGTCGAACTGCCCGACGTCCGGGTCGAGCGAGACGACCGTCCCATTCTGAATGATCTTTCGGCCCATATCCAGTACCAATGACTGACCAAGGCGTTAAAAGTTTACCGCCTAGTAAACTCGTGCGCCGTCCGTCGAGCGACCGACGCGCGCCGGATCGCTGCGACACCGTATTTCGGCCGCTCGACGGGCGATTCCGCCGGGGACCATGGCAATCAATATATATGCCGCTCGGCCGGAGTAGGAGTATGAGCGAGCCCGACGAGAAGGTCTCACAGCGCGAGACCCGCGAGGTCATCATGGAGGCGACGTTCCGTGCACTGAGCAAGCACGGGTACAAGGACCTCCGGATGCGCGACATCGGCGAGGAGATGGAGCTGACTCGCCAGGTCATCCACTACCACTTCGACGGGAAGTACGACCTGCTGTCGTCGTTCCTCGAGTACATCGTCGACCAGTACGAGGGCAGCGTCGAGGTCGACCCGGACGCCGACCCGAAGACGGAGCTCGACGCCCGCATCGACCAGTGCCTGTTCGGCCCGGAGTTCGAGAAGTTCACCCACTGGGACCGGATGAAGGTGTACCACGAGCTGTTCTCGCAGGCCCAGCGCGACGAGCGCCACCGCGAGGTGTTCAACGACCACTACGAGCAGATCCGCGGGAGCATCGTCGAGGTCGTCGAGGACGGCATCGAGCGGGGCGTCTTCCGGGAGGTCGACGCCGAGCGGATGGGCCAGCTCATCACGGACGTCATCCACGCCGCCCGCGCCCGGAAGATCTCGCTCGGCCACGACGACGCCCCCGAGGAGGCCCGGCGGGCAGTCGAGGACTTCATCCTCGACTCGCTGTACCTCGACGACGAGAGCCCCGACTGAGGTGCCGGACTGCTCGGCGTCGCGGCTGTGGGTATCTGATTCTCCGCTCCATTTCGGTCGGACGACAGCGAGACCGCTAGATGTCGTCGGACTCGTAGTCAGAGAGTCACTGCCCGAAGAAACGCGAGGAGAGCCTAGGCCGGGATTTGAACCCGGGCTCTCGTCCTTACCAAGGACGCGCTTTACCGCTAAGCTACCCAGGCGCAGTACGTCGCTGGGACGCGTTTCATGGTATGCCCGGAAACCTCTTTAGGCGTTTCGATTCGCGCCAGGGAGGCCGGGTCGTACCGCGGTACGCCCCACCACGCGGAGCCGGGTCAGGGGTCGGTCGCCGACGGCCGGGGGTCCTCGGCCGGCCCCAGCTGGCGGGGGTTCGGGACGTCGGCCACGGCCTGCTCGACCGCCTCGGCCACCGGCTCGGGCGGTTCGGGGTGGTCGCCGTCGAGCGACGCGGCCAGGTCCGCGGCGTACGCCAGCAGCGCCTCCGGGGGCTCGGCGCCGAACGCGGTCGTGCCGGCGACCACCGCGAGCTCGAACACGTCGGTCTCCAGCGCGTGCGGGGCGACCGGGCGGCCCTGCTGGCCGTCGGTCTCGTCGCGGCCGAACGACCGGACGGTCTCGACCGCCTTGTCGGCGGCCTCGGTCCGGGCCAGCAGCGAGAACCCGCGGGCGACCATCACGTCCGCCGCCAGGATGTCGACGTTGCTGTCGGTGTGGGGCGGGTCGCGCTCCCACGGCGGGTCGTCGGCCAGCGCCCGGGTGAGCCGCAGCCCCTCGTAGATGAGCTGGACGCCGGCGGCCCGGTCCTCGACGCCGACTGGTCCGCGGCCGGCCCCGCCGCCCTCGTCGCACTCGGGCGGTTTCGCCGCCGCGCCGCCGGTCGCGCTCGCGTCGTCGACGGCGGCCGCGGACGTCAGCGCCAGCACCCCCGGCACCATCGCGGACTCCGCGAGGAGGGCGTGGATCCGTTCGCGGAGTGGGTCGGGCGCGACGTCTCGTACCGCCTGTCGTCCTGCCTCTCGTGCCCGGACGGCCGCTTCCATTGGCCGACCCTTACGACGGAATCGCCAAAGACCTTTGGAAACCGACTCCGAGGTACGGAACGTGATGCGACCGTGATCAGCATCGACGACGGGGACGAGCGAGGCTCGTCGAGCGGTCGGACCGCGCCCGGCGACGCCGTCCGGGTCGTGACGCTCGACCGCCCCGACCGACGCAACGCGCTCACGCCCGACGGACTCGACGCGCTCGAAGCCGCCGTGACCGGTACCGAGCGGCCGGTCGTCTACCTCCGGGGCGCCGGCCCGGCGTTCTGCGCCGGCGCCGACCTCGACGTGGTCGCGGGGCTCGACCGCGAGGGGGCCGAGGCGTTCGCCGAGCGCGGCCAGCGGGTCGCCGACGCCATCGAGAGCGCCGACAGCGTCGTCGTCGCGGGCGTCGACGGCCCGGCCCGCGGCGGTGGCGTCGAACTGGCGCTCGCCGCCGACGTCCGGGTGGCCACGCCGGACGCGACCTTCGCGGAGCCCGGCGTGAAGCTGGGGCTGTTCGGCGCGTGGGGCGGGACGGTCCGGCTCCCCCGCGTCGTCGGCGAGGGCGAGGCGCTGGACCTGGCGCTCTCGGGCCGGACCGTCGACGCCGAGGAGGCCCTCCGGATGGGCCTGGTCTCGCGGGTGACCGACGACCCGCGGGCGGTCGCCGACGAACTCGCCGCCAACGACCCCGTGACCCTCCGTACCGTCAAGAAACGGATGCGCGACGACTCGCCGCGAGCGGTCCAGGAACGCCGCGAGGTCGAGGTGTTCGGCGACCTGGTCGAGCGCCACGCCGACGCCATCGCGGACGAGCGCGACTCGTGAGCGACTGCTGTCGCGGCCGGCTCAGACGAGTAGTCCGGCCTGGAGCAGCGCGATGAGGCCGGTCAGCGTGACAACGCTCCCGAGGGTGCTCGCGAAGATGGCCGTGCTGACGTACTCCGGGCCGGTGAGCCCGCCGGCCGCCTCCTCCGACCGGTACTCGATGGAGAGGATGAGCGGCGTGATGGCGGCGGGCATCCCGCACTCCAGTACGAACACCCGGGCCACCGCCGGGTTCGCCCCGAGGCCGAGCGCCAGCGCCACCCCGACGCCCACCAGCGGCGCGACCAGCAGCTTCAGCCCGTTCGAGACGCCGACCCGCGAGACCGCCGCGCCGTGCTGGGTGTTGGCCAGCTGGATGCCCAGCATCAGCAGCATGACGGGGATGGACGCGTCGCCGACCAGCCGCAGCGTCTCCATCGCCGGGGTGCCGGCGGCCGGGACCGCGCCGAGCCAGCGCGCGACCCACGCCGCGACGACCGCGTAGACCAGCGGCAGCTGGAACACCTCGGCGAACGACGACCGGAGGTCGGTCTCGTCGCCGCGGGAGGCGAGGTAGACCCCGACGGTGTACATAAGGACGGACTGGCCCGCGATGAACAGCACCGCGGTCGAGCGGCCGACCGCGCCGAACGCGAACGCCGACAGCGGGATGCCGTAGTTGCCCGCGTTCGGGAACGCCGAGGAGAGGACCAGCGCGCTCAGCACGGGCTCGGTCTCGCCGAGCAGTCGACCCACGGCTTCGGCCAGGACGACCATCGCCAGCGTGAACACCGCGACGCCGGCCAGCAGTTTGGCGACCACGTCGCCCGAGATCTCGGACGTCGCGAGGCTGTGGAAGATGAGCGCGGGCGTGAGGACGTAGATGGTGACGGTCCCCAGCGCGTCGACGTCGATCTCCCGGAGCTTCCCGAGCAGGAAGCCGACAGCCGACACCGACAGGACCGGCAGTATCGCCGACCCGAGCGCGGAGACGAGTGACACGTCTCGGACGGTGGCGGTTCGGCGTTACAAAGGTGTCGGAGGCGGCCACGTGCGAGGGATTTCGGCCGTATATCGTCCACGAACGATCGTGTGCCTCCCGCCGGGAACGAGCGTGCGGTTCCCGGCGCGGACGGGACGGCCGACCGAGCTCACTCCGCGCCCGGCGGGGTCAGGTCGCGCTCGAACTCGTCGAAGACGTCGAGGTCCTCGGGCAGGTCGTACTCGATGCGCCGGGCCTCCTTGTCGGTCTCGACGTCGGCGTCGACCGGCTGGGCGACGTCCTCCCAGCCCGGCTTGACCTTCACGCTCTTGGCGGGCTGGCCCACCGCGATGTGGTGGGCGGGCACGTCGCTCTGGACGACCGACTTCGCGCCGACGATGGCGTTCTCGCCCACCTCGACGCCGGCGCGGACCATCGAGTCGTAGGTGATCCGGGCGTCGTCCCCGATGACCGTGCGGTAGTTCGACACCTCGGTCTGGTCGACGACGTCGTGGTCGTGGCTGTAGATGTGCGCGGAGTCGGAGATGGACACGCGGTCCCCGACGACGAGCTCGCCGCGGTCGTCGAGGTGGACGTCGTCGTGGACCACCACGTTGTCCCCGACCGAGATGTTGTGGCCGTAGGTGAACGTGATGCCCTTGAAGAACCGGCAGCCGTCGCCGCAGTCGGCGAACAGGTGGTCGGCGAGCATCCGGCGGAACCGGAGCGCGAACTCGACGTTGTCGGCCATCGGCGTGGCGTCGAACTGGCGCCAGAGCCACTGGAGGTGCTTCGAGCGCCGGAACCGCTCCTCGTCCTTCTCGGCGTAGTACTCGCTCTCGAGGGTGGCGTTGCACGGGTCGTAGCTCTGGAGGCGCACCTTCTCGGCGGGCGAGACCCGCTCGCCGGCCCGCCACCGCTCGTAGGCGTCGCGGTCGCCGTGGAGGTCGACCAGCACCTCTTCGACCACCTCGCAGGTCCGCTCGGGCTCGTCGGGGCCCGCGTTCGAGAGCCGCTCGTCTACCTCCGCGAGGAACGCCGCCAGCGACTCCTCCATCTCGTCGGGGAGGGTCACGTGTCGTTTGGTCATACTGGGTCCTCCGTGGTCACTTGTCCGTACTTGTCATCCAGTCTTGATGGGGGTTTTGGTTGTGGTGGGAACCGCCGGGACCCCTCCTCGGGGGAGGAAGACGGGCTGGGGACCGGATTTCAGGCCAGGAAGACGTGGCGCGGCCGGTCGGCAAGCACGTCGCGACCCCAGTCGACGGTGTCCGCGAAGGCGTCGCTCCGGAAGAAGCCCATGGCGTCGTCCTTCGACTCCCACTGGCTGGCGATGAACATGTCGTTCTCGTCCTCGCGGTTGACCAGCAGGTCGGTCTCGAGGTGGCCCTCGGTCTCCCCGAGGACCTCGCCGACCGTCTCGAACTTCTCGACGAAGTCCGCGCGGCGCTCGGGCTTGACGGTGTAGAACATCCCCATCGTGCCGAAGCCGCTGCGTTCACCCGCGCGAGCCACGATGCCCGGCAGGTCGGCGAGGAACCCGCCCGCGGTGTCGGCCGCGCTCTGGGTCTCCCAGACGCTCACGACCGCCGAGTCGGCGTCCTCGCCCTCGCGGGGCTGGTAGACGGCGGTCTTGACGTGGGTGTCGTAGTGCTCGAAGTTGCTCCGGAGGCCCTCGACCTCCTCGAACAGCTCGGCGGGGTCGGCCTCCGAGTAGAGCACCATCGCGTACACGTCCTCGCCGTGGGGCTGGCCGGCGTAGATGTCGAGGTCCGCGAGCTCGCCGCGGATGCCGTCGCTCCCGTCGTCGTCCTCGGATTCCTCGCCGTGGGGGTGGCCGCCCTCCCCGGAGCCGTGGCCGTGGTGGGTCTCAGCCTCGTCGGTGTGACCGCCCTCGCCGTGGGGACGACCGCCCTCTCCGGAGCCGCGGGGATGGCCGCCTTCGCCGTGGGGATGACCCCCGGCGGACTCCGCGTCGTCGTCCTCGGCGGGCACGGCCTCGCCGGCCATGAACGCGGGGAGGTCCGCCGGCGGGAACTGCCGGCCGAAGTAGAACGGGCCGAAGTCGGCGTACTTCGAGCTGCTCTCGTCGAACCGGAGCTCGTACAGCAGGTCCTTGATGGCGGTGGGGTCGTTGCCGAACAGGTCGACGCCCCACTCGAAGTCGTCCATCCCGATGGAGCCGGTGATGATCTGTTTGACCTGGCCGGCGTAGGTCTTGCCGATCTCGCCGTGGGTGTCCATCATCTCGGCGCGCTCGTCGAACGGCAGGTCGTACCAGTTCTGGCCCGGGGCGCGGCGCTTGTCCATCGGGTAGAAGCAGACGAACTCGCTGTCGGGGATCTCGGGGTAGAGCTTGCTCTGGGCGTACCGCGCCAGGCCCGTGTCCTCGATCTCCGCGGGCTCCTTGGTCATCTCCTCGGAGGTGTAGCCGCCGACCTCCGTGACCGAGACGTAGGAGGACGACCGCTCGGTGTACTCGGCGAACGCGGTGCCCTCGAACGCCCGCTCGGCGGTGTCGAGGTCGGCCACCGTCGGCCGGAAGTGGAGGACGAGCAGGTCGGCCTTGTGGCCCAGCATCGAGAACACCGCCGACGAGCCGTCCTCGGCGTCGGTCACGTCGACGCGGTCGCGCAGGAACGAGACGCCCTCCGACAGGGCGGCCTCGCGCTCGCGCTCCGGGGCGGCCCGCCACGCGTCCCAGTCGACGGTCCGGAAGTCGTGCAGCGCGTACCATCCCTCGTTCGTCGCCGGGGGCTCTCTCGTCATACCGGGAACTGGGTACCGAGGCGACAATAGGTTTTTGAGTCGCGCTCGCGGGCACGGCCGGTTTCGAGCCACGGGCAGGCCGCCGAGCCACGGCGAGCTGCGCGCGTCTCGTAGTGAATCCGCGAGCGACGGCCGCGGGGCTCCGAGACGCTCCGCGTTCGTTTCCCCCACCGAAAGCCTTTCAAAAGAAGGCTCGGAATCTTCCCCCAATGCGGAAGAGCGGCCCGCCGAAAGGCCTCATCGCGTATCTCGTGCTCGAACTGCTCGACGAGAAGCCTCGTTACGGGTACGAGATTCTCAAGGAGATCCGGTCCATCAGCGGCGGGCACTGGGAGCCCTCCTACGGGTCGGTCTACCCCATCCTCTACAAGTTCGAGGAGGAGGGCTGGGCCGAGCGCATCGAGCGGGCGGACGAGCCCGACCGCAAGTACTTCGAGCTCACGGACGCGGGCCGCGAGGAGCTTCGGAACAAGCGCGAGGAGACCGGCGGCAACGCCAAGGACTTCGCGGACGTCATCCTGGGGTTCTACCACGTGTTCGCGGCGTTCGCCACCGACGACCGCTTCGAGGTCGAGCGCCGGCCCGGCGAGTGGCGGTTCGACGAGGAGTTCAACGCCTGGATCATCGAGCAGCTCATCCGCCACTACGAGCGGGACTTCGGCGACTTCGAACGCATCCCCGACACCCCCGAGGAGTTCGCCGAGCGGATGGGGCTGGGCGACGACGAGGAGTAGTCGCGCTGTCTGAACGTCGCCGCTTCTACCCCGACAGCAGCTGCGGGCCGAACACCATCACCAGCAGGCTCACCAGCATCACCAGCCCGATGGTGGTCGTCACCATCGTCGTGAGCTGGCGGCCCTGGCTGGTCGGCAGCCGGGAGATGACCGCCTCGGTGCTCGTCCGGAGGATGTGGCCGCCGTCGAGCGGGAACGCCGGGATGCAGTTGAAGAACCCGAGGTTGAGGTTGACCCAGCCGGTCCAGAACAGCACGTTCGCCAGCACGAACAGGCCCCACTCCCCGAGGAACGACAGCGGACCGCCCGCCGCGGTGTAGAAGCCGGCGTTCCACTCGACGAACCCGGCGAAGTTGTACGTCGCGCCGAGCGAGACGCTGGCGAACGGCAGCATCAGGACGCCGAGCGCGCCCGAGAGGAACGAGACGATCGGGCCGCCGACGCCGCCGACGAACCGGCCGAACTCGCCGCCGAGCAGGTCGAGGAACTGGCCGGCGGGGTAGAGCTGGACGCCGAAGCCGTTGACCGAGACCCCGGTGGTGCCCTGCATGACGTAGACGCCCAGCATGGCGTCGCCGTCCTCGCCGCCGAGGGTCACGTCGTAGGACTCGACGCTCCCGTTGACCCAGGCCTCGATGGTGACGGTGTCGCCGGGCGCGTACCCGTCGAGCGCGGCGCTGAACTCCGAGGCGTTGCGGACGCGCTCGCCGCCCACGGACGTGACGACGACGGACCCCTCGGTCGGCATGCCGGCCGCGGCGGCCGCCCTGTCGGGCCGGACCGACGCCAGCGCGCCGACCGGGCCGGTGATCGACTCCCCGCTCTCGGTCTCGACGGTCACCAGGACCCGGTCGCCGACCGCGCGGTGGAACTCCGCCTCGGTGCTGACCGGCGTCCCGTTGACCGCGACGACGGTCTCGCCCTTCCCGAGCGACGCGCGGTCGCCGCCGTCGCCCGCGGCGAACGGCGAGTCGGGGTAGATGGCGGTGACGAGCAGCGACCGGTCGATGGTGAGGGTCTCGCCGCCGGCCAGCGTGACCTCGACCGACCGGCCCTCGGCCTTCGAGAGGCTGGCGTCGAGGTCCTCGTTGCTCTCGACCGGGTTCCCGTCGACCGCGACGATGCGGTCGCCGGCAGACAGCCCGGCGTCGTCGGCCGCCGACCCCGGGAGGACGCCGCCGACCGCCGCGCCGGGCGCGACCGCGATGGAGCCGACGACCGGCCCGAACAGCAGGGCGAACGCGAGCAGCGTCACCGCGAAGTTGTTGGTGACGCCCGCGGCGAACATCCGGCTCTGGCCGCCGCGGTCGGCGTCGGCGCGGCTCTCCTCGTCGGGCTCGACGAACGCGCCGACGGGCAGGATCGCGAGCGCCGCCACGCCCATCGACTGGATCTCGATGTCCTCGACCCGGCACATCAGGCCGTGGCCGCCCTCGTGGACGACGAGGCCGACCAGCAGGCCGAACAGGATCTCGGGCGCGACCGACAGCGGGAGGAACTGGTTGACACCCGGGATGACGAGCACGTTCCGGGGCTGGGTCGCCGCGGTGGCGGGCGGCGGATTCTGGACCACCGCGATCGCCTGGACCAGCAGGAGGAGGAACGAGCCGACCATCACGACGATCGCGACGCCGAGCCCGAAGTTGCCCCACGCCCGCCAGAACCGCTTGGGGCCGGCGAGCCACTCGAGGAACTGCTTGCCGCGCTGGGTGTGTATCGTCAGGATCGGGCCCTGGGTGCCGACGTACGACGGCAGGAGGCCCTGCGAGTCGAGAACGAGCACCCCCAGCCAGTAGATCGCGATGCCGAGGAGGACCCACACGAGCGTGTTCATCGCACGAAAGAAGGGACGCGCCGGTCAAAGGCGTTTGGGAACCGCCGCGACGTCGCTACTGCGAACCGGAGGAGCCAGAGCCCGAGCCCGAGGGGCTGTCGGCGGTCTGCCAGTCCTCCTCGAGCTGCTGCTGGGAGCCGGACTTCTTCTTCTGGCGCTGGCGGAGCTTGCGGACCGCGGCCGCGCCGGCCGCGGTGCCGCCGAGGATGGCCATGCGTCGGCCGTACTTCTTGATGCGGCTCTTGCCCTTGCCGCCGGACTGCTGGCCCGACTGCCCGCTCTGCTGGCTCGACTGGCCGGACTGCTTGCTCGACTGGCCGCCCTGCTGGCCGGACTCGCTCTGCTGCCGGCCGCTCTGTCCCGACTGGGACTTGCTTTCCTCGACCGATTCGACGCGCTTGAGCGCGGGTTTCTCGAGGTTGAGCTCGATAATTGACATAGTAAGTCTCCTTGGGCCGGGTCGGCGCGTCGCCGCCCGGCGCTCGTTCGGAGTAACGGCGGCCAGATACTTTGTTATGCTGGCCCTGAACCGGGATAGGCGACGTCTACCCCTCGCGCCGGAGCCGCGCCAGCACGAACTCCCGGTCGAGCTTCGCGAGGAACGGGCCGAGCTTCGGCCCCTCGTCGTCGTCGAAGAACAGCCGGTAGCCGACCGCGAAGAACTCCCCGATGTCGATGTCGTGACGCTTGGCGGTCTCGTAGATCTCGCCCTGGATGACCTCGGGGTCGTCGTGCTCGGCCACGAAGTCCGCGAGCTCGTCGAGCGCCGCCTCGGTCTCCGGGTCGAGGTCCACGTCGGGCATCTCGGTCCGCTTGAGCTCGTAGTCGAACTCGTTGCCGGTCCGGCGGGCCCACTCGCGGGCCCGGGAGACCCGCGAGAGCGCGAACGCCGTGACCCACTCGGGAGCGCCGTCGGGGACGTGGCCCTCCCGGCGGGCGATCTCCTCGCGGAGGTCGGGGTCGTCGGTCATCCCGAGCACGGCCGCGAAGGTGTAGGGCAGCCGGACCCGCTGGGCGAACGCGCCGTCGACGAGTTCGTTCGCCTGCGCCCGCCGGACGTCGCCGGTGACCGGGACGCTGGCTCGCTCGGGGTCGGCGACGGGGTCGCCGTCCTCGTCGAAGCGGGCCGCGACGGTCGGCCGGATGGTCGGCGGGTAGGCCGCCTTCGCGATCTCGTCGGCCTTCTCGTCGGCGTCACTTCGCTCCTCGTCGTCACCGTCGCGCTCGCCGTCGTCGTAGTAGTCCCGCTCGAAGGCGTCGAACTCGTCGACCAGGTGGTCGAGGTGCTCGACGCTGAAGTCCCGGGCCTTGCTCGGGTCCTTGGTGAAGAAGTACCGCAGCACCTCGGGTTCGATCAGCTCCAGGGCGTCCTGGACCATGATGACGTGGCCCGACGACGAGGAGAACGGCTCGCCGTCGAGGGTGAACCACTCGTAGGCCATCGGCACCGGCGGTTCGACGTCGAGCACGTTCCGGGCGACGTCGCTCCCGCTGGGCCACGACCCCTCGGCGTGGTCCTTGCCGAACGGCTCGTGGTCGACGCCCAGCACCTGCCACTGGGCGGGCCACTCGAAGCGCCACGGCAGCTTGCCCTCCCGGAGCGTGGCGGTGCCCTCGTGGCCGCAGCCCTCGATAGTCCGGTCGCCGGCCTCCATGTCGGTGCAGACGTACTCGACCGCGGTGTCCGCCGGCTCGTCGCCGAGGTGGACCGCCGTCACGGTCTCGGTCAGCTTCCCGCACTCCTCGCAGACGGGGTTGAACGGGACGTACTCCTCGTCGACCTTGTCCTGGTAGTGGCCCAGCACCTCGCGGGCCTCCTCGCGGTGTTCGAGCACGAACTGGGTGACGTCCTCGAACTCGCCGGACTCGTAGAGCTCGGTGTTCGAGACCATCTCGACCGGGATGCCGAGCAGCTCGGCGCTGCGCTCGATGAGGTTCGAGAAGTGCTCGCCGTACGAGTCGCAGCACTCGAAGGGGTCCGGGATGTCGGTGTAGGGCTTGCCGAGGTTGCGACCGAGCGCGCCGGCGTTCACGTCGCCGAGCTCCACGACGTTGCCGTCGAGGTCGGCGAGCTTCCGGGGGAGCTTGCGCAGGGGGTCGCGGTCGTCGGCGGTGAACACCTGTCGGACCTCCCGGCCCCGGTCGCGCAGCGCCTCCGCGACGAAGTAGCCCCGCACGATCTCGTTCATGTTGCCGAGGTGCGGGACGCCCGACGGCGAGATGCCGCCCTTGATGACGATGGGGTCGTCGGGCTCGCGTGCCAGTATCTTCTCGGCGACCGATTCGGCCCAGAACGCGTGGGGCTGGGGTCCCTGGAGGACGTAGGGGTCGTCGTCGGGGTGCATCTCGCGGGCCGCCTCCCGGCGGTCCGGCTCCGTCGCCGCGTCGTCGTTTTCGGGGTCGTCGCTCATCGCTCGTCGCCGACCCAGTAGGTCATCTGCTCGTCCGCGCCCTCGGGCACGATGTCGGTGCCGTCGTGCTCGCCGTACCGGACCGCGTCGGCGATGCGCTCGGGCTCGGTGCCGTCGAGGACGATGGTGCGGACGCCAGACCGCTGGATGAGCTTAGCCGCCAGCAGGTCGACCGGCGCCGAGCTCCCGGCGTTCATCTCCAGGCCCGCGATGACGTCGACCAGCTCACCGGCGGTGAGTTCGTCGTACTTCCGGGCGTCGTCGGTCTCGTTGGGGTCGTCGCTGAACACGCCGGGGACGCTGGTGGCGTACACCAACAGGTCGGCGTTGACGTACTCCGCGAGGGCGGCGCTCACGGCGTCGGTGGTCTGGCCGGGCGTCACGCCGCCCATGACCGCGATGTCGCCGCGGTGCATCGCGGCGCCGGCCGACTCGTAGTCCTCCGGCGGGCTCGGGGCGGCCTGCTCGGACAGCGCCGCGATGAGCAGCCGGGCGTTGAGCCGGGTCACGTCGATGCCGATGTCGTCGAGCTCGATCTCGTTGGCGCCGAGGTCCCGGGCCGCGCCGATGTACTCGCGGGCGACGCCGCCGCCCCCGACGACGGTGCCGATGGTGCAGCCTTCCGCGGCGAGGTCCTCGATCACGTCGGCGTGGTCGCGGACGCGCTCGGACCCGAGGTCCGGCGCGAGGACGCTCCCGCCGATGGAGACGACTACTTTCATTCTGTCGCCGAGTAGCCGGGACGCGGCCTTAAGGATTGCCAACCGTCGGGAGCGCCGTCGCGGCGTTTTCGGGGAAGACGCGACGACCGCCCGGTCGCTCTCTGGCGTCGCCCCGTCGGTCGCCGCTCGCCGGTCCTGCCCTGTCCGGTTCCGAACCCACCGAAGGCTACAAACGCACTCCGGTCCTTCCATCCACCATGCACGTACTGAGCGTCGTCGGCCCCGACGCGGCGGCGCGGGCGGTCGCCGACCGACTGGCGAAGCGCTTGGGCGAGGACGGCCGCGTCGCCGAGGTCCACCGGACCGACACCGACGTCGAGCGGCACGGCGGCCCCGCCGCGGCGAAGTTCGAGTTCACACAGGGCGGCTGGTCGGCGACGGGTCGAGACCTGTCGCTGTCGGACCTTCTCGACGACCTCGCGCCCGACCACGACTACGCCCTCCTCGTGGGCTTTCGCGACGCGGACGTCCCCCGGATCGTCGTCGATGACGGCTCTGCCGCCGCGCCCGAAGGGGAGACAGACGACCGGGACGAGACGGACGAGGACGAACCCGACGAGACGCTGCTCGCGGTCGACTCGCCCGCCGACGTCGACCCGGCAGAGGTCCGGCGACTGCTCGATGAGACCGACCCGTACGAGACGCTCGAATCGCTGGTCGCCCGGGTCAAGCGGTCCGACGACGCGCCGTACGCCGGCGCCATCGCCACCTTCACCGGCCGCGTGCGCGCGAAGGAGGACCCCGACGACGAGCCGACCGAGTTCCTCGAGTTCGAGAAGTACGAGGGCGTCGCCGAGGACCGGATGGCCGCCATCGAGGCCGAACTCGAGGACCGGGAGGGCGTCCACGAGGTGGCGATGCACCACCGGACCGGTGTCATCGAGTACGGCGAGGACATCGTGTTCGTCGTGGTGCTGGCGGGCCACCGCGAGGAGGCGTTCCGGACGGTCGAGGACGGCATCAACCGGCTCAAGGACGAGGTGCCCATCTTCAAGAAGGAGGTCACCACCGGCGAGCAGTTCTGGGTCCACGAGCGCCAGTAACCCGGCTCAGACGCTTCTCGTCACACCTTCGCCGACGACTCCGACGGGGAGCGGCGGGTCACTGTGGGTGACCGGTCGGCGGCGCGGTCGACAAACCGACAGCGCGGGCGACCGGTCGACGCGCGAAACGACCCGATGGCCCCGGCCAGTCGCGGACCGGCCTCGCCCGGATGTCAGTCGTTCGCACGACGTTCCGGGGCGATTTCCCGAATCGGAAACAAAGCATTAGAGGTGGTTTTGAACGATAAACGGGCCTCAGAAAACGTCGTAAAAAGTCGATTTCACCCGATTTTCCCGCCTCGTGTCGATTCCGTTACTCGAATCCGCGGAAAACGACCCTAACCGTCTCCCCTTTATATCACCCCCGGAGGCCTACGGGGAAACGACGATGAGCGCGACAACGCAGCCCTCCGACGCTCCCGAACCGCAGTCCAAGGAACAGCGCCTCAAGCAGTTCCTCCGGAGCAAAGCCGACGACGGCGAGATGTACTTCAAGAGCAAGTTCATCGCGGACGAGGTCGACCTCTCGGCCAAGGAGATCGGCGCGCTGATGGTGAAGCTCAAGGACTCCGCGACCGACCTCGAGATCGAGAAGTGGTCGTACACGTCCGCGACGACCTGGCGCGTCAGCCCGGCGTAGGCGCCCGTTCCGCCCGCCGTCGAACCGTTCGCGTGCGCCGTCCGTCTGGTCCCCTTTCGGACGGCTCGCCTCCCCCTATCGTCCTTTTCCGCCGTGCAGTCCCCGTCCGCACGTCGCGTTTCCGGTTCCCCGCACAGCGACCGCACCGCCGAACCACGCTACTTTTCTCCCGCGGACCCGTTGCCCGACGCATGGAGCGGCGCGCCTACCTGCGGTCGGTGACGGCGGCGGTCGGCGCGGTCGGCGCGGCCGGCTGCCTGCGGACCGCCGGCGACCAGCCGACCACGACCACCGAGCGGACCCGGTTCCGCACCGAGACGGTGACGATGGAGCTGGAGGTGCCGTGGGGCGCGGCGTTCGCGCCCGACGGCGACCTCTACCTCACCGAGCGGCCGGGCCGGATCCAGCGGGTCGCCGCGGAGAACGGCCGCAAGGAGCAGGTCGCCGACCTCACCGACGTCGTGGCGGCCCGCGGCGAGGGCGGCCTGCTGGGGCTGGCCCTCCACCCGGCGGACCCCGACCTCGCGTACACCTACCAGACCTACGAGGGCGACGACGGCCTCGCGAACCGGGTAGTGCGCCACCGCGTCTCCGAGGACTTCGCCCGCGAGTCGGTCGTCCGCGACGGGATTCCGGCCTCGTCGATCCACGACGGCGGCCGCATCGCCTTCGGGCCGGCCGGGTCGTCGCCGTCCGACCGGGCGCTCTACGTGACGACCGGCGACGCGAGCCGGGGGTCGCTGGCCCAGGACCGCTCGTCGCCGGCCGGGAAGGTCCTCCGGCTGACTCCCGAGGGCGAGCCCCACCCCGACAACCCCTTCGGGACCGCGGTGTTCACCCTCGGCCACCGGAACCCGCAGGGGCTCGCGTGGCGCGACGGGACGCTGTTCAGCACCGAGCACGGCCCCGACACCGACGACGAGATAAACGTGCTCCGGGCCGGGAGCAACTACGGCTGGCCCGAGGCGATGGGCCCGACCGACGGCGACCGGTTCGCCGACCCCATCGCGGCGTACACCCCCACCATCGCGCCCGGGAGCGCGACATTCTACGACGGGCCCATCGAGAGCTGGCGGGGCGACTTCTTCTTCGGGACGCTGGCCGGCACCCACCTCCACCGGGTCCGGATCGACGAGAACGACCGCGTGGTCGAGCAGCAGCGCCTGCTCGACGGGAAGTACGGCCGGCTCCGGACCGTCTTCACCGGGCCCGACGACCACCTCTACGTCACGACCAGCAACCGGGACGGCAGGGGGACGCCCGCGCCCCAGGACGACCGGGTGCTGCGGATTCAGCCGGTCTGAACTGGTTTCACCCGGTCTGAACTGATCGCCGCGAACCGTCCCCGCTCACTCGGCGAACAGGACCGCGACGGCGCCCTCCGCCAGCAGCCACAGCGCGCCCAGCGCCATCCCGGCCAGCGTCAGCAGCTCCGGCAGCTTCACCCACGCCGGGAACACGAACGCGGCGTAGGCCTCGGCCTGCTTGAGCGCGCTCCGGAAGCTGCCGGTGCCCACGTATCGACTCCGGAGCTCGGTACCGGGCACCGTCTCGTGGTCCTCCTCGGGCACCGAGAGCCGGTCGGCGGTGTAGGGCATCCGGACGCCGGAGTAGCGCCAGACCACCTCGCCGCGCTCGTTCACCTCGACGACGCGGTTGTTGAACGTGTCCACGATGAGGGTGTTGCCGTTCGGCAGCCGGTCGGCGTCCCGGGGCCAGTGGAGCAGTCCCCGGCCGCCGTACTGCCAGACGACCTCGTCGGTGGTGGCGTTGAGCTCGACCACGCGGTCGTTGCCGCTGTCGGCGACCAGCACGGTCCCGTTCCGCAGCTCGTAGGGGTTGTGCTGGTGGTCGAGCACCGAGGTGTTGCCGGGCTCGCCCACGACGTTCACGATGTCCTTCGTCTCGCGGTCGACCTCGACGACGACGTCGAAGTTCCGGACCGAGAGCTGGAAGTTGCCGTTCTCCAGCCTGTCGATGTCGTTCACGTGGGTCCAGTCGGCCTCGCCGCCGGGGTTCGGGGGCCCGCCGTACCGCTCGCGGAACTCGGTCCCCGTTCCGAGGTGGTTCTCGGCGTGCCACTCCCACGTGACGTTGCCCGACTCGTTCACCACGAACGCCCGGTCGTTGCCCATGTCGACGACGGCGGTGTTGCCGTTCGGCAGCCGGTCGACGTCGTGGACCTCGTGGTGGGTGATGTACTCGTCGTACCACGTGTACTTCCAGACGACCTCCTTGGTCTCGGGGTCGAGTTCCAGCACGCGGGCCTCGATGCACTGCTCGGCGGCGACCCGCAGCTGGTCGGCCGGACACTCGGCGGGCGAGCGCTTCGTGGTGACCGCCACGAGGAAGTTGCCGTTCGCGAGCTGTTCGGCGTCGAACACCCGGGAGTTCGGCGGGTCGAACGACCAGACGACCTCGCCGTGCTCGTCGACCTCGATCAGCTTCCCGTCGAGGCCGTAGCTCTGGACGCTGATGAGGGTGTGGCCCTCGTACGCGCCGTCGGACGACGCGGCCGAGACGCCCTGGCCGGCGACCGCCCACTGGGCGACCAGCACCGCACCCAGCAGCAGCACGACCCACGCGAGATACCGCATCCGCCGTCGTCGCTCCATGCGTACCGCTGTCGACTCCGCCGGTTAATCGTTGGCGGTCCGTCGCCGCGACCGCGGCGGGGAGCCCCGCCGGCCCCGCGCGGACGGTCGGCCCGCGTCTGCTGTGAAATCGGTCCGCGCCCGCTGTGAAATCGACCCGCGTCCGCAGTGAGATCGGTCCGCCCTGCGGTCCGACCGACGGAAGACCAAAGTACCATGACACCGTATACCACGATATGGGCGTCTGGGGCTGGATCGTCCTCTACGTGCTCCTGTTCTCCCTGCTCCAGTTGCTGATCTACCGGTATCTCAGGAGCGACGAGGACGCGCCGCTGTTCCGCTCGACGCCGCCGAACCGGGAGCGGGCCACCCTCGAGGAGGTCCGGGACCTCGCCGACCGGAAGCGAAGCGACGACCCGTCCGTGGTGGTGTGTCCCCAGTGCGGGGCGGAGAACGACACCGGGTACACCTACTGCCGCAACTGCGTGAACCCGATGTCGGCCCGGTGAGCGGCCGCGGCCGAGAGACGGGCTTTTCCCGCCGGGGCGCGGAGTCGGTCGTATGCCCCGCGCCGTCGCGATCAACGTCGGAGCCAACACCAACGCACCCGGCGTCCGCGGACCGATCTATCCGGACGGGCGCTTCGAGTTCGTCCCGATCCCCGAGGAGGCGCCGACCGGCGAACCGGTGCCGACCTACGCCGACCTCTCGCTCGACACCGACCTGCCCGACGGGACCGCCGACGCGCCCGTCCACCTCGACCCGGAGTTCGCCGAGTACCCCGAGTGCGAGCGCTACACCTACGGCGACCCCCACGGCGTGAAGGCCCGGCCGCTGCTCGACCTGGAGGCGGGCGACTACGTCCTGTTCTACGCGACGCTGACGACTCGCGGCACCCCCGAGCGCGAGTGGATCTCGCCCGACTGGGGCGCCTACCTCGTCGGCCAGTTCCGCCTCGCGCGCGACCCGGTGGCGGGCGACGAGTACGCCGACCTCTCCGCCGGGGAGCGCGGGCGCTTCCGGAACAACGCCCACGTCAAGCGCGAGGAGTTCGACGCCGCGGTCCTGCTCGCGGGCGACGAGGCGGCGTCGGGCCTCTACGAGACCGCAGTCCCGCTGAGCTCGCCCGAGCGCGGGGCGACGGCCAACCGCGTGGTGACCGACCTCTCCAGCGACTCCGGGAAGGGGCCGTGGTGGCGCCGCCCGATGCGGTTCGACGAGTCGGCGACCGCCGAACTGCTCGACCTGGTCGCCGACGCCGGCGAGTGACCGGGTCGCTCCACAAGGCACTTGCCGGGATTGCCCGTACGGACCGTCGATGCTCAGGGGGACAGCGGCCGCGGCGCTGGTGGTCTGCGTGCTCGTCGCCGGGTGTGCCGGCCCCTTCGCCGAGGGGGAGTCGACCGACGAGCCCACCGGCGCGCCGGGGGCAGGCGGGACCGGCGAGACGACGACGGACTCAGAGCGGGTGATCGCCGCGCCGCCCGACACCGACGACGGCGCGACAGTCGGGACTGGGACCGCAGGGACCGAGACCGGCGGTACGGCCGTCAGCGAGGCGTCGGCCGCGGGAACGACGGAAACCGGGGCGAGCGGGACGACCGGCTCCGCGGTGACCGATGCGACCGCGACCGTCGAACCGGCCGAACGGACGAGTCGGCGGACGACGGGAACCGGAAACGAGACCGCGACCCGGGCGACGTTCGACAGGGACGTCGGCTACGAGCTCCGGGTGTCGAACGCCGGGCCGACCGCCCGCAACGTCACGGTCCGCATCGCGGCCGCGAACGGCTCGGCCGTGGCGTTCGACGAGTCGATCCGGCTCGGGCCGAACGAGTCGTCGACCTTCGGCGTCGACTTCCCCCGCGTCGGTACGTACGAGGCTGCGGTGTCGGTCGGCGACGAGACCGCGACCCGGCGGTGGGAGGTCGCGGACCGCGATCCCGACGAGGCGCTGTCGGTCCACGTCTCGGAGTCGGGCGAGGTGTACCTGGGGTTCGTGGAAATCTGACGTAGTCGGACGAATCCCTCTTGTTTGGCAGTGGGCGTAGAAGGTGGAGTGCGCCGGCCGGGAATTGAACCCGGGCTATGAGCTTGGGAAGCTCATGTCCTACCACTAGACCACCGGCGCGCTTCCTGCAACCGAATCGTTCGCCCGCCCGCCACTTGAACGTAGCGCTTCGCGGCGCACCGCCGCCCCCGAACCCTGCAAACGTCCAGAAATTCCGGCCCACCAGCGTCTTTTAGTCGGCGCCGGGCCTATCCTCGCCCATGCCAGACCTGCGATTCTCCGAGTCGGAACTCGAGGCGCGCCGGGAACACATCGTCGGGTTCGTCCGCGATACGGTCGACGCGGCGGGCGCAGACCAGGCCGTGCTGGGGCTCTCCGGGGGAATCGACAGCACGCTCACGGCCTACCTCGCGGTCGAGGCGCTCGGCGAGGAGAACCTCCGCGGGCTGGTCATGCCCGGCGAGGTCAGCGACGAGGAGAACATGAGCGACGCGGAGTGGGTGGCCCAGGAGCTGGGCATCCCCTACGACGTCGTCGAGATCAACCCCATCGTCGACCGGCTCCTCGACGTCTTCCCCGAGACCGAGGACGACCGGATGGCGGTCGGCAACGCCCGGGCCCGGACCCGCGCCGTCCTGAACTACCTCGTCGCCAACCACGAGGGCGCAATCGTGCTGGGCACCGGCAACCGGAGCGAGGCGCTGGTCGGCTACTTCACCAAGTACGGCGACGGCGCGGTCGACTGCCACCCCATCGGCAACCTCTACAAGCAGCAGGTCCGCCAGCTCGCCGCCCACGTCGGCGTCCCCGACGAGCTGGTCGAGAAGACCCCGACCGCGGGCCTCTGGGCCGGCCAGACCGACGAGGAGGAGCTGGGCATCGGCTACGACACGCTCGACGCCGTCCTCGCGCTCCACGTCGACGGCCCGCTCTCGGTCGCCGCGACCGCTCGCGAGGTCGAGGGCGTCACCGAGGAGGAGGTCCGGCGCGTCCGGGGGATGTACGAGCGCAGCGAGCACAAGCGACGGGTGCCGCCGTCGCCCGCGCCGATGGAATAGGTCCTGAGCCGAGGCTCAGCCCGAGGCGTTCGCGACGATGCGGACGCGGTCGCCCTGCTGGAGGACGTACTCCGAGGGCGTGACCGGCTCGCCGTTCACCGTTATCGTGACCGACTCGCCGGGGTCATCGCCGTAGGTCGTCCCGTCGTAGGCGACGGTGTCGTCCGTCACGTTGATTCCGAGCGTCTGCATCGCGTAGGCCAGCGTCACCCCCTTGGCGTGGGCGTGCCACCGCTGTCCCTGCCCGTTCTCGAAGTGGAAGGCCCTGTCCTGGAGCTGGAACTGCTGGCGGCTGAAGTCGAGCTGCTGGCCGCCGATGGTCGCGTTGATGGTGCCGTGGTAGTGGACCGACCCCACGTCGGTGGGCCCGCCGGCCGCGCTCGGGTCGGTGGTCCCGGCGCCGCCCGAGAAGAACAGCAGGTACGCCAGCAGCCCGCCGAGCGCCAGCGCGCCCAGCCCGGCCCCGTACATCACGGCGTCGCGGCCGCCGCCGTCGGACTCCAGTTCGGCGACCCGACGGCTCTCGATCGGGCCGAGGTCGTCGGCGTGCTCGTCGCCGAGGTGTCTCACGTACGCGTCCTCGTCGTCGAACGACGCGCCGCAGTGCTCACACTCCGGCATGCGCTCGTTCACCCGTACTCATACGAGACTGCTACGCGCCGGAACCTTTCAGTCTTTGCGCCGATCCGACCGAACGGAGCGAGTCCGGCCGCGTCTCCGCCGCTCCGTCCGGGGGTTTATCAGCGTTCGCGTCGTACCGCGACGTGAATGGGTTCGACCGACCCGCCCGCCGACGGTCCATCGCTCGAACGGTTGAGTGGCGTTTTCCGGGTGTACGAGGCCCGCCGCGACGGCGACCGGCTCGTCTACTACGGCGAACCGCGGGTGCCCCGCGAGCGACTCCTCGAGGCCGCGTGGCCGCTGTTCCGCGAGCACGGCTACGAGGTGCAGCTGACCACCGAGACCGGCGAGTACGTCCTCGTGGCCGAACCCGCCGACAACAGCATCGACGGCATCCCGTGGACCAACGTCGTGCTCTTCGTCCTGACGGTGATTTCGACGCTGTACGCCGGCGCCGCGTGGTACCACATCGACGCCGTGGCCGACCCGCTGGCGGTCCTCCGGGCGTGGCCGTTCGCCGCCGCGGTGCTGGGTGTGCTGCTCACCCACGAACTGGGCCACTACGTGATGACCCGGTACCACGGCGTCGACGCCACGCTGCCGTACTTCATCCCGATGCCGTCGCTCATCGGAACCATGGGCGCGGTCATCCGCATGAAGGGCCAGATGCCCGACCGCGAGGCGCTGTTCGACATCGGGGTCGCCGGCCCGCTCGCCGGGCTGGTGGCGACCGTCGTCGTGACCGCCATCGGGCTGTCGCTCCGGCCCGAGGAGGTCCCGATGCGGATGGTCAACAGCCCGAACACGATACAGGTCGAGTTCGGCTACCCGCCGCTGCTGGAGCTCATCGCGTGGATCGTCGGCGAACCGACGAGCTACGGGCCGGGCAAGGCGGTCAACCCGGTCGTCATCGGCGGCTGGGTCGGGATGTTCATCACGTTCCTCAACCTCATCCCGGTCGGCCAGCTCGACGGCGGCCACATCGTCCGGGCGATGCTCGGCGAGCAGCAGGAGCGGGTCGCCGCGCTGGTCCCGGTCGCGCTGTTCGGCCTGGCGGCCTACGTCTTCTACGTCGAGAACGTGAGCAACGCGTCGGTGCTGTGGGTGTTCTGGGGCCTGCTGGCGACGTACGTCGCCTACGTCGGCCCGGCCAACCCCATCGACGAGGAGGGGCTCGACCCGGCCCGGAAGGCCGTCGGCGTCCTGACCTTCGTACTGGGCGTGCTCTGCTTCACGCCGGTCCCCATCGAGATCATCGCGTGATCGCTCTTTCCTCTCGCAGGTCCACCTCCGCGCAGGTCCCTTGCACTCCTTCTCGCCGTACTACTCCTCGCCGTACTACCCCTCGCCGTGGGTGTACCCGCGGTCGGGCAGCGGCTCGCCGTCCATCTCGACCCCGGACTCGGTGACCTCCCCGATCGCCGAAATCGGCGTCGGCGACGCCTCCCGGACCGCGGCCAGGTCGCTCTCCGGGACGGTGAACACGAGCTCGAAGTCCTCGCCGAAGAACGCCGCGTACTCGCGCACCTCGGCCTCGTCGTCGGCCAGCTCGCGGACCGCGTCGTCGACGGGCACCGCGTCCCACGCGACCGAGAACCCGCAGGTGCTTGCCTCGGAGAGCTGGTGGAGCGACCGCGCGAGCCCATCGCTGGAGTCCATCATCGCGGTGGCGCGGGGCGCGATCGCCCGGCCCGCCGCGACCCTGGGTTCGAACCGGAACAGGTCGTTGGCGCGCTCGATGTCGTCGCACCCGGCGTCGTCTCGTTCGGTGTCGGCTCCCTCCGACTCGCCTCGCTCTCCGACCGCGCCGTCCTCCTCGGCGGTGCCGCGCTCGAACAGCGCGAGCGCCGCGGCGCTCCGCCCGAGCGTGCCCGTGACGCAGACCCGCTCGCCCGGGCTCGCGCCCGACCGGCGCACGGGGTCGTCGGTCCGGCCGAGCGCGGTGGTCGCCGCGGTGAACTCCCGGCTCTCGTCGAGGTCGCCGCCGACGTACTCCGCGCCGACCGCCTCGCAGACGTCGCTTGCCCCCGCGACGAACGCCCGGAGGTCGTCCCCGTCGAACGCCGGCGCGGCGTAGACCGCGACCGCGGCGGTGGCCGCGGCGCCCATCGCGGCCACGTCCGACAGCGACGCGCCGACCGACCGCCAGCCGGCGGTGTACCGGGTGGTCCCCGCCGGGAAGTCGGTCGCCTCGTGGAGCATGTCGGTCGTCAGGACCTGGCCGTCCACGACCGCCGCGTCGTCGCCCGCGTGCGGGAGGCTGTCGGCGAGAAGCGTGAGTGCGGCCCGCTCGTCCATGCCGAGTGGTCGCGGGGCCGGAACGAAAGGGCTGCGGTATCGGCGCG
The DNA here is from genome assembly GCF_051194995.1 of Halorussus sp. AFM4. Classification (NCBI taxonomy): domain Archaea; kingdom Methanobacteriati; phylum Methanobacteriota; class Halobacteria; order Halobacteriales; family Haladaptataceae; genus Halorussus; species Halorussus sp. AFM4. The sequence goes on along the minus strand of NZ_JBNTJT010000001.1, from coordinate 1,092,073 downwards.
CGGCGACAGGCGGGGCGGCGTCGCCCGATCGACGGAAGCGCACGCGACCCGCCGCATCGGCCGGTCACCCGGCGGTTACGTCTTCTCGATCCGCCAGTAGACGTACTGCCGGACGAACGCCGGGAAGTTGTCGTGGCCGCAGGCCGGGCAGTCGAAGTCGGCCACCTCGTCGAGGCGGTCGGGGAACGTGTAGCCGCAGTCGTTCCGGCACTGCCGGCCGCTGAACGCCACCGCGAACACGTCGGTCAGCTCGTCGCCGTGGTTGTTCTCGAGGTGGGCCCGCGCGCTGTCCTTAATCGTCTCGACGCTGGCCGCCTCGATCACCGCGTCGCAGAACGCGCAGTCGAACTCGAACGTCGTCTCGGCCGGCCGGGAGACGGTGACGGCGCCGTCGCTCGCGACCCGAACCCTGTAGCCGTCGTAGTCGAACTCGACGTGATCGACGCCGTCGCGGCGGTTGCCGTCGCTCCGCGAAGCGAACAGCGCGTCCAGCGCCTCGAGGTCGATGGTGTCGTAGAGGGGCGGGGTGAGGTCGACCGGAGCGGTGTCCTTCCGGTCGGCCAGCTTCGAGACGAGGCGTTCGCTGACCGCGGGGGTCTCGTTCCCGACCATCAGTCGTTCGGAGCGTGCGGACAGAGCCGCATAAAAATGGGGGATACGTAACGACTCGTCTTCGAAACGGGCTCGAGATTGGCATATTGACAACTACGACTGGGGCCGACCCCGATGGCGGGGCCGAGCGAGACCCGTCAGTTCCCCTCCTCTGCCTCGACCGCCGTGCCGAAGTGGGCGAACGGCTGGTGGAGCTGGGTCTTCAGCACGTCCGACCGGACGATGTCGAGCCCCAGCTCCCGGAGCGAGTCGGCGATGTCGGTCAGGTGGTCGGTGTCGGTGCCGACCGCCTCGACGTGGAGGTTCTCGGTGCCGGCCAGCAGCTCGCGGACCGCGACGACCCCCTCCTGTTCGAGCACGTCCTGGCCGAAGTTCTCCGCGTCGTCGGGCGCGGTGCAGGTGAACAGCACCCGGAGCTGGAACCCCGCCTTCTCGTAGTCGAGCTGGGGGACGTACTGCTCGATGACGCCCTCCTCCTCCATCCGCGCGAGCCGGTTGCGCACGGTGCTGGCCGCGATGTCCAGCTCCTCGGCCATGTCCGTGCTGGTGCTGTTGCGGGCGTCCTGCTGGAGATAGTAGAGGATGGTCTTGTCCACGTCGTCCAGTTCGTAGGCGTCCATACTCGGGGTACTATTCGCTCTGGTTAAAGTCGGTTTCTGTCGGCCGCCACGCGATTTACCCCGCAACCGCCGGCGGATATCGGGTCGGAGTCTGCGGTCTGCCCGACCAGTCCGCAACCTGACGTGACTCGGCTTCGGTGCCTTCAAGCCCCGACCCGCCATCTGTGGACCCAATGGACGTAGACTTCGGGGACGCGCGCTCGATACTCGTGGGGTTCGGCGCCGGCGCCGTCGTCCTGCTGGCGCTGTACTCGGTCGTCGGACTGGACGACGTCGCGTCGGCGCTGTCGCGGGCCGACCCCTGGCTCGTCGCGGCGGTCGGGGTCGTGGCGATCTGCTGGCTGTTCGCGTGGAGCCTGGCGCTCCGCACCGTCCTCTCGGTCATCGCGGTCGAGGTGTCTGTCTGGCGGTCGTTCCTGCTGTTCGCGGGCGCCACGTTCGCCAACAACATCACCCCGTTCGGCCAGGCCGGCGGCGAGCCGTTCAGCGCCCTGCTGGTCTCGCGGACGACCGGCACCGAGTACGAGAACGGGCTGGCGGCGGTCGCCAGCGTCGACACGCTCAACTTCGTCCCCTCCATCTCGTTCGCGCTGCTCGGCGTGGGCTACTACACCACCCAGTTCGCGGTGGGCGACCGCGTCGAACTCGCGGCGGCGGCGCTGCTCGTCCTCGCGCTCGCTGTCCCGCTGGCCGCGTACCTCGGCTGGCGGAACCGCCACCGGGTCGCCGGCGCGGTGGCCGGGGTCGCCGTACCGGTCGGCCGGGCGGTCGGCCGGGTCGTCCCGCGGGTCGACCCGCCGGACGAGGACGGGGTCCGGCGCCGCATCGAGGGGTTCTTCGAGGCGCTGGAGCGGGTCGCGGGCGACCACCACCAGCTCGCGCTCGCGCTGTCGTTCTCGGCGCTCGGGTGGCTGCTGCTGTCGGTGTCGCTGTGGCTCTCGCTGCTCGCGCTCGGCCACGCCGTCCCGTTCGCCGCCGCGCTGTTCATCGTCCCGCTGGGCAGCGTCGCGGGCGTCACGCCGCTGCCGGGCGGCCTCGGCGGGGTGGAGGCGGCGCTCATCCTGCTCATCGTCCCCATCACGGGCGTCGACGCCGGCACCGCGGCGGCCGCGGCGGTGCTCCACCGCGGGGCGACCTACATCCTCCCGGTCCTGCTCGGCGGGAGCGCCACCGCGATGCTGGAGGCCGACAACGTCCACGGTTCGGCGAGCGACTGAACGCCACCGGCGGGTGGAAACGGAGTGCAGGGTCGGGACGCTAACGATGCCTTTAAACGCCGCGGAACGGAATTCGTGGGTATGACGACGCTCTACGACGTTCCCGCGGACGACCTCATCGACGCGGTCGCCGCGAAGCTCGAGGACCGATTCGACGAACCCGACTGGGCCACGTACGTCAAGACCGGCGAGGGCCGCGAGCTCCCGCCCGAGCAGGAGAACTTCTGGCACCGCCGGGCCGCCAGCCTGCTCCGGAAGGTCGCCACCGACGGCCCCATCGGCGTCGAGCGGCTCGCGACCCAGTACGGCGACAAGAAGGACGGCTCGAACCGCTACCAGGTCGCCCCCGAGCACCGGACGGACGGCAGCCGGAAGCTCATCCGGACGATGCTCCAGCAGCTCGAGGACGAGGGCCTCGTGGACACCGAGGGCAGCGCGGGCCGCATCGTGACCGGCGACGGTCGCAGCCTGCTCGACGACACCGCGGGCGAGGTCATGGAGGACCTCGACCGGCCGGAGCTCGAGCGCTACGCGTAACCGACCGGCGGCACTTCTCCCCGTCCGCCTCGAACTCGCCGAGTAACATCGCCGCTCCGTAATCATTTTTGGCCGCGGGCGATAACGTCGTGGTAACGCATGAGCGACCAGCCCGACGACGAGCGACTCGAGGAACTCCGCAAGCAGAAGATGCAGGAGATGCAGGAGCAGGCCGACCAGGGCGAGGCCCAGGAGCAGGCCCAGCAGCAGGCCGACGCCCAGAAGCAGGCGCTGCTCCGCCAGCACCTCACCGACGGCGCGCGCAAGCGGCTCAACTCCGTCCGGATGAGCAAGCCCGACTTCGCCGACAAGGTCGAGCGCCAGATCCTCGCGCTGGCCCAGAGCGGCCGCGTGAACGGCAAGATCGACGAGGACAAGATGAAAGAGCTCCTCCGCGAACTCAAGCCCGACTCGAAGAGCTTCAACATCCGCCGCCGGTAGGGATGGAGCTCGGACTGCTCTACAGCGGCGGGAAGGACTCGACGCTGGCCGCGCTCCTGCTCGAGGACTTCTACGAGGTGACGCTCGTCACCGCCACGTTCGGCGTCGACGACGCCTGGGAGCACGCCCGCCGGACCGCCGACCGCCTGGGCTTCGCGTTCGAGACGGTCGATCTGGACCCCGACGTGGCCGAGCGCGCCGTCGCCCAGATGGTCGAGGACGGCTACCCCCGGAACGGCATCCAGCAGGTCCACCTCCACGCGCTCGAGCTCGTCGCCGGGATGTCGTTCGACGCGGTCGCCGACGGCAGCCGCCGCGACGACCGGGTCCCCTCGGTGTCGCGGGCCCAGGCCCAGAGCCTCGAGGACCGCCACGGCATCGACTACATCGTCCCGCTGTCGGGGTTCGGCCGCGGCGCGGTCGACGCCCTCGTCGACGAGACCCTCGACGTGACGGTCGGCCCGAGCGAGGAGATCCCGAAGGCCGACTACGAGGCCGAGCTGCGGGCGCTGCTCGCCCGCGAACACGGCGAGGACGCCGTCGCCGATGTGTTCCCGGACCACACCCAGACCTACGTGAACGGCCTGAGTTGACGGGCCGGCCGTCTCCGTCCCCGGCGTCGGTCGTCCGGCAAGACGGACGCGAAGTAAAAGCTTCAAGCGCGCGCTCGCCCAACCCCTGCCCATGTACGACCGCATCAAGGGCTTCCGCGACTTCTACCCCGGCGAGATGGGCGCGCGCCGGGAGACGTTCGACACGCTCGAATCGACCGCGCGCCGGTACGGGTTCCGGGAGATCGGTACGCCCGCCCTGGAGCGAACGCAGATGTACGTCGACAAGAGCGGCGAGGAGATCGTCGACGAGCTCTACAGCTTCGAGGACCAGGGCGGCCGGGACGTGGCGCTGACGCCGGAGCTCACCCCGACCGTCGCGCGGATGGTGGTGGCCAAACAGCAGGAGCTGTCCAAGCCCATCAAGTGGTTCTCGACCCGGCCGTTCTGGCGGTACGAGGAGCCCCAGAGCGGCCGCCGCCGGGAGTTCTACCAGACCAACGTCGACATCTTCGGCTCGTCGGCCCCCGAGTCGGACGCCGAGCTGCTGGCGTGCGCGGCCGACGCGCTCACCGGCCTCGGGCTGACCAGCGAGGACTTCGAGTTCCGGGTCAGCCACCGCGACATCCTCGGCGGGCTGCTTGAGGCGTTCGACGCCGACGTCGACACCGAGGCCGCGATCCGCGCGGTCGACAAGAACGAGAAGGTCGGCGAGGACGAGTTCTACGGCCTGCTCAACGACGCCGGCCTCTCGTACGACCAGGCCGAGGAGTTCGACGACCTGCTCGACACGCCCGAGGACGACCTCGACGACCTCGTGGCGTTCGCCGGCACCGACCGGGTCGAGGCGGCGGTCGACAACCTGACCGACGTGCTCGACGCCGCGGCGGACTTCGGCGCCCGCGAGTACTGCGCGCTCTCGCTCGACACGGCCCGGGGGCTCGACTACTACACCGGGGTCGTCTTCGAGTGCTTCGACTCGACCGGCGACGTGAACCGCTCGATCTTCGGCGGCGGACGCTACGACGACCTCATCGAGGGGTTCGGCGGCCAGCCCACGCCCGCGGTCGGGTTCGCGGTCGGCGACGCGACGCTGACGCTGCTGCTCCAGCGCGCCGACGTCTGGCCCGACGAGGAGCTCTCGACCGACTACTACGTCCTGCAGGTCGGCGACACCCGCGACGTGGCCGCCGAGGTCGCCCGCGACCTCCGGGCGGAGGGCCACGTCGTCGAGACCGACGTCTCGGGCCGTAGCTTCGGCGCCCAGCTCGACTACGCCGACTCGATCGGCGCCGAGACGGTCATCATCGTCGGCGAGCAGGACCTGGCCGACGGGAACGTGACGGTCAAGGACATGGCGTCGGGCGACCAGACCCAGGTGCCCGTCGACGAGTTCCCGCCGGAGGACGTCGCCCGCCCGACCTACGAGGACTTCGAGTAGGTCGTCCAACCTTTTTGGTACCCTCCCTCCTATCCCCGGACATGCGCGAGCGCTCCGTCCGGTTCGAGAAGAAGACCCTCGTCGCGACGCTGTCGGTGCTGACCTTCGGGCTGACGGCGTTCTTCGCTGTCGTCGGGCTGGAGTTCCTGGTGCCGACGATCTTCGTCCTCGGGTTCTTCATCCTCGTCCCGCTGGTCGCGATCCTCGGCGACTCGCTGCCCTGGGTCGCGAGCGAGGTCGACGGCGTGGACGTCGAACGGGAGTCCGCCGCGACCGTCGGCGACGATCCCGTCGAGGAGCTCCGCGCGCGGTACGCCCGCGGCGAGTTCACCGACGAGGAGTTCGAGCGCCGACTCGAACGGCTGCTCGAGACCGAGGACGTCGAGACGACCGGGACGCGGTCGCGAGAACCCGCGTTCGACCGCGAATGAGAATCCCGCTGATCCGTCGACAGACGTCCCGCGAGTGGCGAACAGGCGGCACCCGCACCGCTGCGCGCGAGGAGACGTGCCGCGCTCCCGCCGCCCTCCCCGCGGCGACGCTCAGGTCACGGTCGGGGTTGGCCGCGCCTTCGTACTTGAACCCTCGTACGGTGTTGACCCCTCGTACAGTGGGCAGCCGGAGGAGCGGTCCCGACCGGGAGGAGCCGACTCCCGGTCCGCAGTGCCGCCGATTTAACTGCCCCCGCCGCCGATTACCGGGTGATGCGGGCCTTCCGAGTCGCGTACGACGGCCGACCGTTCCACGGCTTCCAGCGCCAGCCCGACGTCCCGACCGTCGAGGGCGCTGTCTTCGACGCGCTCGCGGACCTCGGCGTCGCCGAGGGCACGCCGGCTGGCTACGCCGCGGCGGGCCGGACCGACGCCGGGGTCTCGGCGGCGGCCCAGACCGTCGCCTTCGAGTGCCCCGACTGGTTGACGCCGGCCGCGCTGAACAGCGAACTCCCCGCCAGCGTCCGGGCGTGGGCGAGCGCGGAGGCCGCCGAGGACTTCCACGCGACCCACGACGCCGCGTACCGGGAGTACGTCTACCACTGCTACGCGCCCGACGCCGACCTCGACAGGGCGGCCGAGGCCCTCTCGGAACTCCGGGGCGAGCACGACTTCCACAATCTCACGCCCGACGACGAGAACACGGTGCGAGACCTGCGCGCGGAGGTGCGGCGCGAGGAGGGGTACCTGGTGTACACGCTCCGGGCCGGCGGGTTCGTCCGCGAGCTGGTCCGGCGGGTCGTGTCGCTGGTCCGGGCGGTCGCGACCGGCGACGCGCCGCCGGGGAAGGTCGAGACGGTGCTGGGTCCCGACCCCGTCGAGGGGCCGGAGGGCGTCGCGCCCGCGCCGGCGTACCCCCTCCTGCTGGCCGACGTGGGCTATCCGGAACTGGAGTTCGAGCCCGACCCGGACGCCGCGGCGAGCGCCCGCGAGGCGTTCGGAGCGCTGGGCGCGGAGCGAGCGACGGCGGCGCGCGTGGCCCGCGGGATCGCAGACCGGCTGTAGGGCCGAACCGGTTCGCCGCCAGACCTACTGCCGTCGGCGCGGAACCCCCGGCGATGGTCGACTGCGAGATGGACGCCGACTGCGACCGGCCCGCCACGCGCCGGCTCGTCGTCGAGTACCCCCGCGGACGGACCTGCGAGGAGTACTACTGCGACGACCACGCCCGGACCGTCCGGGAGGAGTTCGACCTCGACGAGGTGGCGGTTCTGGAGACCGAACCCCTCTGAGGGGGCGCCGTCGCACGACGCACCCCCGGGTCAGTCCCAACCCTCGGGCCAGATGCCCGCGGCCCTCATCCCCTCCTCGTAGTCGCCGGCCCGGAGGTTCCCGGCGACCGACGACGCGCTCGGCCGCGGAACGTCTCCGGTCCGGGCCAGCTCCCGGACCAGCAGCGCGGTCAGCATGGCGTGCTCCCGCAGGTTGCGGTCGTCGACCTTGTCGCGGGTGTCGGCGTGGGTGTGGGTCCACCCGCGGCCGCGCTCGCCGCTCTCGCTGTGGAGCTGGAGCGCCGGGACCCCGCGCTTCAGGAACGGCCAGTGGTCGCTGAACGGGTGGACCTGCTCGCGGACCGCGACCGGCCGGTTGGCCTCGTCGGCGACCGACTCCACGAGCTCCTCCATCGCCTCGGAGCCGTGGGTGTGGGCCCGCAGGTCGCGGAACCGGCCCGCGCCGTCGACGTTGACGACCGCCCGGACCGAGTCGAGGTCGAGCCGCTCGGCCAGCGCGTCGGCGCCGAGCAGCCCGACCTCCTCGCAGCCGACCCCGGCGACCCGGACCCTGGTGTCGGGGTCCAGTTCCGCGAGCAGGCGGGCCGCCGCCACCACCACGGTGATGCCGCAGCCGTTGTCGAGCGCGCCCTCCGCGATGTCGTGGGCGTCGTGGTGCCCGACGACCAGGATCTCCTCGTCGGTGTCCGGCCCGAGCTGCGCGTGGGTGTTGTGGCTCGTGCCGGGCTCGGTCCGGGCGTCGACCCGGAGGACGGCGGTCGCGCCCCGGTCGGCGTAGTCGGTCAGCCAGTCGCCGGTCTCCTTGCTCACGCCGACGCCCGGAATCGCGGCCTCGCTGTCGAACCGGAGCGACCCGGTGGGCGGCAGCTGGCCGGGCTTGTGGTTCCGGAAGACGAACCCCGCCGCGCCCGCCGCCGCGGCGTGGCCGAACTTCTCCATCCGGTGGACGAACCGCGACCCCGGCGGCGTGGTGGTCGAGGCGACCACGATCCTGCCATCGACGTCGACCGCGTCGAGCTCGTCGGGGGTGCCGTGGCCCGCGTCGACGAGCTCGCCCCGGACCTCGCCGGCCGGCGAGTACGGCAGCGCGACGGTCTCGAACGACCGTTCGACCGGGTCGGTGACCGCGAGCTCGGCGTCGCCCCGCGACCACCTGTTCATCTCGAACGCCTCGATCTCCACCTCGCGTGCGCCCGCGCGCTCGAACCCCTCGGCGACGAGGTCGGCGGCCCGGCGCTCGCCGGGCGACCCGGCCATCCGGCTGTCGATCTCGGTCAGCCTGGTGATGAACTCCCAGGGGTAGTCGTCGGTCCACGCCGCGCCCAGCACGCGGTCGAGTCGGCTCATACGTCCCGATGTGGCGAGCGCGCCAAAAAGGTACGCGGCCGGTGGGCCGCAGGGCGGCACGCGAGTCGACCGCACGGTCGGACCGTCCCGGATCGGGGTCCCGGAACCCCGTTTCCGAATGACAAAGGCTTACGGTGAGTCTTTCCTTACGGGGGTGTATGAGTTCGGTTCCCGAACGGTCCGAGATCGACGCCGAGTACAAGTGGGACCTCGAGAGCATCTACGCCACCGACGACGAGTGGGAGGCGGCCTACGAGGAGGTCGAGGGCCGGCTCGCGGACCTCGAGGCCTACGAGGGCCGGGCCACCGAGGACGGCGAGACCCTGCTCGAGGTGCTCGAACTCCGCGACGAGATCCTCCGCCAGGTCCAGCAGGTCGTCGTCTACGCCCGGATGCGCCGGGACGAGAACACCGCCGACCAGCACTACCAGGCGCTGTCCTCCCGGGGGATGTCGCTGGCCTCGCAAGCCGACAGCGCGAGCAGCTTCGTCGAGCCCGAAATCCAGGACCTCGACCGCGACGAGCTCGACCGGATGATCGAGGAGACCGACGGGCTCGAGACCTACGACCACTACCTCCACGACGTGCTCCGGCTGGCCGACCACACCCGGTCGGCCGAGGTCGAGAACGTGCTGGCCGAGCTCGGCGAGGTCACCGCCGCGTCGGGCGACATCTACAACATGCTGATGAACTCCGACATGGAGTTCCCGACCGTCGAGAAGCCCGACGGCGACGCGGTCGAGATCACCCAGAGCAACTTCACCAACCTGCTGAAGAACCCCGACCGGGAGTTCCGCCGGGAGGTCTACGAGGGCTTCTTCGACGAGCTGGGCGAGTTCCACAACACCATCGGCACCGCCTACCAGCAGACCGTCAAGAAGGACGTCCGGCTCGCCCGGATCCACGACTACGACACCGCCCGCGAGGCCGCGCTCGACGGCCCCAACGTCCCGGTCGAGGTGTACGATAACCTGGTCGACACGGTCCGGGACAACCTCGACAAGCTCCACCGCCACGCCGAGCTCAAGCGCAAGAGCCTCGGCGTCGACGAGCTCCGGATGTGGGACCTCTACATGCCCATGACGGAGAGCGAGACGCCCGACGTCGAGTACGAGCGGGCCCGCGAGTACGTCGTCGAGGCGCTGGGCGCGCTCGGCGAGGACTACCAGGACCGCGTGCGCGAGGGGCTCGACTCCCGGTGGGTCGACGTCTACGAGACCGAGAACAAGCGCTCGGGCGCCTACAGCAGCGGGACCTACGACACCCAGCCGTTCATCCTGATGAACTACCAGGACGACATCTCCTCGATGTTCACGCTGGCCCACGAGCTGGGCCACTCGCTGCACTCCCAGCTCACCAGCGAGACCCAGCCGTACGTCTACAGCGACTACGAGATCTTCGTGGCCGAGGTCGCCAGCACCGTCAACGAGGCGCTTTTGACCCGCCACCTGCTCGACACCGTCGACGACCCCGAGTTCCGCCGCCACGTCCTCAACGAGTACCTCGAGCGGTTCCGCTCGACGCTCTACCGCCAGACCCTGTTCGCTGACTTCGAGCACCGGACCCACGAACTGGTCGAGCGCGGCGAGGCGCTGACCCCCGAGGCCGCCGACGAGATCTACGGCGAGCTCAAGGCGGAGTTCTACGAGCCCGCGGTCGTCGACGACCGCATCGCCCGCGAGTGGTCGCGCATCCCCCACTTCTTCAACTACACCTACTACGTCTACCAGTACAGCACCGGCATCAGCGCAGCCGTCGCCATCGCCGACGAGATCCTGACCTCGGACGGCGACGCCGCCGAGGACTACCTCGAGTTCCTCCGGAGCGGGTCGACCGAGTACCCGCTGGAGCTCCTGCGGACCGCGGGCGTCGACATGTCCTCGCCCGAGCCCATCCAGCGCGCGCTCGATGTGTACGACGACCACCTCGACGAGATGGACGCGCTCATCTGAGCGCTGCGCTCGCTCGTCGCCCTTCCCTCGTCTTCGTCGTCGCTCTCCCGTCTCCGTCCCCGCTCTTCCGTCTCCGTCCCCGCTCTCCCGTCTCCGCCTCGACCCGCCGACCTGTTTTCACTCGATGATAACGCGCGTCTCCATTTAAATAAGCCGAACGTGTACGCCGGGCCATGGAAGGACCCCTCGCCCGGTACGAGGACGCGCTGTGGTGGTCGATGGACCGCCTGGGCGTGAGCGAGTCGGTCGAACGCAAGGTACTGGCCGCGGTCGGCATCCAGTTCGGCATCTCCGCCGCCCAGGCGGTCCTGCCGTTCCACGTCTCCGGGGCCGCCCGGACTGCGCTGACGGTCGGCCTGCTGGCCGCGGCCGCGGTCGCGTTCGCCAACACCGTGCTGGTGGTCCGCCGGGACATCACCGACCCCATCGGGGCGCTCGAGGGGGCGGCCGACGCCATCGCTGGCGGGGACCTCGACGCTCCGGTGCCCGAGGCCGAGCGCGACGACGAGGTCGGGAGTCTGGTGGCCTCGTTCGCCGACATGCGGGCGTACCTCGGCGTCGTGGCCGAGCAGGCCGCCGCGCTCTCGCGACAGGAGTTCGACGACCCGGCGCTCGACGAGGACGTGCCCGGCGAGTTCGGCGCGTCCCTCGACCGGATGGCCGAGAGCCTCGAGACGTACACCGCCGACCTCGAAGCGACGACCGACGAGCTCGAGCGCCGGTCCGCGGACCTGCGCCGCCTCGTCGAGTCGTTCGGAGACGCGTCCGAGCGTGCGCAGGCCGGCGATCTGACCGCGACCATCGACCCGGACGTCGCCGAAGAGGGTCTCCACGAGCGGGTCGTCCGCAACTACAACGGGCTGCTGTCGACGCTCGCGGACGCAGTGGGCGAACTCGCCGACTTCGCCGACGAGGTGGCGACGGCGAGCCGGCGGGCCGACGCCGACCTCAGGGAGGTCAGCGGCGCCAGCGACGAAGTGGCCGGCGCGGTCGCCGAGATCTCCGAGGGCGCGGCCCGCCAGACCGAGCAGCTCAACGACGCGGTCGCCGAGATGAACACCCTGTCGGCGACCGTCGAGGAGATCGCGGCGTCGGCCGACGAGGTGGCCGAAACAGCGGGTACCGCGGCCGACCGCGCGCAGTCGGGCCGGAATGCCGCCCGCGAGGCCGCGACCGAGCTCGACCGGGTGGAGGCCGGCATCGACCGGACCGCCGACGCGGTCGCGGAGCTGGTCGAGGACATCGCCGAGATCGACGAGGTGGTCTCGTTCATCGACGAGGTGGCCTCCGAGACCAACCTACTCGCGCTCAACGCCTCCATCGAGGCCGCCCGCGCAGACGAGGCGGGCGACGGGTTCGCGGTGGTCGCCGACGAGGTCAAGAGCCTCGCCGAGGAGACCGGCGACGCGGCCGACGAGATCACCGACCGCATCGAGCGCATCCGGACCGACTCCGAGAAGACGCTGGCCGACGTGCGCGAGACCCGCGAGCAGGTCTCCCGTAGCGTCGAGACGGTCGAGGACGCGCTGGGCGACTTCGAGGACATCGCCGACGTTGTTGGTGAGGTCGACGTCAGCGTCCGGGAGATCAGCGACGCGACCGACCAGCAGGCGGAGTCGGCCGAGGACGTGGTGTCGATGGTTGAGGAGGTCGCCGCTATCGGCGAGGAGACCGCCGCGGAGTCCCGGACCGCGGCCGCGGCGACCGACCAGCAGGCGACGTCGCTGTCGGGGGTCAGCGAGCAGTTGGCCTCGCTGTCTTCGAAGGCCGACGAGCTTGACGCGCTCCTCGGCGAGTTCCGGCTCCCCGACGCGTCGGCAACCGCTGGCCCGGTCGACCGGTCGGCCAGCGCTGATTGAACGGCCGCTTCCAATCGGCCGACGCCGATTCGCGGCGTCCCGATCGACCGCGACGAGATCCGCCCGCGGCGCAAGGCTTTTTTGCCGAGAAACCTCCGAGACCCAAAGGCACTTTTAAGCTGGTAGCCTTAGTGCTGGTAACACCGATGTCGCGTAGCCCATCTCTCCCCGACCAACCCACACTCGAACTCGACCCCGAAATGTCAGACCGGGAGCGGCTCGCGGCGCTCCGGGAGCACTTCGCCGAGATCGTCGAGGTCAACGCCACGCTGGAGGAGCGCCTCGAGGACGCGCGCGACCGGCGCGAGGACCTGCGCGAGGAGGTCGACCGGCTCGAGCGCGAGAACGAGACCCTCAAGACCACCTCGCTGTACGTCGCCACCGCCGAGGAGCTGACCGACGACGGCATCATCATCAAGCAGCACGGCAACAACCAGGAGGTGCTGACCGAGGTCTCGCCCACCCTCCGCGACGAGATCGAGTCGGGCGACCGGGTGGCGGTCAACGACTCGTTCACGGTCCAGACCGTCCTCGAGGCCGAGAAGGACGCCCGCGCCCAGGCGATGGAGGTCGACGAGTCGCCCGACGTCACCTACGACGACATCGGCGGGCTGGCGGAGCAGCTCCGCGAGGTGCGCGAGGCGGTCGAACAGCCCCTCGAGAACCCCGAGCAGTTCGAGACCGTCGGCATCGAACCGCCGAGCGGCGTCCTCCTCCACGGCCCGCCGGGGACCGGCAAGACGATGCTGGCGAAGGCGGTCGCGAACCAGACCGACGCCACCTTCATCAAGATGGCCGGTTCCGAGCTCGTCCAGAAGTTCATCGGCGAGGGCGCGAAGCTCGTCCGCGACCTGTTCGAGCTGGCCAGCGAGCGCGAGCCCGCAATCGTCTTCATCGACGAGATCGACGCGGTGGCCTCCAAGCGGACCGACTCGAAGACCTCGGGCGACGCCGAGGTCCAGCGCACCATGATGCAGCTCCTCTCGGAGATGGACGGCTTCGAGGACCGCGGGGAGATCCGCATCATGGCCGCGACCAACCGGTTCGACATGCTCGACCGCGCCATCCTCCGGCCCGGCCGGTTCGACCGCCTCATCGAGGTGCCCAACCCCGACGAGGAGGCCCGGCGCAAGATCCTCGACATCCACACCCGCGACATGCAGATCGCCGACGACGTGGACTTCGGGACGCTCGCGAAGGAGACCGACGGCAAGAGCGGCGCCGACATCGAGAGCCTCACCACCGAGGCCGGCATGTTCGCCATCCGCGAGGGCCGGACCGAGGTCCGGCAGGACGACTTCGAGAACGCTCTGGAGAAGCTCGACGCCGAGGACGACGAGACCGCCATCGTCACCGAGGGCGGTCTCCCGAGCTACGCCTACTGACGCGGCCGCGCGACGCTCTCGCTTCTTTCTTCGTTTCTTGGACGCACGCGGCGGTACTCCCGATCGCGAGCGCCCGGTGACGCGTTCACCGAGGACGCACCCGGTGAAGCTCTCCTCCGGGCGGGGCTTTCGGAAAGGAAGTCGCTCTGCAGTCCGACTCCGTCGCCGCCGTTCACGAGTCTTCTGACCCTCCCCGCCGAGACGTATAGAAAATTCTTTAGTTTCGATTCGAAATAGCTCTACCAACGTGGTACGCTTCCCGAATCCGGTCCGGCTGCTCATCCTCGGCGTCGGGCGGGCGCTCGCCCGCGCCGGCCTGATCTCGCCCGAGCGGGCCCGCCGGACGACAGAGCTCGCGTGGCCCCGGATCGTGACGGGTCTCGCGCGCATGTCGAAGAACGCCGTCGACGTGGCGATGGTCGGGCTGGCGGTCGGCCCGGTCGCCATCGCGGGCATCGGCTTCGCCAGCCCCTACTGGGGCGTGGCGTTCTCGCTGGGCGGTGGCATCGCCGGCGGGACCATCGCGCTGGTCTCCCAGCGGTTCGGCGCCGACGCCCGCGAGCAACTGGGGCTGGCGGTCCGGGCCAGCGCGGCGCTTGTCGTCGCGGTCTCGCTGCCGGTCACGGCGGCGTTCTGGCTGTTCCCCGCAGACCTGATCTCGGTGATGACCGACGACGCCCGCGCGATCGAGCTCGGCGCGGCGTACCTCCGGATTCTCGCGTTCGGCGTCCCCTTCGCCGGCCTCAACCTCGTCGGGAGCCGCATCTACATCGGCGCCGACGACTCCTGGACCCCGATGCTGGTGCGGGGCGGCGGCGCGGTCGCCAACATCGCGCTCAGCGGGGTCCTCATCTTCGGGCTCGGCATGGGCGTCACCGGGGCCGCGCTCGGGACCGTGCTGTCGAACGCGCTCGCGACCGCCGCCTTCGCGGTCGGGCTGGTCGCGGGTCGGCTCCCGGGCGTCGGCGACCTCCCCGTGCGGATCGATCCGGTCGGGTCCTACCTCCACCGCGAGACGGTCGTCGACCTGGTCCGCATCGGCCTCCCGGTCGTCGGGCGCAACGGCGTCTGGACCGTCGCGAAGTTCCCGATGCTGGCCATCGTGGGGCTGTTCGGCCCGAGCGTGGTGGCGGCCTACGTCATCGCCCGGCGCATCTGGGGGCTGATGAACACGCCCGGCTGGGGGTTCGGGCTGGCCTCCAGCAGCTTGGTCGGCCAGGAGCTGGGCGCCGGCGACGAGCTCGCGGCCGAGGCGTACGCCCGGGACATCGTGGTGTTCTCGGTCGCGACCTACGTGGTCGCGGCGGCGCTGGTCGCCGGCTTCGCCGAGCCCATCGTCGGGCTGTTCGTCGGCGAGTCGGGCGAGGCCACGGTGCCGGTCGCGGTGGCGCTGGTGTACGCGGCCTGCGTGGCGGTGGTCGCCGGCGGCGTCAAGGCCGCGACCGCCGGCCCGCTCGACGCCAGCGGCGACACCCGCTGGCCGTTCTACAGCCAGCTGATCGGCATGTTCGGCGTGGCCATCCCGGTCGCGTACCTCGGCGCGGTGACGTCGCTGGGGATGGTGGGGCTGTACCTCTCGTTCGTCGCCGAGACGGCCGTGCCGGCGGCGATCAACTACCACCGGTTCTCGACCGGCAAGTGGAAGGCCATCAGCCGGGAGTTCCGGCCCGGCGCGCCCGCCGACGACTGATCCGGACCGCGTTCCCCGGGCGCCACGCGGACTCGACGCGCCGCCACGCCGCCTCACTCCCGCCAGGGGTCGGTGCTCTCGCGCTCGTGGAACTCGCCGCTGTCCCGCTGGACGAACCCGTAGACCGCGACGACGGTCGCCGCCAGGTAGAACGCCGCGACCGCGCTCACGACGACCGTGCCGGGGATCGTGAGGATGCTCGCGGTGGTCCGCCACGTCTCCTTGGGCTGGAACGCCGTGATCCGGGCGACCCACGCCGCCAGCAGCACGAGCAACAGCGGGTAGTAGATGCGCCGGAGTCGGCGCGCGAACGCCGTGAGCGCCGACATCTTCACCGCGGGGTCCCGGAGGTCCTCGCTGATGCGGCGCCGCCAGTCCGGGTGCGAGACGTCCGAGTCGGGGTCGAACAGCTCCGCGAACAGGTCCTGCTCGACCAGCCGGATGCGCTCGCGCCACACGTCGTAGGCCCGGTAGCGCCGGGTCTCGAACGCGAGGAACACGACCATCGCGCCCATGCCGATAAGCAGGAGGTAGTGGGGGTTGTTCGCGCTCGAGAACACCCACGTCAGCAGCGCGGCGATGATGGTGACCGCCCAGTAGGAGGTCTGGTCGAGCCGGCTCCGCCACGCCGTGACGCGGTCCATCTGTCCCCGGTAGAAGTGTCCGAGCAGGCCGATGGCGTCCGACGGGTCCTCCGCCAGCTCCCCGCCGATGTCCGCGTCCGGGTTCTCGTCGCCGGCTGCGTCGCTCGCCCCCGTCATGCGTGGCGGTTCGACGCCGACACCTAAAAGACGCGTGGCGACTCTCCCGGCAGTGGTTCGGTACGGCTTGCGGTACCCGCGCTCGCAACGGTTCGGTGTTTGTCGGTCGGCCGGTACGGTCGGTCCGTCGGCCGAGCGCTACCTGTGGGTGGTCGTCCAAGCGAGCGGAGACGGCCCGAGAACTGGACCGCTCCGAGCCGGAGTCAGTCGTCGCCCGGTTGCTCGACGGTCCCGCCGGCCGCGCTCCGGTCGCCGCGGGCCGACCGGATGTTCCGGTAGCCCAGCAGGGTCAGCGAGAGGCCGAGTCCGACCAGGACGAACGCGACGACGATCTGGATGCCGACCGACACCACCTCGACGGTCGACGCCTGCGCCATCCACGCGGCGTCGAGCAGCTTGCCGAGCAGGTTCTGGACCACCGCGAGGTACAGGAGCGCGACGACGGTGATGCCGACCATCAGCGCCATCGGGACGCCCGTGCTGAGCAGCTGCTTGTTGTCGTCCCAGTTGGCCAGCCACACCGTCGCGGTCAGCAGCGCCAGCGCGGCCAGCAGCTGGTTCGCGCCGCCGAACAGCGGCCAGAGGCTGCTCCACGACCCGCTGGCGACCAGCACGTAGGCCAGCAGACACTGGACCCCGGCGTTGACGTAGCGGTTGCTCGCGGTCCGCTGGGCGCCCGTGTCGGGCACGCCGACGATCTCCTCGAACATGTACCGGCCGAGCCGGACCGCGGTGTCGGTGCTCGTCAGCAGGAAGCTCACGAGCACCAGCGCCATGAACGGCGCGCCGAACGAGGCCGGAACGCCGAGGCTCGTCAGGAAGACGGCGCCGCCCTTGGCGAAGTTCGGCAGGGCGAGGCCGATGCCGCCGCCCTCGGAGTAGCCGACCACGGCGAGGCTCGCCAGCGCGACGGTCGCCAGCAGGCCCTCGCCGAGCATGCTGCCGTAGCCGACGGCCCGGGCGTCGGTCTCCCGGTTGAGCTGCTTGGCGGTGGTGCCCGACGAGACCAGCGAGTGGAAGCCCGAGATGGTCCCGCACGCGATGGTCACGAACAGCAGCGGGAACAGCGGCATCGGCGTGTCGATGCCGCCAAAGAATCCGTTGAAGGCGGGGAGGTTCACGACCAGCGGCTCGGAGGCGGTCCCGAGCAGCGACCCGACGACGACGCCGATCACGGTCCCGCCGATGCCCGCGTACAGCAGGAACGACGACAGGTAGTCCCGGGGCTGGAGCAGCATCCACACCGGCATCACGCTGGCGACGAACGCGTACACGATGATGACGGGCACCCACGCCGCGACGTTCGGGTTCTGGGTCGCGGCCAGCGGGAGCCAGCCGCCGCCCTCGCCCAGCAGGACGATGGCGTCGGCCGCGAGGTCCGCGTGGTCGAACAGCGCGACGGGATACTGGATTCCCACCCAGACGCTGACGAACACGCCCGGCACGAACGCCAGCGTCCCCCCGAGGAACGAGCGGTCGAGCTGGTAGAGCCAGACGCCGAAGGTCAGCGCCAGCACGATGTACAGCGAACTCGCGGTCGCCGCGCTCGGGTAGGCGTCGAACACGATGGCGGTGACCAGCGCGAACACCGCCACCACGAGGACGATGGTCAGGAACGCGAACCACAGCAGCATGTTCTTGCCGCGCTCGCCGACGTACTCGCCCATGATGTACCCGATCGACTTGCCCTCGTGGCGCAGGCTGCTCGACAGCGAGACGAAGTCGTGGACGGCGCCCATCAGCGGATTGCCCACGGCGATCCACGCCAGCGCGGGCACCCAGCCCCAGACGATGCCGGCCGTGATGGGGCCGACGATGGGCGCGCCGCCCGCGATGCTCGAGTAGTGGTGCCCGAGCAGCACCGGTTTCTTCGCCGGGACGTACTCCTGACCGTCCTCGTACTTGTGCGCGGGTGTCTCCCGGTCGTCGTCGAGTTCCACGAACCGGGCCAGGTACCGTGAGTACCCGACGTACCCCGCGGTGAACAGCGCCAGCACCGCGACGACCAACCAGAGTATTGCGACCATAATCGACTGACGGGAGCGTGGTCCGACGGCGACTAAAGTACACCGTTTCTAATTGAGCTTCATGAATTAAATTGGTGTTATCGGCTACCAATCGGAGAAAGCTGCCGCTTCTATGCTAGGTTTGTTTACAGAAGTCCGCAAGAAGGCTTACTCTTTCAGGTACTCGGGGTCGGCGAACTCCTCGTCCTCGCCCTCCACGGCGACCACGTCGAGCGCGGTGACCTCCGCGCCGACGCCGAGCAGGCCCGCGAGGCTCGGGGTGGTCCGGCCGTCGTCGCCCGAGACCAGCTCCTTGACGTAGAGCCCGCCCTCGCCGTGGACCTCGAGTTCGGCCCGGCGCGGGTCCTCGAGGGTGGCCTCGGCGTCGTAGACGGTCCGGGTCCGGGTGAGGCTGGCCCGCCGGTGGTCGACGCGCCGGGGCGTGTCCTGCTCGACGGTCGTCCCGCGGAGCTCCTCGACGGCCTCGTTCAGTGCCTCCTCGGTCACGTCGGCGTCGAACGCGACGTCCATCCGGTAGGTCTTGCTGGCGTCCAGTTCCTTCACGCGCTCGACCATCTCGTGGGTCGCGGCCGCGAGGTCGGTGACCTCGACCTTCCCGTCTGCGAACTCGTTGATCTCGTCCTCCAGCGCCTCGACGTCGACGTTGCGCCTGCGGGGGCGCTTGACCTCGATGACGAAGGGCCGGCCCGTGCCCAGCATCAGGGCGTCGACGTCCTCGCGGCCCGCGCCGTGGAACAGCGCCTCGTCGCCGTCCATCGCCTCGAGCACCGGCGGGGTCGTCAGCTCCTCGACGCTCTCCTCGTAGAGGTAGCCCGACCCGCCGCAGTGGTCGCAGGCCTCCTCGCCGCCGCCCTCCGCGAGCTGCTTGCCCGAGCCGCCGCACTCCCGGCAGGGCCACTCGGTCTGGGGGATGTCCCGCTCGAGCTTGCGGTACCGGCCGTAGACGAACGCCGAGTTGATCTGGACCTCGACCGCGTGGTCGGAGATGTCGCCCTCCTCGTCGGCGCGGGGCGCGGCCTCGACGTTGAGCAGCGCCAGCACGTCCGGGCGGTCGAAGTCGACCTCGGCGTCGGTCAGCCGGCCGACCCGCTTGCCGACCTCGCGGTTGAACTCCGACTTGAACGACTCGCCCGCGTCCTCGGGCAGGTCGGCCGACTCGCGGAGCAGCGCCTCGTTCTCCTCGACGAGCGGCGGCGCGCGGGTCCCGACCTGGTAGGTGTCGAACTCCCAGCCCTCCAGGGCCGCCGCGACCGTCTCGGCCCACTCGTCGAACCGCTGGCTCTCGCCCTCGCAGACCCAGCACTCCGCCTCCACGGGCTCGTAGGGCTCGTCGTCCTCGATGGCGGCCGCGACCCGGAGCGACCGGCCGCGCTCGTCGTTCGTCAGCCCGAAGCTCCGGTCGGCGAAGCACCGGCCCAGGCAGGCGTCGCACACCGGGCCGTTCTCGGCCACCCGGCGGGCGTCGTCGAGGATGGTCATGTAGGGACGGTGGCGGCCGGGCGGTTTACGGGTTTCTCATTCGGCCGGCAGGCCGCGTCCGACCGGTCCGCCGGGGGACTGCGCCAGTCCCGCGCAAGGCGCTCGTCGGTCGGTCGCGGTCGACCCCGAACCACCCGACGGTGAGCGGTTCCGCTTAAAGGAGCTTGTTATGTACGACCGGGGGGCGGCTCCGTTAGTCTATCAGGCTGAGCAGTAAAGAGAAGAACCGACCGACTACTGCGTGACTGAGAGCTCGTTCGGCCAGTCAAGGACGAGCAGGCGAAGTGGTCACGTCATGTCTGAATCCAGCACACCGTCTGACGAGAACGCTTGCACTGATATCACGACCGAGGAGGACTTTTGGAACGCTATCGAACGCGTGGTCCGGGAAGCCGATTCGAACGGTGTCGACGTCCGCGGCGACTGGCCCGTCACCGGGAACGGGGACGCGGGGGCCTGGGACGTCGAGATCGCGGAGGTCCCGCGACGCTCGACGGTCGAAGTCGAGGACACGGAGTTCCCCGCGACTGTTATCGTCGAGGCCGTGGCGGAGCGGGAGGGCAGCGACCGGGCCGACCTCCCGCCGGTGTACGACGCCGTCGGCCCGGATATCCTCGAAGTGCTCCACGAGTCAGACGGCGACGACGCCCACCGCGTCACGTTCGGATACTGCGGATACACGGTCACGGTCACGTCCGACGACGCCGTCATTCTCGACGGCTGAGCGACGACGCTTCCGGACGACAGACCGCACGGACACCGCGTGTAGACTCCGACCGACTGTAACGGCGAACTCCGACGCGTCCCGTGTCCCGGCATCGCCCCGCGGTAGCCGAACAGTTCGCGCCGGACCGGCCCGCGGGTCCGGACAGCGAGGCGTCTCCGCGCCGCGGTTGCGGTCACCCGTAGGAATTTGGGGCCGCCGCCCGTGGACCCGGGTATGGCCTACCGCGCCAACTACGCGCTGGTGAACGTGAGCGCCCACCTCGGACCGAACAGGGACGCGCTGGACGTCCCGTGGGCGGAGTACGTCGGCGACGCCACCCCCGAGTACGAGTTCTCGGTGCCGACCGACCGGGCCAGCGACCCGTACGTCGGCCTCCAGGCGTTCCGGGTCGACGAGTACGGCCACGAGCTCCGGCTCAACGGCGAGTCGCTCGGCGGGTTCGACGTGCCGCCGGCAGACGGCTGGCAGTACTGGGAGGACGCCGTCACCGACGTCGAACTCGCCGAGGGGACCAACACCCTCCGCGTCCACCGCGACGAGTCGGGCGACGACAGCTTCGCGGTGAACAACGTCACCGTCCACTGGCGCGAGCCCGTGGAGTAGGTCTCCGCAGTCGCCCCGGACTGCTCTCTCAGTCGTCGCGCTCGCCCCGCAGCGTCTCGCGTATCGCCGCGGCGCGCTTCTCGCCGACGCCCTCCACCTCGCGCAGGTCGTCTGGCGTCGCCGCCAGCACCGCCTCGACCGAGGGGAACTCCTCGTAGAGCGCGTCGGCGGTCGCGGGGCCGACCCCCTCGATGCAGCCGAACAGCCGCTTGGTCGCGGGGGTCGAGTACCCCGTCACGGTCCCGCCGGGCAGCGGCCGGGCCGAGGCCGCCTCGCCGTGCTTGCGCAGGAGCCGGGTGGCCACGTCGACCAGCCGCTCGCGGTCCGAGCACGGGATGACCGGCGTGTCGTGGCGGGCCGCGAACGACGCCATCGTGCCGTGGACCGCGGCGCTGTCCAGGCCGGGCCGGTCGGCGCCCACGTCGGCGAGGTCGCCCTCCAGCAGGATGTAGGCGTGATCGTACGCGTCGGCCATCTTCGCGACCTGCTCGCGGAGGTCGGTCCCGGACGTCCCGAGCGCGGAGCCGACGTAGTCGTCGACGGTCTTGCGCTCGATGCCGACCCGGGCGTCGACCCGGCGGGCGGGACGCTCCGCTCCGCCGGTCCCGTCGGCGGCGTCGGCCGCCCCGTCGAGGACGGCGAAGTCGGCCGCGGGGAGCCGCCGGACCTCGACCGCGGTCACGTCGGCGTGGGCCTCGACCGCCCGGCGGACGCCCGCGGGCTCCCTGTCGTCCACTGCGACCGTGAGCGTCATCGGCAGGAGAGAGGGCCCGGCGGCGTATCAGGCTCTCGGCTCGGGCCCGTCAGTCCATCGGGGTCTGCTCGGCCAGCCGGTCGTACAGCGACTCGATCTCGGAGCCCGAGTCGAGTTCGCGGGCCTCCCCGAGCGCCGCCTCGGCGGCGTCGCGGTTCTCCTCGACCGCCTCGACCGCCTCCGGGTTCACGTCGAGGTGGTCGGCGACGTCGACCGCGCTCTCGTAGCACTGGAGCGTCAGCTGCTCGGCCTTGATGAGCACGTCGAGGTAGAAGGGGTTCCGGAGCGCGTCGTCGAGGACGACGTTGTTGAACTGCTCGTTCTCCTCGAGCAGCGCGTCGACGGCCGGGACGGTCCGGTCCCGCGTCGTCACCGGGACGTCGAGCGCGTCGAAGGCGTCGTCGAGCCGCCGGGCGCGCTCGTCGGCCCGGTCGCCGTGGCGCTCGAACAGGTCGCCGGCTCGCTCGCGGAACGGGGCCCCCGGTCGGTCGTCGAGCGAGTCGATGCCGGACTGGCGCGCCAGCGTCTCGGTCGCGTCGGCCAGCTCGCTCTCGAGGCGGCGCGCGCCCTGGAGTTCGAACACGAACAGGTCGTACAGCGTCTCTACGTTCACCATGTCCCCACCGTTCTACCGGTCGCTGCGGTCGTCCGTAACGGTTCTGCCCGCGCGCCGGACCGCGGTGCGGCGAGTCGGCTCAGAACGACCGCCGCGGGTTGCGGTCCTCGCCGACCACCGGCGGGTCGCGGTCGCTGTAGCGGGGGCGCCCGACCGCGTCGCGCTGGACCCCGTTGAGCACGGCCAGCTGGAGGTCGTCGGTCGTGCCGTACTCCTCGTGGCCGGCGGTGTCGAGTATCTGCCGGAGGGGCTCGGAGCCGCCGCCGGGGTAGTCGACCGTGAGGTCGCCGAACTCCGCCTGCACCTCCTCGGTCGTGATCGGGAACGCGTCGGCGTCGAACAGTTCGTCGATCCGGTCCATCTCCAGCGAGCGCAGCCGGCCGGTCGTGTCGGGTGCTTTCTCCATCGGGTCGCCGACTAGGCGAGTGACGCGCAAATCACTTCGGGCCGCCCGTCCCCGGGCCGTCGGCCGGTTCGGTCCGCCGCCGCGGGTAGCAACCTACAACTACCCGGCGTCCGTCGTGGCGCCCGTGTTCGGAGTAGACGAGGCGGGGAAGGGACCGGTGCTGGGGTCGATGTTCGCGGCGGCGGTCCGGGCGCCGGACCCCGACGCGCTCCCCGAGGGCATCGCCGACTCGAAGCGGCTCGCCCCCGAGCGCCGCGAGGAGCTGGCGGCCGAACTGCGCGCGGACGACCGGATCGCGGTCGGGGTGGCCGAGGTCCCGGTCGCGCGCATCGACGACCCCGAGACCGACATGAACACCCTGACGGTGGCGGCCCACGCCGAGGCCGTCGCCGAAATCGTCGACGCGACCGGTGAGCGAGCGGACGCGGCCGGAACCGCCGGCGAGAGCCCGGCGGTCGTCGAGGGCATCGCGGACGCGGGCGACACCAGCGAGGAGCGGTTCGCCCGCCGGGTCGCCGACCGGGTGCCGGCCGCGGTCGACCTGACCGCCGAGCACGGCGCCGACGACGAGCACGCCGTGGTCGGGGCGGCCAGCGTCGTCGCCAAGGTCGAGCGCGACGCCCACGTCGCCGGGCTGGCCGAGCGGTACGCCGCCGAGTACGGTCCCGAGTTCGCCGACGTCGGGTCGGGCTACCCCAGCGACCCGACCACTCGCGAATTTCTGGAGGCGTTCGTGGCCGAGCACGGCCGGCTCCCGGACTGCGCCCGGCGCAGCTGGTCGACCTGCGACGACGTGCTGGCCGAGGCGGCCCAGTCGGGGCTGGGGGATTTCTAGGTCGAGTCGGGGTCGGAACGGACCTGCCGCGGCGAAGCGGGACGACGGTACCGGACCGGGAGACGTTCGGCAGGAATAACGAGCTGTCCCGTCAGACGTCCCGCAGACCGAGACTGTATTCGAGGGCGGTGTCGACCTCGTCCATCCGTCCGTCGGGAACCGACCCCAGATTCTCGCGGAGTCGGCGCTCGATCGAGACCGTCCGGATCTGGCTGCACAGCGCGACCGAGTCCTCCCGGAGCGGACCCTCCTCGCTCTCGACCAGCACCTCGAACGGATACAGCTCCTCGCCGAACGACGTCGTGAACGGGACGACGATGGTGGTCGGCGCGTTCTCGTTTCCGACGTCGTTCTGGACGACCAGGCACGGCCGGGTCCCCCGCTGTTCGGACCCCCGAGTCGGGTCCAGATCGACGATGACGACGTCACCGCGGCGAACGCGCATCGTTCTACCAGTCAGGTGCGTCGCCCAGTTCTTCGTCCGCCTCGTCGGAGACGTCCGCGAGCGATTCGGCGAGTTCGCGGTCGCGGTCGGCGCGTCGGCGGTAGCCCTCCGCGAGGTCGGCGCGCGTCACCGGCTTCTCGATGACGATCCTGTCGGCCTCCTCGCGGACGACCACCTCGTCACCGCCGTGGATACCGAACCGCTCCCGGAGCTCCTTCGGGAGCGTCACCTGTCCCCTGTCGCCGACTTTCCGCCGTTCGCTCTCGTCCATACGTATTCATATCGTATTCATACCCATGGTCGTTTCGGTCGAGACGACTGGCTACCGGGAGAGAAGCGGAAGAACGGGACGGATCGGGACTACCGGTCGGTCAGCAGGCTGCGCAGGATGTCGCCGTAGGCGGGCCGGGTGACGAGCACCCCGATGAGCACGCCGAGGATGGTGACGATGGCGAAGCCCTGGAGGTCGCCGAGGCTCAGCACCGCCAGCGGGCTCATCGCGATGATGGTGGTCGCGGCGGCCGCGCCGATGACCCAGAACGCCTTCCGGAACCGGCTCTGGAACACCCGCGAGGAGTTGACCTCGCCCTCCGACATCACCTCGTCGGCGATGATGATGAGGTCGTCGACCCCGGTCCCGATGACCGCGATGAACCCGGCGATGTGGCTCAGGTCCAGCGGGAGCTTGACCGCCGCGGCGAACCCAAGCAGGATGACGACCTCCGACAGCGCCGTCACCAGCATCGGGGCGGCGACCTTGGGGTCACCGTACCGGAGGAACACGACGGCGCTGACCGCCAGCACCGCGACCAGGCCGGTGATGAGCGAGTAGAGCTTGAACTCCTCGGCCAGGCTGGGCGCGAGGTAGTACGAGGTGCCCTGGTCCATGTTGAGCGACGCCGGCAGCGACCCGGCGTTCAGGTGGATCTGGAGCTCGCGGGCCTCGGACAAGTTGGTCGTGCCCATCACGAAGCCGGGGTCCTGGACGAACTTCCCCTGCCGGAAGGTCCGGGCGAGGTCCGGCCCCATGCTGGCGGCGTAGACGACCTCGCCGTCCACCACGGTGTAGAGACAGTAGCCGGGGTCCTGGGGGTTCGACCGGTAGTTACAGGCGCTGACGCCCTCGGTGGTGAACCCGAACTTCTGCATCGCGTTCGAGAAGTTCTGCGCGGGCTGGGGCTTGAGCACCACCGGGACGTTCGGGCCGATGCCCTGGGACTCCTGGGCGGTCCCGATGCTGCTGAAGTCGCCCTGCGAGAGCAGCGGGACCCGGCGGTACTGGGTGCCGTTGCCGCTCTGGTTCTGGGCCGGGAACGTGGCGACGACCTGGACCTGGCCGCGCTCGGTCACCAGGTCCTCGACCTCGCTCCGGTTGGTGTTGGGCATCTCGATGACGACGAAGTGCTCGCCGTTGGCGGTCGTCACCTGCTGGACGCGGCCGCCCGACAGGCCGGCCTTCGAGATCTTGTCCCGGAGGATGCGCACGATGGTGCTGCGGGTCTCGTCGGTGACGCCCTGCCGGATGGTCTCGTAGTCGTAGCCGGCCTGCCGGAGCGCCGCTCCGAACTCGTCCTCGGTGACGTTCTCGCTGAACACCTCGACGGTCGTGGTCTGGTTCTGGGCGGCGGCCAGCCGGACCGACACGTCGGAGGCGGTGATCCCCGAGAGGTTGCCGGCGACCCGCCGCTCGACGGTCGCCGGGGTCGTGCCCTGCGACACGTCGACGTTCTCGGCGGTCAGACCGTTGACGGGCGCCCGGATCCGGGTCCCGCCGGAGAGTTCGAGGCCGAACTGGAGGTTGGTCGGGCCGGCGCTGGCCTCCTCGACGACGGCGCCGTCACCGCCGCTGCTGCCGCCGATGCCGGGGGCGAACAGCGCGACCGAACTGATGACGAGGAAGGCCGCGAGCAGGACGACCCGCCAGTTGTCGCGGACGTCCATTACCGGGACACCCCTTCGTACTTGTACCAGCGGAGCAGGCTCAGGTTGAGCATGTAGGTGTTCATGAGGTCGGTGGCCAGGCCGAGCACCAGCACGATGCCGATGGAGGCCAGCAGGTCGATGCCGAAGATCCACGCGACGACCGACATCACGGCCATCGCCGACAGCGAGGTGACGGTCATCGTCACGCCGGTCCGCATCGCGCGGTGGGTCGACTCGTAGAAGTCACCCGACCGGCGCAGGATGTGGTTGTTCAGCAGGATGTCCGAGTCGACCGAGTACCCGATGAGCATCAGGAGGGCCGCGACCGTCCCCAGCGAGAGGGGGATGCCGACGATGTTCATCACCGCGACCGGGATCGCGATGTCGCTGAACGCCGAGATGACGACCGCGATGGAGGGGACGAACGACCGGAACATCAGGAACACGAGCACGCTCATCCCGACGAACGCCAGCCCGATGCCCATCAGCGCGAGGTCCTGAGTCTGGCGGCCGAAGCTGGCCGAGGTTCCCTGGACCGACTTCACCACGTCGGCCGCGGACTGGCCGGCGACCGGTTGCAAGTTGTTTCTCGCCTGCTGGGCGATGTTCTCCGCCTCGGGCGGGAACGTCACGATGTACGTGTTGTCGGCGGTCCGAACCGGCGTGATCGACACCTCCGAGTCGAACTGTGCGGGGATCTGGGACGCGGGCGTGGCGGTCTGGACGCGGAGCTCGGTGCCCCCCGTGAACTCCATGCCGAGCCGTACCGGCGCACCGGTGGCGACGTACCACCCGGCGATGACCAGCAGTGCGACGGCGAGCACCGCGAGCGGGACCGCCGCCAACTGCCGGTTGGAGTACTGGGTGTAGTCCACCTCCGGCACTTCGAACGCTACCATATGGGGTGGCATCAGGTACGGCCGTGAATAAGTGTTCTTATCCCATCTCGTTTCCCGGCCGGCCAGAGCGACGCGAGCGGGCCGGTACAGCACGGAACCGCTCGCGCGGCGGGAAGGCTCAAGAGGGGCCTCGACGCGGGGGAAGAAGGCTCATACACCTCCCGCACGTACCTCGGCGCATGAGCGAAACCGACGAGAACCTCCGGGACCGACACACCGACCTCGCGCCCGCCGACCGGGTCGTCGTCTCCTACCCCGCGGACCTGAGCGACTGGGGCCGGTTCCAGGTCGAGAAGGACTCGTTCGTCGCCTACCTCCGGAAGACAAAGACCGACCGGGTCCGGCAGGGCGACGTCTGGGAGGAGTTCGTCGGCGTCGGCTGCTGCGGCAGCACCCTCGACGTGCCCCTCCGGGTCGAGCGCATCGAGGGCGGCGAGACCCTGGGGCCGGACACCGAGGTGGCCTACGAGGTCCGGGAGGCCTGCGGCATCGAGGGCGGCTGGCACGTCCAGAGCGAGGGCGGCCCGAACGAGATATAGGCGCCGCTCGAATCTCCGGTTCAGTTCACCGCCGAAAAATCGGGAACGTCGACGACGTTCGGCCGCGAATCGCACGGTCACGTCCGCTGTTCCGCGCCGAGACCCGCGGGCGACTCGCCGCCGGCGAACGCGGCGTAGCCCGCGATGACGGCGACGAGCGCGCCGACCGCGACGTCGTTCCAGAACAGCAGCTCCGCGACGCCCCAGACGAACGGCGCGACGATCATCCAGAGGCCCAGCAGCGCGTTGAACGCGCTGGCCCACGTGCCGCCGCTGGGGTCGTCGTCGGACGACTCGTAGTAGCTGTACGCCGCCAGCACGACGATGGCCGCGCCCACGACGACGTCGTTCCAGAAGTCCGCGCCGACCGCGTCCCAGACCAGTATCGGGGCGGCGACGAGCCAGAGCCCGAGCAGCGCGACGATCGCCGACGACCACTTCGCCACCGCCCGGTCGGTGCCGTAGGTGTCGCCGTACGCCGATTCGCTGTCGGTACTCATGGGTCTCACTCCACGCTGAACTACGATCTACTCGTTAAAAATTCTACGGGCAGTAGGGGGTCTGACGGACCCGCTAACAGCATTTAAGGCCTGATTGACGGTCGCTACGGCATGTAGCGCACGCTGACCACGCCCGACTCGGCCCGGACCTCGACCCGGGAGACGCCGAGCCTGGCGGCCCGCGAGAGGGTGGCCTCGTCGTCGAGCACGTCGGCCGCCGCGTCCTCGGTGTCCTCCGGCGGGACGGTGAGGACGTGGATCTCGCCCTCGCCGGCGCGCTCCCGGCGGGCCACCTCGCCGACGTCCTGCTCGGCGGCGATGTCCCGCTCCTGGGCGGTCGGTGGCTCCTCGCTGCGCTCTGTCGAGAGGGCCCGGCGCTCCTCGACCTCCACGACCGACCACGTGAGGTTCATCGGCGGGTCCGAGGCGACCGTCGCCTCCACGGCGTCCGCCTCCTCGACGCCGGGGTTCGAGGAGAGGGTGTGGACCTGGCCGTCGCGGACGTCCTTCAGCACCGCCGAGTCGTCCTCGGCGTGCGTGACGAGGAAGGTGCTCGTCTTCTCGTCGCCGGCGGAGTCGGAGTCGCTCATGGGTGGCCGTAGGGGGTCGCGGCTTTTCCGGATTGCGTTCCCGGCCGGATCGCCGGGCCGGACGTCCGAATCACGTTCCGTCCCGTCCGGACCGCACTCCGGGGGAGATTGCGTTCCGGGTCGGCCGAACCGCGCTCCGAGTCGGCGAACCGAAATCGGTTTGGCCCGCCCGTCCGACGGTCTTCGGGATGTTTCCCGAGACGTTCGAGACCGACCGGCTCCGCTTCGAGCGCCTCCGGCGCGATGCGGTCGACGCCCGCGAGTTCTACGAGGTGTCGTCCCGCCGGAACTCGACCATCGCCGAGGAGACCCGGTACCTGCCGTGGAACCCGACGGCGACCGTGAAGGAGGCCGCCGACCGACTCGAGGAGTTCGAGCGCCAGTGGGCCGACCGCGAGCGCGCCGAGTGGATCGTCCGGCCGAAGGAGGGCGAGGACGGCGCCGGCGAGATAGCGGGCACTGCGGGACTGCTGTGCCGGTGGGAGAAGGACCTCGGAGTCCCGGCGATCTGGCTGCGAAAACCGTTCTGGGGCCGGGGATACTCGGGCGAGCGGGCCGACGCGCTCCTCGAGATCGCCTTCGACCGACTCGACTTCGGGGTGGTCGCCGTTCCGCTCCACGCCGACAACGAAAAGTCCTACCGCGCGGTCGAGAAGTACGTCGAACGCCACGGGGGACGATACGAGGGACTGCTCCGCAACCACGCGGGCCGGTACGACGACCCGGCGGACCACCACCGGTTCTCCATCAGTCGCGAGGAGTACGAGTCGTCGGACTGAGTAGGACGAGTAGTTCGAGGACGCCACCGAGCGAATCAGTAACGTCACTGCACGAACCGGTACATCCCTGCGTGAACCGGCTCGTCACCGCGCGAACCGGTGGACGAGCAGGACCAGCGCCACCGCGAGCAGCGGCGGCGCGACCGCGTACGTCGCCGGCAGCGAGTAGAGGTACTCCACCGCGGGCGCGATGACGCCCGACGGGGCCTGGCGCCGGTCCGGCGGGGCCGAGATCAGCAGCGAGGCGTACAGCGACGCCACGAACAGGTAGCCCGTCAGCGCGAGCAGCGCGTCGGCCCGGGCCGTCGCGGTGCCGCGGGCGTGGCGCCGACCGGCCGAGTAGACGGGCAGGACGAGCGCGACCAGCAGCAGGGCCCCGCCGACCAGCAGGAACGCCCGCGAGAAGGTCGCGAGCTCGGACCCGCCGGCGGTGTTGAGCACCCAGACCGGAATCGCCAGCAGCAGCAGGACCCCGACCAGCGCCGCGAGCAGCGCGCTCACGACGACGTAGGACTTGAGCAGTCGGGAGTCGGTCTCGGCGAACGACCGGCGGAACGCGTCGGCGACCACGCTGCGGGACCCGCCGGTCCCGGTCCGGGCGTCCTCGGACTCGCCGGTCTGGGCGTCGGCCATCTCGTCCCGAGGTTGGGAGAGCTGGGTGAAAAGGGGTACGGTACGGGCGGTCGACGCCGCGCGCTCGACTCCGCGCCCTCGTCGGGGACGGTCGACGCCTCGAACCACCGGCCGGCGGAACACCCCACTTTTTGTCCCGCGCCGCCCGTGATACAACCAACATGCGCGTAGACCTCGGCAACGCACTCTCGGAGGTCGCCGACCCCGGCCTCTCCCGCGACGCCCTCGACGAACTGGACGAGCGAGTCGCCGACGCCCACGAGCGCATCGAGCGCGGCCGGGAAGACGCGGAGCACGGCTACGCCGCGCTGAACCTGCCCGAGACCGCGGACCCCGATGCAATTCGGGCGGCGGTCGAGCCCTTCGCCGACGCCGAGGCGGTGCTGACCGTCGGTATCGGCGGGTCGGCGCTCGGTGCGGCTACCCTCGCCGACGCGCTCCCCTCTGAGACCGACGCCTACTTCCTCGACAACGTCGACCCCGAGCACGTCTCCCGGCTGCTCGACTCCCTCCCGCTCGACTCGACCGCGGTCAACGTCGTCTCGCGCTCCGGGACGACCGCCGAGACGCTCGCGAACTTCCTCGTCGTGCGCGATGCGATGGAAGACGCCGGGGTCGACTGGACCGACCGGACCTTCGTCACCACCGGCGCGGAGGGCAACCTCCGGCGGCTCGCCGAGAAGGAGGACCTGCCCGCGCTCGACGTGCCCGAGGGCGTGCCGGGCCGGTTCTCGGTGCTGTCGACTGTGGGGCTGGCGTGCGCCGCCGTCCAGGGCCACGACCTCGACGCGTTGCTCCGGGGAGCCCGGGACGAGGCCGACCGGCTCGCGGGGTCGCTGTACGACTCGCCGGCCTACGCCTACGGCGCGGTCTCGTACGCCCTCGAAGAGCGCGGCGCGGCGGTCAACGCGATGATGCCCTACGCCGAGTCGCTGGAGACGTTCGCCGAGTGGTTCGCCCAGCTGTGGGCCGAGAGCCTCGGCAAGGACGGCCGGGGCCAGACCCCCGCCCGGGCGCTTGGCGCGACCGACCAGCACTCCCAGCTCCAGCTCTACCGGGCCGGCCCGCGCGACAAGCTGGTCACGCTGGTCCGCCCCGACGAGCGGGCCGACCGCGCGATTCCCGAGACCGACCTGGAGGGGCTGTCGTACCTCGGCGGCTCGTCGCTGGGCGAGCTGCTCGACGCCGAGTTCGAGGCGACCGAGGCCAGCCTCGCGGCCGCGGGCCGGCCCAACGTCCGGGTCGAGATCGACCGGGTCGACGAGCGGAGCCTCGGCGGACTCCTCTACGGCATGGAGGCCGCCTGCGTGCTCTACGGCGAACTCGCCGGCGTCGAGACGTTCACCCAGCCCGCGGTCGAGTGGGGCAAGCGGGCCGCCCGGGGGCTGCTCGGCGGCGGGGAGTTCGAGGAGGCCGACGCCGTCGCCGAGAAGACGACGCTGACCGTGGAGTGAGACCGAAGCGTTTTTGACACTCTTCTAACCTATCTTCGGGTGGAGTTGTACGCCCTGAATCATGTTCGAATCGACCCTCCACCGACGGGTGGCTCTCGCCGCACTGGTCGTCCTCGCGGGCGTCACCGGTGTCGCCGCGAGCGCTACCCCGTCGGACGCGACCGTAGCAGACGCAAAGGCAACCCCGCAGGAA
The DNA here is from genome assembly GCF_051194995.1 of Halorussus sp. AFM4. Classification (NCBI taxonomy): domain Archaea; kingdom Methanobacteriati; phylum Methanobacteriota; class Halobacteria; order Halobacteriales; family Haladaptataceae; genus Halorussus; species Halorussus sp. AFM4. The sequence goes on along the minus strand of NZ_JBNTJT010000001.1, from coordinate 1,060,535 downwards.
TCGACCGCGTCGCTCGCCGATCCGGACGCGGCGAACGTCACCGTCAGCACGAACGCGTCGGACGGCGACGTCGTCCTCGCCCGGCCCGTCGCGAACCAGACGTTCCGCGTCCGGACGGACGCCGCCCCGAACTCCTCGCTCGACGTGGAGTTCGAGACCGACGAGCGCATCTACACCGCCGCGGCCGCCGTCGGCGAGGACGGGAACGCGACCGTGACGCTGGACCTCTCGGACCTCGACCCGGGGACCGAGTTCGAGATGTACGTCACCGGCGAGGACCTCGACGGCGCCGCGGCGGTCGAGGGCCGCATCGTCAACGAGTCGGTGATGGCGTCGATAGCCGCGTCCGGGACGACCGCGACGACCACCGCGACGACCGCCGCCGACCAGTCGAGCGACATCCCCGGGTTCGGCGCGCTCGCGGCGCTCGCCGGCCTGGTCGGCGCGGCGGCGCTGGCCCGGCGGGCCTGACCCGGCTCGCGCCCAAGCACAGGGACTATAGCCCGCCCGACCTATTTTCGAGCCATGGAAGACCGCTCTGCAGCGAACGCGGGGGTCGTGCTGGCCGCGGTGGCCGTCGCGGCGGCCGCGCTCCCGTGGGGAGCCCCCGGAATCGGGCCGGTCGAGAACGTCGCCGTCGCGGCGCTCGGCGCGGCGGCGTTCGGCGCGTTCGCGCTCCGGCGCCGGGACCTGATCGCCCGCCGGTCGGGGTCGCTCGCGGCGGGCGCCGCCAGCCTCGGCGTCGTCGGTTGCACGGGCGTCGCGACAGCGGGCACCCTCGCTGGCGGCGGGTCGGCCGCGGCCGAGGCGGCGACGGCGTCGCCGTGGGGCGCGACGCTCGCGCTGGTCGGCGGACTGGGCGGCGTCATCGCGGCCTACGGCGACGGTCGGGGGCTCCCCGAGTCGCTCGGGGCGGCGGTCAAGGCCACGGCCTGGGGCCTCTCGGTCGGCTTCGCCGGCCTGTTCGCCATCGCGGCGTGGGCCAGCGTGCTCGTGAGCGTCCTCGCGGGGCTGGTCCCCGGCGACCCCGGCACGACCGCCCAGCTCGCGATCAGCGCGCTCGCGCTCGGACTCGGCACCGGCACCGTCGCGCTGATCTACTTCAAGTGGACGGACAAGACCCTCTCGTACCTCGATTTCCGGCTGCCGAGCCTGCGCGACCTCGGCTACGCCGCCGCCGGCGTGGTCGCGCTGTTCGGGCTCCAGATGGTCGTCGGCGTCGTCTTCACGCAGCTCGGCCTGGAGACCGCCCAGCACAGCGTCCAGCAGACCGCCGCGGGCGGCAACGCCCAGATCCTGCTGCTGCTGATCCCGGCGTCGTGGCTCATCATCGGCCCCGGCGAGGAGCTGCTGTACCGCAACATCATCCAGAAGTCGATGTACGGGACCTTCGGCGAGTGGGGCGCGGTGCTGGTCGCCAGCGTCGTGTTCTCGCTCGCCCACATCCCGGCCTACGCGGCCGGCGCCGCGCTGCCCGCGCTGCTGAGCACGCTCGCGGTCATCTTCCTGCTCTCGGTGGTGCTCGGCGCGACGTACCTGCTGACCGAGAACACGACGGTCCCGACCATCATCCACGGGACGTTCGACGCCGTCGTCTTCGCGGCGATGTACGTCCAGCTGACCGGCGGCGTCTGATCGTCGGCGGGCGAGCGGTTTCGCCGCAGGCGTCGGCCCGGACGCCGGCCGTATGCTGCCCGTCCGTCTCGCGTCCGCTTGCCGTCTGACGTAGATTTAACAGCGCAACCGGCTTACGAAAGCCGCATGGAGCGTCGCTACTCGATCACCTGCGAACGCGAGCGCGCCAAGCGCATCGAGACGCTGGCGCGCGAGTACGGCCTCACGACCCAGGAGGTCCTCGACCAGCTCATCGAAGTCGGACTCGAGGAGATAGAGCCCGACGAGTGAGCGCTCGCCCGCCGCCGAGTGGCTACGCGAACCGGTCGGCGGCGTCAGACGTTCGACGGGTTCTTGCGGGTGAGCTCGCTCCCGCAGACCGGACACCGGTCCTTGTTCTCGTCGAACTCGCGGCCGCAGCCCTGGCACTGGAAGCGCCAGTCGCGCTGTTCGGTGATGCCCTCGCGCGCGATGACGTCGACGTCGACGTTCATGCGCTCGGCGACGTTCTGCATGGCGTAGTCGTCGGTGACCAGCGTCGCGTCGAGCTCGAAGGCGGCCGCGACCAGCCGGACGTCGGTGGTCGACAGCTCCTCGAAGTCCCCGGTCTCCTGGGCGGCCCGGCGCACGCGCTCGACGGCGCCGTCCTGGGGGATGTGGATGTGCATCCCCGAGCCCTCCATCGCGTCGAACCGGTAGGCGCTCTCGTCCTCGAGTTCCTCGCGGACCAGCGGAATCGTCGCCGTGTCCGCGGTGGTGTGGTACTCGTTGATGAACGCTGAGGCGTCTAGAACGTACATTTACCGCTGGACGACGATGTAGTCTTTCACCGCCTGCACTCGCGTCACGGGGACCTGGAATCGTCCGTTCTCGTCCGATTCGAACTCCACCGCGTCGCGCCGCAGTTGTTCGTCCGGTTCGACGAGCAGATCGGCCAGCTCGCCCGTCTTGAGGTCCATGGTGATGTTGTACAGCATCCCGAGTTCCGTCCCGTCTGACCCCATGACGGCCTTCCCCGAGAGGTTTTCGGCGAGGATCTCCGACATACGGGGGGTTACTGAGTGCTCCTACATAAAGTGTACGGGGGACGGCGCCGGATCGGTCCGACGGACAGCGGCGGCGGACGGTTCCCGCGCTCGGGCGGCGCGAACCCGCCGGGCGGTCGGGCGGAGTGAAAGAGTTAAATGCCGCGCGCAGCACTTCTTCAGTAAGAAACCTTCTTTCCCGGGTGGTAGCCTTATGCCTGACACTGACGCACGCGACAACGAACGAGGTCTGCGCACGCCCATCGTGGCAGTACTGGGACACGTGGACCACGGGAAGACCAGCCTTCTGGACAAGATACGCGGTTCGACGGTCATCGAGGGGGAAGCGGGCGCGATCACCCAGCACATCGGGGCCACCGCCATCCCGCTCGACGTGGTCTCGAAGGTCGCCGGGAGCCTCATCGACCCGAGCGACTTCGACCTGCCGGGCCTGCTGTTCATCGACACGCCGGGCCACCACTCGTTCACGACGCTCCGGTCCCGCGGCGGGGCGCTGGCCGACATCGCCATCTTGGTGGTGGACGTCAACGACGGCTTCCAGCCCCAGACGCTCGAGGCCATCAACATCCTCAAGCAGTCCCAGACGCCGTTCGTGGTCGCGGCGAACAAGATCGACACCGTCCCCGGGTGGAAGCCCAACGAGGACGCGCCGGCCCAGCAGACCATGGAGGCCCAGAGCGACCGGGTACGGTCGTCGCTCGACGAACAGCTCTACGAGATTATCGGCGAACTGAGCGACGAGGGGTTCTCCGCGGACATGTACTGGCGGGTCCAGGACTTCCGGGGCAACATCGGCGTTGTCCCCGTGAGCGCCGAGACCGGCGAGGGCATCCCCGACCTGCTGACCGTCCTGATGGGGCTGGCCCAGCGGTACATGAAGGAGGACATGGCCATCGACGTGACGGGCCCCGGCGCGGGCACCGTCCTCGAGGTCAAGGAGGAGAAGGGGTTCGGCACGACCGTCGACGTGGTGCTGTACGACGGCACCGTCCGAGAGGACGAGACCATCGTGGTCGGCGGCCTCGACGACCCCATCGTGACCGACGTCCGGGCGCTGCTGAAGCCCCGACCGCTCGCCGAGATCCGGACCGAGGACCGGTTCGAGAAGGTCGACCAGATCTCTGCCGCGTCCGGGCTGAAGATCGCCGCACCCGACCTCGACGAGGCGATGGCGGGCGCGCCCGTCCGGGTGGTCCGGGACCGCGACATCGACGAGGTCATCGCCGAGGTCCGGGCCGAGCTCTCCGAGATAGAGGTCGAGACCAGCGAGCAGGGCGTCGTGGTGAAGGCCGACACCCTCGGCAGCCTGGAGGCCATCGCGAACGCGCTGGGCGAGGCCGAGATCCCCATCATGCGCGCGGAGGTCGGCGACGTCGCGCCCCGCGACGTGAGCATCGCCTCGACCGCCGACGAGGACAAGCACAAGACCATCCTGGCGTTCAACGTCGACGTGCTGGCCGACGCCGAGCGCCAGGCCGAGGAGAGCGACGTCAAGCTGTTCGAGAGCGGCGTCATCTACCGGCTCATCGAGGAGTACGAGGAGTACGTCGAGGAGCGCGAGCGCGCCCAGCAGGAGACGGTCCTCGACAACATCACCCGGCCCGCCCGGTTCCAGATCCTCCAGGACCACACCTTCCGCCAGAACGACCCCGCGGTGGTCGGCGTCGAGGTGCTGTCGGGCACCATCAAGAAGAACAGCAACGTCGTGAAGTTCGAGGGCAACGATCCGACCCGGGTCGGCCAGCTCAAGGGCATCCAGGAGCAGGGCGAGGACGTCGACGAGGCCCGGAGCGGCAACCGGGTCAGCGTCGCCATCGACGGGCCGACGGTGGGCCGCCAGATCGAGGAGGGCGACGAGCTCTGGATCGAGATCCCCGAGAAGCACGCCAAGATCCTCGAACAGGAGCTGTCCGACGACATCCCGGTCGACGAGCTCGAGGCGCTCCAGATGTACCTCGACAAGCAGCGCAAGCGCGACCCCTTCTGGGGGAAGTGAGACACTGCGGGCCACCTGGCCCCGTCGCGCACCGCCGACAACCTCCCGCTACCACCGACCAATAATTTTTAGTCGGAACGCACCGTAGTATCGTACCGGAAGGTGGTTTCATGCTCGGGCCGAACCGACTACTCAGTGGTAACGCCGGAGTACCGAACCTCTCTTACTACGACTTCGCGCTCGCCGTCCTGCCAGTGCCACTGCTGCTCGGGCTGCTCGTCGGAAAACTGTCCGCGCTCGCGCCGGAGCTCGGCGTGTCGACGGGCGCGATAGTGTCGGCGCTCGCCCTGGCACACCTGCTGTTCCGGGACCCGCCGACCCGGCGGGGGCCGCGGGGGTCGCGCGAGCGGGTCGACGGTCCCTCCGCCTGATGCCGTCCGTTCGTCCCGCCGAGGTCCGTTCCTCGGGTGACTCCTTCGCTGCTCCGTCCGACATCGTCTGCTTCTCCGCCTGCCGTCGCCGTCTCCTGACGCTGCTATCTATCGAGCGGTCGGCGTGATGTCGTCGCCCATCATCTGCTTGACCTGCATGGCCGCGCTGGCCGCGAGGCCGCGGGCGACCTCGGCCTCCTCGTGGGTGTCGAGGTCGTCGCCGTCGAAGTCCTCGACGCTCGGGCTGAAGCCGGCGCTGACCGGGTGGCCGACCGGCGGCTGGACCGACACCTGGGCCTGGGGCCCGTTGCCGTTGTCGGCGACCTTCGAGCCGACCACGTACTCGTCGGGGAGGAACTCGCGGGTCCGGGCGGCGATGTCGGTGATGCTGTCGCGGAGCGACTGCTTCTGCTCGGGGGAGAGGTCGGGGACGTCCGTGTTCGCGCGCTGCCCGGCCTGCGTCTCGCCGGGGACGCCCGCGTAGGGGGTGTTGCCGTTCATCGGTCTGACGGGGACAGGTTGGGCCCCGACGTTATAAAAGCTCTCGGCTTCGGCAGGCTCTGTCACGCGACAGACTGTGGCATGGTCGCCGGGCGGCCCGCCTCAGCAGATGGGCTCGCTCTCGCCGTAGGCGGCCACCACGACCGCGGTCGCGTAGGTGCCGGCCTCGGCGTCGGCGGTCGCGGTCTCGACGCGCTCGTCGGTGAACGTCCACTCGCGGAGCTCCCGGCCGGCCGCGAGGCCGGTCTCGACGCGCTCGCCGACGTCCTCGGGGTCGGCCTCGCCCGTCGCCTCGTAGAACAGGCCCGGACCCGGGCCGGTGGTCCACCCGAGCGCGGCCGAGACGCGACCGGGGCCGGCGCGGGTCGCGCGGGCCTGGACGACCGTCAGCCGGTCGCCCGCCGGGCCGAGGTCCGGGGCCGTACCGACCGCCTCCACGTCCGCGTCCGCTGGAATCACCGACGAGACGGTCACGAGGTTGTAGTTGTGGAGGTTGGCGTCCGCGAGCGCGGCGTCGTACGAGGACATCTCGGTGGGGCCGGTCCCGGTGCCCCACGCGACCCGGATCGTGCTCATGTCCGATGGCAGTCGGTGCGACGGGTAAGGGGTTGCGATTTCGGTCCCCTGGCCCGGGTGCGCTCGGCGAATCGTCACCCCTAACCCCGGCGCGCTCCGACCGGGAACCGACCGGAGCATCCAGCCATGACCATCAGATTCGTGACGAGCAACGAGGGGAAGGTCGAGGAGGCGCGCGAGTACCTGACCGACGACGTGGAGCAGGTCAACTACGACTACACCGAGATCCAGAGCGACGACCTCGCGGAGATCGCGGTCGCCGGCGCGGAGGAGGCGTTCGCGGCGACCGGCGGCGAGGACCCGGTCGTCGTCGACGACGCCGGCCTGTTCGTGGACGCGCTCGGCGGGTTCCCCGGCCCGTACTCCTCGTACGTCGAGGACACCGTCGGCGTCGAGCGCGTCTGGAACCTCGTGGAGATGGAGGAGAACCGCCGGGCGCGGTTCCGGTGCGTCATCGCCTACTACGACGGCGAGACGACCGAGACGTTCGACGGCGCGGTGCCGGGCCGCATCGTCGCGCCGCGGGGCGACGGCGGGTTCGGCTACGACCCCATCTTCGAGCACGAGGGCGAGACCATGGCCGAGATGTCCACCGAGCGCAAGAACGCGATCTCCCATCGGGGCCGGGCGCTGGCGAAGTTCGCCGACTGGCTGGCCGAGAATCAGTAAGGCAGGTTTCCGGTAGTTCTGTCGGTCTCTTACAAACAAAACAGGCGTGATTGGTGAGTCGCCTAAGTGAGTGCCTTGTTCTCGAAAGCCCCCGGCCGGTCGCGTGACCGCGACCGGCCGGCCCCTTTCAGTCCACCCGAACTGTGGACTGTTTCACTGAGCGTGAGCGAGAGTCCAGGACAACCGAGAACTGCTAAATCAGAAATCGGGTTCGTCACCCGGGCGAGGACTCAGTCAAGCACCGCCTGCGCGCCGTCCGCGGACTGCGACCCGCAGTCGCGCTCGATGTCGAGCACGGTCAGGTCGCCGTCGAGGGTCACCGAGAGCACCTCGTCGTCCAGCGGGATCTCCACCCGGATCTTCCAGGGATCGTCCGAGAGCACCGTGGTGTGCTCGTCGCTGACGCACCAGTCGAGCTTCCAGTACGGCGTCGTGCAGAGGTCGACGCCGTGCTCGCGGTGGAACGTCACCACGTCCGACTGGTCGAGCAGCGACAGCCCCACCGCCGAGTAGAGCTGGTGGCGGCACTGCTCGCACTCGTGGTCGACCCGGACTTCGAGCCCGAGGTAGTCCTCGGTGTCGCGGGTGACGGTGGTGGTCATCCGGCCGTTGCACTCGGGGCAGACCCCGTCGGCGGCCAGGCAGTGGAGGTGGCGCACGCGCTGGTTGAACGCGTCCATGACCTCCTCGCGGCTCCGGTCGTTGAGCCCGCCCGGCGGGAACGGATACTCGCCGTGGTTCTTCCCGCACTCGGTGCAGTCGATGGCCAGCATCTCGTCGTGGTAGTACGCCTGGAGGCCCGCGCCGCAGTCGGCGCAGGTACCCTCGACCTCGAACGGGCCCATCTCGGGGTGCTCGTTGAACGACCCGGCCAGGATGGCCCGCACGACCTTCTTGCCGGCCTGCCGGAAGTCGTAGCCGTCGTCGGTCTGGACCACGAAGTGGTCGGTGAGCTGCTTGAGGTGGTAGTTGAACTGCGCGCTGTCGCGCATCCCGACCTCCCGCCGGAGCTCCGAGAAGCTCACCGGCCGGTCGCCGGCCTTCCAGAGCGCCTCGAGGATCGACAGTCGGGTCTCGTTGGCGATGACCGAGAACGCCTCGGCCGGGGCCACGCAGTCCTCGCAGTCCTGGATCCCGGACTCCTCGGCGTTCGGCCCTGTCGTTCCGCTCATACGAGACCCTGCGGTCCCGGTCGGCTAAAGTGTTGCCTTAACCACGTTTTTGTTTCACGATTGATAGTACGGGGACCGCGAGCCCGTCGCAGTCGTCGCCCCGACCGCGAGTCACGCGGCCACAACTGATTTCCCGCTCCGGGCACTGGACATCCGGATAGCGAAGACGCCGGACCGGTCCGGATTCGGCCGGCGCCGGAGACGGCTTCGCCGCCGGACGCCCGGCGCGAGTCGGTCCCGGGACCCGGACGAGAACAGTAGGTTTATCAGTCGTTCGGGGCGAATCTTCCAGTAGAATTACTTCAGGAGGTCAACTTTGACAGGAAATCCCGCCCAACCGGAGGTGAACATCGGACTGGTCGGCCACGTCGACCACGGAAAGACGACGCTCGTGCAGGCGCTTTCCGGCGAGTGGACCGACCAGCACTCCGAGGAGATGAAGCGTGGCATCTCCATCCGGCTCGGCTACGCAGACGCCACGTTCCGGGAGTGCCCCGGGCTCGACGAGCCCGAGCGCTACACGGTCGACGAGACGTGCCCCGACGGCAGCGAGAGCGAACCGCTGCGCACGGTGTCGTTCGTCGACGCGCCCGGCCACGAGACGCTGATGGCGACGATGCTCTCGGGCGCGGCCATCATGGACGGCGCGGTGCTGGTCGTCTCGGCCAGCGAGCCCGTCCCGCAGGCCCAGACCGAGGAGCACCTGATGGCGCTCGACATCATCGGCATCGACAACATCGTCGTCGCCCAGAACAAGATCGACCTGGTCGACCGCGACCAGGCCGAGCAGAACTACCGCGAGATCCAGGAGTTCGTGGAGGGCACCGTCGCCGAGGACGCGCCGGTCGTCCCCATCTCGGCCCAGCAGGAGGTCAACATCGACCTGCTCATCCAGGCCATCGAGGACGAGATCCCGACGCCCGACCGCGACCCCGACGCCGACCCGCGGATGCACGTGGCCCGGAGCTTCGACATCAACCGGCCCGGAACGACGTGGGACGGCCTCGTCGGCGGCGTGCTCGGCGGCAGCCTGGTCGAGGGCAAGCTGACGAAGGGCGACGAGATCGAGCTCCGGCCCGGCCGCGAGGTCGAGGAGGGCGGCCAGACGGAGTGGGAGCCCATCCAGACCGACGTGCGGTCGCTCCAGGCCGGCGGCGAGACCGTCGACGAGGTGACGCCGGGCGGCCTGCTCGGCGTCGGCACGGGGCTCGACCCCAGCCTGACCAAGGGCGACGCGCTGGCCGGCCAGGTCGCCGGCACGCCCGGCTCGCTCCCGCCGACGTGGGAGCAGTTCACGATGGAGGTCGACCTGCTCGAGCGGCTCGTCGGGCTCGACGACGAGAACATCGACGACATCTCGACCGGCGAACCGCTGATGCTCACCATCGGCACCGCCACCACGGTCGGCTCGGTGACCAGCGCCCGCGAGGGCGAGTGCGAGGTCGCGCTGAAGCGACCGGTCTGCGCGCCCGAGGGCGCCCAGATCGCCATCAACCGCCGCATCGGCGCCCGCTGGCGGCTCATCGGGGTCGGCACCCTGCGGGGATAGCATGGCCGCCACGGTCGCCGCCGACACCAGCGCGCTCATGATGCCGGTCGAAGCCGACGTGCGGCTCTTCGAGGAGCTGGAGCGGCTGCTCGGGGAGTTCGACTGCGCCGTCCCGCGGGCGGTCCGCGACGAGCTCTCGACGCTCGCCGACGGCAACGGCGCCGAGGCGGTCGCGGCCAGCGTGGGCGCGGACCTGGCGGCCGAGCGGTGTCGGACGGTCGACCACGACGCATCGTACGCCGACGACGCGCTGGTCGAACTCGCCCCCGAGTTCGACTACGTCGTCACGAACGACCGGCCCCTCAAGCGGCGCCTGCTCGACGCGGGCGCACCGGTAATTCATATAAGGGGTCGGAACAAACTCGCAATCAGTAAACCATAGCATGTACAAACGGGTCAGACTCAAGGATACGGTCGAGGTTCCCCCGGAGCACCTCGCAGACGTGACGCCGAATCTCGTGAAGAAGCTGCTGCAGGACAAGCTGGAGGGCCGGATGGACGAGGACGTGGGCAGCGTCGTCAGCGTCGTGAACGTCCACGACATCGGCGACGGCGCGGTCCTGCCGAACCGGCCCGGCGTCTACTACGAGGCCGAGTTCGACGCGGTCACCTTCGATCCCCAGATGCAGGAGGTCGTCGACGGCGAGATCGTGGAGGTCGTCAACTTCGGCGCCTTCGTCGGCATCGGGCCGGTCGACGGCCTGCTCCACGTCTCCCAGATATCGGACGAGTACCTCGCCTACGACGAGGAGGGCCAGATGCTCGCGTCCCGGGAGTCGAACCGCACGCTCGGCGTCGGCGACTCGGTCCGGGCGCGCATCGTCACCAAGAGCATCGACGAGCGCAACCCCCGCGAGAGCAAGATCGGGCTCACCGCCAAGCAGGTCGGCCTCGGCAAGCACGGCTGGCTGAAGGAGGAGCGCGAGAAGCGGCAGGCCACCACAGAGAGTGAGTGACCATGGCCGGTGACCGCCTCGCCTGTCGCGAATGCCACGCCGTGGTCGAGCCCGACGAGGACACCTGTCCCATCTGCGGGTCGACCAGTCTCACCGAGGACTGGGCCGGCTACGTCATCATCGCCCACCCCGACGAGAGCCAGATCGCCGAGGAGATGGAAGTGACGAAGCCGGGCAAGTATGCACTGAAGGTGCGGTAACGCCGGAGCGCGACCGTGAGCGACGTTCTGGTCTCGCTGCCCGACGCGATGCGCGGGGAGCTCAAGGAGCCGATGGGACCGATCTTCACCGACGCCGAGCGCCTGCTGGCCGAGGCGGGCGACGGCCCCCTCGTCGCGGTGGGCGACGTGGTGACCTACCACCTCGAACGCGCCGGTGTCGTCCCCGACGTGGCCGTGGTCGACGGCCTGACCAAGCGGGAGGAAGTCGACGACGACGTCGCCGAGGGCGTGGCCCGCCTCGGCGGCGAGGCCCGCGAGGTCCGCGTCGAGAACCCGGCGGCGTCCGTCTCGCGCGAGCTCGCCGCGGCGCTCCGCGAGGCCCTCGCCGACCCCGAACCGACGATCCTCGTCGTGGACGGCGAGGAGGACCTCGTGGCGCTGCCCGCCATCGCGGCGGCGCCGCCCGGCGCGAGCGTGGTCTACGGCCAGCCCGACGAGGGGATGGTGCTCGCGGCCGTGACCGGGGAGTCGAAGGAACGGATGCGGGACCTGCTGGGCCGGATGGACGGCGACACCGAGGCGCTGTTCGAGATTCTGGAGATCGACTGAGACTGCGGGGCTCCGTCGACTTCCTCAGGACGCTGTATCGGACACGCCGTGATTTCTGGTCGGGGGAACATCAGGACCGGATGACGTCTACGTCCAGCAGTTGTTGGACGAATCGATTCTCGAAATCGCCCTTGTCGTACGTGACGAACGTCGCTCCGAGGTCGCTGGCGTGGGACGCGATCAGCAGGTCGCGCATCTGTAGCGTCTTGTCCTGTTTTCGCAGGTTGGCCTCTACGCTCGCTGCTTTCAGACCGGCACTCTCGTCGAACGGCTCGATTCCGTCCAGTACCTTGCCCAACCAGGTGCGGACCTGCTGGCCGTTCTGTCGACGCTTGGCGGGTCTGAAGAACTCGAACAACACCAGCGAGGAGGTCACGAACTGTTCCTCGGCGTGGGTCTGAAGGTACGGCACGACCTCGTCCTTCGCCGCCGGATTCCCCCACTTCGCCAGCACGTTCGTATCTAACAGTTTCATTCGTCGGCTCCCGATTCCATCTCGAGCGACTCGCGTACGTCTTCCGACGACTCCTCGACCTCACGGGCAAACTCGGTGCCCAGGCCGCCGGCGAGCTCCGCGATTCGTTCCTCGGTGTCCGCCGACTCGGTCAACCTGAGTACGACGTCGCTGAAACTCTCGCCCTCCCGCTTCGCTTCCTTGAGTCGGTCGTACGCCTCGTCCTTGAGCGAAATCGTCGTCGTTCCCATGCATGCATATCGTACATGCATAGCCGAGTAGCTTTCGGGGTCACCGGTACGGCTTGCTCACGTCCATCGAACCGTGACCAGGCACGGACCTCCGACCGAGTCCCCATCGAATCGCCGACCGACTCGGAAAACGGTCGCTCGAACTGTGACCCGCCAGTTGTTTACTTCGAAATCCTTTTACAGCGCTCACGGCCAATTAGACAGTAACTGAGCGATACACATGGAAGTCGAAATCCTCTCAGAGGAGCAGAATCCCATGCTCCACCGGTCCGAAGTGCGGTTCCAGATCGTGCACGACGACGCGACCCCCTCGCGGCTCTCGGTCCGCGACAGCCTCGCGGCCAAGCTCGACAAGGACTCCAGCGAGGTCGTGGTCCACGAGATGAACACCAAGTTCGGGATGCGCAAGACCGTCGGCTACGCGAAGGTCTACGACAGCCCCGAGGCGGCCCGCGACGTCGAGCAGGACTACATGCTCGAGCGCAACAAAATCTCCGCCGAGGCCGACGCGGAGACCGAGGCCGAACCCGAGGAGGCCGAATAATGGCGCGCAACGAGTACTACGACGACGACGGCACGACCGACAAGGAGACCTGCACCCGGTGCGGCGACGCGTTCCTCGCCGACCACGGCGACCGCCTCCACTGCGGGCGCTGTGGCTACACCGAGTGGAAGTAGCGAATGCGAGTCCTCGGCATCGAGGGCACCGCGTGGGCCGCGAGCGCCGCGGTCTACGACACTGACGACGACCCCGACTCCGATTCCGAGTCGCACTCGGAAGCTCGTCGGACTGCGTCCGACGGCGTTTTTATCGAGACCGACGCCTACCAGCCCGAGAGCGGCGGCATCCACCCGCGCGAGGCCGCCGAGCACATGAGCGACGCGATCCCCCGGGTGATCGAGACCGCGCTCGACGCGGCCGACGGCCCCATCGACGCGGTCGCCTTCTCGCGCGGGCCCGGGCTCGGCCCCTGCCTGCGGACGGTCGGCACCGCGGCCCGGGCGCTGGCCCAGACGCTCGACGTCCCGTTGGTCGGCGTCAACCACATGGTGGCCCACCTCGAGATCGGCCGCCGGCAGTCGGGCTTCGACTCGCCGGTCTGCCTGAACGCCTCGGGCGCGAACGCCCACGTGCTGGGCTACCGCAACGGCCGGTACCGGGTGCTCGGCGAGACGATGGACACCGGCGTCGGCAACGCCATCGACAAGTTCACCCGCCACGTCGGGTGGTCCCACCCCGGCGGCCCGAAGGTCGAGGAGGCCGCCGAGGACGGCGAGTACGTCGACCTCCCGTACGTGGTGAAGGGGATGGACTTCTCGTTCTCGGGCATCATGAGCGCCGCCAAGGACGCCTATGATGATGGAACACCGGTCGAGGACGTCTGCTACGCGCTCCAGGAGAACGTCTTCGCGATGCTCACGGAGGTCGCCGAGCGCGCCCTGTCGCTGACCGGCAGCGACGAGCTGGTGCTGGGCGGCGGCGTCGGCCAGAACGCGCGCCTCCGGGAGATGCTCGCGGCGATGTGCGAGCAGCGCGGCGCCGAGTTCTACGCGCCCGACGCCCGCTTCCTCCGGGACAACGCCGGGATGATCGCGGTGCTCGGCGCCCAGATGGCCCGGGCGGGCGACACCATCGCGGTCGAGGAGTCGGCGGTCGACCCGGACTTCCGGCCCGACCAGGTGCCGGTCACCTGGCGCGCCGACGAGGAGTCGGTCGACGCGTGGCGAGCGGAGGACAGCGAGATCAAGGGCGCGGAGGCCACCGTCGACGTCGGCGACGAGCGCGTGACGAAGCGCCGCGTGCCCAAGAGCTATCGCCATCCGGGCCTCGACGACCGGCTCCGCCGCGACCGGACCGTCCTCGAAGCGCGCCTGACCAGCGAGGCCCGCCGCCACGGCGTGCCGACGCCGGTGGTCTACGACGTCGACCCGGAGGAGGGGACGCTGGTCTTCGAGCGCGTGGGCGAGGCCGACCTCCGGGACCGACTCGACGCCGACCGCGTGCGCGACGTGGCCCGCCACCTCGCGGCCGTCCACGGCGCGGGGTTCGTCCACGGCGACCCCACGACCCGGAACGTCCGAGTCGACGCCGACCGGACCTACCTCATCGACTTCGGCCTGGGCTACTACACCGACGACGACGAGGACTACGCGATGGATCTCCACGTCTTCGGCCAGAGCCTCGCCGGAACGTCGGACGACGCCGACGCGCTCCGGCGGGAGTTCGAGGACGCTTACGGAGAGGCGGGCGACGAGACGGTCCTCGACAGGCTACAGGAGGTCGAGGGCCGCGGGCGGTATCAGTGACCGTCGGTCGGTGGAGACTCACTGACAAAACGACTTGGCGCGCGCTGGCGTGCCCTCGTGGCACGCCAGTGCGTGCGAGGGCCGAGCGAGTGCAGCGAGCGAGGAGGTTGGGGAGGTGTGAGGCTCGCGGTTGCGGGGCTGTGCGGGACAGAGGTGACGGCAGTAGCTAGCGGCATGTTCTTCTAGATGTAGCCCTTTTTCCGACAACCTCGAAACCCGCTCCTGTCGTGGTTCACTTCACCCAGTAGCCAAAGCACTTTATTCCTCTCCGACGTATTCGCCTCACATGGCAGACAAACCCAGCACCGGCGAACTGTTCGGCATGCCGTACAACTTCGAGCGTCCGAGCATCGGGCGGATGATCTCCTCGTACTGGAAACCCGACGAGGGGATGCTGGTCGAGAAGCCCTTCGGCATCGGCTACACGCTCAACCTCGCCAACTGGCGGTCGTGGATCGTGCTGGCGGTCGCCGGCGCGCTGCTCTGGCACGAGCGCAAGGGCCAGCAGCAGCGGATGGCCGAACAGGAGGGCCCGGTCGAGGTCGTCGTCGACGACGACTGAGGGAAGTAGAAGAAATTCTCGTCAGTTCTGACGTCGTCGATTCCGTTTAGCGGCTTCCACTTTCTGGCGGCCGTTTGGCCGGGACTACGGAAACTGTAGATTCGGTGTTGATCTCGAAAGCCCCCGCCCGGTCGCGGTCGCTGGCCGACATATCCTCGGCTCACCGTCGCTTCGCTCGGTTCGGCGAAAGACGGTCCTGCTCGCTACGCTGCGCAGGCTGCGACTTCCGAGGTCACGCTCGCTCCGCTCGCGTGACCGCCTCGGATAGGGGTCGACCAGACGACCACGCCCTTCGGGCGCGACCGGGCGGCCCCTTTCAGTCCCACCCGGTGGTCTGCCCGACCGAGCTCACTTACGACGGTTAGCCGTTGGAGCACCAATTCCGTCCACGCGCCCGACTTCCGAGCAGTTTTAACCCCGCGCGAACGCCCATCGGACATGAACCGGTCCGCGCTCGTCGCCGTCGTCGCCGGGGCGCTGCAGGGCGTCTTCGAGTGGCTGCCCATCTCCAGCGAGGGCAACATCACCGTCTTCCTGACCGCGATGGGTTCCTCGCCCGAGGCGGCGGTCCAGTTCTCGCTGTTCCTCCACGCCGGCACCGCGCTGTCGGCCGCGGTCTACTACCGCGACGAACTCCGGGACGTCCTGGGCGCGCTGCCCGACTGGCGGCCAGGCAGGGCCTTCGACCCCGCGGGACCGACCGCGGCGGGTGCAGGCGTCGGCAGCGGAACCAACGCCGCCCCGGCCGAGACGCGCGACGAAGTGCCCACCCTCTCGTTCCTCGGGGTCGCGACGCTGGTCTCCGGGGTCGTGGGCATCGCGGCCTACGCCACGCTGGAGACGGTCGTCTCGGCGCTGACCGGCGGCGCGTTCGTCGCGCTGATCGGCCTGCTGCTCGTGCTGACGGGCGTCCTCCAGCGGGTCGCCGACGGCTTCGAGTTCGGCGGCCGGGCGTCGCCGGACCTCGTCGACGCCGTGCTGGTCGGCGCGCTCCAGGGCCTGGCCATCCTGCCGGGCGTCTCGCGGTCGGGCACCACCGCCTCGGCGCTGCTGTTCCGCGGCCACGACGGCCCCTCCTCGTTCCGACTCTCGTTCCTCCTGTCGATCCCGGCCGCGCTCGGCGCCGGCGTCCTCGTCCTGCTCGACACCGGAATCCCGGAGGTCGCGCCGACCGCTGCCGCGCTCGCGCTCGCCACCGCCGCGGTCGTCGGCTTCCTGACCATCGACGCGCTGATGCGGGTGGTCGAGCGCGTCCCGTTCTGGGGCGTCTGCGTCGGCCTGGGCGCGCTGGCGATGGTGGGCGGCGCGGCGCTGGCGATTTAGGTGGTCGGAGTGCGACGATACTACGTCGAGGACCGGGGCGGCGAGCAGTACCGGTGCCGATGGGACCGCCATCCGAAGACGGACGCGCCCCGGACGCATTTCCACCCGCCACCCGACGCCGGAGCTGCCGAGGACTCGCCGCTCGGCACCCACCATCTCGACGTGCTGTTCGCGATTCTCGACTGGGTCAGCGAGCGCGTCGAGCACCTGCACGAGACTGCGGGGTGAAACCGGTCGTCGTCATCGTGTACTCCGACAACGTGTCCATCCACCGGCGCCCGCCGTCGAAGGAAGCCGAAAATTGATACGCCCACTGACCGATGTCTCACCCATGACTGTTCGCGCCGCCGTCGTGCTGGCAGCGGGCGAGGGGACCCGCCTGCGACCGCTGACCCGCAATCGCCCGAAGCCGATGCTTCCCGCCGCCGATAGGCCGATACTCGAACACGTCTTCGACGCGCTCATCGGAGCGGGCGTCGAGCGCCTCCACGTCGTCGTCGGCTACAAGCGCGACCGGGTCCAGGACCACTTCGGCCCGACATACCGGAACGTCCCCGTCAACTACGTCGCCCAGGACAAGCAGCTCGGGAGCGGCCACGCCCTCCTGCAGGCCCGCGAGGCGGTCGCCGACGAGGACGGCTTCCTCGTGGTCAACGGCGACCAGGTCATCGAGCGCCGGATGGTCGCCGACGTGCTCGACGCCTTCGAGGACGACGACGGCAGCGCGACCCTGGCGGTCACCGAGCAGGCCGACGTCTCCCACTACGGCGCGGTCGTGATGGACGGCGACCGGGTGGTCGAGCTGGTCGAGAAGCCCGACACCGACGACTACCGCCTGCTCAACGCCGGCGTGTACGCCTTCAGCCCCTCCATCTTCGACGCCATCGAGGAGACGCCCCGCGTCCAGGGCGAGCTCGCGCTGACCGACACGCTGGTCGGCCTGCTCGACCGCGAGATGGTGGTCCGGGGCGTCGTCACCGAGGAGCTCTGGGAAGACGCCACCTATCCCTGGGACCTGCTCGACGTCTCCCGGGACCTGCTGCTCCACGGCCGGGTGACCGAACCCGAACGCGAGGAGTCGGTCTGGGTCGCCGACAGCGCGACCATCCACGAGGACGCCACCCTCCAGGGGCCGGTCGTGGTCGGGCCCGACACCGAGGTCCGCCCCGGCGCGGTCGTGGGTCCCTACGCCGCGCTCGGCCGGAACGCGACCGTCGGCGCGAACGCCGTGGTCACGCGGTCGGTGCTCGACACCGACGCCCGGGTCGGCCCCAACTCGACCCTGATCGACTGCGTGACCGGCCAGGGCGTCGCGCTGGGCGCGGACGTCACGGTCTCGGGCGGGCCGGGCGACGTCCGCGTCGGCGACACCGTCTACGAGGACCAGCGACTCGGCGCGGTGCTGGCCGACCGCGTCCGGGCCGACGGCGACGTGAGCGTCGCGCCGGGGACGCTGGTCGGGCCGAGCGCCCACCTCCGGACGGGCGTGACCGTTTCCGAAAATATAAACGAGCACGCCGAGGTGTTCCGGTGAGTGACCGTGACAACCGCTGACGCGACCTGGGTGGCTGCCGGTGCGACTGGGGTGATTGCCGACGATATCGGCGTGACCGCCGATGCACCCGGGGTGCCTACCGGAGCGACCGGGACGGCCGAAACTGCGAAGAGGACGAGTGACGACGTACGTGAGGTGACAGACTGATGTGCGGCATCATCGGCTGTGCCGGCCGGGGCGACGACACCCTCGACGTCCTGCTGTCGGGGCTGGAGGGCCTGGAGTACCGGGGCTACGACTCGGCGGGGGTCGCCCTGGCGAACGGCGACCTCTCGGTCTGCAAGCGCGAGGGCGAGATCCAGCGGCTCCAGCAGGCGGTGGGCAGCGACCTCGACGGGCCGGTCGGCATCGGCCACACGCGCTGGAGCACCCACGGGCCACCTAGCGACCAGAACGCACACCCGCACACCGACTGCGCGGGCGACGTCGCCGTGGTCCACAACGGCATCGTCGAGAACTACGCCGACCTCCGGGCGGAGCTGACAGACCGCGGCCACGAGTTCGAGAGCGAGACCGACACCGAGGTCGTTCCGCACCTCATCGAGGAGGAACTGGCAGACGGCAAGGACTTCGAGGACGCCTTCCGCGCGGCGGTCGGCCGACTGGAGGGCAGCTACGCGCTGGCCGCGGTGACGCGGGGGTCGGAGGCCATCCTCGCGACCCGCCGGGACTCGCCACTTGTCGTCGGCGTCGGCGACGACGCGGCGTACCTCGCGAGCGACGTGCCTGCCTTCCTCGACTACACCGACCGGGTGGTGTACCTGGAGGACGGCGAGTTCGCCCGGCTGGAGTCGGGGTCGTGGACCGTCACCGACGCCGAGGGCCGACTGCTCGAGAAGTCGGTCTCCCGCGTCGAGTGGGACGCCGAGGAGACCGCCAAGAGCGGCTACGACCACTACATGCTCAAGGAGATCCACGAGCAGCCCCGCGCGCTCCGGAAGTGCCTCCGCGGCCGCGTCGACGAGCTCACGGGGACCGTGGACGTCGAGTCGCTGGCGGGCCTGAATCCGTCGTCGGTCCAGTTCGTCGCCTGCGGGACAAGCTATCACGCCGCGCTGTTCGGCGCGCAGGCGTTGCGGGAGGCAGGCGTTCACGCTCAGGCGTTCCTCGCCAGCGAGTACGCGACGTCGCCTGCGCCGGTTACAGACGATACGCTCGTCGTAGGGATTACCCAGAGCGGCGAGACCGCCGACACGCTGGCTGCGCTCCGGGAGGCCCATCGCCGCGGCGTCGAGACGCTGGCGATGACCAACGTCGTGGGCTCGACCGCGGCCCGCGAGTGCGACCGGGAGCTGATGATCCGGGCCGGGCCGGAGATCGGCGTGGCCGCGACCAAGACGTTCTCCTCGCAGGTCGTCGCGGCCAACCTGCTGTCGGCCGCGATCGCGGAGCGCAGTGACGGGCGAGAGGTGGTCGAGGCGCTGCGCGACCTGCCGGGCCAGGTCCAGGAGCTGCTGGATTCCTCGCGGGCCAAGCAGGTCGCCCGGGAGTTCGTGGACAGCGAGGGCTACTTCTTCCTCGGCCGCGGGTACCACCATCCGGTCGCGCTGGAGGGCGCGCTGAAGCTGAAGGAGATCACCTACAAGCACGCCGAGGGCTTCCCCGCGGGCGAGCTCAAGCACGGTCCGCTCGCGCTGGTGACCGAGGAGACGCCCGTGTTCGCCGTGGTGACCGGGGCCGGGGAGAAGGCGACGAAGACCGTCGGGAACGTCAAGGAGGTCGAGGCGCGGGACGCGCCGGTGGTGGCGGTGACCGACGGCGCGTCGGACGTGAAGCGGTACGCCGACGCGGTGCTGGAGGTGCCCGAGACGCATCCACGCGTGGCGCCGGTGCTGGCGAACGTGCAGCTGCAGTTGGTGGCCTACCACGTGGCGGACGAGCTGGGGCGGAGTATCGACAAGCCGCGGAACCTGGCCAAGAGCGTGACGGTGGAGTAAGGGCGCTGTTGGCCTCGTACTATTCTCCGTCGTCGCTGGTGAAGTTCGAGAAAGAAAAACGGACTATCGGCTGCTGCTCGGGGAGCTGTGTCGGACAGGCCGTTAGCTCTCGGCCGACTGCGCTTCGCTGACCTTCATCTCGTCGAGCGTCCGGCCGATCTCGTCGATCTTGTCGTCGAGCTCGTCGACGAACTCCTCCGTCTGCTCGGTGGTGATGGCGCCCTGGCTCGTCGGGTCGATGAGGCTCTCCTCCTCGAGGACGCGCAGCGAGTACCGGACCTTGTGGTGGGGGTAGCCGGTCTCGTTGGACATCTTCACGATGCCGATCGGCTCGTTCTCGATGACCATCTGCAGCACCTCCAGGTGCCGTTCCAGCATATCGACTTCTTCCTCCAGTCGGTCGATCATGGCATGGGGTAACTGGTCCTAGTCGCTTTTAGGGGTGTTGTTATCTGGCCGGGGCCTCGCTGTCGTACCGTGATTTCGTTATGTAACTATCCGATTCCCGAATCTAGTTTGGCTGCATGACCGAGATCGAATATACCGATATCGTAGGGTCGATTCGGACGAAATCGGACGCCATGGATGAAAAGCGGCCCATGGAATGCGTGTAGGCTGATAACTTAATTGCAACTCTTCTAGCACCGAGCGTTGACTAGTCCGATGGGTGTCCCGGACTCCGCCGAAGGCGGAAACCGCCCCACAAGTACAAATCGAGACGGGCCGCTTGTACGACTATGTCAAGGGGGCCCACACAGCGATCGCTAGGAATCGACTTGAACGACCACGACGACGAGCAGTCCACCGGTGTGACGAGTACGCCGTGGGTCGACATCCATCAGCACACGCAGACGCTCTCGTGGAACGAACAGCACAAGTACGACCTGACCGGATGCGAGGCGGTCGTGATGATAGCCCACAACCCCCATTGGAGTCCGTACCGCCCCGTTTCGGCCGACGATGTCCGCTTTCTCTGGGATTCGGCGCTGAAGTGGGCCGATTACCTCGACCGGAAGCACGTCTTCGACACCTACGTCGCGATCGGGATTCACACCCTCGCCCGCGTCGACGGCTGGGACGAACTCATCGACGTCCTGCCGGCGTACCTCGAGCTGGACAAGGTGGTGGCCGTGGGGGAGACCGGTATCGAGCCGGTCCAGTACACGTCCCGGTGGCCCATCGAGGACCAGAAGACGGTCGTCGGTGCGCAGATGGAACTGGCCGCCGAGACCGGCCTTCCAGTCGTGACCCATACCCCTTCGAAGAAGGCGGGCGCCGAGACCGGTACGGAGGGCTGGAGCGGGCTCGACCTCACTGAACCCGACACCTCGGTCGACTACTCCGAGCCGAAACCGGAGTGCGTCGAGATCGACATTCAGCTCGCAGACCGGGCCGGTCTCCCCCACGAGCAACTCGTCATCGATCACGCTACGTCCGACATCGTGGAGTTGGTGATGGAGAGCACCGACGCCTATCTCGGATTCAGTGTGAGTTCGCCGCTCAAAGGAGTCACCGCCGAGGACATCGCCGACGTCGTGCAGGAGTACGGCCCCGAGCGCGTGATCGTCGACAGCGACATGATGGGATATCGGTACAGCGACGTCTTCTGCATCCCAGAGACCGTCATCGACCTTCACAACCTCGGACTGAGCGAGGAAACCATTCGCACGATCGTCTACGATAACCCCCGCGAAGTCCTGGGTCTCTGATTCCGATATCCAATGATTCCTTGAGGGACGTCACGCCACGTTTCGAATTGCTTCGGTGAGTACCTCTACACCGAGGTCGAGCGCGTCCTCGTCAATGTCGAACTTCGCGGTGTGATGACCGTCGGGGTTGCTGGCGCCGACGAGAACGTAGGTCCCCTCACCGCCGTTCTGCTGGACTCGCCTGATGAGGTTGGCGGCGTCGTCGCTCGCGCCCATCCGGTCGCGACGAACCGCCGCGTCGACGTCGGGATGCTGTCGCGCGGCCTTCGCGACGGCGTCTACCGGCCGCTCGTCGGCCTCGAACGAATCGGCCCAGCCGCACCTGTCGACGTCGTACTCGGTTCCGTACATCGTTGCGGCGGCGTCGACGACTCGCTTCGCCCGGTCGACCATCCAGTCCCGTATTTCGGTTGTCTCCCCGCGCACCTCGACGCGCATCTCGGCGCGGTCGGCCACGACGTTCTGCGGGTTCGGCGAACGCACCCGTCCGACGTTCACACGCGTCGCGCCGTCGCCGTGACGAGGGACGGCGTAGAGGCCCTGTATCGCCGTTACTGCCGCCAGCAACGCGTTATTCCCGTCTTGCGGCGCGTGTCCGGCGTGGCTGGGGGTCCCCTCGTACGTCACGTCGAAGCGACCGTTCGCGAGCGGTCGGTCGAAGCCGGCGATCACGGTTCCGGTCTCGCGTCCGAAGCCGAGGTGGAGCGCGAACAGGTAATCGACGTCTGCGAGGTGGTCGGTCCGGCTCATCGCGAGGCCGCCGCGGCTTCCCTCTTCGGCCGGCTGGAAGAACAGTCTGAGTGTCCCGTCGAAGTCGTCGGTCTCCTCGAACGCGCGGGCGACGCCGAGGCCTATCGCCGTGTGTCCGTCGTGCCCGCAGGCGTGCATCGTCCCCGGATACTCGCTGGCGAATCCCTCCCGGGCGGGCCTGTGTTCGTCGCTTGTTGCCTCGGTGATCTCCAACGCGTCCATGTCGACCCTGACGCCCACGACCGGTCCGGCCGGGTCGAACGTTTTCTCCGCCACGCCCCCCGTAACCCCGTCCATCGCGTCGAGGTACGCCTCGGTCGCGCCCTGGTCCCGTGCTCGGTCAGCGGCGGCGCGTAGGTCGCGGTCTTCGGGTACTCCGAGGCGGGATCCGACGTCGAGCGCGTTCGGACCGAGGTGGACTTCGTAGCCCCGGTCGTCGAGTTCGGCCGCAACGAGTGCGGTCGTCCGGAACTCGCACCATCCCGTTTCGGGGCGGCGGTGGAGGTCCCGACGTACCTCGCGTATCGTCATCTCGTTCGTCCGCGCCATGACCGGATTTCACGCTGGCACCGCAAAATTATTCGCACGTATTTCATTTGCGAGATGTTACCAAGGTATTTGCCGGTACGTGTGGACATGCCGGCATGGAGTTGGAACTCGACGGAACGCGTGCACTCGTCACGGCAGCGAGCCAGGGTCTCGGACGGGCCTCGGCGGAGCGGTTGGCCGCAGAAGGCGCGACCGTCGCCATCACGTCTCGAAGTCGGGAGAATCTCGAAGAGGCCCGCGAGGAGATCGTGTCGAACGCGGGTGCCGATAGCGATTCCGTCATCGTCCGGGAGTGTGACCTGACGGACGAGGACTCGATCGACGAAGGAGTGTCCGCCGCCGTCGACGAACTCGGTGGGCTGGACGCGCTCGTGACCAACCACGGCGGACCGCCCCAGAGCGACTTCGAGTCCGCGACGCTCTCGGACCTCGACGAGACGTATCATTCAGTCCTGCGGAGCACGTTCCAGGTGATTCAGACCGCGCTTCCCGCGCTCCGCGACGGCGGCGGGAGTATCACGAACGTCGTGTCTGCCTCGGCGCGCGAACCACCGAAGAACCACCTGTTGTCGAACACCATTCGCCCGGGTATCTACGGGCTTTCGAAGACCCTCTCCCGGGAGTACGCTGACGACGGGATTCGGGTCAACTGCGTCTGTCCGCGGGCGGTGATGACCGAGCGCATCGAGAACCTCAATCGAACCGAGGCCGAACGCGACGGCATCTCGGTGGAAGAGGCCCAGCAACGTCGCGTGGAGGAACTCGCGATGGACCGTCCCGGCGACCCGGCGGAGTTCGGCCGGGCGGTCGCGTTCCTTGCGTCCGACGCCGCGAGTTTCACGACCGGCGAGTCGCTGCTCGTCGACGGCGGGTGGACGCGGAGCGCCTTCTGATGCTAGATCCAGGAAGACGAATGTCCGCAGTGACGCGATAAACACTCTCGACTCGCGGTGACGCGGTGAACTGCCGCCGATGGGCGTCAGCGACGCCCGTGTTCGGCCAGCACCGAGTTGATCTCTTGGGCGGCCCAGTCGGTCGCCCGGTCGACGCTCCAGTCCTGGGTCATGATGCGCTGGTACATCTGGGCGGGAATGTCGTAGGTGATCGCGGTTCCGCCGGGAACAGCGGGCACCGTGGCCTGCTCGAACTCGTTCAGCGTCTTCAGGCCGGCGCCGCGCCAGATGCTCTTGTGGAGGTCGGTCTTTCCGAACCAGTCGTTGTTCCTGATTACTTCGGGGTTCGCCGGAATGATGCCGAGCTTCTGGGCGTTGCCGAGGACGTTCTGCTCCTGGGTCGCCCACCAGTCCACGAACTCGGCGGCAGCGTCGAGTTCCTGCTGGTTCGAGAAGGCGTCGTCGATGAACCCGATGGAGACGTACCACGAGAGCGTCGACTTCGTGCCGCCGTTGTGCGGCACGGAGACCACGTACTCCCCGTTCTTCATGGCCTGAGGCTGCTGCTCGCGGTAACTCGACCAGATGTCCGCGATGTCCTGCAACTGGTTCTCCCCGACCTTCCCGGCGAACTGGAGCGACGTCACCTCTTCGTCGCCCTGGTTGACGGCGTTGTTGTGGAAGTACCCCTGGTCGATGAAGTCGACCTGCATCTGGATGGCGTCGCGGGCCGCCTTGGAGTTCACCGTCGCTTCCGTCCCGTCTTCGCTCACGACGCCGGTGAGCGACCCGCCGAACTGCGAGATGTACATCTCGGCGTACTCGGCGTCGCTCTGCTTCATCCCGGTAGCGGACGGGAAGTAACCCTTCTGCCCGCCGAGGTCGGTCTGCTTCAGCCGGTCGTAGATCCCCGGAAGGTCGTTCCGGTAGTGCTTGCTTCCGCTGGTATAATCGACCTCCTCGCGCGCAATCCCGGCCTGTTCGAGCCAGTCCATCCGCCAGATCGGGAAGTGCGGTCGGATACCGAGCGGCCACCCCATTATCTTCCGGTTGCCGGTCAGTTGGTTCCCCCACACCCGCATCGGTTCGAGAATCTTGTCCGAGACCTTCTCGTCCGTCTTGCTACCCTTGAACAAGCTTTCGATTGGTCGTCCCACCCCGCTGAGGACCTCCG
Source organism: Halorussus sp. AFM4 (assembly GCF_051194995.1). Taxonomy (NCBI): domain Archaea; kingdom Methanobacteriati; phylum Methanobacteriota; class Halobacteria; order Halobacteriales; family Haladaptataceae; genus Halorussus; species Halorussus sp. AFM4. The sequence continues at coordinate 1,035,851 of NZ_JBNTJT010000001.1, read as the reverse complement.
GGTTCGTCTGCAAATCCACGAGGTGCGGCAGGTCACCAGCCGCGCTCGCCGCCTGGAACTGCTTCGCGAAATCGCTGTACGCCACGCCGGTGACGTTGATCGAGAGGTCGAACTCCTCCTCTGCCCGCTTCACGAGGTTCATGGTGTACTCTCGCTGGGTCTCGCTCTCCGTGATGTACCCCAGCCACATCTCGAGCTGGGTCGGCTGAGCGCGTTCGGTGTATCCGGCGAGACCGCCAAGCGTCACCGCCCCCGCAGTTCTCAGGACGTTCCGTCGGTTCACGTGCCTCCTCCCCCCGTCTTTGGCATTCTCTACCATGATACCGATGCACACCGCTACCTGCATTAAAAATTCCCGTCGTATACGTTGACTACATTGGAAAAATATCTCGGGAACACAGTGAGGGATAGTCACTCAGAAGTGTTATATATCTATACTGTCCGCCGAATCGCATGTTAAGACTAGGAATTGTGGCTGAAACAAGTTCATTGGCGCTCGGCATTACCCATCGGACTTCGGCGAACGGTCTTCGGTATCTCGCGTCGGCGATCGGTGTCGAGCGGTGGTCATCGCTCAGTGCTCGCCGAAGGCGCCGTCCTCGCGCCACTCGTCGAGGGTGGTCTGGTCGCCGCTCACCTCCCGGAACACCTCGTCAGTGTGTTGCCCGAGAGTCGGGGCCGGGTCGCGGATTCCTACTCGGTCGTGGTCGGGGAACCGGATAGGGAATCCCGGGAGGACGCATTCGCCCCACTCGGGGTCCTCGTGTTCGACGACCAGGTCCCTGGCCCGGGCCTGATCGTGTTCGACCACGTCGGCCACGTCGTTGACCGGCCCGTTCGGGAAGCCGTGTTCGGTGAGCCGCTCCAGCCAGTGCTCGGTCGGGTGCTGCTCGAACTCCGCCTGGACCGCGTCGATTACCTCCTCCTCGTGCTCGCGGCGCTGGTCGTTGGTCCGGTATTGGCGGAGCTCCTCGCGCCCCAGCATATCCACGAAGTCGTCCCACCGGTCGTCGCTCGGCACGCCGGTCACGACCTGGCCGTCCGCGGTCTCGAACAGCTGGTAGGGGACGACCGTCTGGTGGCTCGTCCCCTGCGGGCCGGGCACCTCACCGGTCATCGAGTAGTTCGTGGGGTATTCGTTCAGCAGCGTCGCGATGGCGTCGAACAGGCCCACGTCGAACTCGCCGCCGCGGGCGTCGGCGTCGTCACGCCCGCGTTCGTGCAGACGTGTGAGGACGCCGATGGCGGCGAACATTCCGGTCGTGAGGTCGCCGATGGCTTGCCCGACCTTGACTGGCTCGCCGCCCTCCGGGCCGGTCACGCTCATGATGCCGCCCTCGGCCTGGAGGATGAGATCGAGCCCGGGTTTCTCCTTCAGTGGGCCGGTCTTGCCGTACCCCTTGATGGACGCGTAGACGATGTCCTCGTTGAACTCCCGGACGTCGTCGTAGCCGATGCCGAGCTTGTCGGTGACGCCGTACCCGAAGTTCTCGATGAACACGTCGGCGTCGGCCAGCAGGTCACGCGCCGCTTCGACCCCTGCCTCCGATTTCAGGTCGAGCGTGACCGAGCGCTTGTTGCGGTTGTTCGCCATGAAGTAGCCCGACTTGCCCGCCGGCCCGGGCCCCTGGTCGCGGGCCGGGTCGCCCGCACCGGGTCGTTCGATCTTCACGACGTCCGCGCCCATGTCCGCGAGGAGGGCGCCGCAGAACGGCCCCGCTCGGTGCGCCGTCATCTCGACGACGGTGAGGTCGTCCAGCAGCATCTCACTCCCCCACGAACTCGTCGACCAGGCGCCGTCGCTCCTCGCTGGCGAACTGCTCCCACCAGAGTTCCGCCTCGTACGCCCGCGCCGCCTCGGGGTCGGTCGCGTCCGCCGCCCGATTCAGGGACTTCTTCGAGTTCTTGACGGCCAGGCGGCCCGTGTCCTGGATGGCGCCGACGATCCCTTCGACCTCCTCGTCGAGTCCGTCGGCGTCCTCGGCCAGCCGGTTCACGAGGCCGATGCGGTGGGCCTCCCTCCCGTCGACCAGTCCGGCGGTGAAGACGAGTTCCTTCGCCTTGGCCTCTCCGACTAGTTGTACGGCGCGGTGGGTCGCACCGCCGCCGGGTATCTGGCCGATGTCTGTCGTCGGGACGCCGAACTGCGCGTCCTCGGTGGCGACGCGCAGGTCGCAGTACATCGCGAGGATGAGTCCCCCGCCGACGCAGTAGCCGTCGATCTTCGCGACGGTGACGGGGTGGATCTCGCGGGCCTGCTGATAGATGTCGTAGAAGAGCGCCTGCCGGTCCTTCTGGAGCGGGTCGTGCTCTTCAGCGGGGCCGGCGTACTGTTCGATGTCCGCCCCTGCCGAGAACGCCTCGTCGCCCTCGCCCGCGATGACGACCGCGTCGATATCTCGGTCGAGGTCGAGTTCGCTGAACGCCCGCTGGAGGTCGAGGAGCACTTCGGTCGACAGCGCGTTGTGCTTCTCGGGGCGGTGGAGCTCGACGGCGGCAACGCCGTCGTCGACATCTACGGTGATGCTCTCGTACGCGTCGTAGGAAACCATACTGCAGCGACCATGGGCTCGTCAAAAAGATTTTGGGGGACGGTAACTCGTTGCACGAACCTTGGCTGGTCGTGGTCGGGTCCCGATAGGCTACCCGACGACGTCCGCCGTCACCGCGGCGACCCCGAGCAGTCGTCGTTCGTCGAACGGATTGCCGATCAACTGGAGACCCACGGGTAATCCGTCGAGCGTTCCGTTCGGGAGGCTGATCGCCGGCCGCTCGGTCACGTTGGCCGGGATGACGTTCCGTGCGTAGTCGAACCCGGGCTGTCTGGCGTCCTCGACGGTCGGTGCGGTCGAGGGCATCGTCGGCGTCACCAGCGCGTCCGCGGCATCTGCCGCCTCGTCGAACGCGGCCTTGAGCTCGCGGCTCGCGGCCAGCGCACGGGTGTAATGGCGGCCGCCGTGCGCCTCGATGAGCTGCGCACCGGCGAGGAGGCGCGACCGATAGTAGCCGTTCACCTCGGCGCTCGCGGCGCGCGTGGCGCGGGCGAACGACGCCTGAGTATAGGGGTCGACGTGGCCGCCGCGCCGATAGGGCGCCCCGCCGTCGCGCCAGTGGGCCGCGAGTTCCGCGTAACTCCGAACGTGCTTCACGGGACCGGCGAGTTCGAACGCGTCGATGGAGACGCGTCGCACGTCGGCCCCCGCGTCAGCGAGGTGATCGAGGGCGGTCTCGGTTCGTTCCGCGACCCCCTCCTCGACGGGCTGTTCGGCGGCGCCTTCGCCGAGTCCCTCCTCGACCACGGCGAGTGTAACGTCCGTGAGGTCCGGCGGTGACTCTGCGGCCTCGCGGTAGCCGCCGACCCCGTAGTCGTCACGACCGGCCGCCTGCATGCTCGCGGGGTCGGTGCGATCCTTGCCGGCTATCGCGTCGAGTACCCCGGCCGCGTCCGAGACGGAGGTCGCCATCGGACCGACGTGGTCGAGTGTGTAGGTGTTCTCGACCACACCATCGAGGGGGACGAGGCCGTAGGTCGGCTTGAGGCCGACGATACCGCAGTGCGAGGAGGGCATCCGGACGCTGCCGCCGGTGTCGGTCCCGAGGGCGACGTCTACACGTCCGGTGGCGACGGCGATCGCGCTTCCGCCCGAGGAGCCCCCGGGGACGTGGTCCTCGTTGTGGGGGTTGCGCATCTGGCCGTCGGCGGAGACGGCGCGCGAGCCGCCCGCGAACTCGTCGAGGTTCGTCTTGGCGGTGATGGTCGACCCGGCCGCCCGGAGCCGCTCGACGACGGTCGCGTCGGTGGCAGGCACGTTCCCTCGCATCGCCGCCGACCCGCACTGCATTGGGACGCCGGCGACGGCGATGATGTCCTTGACGCCCACCTCGACGCCCGACAGCGCTCCCGAGTGGTCCGGTTTCGGGCCGACCTCGCATTCGACGGCGACCGCGTTGTAGGGGTCGTCGGTCGGTTCCCGCCAGGACCGGGCACCGACGTCGGACGCGTCTCCGTCACCCAGGGGTGCCTCCGCGACGGCGTCGAGCCCCTCCAGGTTCCGTGCGACCTGTGCCTGGACCTCCGCTAACTCCTCGTCGTCGACTTCGACGTCGAAGCGACGCCCCAACTCCCGGAGTTCGGACTCCGATGGGATTCGCATGGGACTGATTCCCCGTCAACAGTGAATAGTTTTGCGTGCTGTTACCGTCTCACGCACTACTTATATTTCCATTCTGTGGCCCTGCGGGGATTCTTTTGGACGTCGATGTCACCCGTCTGAGGGTGGTCGGTTGCGGTAATAAATTCCGCTTTCCGAAGGGCGTTCCTCGGATATAGTGAACAAATAACATGGAAATCACAGGCGTAGAGACCATCGTCCTTGGCAGCGCGGTGGACGCGGCGTCGCTTCCCGCAGAGGTCGACGAGCGGTCGCTCGAGATCAGCTCCGTCGTCGTCCAGGTCGAGACCGACGCGGGCATCACCGGCCTCGGCGAGTCGTTCTATCGGTCGGCGGAGCACAACCGGTTCCTCGCCGAGAGCATCGAGGCCATGGCCGACCACGTCGTCGGCGAGGACCCGCGCGACGTGACCGCGCGGTGGCACGACCTCCACGTCCACGTCAAGCGCGCCGGCGCGTGGGGCGCCCTGAGCGCGCTCGACGAGGCGATGTGGGACATCAAGGGGAAGGACGCCGGCAAACCCGTCTATCAACTCCTCGGCGGCGAGGCGAGTGCGGTCGAGGCGTACGCCACCTTCCCAGTCGAGAAATCGCCCGACGAGCTGGTGGAGTCGGCGCGGTGGCTCGCCGAAAAGGGCTTTCGGGCGATGAAGATCGGCGCCGGGTTCGGCGTCACTGAGGACCGCGAGCGCATCAACACGGTGATGGACGACATCCCGGAGGACTTCGGCCTCGCCATCGACGCGAACACGTCCTACAGCTTCGACGACGCGCTCGCCGTCGCGGAGACGGCGAGTGAACGCGAACTCGAGTGGTTCGAGGAGCCGATCTCTCACAACGACATCGAGGGACAGACGGAGCTGAATCGCCGGGTCCCCGTCCCGATTTCGGGCTACCAGACCCACACGCCCCACTACCCCGCGGTCGACCACCTCCGCGCGAACGCGCTGGAGATCTACCAGCCGTCCCTCGACTACGTCGGCGGCATCACCGGCGCGACGCGGGTCGCGGGACTCGTGGAGGCGTTCAACAAGCGCCTCGTCCCCCACGCGCTCGGCCCGGCCGTCAACTACGCGGCCAGCCTCCACGTCGCCGCGGCGAGTCGGGCCTGCTCGCTGATCGAGTTCGCGGTCCTCGACGAGGACGCCGAGGACCCCGGCGAGTACGTCGCCGGCCCGTACATCGCAAATCCCGAAGCAATCTACGTCCGCGACGGCGGCCGCATTCCGGCCCCCGAGAAGCCAGGGCTCGGCGTCGAACTCGACGAGGACGCCCTCGAAGCCTACCGGCTCGACTGAACCCGGAACGCACCGGTTCACCGCACCCGCACACTTATTCACCAGCGAAGGAATGTCATAGCATGGCACGGATTCCGTACGTCGACCAGGAGGACCTGCCCCCGGACAAGCAGTCGCTGCTCGACACGCTCTCGGACGAGACCGAACCGGACGAGGACAGCGCCCACTCGTTGCGGGGCGGGACCCTGAACGTGTACCGCGCGATGGCGAACGACGTCGACCTCCTGGAGGCGTTCCAGACGTACGGGACGGCCGTGTGGGACGAGAGCGGGTTGACCCCCCACGAGCGGGAGGTCGCGATCCTGTCGGTCGCGTACCACACCGACTCGCGCTACGAGTGGCACCAGCACGTCCGCGTCGCGCTCGACGAGGGGCTGTCGCCCGATGAGATTCGAGCCGTCTCCAGCGAGGAGTGGGACCAGTTGGACCCGGAACTCGCGGCCATCGTCGAGTACGTGCGCGACTTCGTCCAGGGGTCGGTCGACGATGCGGCGCACGAACGGATCAGCGAGCACTACGCGGACGACGTCGTGCTCGGCATCGGGATGCTCGCGGGGACGTATCTCGGCCTCGCGCGGGTGCTCGATGCGCTGGACGTCGAGACCGAGGTCGACTTCGTCGGGTGGGACCTCGAAAACCTCTGAGTTGCTGTTTCGATCGGTGGTGTCCCATCCGGCGCGTTCTAGTGTTCCCGTCTTGTCGAAACAACCGGAACCTTTCCTGTCAGTACGTTTCGACCTCGAGGCCAGGGACTCGCTCGAAGTGGTCGACGTTCTTCGTGAGGACCGGTTCGTCGTGTACGACGCCGGTTGCACCGATGAGCTCGTCACCGGGATCGTTGAGTAGTTGGCCGTCGCTGGCAAGTTGCCCGGCGATTCGCCCCGCTTTGCGAGCGATCTCCGGGGTGATGTCGTAGATTTCTTTCGACGCGAAGACAGCGTCGATGGTATCTTTCTCTTGTTGGGGACTGTCGACGTATTCAACTCCCCAATAGAGCTCGTACAGTGTCATTACTGAGAGCCGTTCGGGGATGCCCTCTCGACTCAGGGCGTCTGCTTTGGCGAGTGCGTCCGGATCTTGGCGAGTCACGTCCTCCACGAAGGAGGTGTCGAGTATCACTCGTCCCACTCCTGTTCGCGACGCTCGGTGTAGGTCTCGTAACTCCGCGTTCGGGCAGTCCGAATCGCCTCGATATCGTCGTCCGCGAAGAGGCCGGCGAGATCACTGATTGGCCGTTCTCTCGCCAGTCGTTCGACCGTCTCCGAGAACGTCTCGTCCTCTCGCTTCCGCTTTTCGAGCGTCTCGTACGCCTCTTCGGTGAGGCGGACGCTCTTGTAGTCGGTCCCCATGTGTATACAGTTGTATACAGAAAAGTATGAATGTTCCCCCTGATATCCCCCGAGAATAATGCGTCAGTCGTGGCGTTCGCTATCCGGTGGTTCAGGCGGTTCTAACGCCGCCCGGAGCAACTGAACTGTTCGGGACTCCGATAGCCAGGCCCAGATCGGAGTTGTCTGAAGGCGACTCGTCGCCCTGGCAGCGAGCGACCCTCGCCACATCCGGTCGACGGTCGGCACGAGTCGGTCGAGGAGCGCGATCAAGGGGCCGACCGTGTAGGTCTCGCGGAGGTCGATGACGATGACGTCGGGTTCGGGTTCCTTCGTGAGCCAGCGGTAGAGGAATGACTGTCGAAGCCAGCCCATGACTGCCCGGCCACCCTTCGCTAGCGCGGACGTGTCGACGGCGGCCGCGAGTCCGTTCGAGAGAGCAACGCCCGTTCGAACGAACCACGTGGTTGCCAGGTACGCCCGTATCTGCCGACAGAGTCTGGCGAGCGCGGAATCGTCGAGGTAATCTCGGGACTGATTTTCGGCCGCCATCAGTTGCTATCAGCGACTCTCGTGACGTTGCCGGTCACGGTGACCCGTCCGAAGTCGAGCGTGAGCTGCCGGCCGACTTCGAGCTGCTCGCCCGCGAAGGTCGGTTCGCCGTTCTCGACAGTCGTATTCAGGGCGACGTCGAGCGTCACGGTTCGCTTCTGCGGGTGGTCGCGCACGTGCAGCGTCCCGTTCTGGTCGGCGACGACGACCTCGGTCGGGCGGACCGACTTGTTCGTGACGGCGCCGATTCGGTCCGTGTCGACCGGTCCCTCGGGGATGGCGTCGGCGACGTACGGTTGGACGTCAGTAATCCGGAGCGTGACTGTGGTCTGGTGTTGGGTGGCTGCCGATTCGGTGTCGTCGGCGCCGAGAACGAACGCAGTCCCTGCGGCGGCAACTGCGAGGACAAGCAGGACGGCGAGTGCGTCGATGATGTTGACGGTGCCGAAGAGGCGGCCCTTGTCGTCGATGAGATCCATAGATTGTGGCTCCGTCGTCGTGTGACGGTCGGTGGTCGGGCGCGGTGCTAAACTGTTGTGCTTTCAGGTTGCTACAGCTTCGTTTGCGGAGATACGAGGGAGCACTTCGAGACTCGACTTCGAGAGATCCGCTGACTTTCCGTCCACCCGCTGTTCGAGAACCAGCTTGAACGGCCCAATGACACGCCTGTGAGAATAGACTTTTATCATCATCTATCGTGTCCTATCCCGCTCTATGTCGGAGATTCCACCGAACATCCAACCGCCGACACCCGCGGAGATTCGAGAGAAGGCGGCCGACCACCACGTCGACCTCTCCGACGATGAGGTCGAAGACTTCGCGGCGGCGATCGAGGAAACGCTGGACGGGTACGAGCGGTTGGACGAACTCTCCGAACCGCAGCGCCGGACCGAGTACACCGAACGCGACCCCGGCTACACGCCCGGCCCCGAAGAGGACCCGCTCAACGCGTTCGTGACGAAGTGCGAGGTGAAGGGCGCGGACTCCGGCGAACTCGACGGGTACACCGTCGGCCTCAAGGACAACATCGCGCTCGCGGGCGTCCGGATGACCGCCGGCTCGAAGCTGTTCCAGGACTACGTCCCGTCGACGGACGCCACCATCGTCACCCGGCTGCTGGACGCCGGAGCGACCATCACCGGCAAGCTCAACATGGAGGACATGGCGTTCTCCGGAAGCGGGGAGCTGTCCGCGACCGGTCCCGTGCTCAACCCGCGGGACGCGGATCACATCGCGGGCGGATCGTCGAGCGGGTCGGCCGCCGCGGTCGTCAGCGGCGACGTCGACGTCGCCATCGGCGGTGACCAGGGCGGGTCCATCCGGATCCCGTCGGCGTGGAGCGGTGGGGTCGGCCACAAACCCACCCACGGGCTCGTCCCGTACACGGGTGTCGTCGGGCTGGGCCACTCGTTCGACCACGTGGGTCCGATGACGACGAACGTGGAGGACGCCGCCCGGGTCATGGACGTCATCGCGGGCAAGGACCCGCTCGACCCGCGGCAAGGAGTGGTCAAGACGACGGAGTACGCGCAGGCGCTGTCCGGGAACGCCGACGAACTCACGATCGGCGTCGTCGAGGAGGGGTTCGGTCACGAACAGAGCGACCCCGGTGTCGACGAGACCGTCCGCGACGCGCTCGACGAACTGGCGGCGGCCGGGGCGGAGGTCCAGGAGGTGTCGATTCCGATGCACCTCGACGGCATGCCCATCTGGAACGCGATCGTGATGGAGGAGACGACCGCGCTCGTCCGCGACGAAGGCGTGGGCCACTACGGGAAGGGGTTCTACGACACGCAGTTCGCCGACACGTTCGGCAAAGCACGCCGGACCCGCGCCGACGACTACCTCATGACGGTGAAGCTGACCCTGATTCTGGGGCAGTACATGGCCGACGAGTACCGCGGCCACTACTACGCGAAGGCCATGAACCTGCGACGGAAGCTCGCAGAAGCGTACGATGAGGCGCTCTCGGACGTCGACGTGCTCGCGATGCCCACGACGCCCCAGACGGCCCACAAGGTCAACGACGACCTGAGCCGGCTGGAGGTGATCGACCGGGCGCTGAACATGCTCACCAACACGGCACCGTTCGACGTCTCCGGTCATCCCGCGATTTCGGTGCCCGCAGGGGAAGCCGACGGTCTGCCGGTCGGACTCATGTTCGTCGGCCGGGAGTTCGAAGACGACACGGTCCTCGATGCGGGCTACGCCTACGAACAGAACGTCGGCTGGGAGTTGGAGTGACTGGGCCGAACGTTCCGTAGTTCGCCCCCGAAATTCAGTTGAACGGTAGCACTCCGGTAATGTCGCGATACCCGTCTCGGCGTTCTCGTCCGTCTTGACACCTGGCTTGATTATTGAGGTTCTTATACTTCTAGTGCCATGCCATCTGATACCGTCTACCGTTCTGCAACCGAGCTAGCGGCCCGAATCCGACGCGGCAATCTTTCGCCGGTGGACCCCGTGGACGAGTGCCTTGAGCGGGTTCAAGACCGGACATGAGCATGCTCGACTATAAGCGAGACGAGCACGTCCGGACGGCGGTCTACGACGCCATCCAGGACGTCTTCGTCGACTACGACCTCCTCGCGACGCCGACGCTCGCCGTCCCGCCCGTGGAGAACGAGGACCACCCCGAGACCCAGACGGTCGGCCCGACCGAGATCGACGGCGAGTCGGTCGACCCGCTCATCGGGTGGTGTCTCACGTATCCCATCAACTTCACCGGCCATCCCGCGGCGTCGATTCCGGCCGGCCTGACCGCCGACGGGCTCCCGGTCGGCCTGCAACTCGTCGGCGACCGGTTTACGGACACGGACGTGCTCGCGGCGAGCGGCGCCTTCGAGCGGGTGCGGCCGTGGCACGACGCCTACCCGCCACGGTAAGTGCGACGACCCATTACTCTTTCACCGAACTCGAACGAACTTGCTTCTCTTGTTGAGGACGTGAGCTGAATCAGTCCTCGAGGTACTCGTTCAGTTCCCCAAATTCACGGGGAGAAAGGATAATCTCGGTGTCGAAGGCATCAAATCGTTCGAAGTCATCGTCGATGGTCAACACCGTGTTCACCCCTTCGTCAATTGCTACCTGAGCGTAGTACCCGTCCCAGCCACCAACGTTTGTTTCACTGGCCTGGGAAAATCCATCTCGAACGACGTCTTCGGACATTCCGTCGTACCAATGAATCTGCTTTGCGTCCATGAAATTCTGTAGTAGTCGGGATGCGTCCGCGTTTGAACGCCCGTAGTACGTCGTCAGGACAGTGTGTGCTCCGAACAGCGCAGGATACGGAACAACGGCATCAATGTCGCCAGTGATGGCATCTCGGACGTATGACAGTGCCGAATCGCGAACAGGGGCTTCTGTGTGTGCGAGTGCAATTACTCCGACGTCGAACAGATACGGGCCACCAGCGTCACTCATCGCTGTTTTTCTCCGCTCCTCTCCGAACGGCATCTCTATGCTTCCGGGCAGCTGGGTCGACCCCTTCGTCAAGCGGAGTCGTTTCTCCACGCTTCGAAGACGTTTCCGCGACAAGTTGTTCCATACGTTCGATAATCTTCTCGGGGTCGTCTTCGGGTTCGACGACTGCCTTCCCGTCTTCTTCGTGGATTTCTACCTCGGTACCTGGGGTAATACCGAGGCGTTCGCGTACCTCTTGGGGGAGAACGATTCGACCCTTCGAATCCACCTTGGTCATGTTCCCACTTACGGTGGGAAACAATGTAGGTGTGTTGGTCAGGACGCCGATTCCGTTCTTTGATCCGGGAGAATCCCGTGAACGACGACCGGCGTGCTACTCCGCGTCGTTCACGGCGGTGGGCAGGTCGATGAAGCCGTGCCCGTAGTAGGTCTTCTCGTAGTCGGTGGGCACCGACGCCGTCCGCTGGAGCGTCTTCTTCACCTGGTTCGCGTTCAGTTCGGAATCGACGCTGCGCAGGAGCGCGACCGCGCCGGCGACCTGCGGGGCCGCCATGCTCGTCCCGGCCAGCCATCCGTATCCGTACTCGATGTCGGTCGACGTCTCGCCGTCCTTCCCCTCGCCCTTCCCGTTCCCATTGCCATTGTTGGAGGTCCCGGTCGAGACTTCGGCGATGGTGTTGAACACGAGGTCGTAGTACTAGGCGGCGTCGGTCCCGATGGCCGACAGGTCGGCGTCGCCGCCGGGGGCGCCGATGTCGATGGCGTTGGTCCCGTAGTTCGTGTAGAACGCGGGGCTCTCCGGGGGCGCTTCGAGGCCCTCTGCGCCCCAGTTGAACCCGATCGGCCCCGTCGCGCTGACGCTCATCACGCCGGCGGACTCGTTCGGCAGGCTGACGAACGCGCTGTGGACGACCTTCTCGGTGTCCCCGTCGCCGTCGGTATCGTAGTAGGTGACCCCGCCACCGTCGTGCTGGAGGTCCGCGGCGTCGTTGCCCGCCGCGACCACCAGGACCGTGCCCTGCGAGTTGACGTATGTCGTGGTGCGGTTGAGCACCTTGCCGTAGAAACTCCCCAGGGCCTTCCGCTCGACCGGATACGCGCCGAGCGAGAGATTCGCGGCGTCGGCTTCGATCCGGGCGCTGTACACCATCGCCGCGACGATGCCGCCGAACGTCGCCGGCGCGCTCGGCGAGAACACCCGGCAGTCGACGAGCTCGGTGCCGGGCGCCGTCCCGACGACACCCGCCTCGTTCCGGTCGTTCGCGGCCACGATGCCAGCGACGTGCGTGCCGTGGTAGCCGCCCCACGGGCCCGGTGCCCCGAGGTCGTCGGCGGTGAAGTTGCGCGAGAGGTCGGCGTTCACGGCGTGCTGGAGGTCGGAGTGGCCCGCGCCGACGCCGCTGTCGATGATCGTTACGCGGGTGTTCTCGCCGCGCGTTCGCTCGTGGACCTCGGGGACGCCCTGGACCTGCTTGTCCCACTGGATGCCGTAGTACGGTTCGTCGGTGGCGCTCTCGGCCGCCTTGACGGGTGCTTCGTCGACCGGGAGGTCGAGTTCGTAGCTGGTGTCCGCGCCGTAGTCGACGTCCAGCGCCTCGACGTCGGCCTCCGCGCCCTTGACAACCGCGAGGTCGACCTCTGACAGGTCGTGTACGACCGTCAGGTCGCTCTGTTTGAATGCGCCCTGCGAGAGGTTCTGAGTGTCCACGATGTACCGCCCGTCGACCGTCGCGGCGGTCACCGTGCCGCCGGCCGCGATTCCGCCGAGGAGTGACCCGCTTACTGTGAGGAACGTCCGCCTGGTGAACCCCGGCATGACATAAACCAATACTACGACATCACTAATTAAGGATGCGGTGGGAAAAGTGATTTTGAGTTTTTCAGGCGAAGTTATCTGTGATTCTTCACCCCGGGCGACTACTCGTCTCTGTCCGGTGTTGACCGGTCTTCTCCGCATAGAAGCGGGTTTGGCGTTCAGTTACAACAATTGTAAGATATCCATTACATAAGACAAATTTAGTATCTAATACGCCTAATTCAGTTACAGTTATCAAGTAATATGGGTAGAATGAGAATAAAGTTTTGATTGTTTTTGGATTACCTGGAACGTAATTTGCAATTAACTACGGGGTAGGGTCACAGTTACCAATGTGGATCGCTCAATGAAATCAACACGGAGAACGCTGCTCAAACTACTGGGCGGCACGGCCGCGATCGGTTGCACAGGCACTGTATCGGCGCGCGGGAAGCCGACGAAGGGTCGACTCAGGAAGCTGGGTCACTCGCTCCTCGAGGACCCGGAGGGCGGGTACACCGAGGGCGACGTCCGGGCCGACGGCCAGTACGCGCTCACGGGGAGCTTCTTCGGGACCGGCGGGAGCTTCCTCGTCGACATCAGCAACCCCACGGACCCCTCCCAGGTCCACCGGCTCCCCTCGTCCGCGGACGTGCGGAACGCGGACGTGAAGTTCGGCCGGCGCGACGGGCTCTACTACCGGACCCAGGAACCGAACACCGACGACGCAGAGTTCGACGGCGTCGAGATCATCGACTACGGCTACGCCGACGGCACGCCCGAGGACCCCACCATCCTGGGGACGCTCGACGCGGGGTCGACCCACAACCTGTTCCCGCACCCCACCGAGCCGTACGTCTACACCACCGAACACGACGGCATGGGCGTCTTCGACGTGAGCGACCCCACCGACACTTCGTTCGTGGGCACGTTCGGCCCGGAGGCAGACCTGCACGACATCGTCGTCGACCCCGAGAACGACCTCGCGCACCTGGCGTTCATCGGCGGCGGCTTCGACGGCTACGTCATCATAGATGTCAGCGACCCCGCCAGCCCGGAGGTGGCGGGCCAGTTCAGCTACGAGGGGCTGCCGTCCTACGAGGACGTCCCACTCGGCGAGGAAGGGTTCCAGAACTGTCACTACGCCAACTACGACCCCGCCCGCGACATCGCGGTCGTCGGCGACGAGATCGGCCACGGCAAGCCCGGCGGCAAGCACATCTTCGACATCGGCTGGGGCGACGGCTCGGTCTCGGACCCGAAGCCCATCGGCTACACGCCGTCGCCGAACGCCGAGTACCAGGGCGACGACCCCCTCGAACTCTACGACTGGACGACGCACAACCACGACATCATCTCGAAGGGGAGCAACTCGCTGCTCGTCGACGGTGCATACCACGAGGGCGCGGTCGTCTGGGACATCAGCGACCCGACCGACCCCGCGTTCACCGACCGGTACGCGACCGACGACCAGGCCGACCAGGCCCAGGGCCCCGGGTGGCTCGGCGAGGCTCCGATGGCGTGGGGCGCCAACTACAACGCGAAACGTGACCTCACCGTCGTGTCCGACATGGTCACCGGCGTCTACGTCTTCAAAGTCACCCCCGGCGCCTCCAAGCAGGGGAACTGATCGTGCCCAGGAACCGAGGCGTGACGGACTGACGGCAACCGGCGTCCTCGGGCTCGCCGTCCTCCACGCGGACCGCGCCCGGATGGACGCGCCCGGCTTCGACGGTACCGATTGCCCCAACTCACCCGGCAGGCGCTGACCGAGTCGCTAGAACGGCATCACACGGTAACCATCCCCCTTTCCATCATTATGAACGAAACTTCTCACTTCAGTCGACGAACAGCACTCAAGACGACAGGACTGCTTGCGGCGGCCGGACTCAGTGGCGTCGCAAGTGCCCGCGACCGCGGAAACGACGACGTGAAGGACGATACGCTCCGCCTCTTCGGCGAGGTGGCGGTCGACGGCGCCGCCGAGGTCGTCACCCGGGACACGTGGGCGTACGTCGCGACCGGCGACGGGTTCGCGGTCGTGGACTGGCGCAACCCGAATCGGCCCGAACTCGTCGGGACGTGGGACGCGCCCGGCACCGGCATCGCCGACGTGAAGGTCGACGGCGACCTGCTGGCGGTCAGCACGCAGGGCGGCGAACACGACCACGGGCCGGGCGAGGACCCCGACGTCGACCCGGACGCCCAGATCGGCACCCACCTCTACGACGTGCGCGACCCGACCGACCCCCGGTACCTGAGCACGTTCCAGGTACTGCCCGAGGGCGTCCACAACGCCCACCTCGTCGGCGACACCCTCTACATCGCGAAGGAGGCGCCGTTCGACGAGAGCGCGCTCATCATCGTCGACGTGAGCGACCCCGCGAACCCCGCGGAGCTCTCGCGGTGGGTCCTCGAAGACGTCCACCCCGAGCTCGACTCGGTGACGAACTTCGTCCACGACGTCTACGCCCAGGGCGACTACGCCTACCTGGCGTACTGGGACGCCGGCTGTCGCGTCCTCGACGTGAGCGACCCGACCGACCCCGTCGAGGTCAGCGCGTTCGGGCAGGCCCCCGGCGCCGACCGCGGCGACGACGGGACCCACTGGGACCGAGTCTTCGCCTATCCCGGCAACGCTCACTACGTCCAGCCGTCGCCAGACGGCGACCACGTCTACGTCGGCGCCGAGACGTACGCGGTGCAATCCGGCGGTATCCGAGTCTTCGACGTGTCGGACTTCGACGACCCGCGACAGGTCGCCGAGATCGAGGCCGAGGACCGCAACCCCGGCATCTTCCCGGACACTGCGCACAACTTCGACGTCACGGCGAACCGCCTCTACACCTCGTGGTACGATGCCGGCGCTCGCGTCTACGACATCACGGACCCGGCGAACCCCGAGCAGACCTACGAGTACGACCCCGACGGGTCGTCGTTCTGGACCGCGGTCAGGGCGCGCGGGTTCACCGTCGTGAGCGACATCGGCGGCGGTCTCGCGTTCCTCCACGAGGACCATGGGCGCCTTGGTGCGCCCGGCTTCGAGGGCACCGACGCCGTGCCGTACCACGACCGCAAACGACGACGAGACCGGTGACAACGGATGACCGATATCCGGTTGTCAAGACGACGACTGCTCCAGACGTCCGCCGCGCTCGGCCTCGCCGGTTCCCTCCCCTGGGGAACCGGGACAGCCTCGGCGTCGTCGCCGGACCTGAAGAAGTTCGTCCAGCCGCTGCCGATTCCGTCGGTCCGCGAACCGGACGGCCGACGCAAGGGTGCGGCGTACTACGAGATTCCGCTCCGAGAGTTCGAGCAGCAGGTCCATCCGGACCTTCCGCCGACCACGTTCTGGGGGTTCGACGGGACCGTGCCGGGGCCCATCATCAAGGCCCGGCGCAACGAGCGCATCAAGCTCCGGTTCGACAACTCCGAGCTCCCCTCGGACCACCTCTTCGAGGTCGACGAGCGGGTCGGCGGCACCTCGCCGGAGGACTACGACGACTACGACGGTCCCGTGCCGGAGGTCCGGACGGTCGTCCACCAGCACGGACTCAACGTCGAGTGGCAGAGCGACGGGCAGGCCGCGGCGTGGACGTCGCCTGACGGGGTCACCGGCCCGCGGTTCGAGAAGCACGTCCACGACCTCCCGAACCGCCAGTCCCGGATGACCGCGACCTACCACGACCACGCGCTCGGCATCAGCCGGCTGAACAACTACGCTGGACTGAGCGGATTCTACATCATCGAGAGCCCGCGAGAGAAGCGACTGAACCTGCCCAGCGGCGAGTACGACGTCCCGCTGCTGCTCCAGGACAAGACGTTCGAGGCGGACGGGTCGCTGCACTACCCCGACGAGTTCGTGGCGAACTTCGCGGGCGACACCGCCTTCGTCAACGGCGCGGTGTGGCCGTACATGGAGGTCGAACCGCGCCGGTACCGGTTCCGGCTGGTCAACCAGTCGAACGGCCGGACGTTCGACCTTGCACTCGCGAGCGACTACGGTGACGGACACGAGGACCACGAGGCGGACGTCCCCTTGCTGTACCAGTTCGCTCCCGACCAGGGGTTCTTGGAGGATATCGTCTCGATCGGCCCGGGCAGCGACCTCGACTCGCTCGTTCTCGCCCCGTTCGAGCGAGCCGAGGTCGTCGTCGACTTCGCCGGGCACGCCGGCGAGACGTTCACCGTCACCAACAGTGCGGAGTTCCCGTTCACCGGCGGTCGGGACGTGGACGGCGGCCACGGCGGACACGACTCGGATACGGAGTCCGACACCCACCTCGGCGAGATCATGCAGTTCCGCGTCACCGAACCGGGCTACGAGGTCACCGACGACAGCGCCCACCCGCGGACACTCGAGCTGCCGACCCAGCCGGGTCCCAACCCGCGGGCCGCGAAGGAGACGCGCCACATGACGCTGGGCATGCGGATGCAGAACGGCCTCCGAACCCACGTCCTGAACGGCAAGACCTTCGACGCCGAGGGCGTCGACGCAAAGCCCCAGCTGGGGACGACCGAGGTGTGGGAGCTCGAGAACAACAGCATGCACACCCATCCCATCCATCTGCATCTCGTGACCTTCCGGGTCATCGGCCGCGGGCCGGGCGGGATGGCTGCGCCGCATCCGAACGAGCGCGGTCCGAAGGACGTGGTCCGGGTCAACCCCGGCGAGACCGTCCGCATCGCCGTCCAGTTCGGGGACTTCACCGGCACGTATCCCTGGCATTGCCACATCCTCGAACACGAGGATCAGTCGATGATGCGACCCTTCGAGGTGGTCGCCGGTAACGCCGACGGGCGAAACCGAGACGAAGGGAGTGAGGTTGGGGGCGGAGACGGAACGCGAGGCGAACCCAGCACCGGAGTGTAGGTGTTTCCTCGCTCCATTCGTTTTCTGTTGGCTTCAGACGGTAGTCGTGCCGTTCCAAGTATCATTTATAGGAAATCGCAGACAACAGTAGAGGAACACCATGACCGGTTCTGAGACTCCAGATCACCGTATTCCTGCGACCGAGGAGACGATTCACACGACGTGGAGTCGCCAGCACGATCCCGTCCAAACGATCGACTCCGGTGACGTCGTGCGATTCGACTGTCGTGACGCAACGAACGGCCAACTCGACGCGACGTCGACGATAGACGACATCTACGCGCTGGCGAACGACTCGACCGGTCACCCGCTCACCGGACCGATAGCCGTCCGCGATGCACGCCCGGGAGACGTCCTCGTCGTTGAGCTGCTCGACTTCCAGCACGAAGGCATCGGCTTCACCTACTTCTACCCCGGTGATGAGGGATGGGGACTGCTCCCGGAGGAGTTCGCCGACCCTGGACTCCACGTCTGGAATCTCGAAGACGACGTCGGCGAGTTCGTCGACGGCATCGAAGTCCCGCTCGCACCCTTCTCTGGGAATCTAGGCGTTGCACCTGCGGCCGACGACACGCACAGCACAACGCCACCGCGACGCGTCGGTGGCAACCTCGACGTGAAGCATCTGACCGCGGGGGCGACGCTGTATCTCCCGGTCGAAGTGGACGAGGCGCTGTTCAGCATCGGTGACTGTCACGCGGCGCAAGGCGATGGCGAAGTCTGCGTTACCGGAATCGAAGCCCCGAGGTCAGTCACTGCTCGCTTCAGTCTGGAATCCGAGATGGATATCGACCAACCACAGTTCGAGACCACCGGCCCGTTCTCGGCCCCCGGTCACGACCAGTCGGTCTATGCGACGACTGGCATCAGCGACGATCTCATGGAGGCGACGAAACTGGCGGTCCGACACATGATCACGTATCTCCACGAGCACCGCGACCTCACCCGCGCAGAGGCGTACCTGCTGTGTTCTGCGATCGTCGACCTCAAAATCAACGAGGTCGTCAACAAACCGAACTGGGTCGTGTCCGCGTACATCCCGCAAGGGATCTTCCCTGAGTGATTCCGCCATCGTTGGCTGACAAACCAACAGGTATATTCCGTTGGCTAGCAAACCAACGGAACGAGGATGGCACCGACGGCCGACGACCTCGACGGGTACGACCGGACGAGGGTCTACGACGACGGGACAGTCGTTCGCGTGTCGATTCGCCGGACGGACGACGACGCGTACCCGTCGGGGTGGCGGTACCGCTGCACTTCAGGGCGCTCACGTCTGGCCCAGAAACGCTGGACGACGGCACCATCAGGCGCTACGACAACGCCCACGAGGAGACGAAGGGTCACGAACTTCACGTCGCTCCGGACCCAGAACCGCAGGCAGTCGAGTTTCCCGGGATGGAGGAACTCTATGAGCGTTTCTGGGATGCGATTCCGAAACCACGATTTGGACCATCCGATACCACCGGTGATACCTATGACTGATACCACGAACGTCCTTTTCGTTACGATCGGCGATGACGAGGGTCTGTACGAGGAGGGGCTTGAGGCAATTCGGACGCTCCGCGACGGTGAGTCCATCGACCAGCCAGCAACGGTGACGTTCGCGAACGCCCAGCAGTTGAGCGACGTCTTCAACGAGCGGACGTACACGTTGCTCCGCGTCATTCGGACTGAACAACCCGACAGCATCCGTGAGACTGCGCGGCTGGTCGGCCGCGACATGAAGAACGTCCACCAGGAACTGACGACGCTCGAAGCGCTCGGTATCATCCGCTTCGACGAGGACGGCCAGTCGAAGCGCCCGGTCTTCCCCTACGACGATCTTATCATCAGCCCCTTTGCACGCGACAACGGCGACACTGCGGCCTCCGCTCCGTGACCACTTTCATTCGTCGTGGCCTGACTTGGGTTCGTCATCGACAGCGCTTGTCTCGGTCTCCCTGTCGTAGATTTCGCCGTTACACTCCGTGGATGCGACCAACGTGCGTTCATCGACCGGTTAACGCAAGCAGAGGTGTGATCGTCCGCGAAAGGGGGTTCAGTGAAGATGTAGACGGAGTCGCACTTAACACCGAGTAGCGTCTTCTACCGATATGACCACTTTAGTGAAGATGGACGAGGACACGAAGTCCGACCTCGAAGAGTTACAGGCGGAGATTCAGATGAAGACGGGCAGAGAGATTACTCAACAGGAAATCCTCGCTCGAATCGTCGACCGGGCCCTGCGTTCGAAATCGGACATGATCGACTCGTTTCGCGATGAGATGGAGCCAGTCGATGCCGACGAACGAGAGGCGTTCCACGACGGCATGATCGCGTCAGGTATCGACGTGTCAGAGTCGGACATCGACGACGTCCTCTACCGATGAGTCTTCTTGTCGATACGGGGATTTCCTCGGATGACAGTTAACCAAGACAGCAACTGGCCGCCTATTCTGTCTGGTCGATAGGCTCCGGACACACTACCACGTAGGCCGTTCGGACTCGGGTTGGAGCCCCCGGTCGAGCAACCGGAAGACGTACTCGCCGGCGTCGAGTCGGATATCGACCTGGGGATGTTCGTCGTGGACAACGTGGAGCGTCGTTCGGTCGGGCACCACGACACGGACCGGTTCCCGGTCGGCGGTCTCGTCGGGATGGAGCCGGGCATTCCCGAGCACCACCAGGTGGTTATCGATCGGCAGGTTCAGTTGTCCACACGCGGTGAGGGCGTCGTCGACGCGATTTTTTAGGCGTTGCTCGACGGTCTCGGTGTACTCGGCATCGTTGGCCGCGACATAGTTGGCGAGCCGCCGCTCCAGTCGTTCGGCCGCCCGCCGGTATCGCGCGGCGTGTCGCGAGCGCTGTCGGGGTTCCCAGTGGCGGGTCTTGGTGAACCGCCGTTCGATCACTGTGACGGCCTCGGCGCCGCGAATCGATTGCTCGATGTTGACGCCGACGTCCGAGCCCTGACCGGTGAGTTCGAGCTGGCCGCGGTAGTCGGCGAGGTTCCGCTTGCGGAGGAAGCGCTCGCCGAACTCCGCCGTGACCGCGTGTTCGATCTCGTCTCGATACCGGGACTTCAACCGCTTCCGGAGTTCGCGGGTCGTGCGCGTTCGTTCAAGACACAGATCGCCCTGCACGCGGATGCACTCGTTCGGATCGGGGTCGACGGTGTTTGTGTCGGGTGTGAGCGACCGGTCGAATCCCATC
The DNA here is from genome assembly GCF_051194995.1 of Halorussus sp. AFM4. Taxonomy (NCBI): domain Archaea; kingdom Methanobacteriati; phylum Methanobacteriota; class Halobacteria; order Halobacteriales; family Haladaptataceae; genus Halorussus; species Halorussus sp. AFM4. The sequence goes on along the minus strand of NZ_JBNTJT010000001.1, from coordinate 1,015,215 downwards.
GCGTCGTGGATGGCGTCGCGGGTGACGGTCGACGTCGCTGTGAGGTTGGTGGCGTCGACGGCGTGGACGAAGAAGCCCGCGGGAGTGTCGTCATGCCCGACGATGAACGCCTCTCGGGGGCCGTGTCGCATCGAGACGATGCCACCCCGCCAGGTCGTGGTGAGCTGGCGCTCCGGCAGGAGCAACGCGAGGTCCTCGTCTCGGTAGAGGACGGTCTCGATCGGGTGGTCGGCGAGGGTGGCGAGTTCGGTGTCCTCCTGGTCGGCGACCGGTTGGTCGACGTCGAAGAGCAGTTCGACGACTTCGTCTTGGTCGTCGCGGAGAGCTTGGACGACCGTCTCGAGGGTTGCTGTTGTTCGGGCCTCGGTGATGGTGTCGACGAACGTCGCTGTCGCCTGGTCGAGCTCCGTCGTATGTGGGCAGTCTGTGTCGGTGACGTCTTCCCAGCAGGCGGTGATGGCGGTCGCGATGCCGTCGAGCGCTTGTGGGTAGTCGGCTAGGAGTGCTAGCTCGCTGTCGGCGGGCTGGTGGAGGTCGAACGTCACCCCGTCGAATCGGACCTCGCTAACTGTGTCGCGGTAGGGGTCGTACTCGAACGCGAGTCGGTCGGACTCGATGGTGAGTCTGGCCGGCCCTTCGAACCAGTGCCCGAGGCAGGTGCGAAGCCGGCGTGGGACCGACTGCTGTTCGTAGTGGCGCCGGCCGATAGCTACGAGTGCCTCCTCGATGGTGGCGAACAGGTGTTGGCGAGCCGTTTCGATCGACGTGTCGTCGGTCACGGGGCCGGATTAGACAGGAGAGCGGTGATCGTCAATCGCCACGCAATCGCGTGCTGAGGTCGTTGGTCGACCCGACGTCCGGCTCCGGCGCCGGGTCGATCTGGTCGAGTTGGTCGAAGTCCTCCTTGTGGTCTGGTTCGACCATCTCGGTGGCGGCGAGACCGCGATCAGTTACGGTCAAGCGGACCCATCGCTGGTCGTCCGGTGTCGTGCCGAATAGCGTCCCGTCGGACGCGGTGTAGAACTCGAGGTCCGTGAGGCGTGCGTCGAAGGTCTCGAACAGCACCGCATCGGCGGGGCCGTACGCCGCGACCGCCGCGTCGAGCGTATCTGTGGTCTGGTTGCCCGTGTGCTCCCCCATAGTTTGAGAAACGGTATCACTATCCAAAAAGGTATCTCCGTCGTGCGGTTCGGTCGCTCCTAACGTGTGTCCGAGTAGGTTCACTATCTATCGTGGCGGATACGGAGGTGTTCAGACGCAGGACGTTTTATCCCCGTATTCCCAAGGGTTCTGAACAGCAACTCGGTGACGAATCCTTTATTTGAGACAGACGTAAATACTCATAGTTCCGCTGGAATGCGATCAATAGGCTGACCCCACGGATCCTGCCGATTGCCATAACTAACCTTCCAGACCCCATGACTGATCACGATTTATTCGGCAAGGTGGCCGCGACCGACAGTGTGTTCGCCGATAAAGGGATGCTTGATCCGCTGGCCGAGTGCGAGGAGGTGGTTACGCACGACGCGGAGGAGCGGGCACTCGCTTCCTTAATGGGAAGTAGTCTGTCAATCCTGCGCCAGGCACTCCACGAAGGTACACCCTCACCGTGTACCTCTATCAGATATCGGATACGTGCAGTGGTACACGGGGTTGTTATACCTACATCAATTCAGACACCGACGGTACAAGGTTGCTAGTCACTCCGAATCGAGGATCTTAGTTTGAACTACGTATCAACTTGTTTAAGTTAACGGGATAGAGTCTCGTTTACCGCCGTGCGCACATTCCATTGGAACGTTTCGTAGGTGAACTCTGATTTTTCATCAGCCAATTCGGTTTTGAGTTTGGATGCGAGTGTCTCGTCTGTAAGCACCCGGTCGATCTTATCTACCGCATCCTCGACTGATTCATACACAAGTTCCTCACGTCCATTCACAATCTCGGTCTGTCCCCCGTTATTGGGAACGAACGGAATCGCTCCCGCTGCCACCATCTCAGCTATCGAGATTCCGAATGCCTCGTAGTCCGTCCCATTGAGATAATACTTCTGTCTACAGATAGAACGCATCTGCGCTTCGTCACTATGCCTTAGTTCGCCCTCTAGGTGAACGAAGTCATATTCGGCAACACGTTCTTCGACCTTTGCATAGTACCCTTCGTCAGATGGCGGGCCGTATATCTTTAACGAGACATCGTGGCCAAGTTCGTGTACTCCTGCGATGATATCGACGACGCGCAGAATTTTCTTAAGTGGCATTATTCGACCGATAGTCACGAAACCATCTTCTTTCTCCGACCACGGAACGTCCCCGAATTGGGCGAACGTTTCGGTGTCTACTGGCGGATACACCACGTCCGGCATCTCATCGTATATCTCTTCGACTATCTCGGCAGTCCAGTGAGAGTTTGTCAGAAGTCTATCTCGTCCTGAGCCTATCAATTCTTTGTTGAAGCCAGCAAGCATCGTACAGACTTGGTCATATACGTCGTAAATAGGGTTAGATTTCTGCATACTACCGATGGTGTCCGGTAGTGCCGCACGGTCGAACTGGGGTAAATGAATATACTGGACCGAATCGCCATTGAGGGCCAACTCGTTAGTCGTACTGACGACGATGTCGTACTTCTGCTCGTGGCGTTTGAGATAGCGGTTCAGTAATGCCGTTTTCAATAGGTCGAACTCAAAGTTGGTGATGGCTTTCATCCGGTCGAGTACTCGCCCAGCTATCGGCGGAATCTCTACGGTCAGCTCGTTCACATTCGTTTTGAAGTAGTTGTTGAGTTCATTGATATCGGGGTGGGTGAGCGTGACGAGTGTAACGTCATGGTCGTCTTGTAACGCCTCCAATACGTTCATGCAAACGGACTCACCGCCTCCTTTTATCATCAGGTCGTGGTGGACGACCGCTACTTCTGCCATAGTTGGCACCCTCGTTGATTCAACATATTTGTTGATATTTCTCAGTAATGAGTGGATTACGGTTCGAGGTATCCCATATCTGCAAGATGTTCTTTCATTGCGTCAGAATAGTTAGCTCTCGTGTCGTTTTCGATTGGCTCGCCTTCGTTCTTTAGTAAGCAAGTCGTTTCTGATTTGAGCGTCTCAAGGATGTCGGGATACCGGTCGTTCACGACGGTCTCCTCGTCGGGAAGTTGGTAAAGTTCGGTTCGGTCCTCGCTATGGTGGAGTTTGAACTCGCTAGTTCGGAGCGTTGTAAGGACCGGTTCATGAAATTGAGACGTGTCGAAGTCAGTGTTGTACTTCGTATAAAAGTCGAATGTAGCTTCACGCCTCTGGACGACGGCATGTTCCCGAGTTTCAGTCCGGAGATCGGAACCGTGGATTTGGTCGATATCACCGCCGACCTTGGCGATGAGTGTCTTCATCAGGTCCGAATGTTGAACCAGTTCATTCTGTTTATGGTCAGTCCCTTTGAGACCGTGGACGACTAACGGGACGTTGATGGCCGCGTCGTCCGGAACGAGAACGTGGCCGAGCAGGTTGTGTTCGCCCAGCAACTCCCCGTGGTCGGCCGTGACGACGAAGATGGTGTCGTCCAGCTCCAGTGAGTGAATGAAGTCGAACAGTCGTCCAATGCACTCGTCAGTGTATGCTACTTCGGCGTCGTACATCGCCTCGATGGCCTTCCACTCGTCTTCGGAGAACGAACACCCTCTGGCAATCTCTTCGTGGACGTTCCGGTGTACTTCCAGCGAGAATTCACCGGCCTCTCGGCCCGTCATGTCTATGTCGTCAGTGTACTTGTCAAGATACGGGAGTGGCGGGTAGTACGGACGGTGAGGTTCGTTGTAATGAAGGTAGAGGAAAAATGGCTCTTGGGCGCCCACGTATGACCTAAGTGTCTTCTTCGCGACGTCGTTCACGATGAAGGGCGTCGAATGTTTCATCTTGTCGAGCGCGAACCCTGCGGAGTGTTTCCGCAGGTTTAGGAGGAACCTCGCGACCGTATCGATGTCGGTCGCTTTATGGAGGTTCGACGGCATCAGGAGTGTGAAATCATCAAACCCTCTGTCGAGACCGACTGCCGAACTGATGTTTGAGTTGCGAGAGATACAAGCCGTGTGATAGCCACAGTCGGAGAGGAGTTCCGGAACTGTCGCAAGTTGGCGTGGAACGGCGTGGTCCCAAACCGAGTGATGCGAGGGATACGTTCCCGTTAGGATGGATGCACTCGAAACGCGGGTGTTTATTCCGTGGGAGATACACTGCGAGAACCACTGGCCGTCGGCTCGGTCGGCTATCCGTCGCAGGTTAGGAGTTGTATCCCGCTCGTAGCTAGCCATCGAAGTGTGATCCGCGCGGACGCTATCAAGGGTTATCCATACAATATTTGGGGGCGACTCCATTTTCTATCTCCAAGGAGGACGTTCATTGGGTTTCTAAGCTTCGATTGATTTACTCACGGATTACACGAGTAATCCGGTCCCCGGTCACGTTCGGGGCTGCCCCGAGATTCCTCCGGACAACTTCCAAAGTCCTTTATCGGCGTTCTTGAGAAGGCTAAGGAGATGAGCGAGACAGGGATACGTCGGCTTTTACGGAGCGGCGGTGTTAATTTTGCCGGGATGGCACTTCGCCTTGGACTTTCTTTCGTCGTTACTTTGTTTGCGGCTCGCTATCTCGGAAAAGCGAGCTACGGGGCCGTCTCAGTGGGGACAACTATTCTTACTGCCGTTTCGACATTGACGATGCTCGGACTCGGACAGGGGATTGGTGGCTTCCTCCCTCGATACGAGGCCACTAACAAACGACGTGGGATTCTGATGTCGGCATTCTCCATCGTTATGCCGCTTTCGATTACTGTCGGTGTCGGCATCGCTCTGCTCGCAGAGCCACTAGCGACCCATGTCTTTGACGACAAATCGCTCGTGCCGATTATTCAGGTGTGTGCACTTGGTATTCCCGCAGCGAACTTGGCTCAGTTGGCGATAAGCGTCGTCAGAGGAAAGAAACAGACACTCCCCAAGGTAATTATCGACGATATAGCTTTACTCGGCTCACGTGCGTTGTTGGTGTTAGTTTTCATCACATTCGGTGCCGGGGCATTAGCGATCGCGAGCGCGTATCCACTATCCTTTCTTATCTCGGCCGCCATCGGGATACACTATCTCGTCCGGCACACCTCGTTGTTCCCTCCTGTGGAGACATTAACGATGCGTACCGAACTTCTTTCCTATAGCCTTCCGCTTTGGATATCGGCCGGGATGAGTATCATATACTCGGGGTTCGATACATTCATCCTCGCATACTTTTCCGAGACTGCGGCAGTCGGTATTTATAAAGTCGTCTATTCACTCTCCAACCATGTTTCTATATTGCTAATAAGCCTCGGATACATCGTTTTACCTACCTTTTCGGAATTGTACTCGAAAGACGATGTCAGTGAGATGCAGTCATACTATCAGTCAGTTTCGTCGTGGATTTTCCTCGGAACGCTCCCACCGTTTGCATTATTCCTTCTATTCCCTGGAACGGTAATCAAACTCCTGTTCGGTGCAGAATACGTTTCTGGACGGATTGCTCTTTCAGTACTTGCGTTTGGCTTCTTTTTCCACTCTGTTATCGGGCCGAACGCTGAAGTCCTGAAGGCGGTGAACGAACCCCGACTCGTCATGATAGACGATGCACTCTCAGCGGTCGTAAACGTGGCGTTAAATCTAATTCTCATCCCTCGATACTCCTATCTCGGTGCCGCAGTAGCAACAACAATTTCATACGTCTTCCTCAACACTGCGTACTCTTACCAATTGTACCGCAAGACAGACGTTCATCCGTTTTCGAAACGCTATATAGCTCTTGCCGTGGCGACTATACTCGTCATACTGTTTGCGAAAGGTGGTCAGATTCTCGCACGAGTAGGTACTTTAATATAACCCAAAGAACTGAGGGTTGGTTACACGATGTCCGTATGTACTCCGCTTTCAGACCTCTGTTCTCGCACTTCTGTCAAGAACGTTGTCGTCTTCGTCGCAGACTCCGTCCGTTACGACGCTGTTCCCGACCACGTTTCTCAGACCGGTGTCCAAGTACGTGCGATCGCGCCAAGTACGTTTACGGCATCAAGCATCCCTGCACTGCTGACAGGACAGTATCCATCTAATCATCAAGTATGGTCTTTTGACGACGAACTCTCCGACCTTCCGACGCTGTTCGCCGGGACAGAAGATGCCGTGTTTGACTACGACGACGAGTTCTACCTTCAACCCCGGACCCTCCGTCATCCGGACCGAAAATCCCTCTCAGAACTTGATTCGCCGTTCATCTACGTCTATCACGATCGCGGTGGTCACCTTCCCTACGACTGCCCGTTTGAAGATTACGAGGATATGCGGGCATTTTTCGACACCCACCGCGACCGGAGGTCACTTAGGCGAATGTACGAACAGAGCGTCGGGGACTCGGGTCGCCGATTCGTCGAACTTCTTGACGAACTTCGCGACCGAGGCAAACTTGAAGATACTCTTGTCGTCTACGTCAGCGATCACGGCGAACTCCTCGGAGAGTACGGTAATCTTTTCACCCACGCTGTTCCGATGGTTCCGGAACTAGTTGAGATACCAATGGTGTTCACGGGAGCGGGACTTCCGAGGGATAAACAGTACGATGCACTGCTGTCCGGAATAGACCTCGCACCCACCGTACTCGGTGCTCTGGAGCAGACGATTCCAAACGAGGCGGACGGCACGGACCTCTGGAATGAACGACCTGATGAGGATCGTCTCGTTCGCTCGGAGGTTTGGAAGCAAACGCAGTACGAGTACCTCCAGTCGTACGTTGCCGGGAGCGTCTGGGACCAGGACGGCGGTTACGTCTGTCACCGCGAATCTCGACTCCACCGACTAGTCTATTCGCTTGGTGTCCACCTTGCCAAGGGTCCACACGCGCCTCTCGCACGAACCCTCTCGCCGAAGAACTACTATCGTCTCCTTCACGCCCATCTACCAGCGACGCTTGAATATGGAACACCTAACTTCAACGCCGATGAAGCACGCCAAGTTCTTCCCCCGTTTGAGCGAGCACCCAACCGAGTTAAGAACGAAACCGACCGAGAGCGTCTCAGGAGTCTGGGCTATCTCGAATAAGGGCTAGCTTTACAGCTAACTGTACCGGTATAGACAGTACGACGAAGCATTCGGGAACAATAATCCGTTCTATAAAAAGCAGTCATAAATAAAATTTTTATGTATTAAACACAGTAAAGGTAGGTAATATAAATATTGGTATCAGTCAAATTATGTGGAAAAAGAACGACTAATACCTCCGTGCTAGCTTGATTCCTTACTATCCACTGGAATGTGGGGTCACTGTCCCTTAGCATTGTTTAGATTAGCTGATCCTACGCTAAGGTGGTAGTTTGTCACCAATTCTCAGCAGGAATCACGGTTTGTTTGACCGCAACGTAACTGGGGTTCTTGCCGTCAGTCGGCAGTAGATCAGCTTTCTGTATCAGGTTATGAATGGTTAAGCGACACCGGTCAATACCAAACTTCCCCAGATAGAAACAGTATCTGAGAGTAATAATCCAGTCGCGTGCAGGTGGATACTAAACTTCATCAGCGAAGCCGGTGTCACTTCTTGCTCCGGAAACTCTAATCAATCCCGTCACTATTCCCGCAAAGGCGGTCAAATTTTCCCTAGAATCCCAACTACCTCGTTTTTTAGATCTTATCTAAACCGTGCTACACAGACGGAATCTATTTCCGGTCCCACAGATACCTCGCTACCAGTATCAATGAACTTGGGGAAAATAATTCACCGGCACTGGCTGGACATCAAGAGATATCGAAGCGTTCACGCGTTCGTTGTCGTGGCTGTAGCTGCTGTCGGGCTATATGTTTCCCTACTATTAGGGTGGGAACAACCAGCGACGTCCCGCAGTGATCCACACTGGTTCGCAATTTGGAGTCTCCGTGTCGCCGCGACATTGAACCCCTTTGCCACTATTGACCCTCCGTTCCGGTACGTTCCCCTCGCAGTTGTCTTCCGCATCGTCACACCGAATTTGGCAATCGCTGAAAAAACCGTTGTATTTACAACGACGCTCACGGCGTTCGTTTTCACACCTGTCGCTCTTGGTCTACTATACAGCCAATTCGGGACTCGTCGAGACGGTGTAATCGCATCTGTAGTCCCCCTAATTGCGCCAGTTGTTCCGCTTGCACCACTGGCGGGCTGGCATTACTTTCTCGGCCGCTTTCAGTACACGTAGACAGTTCCACTCCTACTCTGTACGTAGCGATCGCCGACCGCGCAACCCGACCTGGAACGACATCGTGGCGGCTGGCCGTCACAACTGGCATCGGAATTGGTCTCGTTGGCTTAACTCAGTTCGTACTCGGCGCTTATGTTGCACTCACTATCTCGATTCTCTGCATTTGGCGACGAACCTTCCAGCAATGGATTAGTGCTGGCGTAGCTGGTTCGCTGTTTGCGTCTCTGCTTACGTTCACATCACGAGACGCACAAAGGTTCTATGCGAAAATGTCTGGCCCGAAACTCACTCTGCGGTCCAGAGCGGACGTTCTTGAGCTAGTTACTGCGACACTATATCATCGACGTCTCGCGGTGCCGGTTGTGTTATTGGCCGGCACTGGTGTCTGCTGGCGGACATATCGTACGCGGTCGGGAGCAGAGGTTATAGGTGCTGCAATTGTGGCGGCAACACCGGCACTCGTTCTCGGATACACGCTTGACATGTACTACTGGCAGGCAGTCCGGTACGTTTTGAATTATCTGCTCATCGGTGTTATTGCGGTTGTTGTTACTGATACCTTCCTTGGCGATAACCGTTCGGCAACGGCATCGTGGCAGGAGTATGTGGCAATCGTCCTTAGCATGGCATTGTTGGCCGGCGTGCTGGTTGTGCAAATTCCATCTCGAGCGCACGTCATCTGAGTTCAGTTCATGGAGGATTAGCATCGCTCAAAGACAGTCTTGTATTGGGGAGCTCATGAAGTAGTGGTTGAGTTCTCTCTGTAACAAATATGCTGCGAGGTTATACTGATTAGTGGTGTGCAGACTACGAGCATCAAGTCTCGGCGCTTGTGCCTTTTCTTGAAGTCGGGTTTAAGTTCGTCTTTAAGAACATCTACGCTTAATTTGATACTGGAATTAAGCAGGGGAGGGCTGAGGTAAGCAAGTCCATCGATAGCAACTGGCTGACGCCAGAAATGCTGTTGAAGGTTCTCTTCTTTCAAATATCAATGATCTTATTATAACTACCTAAACGAGGCCTATAAAAATATAAACTTTGGAGATGTATACAATCACGGATTTTCAATACTTTTGACCTCATCGTACACGCTATCTGCGTCCCTGAGGTCACACTGGAAGAATTCCTTGTTGGCTTGTATCTCCTCTTCGGACCAGTTCCACCACTCAAGTTCAGCCAATTCCCTGCGGATGCTCTCGTCAAACCGCCATTTTCTGTGCGTTGCTGGGACGCCAGCGACTATCGAATAGGGTTCGACATCATCCGTCACGATAGCACCCGCACCGACGACGGCTCCATCGCCAATCGTAACCCCTGACAGCACGGTAGAACGCGAGCCTAGCCAGACATCGTTACCTACTTCAATAGGGCCTTTGGCTACGCTTTCGAGGTGGTCATCAAGTACGTCCCGATAGAGTGCCCCCTGAAGGCTCGGCTTGAACATCATGTGGTCGTGTTGCCGGAACATCACGCGGGGGGCGATTGCACAGTACCTCCCTATGTCGATATCGCCATGTAACTCATTGTGTCCGTTTAGGTTCGACCGCTTTCCGACTTCGATATCTCCGTTAAGGATTGAGTGACTGCCCACGTGAACGTGGTCTGCGAGTCGAATATTGCCACTCAATTCACATCCCAAATTGATTTCGACACCTGCCCCCGTCTGTATCGTAGTCGAAATAGGGGCCTTGTTTATCAACTCCTGGACTGGCGACGAATATCCCGATAGAGATACCACTTTCTTTAGAACTGATTTCGCGTCGTTGGCCGAGACCATTCGTACGATAACCTATACAGAATCAGTATAATTCAGTATCGAATCTCAACCCGATGAGCGAGATACACTCCGCCGAACAGGTAGAGAATCCAGACGAACATCTGGCGATGTCGCACGGCAGTTCCAACGTTCGCCGTCGCGACACCGTAGAAAACACTTATCAAGCCGAACCCGACGAGGAGCGCGAACGTACCTGAAGCATTCCGCCGCAAGAACAGTCTGACGCCCTTGATTGCAGCGAGACCGTAAATTGCGTTACAGACAGCTTCGACGAAGACGATTAAGTCCGAGGGTTGGGACACCATCCACGGAAACGGTGTGAGGTAGAAGTACATCGCACCGATCCAACTGAAGGCGACAAACTGCGCGACGGTTTCCGGAACGACGTGTTTGAAGTATGCCGTTCGGCCACGTGCCCGGTTTCCGTGAACCATTACCAGAAATCCGACGATGCGCTGGAGTACTTCTATCAAGTACGGAATCGAGACTAAGCTCGCTAAAAACGTCATATTGAGAGCCCATCTACGCCCCCGGTTTTTAACGTAGACTGCGAGAATTCCGACGAAGATGGTGATGAGGTACACCGGTAGATTGTCGAGTCGAACGACCGTCGCGAGCCCTAACGCCACTGCGACCACCGTGAACTTTTCGAAGCGTTTCAGCCGTGACGGAACGAATATCAACCGAACCGTCGTCGTAAGCCCGAAGATAACGACCGCTTCGCGGAGGAGCGTAGCGTGGACGAGGACGAAACTTGGGAAGAACGCCACTGGAAGTGCAGCGAGTACCCCTGCTCTTGACGACTGATACCAGCAGGCAGTTACATAGATATTGTAGACTGCTATCGCGCCGAGGATAGCTATAAGTAGTCGGGCGTATATCGCACTTGGTCCAGGCAAGAGCCAGAATGGCGATAATAGAAACCCCCATACCTCGTAGATGTACCGTATCCTCACCACTGGGACAACTCCATTCTGCAACTGGTTCGCTATGAAGATGGCAGACGCCTCAAATCCATTTGCGTCCCCTTTTGAGTACGGGTTTATCTCTATAATAGAAAGGGGAATCGCTAACACCCGAACAAAAAGTGCGAGTAAGAACACGCTGGCTGGTTTCCAGATCGTACGTTGATTCATTGATAATATAGTCAGTTCAGATAACCCAGTTCTCGAAGTCTACTTTCGGTCTCTTCGCCGATATCACTCAACTTCGTCGTACTTCGTCGTAGGGAGTCCTCGAACGCTTGAACAATAGGCTCACCTTCGTCGTCCGTGTCTCGTTCGGTCAGCGTTCGTTCGTCGAGTTCTCGAACACCGTATTCGTCTCCTATACGGACATACTTTCGTTTGGGGTGGCTACTCTCGTACACAGCAACGCGTTTGCGGAAGTATCGTTCGGGCGGTCGTTTGTCCAATCCATTGATTAGGTCTGTCAGTCGATTGGTGTTCTCTGCACCGACGTACTCAGGATACGTCTCCGGGTCGAAGAGATCCATGTTTCCCGATTCTGCTGCGTAGTCCACAATGGTGTCAAAGAGCCACCCGAGTGAGACGCGCTCGTCCACTACGTCCTGTTGGCCGTTTGGCGACTTGACGAGGAGAGGGGCCCGAACAAGTGGCTCGGTCACGCCGGCCAGATGGTAGACGAACCCTCGTTCGCCGAATGCGTCTCCGTGATCTGAACAGAGGATGAACAGGCAATCGTCGCTCCTGTCCATCGTTTCGAGCTTGCTCCAGAGTCTCTGAAGTAGTATATCTACATATCGAATTTCGTCTATTATGAGTTCCGTGACAAACTGCCGATCCCGTTCCGTTATCTCAGTAGGAGTAGCGTAGTGGCTGATACCAGCCCCGCCGAGTTTGTGGTTAATAGCCGTAATTCGGTCACAATCCACCAAATTCCGAAGTCGACCACGCTTTGTCAACCGCTTGTGATAGTCGTGGGTCTCCATGTAATTCAAGAAGAGGAACAGATCCTCCCCTGCATTATCATCAAGCCAGTTGATAGCATCTCGCGTCATCCGCCTTCCGCCATCATCCACAAGCGGGGGTGTCGTGCGAAGTTTGCGATAAGCCGCGTTGGCGAATGTCTTCGCCCGTTGGTCCGCATTGAGTACCTGACGCATTCCGTCAAGCAGTTCACTGAGACCCGACTTGTCCGACTTCGGTGCAGTTGCGTCGGGATACACCGTTTGACTGTAGTGGTTCCGATGCTCGTCCCATCCGTCGAACCCGTAATCGGGGTGGACGAACGGATTGCCGGTGAAACACCCCGTGTGGAATTCCTCATCCGAAAGTACGTCAAGGAGCGTCTCTGTATCTTCCGTAATTCGAGTATTTGCTCTAAGAGCCCCGTGTTCGCGGGGATACTGGCCCGTGAACATGCTCGCATGGGAGGGAAGACTCCATGGGGCAGTAGCCGTCGCCCCCCGAAATTCGGTTCCGTCTTCGAGAAGCGAGTGGACGAAGGTGTCGTCGTACTCGGAGATAAACGTCTGGAAAATGTCGAAGCGAACTGAATCGAGAACGACGAAAACGACCGTTCGTGCCATGTGCTCTACGTTCTCTACTCGAATACCGTTTTATAAAGGCTTTCAAACGCGACTCCTCTTGTCGGCATCGGCCAGCACTTTCTCGATAGCTTCTATTAGCGTTGGGCCGATTTTGCTCCATGAGTAGCGATCGTGGATTAAGTCGCGAGCGTTCTTTCCGATTCTCATCCGATCGTCAGGGTCGTCCAACAGTGACGAAACAGCGTCAGCGAACGGAGACGCACTGTCGACGACGATGAAGTGAGTCCCGTCATCACCATCGATTCCCTCGTTCCCAAGTGGTGTCGTCACGACTGCCTTGCCGAGTGCCATCGCTTCGAGTATCTTGTTCTGAATACCAGTCCCGAACCGCATCGGTGCAACGACCACATCTGCCTCGGATAGGTACTCAACGAGACTCTCGACGAACCCCGTGACGGTCACGTTCTGGTGACTTTCCAATGATTGAACGCGTTCTGATGGATGTCCCCCGACGATGAGAAACTCGGCCTCGGGGTGACGCTCTCGGACGTGTGGAAATACGTTGGTTGCAAAATACTTAACCGCATCTTCGTTTGGGAAGTAGTCCATCCGTCCTAGAAAGACAATTTGAGGGTTCTCATCGTCGGCGGTGTCTTCGCTCTTATTGTACGGTGCAGACAGCAGTTCATCTCGCACACCGTTCGGAATGACCGTCAAGTTGCGTGGGAGCGTTTGCCCGGTTATTGTCCGAGCATCAGCCGCCGTCGTGATGAAACTGTGGTCAAACGATCGAAGAACAGTCTGTTCGTATCGGCGAAGTTGCCATCCTTCAAGTTCGTACAGTTTCCGTTTCAGGTAGTTCTCGTCGTTCGCGGGTTCGGCACGCTGGAGGTAGTTCTCCGACATCGAATCGACGAGATCTACGACCTTAGGGGTGTCACGCTTGCGAACGTACTCTGTCGTGTTCAAGTAGTTCGCGTATAGGAGGTCGTACTCGTCCTGATGCTTGTCTAACCACTGAGTTACGTCGGCGAAAGAGTAGTAGTTGGTTCGAATTGGTTGACGTGAAACGACCCCCTCTGCTATGTTACGGTACAACTTCGCCTTCGAGTGAGAAAATGGAATCACGCGATTGAACTCGGATTGTAGATGAGAGAGCGCGTCTTCGTCGGCCTCAGAGTTGATGACGAGGAGGTCAATGGTGTATCGCTGTGAGAGTATCTTGGCGGTGTTGTAGAGCCGGAGTTTCGCGCCGTCGGTCGGCGGATAAGGGCACTGCGAGCATAGGACGAGAACCTTCGTCATTGATCCTATCTGTGGAGTTGTCCCCGGCCGATTTTAATCGTTTGATTAATAGTCCTCTCCTCGCTATCGCGAGATACGCTCGCCCTTGGCGGACCTCTTCATTCGGTTTTCGTCCGATGCGGGCGACGAGGGGACTATAAGAAAATGTGCGGAATAGCAGGAGTCTTTCGTAGAGACGGTACGCCGAGAGAGCAGATACTCGACCGAATGAACGAGTGTCTCACCCATCGCGGTCCCGACGACGAGGGTGTCTATATCGACGACTACGTCGGCCTCGCTCACCGACGTCTCAGCATAATCGACCTCTCGACGGGCCACCAGCCGATTTTCAATGAGGACGAAACGATAGCAGTGGTATTCAATGGTGAGATATATAACTACACGACACTTCGGGAATCCCTTTCGACTGCTGGCCACCGCTTCAGTACGGAGACTGACACCGAAGTACTCGTCCATCTCTACGAGGAACACGGCCCATCCTTCGTCAAAAAACTAGAGGGCATGTTCGCGTTCGCCCTCTGGGACAGCGAGAATGAGCGCCTCGTAATTGCCCGTGACCGAATAGGTATCAAACCGCTTTTACTTGCATCGGACGGCGAAACAGTCGCATTCGCTTCAGAACTTCCCGCTCTCCTCGAAGCCGACGTCAACCACGGTGGACTCGATCGATCGGCCATCGCCCAATACTTCGCACTCGGATTCGTGCCAGCAACCCAGACCGCATTTCAGAATATTACAAAACTTCGACCAGGCGAACTCGCAATCATCTCCGGAGATGAGGTCCACCGAGAATCGTTCTATTCACCTTCGGTCGAGTCACGCAAACCTGGGTTAGATGTCGCGGGGACCGAACTTCGAACGCGCATTGAGCGATCTGTCGCGAAACGACTCCAGAGCGACGTGCCGCTCGGTGCTTTCCTGAGCGGCGGCATCGACTCCAGCATCGTTGTGGGAACAATGGCCCATCTTTCAGACAACCCAGTCCAGACGTTTACCGTAGGGTTTGACGAGGCGCTGTTCGACGAGTCTTGGGCTGCCCGTGAAGTCGCTGATTACCACGGCACCGACCACCATGAATTCACAGTCTCGCCCAACGACGTGCGCGAGTTGATTCCAGACGTGGTCGGCCGACTTGGGGAACCGTTTGCCGACCAATCACTTCTACCGACGTACGTCGTCTCCCGCGAGACGAGTCAGAACGTAAAGGTGGCCCTCTCCGGCGATGGGGCCGACGAACTGTTCGCCGGTTACAGTAAATATCGCGGGGAGTTCTACTCTCGGTACTATCGGACAATCCCACGCTCGCTCCGCCGGAAAGTAGTCAAACCCACGGTCAATGCGCTCCCAGCCTCGCGGACAAATGTCGTCGGCGAGTTTTCGCGGAAAGCCAAGAAGTTCCTTTGCGGCGGCGAACCAGACCTCACGGCTCGGCACTTCGGGTGGCTTCGCATCCCGGATTGCCGGGCGCTCGCTACATTCCCCGATGGAACCCCGGCTGAGGCTGGTTCTGAGACGCTTGCGATCCAACACCGCAAAGTAGATTCGTGGTTACCGTCTAGCCGTAGTGATGCGCTAGGTCGGATGCAGGCGGTCGACACACGGTTCAGTCTCCCGAATCAGATGCTCCGCAAAGTCGATACCGCGAGCATGTACAACTCTCTCGAAGTCCGTGTCCCGTTCCTCGATACTGATGTAGTCGAATATGCGATGTCGCTTCCTACATCTTACAAAATCACACCACGCATGCAAAAGCGAATACTTACCCGGGCATTTGAGGATCGCCTCCCGCAGTCGATACTTGAACGCGACAAACAGGGTTTCGACATGCCGATTGGCGAGTGGTTCAAATCCGAACTCGCTGGCGAGTTCCGAACCACGGTTATGAATGTCGAAACTGACCTCTTAGACGCTGATATGGTCCTTACTATCTTTGAAGAACATTGTTCCGGTCGGCGTGAACACGGGAAGTTTCTTTGGAGTGTATACGTCTTCCTGACGTGGCTTGACAGGATGCGAACAGAAGAAATCCTCTAAAGACGGCACTCGATTGCCGTAGTCGTCTCTTCGACCGTCTCTTCCCACCGGAACTGTTCGTCCACGACCTCTCGACCGGCCCTACCGAGTTCCCGCCGTCTCTCTGCGTCACCAAGCAGGTCCAAGAGTTCACGTTCAAATCCTTCTACGCCACCTACTGGGACCGTCTTGCCGGCTTGCTCTACGATGGGAGCAACCTGCTTCAAATCGCTTGCGATGACTGGTATCTCCGAAGCAAACGCCTCCAAGACAGTCCGAGGCAAACCCTCTGCACGACTCGGTAGAACTAGCACATCCGCGGACCGATACACCTTCGGCATCTCATCGTACTTAACATGACCTAGGAACGACACAGCGTCTGAGATACCGAGACTTTCTGCTCGCGTTCGAAGATCGTCTCGAAGTGGACCGTCGCCACAGAAGTACAACTCTGCGTCCGAGTACTCGTCTTTTACACCCGCGAATGCCTCAACAGCATCGCCCGGCCGCTTCCCTTCGACGAGCCGTCCTACGAATAGCACCACCGGTCCGTTACTTCCAACTAACTCGCTTTTCGGACCGTCCGGCGTAAATCGGGTCTGGTCAATCCCATTCGGAATGACCTCAATCTCGGTCCTTACACCGAACCCTCGAACGCGATTTTTATCTTCCTCCGTGTAACAGAACACAACATCAGCACTATTGAATGTCCATCGACCGAAGGTTTGGAGGTATATGTCAAACAGCCACTTCGACGCGTTCTGCGAGTAGAGCCCATGATTCGTTATCGCTAATGGGACATCATCAAGGTGCTGTCGTACCGCCGCCAAATTAGTCGAAAAGTATAGATGCGAGTGAGCGTGGACTACATCGTAATCGTCGGCACCCATTAAATACTTTGCCACGCCAGCCGAGATTTCGTTACCGAGGAGTTCCACAGTCGGTGACCGCCGAACAACGGTGTACCCGTTGCGTCGCTCTCGTCGAGGCTTCGAATCGTCGTCCGTCACTGTCAGGACGGTCACGTCGTGGCCCATTGCGGCCTGATCACGACTCATTGCGTGGACGTGGTACGTGCCACCGCCTGGAACCTCTGGATAGACGTTCTGTGCGACGCGGAGGATGTCCATGTTGGCTCACCTTCTCCTAAAAGACGTAAAACCGCCGATTATCTGCCAGAGTTACTCATAACCACGAAAATCGCCAGACTATATTTAGTCCCGTAGTCAATATCTTATGAGTTCCGAACCAACGGCTCGTACCAGTCACGGTTCTGACGATACCATTCGGTGAATTTTTCGACGCCGGCACGGATGGTTGTCGTCGGCTCGTAGCCAATGAGTTCGCTGGCCTTCGAGATGTCGGCGTGGGTGTGTTCGGCGTCGGCATCGTGGCGGTCGGCGTATTCTAGTTCCAAGTCCGGTGAAAGTTGGTCGCGAATTTCCTCGGCGAGCGTTTGAATCGCGATGTTGTCGGTGCTCCCGATGTTCATTATCTCGCCATCAGCAGCATCGTTACGTAGCAACTTCGTGTTCGCCATTACGACGTCATCAATGTACGTAAAGTCCCGTGTCTGGGTTCCATCGCCGTAAATAACCGGCGACTCACCGTTAAGACACCGTGAGACGAAGTTCGAGATTGCCATGTTAGGACGCATCCGAGGACCGTAGACGGTAAAGTACCGGAGCGAAACGGTCGGAAGGCCATATACTTCGTGATATACGCGTGTGTAGTGTTCCTCAGCCAGTTTCGACGCACCGTAGGGACTTACGGGAGTCGTCGGATGGTCCTCGTCGTACGGGAGGTACTCGGGCTTGCCATACACTGACGAGGAACTCGCCACAACCACGCGCTCAACGTCGGCATTACGTGCCGCCTCCAAGACGTTGAGGGTGCCAGAGACATTGATATCGTTGACCTTCTGGGGTTGTTCGACGCTGGTCCGGACGCCGGCCTGTGCAGCCTGATGGAAAACCACGTCAACTGACTTAATTAAATCGGAAACCTGTTCTTCGTCGCGGACATCGCCTCGAATTAGCTCGTAACTTCCATGGCCCTCCTCGGCTGCGGCTCTCCCTACCTCAACGTTGTGTTCCTTTATACCGGGGTTGTAAAATGCAACGAAGTTGTCAAGTGCAATAACATCGTGACCGCCACGCACAAAATGCTCAATGAGGTGGCTGCCGATGAAACCCGCGCCACCCGTGACGAGTATCTGCATTGTCTACGGGTGCTGAACGAAGACAATAAAAATCCTCTGTTTCAGTTGGACGATGCCGTGGCGGATTTAGTCACAATCTCCTCTAAATAGGTGTTCGGCCTTTTCCTAGTTCTTGAGATACTCCTAGAAACTACGCCTCAACGCTGACATCACTCCCGTTTTGTACTGCACTTTCTGGAACCTGAACCGTCTGATTTTCGACCGAATAGGTGCCTGGATACGGAACGGTCACTGAAAAATTATCATCAGGCTTGGCTTCCACTTTCCGACTGTACTTGAAGGATGCGCCCTCAATATCGACCGACGTGGAGACCGTTAGCGTTGCGTTGGCAGGTGCCGTTCCCGTGATGTTCGCTCCTGGAACGAGCGTAAACACCTTCACCGAGCCATCCTTGCTGGCGTACACTGCCCGGTAGTGACCTGCGCCGCTCGCTCCGTTCGGACCGACGCTCCCGAATCGCTGGTGAAGGCGTGCGTAGTTGGTCTCTGGGGGTATCCGGTTCTGTGAGAGTTGCTTCGTAACGACAAAGCCGACCCGTTCATGGAGTTCCCGATACTTCGATTTCGGATTCGTGGATGAGAGGAATGCTTCGTAGTGACGGCTAGCATATCCATACGTTCTCGCCTCACCGTTCACGAAGTAGTTGTACATCCGGTTACGACCCCACTTGCTCAACACGTAATTCTCGGGGTACTCCCACCCTCGTTCCTCAGCGTAGCTGTCCATCCACACCGCAGCCTCAAACTTATCGCCGCCTATCTTCACCTGTTCATGTCGAACCGCGGTCTGGGCAGCGCCAGCACTCGTGACGAACAGGAGTAGGATGGCGAGGGCCGTAATCGCCTCCCGGCTGGGCAAACCGATCGAACGCCCACCATCGGTGGCTCGTATCGTTCGCTCCCGGTCAACCGTTGGCATGTGAGTCACATCAAGTTTAGCTGCAAGCACGACGAAGCCCCACCCCGCCAGCACTGCGACGAAGGGTGCGAGTTCGCCGACGAACCGGCGCTGGAATGTTGCCAGCACGAGGAAATACCACCCGTAGGTCGTTACGATGAGCCACCCCTGCTGATTCCGCCGATACGCCCGCCAACTCAGCAGCGCCAGCACCGGAAGTGCGATGACCCACGCGAACCCGAGCTCGAGAATCGGTCCGAGGAAGAAACCGCTCGGGCCGCCCGCGAATAGCGATCTGGTCTCTGCCGGGCCGGCTCTGAAGAGGAGGTAACTCGTCCGCCGGGTCAACTTCCTCCAGTACCCGGGCAGAAAAATTTGCAAAAGAACGAGTCCGCTCAGCGCTCCTGCAACCTCCGTCACACCGAGGACCGACGCAGGCATGCCCGCACGGCGAATCGCCTCGGCGATGAACGTCACGCCGACTATCCCGACCAGCAACAATACAGGAGCATAGGTCACGATATCGGTGTGCCAACCGAAACCAGTGTGTGTTAGATAAGACAATACGGACGCAAGTGCCAGTCCAACGAGGATGGGAGCAGTGCGTGGAAGTGGCGAGCGGTCTGCCCGCACGTCCGCGATTGCCTGAACTGCCACGTAAAGACCAACCGCACTAATGAGAAGTGGTCCGGCTTCCCAGGCCATGGCTTGGCCCCAGACGGCGACACCGAGTACAACTGCGGCGACCCAGGTGCGGACGTCCGAAAGGTCGTCGCGGTCTACATCCGCAAGCCACACCAGTGCCAAAGCCGTCAGCGCAAGCCACGGATAGTCGAAGGCGTGGTGGTCGGCGAATCCGAGACCCGTCCGGTAGGCAAATGCGGGAATCACTGCGAGAAACGCAACTGAAGCAAGCCCCACTCTACGATCGCCCGTCACGCGGACTGCCATCGCGTACACCAGCACCGCGACGACGACCGCCGAGATCACGGGATACCATGCCAGCACCCACCCGGAGGCGCCGGCACCACCGAACAGGTTCGTAATCCACCAAAGTGTCGCCACCATCAGCGGTTCGCCCTTTGCCACGGGACCTGGCAGGCCCGAAAGGACACTCAGGTCGAACACGCCGGTCGCCTCTACGGCGAGTCGCTCGACCCAGTATCGGTAATAATAGGGGTCGTTCGAGGAGAGTACAACGTATTTGCCGCGGAAGACGCTCGGGAAGATATAAGTCCGCATCAGGACGACGAAGGCCAGCGCGCCCGCGAGTGCGCCCGCTTCGGTTCGCGACACGGAGGGGAACGACAGCGACGAGAGCAAGGCGGACGGGTTCCACGACTGCCTGATATCCCCGTCGATTGAAGACTCACCGTCAAGGCTGGCACGGACCGCATTCGGGTCAGCAATCTCGTACTCGTCGCCGTCCTTGGCTACGATATTCCGGGAGACGAGCTCGCCGAACGTCCCCGAGTCGAGGGGGACCTCGTCGAAAGACCACCCGTCTTGGCGTTCGTCTACTGCGAGGAGTTCACGGAGATCCGATTCGAAATCCGGTTTCTCCGTGAGGAGGTTGTCAATCGCCTCGCGTACGTCAGTCATGGTGGTCGAATAACGTGACGGTCGCTTAAAGCCTGCGACACTCGTTAGCGAAAACTAGCACTGAGTTATCCGACGAGTTCCGTCAGCACTTTCCATACTTGCCGAATTACGATTTTCACGTCGAACCAGAACGACTGGTTCCGGATGTACTTCATATCATATTGCAGTTTCTTACCTGGCTGGTGGCCCGTCACGTCGTTAATCTGTGCCAAGCCGGTCAGTCCGGGTTTGATGAACCAGCGCTTGCGCCACTCCACGACGCCCGACCGGATGTCGTCATCCAACTCGGGACGTTCGGGACGCGGGCCGACGACGCTCATCTCGCCCACTAGAATCGACCAGAGTTGCGGGATTTCATCAAGGTGTGTTTGACGAAGCACGCGGCCGACCCGCGTCACGCGCGGATCGACACCACCATTGTCCTCCTTGCTAATCGTTGCTCCGGACTCGGCCTCGGCATCGGTCACCATGCTCCGGAACTTGTACACCTCGAACGTCTCACCGAATTCGGCAGTCCGTTGCTGGGTGTAGAACACCGGCCCTGGACTGTCGAGTTTGATCGCAATTGCGATGACCGCCATGAAGGGTGTGAACGACAACAAGCCAATTGAAGCGAATACCACATCAAACGCCCGTTTGAACACGTAGTCCTGCCAGTCCCACGGCTCAAGTTCGATGTCGACGAGGATCTCGTCCCCAGAGGCCGTCGTCGTTAACACATCGTCACCATGCTCCCGATGCACCTTCGCGTCGACGCCATGCTCGTAGCAGGTGTCGAGCGCCCCGAAGAACTCCGCACGGTCGGGATGGGCGAATGCCAGCACGACCGTATCGATGTTGTAGTTGACGAGTACCTCGTCGAGCCGCGACAGCCCGCTGAGACAGTCGAGATCGTCGAGTAACGCCTCGCCGCTGCCGTCGGCAACGGCAGGCCCACCTGCGACCGACTCGCGGTCGGTGTAGTACGGACTCGGCGGCGAGACGTACCCGAGGACTGGAATGTCGATCTCCTCCAACACGTCGGCGATCTCCTCAGGGTCGTCACCGACGATGATCGCTCGCTCTCGCTCGGACGGGCGACGCCGAATCGTCACGAACCACAGCGGCAGGTAGACGAGGAGCCCGACCGTCGTCAGGATGAGCGTCGTGCGTGGAAGCCGATAGGAGTAGTCGAAGTAGCCGATCGTCGCTAACGCAAGCCCGGCGATGACCACGCGCCGTTGGGTCACCAACACTGTATCGAGTATCCGGCGCGGCCGCGGCTTGAACAACGGAATGAGATTCAACACGACGACGACCACGGCCGTCGCCACAGCGACGGTGAGTTTCGGCCCGGTGAGCACGGTCGCAGGCAAGCGCCGAAACACCGGAACGACCGTCGAGAGGAACCACTGTACGGCGGGCAGATTCGCAATCAACACCGCGAGAGCAGTAATGAGAACAGTGCCGACGACACTTAGCACGCGATACCGCAACCCGGAGACCATCACTCAATCCCCCAAAGCAGGATAGCTTAAAACCTATGAACTTGCTCCGCAGACTAGCTGCGCAATCCCACCGGAAACTACGGTATGGGGGAAACGTCCACGGGTATGCGTCATCGTCACCCCACCGGTGCACCTACTTCCCACGGGGCTATAACCGGAAGCCTGGCTTCTAACTACTAGTACTGACTGAATTCAGGGCTCACTACCGGAACTATTCTCGCGTCCGACATCGTCGACTGCACTAATCCATTTGTCACGTGACGAAGTGTTCGCCACAAAGAGCAGAACGCGCCGATAGCGAGTCCGCTAGTGACTGAGCAACCACCCACGACGCTGAGACGAAGGTATAAACGCTTCAACGGCCTTCTAGACCCATGCAGCCAGTCGAGTTCGAGAACGAATTGACGCTTCTCACCTACCAGCAAGACGGCGACGAAGACGAGTTCCACGAGACCTACGAGGCGGCAGTGGAGTCCGTCAAGGCCGACCTGGGGGAGTACCACGCCCTCCGCATCGACGGTGCTGACGTCGACACCGAGGACCGATTCGCAGTGACCAGCCCTGGCGACTTTGACCTCGAAATCGGTGAGTTCGCTGCGGGTGGCAACACAGAAGTCGACGCCGCGGTGAGTGCCGCCGCCGACGCGTTCCCGGAGTGGGAGCACCGCGACGTCGATTCGCGCACCGACATCTTCCGGACGGTCGCCGACCAGATGCGAGACCGCAAGTTCAAGCTGGCGGCGACGCTCTCGCTCGAGAACGGGAAGAACCGGACCGAGGCGATGGCCGACGTCGACGAGGCCATCGACTTCCTCCGGTTCTACAGTCTCGAACTCGAACGCTCGGACAGCTACCAGTTCGACACCGGCCAGCCGACGCCACACCAGCACACCACGAACCTGCTGCGACCGTACGGCGTCTTCGCGGTCGTCGCCCCGTTCAACTTCCCGTTGGCCATCCTCACGGGGATGACCACCGGCGCGATGGTCACCGGCAACACCGTTGTCGCCAAGCCCGCGAGCGCGACGCCCCTGATCGCCCACAAGTACGCCGACATCCTCGCCGACGCGGGGCTGCCCGACGGCGTGTTCAATCTGGTCACGGGCGGCGGCAGCGCAGTCGGCCAACCCCTCACCGAGCACGAGGATGTCGCTGGCGTCGCGTTCACGGGCTCGCGCGAAGTCGGTCTCGATATCGAGCGGACGTTCAGAGAGCAGGGCAAACGCGGGCCCGTCATCGCCGAGCTCGGCGGGAAGAACCCGGTCATCGTCAGCGACGCGGCCGACCTCGACGGCGCTGTCGACGGCGTCACGATGGGGGCGTTCTCGTACAGCGGCCAGAAGTGTTCCGCGACGTCCCGCGTGTACGTCTACGAGGACTTCTACGACGAGTTCACCGACCGAGTAGTGGACGCGACCGAACAGCTGGGGATCGGGCCCGGCGAAGACCTCGAGACCGTCGTCAACCCCGTGATCGACGACAGTGCGCTCGACCGCTACCGGACAATCACCGAGCGGGCGCGGACCGACGGCACGGTCCGGACGGGCGGGGCCGTCGTCGACGACGAACTTCCCGAAGGGCGGTACGTCGAACCAACCGTCGTCACCGACATCCCACACGAACACGAGCTCGCTCGAGAGGAACACTTCCTCCCGTTCGTGACGATTCACCCCGTCTCGGGCTTCGAGGAAGGCATCGCAAAGTCCAACGACAGCGACTACGGCCTCTGTGCAGGGCTGTTCTCGGAGGACGACGAGGAGATCGACCGCTGGTTCGACGAGATCGAGTCCGGGATGTGCTACGTAAACCGTTCTCAGAGTGCGACTACGGGCGCGCTGGTCCAGGCACAACCCTTCGGCGGCTGGAAGTTCTCCGGGACGACCGGGAAGTTCGCAGGCGGATACTGGTATCTCCAGCAGTTCATGCGCGAGCAGAGCAGAACTCGTGTCGAGTAGGTGCTAAAGCGACTCGTCTCGAAACGCTGATCGCCCCTCACTCGGCGGACGAGTTCACGTTCCGGAGAAACGAGGGTGTATCGCTATCCCCGACCGATTTTCCCCTGACTGAGTCAGGATAACCGTCTGATAGTCCGAGCAACTAGTTTGGTCAACGTACTGCCACTTTCACGTCTACTCGTGGCTGGCATCTACGCTTCGAACGCCCGTCGCGGATTACAATACCGGACCTGTGATTCTACGAGGAACCAGGGCAGGACGAGACTTGCACCGATAACGTTCGCCAGCAAGTCGACGACACTGTAATACCGCATCGGAAGCGTTCCCTGTATCAATTCAATCGCTAGCCCGAACAGTAACGCAGTGGCGAGAACACCGCCAATACGACTTCGCGGACGGTGCCGAGACTCGACAGTGGCATATGCGAGCGAGTACGCAAAGCCGGCATACCCCGTAAAATGGAGTTTCTTGTCCCAGAGCTGGGCCAGATCCATTGGACCACCTGGCGGCGCAGGGACAGTCCGGAACACGGAGAAGTAGACGATCAGGCTCGCAACTGCCACCACGCTGGTCCAGCGAAGCCATCGAGGAAGCAACGGAACCGGAAGTCGCGACATAGACAAAGCCCTTCGACCGCTAGATATAAATCTACCTCAAGTAGTTTTCACTTATCATAGCAGTTCAGTAAATCAGTCGATAGTAACGACTATAGGTGTTCCGGCGTGCTATCCGTGGCCCTGACCGACAAATAGTAAAATCGTGATTAGTAAAATCGTGATTTAGATAATCGCCAGTATTACCTTCGTTCGGCCCGAAGGTGGAGTATGGCTCATCCGCGCTTCGTCAATCGGAAAGACGAACTCGAGATGCTGCGCTCACAGTTCGAGAGCGACACCGCGGAACTACTCGTCGTATATGGACGTCGTCGGTTGGGGAAGAGTACACTCGTTCGTGAAGCAGTTCGGGGTCGAGATGACGCGATCTACTGGCAAGCGACCGAGGAGACGTCCGAAGTGCAATTGACGAACTTCGTTGAGACTGCACGCGAGACGTTCCCGCTCGTCGAAGACATCAAGCGAGACTGGGAGGCACTCCTCCGGGCACTCGGTCGCCAAGATGCGGTTGTCGTCCTCGACGAGTTCCCGTATCTTATCGAATCAGATGATGCGGTTCCCTCGAAGATGCAGCGCGTTTGGGACATGCATCTCGAAGAGACGGCGATGACGCTCGTCCTCGTCGGCTCCTCGATCAGTATCATGGAAGAGAAGGTTCTCGGTGGAGGGAGTCCACTCTACGGTCGACGGACGGCCACGATCGATCTTCCACCGCTCGCGCTTGACGATGCGCGACGCTTCTATCCGGAAGACGACGCGGATTCGATCATCCAAACGTGGGGCGTCTTCGGTGGGACCCCGTACTACCTCCAGGCGCTCACTTCGTCCGCATCGCTTTCTGAGAATATCCAATCACACGTACTCTCCGAACATGGCGTACTTCATAACGAGCCAGAATTCCTGTTACGGACGGAGTTCGGAATCCGTGAGCCACAGACGTACTACACGATCCTCCGAGCGATCGCCACGGGCAAGCGCGAGGCGAACGAGATTGCTGACTTCGCTGGTCTCGATTCGAACGCGCTCGGGTCGTACCTCTCGAAACTCCGGCGTCTCCGGTTGGTCGAACGAGATATTCCGGTAACAGCAAACCCGAATGCAACGCGGAAGAGCAGGTACCGGCTGAAAGAACCACTGTTCCGCTTCTGGTTTCGCTACGTCTACGGGCAAACAGGGAAACTAGCACAACTCGGTGACGACGCCTACGAACAGCTCGTCGAGCCGACGTTCTCGGAGTACATGGGGTCCATGTTCGAGATCGTCTGTCAGAACAGGCTTCCGTCGTTGGTTCCAAACACGTATCAGGGAATCGGCTACTGGTGGCACAAAGACCACGAACTCGACGTCGTCGGACTGGCGAGCGATGGGACGCTCGTCGCTGGCGAGTGCAAGTACATGACCCGAGAAATGACTGAGGGTGATTTAGCTGACCTCGAACGGAGTGCAACACACGTCCAGTGGACGCCACCGAACGGCGGATCGCCCGACTACCACTACTGCTGTTTCTGCCGGTCAGGCTTCTCGGACGGACTCGAACAGACCGCCGCCGAGCGAGACGATGTCTCGTTGTTCACGCCGACCGACATTGTGGAAGCCAATCGAGAAGCAGCGTCGTCCTAACTTCAATTTCAAGTGTGCTATCGCCGTGACGAACTATACGACATGCAGGAGAAAACCACGGTGAACGCCGTAGGTAGTTGACCAAGCAGAGTCGGCGGAGTTTGGGGACGACCTCTGTATATTCGAATACGATGCCAGCGACGTCAACAAACTCGTTCAGTTCACCATCGGTTGACGCGCTCAAGTTCCACCAGTTCACCATCGGTGAATTTTGCTTCGTAAGCGAGAGCCTCTCCGTTGATGGATCTGTGGAACTCCAAAATTCCGTGATAGTTCGTATCGCTCCAGCCTTCACGCGTTTTTTCGAGCATCCCCGCTGCTTTCTTCCACTCGTTTTCGAAGCCGCTGATCTCCTCATCGTACCTCGGCCGTTCCTCCTCAGGACGGACGTCGTATTCGGCATCTTCTTTGTAGAGTCGCCGATCCTGCGTTATCTTGTACACGGCAAGCTGCGGGCGGCTAAATGTCTTTGTCTGCCACTCAACCGGTGTCGGATCGCCATCGAAACCCGGAAGGTCGATGTCCAGACCGTCTTCGATTTTCACCCAATCGTACAGTCCCATGATTCCTCTAATCGAGATTCAAAGAATTAGTTTGTATCGCTGCCTTGGCAACTCCTCTCGCTCGGCCCTGTCTGTTCCTTTTCTCTCCTGCTATTCTATCTTGTGTCTGACTTGGCCATCTCCCTTGTCGACTAACATTGAGCAGTCTGGGCCGTCACCGCCTACTTGTCGAAGAGAGACAGAAATTTCTCAGTACTGCTCTCAATGTAACCTATGACGGAGCTATCTGCGCACCACTTCGGCGTGACCGTGACCGACCTCGACCGCGCGGTCGAGTTCTACCGAGACGTCCTCGGCCTCGACGTGCTCAACCGTTTCTCGGTGTCCGGCGAGGCCTTCTCGACGGGCGTCGACGTCGAGGGAGCAATCGGGAATTTCGCGCATCTCGACGCTGGCTCGGCCCGCGTCGAACTTGTCGAATACGACCCGGCGGGCGAGAATCGCGACACCGAACGCGTCAACCAGCCCGGCGCGAAGCATCTCGGGATCGCGGTCGACGACCTCGACGGTTTCTACGAGAAGCTGCCGTCGGACGTCGAGACGCTGAGCGAACCGCAGACGACCGCGAGCGGGACGCGGATTCTCTTCCTCCGGGACCCTGAGGGCAATCTGGTCGAAGTTCTCGAAGCATAGGACGACCCAAGCTTACGCTCGCCTGTGAGCACCTCTTTTCGCCTTCAGCTAGTACTCCCTTTTGCTCAGTGGCCAGTAGTTCGGCACTCGTATTGTCGTTACACCGTATCAGCATATTTGTCGCTACCGCCACGGCAGCCACGCTGGAACAATCCAATCGACAGTAGATATTTACTGTTCTATTTGTTGGTACTCGTTAAGGGACAAGGGGATAGATTTGACTGATACTCCCGATGGTGTTCGCGATACAGCTGAGGAACCGCCTGACTTCGACGAGTGGGCCGACCCGGAAGAGGTGCTGAAAAGCGGTTCGACGCGAGAGCGAATGCTCGACGTCGTATTGCAGTTGCGCGAACCGACCAAGGTTTCGACGATAGCAGATAGCGCCGACTGCGATACGGAGGCGGCACGGGATTACCTGGAGTGGTTCGTGTCGATGGGGATGGTTCGAGAGATTACTGGACGGCCCGTGAGATACGTGCGGAACAACTCGTATCTGCGGTGGCGTAGAATCGAGCAGATTCGGAATCAGTATTCGGAGGGAGAGATCGTTGAAGAAGTCTCGAAAACGTTGGAGGCCGCCCAGGAATATCGGAAGCAGTTCGACGCAGACAGTCCAGGGAGGGTGTCATTGGTAAACCGTGAGGGACAGGTTGAGGAGGTCTGGGAAACTCTCTCCGAATGGAAGACGCTAGAACAGCGGGCGGCATTGTTGGATGTGGCACGCCGAGATGAGACTGTTACCGATTGATACCGCGGTACGGACTACTGTAGTTCATCAACGAGGAGAGTTACTGCGTTTTCGACGAGTTCGCTATCGAGACGGCCTTGCCAGAAGTCGATGTCCTCGCGATTCAGCGATTGAACGCCCCACGGAACGATACGACTGTCGGCCGGCGTCCCGCCACGAATCCAACTCGCCTCTGGAATTTCGATCAGTCCCTCCATCCACGTTTTCGTCGTGAGCGTGAGCGCGATGTACTGCTCCCCGTGGAACGGCCGATTTCTGTGGTTCGAAAGGATGAGCCACGGGCGGGCAGCCTCCTTACCTTTTGAATGGGTCCTCACCATAGACGACGTCACCCCGTTCGAAGATTGGCGTCTCCTCTTCGTCCGTCACTGTTCGTCCTTCACGCTCGGATGTGGTTCGTCAGGCGAGTGTTCCTGCCACTCGTCTTTGTCCTCCGAATCGAGTTGGTCGTTGAACAATGCCGTCGCCCGCTTATATCCACTGTACCCGGCTAGCCGCTCGTCGTCGTCGGTCACGGCCCAGTACGTCGCCTTGTGCTCGACGAGATTTCGGTTCTTCAACCGCGAAAGCGCCGTACTGACCGCGCCTTCATCAAGTCCAGTCTGGGAGGCGATTTCACGAGCTTCGAACGCACGGTCGTCATGTGCGGCTAAAAACCCGAGCACCTGGTCTGGAACGGAGAGTCCCTTCAGTTCGTCCTCACTCGAATTCTCGAACGTCTCCCTGTCGATGGACATCGTTAAGAGTAGCTACCAGTTCCAGCGATAAGAACGTTAGTGATGAAAGTACTGAAAACGCTGTTATCGCGGACTAATAGTGAGCGGCCTTTCTCCCTTCCAAAGCAGAAACTGACTGGTAGATAATTATTGATATAGCGGGGGAAGCAGTAGTAGGTGGGCAAATACCAATCTCAAACTTCCGCCGCCTCGGACTCCGGCTCAACGTCCTCGCCGCGCAGGAGACGCTCGGCCCGGTCGCGGTCCTCGGGATAGCCGACGTCGACCCGCCAGCCGTCCATTCGAATCGCATCTATCGTCCGGCCGCTCTGGATGAGCAGGTCGATCGCCTCGCTGATCTCGTACTCGCCCCGGTTCGACGGCTGGACGAGGTGACACGCATGGAAGATCGCGGGCGTGAACGTGTAGAAGCCGGTCATCACCAGGTTCGACGGCGGGTCCTCGGGCTTCTCGACCACGTCGGTGATCTCGCCGTAATCGTTCGTGTCGCAGACGCCGTACCGACTCGCCTCCTCCCAGGGCACTTCTTCGGTGAGGAACGCGGCGTCGGCCCGGTCTTCCTGCTGTCGCTTCACCACGTCACCCAGGTTCGCATCGAAGATGTTGTCGCCGAGAATCAGCATGAAGTCGTCGTCGATGTGTTCTTCGACGGTCAGCAGGGCGTGGGCCAGCCCCTTCTGCTCGCGCTGGTGGGCGTACGTGATCGGAACGCCCTCGAACTCGTCGCCGTAGTGGCTGATGATGTCCTGCTTGCGATAGCCGACCACCACGACGAACTCGTCGGCGCCCAGCTCGGCCAACTGCTCGAAGCAGTGGGTCAGAATCGGTTTCCCGTCGACTTCGACCATTCCCTTCGGTTTGTCTTCGGTCAGTGGCCGCAGGCGAGTTCCTTCACCGGCAGCGAGCACGACGGCTTTCATGTACGTTGGAACGCCGACGGAGTGTTAAATAGCTTTAGACTCGCCAGTTTCCGAATCCTCAAGGGACGGCAGAGCAATCAAGGAAACAATGAACGTCAGCATCGTCGGCAGCGGCTACGTCGGGACGACGGTCGCCGCCTGCCTCGCCGACTACGGCCACGAGGTGACGAACGTCGACATCGACGAGTCGATCGTCGACTCAATCAACGCGGGCGAAGCCCCCATCCACGAACCGGGCCTCGACGACCTCGTGGCCGAGTACGGCGGAGAGAGCCTCCGCGCGACCACCGACTACGCCGCAGTCCGCGATACAGACATTACGTTACTCGCGCTCCCGACGCCCTCCCGAGACGACGGCAGCATCGACCTCGACATCATGGAAGCCGGCGCTCGCTCGCTCGGCGAGGCGCTCGCCGCGAAGGACGACCCGCACGTCGTCGTCGTGAAGTCCACGGTCGTCCCGGGCACGACCGAGGACACGATCGCCCCGATTCTGGCCGAAACCTCGGGCAAGACCCTCGACGAGGACCTCCACGTCGCGATGAATCCCGAGTTCCTCCGCGAGGGGAGCGCGGTCGAGGACTTCCAGCACCCGGACAAGGTGGTCTTCGGCACCCGGACCGACCTCGCGACCGAACGCCTCCGGGCCGTCTTTGACCCGCTGCTCGCCGACTCGGACGCCGCGCTCGTCGAGACAGGCCTCCGGGAGGCCGAGATGATCAAGTACGCCAACAACGCCTTCCTCGCGACGAAGGTCAGCCTGGTCAACGAACTCGGGAACGTCTGCAAGGAGTACGGCGTCGACGCCTACGAGGTCACGGAGGCCATCGGCCTCGACGACCGCATCGGCGAGCGCTTCCTCCGGTCGGGCGTCGGCTGGGGCGGCAGCTGCTTCCCGAAGGACACCGCCGCGCTCATCGCGGCCGCCCGCGACGCCGACTACGAGCCGACCCTGCTCGACGCCGCGGTCGAGGTCAACGACAGGCAGCCCGAGCGCATGCTCGACCTGCTCGAACGCCACGTCGACCCCGCCGGCAAGCGCGTCGCAGTCCTCGGCCTCGCGTTCAAGCCCGGCACCGACGACACCCGCAACTCTCGTGCCATTCCTGTCATCGAGGGCCTCCAAGACCGTGACGCGGAGGTCGTCACGTACGACCCCGTCGCCACCGAGAACATGCGCGAACGTTTTCCGGACGTCGAGTACGCCGACTCTGCTGCGGGAGCACTCGAGGATGCCCACGCCGCGCTGGTCGTCACCGACTGGGACGAGTTCGCCGCGCTCGACGACGAGTTCGACGCGATGGCCGACCCGGTCGTGGTGGACGGTCGCAGGGTGATCGAGCGCCGCGACGGCCTGACCTACGAAGGCCTGACGTGGTAACCGCAGCGGGGGAGTGGGACGGCTACTCCTCGCTGCCCGATTTCGCCAGCCTGTCGAGGCCGAGCGTCGCCAGGAACAGGACGCCGCCGGCGTAGAGGAACGACTGCGGATCGCTGACGAGTCGCGTGACGTAGCCGCTGCCGTACCCGACGACGGTTGTCGCGTACCCGAGCACCGACGCCGTCCAGCCGATGCCGGTCACCCCGCCGAGCTGGTGGAGGATATCACCGTCGAGGTTCACGGTCGTCGCCCCCTTCGTGCGGTCGACTCGCCTGCTCGGTACACGTCGCGACCGGCGGACGCACGCACGCTTTTCGGTTGCGGTTCTCTCCCTTGGTCACCCACCGGAGACATGCGTAATAAGCTCTCGGTAGTCCTTGAATACTTTCTGGTCCGGACCTGGTCGAAGTGCGACGCGTTGCGCCGTAATATCCGGAGTCTCTGAAATACTACATTAGCGAACATATATGCGTGGGATTGCCTCACAGTGTCGTATGGGGGAAGCACCACCGATCCACGAGCTCCACTTCGACGAGGCACCGAGCGTCGACACGGTTCCCGGGCCGAACTCCCGCCAACTGCTCGAGCGCCAGCGCGAACTCGACAGCAGCGCGGTCGCCTATCCCGACCGCGTCCCGATTGCGTTCGACGAAGGTCGCGGAGCGACCCTCCGCGACGTCGACGGGAACACCTACCTCGACTTCTTCGCGGGCATCGGCGTCCTCAACGTCGGCCACGCCAACCCGTACGTGGTCGAGGCGGTGAACGACCAGACCGAACGGCTCGTCCACTCCATCGACTTCCCGACCGAGCCCCGCCTCGACCTCATCGAGAAGCTCGACGCCATCGCGCCGGGCGGGCTCCCCGGGAACAACAAGGTCGTCTTCGGCGGTCCGACCGGGAGCGACGCCATCGAGGCCACCATCAAGCTCGCGAAGTACAACACCGACGGCGACGGGCTCATCGCGTTCCGGGGCTCGTACCACGGCGCGACCTCGGGCGCGCTCAGCCTGACCGGCGCCAAGAAGTTCAAGCGCGAGTACACGCCGCTCTTGAGCGACGTCCAGTACGCGCAGTACCCCTACTCCTTCAAGCACGACGTGACCGAGGAGGAGGCGATGGAGCGGTCGCTCGCGGACGTCCGCTCCATCCTCGAAGACCCGTACGGTGGACTTGCGAATCCGGCGGGCATCTGGGTCGAGCCGATCCAGGGGGAGGGCGGCGTCGTCACGCCCCCGGAGGGCTTCCTCCCGCGACTGAAAGAGATCGCCGAGGACAACGACGTCCCGCTCATCGTCGACGAGATCCAGACGGGGTTCGGCCGGACGGGGCAGTGGTTCGCCAGCGACTGGGAGGACGTCACGCCCGACGTCATGCCGATGGCGAAGGCGATCGGCGGTATCGGGCTGCCGCTCTCGGCGACGATGTACCGCGAGGAGTTCGACACCTGGGAGGCCGGCGGCCACGTCGGCACGTACCGAGGGAATCTGCCCGCGATGCGGGCCGGGGTGCGCGCCATCGAGTACATCGACCGGCAGGACCTGCTCGAACACGCTCGCGAAGTCGGCGAGTACATCCGGACGCGCCTCCGGGAGGTCGCGGAGGCCACCCCCCACCTCGCCGACGTCCGCGGGAAGGGACTGTTCGTCGGCGCGGAGTTCGTCGACGCGGACGGCGACCCCTGGAAGGAGGCGGTTCTCGACGTGCAGACGCAGTGTTACGAGAACGGTGTGCTGGTCTGGACAGCGGGTCGCCACGGCAACGTGCTGCGTATCATTCCGCCGCTCGTGCTCACTCAGGAGCAGGCCGAGACCGGGATGGACGTCGTCACGGACGCGATCGCGGCCGCGACTGGCAGCTAACCAGTCAGCTTGTTGTCCCAAAGGCGGCGAACGGTTCGCGGGAGCGTTGTGAGCCCGTTTCCGGCCTGTGAAATATTCGAGTAGCTATTTATATTGGTCAGTGTTACCAATGTGCGAGATGAGGGGGAACGGGGAAACGACACGGAGCAGCGAGACGAACAGCGCGACCAGACGGCGAGACTTCCTGCGGGCGGTCGGCGGCGTCGGCGTCGCGACGGGAGCGGTCGGCACGGTCGCGGCCCGACAGGGACGGGACAACTTCAAACTCGGCGTCGTCACGTCGCTGTCCGGCGACCTCCGGTTCGGCGGCCAGGTGACCCGGCGCGGGTACGAGCTCTGGAAACGCACGGTCAACGAGCAGGGCGGCATCCAGGTCGGCGGGAGCAGCCACAACGTGAAGCTTGTCTACGCCGACGCGAAGTCCAACCCCAGCACCGGGGCCGACGCCGCCTCTCGGATGATCTCCCAGCAGAACGTCGACGCGGTACTCGGTCCGTACTCCAGCAACGTCACGCTCGCCGTCGTGCCGATCATGGAGAAGAACCGGATGCCCCACATCACCGGGAGCGCGGAGTCGCCCCAGATATGGAAACAGAAGCCCAAGTACACGTTCGGGACCATCCCGACGGTCTCCATCATCGCCGACAGGGCGACCACCGACATCCTCAACCTCGAACCGAAGGCGAAGTCGGTGTACATCACCGGCGTCAACGAGCCGTTCTCGAAGAGCACGGCCCAGGCGATGCGCAAGGCGGCGAAGAACGCCGGCGTCGAGGTCCTCGGGTTCGAGCTGTTCCCGCGGGGCACCGACTACACGAACGTCGTCACGCAGGCGAAGAACGCCGGGCCGGACTTCCACTTCCACGGCGGCCACATCGGCAGCCACGTCAGCCTCGTCAACGCCGCCCGCCAGCTCGACTACAACCCGAACGGGTTCATGTTCCACTACGGGGTGAACACGGACAGCTTCAAGGAGGGCGCCGGGTCCAAGGGCGCGATGTACGCCTTCGGTGCGACCGTCTGGCTCCCGCAGGTCGAGCGCACGGGCGGCGTCCTGTTCGACACGCCCGGCGACTACGTGAAGGCGGCCGAGGACGCCTTCGGCGGCACGCCCGACTACACGCAGGCCGGCTCGACCGCGGCCGGCATCGTCTTCGGCGAGGCGTTCAAACAGCTCGGCGCGAGCCCGCCGCTGAACCAGCAGCAGAAGGACGAGCTGGTGTCGATCCTGGAGGGGATCGAGGTCAACACGTTCTACGGGACCGTCAACTTCGAGACCCAGGGCCAGTACTACCACAACAACGCCAAGACCAAGCCGCTGGCCATCCAGCTCGACCAGGACGGCTCGCCGGTCATCGTCGGCTCCGAGGGCGGCGGGCAGCCGACCTACCCCGTCCCGCAGTGGAGCGAACGGTAAATCGATGGTCGACCCGGGGCTGCTCACCCAGACGCTGATCAACGGGCTGCTGCTCGGCGGCATCTACGTCACCATCGGGGTCGGCTTCTCGCTCGTGTTCGGGGTGCTGGAGGTCATCGACTTCGCGGTCGGCGAGTACGTGATGCTCGGCGCGTTCGCGGGGGCGCTGCTCGCACCGAGCCTCGGCTCCGAGGGCGTGTTCGTCATCCCGCTCGTCTTCGCCGCGTTCTTCGTCGTGGGGTTCCTGATACAGCCGCTCGTCCACCACGTCACGTCGGGCGACCGCCCGATGCCCGTCCTGATGGGGCTGGTGTTCACGTTCGGGCTCGCGCTGTTCGCCCGCGGCTCGGTCCTGACGCTGTTCGGGCCGAACACCCGCAACGTGCCGACCGAGCTGCTCGTCGGCGGCGTGACGATCCGGGGCATCGGCATCTTCCCGACGGTGCGGGTCGTCACGGCCGTCTTCGGCGTTAGCGCGCTCGCCGCCTTCATGTACTACCTGTACAACACCAAGGGCGGCATGGCGATCAGGGCCATCGCCGAGGACCGCACGAACGCACGGCTGATGGGGATCAACGTCAACCGCTACCAGTCGATCGCCTACGGCGCGTACGCCGGACTCACGGCGACCGCCGGGGTCTTCATCGGGCTGATATTCTCGGCCAACCCGGGGATGGGGCTCCAGTACACCGCCTTCGCGTTCTTCATGGTGGTGCTGGCCGGGCTGGGCTACCTGCCGGGGGTCATCGTGAGCGGCATCGTCCTCGGACTCGCCCAGTCGCTCACCGCCGTCTACCTGGGCAGCGAGCTCGTGCTGTTCGTCCTCTTCGGACTCATCTACGTCGTGCTGCTGGTCTCGCCGTCCGGCATCCTCGGCAAAGGGGGTGAGCACGCGTCGTGAGCACCGACGAGGAGAGCGGCAGCCAGGCCACCTACGAGGAGGGAGGGAGCCACGGCACCTACCTCGAGCGGATCCGCGGCCTCGACCGACCGCCCCGCTGGGCGGTCGGCCTGCTGCTGGTCGCGCTGGTCCTGCTCCCGGTCTGGCTCGGCCCGTTCTGGACCCGCATCGCGCTCGGCACGCTGATGTGGATCGGGCTGGCCCAGTCGTGGAACATGATCGGCGGCTACGCCGGCTACCTCGACTTCGGCCACGGCGCGTACTTCGGCGTGGGCGCCATCGTCACCGGCATCGGGATGAACACGCTCGGCTACCCGTTCGTCGGCGGGTTCGTCCTCGCGGGCGTGGCGGGCGCGGTGCTGGCGTACGTCATCGCCGTGCCGACGCTCCGCCTCCGGGGCGCGTACTTCGCCATCGCGACCTGGGCGTTCGCCGAGGCGATCAAGCAGCTCGCGCTGGTGCTCGAGATCACCGGCGGCACGTTCGGGATGAGCCTCCCGACCGGCGAGGGGACCATCGGCCTGCCGATTCCCGGCGGCCCGTCCGAGACGTTCTTCTACTACGCGATGCTCGCCCTCGCGGTCGGCACCGTCGCGCTCGCGTACGTGCTCTTCGAGCGCCGCGAGTTCGGCTTCCGCGTGAAGGCGCTCCGGGACAACCAGGACGCCGCCGAGGCGCTGGGCATCGACACGACGCGGGTCAAGCGCCAGGTGTACGTCCTGTCCTGCGTCATCGCGGCGCTGTTCGGCAGCGTCCACGCGTTCTTCATCACGTTCATCCACCCCAACGACGTGCTGGCCGCCATCGTCACCGACCGGATGGTCATCATGGTGCTGCTCGGCGGACTCGGCACGATCACCGGGCCCGTCCTCGGCGGCGTCGCCGTGTTCCTGCTCCAGCGCCTGTCGTCGCTGTTCCTCGGGCAGTCGACCTTCTACCTCCCGCTGATCGGCGTGCTCATCATGGTGACCGTCCTGTTCGCGCCGAGCGGCATCGTCGGCCTGCTGCGCGGCGAGACGACCGCGACAGACGTGAAAGCCAACCTCTCCGAACTCGCGGACCGCTTCGACTTCCGATGACCGATACGAAAATCCGATGACCGACACGATACTCCGCACCGATGGCCTGACGAAGCGATTCGGCGCACTGACCGCCAACGACGGCATCTCGCTGTCCGTCGAGCGCGGCGAGATACGCGGCATCATCGGCCCGAACGGCAGCGGGAAGACGACGTTCTTCAACTGCGTCACGGGGTTTCTCGACCCCGACGAGGGCAGCGTCGAGTTCGACGGGACCGACGTGACCGGCTGGGACCCCCACCGCATCGCGCGGCGCGGCATGGTCCGGACGTTCCAGATCGTCTCGCCGTTCAAGAACATGACCGTCCGCCAGAACCTGCTCGCGGGCCGCGTCCCCGACCGCGTGGACAAGCAGGCCCGGGTCGACGAGATCCTCGAGTTCCTCGACATCGACCACATCGCCGAGAACGACGCCGGGGAGATCAGCGGCGGCCAGCAGAAGCTGCTGGAACTAGGCCGGGTGCTGATGCTCGACCCGGACTGCGTGCTGCTGGACGAGCCGACGGCGGGCGTCAACCCGGCCCTGGAGAAGCGCGTCCTCGAACACGTCCGGCAACTCAACGACGACGGGATGACGTTCGTGGTCGTCGAGCACGACATGAGCGTGATGCGGGAGGTCGCCGACTCCGTCTCGGTGTTCGACCGCGGCGAGTACATCGCCGAGGGGCCGTTCGACGAGATACAGCGGGACGAGCGCGTCCGGAAGGCGTACCTCGGCTCGGCGAGCGACGAGGAGGTGCCGATATGAGCGACCCGCCCGTCCTCGTCGCCGAGGACGTCGTCACCGGCTACGACCAGCACGAGGTGATCCACAGCGTCTCGGTCCGCTCGCACGACGGCGTCACCTGCATCTTCGGGCCGAACGGTAGCGGCAAGTCGACGCTGCTCAAGACGATGAACGGCGTCGTCCCCGTGTGGTCGGGGGCCATCAGGTACGGCGACCGCGACCTCACGGACGCGTCCCCGGAGGACATCGTGAAGTCGGGCATCGCGTCGCTCCCGCAGGGCGGCGGCGTGTTCGGGACCCTGACGGTCGAGGAGAACCTGCGGGTCGGCGGCTTCACCGTCGACGACCCGGACGTCCTCGACGAACGGATAGCGGACGTCCTCGACGTCTTCCCCGAC
Source organism: Halorussus sp. AFM4 (assembly GCF_051194995.1). NCBI lineage: Archaea > Methanobacteriati > Methanobacteriota > Halobacteria > Halobacteriales > Haladaptataceae > Halorussus > Halorussus sp. AFM4. The sequence continues at coordinate 977,605 of NZ_JBNTJT010000001.1, read as the reverse complement.
CTCCGGGAGAAACTCGACGCCAAGGCGAAGTCGCTGTCGGGCGGCCAGCAGATGATGGTCAGCCTCGGTCGGGCGATGATGACGGGGGCCGACACCTACCTCCTGGACGAACCCAGCGCGGGGCTCGCCCCGGCGCTCGTCGACGACGCCTTCGAGCTCGTCTCCCGGCTGGTCGACCAGGGCGCCCAGGTCCTCCTCATCGAGCAGAACGTCACCGCGGCGCTCCGGCTCGCCGACCACGTCTACATCCTCGCGGAGGGCGACCTCCAGTTCGACGGCCCGCCGGCCGACCTCTCGGACGAGGACGAACTGATGGAGCTGTACCTCGGCATCGGGTAAGGGGTCGACCTCCGAGTCGGTGCGGGGCTCCGACCGGGCGGGTTGGCATAGCTATTTGTCGATGGCCGGCGTCACTTCCCTGAGCCAGCATGCCACCAGTTACCGAACTGCAAGAGATGTACGAGGACATGGTGACGGCGCGTCACTACGAGGAGCGCCTCCAGGAGGAGTACCTCGAGGGGAAACAGCCGGCGTTCGACATCTCGGCCGGTCCCATCCCGGGCGAACTCCACCTCGCCGCCGGCCACGAGGCCGCGGGTGCCGGGGTCTGCCAGCACCTCCGGGACGACGACACCGTCACCGCGCCCCACCGGCCCCACCACGTCGCCATCGCGAAGGGCGTCGACCTCGAGCGGATGACCGCCGAGATATTCGGCCGCGAGACCGGGCTCAGCGAGGGGAAGGGCGGCCACATGCACCTGTTCGACCCGGACGTCAACTTCGCGTGCAGCGGCATCATCGCCGAGGGCTGCCCGCCCGCGGTCGGCGCCGGCATGGCCGCCAAGAAGCGCAACACCGACAGCGTCGCGGTCGCCTACATCGGCGAGGGCGCCATCGACCAGGGCGCCTTCCTCGAGTCGCTCAACCTGGCGGCGGTACGGGACCTCCCGGTCGTCTTCGTCATCGAGGACAACGACTGGGCCATCAGCATGCCCAAAGAGCGGGTCACCGACGTCGAGAACGGCGCCCAGCGCGCCGGCGGGTTCGACCTCCCCGGACAGCGCGTGGACGTCGACGACGCGGTCGAGATCTACCGGGCCGCCAAGGAGGCCGTGGGCCGCGCCCGCGACAACAACGGCCCCACGCTCCTCGAAGTCCAGGTCCACCGGCGGATGGGCCATTTCATGGGCGACCCCGAGACCTACCGGCCCGACGCGGACAAGACCGCGGCCGAGCAGCGCGACTCCATCGAGCGCCTCGCCGAGGACCTCAGAGCGCACGGTGTGGAGGACGACCGGCTCGACGAGATCCGCGAACGCGCGGAGGAGCGAGTCGAGGAGGCCATCGAGTGGGCCAAGGACCAGCCCGAACCCGACCCCGAGGACGCCTACGAGGACGTCTTCGTGAATCCGCCCTCGGGGGTCACCGACAGCGAGCCGTCGACCGAGGTCGCGGGAGGTGACGACTGATGGCCCAGCAGGAGGAGGGGCAGGCGGAAGCGCGCCAGACCGACCGGTCGCTGACGATGAGCCGGGCCATGGTCGAGGCCATCGCCAACGAGATGCGCGAGAACGAGGAGGTCTTCTACATGGGCGAGGACGTCGCCGACTACGGCGGCATCTTCGACAGCACCCAGGGCCTGCTCGAGGAGTTCGGCCACGACCGCATCATGGACGTCCCCATCAGCGAGACGGCGTACATCGGCGCGGCAGTCGGGGCGGCCCAGCAGGGGATGCGACCGATCGCCGAACTGATGTTCGTCGACTTCTTCGGCGTCGGGATGGACCAGATCTACAACCAGATGGCGAAGAACACCTACATGAGCGGCGGGAACGTGAGCGTCCCGATGGTGCTCACGGCGGCGGTCGGGGGCACCTACAACGACGCCGCCCAGCACTCCCAGACGCTCTACGGCACCTTCGCCCACCTGCCCGGCATGAAGGTGGTCGTCCCGTCGACCGCCTACGACGCGAAGGGCCTGCTGCACAACGCCATCCGGGACGACGACCCGGTGGTCTACCTGTTCCACAAGCGCCTGATGGGCATCGGCTGGCTGCCGGCGCCCGACGGCCCGAAGACCGGCGTCCCCGAGGACGACTACACCATCCCCTTCGGCAGCGCCGACGTCAAGCGCGAGGGCGAGGACGTCACGGTCGTCACGCTCGGCCTCCACGTCCACCGGGCGATGGAGGCCGCCGAGTCGCTGGCCGACGACGGCATCGACGCCGAGGTCATCGACCTCCGGACGCTGGTCCCGCTCGACGTGGACACCGTCCGGGAGTCGGTGGCCAAGACCGGGCGCCTAGTCGTGGTCGACGAGGACTACCGGTCGTTCGGCGTCACGGGCGAGATCGTCGCGCGCGTGGCCGAGGACGGACTCTCCGACCTGGAAGCCGTCGAGCGCGTCGCGGTGCCGGACGTGCCGATTCCCTACGCGCGACCGATGGAGGACGAGGTCATCCCGGGGGTCGAGGACATCAGCCAGGCCGTCCAGAACGCGCACCAGGAATGAATCGGGAGCGCCACGCATGAGTCGGAGGTCGCGAGCATGAGGGAGGACGGCGACCGCGTCGCCGTCTCGACCGACGACGTCTGGCCCGAGGACGCCGACGCGGAGGAGGGCGTCGTGGTCAACTGGTTCGTCGGCGAGGGGAGCCGCGTCGAGGAGGGCGACGACCTCTGCGAGTTCCAGGTCGAGAAGGTGAGCGTCGACGTGCCGGCTCCCGTGGCCGGCACCCTCGACGAGATTGTCCTCGACGAGGACGACGAGTTCGAGCGCGGCGCCACGCTCGCCTGGATCCGGCCCGACTGAGCACCTTCCTCACCTCACCGTATTTTGAACGATTTCACGCTACAGAGCATGCCACCGACAGACACCGAGGCCGACGGAGACGACGAACAGGAACCCGAGAACACCGACGAGCAGGGCCGGACCGTCCGCGAAGAACGGACGCTCTCCCCCATGCGCCGGACCATCGCCGACCGCCTGCAGGAGAGCTACCGGAACGCGGTCCACGTCACCGCGAGTCGCGAGGTCGACGCGGAGGCGCTGGTCCGCGCAGCCGATACCGCAGACGACCGCCTCGACGCCGACGTCTCGATCATCGACCTCGTGCTGTGCGCGCTCTCGGCGACGCTCGACGAACACCCCGCGTTCAACGCGACGTTCGAGGAGGGGACCCACTGCCTCTACGAACAGCACAACGTCGGCGTCGCCGTCGACATCGAGGCGGGACTGGTGACGCCGGTGCTGCGCGACGTCGGGTCGAAGTCGCTCGGCGATATCGCGACCGAGCGCCGCGAGCTGACCGAGAGCGTGCGGGCCGGCGACTACTCGATGAGCGACCTCCGCGGCGGGACGGTCACCGTCACCAACCTCGGCGTGCTGGGCGTCGACTCGTTCACGCCGGTCATCAACCCGCCGGAGGTCGCGATCCTCGGCGTGAATCGCATCCGGGAACGCGCCGAGCGCGGGGACGACGGCGTCGAGTTCCGCCGCCGGACGAACTTCGACCTGAGCTTCGACCACCGCGTCGTCGACGGCGCGGACGCCGCGCGGTTCCTCGACACGCTCGCGGACGAAGTTACGGACGCCGAGGCGTTCGTTCCCGACGAGTAGGTCGGCGAGAGCGCCCCTCGATTCGATTCGCTCCGTTCCCCACCGCAATTTTCAACGATTGTTTATACGGTTATCGCCCGTACCGTCGAGACGGGACCATGGCACAGAAAGAAGTCCAGCAGGAGCTCTCGGTCGACCAGTACACGCTCGGCCTCGTCGGTCCGGACCAGGAGTGGGCCGGCACCGTCGCCGACGGCGGCACCATCAGGACCCACACCCCGCCGGCGTGCTGGGGTCCGATGATCACGCCCGAGTTCAGGGGCGGCCACGAGGTCACGCGACCAATCCGCGTCGAGAACGCCGAGGTCGGCGACGCCATCGCGCTGAAGATCAGGGACATCGAGGTGACGAGCGTCGCGACCAGCACCGGGAGCATGGCCGAGCGCGAGGGGGCGTTCGGCGACGACCCCTTCGTCGACCACCGGTGCCCGGAGTGCGGCACCGAGTGGCCCGAGAGCGTCGTCGAGGGGACCGGCGAGGAGTCGGTCAAGTGCGCCGAGTGCGGCGCGAACGCCTCCTCGTTCGGCTTCGAGTACGGCTACACGGTCGCCTTCGACGACGACCGGACCGTCGGGCTGACCGTCGGCGAGGAGGGCGCCGACGACCTGGCGAACCGCGCCGACGAGGCGATGGCGCTGCCCGAGAACTCCCGCCAGCACCCCATCCTGCTGTACAAGCCCTCGGAGATGCCCGGCACGCTCGGCCACCTCCGGCCGTTCATCGGCAACGTCGGGACGACGCCGCCGGTCGAGCTGCCCGACTCGCACAACGCCGGCGACTTCGGGCAGTTCCTCATCGGCGCCGAGCACGACTGGGGCCTCGAAAGCGAGGAGGAACTCGCCGAGCGCACCGACGGCCACATGGACATCAACGCGGTCCGCGAGGGCGCGGTGCTGGTCTGCCCGGTCAAGGTCGACGGCGGCGGCGTCTACGTCGGCGACATGCACGCCAACCAGGGCGACGGCGAGCTCTCGCTGCACACCACCGACGTGAGCGGGCGCGCCGAACTCGACGTGGAGGTCATCGAGGACCTCGACATCGACGGCCCGCTGCTGCTGCCGAACGAGGAGGACCTCCCGCACATCGCGACGCCGCACACCGACGAGGAGCGCGAGCGCGGCGAACAGCTCGCCGCGGAGTACGACGTCGACGGCGTCGACGACCTCGGCCCGCTCCAGGTCATCGGGAGCGGCGCGACGATCAACGACGCGACCGAGAACGCCTTCGACCGCGCAGGCAAACTCCTCGACATGACCGAGGGCGAGGTCCGCGCCCGGTGCACCTTCACCGGCGGCGTCGAGATCGGCCGGCTCCCGGGCGTCGTCCAGCTCTCGATGCTGGCGCCGATGGACCGCCTGGAGGAGCGCGGTCTCGACCACCTCGTCCGCGAACAGTACGGGCTCTAGCGGCGGCTGCACTCTCTTCCGCGCCGTCCGTCTCCGCCCTGCACTGCCGGAAACACCGTCAGTTCGGCGTCGGCGGGGCACCCGTCGTCGAGGTCGGCGCGCTCGCCGTTCACGGAGACGCGGACGCTACTGCGAACCCGGTCATCGTCGTCGTAGAGCTGCGACCGCGCCCGCGGGTACTCTTCGACGAAGACGGCGAGCGCGTCACGGACCGTCCCGCCACCGAACGCCAGTTCGACCGTCTTCTCGCCCGTCGCGCTCCGCAGCGGCCCGTATACGGTGACCTGCACAGGTCACGCTACGACGGTGTGCTCGAAAAACGCTCGGTCCACTTCCGCTACGCCTCGACGACCTCGACGAAGTTCCCCTCGGGGTCGCGGAAGAACAGGATCGAGGTGTCGATCTCGATCGCCTGGGGCTCGCTGACGGGCTCGACCTCGTCCGGGAGGTTCTCGTAGAACTCCTCGATATCCTCGACCGCGAACCCCACGTGCTTCGCGCCGACCTGGTTGATTGCGCCGGCAGTGCAGTCGTCGCCGGCGGGGTCGTACTCGATCAGCTCGATGCGGGTGTCGTCGCCGTCGTCACCGCAGGCTTCGAGGTGGACGAACTCGCCGGTCGCGCCGTCGACGCCGATGGCGGTTCCGATGCCGTCCTCGGTGAGCGTGAACTCGTCGGCCACCGACAGGCCGAGCGCGTCCCGGTAGAACGAGACCGCTTCGTCGAGGTCGCTCACGACGATTCCGACGTGGTGGGTCTGGAGCTCCTGCATGGTTGCTACGACGTACCACGCGCTCGGTTCTCATAAGCTTCCGCGCCGACCTGCGGTTCTCGCAGCCTGTCACGCGACTGCTCGTGCGGCGACGGCACCGTCCGCCCGCCGACCGACCGGGCCCAGGGGCGTCCCGGCAGTGATTCGAGCCCGAGGTCGGCCCGGCACCGTCTCGCCATCCTGTCGTCGCCCGCTGCTGCGCTCCGAATCCGGGCGTGTGACCTACTCGCCCCCGTAGCGGTCGTCTAACACGTTCTCGTAGTTGTCGTACATCGTCACCGGATAGCGCCCCTCCGGCGGACTGCCGATGGCGATCAGCCGACACGGTTCGTCGTAGGGGTTGTGGAGCAGGTGCGGCGTCCCCTCGCGGACCACGATGACGTCGTCTTCGACCAGATCGAACGACTCCTCCTCGACCTCGATGCGACACTTCCCGTCGAACACGTAGTAGAACTCCTCCTGGTCGTCGTGAGCGTGGTAGTGCGTCTGGGACAGCGGTTTGCCGGGTTCGAGGACGGCGATGTTGAGGTTGTAGTCCCCGATGTCGAACGCCTTCGAGATCTCGTACCGCGGCGTCGGTTTGTGGGGATTGTCGTCGAGTTCGTCGAGCGACCGGTGGTCGTACCCGGAACTCATAGTGGACCCACCAGCGGATAGCCAATAAGTATACTCGCGGCGCTGGACTCGACGCGCCCCGTGTTCTTCACTACTCACAACCGGTCGTAGACCGCGTCGAGCAGCCCCGACCCGTCGTCTTCCCACTTCTTCTCGACTACTCGGCCGGGCGCCTTGACGTACGGCGCGCCGCCGGACCCCTCCTCGTATTTGGCGACGACCGAGACGGCGTTGCCGACCGCCTCGGCCTCGACCTCGCCGAGTCCGATGCACCCCGTCTCCGGGTCCTCCGCGTACACGACCGCGCCCTCCCCCAGCGAGAGCTCGTTGTCGAGGTGGACGACCTGGAGTCGGTCGCGAACCGCGTCGGAGTCTCTGTCCATACTGTCGGTAACACCGTTTCCGGCAAAGGCGTTTCCTGCGATCGGCGGACGCGGACTGGCTCTGCGAGGTCCCGGCGGGCGTCCTGCGGACTCCGGGACGGCGTCGGAGTCCGACACCGTAAAGCCCGTCCTCCGGAAAGCACCGGGCGGATGGACCGGTCGTACTGGCGGACCGTGTCGCTCGTGACGCTGTGGCAGGTCGCCGCGAGCGTCTGCTACTACGCCGTCTTCGCGGCGACCCCGTTCGTCCGCGCGGAGTTCGGCCTCTCGCGGTTCCGGGTCGGACTCGTCGTCACCGCGCTCACGCTGGGCTACGCGGTGTTCCTCCTCCCGCTCGGGGCGCTCACCGACCGCTTCGGCGAGCGCCGCACGCTCACGCTCGGCCTCCTCGGCCTCTCGGTCGGCAGCGTCCTCGTCGCGGGCGCGCCCTCCTTCCCGCTCGTCCTCGTCGCCGCGTTCCTCCTCGGGACGGTGTACGGCACCGCCATCCCCGGGACGAACAAGGCCATCTACGACAACATCGCCGCCGGCCGGCAGAACCTCGCGCTGGGCATCAAGCAGGTCGGCGTCACCGGCGGGAGCGGCGTCAGCGCGCTGGTGGTGACGGGGCTGGCCGGCGTCCTCTTCTGGGAGGCGGGGTTCCTCGTCGCCGCGGGCGCCGGCGTCGTCGTCGCGGCGCTGTTCTACGTCCTCTACCCCGGTGCGAGCGACGTCTCGGACGCCGAGTTCCCGGACTTCCGGGCGCTGTCCCGCAACCGCGCGTACCGGCGACTGGTGACCGCGGGCTTCTTCCTCGGCGCGGCGCTGTTCACGACGACGGGGTACACCGTGCTGTACGTCACAGAGGAGTTCGGGGCCTCGGTCGCCTTCGGCGGCGTCGTGCTCGCGCTCGTCCAGCTGTTCGGCAGCGTCGGGCGCGTGGTCACGGGGTGGCTGAGCGACGCGCTCCCCGCCGACCCAAAGCGCCGGACCGGCGCGATTCTCGTCGTCCAGGCGCTCGCGGGGGCCGGCCTGTTCGTCGCCGTCGCAAACGTCTCGGCGCCGTGGAGCGCCGCCGTCGCCTTCTCGGCGCTCGGGTTCTTCGTCCTCGGGTTCACCGGCGTCTACTACTCCTGCATGGCGACGCTGGTGCGCGCCGGCGAGATGGGCGGCGCGACCGCCGGCGGACAGCTCGCGCTCACCGCCGGCGCGCTGGTCGCGCCCCCGGCCTTCGGCTACCTGGCGGACACCGTCGGCTACCGCGCGTCGTGGTGGCTGCTCGCCGCGGCCTGCGTCGTCGCCGCCGGTCTCCTCGTGGTCGTCGTCAGGACCGAGTCGACGGTCGACGACCCCGCGATGGCCGAGTCGTCTCCGCAGGGGTGAGGACGCGGTCTCGCGTCCGCCTCCTCGCCGCCGGGAGAGTGTTTGAATAATCGTGACGAGCACTTATGCGGGCTGCCGGACAATTCGAGTCCGATGGGTACCGACAGCGACCGCGGTCAACCGCTGGACGACGTCACCGTGCTGGAACTGGGGAACATCGTCGCCGGGCCGTTCGCGAGCGTGATGCTCGCGGACCTCGGCGCGGAGGTCGCGAAGGTCGAACGGCCCGGTAGCGGCGACGTGCTCCGGAGCGCGGGCGAGGCGGGGCCGCCGATGTTCGACGCGCTCAACCGGAACAAGCGCTCCATCGAACTCGACCTCAAGAGCGACGCCGGACGGGAGGCGTTCCTGGACCTCGCGGAGCGCGCGGACGTCGTCGTCGAGAACCTCGGGCCGGGCGTCGCGGACCGACTGGGCATCGGCTACGACGACCTCCGCGAGCGCAATCCGGGCCTCGTCTACCTCTCCATCAAGGGCTTCCTGGAGGGACCCTACGGCGACCGAACCGGCATGGACGTGGTCGCCGAGGCCATGTCGGGCCTGATGAGCATGACCGGCGAACCCGGGCGCAAGCCGGTCCGGGTCGGCACGTCCATCGCGGACATGGGCGCGGCGATGTACGGCGCGATGGGCGTGCTCGTCGCCCTGCGAGAGCGGGAACGCACCGGCGAGGGCCGCAAGGTCGACGGCCCGCTGTTCGAGGCGGCGGCCTCCTGGATGGGCTACTGGGCGACGTACGCCGACCGGTACGGCCGCGACCACCCCGCGCTCGGCGCCTCCCACCCCACGTGGGCGCTCTACGACGTGTTCCGGGTCGGCGGCGAGGACGAGTGGCTGTTCGTCGGCGTGACGTCCGAGCGCCACTGGCCGGCGCTCTGCCGCGCCATCGACCGCGAGGACCTGCTGGCCGACGAGCGGTTCGAGACCGCGGAGGCGCGGCTCGACCGCAAGGCGGAACTGACCGAGGTGGTCGCCGAGGAGCTCCGGGATCGCGACCGCGAGACCGTGCTCGCGGCCCTGCTGGCCGAGGACGTTCCGGCCGCGCCGGTCAACGACCCCTCCGACCTGGTCGACGACGATCACCTCGCCGCCGTCGACCTGCTGGCCGAGTTCGAGTCCGCCGAGGACGACCGGCGACTCCGGACGGTGATGACGCCGATCCGCGGCGACGGGATGGCGCCGGTCCAGCGGCGCGACCCGCCCGAACTCGGCGAACACACCGAAGACGTCCTTCGCGACGCCGGCCTCGACGAGGACGCGATCGCCGCACTCCGGCGGCGGGGCGCGTTCGGGGGCGAATGATCGGGTCGAAGGTGAGAGACCGTGTGCACGGGTCGGGCGCCCGGAGCTGAGCGAACGAGTTGCCGCGGCGAAGACACGTTTTGTCACGGCCGCGGCAGTTATCCGGCCCGCGAGCGATTCGCGATCATGGAGCTCATCCACGTGAACGTCAACGTGGCGGACGCCGAGGAGACGATCGCCTTCTACGAGCAGTTCGGCTTCGAGGAGACCTGGGAGTTCGAGACCGCCGACGGCGACACCCGCAACCGGTACATCGCCGACGACAACGGCGTCGAACTCCAGCTCTCCGACACGGACGGCGAGACCGACTTCGAACCCGGCTCCGCCTGGGACCACCTCGCCATCGGCGTCGACGACGTCGACCGGGTGTTCGCGGAGATCGACCACTACGGCGTCGACGAGGAGCCGACTGACCACCCCGAGGCGGGCGCCCGCGTGGCCTTCGTCCGCGACCCCGACGGGCGACGGGTCGAACTCGTCGAGTCACTGGAGTGACTCCCCGGCGTGTCAGAACGGGGCGTCGACGCCGGCGTCGTCCCCGCCGCCTCGCTCCGCGACGCCCTCGGCGGGGTCGGCGTCGAGCGTCTCCGCGAGCTCGCCGCGCTCGTCGAGCTCCGCCAGGACGTCGCTGCCGCCGACGAACTCGCCGTCGACGAACGTCTGCGGGATGGTCTCCCACCCGCTGTGGGCTTCGAGCGCCTCGCGGAAGGCGTCGAGATTCTGAAGCGTGTCGACCGTCTCGACGTCGTCCCGGTACGCCCGGACGAGACCGAGCGCGCGCTTCGAGTAGCCGCACTGCGGCATCCGCGCGTCCCCCTTCATGAAGAGGACGACCTCGTTCTCCGCGATGGCCTCGTCGACGCGGTCGCGCACCTCGTCGGCGTCCAGTCCCTGTTCGGTCGGGTCGAAGGTCATGGTACTGGTCATCGTTTCGCGTCGAGCGGGATACGGCTTGGGGTCGGTCGGCGCCGGCACGGTTCGGCGTCCGGCGTTTCGCGGTGCGGTCGGTTCCGGGGTTCGACGCTCCCGACGGACGCGGCGGTCACGAACCGACCGCGTCCGCGACCACTCGCCCGGCCTCCTCGCGGTCCAGCGGTTCGCCGCGGCGCTCGGCGGCGTTCCGGAGCGCCTCCCGACCGGCAGCGACGCGCTCGTCGGTCGCCTCCAGGCCGGCCGCCTCCAGCAGCGCGCGGACCCCGCCACGGCCGGTGCCGCGGCCGAACAGGAGTTCGCGCTCGGCGCCGTACTTCCCGGGGTCGAACGGCTCGTAGGTGCTGGGCTCGCGGAGCATCGCCGCCGTGTGGAGGCCGCTCTCGTGGCGGTACCCCTCCCGACCCAGTACCGGCTTGCCCTCGTAGTCGACGCCGAGCGCGTCGAGGACCGCGCGACACGCCGGCACGAGCTCCGGCAGGTCGAGCGCCACGTCGTCGCCGCGTTCGCCGGCGAGCACTGCGACCTCCTCCAGCGGGGCGTTGCCGGCGCGCTCGCCGACGCCGCCGACCGTGGCGTCGATGCTGTCGGCGCCCGCGTCCACCCCCGCGATGGCGTTTGCCGTCGCCACGCCCATGTCGTCGTGGGGGTGGATCGTCACCGCGAGGTCGTCGCCGACCTCGTCGACCACCGCGGCGACCGTCTCGCGGACCGCGTCGGGGTCGCCTGCACCCGTCGTGTCCGCGAGCGTGACGTGGCGCCCGCCGGCGTCCCGGACGACCCGTGCTCCGTCCCGGAGGTGGTCGTTGTCCGCGCGTATCGCGTCCATCAGGGTCGCGCCGGCCGCGACGCCGCCGTCGACCGCTCGCTCGACGTTCTCCCGGAGGAGCCGCAGGGACTCCTCGCGGCTCTTGCCGAGCGCGTGTTCGAGCTGGACGTCCGAGCTGTTGACGATGACCTCGATCTCGTCGGGGTCGACGTCGAGGGCCGCGTCGACGTCGGCCGGGACGGCCCGGGCGAGCGCGGCGGTCTGGAGGCCGAGCGAGTCGGCGTGGCGGTACAGCTCCTCGCGCGGGGCGGCCCGGGGGAACGACACCTCGACCCGGTCGACGCCCATCCGCGCCACTTCGTCCAGTACGCGCTCGCCGACGTCGTCGGTGATTTCGAGGCCGGGGACCTGCGACCCTTCCCGCAGCGTGAGGTCCTTGAACTCGACAGTCATACGTTACCAATCGGCGATACTCCTGTTAGGACTTTCCCCGATCGGCGACGGAATCTGTGACCCTTCGGTACCGGAAACCTCTCCGGCACCTTCGCTCGGAAATCTGTGCTGCCTCGCGCATCTCCGCATCGGAAGGGCGGAATTCTTTTGTTCCGAAACGCCATCCTTCTACATATGGACGCGATCGGTGGGCGATCGCAAGTGCTCGCCGACATCGGAGAGTCGCTATGCCGCGATGCGGACGTCGACTTCGCGGTGGCGTTCGGTTCGCAGGTCACGGGCGACTCGCACCCGTCGTCTGACCTCGACCTCGCCGTCAAGTTCGCCGACGGTCTCTCCTCCCGCGAGCGCTTCCGGAAGCGATGTTTCCTCTCGGGCGACCTCCAGCGAGAGGACGCCCCGTTCGTCGACGTCTCGGACATCGAAGCGCTCCCTGTCGACGTGGCCCGCGACGCTGTCACCGGCAAGCTACTTTGCGGGGACGAGCAGGCGTTCCGCCAGTTCAAGGCGGAAATCGGGACAAAATTCGCGGAGCGACGTGACGACCTCCGCCACCACCAGCGGAGCGTAATCGACCGCATCGCCGAGGACGGTCTGCATGGCTGACGGGCGGACTGTCTGGAGGAAGCGGTTCTGTACCTGAGGTTGAATCCGCGGACCCGACCGAAAACGGAGATTTACTATCCCTCGGCCTGTCCTCTGCCCATGGACGTCATCCACACTGCCATCTGGGTATCGGACATGGACGAGGCCCGCGCGTTCTTCGTCGACGCGGTCGGCCTCTCGGAGAACTGGTCGTTCACCCTCGACGGCGTCGAGAACGTCTACGTCGGCGGCGAGCACGGCGAGATCCAGCTCCGCCACGACCCGGACCGGCCGGCACCCGAGCCCGACCGGTCGACGGTCGACCACGTCGCGGTCTCGGTCGACGACGCGGACGCCGAGTGCGAACGCATCGTCGAGGAGACCGGGTGCGACGTCGTCGAGGGGCCGATGACCGTCGACGCCGCCGACGCTCGGGTCGCGTTCCTGGAAGGGCCCGACGGCTACGTCCTCGAACTGGTCGAGGACCTCGGGTGAACCTGCCGAACGGACTCCCTGTCGATACGGCCCGGCACCGGTCCACCTGAAGGGGTTATCCCGCTCGACCACCGAGAACCTGTATGCAGTGGTGCGACCAGCCAACGCGATCAGCCGGGAGCGAAGGTGTGAGGGTCCGGAACCGGAGCCCGACGGGGGACCCGGCGTGACCGACGAATCCCTCCCGGCCGAACACCTCTCGCCGCTCGCCGCGCTCGTCGACGAGGTGCTGGCGGACGTCGGCTACGAGGTGGCGGCCGCCACCGACGCCATCGACGACGCCGTCCCCGGCCACGGCGGACTGTTCGACCCCACGACCACCCCGACCGAGTTGCGTCGCGCGCTCGAGAGCCTGCTGGCGTCGGGACTCGACCGGCCGCCCGTCCCCGAACCGGCCGGGGATAGCTTCGTCCTCTACGTCGACGGCAGTTCGCGCGGCAACCCCGGCCCCGCGGGTGCGGGCGCCGTCATCGCGGACGCTGCGGACGAGGAACTCGCCCGACTCGGCCGCCCCGTCGGCTCCCGGACGGGGAACAACACCGCCGAGTACGTCGCCCTCCGGCTCGGGCTCTCGGAACTGCTGGCCCGCTACGAGCCGCGCAGACTGGAAGTGCGCATCGACTCGATGACGGTCATCCGCGACGTCTGGGGCGGCGACGACCCGACGGAACCGGGCGTCGAGGCGTACAGCGAGGCCGTCGCGGCGGCGCTGTCGAGCGTCCCGGCCCACGAGTACACGCACCTGGCCGACAGCGACCCGAACCCCGCCGACGCGCTGGCGACGGTGGGTGCCGACATCGCGGCCTTCGGACCGGGGTAGGGGAAGCAGCACGGGTCTCAACGTCTGGTGATCGAGTCGGTCGCCCGGCCGGCGATTCGGCGGTCAGTCCGTGCGTTCCTCGAGCGCCCGCCGGATCGCCGCCACCGTCTCGTCGCGCCGACGAGTAACGTCCGCGGGCGCCTCGTCGTAGTCGAAGAACCCGGCGCCCGCGCCGATGCCGGTCCGGCCCTCGGCGACGCGGTCGCGGAGCGCAGCCTGGGGCTCCTCGTCGTTCGCGAGTTCGGGAAAGAGGTCGTCAGCGATGGTCTCGAACAGGTCCAGCCCCGCGATGTCCATCGTCTCGAAGGGGCCGATGGCGGCGGTCCGGGTCGCGTACCCGTCCCGGATCGCCCGGTTGACGTCGTCGACCGAGGCGATGCCGGCCTCGACGATGTGGAGGCACTCCCTGACGACCGCGAACTGGACGCGGTTCCACACGAACCCCGGGACGTCGCGCTCCACGAGAATCGGATCGCGGTCGACCGCCTCGACGAACGCCCGGAGCCGCTCGACGGTCCCGTCGGCGGTCGCCTCGCCCCTGACGACCTCGACCGGCGAGAGGAGGTACGGCGGGTACCACCAGTGGCACCCGGCGATTCGGTCGGCGTGGTCGGGCGCGCCCTCGGCGATGTCGGTGACGGGGATGCTCGACGTGTTGGAGGCCAGCACCGCGTCCGGAGGCGCCGCCTCGGCGAGGTCCGCGAAGAGCTCGCGCTTCGCGGCCAGGTCCTCGGATATCGTCTCCAGGACCACGTCGGCCGAGTCGACGCCCGCGGCCGTGTCGAGCGTGAACTCGACGTGTTCGAGTACCCCGTCCGGGTCCCGGTCGGTGAGGCCTTCTTCGGTCAGAAACGTGACTGCGTCCCGGATCTGCTCGCGGGCGCGGTCGAGGTTCTCCCGCCGGTGGTCGACGAGCGTCACGTCCCGGTCGCACACCGCGCACTGGACGGCCAGTCCGTGGCCCATCGCGCCGGCGCCGACCACGGCGACGTTTTCTGGGTCGCTCATACCGTCGTCTCACCGCACGGCGGTATCACTCTAGGGGCGGTCGTCAGGCCGACTCCGGGGACTCGCTCCTCTCTCGGCCTTTCCTCGTCGGGAACCCATCGACGGCGGCGAGCGCTATTCGGTCTCGATTTCGACGAGTTCGTCGCCCGCTTCGACTTCCTGCTCGTTCTCGACGAAGAACTCGGAGACGACGCCGTCCTGGTCGGCCTCGACGTCGTGGAAGTTCTTCATCACGCCGATGATCGCCACCACGTCGCCCGCCTCGACGCGGTCGCCCTCCTCCGCGTACACCGGTTCGTCCGGGTCCGGGCGGCGGTAGAAGACGCCGGGCATCGGGGCCTCGATGGTGACCGTATCTGCCATGTGTGCCTACCGATTGGGACGCCGACTCGCAAATAGCTTTTCACCCGCCTCGAACCGGCGACGCCCGGAGCGGAGAGCCGCGCTCCCGCGGCGAGCCCGTCACTCCGGGAGCGCCGTCCGAACCGCCTCGAGCTTCCGGTCCTGCTCGGTTCTGGCCGCGAGCGCTTCCTCGACGTCGACCGGTTCGAACGTGATGTCGCGGTGAGTCCGCACCTGCGCGAGCATCCCGCGGTCGGTGCTCACGACCGTCCCCACCGTCGCGTACCCGCCGCCGGTGACCGCGTCCCGCATGAGCACGATGGGCTGGCCGGCCATCTGTATCGACCCGACCGGGTACCCGAGGTCGACCACGTTCGTCGGGTCAGGGCCCGCGCCGAACGGCTGGTCGCGCTCCTCGAACATCGACTCGATGTCCTCGCCCTCGAGCCGGTAGCCGACGCGGTCGGCCTCGTCGCTCACCGTCCACTCCGTCCCGAGGAAGCGGTCCCTTCCCTCGTCGGTCAGCCGGTAGTCGCAGAGCCCCATCACCACCCGGATGGTGTCGTTGCCCGCGTAGTCCGGAACGTACTCGTCGTCGATCTCGGACCCGACGAGCTCCGACCCGCCGGCGGCGTCGCCGATCGGTAGCCTATCGCCCTCCTCGAGTTCGCGACCCTCGTGCCCGCCGATCCCGATCAGCGTGTACGTCGACCGGCTCTCCATCACCTCCGGGACGTCGATGCCGCCCGCCACGGCGAGGTACGTCCGCACGCCCTCGGTGGCGAACTCGAACGAGAGCGTGTCGCCGCCCTCCACCCGGAACGCGCTCCACGCGTCGACGGGCTCGCTGTTCAGCTTCGGCGACATGTCCGCACCGGTCACCGAGACGACGGCGTCCTCGGTGAACTCCAGATCGGGCCCGGCGTAGGTCATCTCGAGGGTCGCCGCGTCCTCGCCGTTCCCGACGAGGTAGTTCGCGACCTTGTGGGCGTACTGATCCATCGCGCCCGCGGGCGGCATCCCGATATGGTAGTGGCCGTAGCGGCCGGTGTCCTGGACCGTCGTCGAGAGGCCGGTTTCGAGCACCTCGATCATCAGTCTAGCACCTCCAGGATCTCCTCGTTGTACCTTTCGGGGTCGTCGAAGAACTCCTGGGGCTCGAACTCGACCCGCCCGATGTCGTACTCGTACGTCCCGTCCTCGACCTCCGACCGTATCGCGTCGTACTCCTCGCGGTCGATCTTCCGGTAGTTCAGGATGTCGCCGGGGTTGGGCAGGACCATCGAGTCGGCGAAGTCCGAGAGCCGCTGGTCGACGTCAAGCACCTCGACCGGGGTCCGCCCGAACAGCTGGTAGCCGCCCGCCCCTTCGACGGGATAGATGGCGGTGAAGGCGCCGCCGTACCCGACCGCGCGGCTCGGCGTCGAGGTCCGCGGCTGGACGTACTTCGGGACCTCGATCTGTTCGTCCCGGGGAACCATCTGGAACGTCCACGGGAGGCCGGGGACGAATCCGACCATCGTGACCATGTGGGGCGCGCCGGCGTGCGCATCGGTGAAGGCCTCGACGCTGTCGTACCCGTTGATGCGCGCGGAGTACTCGAGGTCGGTCGAGTCGGGGTCCTGGTGGCGGTCCCGGAACTCCATGAGCGTCTCGCGGGTCCACGGATCGTCGTAGAGCACCGGCACGTCGATGACCCGCGCCTCCCACGCGTACTCCGAGAGGTCGACGTCCTCCTCGATGGCCTTCAGCTCCCCGATGAGGTCGTCGGGCCGGAGCTCGGCGGGGTCGAAGTGCACCAGGTACGACGCGTTGGCCGGCGCGATCTCGACGACGCCCGGGAGGTCTCGCCGGGCGAGCTCCTGCGTGATCGTCTGGGCCTTGAAGTTGGCGTCGAAGCTCATGTCCTCGGCGAGTTCGACGAAGACGTAGTCGTCACCGCCGTACTCGTATCTCGGGTCCGCTAGCTCCTTCCGCTCTATGGTGGCCGTACCCATGTTCTGTGGTTCCACTTCTGTACTCACGACCGTATAGATACCGGGCCCGAACGGAGACGCGACGATCGAGAGCCGGGAGCGCTGTGCCGCGCTCCGATCGCTCCCGAAATCGACCCTCCGACGGGCGGAGATCCACGCGAGAGGGCGACCGTCACCGGCCGGGCTGACCGCTGCCGGTCGGTTGCGGGTCCGAGCCGTAGTAGTACAGACACGACTCCGCTTCGTGCGACTGCCATCCCTCTAGCACCCCACTGTTATTGCGACCACTGACGTTCCAGAAAGAGTAGCGATGCCAGCCACTTTCGACGTACTCGATACGACCATCGACGAAATCCACGACGCTTACCGGAACGACACCATCACGTGCCAGCGTCTCGTCGAGCGGTACCTCGACCGAATCGAAGCCTACGACGAGAACGGGCCCGAACTCAACTCGGTCATCACCGTCAACCCGAACGCGACGGACCGCGCGGCCGACCTCGACGGGGCGTTCGAGTCCGACGGGTTCGTCGGGCCGCTCCACGGGATTCCGTTCGTCGTGAAGGACCAGGTCGAGACCGCCGACGTCCGGACCACCTTCGGTTCCGAGGCGTTCGCGGAGTACACCCCGGAGGAGGACGCCACGCTCGTCCGGAAGCTCCGCGACGCCGGCGCGGTCGTCCTCGCGAAGACGAACCTCCCGGACTGGGCGACGTCGTGGTTCGGCTACTCGTCGGTCGCCGGTCGCACGAAGAACCCCTACGCGCTCGACCGCGACCCCGGCGGGTCGAGCAGCGGGACCGGGGCGGCGGTCGCCGCCAACCTCGCGGCCGTCGGCATCGGGGAGGACACCGGCGGGTCGATCCGTCTCCCCGCCGCCTACAACAACCTCTTCGGTATCCGGGTCACGCCCGGCCTGCTCAGTCGGACCGGCATGTCGCCGCTCGTGGTGTCCCAGGACACGCCGGGTCCGATGGCCCGGTCCGCCGAGGAGCTCGCGACCGTGCTCGACGTGACGGTCGGGTACGACCCGGCGGACGAGTACACGGTCGCGACCGAACTGACGGAGGACGCGGGCTCGTACGCCGACCAGCTGGACGACGGCGCGCTCGACGGCGCCCGCATCGGCGTCCTCCGGGACGCGTTCGGCGACGAGGACGACCCCGACGCCGGGCCGGTCACGCGCACGGTCAACGAGGCCGTCGAGACCATGGCGGACGCCGGGGCCGACATCGTCGACCCCGTCAGTATCCCCGACCTGGACTACCACCTCGACGCCACCTCGCTCTACATCCTCCAGTCGAAGCGGGACCTGAACGACTTCTTCGAATCGCGACCGGACGCGCCGATCGACTCGGTGGCGGAACTGTACGAGTCGGGCCAGTACCACGAACTCCTCGACCTGTTGATCGGCATCGCCGAAGACGGCCCCGAGGACCCGGAGGACGACCCCGACTACTGGAGGGCCGTCGCGGCCCAGCTCGAGTTCCAGCGCGACGCGCTGAGCGTCTACGCCGACCACGACTTGGACGTCCTGCTCTGTCCCGACTGCCAGGTCGTCCCGCCGAAAGCGGCCGCCATCGAAGCGGGCGAACTCGACACGCTCTCGTTCCCGACGAACACGGTCGTCGCGTCGCAGTCCGGCCTCTGTGCCGTCTCCGTCCCGGCCGGGTTCACCGACGACGGCCTCCCGGTCGGCGTCGAACTGATCGGCAAGCCCCACGCCGAAGCGACGTTGCTCTCGCTGGCCTACGCGTACGAGGATGTCGCGGACCCTCGACGGTCGCCAGACACCGCGCCGCCGCTCGACGAGTCGGAGTAGCCGCTCGCCCGCGGCCGTCACCGCCGGGGCCCCGCTTCGCCGCCCACAAGAGTATTGGTCGGACTGGGCCATTACCGCAACTGTGTTCGACAGAGTACTCATCGCTAACCGCGGTGAAATCGCGGTCCGGATCATTCAGGCCTGTCGGGAACTGGGCGTCACACCGGTCGCGGTGTACAGCGACACCGACGAGGACGCCAAGCACGTCCGACTCGCCGACGAGGCCCACCGGATCGGCGAGTCCGTCGCCCGGAAGAGCTACCTCGACCAGGAGGCGATCCTGGACGCCGCCCGCGAGGCCGACGCCGACGCGATTCACCCCGGCTACGGGTTCCTCGCCGAGAGCGCCGGGTTCGCCGCCAACGTCGAGGACAGCGACTTCGCGTGGATCGGCCCGCCGAGCGACGTCATGGCCGACTTCGGCGAGAAGACGAAGGCGCGAACGATCATGCGCCGGGCCGACGTCCCCATCGTGCCGGGCACCACCGACCCCGTCGAGACCGCCGACGAGGTCCGGGCCTTCGCCGACGAACACGGCTACCCGGTCGCCATCAAGGCCGACGGGGGCGGCGGCGGTCGCGGCCTCAAGGTCGTCCGAGGAGAGGACGGAATCGAGGAGGCGTTCCGGAACGCCAAGCAGGAGGGCGAGGCGTACTTCGACAACGACAGCGTCTACGTGGAGCGCTTCCTCGAGAACCCCCGCCACATCGAGGTCCAGGTACTCGGCGACCACCACGGGAACGTCCGCCACCTCGGCGAGCGGGACTGCTCGGTCCAGCGCCGCCAGCAGAAGCTCATCGAGGAGACGCCGAGCCCCGTGCTGACCGACGGGACCCGGGAGGAGGTGTGCGCCGCGGCCAAGCGAGGCGCCGCGGAGGCCGGGTACGTCAACGCCGGCACGGTGGAGTTCCTCTACGAGGACGGGGAGTTCTACTTCCTCGAGGTCAACGCCCGCATCCAGGTCGAGCACACCATCACCGAGATCGTCACGGACATCGACCTCGTCAAGTGGCAGCTCCGCGTCGCCGCGGGCGAGGAGCTGTCGTTCTCTCAGGAGGCGGTCGAGCCCCACGGGGCGGCCATGGAGTTCCGCGTCAACGCGGAGGACCCCAGCGAGGACTTCTCGCCGATGCCCGGAGAGGTGTCCACCTATCGGCCGCCGCGCGGTATCGGCGTCCGCATCGACGACGGCGTCGACGAGGGGGACAGCATCGCGCCCTTCTACGACTCGATGTTCGCGAAGTTCGTGGTCCACGCCGAGGACCGCCGGGAGGCCCTCGACCGCGGTCGCCGCGCCCTCGAAGAGGCCTCTATCGAGGGAGTGCCCACCACGATTCCGTTCCACGAACAGGTACTGAACGACGAGCGGTTCGTCGAGGCCGAACACACGACCAAGTTCGTCGACGAGGAACTCACGGTCGAATAGCCGCGCTCGCGTCTCTCGGGGTGACGGCCGGTCCACGCGATCGAGTGGACTCCCGTACCGGCCGACCGAGAACGACGTCCCGACTCCCGTTCGACCCCGGCGGAGTTATGCGACGTCGTCGAGCGGCGCGAGTTCGATGTCCCGCTCCTCGACGCGTGCGTGGATGGCCTCCAGGAGTTCGACCGCGTTGGGGTTGTCGCCGTGGATGCAGATGCTGTCGGCCGGGACGTCTATCATCTCGCCGTTGACCGCCTCGACCCGACCCTCGGTCGCGATGCTGACGAACCGGTCGGCGACGAGCTCGGGGTCCGGCGCGGCCTTCTCCTTCTCGACGATGAGGCTCCGGTCCGGCCGGTAATCGAGGTCCACGTATCCCTCGAACACGGACCGGAGGTCGTCGAACTCCCTGGCGACGTCGTAGATGTTCCCGTCCGTCGCGAGGTAGATGAGGTCGTCGTCGACTTCGAGGATCCCCTCCATGACCGCCCGTGCGTGGTCGGGGCTCTCCGACAGCATCGAGTACATCGCCCCGTGGGGTTTCACGTGCTGAAGGTCGACGCCGTGCTGGTCCGCGAACGCGCTCAGCGCCCCCAGCTGGTAGACGACGTACTCTTTGATCTCCTCTGGCGACGCGTCCATCTTCCGGCGACCGAAGCCCATCTTGTCCGGCAGCCCCGGGTGGATACCGACCCCGACGTCGTGCTCCGCCGCGAGCGCCACCGTCTCGCCCATCACGTGCGGGTCGCCCGCGTGGAAGCCGCCAGCGATGTTGGCCGAGGTGATGTAGGGCATCACCTCGTCGTCGCGACCCATGGTCCAGTTCCCGAAACTCTCCCCCATGTCGCAGTTGATGTCAATCTGTACCATGCACGTAGGTAACGTTGGCGAGCCTGATTATAGGTTATGGAGAATCAGCGAAAGCGTAGCGGCTAGCGGGCGCGTCCACAGCCGTACCGTACCCGTGTTCCCGAAGTCGAGTCGTCTCACCGCTTGCCGGAGCCGGAACGCATAATGGAGTCGTCAGAGTGATGGTAACGCACCACACCGAATGGTCGGGACGATCACGGCGACGCTGCGAGACCGGGTCGAACGAGTTGTCGCGCCCCTACAGGGCGACGGCCGCGGGTGGGCGCTGGTCGCCATCGCGGTCGGGTGGCTGCTGATCCTCGGGACGCGGATTACGATCCCCGTCCTCCTGCCCGGCATCAAGGCGACGTTCGGCATCGACAACGCGACCGCCGGGTTCACCGTCACGGTGATCTGGGCGGTGTACGGGCTGTCGCAGTTCCCGGCCGGCCTGCTGAGCGACCGCGTGGGCGACCGGGCGGTGCTGGTCGCCAGCCTGGCGGTCATGACGGTGAGCCTCGCCGCGCTCGCGGCGGCGCCGCTGTTCGCGGTCTTCCTCGCGACGGCGGCGCTCGTCGGGGTGGGCAACGGCCTGTACGGTCCCACCCGCGGGACGCTGCTCTCCTCGCTGTACCCCGACAACGACAGCACGGCCATCGGGGTCACGCTCGCGGTCGGCAGTCTGGGGGCCGCGGCGCTGCCCGTGGTCGCCGGGGCGGCCACGACCAGGCTCGGGTGGCGCGCGACCATCGCGGGCGCGGCGCCGCTGCTCCTCGGCACCACGGTGCTGGCCTGGCGCGTCGTCCCGTCGACGACCCCCGCCGACGCCGCGGGGACGTCCGTCCGCGGTCGGCTCCGGGGCCTGGCGTCGGCGGTCGGCAGCCGTCCCGTCGGGCTCGGCGTCGGCGGGAAGACCGTCCGCGTGTTCGTCTTCCAGGGGCTCACCGCGTTCCTCCCGACGTACCTCATCACGGTCAAGGGGCTCGACGGGGTGACCGCCGGCGCGCTGTTCTCGCTGCTGTTCGTGAGCGGCGCCGTCACCCAGGTCGCCGGCGGCCGCGCGGTCACCGGCTTCGGGAACCGGACCGTCCTGGTGGCGCTCGCCGCCGCCGGGGTCCCGCCGCTGCTCGCGCTCCCGTACGTCTCGGGCGTGGTCCCCCTCGCCGCCGTCGTCGCGCTCGCCGGCGTCCAGCTCGGCATCGCGCCGGTGACCAACACCTACATCATCAACGCGCTCCCGCCCGAGGACCGCAACGGGGCGTGGGGGTTCCTCCGGACCAGCTACTTCCTCGTCGCGTCGACCGGCTCGGCGTTCGTCGGCCTGCTCGCGGACGCCGGTCACTTCGACGGGGCGATGCTGGTGCTGGGCGGGCTGCTCGCCGTCGTCGCGGTCATCTTCGCCTTCCTCCCGGAACTGGGGTGACGCCCGACAGGATGCCCGCACTCCGACGAGCAAGACACATCCCCGTCGAGCGGTTCGTACCGGTATGGCGGAAACGCTGCGGGGCGAGGTGCTCCACGTCGTCACGCCGGAGGAACTGGACGAGTACGACCTCGACGAGGAACTGCAGACGCTGGCGGAGTCGCGGTACGTGCTGGTCTGCCGGAAGGGCGGCGCCCCGTCGTGGGTCGAGCGCGTGCTGGCGTTCCTGACGCGCCGGCCCATCGAGCCCGCGACGCTCGTCACCGAGACGGCCGCCAGCGAGGGCGAGGAGGTGACCGCGACCGTCGAGGAGACGGCGATTCCGGGCGTGTACGAGGCGGTCGACCTGGAGTGATCGCGCCGCAGCGTTCGCCTCAGTCCACGCTCGCCGCCTTCCCGTCCGGAGTCGCCTCGCCGCCGTAGACGCAGTCGCTCAGCAGCAGCGCCACCGGCACCCCGGAGAGCACCACGGCGGCCGCGAGCGCGAGGAAGACGGTCCGGAGGCCGGCGACGTCGCCGAGGTAGCCCACGAGCGCCGGCGCGGCCGACGACGCGAGCAGTGCCCCGGTCCAGACGTAGCCGAACGCCCGGCCCTCCAGCTCCGGCGGGGCGATCTCGCTGACCAGCGAGTCGCGCGCCGGGTTCATCCCGTAGAGGCTGAGCCCGAGCAGGACGAGCACGGCGAGCAGCGCGAGCGGGGAGAACGCCCCGACTGCGAGCGCGGCCAGCACCGCCGCCGCGACCGCGAGGTACGCCACCAGCACCTTCCGGCTGTCGCGGGCGTCGACCAGCCGGCCGGTGCCGAGCTGGCCGACGCCGGCGACGAGCAGCAGCGCCGAGAAGTAGAAGCTCGCGGTCGACTCCGGCGTCAGCTCGACGCCAAACACCGAAACCGAGTACCCGTAGACGCTGGTGATGAACTCGGGGAGGAACACGGTCACGGCCGTGGCTGCCATGATCTGGACGACGAAGTGTGCGGCCACGGCGAGCAGCGGGTAGGCGTACGCCCGCCGGTCGCGCCGCCAGAGCGACCGCAGGCCGCCGGCGGTCCCGTCCGCGGCGCCCCCGTCGTCGGTCGCCGCACGCCGTCCGGCGGGCCGGATCTCGAACGAGCCGAGCGCGACGAACAGGAGGGCGGCGTAGGCCACGCCCGCGACCCCGAACAGCACCAGGATCCGGTCCCACGCCAGCGCGAGCAGCAGGCCGCCGACCGCCGCGGGCGCGAGCCCGTCGCCGAACTTCGAGGCGCTGCCCCACATGCCCAGCACCGTCCCCTTCCGGGACTCGTCGACGTTCGCGGAGATGAGCGGGTAGCCGGTGGGGTGGACCGCGCTGGAGCCGAGTCCGACGGCGAACATCGCCCCGAGCATCAGCAGGAACCGGCTGTCGAGCGCGACCCCCGCCACCGTCGCCACCGCGACGCCCGACCCCATCCCTGGCAGCACCGCGAACAGGAGGATGCCGAGGCCGGCGAGCGCGATGCCGGCGGGCAGCAGCAGGCGCCGGTCGTACCGGTCGGAGAGCTCGCCCATCGGCGCCTGTCCCACCGCCGACCCGAAGCTCCGCACGCCCATGAGCAACCCGAGCTTCCACAGCGGGTAGCCGAAGGCGACGCCCCACACCGGGATCAGCGGCGGGAACACCCGCTTGAGGAAGTGGTCCATCCCGTGGACGCCGCTGATGAGCAGCGCGAACGCCCGCTCGTCGCCGCGGAGCGCCCCCGGCACGGGTCAGCCCCGCGCTCGGGTCGCCGCCTGCGGTTCCCGAGTCGCTCCGGGTGATCTCTCGCGCATCGGTGCCAGATTCGAGGGTTCGGGCGTCCCCATCTTCAGGATTGCTCCGGTGGCCGGCGCCCGAACGCGTCGTCGAGGGCGGCCGCCATCGGCCCGGCCCACGCGAGCAGGCGCTCGTCGGCCCCGAACCCGGCGACGCACTGGAGGCCGACCGGGAGCCCGTCGACGCGCCCGCCGGGTAGCGAGACGGCGGGGAGTCCGGCGTGGGTCCACGGCAGGTTCATCACCGGGTCGCCGGTGTCGCCGATGCCCTCGGGCGCCGGCCCCGGCGCGGCCGGGCTGACCCACAGGTCGACGCCCTCGGCGGCCGCCGCGGACGCCAGTCGGTCCCGGAGCGCACCGCGGCTCTCGCGGGCGTCGGCCAGTTCCCCGACGGAGACGTCGCGGCCCTCGCGGACGAGGTCGGCCGTGCTCTCGGCGTACCGGTCCCCGTACTCGTCGAACCAGTCGGCGTGCGCGAGCGCGGCCTCCGCGGCGACCAACCGGTTGTGCCGGTCGTTGAGCGCCTCGACGTCGTCGAACGGGTCGACGCGCCGGACCTCGTAGCCGGCGTCGCCCAGCGCCTCGACCTGCGCCGCGAACTGCTCGCGGCCCGCCGCCGACGCCTGCGAGAGGTACGGCCCCTCCGGCACGCCGAGCACGGGCCGGTCGGCCGTCCCGGCGTCGTCGCCGTCCCAGCCGTCGCACAGCACCGACGCGGCGGTGCGAGCGCCGGCCACGGTCCGGGTGAAGACGCCGACGTGGTCGACCGACGCCGCCAGCGGGAGGACGCCGTCCATCGGGATGCGGCCGTAGCTCGGTTTGAATCCGACGACGCCGCAGAACGACGCGGGCCGGAGGACCGAGCCGATGGTCTGGGAGCCGAGCGCGAGCGGCGTCTCCCCCGCGGCGACCGCGGCCGCGGAGCCGCTGCTGGAGCCGCCGGGCGTGCGGTCGGGGTCGTGCGGGTTCCGCGTCGGGCCCGGCTCGAAGTAGGCAAACTCGGTCGTGACCGTCTTCCCGAGCACCACCGCGCCGGCCTCGCGGAGCGCGGCGACCGCCGACCCCTCCGCACCGGTCAGCTCCTCGACGGGGAGGTCCGACCCGGCGCGCGTGGGGAGCCCGTCGACGTGGAAGATGTCCTTGACGCCCACGGGCACGCCGTAGAGCGGCGGCCGGTCCCGGGGCTCGGGGTACCGGTCGCGGAGCGCGGCGGCGGCCGCCCGGAGCCGGTCGGCGCGACCCGGTTCGGCCACCAGCGCGTGCACGTCCGGCTCCACCGATTCGATTCGCTCGAGGCGGCGCTCGACCTCCTCGGCGACGTCGCGCCGCCCGTTTCGGAGCGTTGCCGCTGTTTCGGGGACCGTCGCGGCGTCGGCGTCGACGAGGTCCGTCTCGTCGGTTGCGTCGCGTTGGCCAGTCATTTGGTGGAACGACGCCCACCCGCCGCTTCAGTGTTGTGCTACTGGCTAGCACGACCGGTCCGGCCGCGGTACCCGTACAACTGTCCGCACTCGGCGTCACTGCGCGGGCCGTGGAGCTATGCTGTTCCCGGCGCGCGACTCGTTCCTCCGCACCCGAACGGACCGCGTTCGCGGCGACCGGCCCGACCGACTGCCGCTCCCGTCCCGACCTCAAATTTTACGGCGGTAGGCCGCGTCTCCCGCGATATGGCCGACCTCCGAATCGCCGTCGGGGACGCGGAACTCGCGGCCTCGTGGACCGACGAGAACCCCGAGACCCGCGACGCCCTCGCCGCGGCGCTCCCGGTCGAGGGCGACGCCGCGCGCTGGGGCGACGAACTGTACTTCTCGGTCCCGGTGGACGTCCCGCCGGAGAACACCCGCGAGGCGGTGCCGGTCGGCGCGGTCGCGTACTGGCCGCGGGGCGACGCGCTCTGCCTGTTCTGGGGGCCGACGCCGGCCAGCACCGACGACGAGCCGCGGGCCGCCTCGCCGGTGGCCGTCGTGGCCGAGATCGACGACACCGGCCCGCTGGCCGACGTCGACGGCGGCGCCCGCGTCGGGGTCGAGCGCCGGTGACCGCGCCTGCTCGCTCGGTCGGTCCCGTCCTCATCGCTCCGACTCCTTCCCGGGGAAGTTGACGAAGGCGTCGAGTTTCTCGCCCGCGTCCGCCAGCACCGACGAGCCGTGGTAGACGAGCGCGGCGTCGAACTCGTGGGCGAGCAGCCTCGCCAGGCTCTCCTCGGCCCGGACGAGGTCGTCGGAGTACTCGCCCTCCGGGAGCACGAGGTAGCCGGCGGGGAGGCCCCGGCGGTCCGACCCGATGGCGGCGTCGCCCAGCACCGCGACCCCGCGGTCCTCGTCGACGAGCGCGTGACTGTCGGCCGTGTGGCCCGGCGCGTGGACCGCCTCGAACGGCCCGACGGCGTCGCCGTCGCCGTACCGCCGGTCCGGCGCGAACGAGACGTCGCTCTGTTCCGGGACCCACACCTCCGGGTCGTACGCGTCGACGACGGCCGCGACGCCGCCGACGTGGTCCCAGTCGGCGTGCGTGAGGACCACCCGACCTGGGTCGAGGCCCGTCTCCGCGAGACCGTCGAGCAGCGCGTCCCTGCCCTCCGGAATCCCGGTATCCACGAGGGTCGGCACGTCGGCGTCGAACAGGAACGCCCGGTAGCGTCCCCGGTCGTCGTCCCGGCACGTGAGGTCGTAGACGCCGGGGCGGAGTTCGCGCACCGTCACTGTCCGGTCTCTCCCCCGTCCGCACTGCCGGTACCGTCGCCCGTCCCGTCCTTTCCGGTGGACTCCCGGAGCGCGGCCGCGATCTCCCGGACGCGCGCCGGGTCTTCGCCGAGTCGCTCCGCGACCGCGGCCACCTGCTCGTCGGTGACGCCGCCCGGTCCGCCGGCCCCGGGGACTTCAGTCGCCCCACCGACTCCGGCGCTTCCGGACGGGCCGTCGGCGTCCCGGACCGACAGGTCGAACACGTCGTCGCGGGCGTAGTGGCCCGGCTGGTCGAACTCGAACGCCGCCAGCCGGCGCTTGTCGAGGTCGCAGTCGTGGTAGAGTACCGTCCGGTCGTCGAAGACCGGGCCCGCGACGACGCTCCCGAACGGGTCGACCACGCAGGACCCGCCGCAGGCCCAGTCGGCGTTCGCGCGGTCGGACTCGAACAGGTGGCGCCACTCGTCGGGCACCTCCGCGGGGTCCAGCACGGCGTGGGCCGAGACCGCGAACGCGTTGGCGGCGAACGCCTGCTCGCGGACCGCCGGGAACACGTCGGAGTCGGTCGAGCGCTCGGGCTCGAGGTGGCGCTCGCCCGACCCCCAGCTCCCGGGCCAGTTGCAGACGTGGAACCGCTCGCCCCGCCGGACGGCCGCGGCGCGGGCCAGCGGCATGTGGTTCTCCCAGCAGACGAGCGTCCCGACGCGGCCGACCGCCGTCTCGAACACGAGGTCGGCGTCGTCGCCCCGGCCCCAGTAGACGCGCTCGGTGAACGTCGGCACGAGCTTGCGGTGGCGGCCGACGAGCCGGCCGTCGGCGTCGAACACGAGGTTCGTGTTGTACAGCGTGTCGCTGCCCGGCCGGTCGTCGACCTCGTTGCACCCGATGACGACGACCGCTCCGGCCTCGGCCGCCGCGTCGGCCAGTCCCCCGACGTCCTCCGGGACCCGGACGGCGTTCTCCCGGAGCGCGAGGAGGTACTCCGCCTGCTCGCCGGCGTCCGCCTCGACGCCGGGCGTGTAGTAGCCGGGGTACCCCGGCAGGTACGTCTCGGGGAACGCGATCAGGTCGGCGCCGTTCTCGCCGGCCTCTCGTATCAGCTCGCGGGCCCGCTCGACGGTCGCCGCGCGGTCCAAGAACACCGGCGGCTGCTGGACGGCGGCGACGCGGACGTGCCCGTCAGTGTTACGCATACTGCCGACACCGCACCGCCGGTAGATAAGTCCGTTCCTCGCTCCCGTCTGTACCGCCTCCGTCGCGGGGGTCAGCTTCAGCCCTGGCCGCTACGTCTGCGGGGCGCCGGAGGTCCGGGCTCAGCGCCCGACGTCGGTCCGCGCGCCCTGCACGGTCGAGAACTCTGACCGCGGCGCGACGCCCTGGAGCGTCTCCCACTCGTCGGTGACGCCGGCCTCCGCGAGCAGCGCGATGGCCACCTCGCCCATCCCGCTGTAGGTCACCGACGCGAAGTCCCAGCCGGGGTCGCCGGCCGGGAAGGGTCCCGACTCGCGGGGGCGACGGAGGTCGAGCACGCCCCCGAGCCGGTCGCGGGTCGCCACCGAGAGGTCCTGGGCCTCCTGGTACCGGGTCAGCGGCAGCTCCCGGTTGTCGACGATGACCAGTCCGCTCCCCGACTCGACCGCGTCGGTGACGCTGGTCCGCCCGGCCTCGATGAGGAGGCTCACCACGTCCATGGTCGAGCCCTCCCCGCTGATGGCGTCGACGTAGCGCACGATGCCGCCGCCGTACTCCGCGGTCTCGGTCCCCGTCGGGTCGGGCGTCCCGCCCGCGACGTCCGGCGGGTCGGCCGCCTCGTCGGCTCCGGTCGCCCGCCGGTCGTTCGTAGTCGCTCCCTTGTCGTCCCCGGTCGCGCGCCGGTCGTCCTCGGTCGCGTCGGTCGTGTACTCGACCAGCCCGGCGGTCGTGAGCTCCACCGCGATGCCGTGGGTGAGCAGCACGCCGTCGAGCGTGATGCTCGACGGGAACTCCAGCCGGTACCGCCCGTCGTCGCGCTCGGTCGTCGAGACGAGCACCGGACCCAGCGGCGAGTCGTCGAGCCGTTCGAGCGCGTCGAGCGCGTCCCCGAGGTCGGCCTCGTCGACCGCGGCGCTCGCGGCGACGACCTCCCCGACGTCTTCGAGGGGGTCGTAGGTGACCTGGCTCGTGAGCGTGGCGATGCGCTCGCGGATCCGCTCGAGCCGACTGCTCACGTTCCCCCGGGCGAGTTCGGCCCGTCCCTCGGCCGTGAGCCGCCGGCCCCGTCCCGGGACCTTCTCGGTGAGTCCCGCCTCGTCGAGCTCCGAGAGGGTGACCCGGATGGTCCGGCCCTTGATGGAGTAGCCCCGCTCTTTCATCAGTTCGACGAGCCGGATGCTCCCGATCGGCTCCTCGCTGTCGATCAGCCGGAGGAGGTCGTAGGTGCGACGGGTCAGGTCGACGGCCATGCACCTCCCCGTTTCTCCCCCCTGTCACTTAGCCCTCATCGTTCGCCGCGGCGCCGCCGGGTCCCGACGCTCGACGACCGACCGCGCGGAACGACGCCGTGGGGCCCCACCGTCAGTTCTTTCCCGTCTCCGCGAGCAGACGAACGCCACCGTGCAGGTCGGCTCGCTCGCGCTCGGGCTCGCCGCCGCCGTCGGCTGGGGAGTCGCGGACTTCCTGGTCGCCCGCGTCGGCGACCGGCTCGGGACCGTCGCGACGTTCGCCTACGCCCAGCTGAGCGGCGCCCTCGTCCTCGCGGGCGCCGTGGCGGTCGTCGGCGCGCCGACCGACCTCCCGCCGGACCTGTGGCTCGCGCTCGGCGGGCTCGGCGTCGTCGGCGCCGCCGCCTACCTCCTGCTGTACGGGTCGCTCCAGGTCGGCCCGGTGGCGGTCGCCTCGCCCATCGCGGCCACCAACGGGGCGGTCGCGGCCGTGCTGGGCGTCGTCGTGCTGCGCGAACCGCTCGGCGACGCCGGCGCCGTCGGCCTGGCGCTGGTCACGCTCGGCGTCGTCGGGTCCTCCGTGGACGTCGCCGACCTCCGACGGGCGGTCCGCGGCGAGGCGACCGTCCTCCCCGGCGCCGCGCTGGCCGTCGCCGCGTCGCTCGCGCTCGGGAGCGTGATGTTCGCCCTCGAACTGTTCGGCGACGCGGTGAGCCTGCTCGCGCTCGTGCTGGCCATCCGCGCGGTCGGCGGGCTCGCCTCCCTGCCCCTGGTGGTCCGGTCGGAGGCGGCGGTCTCCCCGCGACTGCTCGCGCAGCTCGTCGCCATCGGGGTCGTCGACGCGGCCGCGTTCGTCTGCTTCGTCCTCGGGCTGCGGGCCGGCCGGGTCGCGGTCGTCGGGCCGGCCTCCAGCCTGTTCGCCGTGGTCACCGTGGTGCTGGCCTGGCTGTTCCTGAAGGAGTCGCTCACCGCGACCCAGCGGGTCGGCATCGGCCTCGTCCTGCTCGGCGTGCCGCTGCTCGCCGGCGTCTGAGCGCACGGATCGAAGAAACGTTCGAGAGCGAAAGCTACGGCGCCGCCGGCACCGGTCCCCGGACCTCGACGCCAGGCGGAACCCGGACGTCGATCGGCGTTAGCGTCTCGCCGTTGATGCCCGAGTCGGGGTTGCGCGCCGCGCAGGCCGACACCGCGACGACCGCCGGCGCCTCGGCGCGGAGTCGGACCGCGTCGCCCGGTTCGGCCGGGCTCGGCCGGACCGAGAGGTCGCCGGCGTCGGAGACGGCGACCGCCTGGAACAGGTTCACCGTGTCGACGGCGTCCGGCACCGCGGCGCCGGCAGCCGCCAGCGCCGCGCCGAGGTGCTCCTCGCACCCCGACGGCTCGGGCTCGAACGCGGGCGGTTCGAGCAGCCAGCCGGTGCACGGCGCGTACAGCAGGTCGTTCGCGCCGCAGTCGTCGGCGACCACCGTCAGCAGCGCGGTCCCGTCGCGGGCGTACAGCGAGTCGCCGACCCCGGCCCGGACCGTCCCCGCGAGGTCGCGGGTGTGGGCCTGCGAGAGCGGGACGTCTCCCTCGCGGGTCACCGCCGCGAGGTCGGCGACCTGCGCGCCCTCGGGGTTGACGACCGCGAACTCGGTTCCGGCGTCGACCGGGAACGAGACCGCCCGCTTCGGCGGGATGCGGACGGTCCTCACGTCCCGGTCGCCTCCTCGACCGCCCGGGCCACCCGGGCCGCGAGGGCGTCCGCGCCCGCCAGGGTCGTGACCTGGAGCCCGACCGGACAGCCGTCAGCGCGACCGCACGGCACGCTGACGCTGGGCTGGCCGGAGTTGTCGAACGGCGCCGTGTTCCGGAGCGTGTCGAGCACGTCGACCGACTCGGGCACGTCGCCGAGCTCGGGGGCGACCATGGGCGTCGTCGGCGCGACGAGCGCGTCGACTTGTCCGAACGCGGCCGCGACCCGCTCGGCGAACCGTCGGCGGGCCTCGCTCGCGCGCACGTACGACCCGTCCTCTCGGCGCAGTCGGCGGCCGAGGTGGAGCGCCCGGCGGACCCGGTCGTTGGCGGGGAGCCCCCGCTCGCGGAACTCGCGGACCGCGTCGGCCCACGCGCCGTCGTACCAGCCGCCGGCGCCGGGGAGGTGGCCGTCGGACGACACCAGCCCCGCGAACTCCATCACGGTGAGGGCGTCGTTCACCAGCGTCGCGGCGTCGAAGTCGGGCAGCGACACCGTCTCGACCGTCCAGTCGCGGGCCGCCGCGACCTCGACGACCGCGTCCTCGACCGCCGCGGCGACGTCCCCGGTCGCCGCGTCGACGGACTCCTCGACGACGCCGAGCGCGAGGTCCGCGGGCGGGGTCGCCAGGTCGGACGTGAGATCGACCGCGTCCGGGGCGGGCGCCCGCAGCGTCGAGTGGTCGGCGGGGTCGGCCCCCGCGACGGCTTCGACGACCCGCGTCGCCGTGGCCACGTCCCCGGCGATCGCGCCGACGTGGTCGAGCGACGGTGCGAGCGGGGCGAGGCCGTGCCGGGAGACCAGGCCGTACGTCGGCTTGAACCCGACGACGCCGCAGAACGACGCCGGGATGCGGACGCTGCCCCCGGTGTCGGTCCCGAGCGCGGCGTCGACCAGCCCGCCGGCGACCGCGGCCGCGCTCCCGCTGGACGAGCCGCCGGGGACGCGGCCCGCCGCGGTCGGGTTCTCGGTCCGGCCGTGGGCGCTGGTCTCGCCGGTCGTCCCGAACGCCAGCGCGTCCATGTTGGTCGTGCCGGTCAGGGTCGCCCCGGCGGCCCAGAGCCGCGCGACGGCGGTCGCGTCCTCGTCCGGGCGGAAGGCGATCTCGTCCGTGCCCGCGGTCATCGGGACGCCCCGCACCGCGAGGTTGTCCTTGACGGCGACGTCGAGGTGGGAGAGCGGCCCCTCGTCGGCGCTCTCGGCCGCGAACGGCGTGACGTAGGCGTTGTACGGGTCCTCGCGGTCGGTCGGCGTCGCCGGCCCGAACCGGGTCTCGGGCTCGTACTCGGGGAGGTCCCGGACCGCCGCGGCGTACTCCGCGACGTCCTCGTCGCCGAGTCCGTCGGGCGCCGGTCCGAAGTCGACGTCGGCGTCGTCGTCGGGCGGGGTCATCCGTCCTGGGCCGCGGCGAGGTCGGGCGCGATCTCGGCGAACGCCTCGACGTGCTCGTCGACGTGCTCTTCGGTGTGCTGGACGCTCACCGTCCACTGCTGGGAGGCGTCGTGCGGATGCGGAATCACCCCGCGGTTGAGCATCCCGAACCAGTAGGCCTCGTGGAGCTCCTCGTCGACGTGCTCCCAGTCGCGGAACGTCGTTATCGGCTCGTCGGTGAGGTACACCATCCCCTGGGAGCCGACCGTGACGACGTGGGCGTCGAGGCCGGTGTCCTCGATGACGTCCTCGTAGCCCGCTTCCAGGCGCTCGGCGAGCCGCGAGACGTGCTCGTAGGCGTCGTCGGTCAGGACGTCGTCGAGGGTCACCGACACGGCCTTCAGCGAGAGCGGGTTGCCGTTGTAGGTGCCGTAGTGGGCCGATCCGGTCGCGACGCCGGGCAGGAGGTCCCGCTCGATGCGGTCCATCACGTCGGCCCGGCCGCCGAACGCGCCGACGGGGTAGCCCCCGCCGATGGCCTTCGCGAGCGCCACGAGGTCCGGCTGGACGCCGTAGCGCTCGACCCCGCCGCCCGGCGCGATCTTGGCGCCGGTCTTGACCTCGTCGAACACCAGCAGGACGTTGTACTCGTCGGCGAGTTCGCGCAACCGTTCGAGGAACCTCGGCTCGGGCTCGACGACGCCGAGGTTGAAGCAGGCGGGCTCGACCAGGATGGCGGCCACCTCGTCGCCGTGCTCCCGGAGGAGCCGCTCGACGCTGTCGGCGTCGTTGTACTGGGCCAGCAGCAGTTCGTCGGCCACGTGTTCGGGCACGCCCTGGGACTCGACGACCGGGTTGGGGTCGTCGGGATGGCCGGTCTGCTCGACCGG
The DNA here is from genome assembly GCF_051194995.1 of Halorussus sp. AFM4. Taxonomy (NCBI): domain Archaea; kingdom Methanobacteriati; phylum Methanobacteriota; class Halobacteria; order Halobacteriales; family Haladaptataceae; genus Halorussus; species Halorussus sp. AFM4. Next base: position 944,376 of record NZ_JBNTJT010000001.1, on the reverse strand, counting down.
CGGCATCTTGCTCACCAGCGCCTGGTCGTGGGCGCCGTGGTAGGCGCCCTCCATCCGGACGAGCTTCTCGCGGCCGGTGTAGGCGCGGGCGAGCCGGGTCGCGTGCATCACCGCCTCGGTGCCGCTGTTGGTGAACCGGACCTTCTCGACGCAGTCCCACCGGCGCTTGACCGCGCGGGCGGCCTCGCCGATGAGCTCGTTCGGCCGGGTGTACAGCGTCCCGCGCTCGAGCTGGTCGCCGACCCGCTCGACGAGCTCGGGGTGGGCGTGGCCGACGAGCTGGGTGCCGTTGTTCATCGCGAAGTCGAGGTACGCGTTCCCGTCCACGTCGTAGACGCGGGCGCCCTCGGCCCGGTCGGCGTGCATCGGGTACGGGTCGTAGGCCCGGAACGTGCTGCAGACGCCCGCAGGGACGTGGCGGCGCAGGTCGGCGGCCAGCTCGGCCGATTCGGGCGTCTGCTCCCGGTAGCGGTCGTGCTCGCGGGCGAGCAGGTCGCTGGCTGTCTCGACGTCGGTGCTCGACTGTGCTGGTTCGGACTGGTGTGAGGTCATCTGTGATGCTGGGTCGGCGGTCCGGTGGGACCGCGGGAGTCGGTCGGCGGCCGGTTCGACGCGACGGAAGCGGGCTACCGTCGGCGCCGGACCAGGGGCCTGCAGGCGGTCCGCAGCGTCCGCCGGAGCGCCCCGTAGCGCGACCGGGTCATCAGTCCCAGATCCCTCCCGTGTAGTACTCGACGACCGCGACCACGACCGTCGTGAGCACGACGTACAGCACGCTGATCGCGGCGATGGTCGGCGAGTAGGAGTACCGCAGGCTCGAGAAGATCTTGATTGGGACGGTGGTGACCGTGAACCCGCTGACGAGGAACGCGATGATGTACTCGTTGAGCGAGAGGATGAACGCGAACAGCACGCCGCTGAACACGTTCGACCGGATGATGGGGAAGGTGACCGTGCGCAGCGTCTGCCACCTGGTCGCCCCGAGGTTCATCGCGGCCTCCTCGACCTCGCGGTCCATCTCGTCGAGCCCGGTGCTGATGAGCACCAGCGAGAACGGCGCGTAGAACACGCCGTGGGCGACGATCAGGTTGAGGATCGTGCCCGAGATGCCGATGAGGAAGAAGTAGCTCATGAACGCCACGCCGATGATGACCGGCGGGATGAGGATCGGCAGCACGCCGATACCCCGTAGCAGGGAGGTGTACCGGACGTCGTAGCGGTCGAGCGCGAACGCCAGCGACAGCCCGATGCTGGTGGCGATGACGCTCGCGCCGGTGGCGATGACCAGCGAGTTGACGATCGCGAGCTGCCACTCGGGGCTGGTCAGCACCTCGTCGAACCACCTGAGCGAGAAGCCGCCCGGCGGGAACGTGAGGAACTGCTCGGGCGTGAAGCTGATGGCGACGATGATGAGGATCGGCGCGACGATGAACGCGATGCACGCCCCCAGGTAGAGCCGCGCGACGTACCCCGGCAGGTCGACGACGCCGCCGGTGACCGCCCGGAGCAGTCCGTTCGCCTCGTCCTCGCGGCGGAACTCCCCGTCCGAGACCGTCCCGCCGTCGGCTCGGGTGTCGGGGTCACTCATTCGACCCACCTCCCGCGCCGGCCACGTCGCCGGAGGTCAGCCCGAGGAACTTGTAGCCGGCCGCGAGTATCGCGACCACGACGACCATCATCACCAGCGACAGCGCCGCGCCGAACGGGACGTTGAGCTGGTTGAGCGACTGGTTTCCGATGATGACCGGCAGCGTCCACTGGGCGGGCGTCCCGAGGATACGGGGCACGATGTACGCGCCCAGCGCCAGGATGAACACCAGCATCCAGGCCGAGTAGATGCCGTTCTTCGACAGCGGGAGGGTGACCCGCCGGAACGTCTGGAGCCGGTCGGCGCCCAGGTTCTTCGAGGCCTCCTCGAGCTCGAGGTTGATGTTGTTGATGCTCGAGTACAGCGTCAGGATGGCGAACGGGAGGAACACGTAGGTCATCCCGATCGACAGCGCCCAGATGCCGGGCGTGAGCGACAGCGCCTCGTCGACGACGCCGACGGTGAGCAGGAAGCTGTTGAGCACCCCGTTCTTCGAGAGGATGACCGTCCAGGCGTACGACCGGATGATGTAGGTGAGCCACATCGTCGACACGATGGTCGTGATGTACACCTGCCGCTTCAGCTTCGAGTCCATCCGCGCGAGCGTGTAGGCGACGGGGTAGCCGATGGCGAGGCACGCGAACGCGGTGCCCATCGAGAGCGCGATGGTGAACGCCAGTCGTTCGAGGTACAGCGGGACCGTGAACAGCCGGACGTAGTGCTCCAGCGTGAATCCGACCTCGTAGTATTCGCCGGACGGCTTCGGGTAGAAGCTGGTCGCTATCAGCAGCAGGAGCGGGATCACGAAGAACACCGCGAGCATGACGAGGGGGTACCCCAGCACGATGGACTCCGAGCGGTCGGCGAGCCACCGGCGGATCCGACCCGGGGAGTCGCCGTCGTCCCTCGAGAATCTGACGTCGGTTCCCTCGGCCATGCTACGCCTCCGCTTCCGGTTCGGTCGCGTGTTCGACGTCGAGGTCCTCGACGACCGACTCGGTCGAGAGCACCGTGGTCTGGTCCGCGGCGAATCCGACGCGGACGCGGTCGCCCCGCCGGAGCGGGTCCTCGCGGTGCTCGCCGGCCTGGGTCGTCACGATGAGCTCGTTGCCGCCCTCGGTGTACACCCGGTACTCGACGGTCCCGCCGAGCATCTGGACCAGGTTCACCTCGCCGGTCGTGACGTTCTCGCGGCCGTCGCCGTCGCCGACCGCCTCCTCGCTACCGACCCGGCTCAGCGAGACGCCCTCCGGACGGACCACGACGCCGACGTCCGTGCCGGGGTCGAGGCGCTCGGTCGCGGTCGCCCGGACGGTCGCCTCCCCAGTGTCGACCGTGACCGTCTCGCCGTCGTCGTCGACGACCCGGCCCTGGAAGACGTTGGCCTTCCCGATGAAGTCCGCGACGAACAGCGAGGCCGGCTCGTGGTACACCTCGTCTGGCGAACCGATCTGCTCGAACCCGCCCTCGTTCATCACGACGATGCGGTCGGACATCGTCATCGCCTCCTCCTGGTTGTGGGTGACGAACACCGTCGTCACGCCCAGCTCCTTCTGGATGCGCGAGAGCTCGGCCTGCATCTGCTTGCGGAGCTTCTCGTCCAGGCTGGCCAGCGGCTCGTCGAGCAGCAGCGCCTCCGGGTTGAGCGCGAGGGCGCGCGCCAGCGCGACCCGCTGCTGCTGGCCGCCCGAGAGCTGGTCGGGCTTGCGGTCCTCGATCCCCGGTAGCTCGATCATCTCGAGCATCTCCTCGACGCGCTCGTCGACCTCCTGCTCGGCGTACTCCCGGTCGGCGACCCGCATCCCGTACGCGATGTTCTCCTTGACGGTCATGTGGGGGAACAGCGCGAACGACTGGAACACCATCCCCACGTCCCGCCGGTAGGGCGGCTCGTCGGTGATGTCGCGGTCGCCCATCAGGACCCGCCCCTCGGTGGGCGTCTCGAACCCGGCGACGCACCGCAGGGTCGTGGTCTTCCCGCACCCCGACGGGCCGACGAGGGTGACGAACTCGCCGTCTTCGATGGTCAGGTCGACGTCGTCGACGGCGACCACGTCGCTGCCGTACACCTTCGTCAGTCCGTCTAGTTCGATTCGTGACATTGGCGGGTGAGTCAGGAGAGCACCGTCTGTTTCCACTGCTCGGTTATCCACTTCTCGCGCTCGACGTACAGTTCGTTGTACGGCCGGATGGCCGCGTCGGGACCGGGACCGTACACCTTCTCGTAGAGCTCGTCGGAGATGTCGAGCTTGCTCTGCTCGATGGTGGGCGCGCTGTAGAGCTTCTTCGTGATCTTGGTCTGGACGTCGGGACGGACCGCGTAGTCGACGAACTGCTTGGCCGCGTCGGGGTAGTCGGTGCTCTTGACGATGCACCACGACCCGAAGTTGAGCAGCCCGCCCTCCTTCGGGAACCGGGTCTCGACCGGCGCGCCCTTGTCCTTCATCACCAGCGAGACGTCGTTGTACATCTGGGTCGCGCCGATGTTGCCCTCCTTGAGCGGCTGCTGGGCCTCGGCCTCCTGGGCCCACCAGAGCGATATTTGCGGATTAATCTCGGCGACCTTCTGCATCACCTTCTTGATGTCGGCCTTCGTCTGGAGCGACTTCCGGCCGTCGAACTCGTCGAAGGTGTGGGCCGCGATGTCCAGCAGGAACCCGTCGCCCACCAGCCGGTTGGCCGCGAGCTGGTCCTTGTACTTGCTGTTCCAGAGGTCCCTCCAGCTCGTCAGCGGGCTGTCGAGGACGTTGGTGTTGGACGTGAGGTTGAGGAACCAGCCGAACGCCCCGACGCCGACGATGTCGCCGTCGTCGTTCCGCGTGACCTGATCGTCGATGACGCCGTCGAGCCGCGAAATCTCGTCCGGGCTGTAGTTGAGCCACGTGCCCATCCGCTGGCCGTGGATTCGCGCGTCCGGGGCGACGACGAGGACGTCGACCGGCGCCTTGTCGGCGTCGACCGACTGCTTGAGTTTGACCATCGCGTCGCCGACCGACTGAGGCTTGCTGGTCGCGGGGACGTCGGTGTTCTCCGTGAACGGCTTGACCAGCGCCTCGTCGAGCACCTCCTTGAACACGCCGCCGTAGACGCCTATCTTGAGCGGCTTGTCCTCCGTCGGCGAGCTGCTCCCGCCGCCGCCGACGAACCGCGAGGTACAGCCCGCCAGCGCTGTCGTCGCGAGCGCCCCCGTGGCGCCGGTCGCCCGGAGGAACCGCCGTCGATTCGTGGTCGATTCGCCTCGGTTCGAGCCGTCGCGGTCTGAGGGGGATGGCATACAATTTCCACCGTGCTGGCTGTCAACAAGACGGCAACGGGTTAAATAATTTGCGTCCGATTCCGCCGCACGCCCGTCATATTTTAATGTGTGAGACGGCTCTGGTCGCACGATCCGAGTGAAACGCCCGATGTGTGCGCCGGTAGTTTTTTCTACCAGGTCAAATACCGTCTACGTGGTGGCAAGTAGTTGCCGGCGCGCTGCCGGCACTGGACCAGAACTATGTCAAACGAAGTAATCCCCCCGTCGAACGACCGACTCCGGTCGCAGTACGACGAACACGTGATGCCGATCTGGAAGGAACTGGACGTCCCCGTCAAGCGGGCCTCCGGCTGCACGGTGGAGGACTTCGAGGGCAACGAGTACCTCGACGTGTTCTCCGGTATCGCGGTGACCAACACGGGTCACCGGAACGAGGCGGTGGTCGAGGCCGCGAAGGACCAGCTCGACGACCTCGTCCACAGCTGTTCGTACGTCCATCCGAACCGGCCCGTCGCCGAGCTCGCCGAGCGCCTCGCCGAGATCACGCCCGGCGACCTCCGGAAGTCGTTCTTCTGTAACTCCGGCACCGAGGCGGTCGAGGGCGCGATCAAGCTCGCCCGGAAGTACACCGGGAGCACGGAGGTCGTCGCCCTCGAGAAGTCGTTCCACGGCCGGACCCTCGGCAGCCTCGCGCTGACCGGCAACGCCGCGTACAAGGACGGCATGGCGCCGACCATCAACGACGTCACCCACGCCGAGCCGCCCTACTCCTACCGGTGTCCGCGGTGCGAGGGCGACTGCACCGCCGACTGCGCGGACCACATCGAACGGGTCATCGGGACGCACACCTCCGACGACGTCGCCGCTGTCGTGGTCGAGCCCGTGATGGGCGAGGGCGGCATCATCGTCCCGCCCGAGGGGTGGCTGGAGCGCGTCAAGGAGATCGCCCACGACCACGGCGCGCTCCTGATCGTCGACGAGGTCCAGGCGGGGTACGGCCGGACCGGCGAGCTGTGGGCCAGCGACCACTTCGACGTCGTCCCGGACATCCTCACGCAGGCGAAGGGCATCGCCAGCGGCCTGCCGCTCGGGGCGTTCACCGCCTCGGCCGAGGTCGCCGACGCCTTCGAGTCGGGCGACCACCTCTCGACGTTCGGCGGCAACCCGGTGGCCAGCGCCGCCGCGCTCGCGACCATCGACGAGCTCCGGGACGGCATCGTCGCCAACGCCCGCGAGCAGGGCGCGTGGCTGTCCGACAGGCTCGCCGACCTCGAGTCCCGGTTCGACGCGGTCGGCGAGGCCCGCGGGCTCGGCCTGATGCAGGGGGTCGAACTCGTCGACCCCGACGCGACCGGCCCCGAGGGGGTCGCCCCCGCGCCCGACGCCGACCTCGCGAAGTCCGTCAGCGAGCGCCTCCGCGAGGAGGGCATCGTGATGGGCGTCGGCGGCTACTACAAGAACGTGATGCGGTTCCAGCCGCCGCTCACCATCGAGCGCGAGCAGCTCGAATCGGCCGTCGAGGCGCTCGAAACCGCAATCGAGGTGGAGGCGTAATGTCGCAGTTCGACCGCCCGCGGACGGCCGAGGCGTTCCGCGAGCGCTACGCCGGCGCCGACATCGAGCTCGCGTACGCCGGCATCAACACGTTCCTCAAGTCCGAGCAGCGCGAGGTCGAGGACCTGGCCGACGTCGACGCCGGCGTCGTCGGCGTCCCCTACGACGGCGCCGTGAGCAACCGTCCCGGCGCCCGCTACGGGCCGGAGGCCATCCGGCGCGCCAGCGCGTGGTGGGCCTACATCTCGGGGTACAAGGGCGGGCTCACGAACATGCGGACCGGCCGGCAGGTCGACTTCAACCGGCTCTCCATCGCCGACTGCGGCGACGTCCCCCTCTTCCCCATGGACCGGGAGAAGACCGCCGAGAGCATCTCGGCGTACGTCGCCACGATCGCCGACCAGGCGTTCCCGGTCGTGCTCGGCGGGGACCACTACTGCACGTTCCCCGCGTTCCGCGGCTTCGCCGAGGGGACCGACCACGACACTATCGGCCTCGTCCAGGTCGACGCCCACACCGACACCGTCCAGGAGAGCGCGCTCTTCGGCGAGCACTTCCACGGGTCGTCGACGAACCTCATCGCCGAGTCGCCCCACACCGACTTCGAGCACGTCAGCCAGGTCGGCATCCGGGGGTACGAGTCGCCCGAGTTCTTCGAGTTCGCCGACGAGACCGGGCTCAACCTCTTCACCGCCCACGACATCCGGGAGCGGGGCGTCCGCGACGTGGTCTCGGAGGCGGTCGAGGCCGCCGCCGAGGACGCCGACGCGGTCTACGTGACCTTCGACATCGACGGCGTCGACCCGAGCGTCGCCCCGGGAACCGGGACGCCGATCCCCGGCGGCCTCACGGCCGACCAGGCGCTCGCCACCATGGAGGTGCTGGGCGGCCACGACGCGGTCGGCGCGGTCGACCTGATGGAGGTCGCCCCGCGCTACGACGGCACCGAGGGCACGAGCCGGCTCGCCGCCTACCTGCTCATCACGCTCCTCGAACGGCAGTTCGCCGAGTAACGCGTCCGCGACGCGGTCCGCCTCGCCTTCTCCCCGTCCCGCTTCACCGCGGTCGCGGCTTTCGTACCCGGACTCGGGTGGCAATGGTTTGCCAACCTGACCGAGCGAATCAGACGACGCCGACCGCCCGGACCGGGGCCCCGTCGCCGCCGAGCGCGAGCGGGTAGACCCGCAGTTCGAACCTGTCGGCGGCGCGGTCGAGGTTCGCGAGGTTCTCGACGACGAGGCAGTCGGCTCCCAGGAGGGCGTGGTGGGCGCCGAACCCCTCCGGTTCGCCGGCGTCGGCCTCGTCGGTGGGGGTCGGGTCGGGATTGAGCGTGTCCGACGCGACCGCGAACCCGCGGTCCGCGCAGCGCTCGGCCGCCGTCGGCGTCAGGTACGGGTGGTTCAGGTACCGCTCGGTCCCCCAGTGTTCGTCCCACCCGGTCCAGAGGACCAGGCAGTCCGCGTCGGCGTCGGGGACGCGCTCGGCGGGTATCGGGTCGCGCGCGCCGAGGTCCCGGCAGTCCACCCGGACGGCGTCCATCGCGAACCGGTCGAGCGGGTACTCGTCGATGGTCGCGCCACCGGGCTCGGTGTGGGCCGGCGCGTCGACGTGGGTCCCCGCGTGGCTCCCGAGTTCGAGCGCGTCGACTCGGTAGCCGTCCTCGGCGTGGGTCGCGTGGTCCCGCACCGTCACGTCGGGGTCGCCCGGGTACGTCTGCATGCCGGTCTCGATCCGGTGGCTCAGGTCGACGTGCATACCGGCCGTTCGCACCGCCCCGCAAAAAGTGACGTGCATGATATGAACTATCACAATATTTATCACAGCTCTTGGTTATCGTCCGTACTGATGTGGCAATACATTACCACCCAGTGCATCGACGGTGCGAGTGACCCGGCGCGGCGGGAGGGGCCGGGCGATGGTTAGTCGCCTCGGCGGCTTCGGGCTGCTCGCCGCGTGGGGTGTCGCGATGATCGCGCTCTCCTACTACGTCTTCCGCCGGCAGGGCGTCGACGACACCGAGGAGTTCATCACCGCCGGCGGGCGGGCGCAGGTGGGACTGACGACCGCCTCGTTCGCGGTCACCTGGATGTGGGCGGGCGACATCCTCGGCGTCCCCCAGTACGTCGGCATCACCGGGGTCGCCGGCATCTGGATGTACGCCGCCCCGGCGGTGCTGTCGTCGTTCGTCGTCATCCCCTTCGCGCTGCGGATGCGGAGGCTGTTCCCGCAGGGGCTGACGTACAGCGAGTACTTCATCGAACGGTTCGACAAGCGTGCCCACCTCGTGGTCGTGCTCGTCATCCTGTACACGATGGTGCTTGGCGGGGTCATCCAGCTGTTCGTCGGCGGTGCGGTCATCGGCGGCCTGACCGGCATCGACCCTAACGTCGTGATGGCCATCCTGATGGGCGTCATCGGCGTGTACATTTTGCTCGGCGGGCTGTGGGGCTCGATGACGACCGACTTCGTCCAGTTCGTCAGCGCGCTCGTGCTGACGCTGGTGTTCGTCCCGCTGCTGCTGTTCGAGGTCGGCGGGCCGGGCGCGGTCTACGACCAGATGGTCGCCAACCTCGGGTCGAAGTCGTCGGCGTTCCTCTCGCTGGCGAACTTCGACGCCATCGAGGGGCTGTTCCTCCCGTACGCGCTCGGCCTGGGCGTGTGGGGCGTCGTGTCGCTGGCCACGTGGCAGCGGGTGTTCGCGGTCCGCCGCGACCGGACGTCCCGGTTCCTCACCATCGGGGGTATCGGCGTGTTCACCACCATCGCGATGTACTCGATCATCGGGTTCGTCGGCCTCGCCGCCTTCACCGACGTCTCGCCCGGGAACCTCTCGATCGAGGCCCTCGGGCTCCTGCCCGACTGGGCGGCCGTCGTCTTCCTGCTGGTCGCGCTCATGGTGCTGGGGTCGTCGGTCGACTCGTACTTGACGGCCATCGCCAGCCTCACCTCCCGCGACATCTACTACCGGCACGTCGACACCGAGGCGTCCGACGACCAGCAGCTGCGGGTCGCCCGCGGGGCGTCCGTCGGCTTCGCGGTGATCATCTTCGCCGCGACGGTGTTCGCGCTCGGCTCCATCAGCTTCGTCCAGCTCCTACTCATCGGCGGCATTGGCGCCTCCGCGCTGGTCGGGCCGTTCGCGCTCTCGCTGTTCTGGCGGAAGACGGCCGGCACCGCGTTCGTCGCCGGCGTGGTCGTCTCGCAGCTGGTGACGGCGTTCCTGCTGGCGGCCAGCTACGACGTCGTCGTCACCAGTCCGGACCTGAAGCTGTGGGAGATCATGGCCGTCGGTCACCTGGTCTCGACGGGGCTGACCGCGGGCATCAGCGCCGTCTCGCCCGACGACTTCCGGTTCGAGTCCATCGCGCAGGAGGGCTCGGCGATGGCCACCGACGGCGGTCGGCGGGCCTCCGGAGGTGACCGCGAATGATGGGGAAGGGCATGTTCACCGGGATGGTGGCGCTGTTCTGGCTCGCGGAGGCGGCGTTCGGAGCGCTCGTCGTCTACTGGTTCGTCACCCAGGGGTTCGACAGCGGCGGCGCGACCGCCGAACCGGGCGACGTGCCGCTCGAAGACCGGGCGACGACGCTCCGCTCGCTGGCGATGTGGGGCGGGTTCTTCGCGCTCTTGGTGCTGGGTATCATCATCGGCGCCTGACGCTCGGTTCCGACCGTCTCCCGCGACACGGTGCGTCGCTTGCTGGGTCGTCTCTCCTCCGGCGTCCCGTCGGGCCACCCGTTTCGGGGTTTCGACCCCGTCCGCGACCGCCGGACTCACGCGCAGTTCGCCCGGTCCGCGGTGCAGTCCGCCGCCCTGCACCGCCGACAGAGGTCGCCCTTGCCTCTCTCCACTGCGTTCCCGCAGCAGTCGCACACCCTCGTGTAGATCGACACGGTAGTTATGTCCGCTCGCTGGATAATAAATCCACATTATAGTTCCGCACCGGCAGATTGATTAAAGTACTGCGACAGTTCGATTCCCGTCCGTGCCCCGCCGACGACATGTCAGTTGTGGTTTCAATTCCGACACTTTCATAACTCGGTGCCGTGCGCTTCCACACGATGCAATCGGTATCCTCTGACTCCGACACCCTCCTCGCGCCGCTCGTCGGCGACGACTGCGCGTGGTGCGCGACCGGCGTCCTGACGCGCGAGCCCTTCAAGGGCGACGACGCAGTAGTCTGCGAGCACTGCGGCACGCCCGCGGCCCGCGTCTGGTAGCGGCTCCGCTACGGGATCGAACTTCCCGACCGCCGCTCGGGAATCCTCACGTACAGGCCCGCCGGATGCGCTCGTCGATGCTCGCCGCCGAGACGGTCCGCTCGTCGGCGGTGGCCGCGCGGCCGGTCACCAGGTCGAGCAGGTTCAGGTCCCGGAGGAGGCGCCGCGCCGCGCTCCGGTCGACCCGGAGGTCGCGCTGGACCTCGTAGAGGGTCGTCGCGTCCCGGACCGCGTCGCGCAGGTCCGCCAGCGCGACGTGCGAGGGGAGGTCGACGTCGGCCGGCAGGTCCTCGGTCCGGAGCGCCGGCGGGCGGGATTCGGCCTCGCCGTCCGACTCCTCGGTCGCGCCGTCGTCGGACTGTTCGAGCCTCACGCTGTCGGCCGGCCCGCCTTCCGCCGCAGTCGGCTGGTCGCCGGTCTCGGATTTGCTAGTCTCCGGTCCGCCGGTTCCGGCGTCGCTCGACGCGTCGCCGTCTTCCGTGCTGTCCTCCTCTGACGGTTCGTCTGCGTCTCCCGACTTCTCGTCCGCGGCTGTCGCGTCCTCGCTGTCGGGCGCCGCGTCCGACCGCTCGGCCGATTTGGGCCGCTCGTTCGGTCTGTGGATGCCGAGCTCGATGGCGTGGTAGCGGACCGTCTGGGGCGTCACGCTGGCCCCGAGCGCCTCGGCCATCTCCGGGAACGTCTCGCAGGACTCGTAGGCCTCGCGGAGCCGCTCCGGGTCGCGGTGGGGCTCCGGTGTCGCGTCCGCCGCCGCGTCGTCGCCGTCGGTCGGCTCGTCGCCCTCCCGTGCTTCTTCGTCGTTCCGTGCCGCTTCGTCTTTCCGTACCGCCTCGTCTTCGGTTTCGACTCCCTCGTCACCTCGGTCTCTCGTCTCGCTGCTGTCGCTCTCCTCTCCTTGTTCACCGTCCCGGTCATCGGTCGCTGCGGGCTCTTGTACCTCGTCAGGGGATTCCGTTTTGTCGTCCGACGCCCGCGTCATCGCGACTCCGCCGTCGGTGACCTGCGTCTTCGCGGTCTCGGCGGTCTCGGCGACCGGCTCGGTCTCCGCCGCACCGTCGCCGACGTCGAGTTCCACGGCCAGCGGGAACGTGACGCCCGATTCGTCGGCCTCGGTCTCGCTGCCGTCCGGGAGTCCGACCGAGACCGCGCTTCCGACGTCGTCGAGGTCGCCCCAGTCGAGTCGCGCGGTCAGTTCAGCGGTGAGGGTCCGCCCGTCGACGAGCGACCCCTCCGGCGTCTGGACGCCGTCGATCGAGAGGGTGGCGTCGTCCAGGTTCTCGATGAGCGCCGCGAGATCTCGGAGCGCGTGGGGAGCGGTCATGGCGATATACTGGGCCAGGCCACCCCACCGACGTAAAAATATTGTAACCATTCAAATTTTTCCGGTTTTATTTATACCATCCGATTCGGTGCGCGAAATCCGCGGGGACTCGACAGAAATAAGTACGACTTCGAGGCGCTGCGATCGCAGACCGCGATAAATCCGTCGAAGAAAATCGACACCGCAAAGACGGCACCGGGCGGCCGCGTCGACCCAACCAAACCAGAATCCATCGCCGCGGCCGCCGGGGTTCGCGGCGGTGACGCCGCCGGGGGTCAGCCCGGAGTCAGAACAGCGCCTCCAGTTCGTCGCCGTCGTCGCGGACGAGGCTCTCGAGGTTCTGCTCGCTCTCCTCCTCGATGGCCTCGATGTTGTCCTGGGTCTCGACCGCGACGCCCTGGAGGTCCTTGATCCGCGGGACGTCGGTGACCCCCGACAGCAGCGTCACCGCCGCGACGCGGTCGGTGTCGGCCATCGGGTAGTCGCCGCCCCGGACCTCCATGCTCGCGGTCTCGTTCTCCAGCCACTTCCGGCCGCGCTCGATGCCCTTCCGGTTGAGGTGGTCCTTCGGGCCGCCGACGACCACCAGCGACCGGTCGGTGCTCCGGACCTCGCACGGGAGGGTGAGCCGGCCGAGCGCGGCCTTCCGGACGAGGCTGGTGATGCGGTTCGTGGTCTCGGTGGCGTCGAGCTCCTCGTCGGAGAACCGGCCGAGCAGCCCGCCGCCGGCGGTGTCGACCTGCTCGGTCGCGTAGCCGACGGTCGAGACCCCGCCGCACGAGAGCGTGTTGATGATCTCGCTGGAGTCGACCACGCTCTCGGCGACCTCCTCGCCCTGCCCGACCTCGCCGGCCGAGAACAGCATGCCGAACCGCCGGACGATCTCGTCGTTGATGCGGTCGTAGCCGCCCCGGACCGACTCGCCGGTCTCGCGCCACGCGTCGTTGTCGAAGACGAGCAGGTTGTCGACCTCGTCGACGAAGGTCTTGAACGACCGGGCGGCGTTCAGCGTGTAGATGCCGCCCTCGTCCTCGGCGGGCAGCACGCCCAGGCCGTACACCGGTTCGGTGTAGATGCGCTTGAGGTGGCTGGCGAGGACGGGCGCGCCGCCCGACCCGGTGCCGCCGCCCATGCCCGCGACCACGAGGAACGCGTCGATCTCGTGGACCGGTACCTGGTCGACCGCGCCCTGGATCTCGTCGATGTCCTCCTCGGCGATCTCCGCGCCGAGTTCGTTGTCCGCGCCCACGCCGTGGCCCTTCACGCGGGCCTGGCCGATGAGCACGCGGTTCCGCTCGGGAACGTACTCGAGCCCGGCGAGGTCCGCCTTCGCGGTGTTGACTGCGATGGCCGACCGGACGACGTCGCTGCCAGTCCCCCGGTCGTACTCCACGAACTTGTCCACGATCTTGCCGCCTGCCTGCCCGAAGCCGATCATTGCGAGCTTCATGTTTTGGTGCCTCCCTAACGCCGATGTGCGAACGTTACCCGGTCACTGACCGCGCGTCGGGCCGGGCCTATCGGCTGTACCTCCTCACGAGGGCGGTCGTACCCATAGTTATACGGCGGCACACGGGGTTTCAGGCGGTCCCACACGAGCTCCCGCTCGGCCGACCGACCGGCGCGGCGCGGCGTCAGGCGGTCTGTTCTGCGGTCGACGGCGCTCCGTCTGCCCGCCGACCTCCGCGGAACACCTCGTCGTCGTCGGGCGGTTACGGACGGTAAAGACCGCTTACCACGGGGTGTGTATCGTTCCCAACTACTCTCGGAGCTGTGGTTCCGTCTCGTGTCCCCTATCGCGACCCCATCGGTATCGCGACTTCGCCTCCCGACTCCGGTTCGTGATTGTGCCTCCACTTCTCGGCTTCGGCTCGCAATCGCGACGCCGCTTCCCGACTACGACTCCCGACCGCCTCCCGGCTTCGACGCGCGTATTACGCCGGCGGGAGTAGCCGACCCCATGCGCCAGTTCATCGTCCTCGGCCACGACGCCCCGACGACCCCCGACTTCTCGCTGGACGACCTCGCGGGCGGGGCGGGCCGGCTCGACGTGCTGTGCCGGTGCGTCAACTCCGCGTTCTTCCTCTCGCACGCCATCCGGGAGGACGTGCGGGTCCACCTCGTGCTTGCCGACGAGGTGACCGTCCGCTTCGAGGGGTCGCAGCTCCGGCGGCTCAACCCCGACGAGCGCAGCACGGCCGCCCTGGTCCGCAACGCGCTCGACGCGAAGGACGAGGCCATCGGCCACATGGAGACCGAGAGCTCGCCGGGCGTCCACCTCTCGAAGCGGGGGTTCGAGCCGGTCCTGGAGGAGGCGGCCCGCGACGGGACCGTGGTCCAGCTCCACGAGGACGGCGACCCCGTGGTGGACGTCGAACCGCCCGCCGACCCCGTCTTCGTGCTGTCGGACCACCGCGACTTCGCAGACGCGGAGGCGGAACTGCTGGCGGCGGCCGCCGACGAGCGCGTCCGCCTCGGTCCGGAGCTGCTCCACGCCGACCACGCGATCACGGTCGCGCACAACTACCTCGACACCGAGGGGTTCTCGGAGTACTAGAGTCGGACTACGTCCCGGCTTCGAGCCGATGCTCGCCGCGCAATCTACCGGTCGCCGGTCGCGTTCCCGACGCGGAGCCGGGTCCCGTGCTCCCGCGGGTCCGCGACCGGCCCGGCCCCGCCCTCTCGAATCCGGTAGACGACGCTCTCGTTGAGGAAGTAGCGCGCGGTGTAGTAGCCGTCGCCAACGGCGAAGGTCCCGTCGGCGCAGCTGTACCGCGAGAGCCCGGTCTCGACGCGGACCGACCACCCGTCCGCCAGCCGGGTCACGGCGTCCGGCTCGGGGTCGAAGGCGAGCCGCGTCACGTTCTCGCCCGTCTCGTGGGTGTAGACGTAGGCCCGTTCGAGGTCCGCGACGAAGGCCCGGACCGACTCGTTCGTCAGCTCCGCGGGCGGGTCGGGGTACGGGACCGGCGTTATCCGGTCGTCGGGACAGTCGCTCCGTTCTGCTGTCTCGCTCGGCTGCCCACCGGACTGACCGAGGCAGCCGCCCAGAATCGCCAGGGAGACGACGGCGACCGCGAGGAGAGCGCGCCGGCTGGCCGTCGAGGCGGGCATACCAGGGGTGTCCTACCGGACCGTGATAAGTCTTCAGCAGCGACCCGCTCGCTCGCGGGCCGTCGCGTCCGCCGCGCTCGGCCGGTTCACGTCTGCCGTGCCCGGCTGACTCAACTGCCGTGCCCGGCTGACTCAGGTCTGTCGCGCTCGGTCGGCGCCCCGGAGCGACACGCTCACGGTCCCGCGAGCAGCACCTCCACGCATGCGAGTCAGCGTCATCGGCGGGAGCACCGTCACCGACGAGCGGGCCGCGGACGCCGAGGCGGTCGGTCGACTCCTCGCGGAGCGCGACCACACCGTCGTCTGCGGCGGCCTCGGCGGCGTGATGGAGGCGGCGTGCCGCGGCGCGAGCGAGGCCGGCGGGCGGACCGTCGGCATCCTCCCCGGCGAGGACCGCGGTGCGGCCAATCCCCACGTCGACACCGCCATCGCCACGGGGCTGGGCCACGCCCGGAACGCGCTCGTGGTGATGAACGGCGACGCGGTCGTCGCGGTCGACGGCGGCGTCGGCACGCTCTCGGAGGTCGGCTTCGCGGGCGTGTACGACCGCCCGATCGCCGGCCTCGACACCCACGACGCGCCGGGCGTCGAGGCGGTCGACTCCCCGCGCGCCGCGGTGGAGTACGTGGAGTCGGCGGTCGAGTAGCCGCCTGGCCCGGCGCGGAGCGGCCGCGACGCGTCCGGGGCCGCGGCAGCCACCGCCGGCCCGCGACAACCCTCAAGGACGTCCGTCCGCTACGTGGCGTGATGCCACTCTCGGAATCACAGTGGGAGCAGGCCGAACCGGACGACAGCGTCATCGCGCTCATCCACGGCTTCCTCGCGGACGAGAAGCCGACCGCCTACTCCATCGCGGAGATCTTCGAGCGTGCCGAGGCCAACGCCCAGCGCGACTCGGAGTCGACGTGGGAGGACGTCGGCGCGTTCCTCGGCGGGGAGTCGGCCGAGGACGAGTACCGGTGGGCGTTCGAGTATCTCGTCCACGCCGGCGAGCTGGAGAAGCGCGTCGTGTTCGACGGCGGCGAGAAGGTCGAGTACTACCGGGCCGCGTAGCCCGCGGGCGGTCGGCAGAATCCGGAAGGGTTAAAGTTCGGACGCCTCTTGTTCTACCTGCGGGCCGGTGGGGTAGCTTGGTATCCTTCGGCCTTCGGGTGGCCGTAACCGCAGTTCGAATCTGCGCCGGCCCATTTCTGCCCGCAATTCGATTCTCCGAGTACTTAGTAGCGTGTCGAGCGGGAAAGACGGGAAACACGCCGGCTCGCGCTCGTTCCCCTCACCCCACCGGCCACCACGACCGAAGCCGATCTACGACCCGACAGCCCGAGTCCCTCCGCCCCGTCGCCCCGGACAGCCCCGTCCCCTCCTCCGGCTCCATCCCGTCCTCCGCCGCGATCGCGCTCGCCCGGTAGAAGACCGCCTCGGGGTCGCGCTCGCGCCGCCAGTGCCACCAGGTCCGCGCGACGACGCGGAGGTAGTCGCGGTAGCCCAGGCTCGGCGTCGCCGAGAGCACGTCGCAGTCGCGCTCGCGGATGAGCCGGTGGTGCTCGGCGTACAGCACCGCCGACAGCAGCACCGGGAACTGGCAGTCGTCGGGCAGGTGCTCGATGCCGGCGACGCCCTCGCGGTAGCGCTCCTCGGTCCGGCGGAGTTCGGCGCGGACCGCGTCGGCGACCCCTTCCGAGGCGCGCAGGTCCCGGACGTCCCCGGCCGAGACGCCGTGCTCCGCGAGGGTCGCCCGGGGGAGGTACACCCGGCCGTACTCGGTCGCGTCCTCCCGGACGTCCCGGAGGAAGTTCGTCAGCTGGAACGCCTCGGCCAGCGCCCGCGCGTGGGGCCTCGCCGCCGCCGGGTCGTCGGGGTCCATCACGGCCAGCATCATGTAGGCGACCGCGACCGACGACCCGCGGAGGTAGCCCGTCAGGTCCTCGTAGGTGTCGTAGCCCTCGGGTTCGACGTCGGCTTCCATGGCGTCGACGAACTCGCGGACCTCCCGGTCGGGGACGCCGCGTCGCTCCCGCACGTCGGCGAACGCCGCGAGCACCGGGTCGTCGGGCTCGCCCTCGCCCAGCGCGGCCTCACGGAGTCGGGCGAGTTCGGCCCGCTGCTCGGCCGGCGCGTCCGGGTCGGGGTCGTCGACGACCTCGTCGGCGGTCCGGAAGAACGCGTAGAGGACGTACGTCGGGTAGCGCGCCCGCTCGGGGAGGAACCGGGTCGCGACGTGGAACGTCCGGCCGGTCCGACGCTGTACCGCCCTGCTCGTCCGGAGTTGCTCGTCCGTTACCATGGCTCTCGCCTCGGTTCGGGGGTCGGGGCGCCGACCGTCACGACTCGATCCTGCTCTTCGACACCTCGGCGATGCCCGCGTTCGCGGAGCACTCCGGACAGGCGCTGATTCGTCCGCGCTCGTCGGCGAAGACGCGCGCGAACGAGTTCGAAACGTAGCTCCCGCAGTGATCACAGTTCGGCATGGGTCTCTCCCGGGGAGGCGCCGTCCGCCGGTCCGCGGCGTCGCGTCGGCGCGGCGATTCCCCGCTCGGATGGACGGAGGAGGGCGATCCGGAAAAGCTGGATACCTTACCAGTCAGCCACCCGCGTCGAGGACCGCTCCGATCAGCTTCCGCTCGGCCGCCCGGAGGTGCTGGTGGAACGTCGCCCGGGAGATGCCCATCGACGCGGCCAGCTCGTCGCCCGTGGTCGAGCGGGTGGAGTCGTAGTAGCCGCCGAAGTACGCCTTCTGGAGCGCCGCGACCTGCCGGTCGGTGAGGCGGTCGGTCAGTTCGGCGACGAACTCGCCGCGCGTGGCCGCCGGGCGGTCGCGCTCCCGGTGGGCGACGAGATCGCTGTCCGGCAGCCGCTCCCGCACCAGGTCCGCGATCTCGCGAGCGTCGGCCGCCGGCGGCAACCGGAGGGTGAGTCGGCCGGTCCCGCGCTCGGCCACCAGTGCCCGCGTCTTCGCACCCCGCTGGGCCAGGTCGGCCACCACCGAGCCCGCGGCGAGCCGGAACTCGAAGAGGTTCGACTCGTCGTCGCCGCTGACCCGCACCGCCGCCTCGATCTCGGGGACGTCGGCGGCAAGCTCGGCGATCCGGTCGGGCGCGGCGTCGGTCGTGAAGAACAGCGAGAGCGCCTCGCCCTCCCGGTTGACGGACCCTCGATACTCGAGCCGGCAGTCGGCTCGCGCCGAGAGGTCGACGGCGAACAGCCCGCGGTCGGTCGCCTCGAACTCGAGCTCGACCGGGTTGTCGGCCGTGAGCGCCCGGCGGCTCTCCCGGGCGTTGGCGGCGGTCCCGACCGTCCGGCCCAGCGCCTCGAGCACGACGGTCTCGCGCTCGTCGAACGCCTCCGGGTCGTCCGAGTAGACGGTCAGCACGCCGTAGACCGCGTCCCGGTACGCGACCGGGACCGCGGCCATCGACCGGGCGTCCGGGACGCGGTCGGCGCAGGCGGTCCCGTCGACGCGGCCGGTGCGGAGCGACCGGGCGTCGAAGGCCTCGGCCGTGGGGTCGTCGGCGTCGACGTCGATCACGATGCCGTCGAGCGAGTCGCCCTCGCCGGCCCACGCCGACGGGACGAGGGTCTCCTCGACCAGGTCGAGCTCGCCGAACCAGGCGAAGACGTACGGGTCGGCCGCGGCCACGCGCTCGGTCACGCCCCGAGCGTCCTCCGCCCGCGAGGTCGAGCGCATCAGCGTCTCGGTGACGTCCTTCAGCAGTCCGTTGATGCGACCCACGAGGTGTTCGAGGTCCCGCTTGCGGCGCTCGACCTCGAACTCCGCCTCCTTGCGGGCCGTGACGTCGTTCTGGAACCCGACGAAGTTGGTGACCGCCCCGTCCTCGTCCCGGACCGGCGCGACGGTGACCTCGTTCCAGAACGCCTCGCCGTCGGCCCGGTAGTTCACCAGTTCGACCGTCACCGCCTCCTCGGCGGCGACCGCCTCGGCCATCGCCGCGACGGCCTCGGGGTCCGACTCCTCGCCCTGGAGGAACCGGCAGTTCCGGCCCACGATCTCCTCGCGGGGGTAGCCGGTCAGCCGCTCGAACGCCTCGTTGGCGTAGATGAGCGGGTTGTCCTCGCGGTCGGGGTCGGAGATGGTGATCCCGACCGGGGCCTCGTCCATCGCGCGCTCCTTGAGCTCGAAGTCGACCTCGGGCTCTCCCTCAGTCCCGGCCATGTCCGGACCGAGGGACCGCCGAGTTGTAAGTGCTCCCCGACGGCGCCGCCGGAGCGTGCGCGGAAACCCTCGTCCCGGAGTCGCCCGCGCGGCGCCGTTCGACCGGTCGCGCCCGAGGGCGGTTGCTCAAACGCTTCTTTCACTCTACGGTACAGCTTTCTTCCGACCGGAACAAAGACAGCGCGTATGCAACGGAAACTCGCCGCGCTCGCGCTCGCACTGCTGACCGTGACGGCAGGCTGCGCGGGATTCGGCTCGCTCAGTACGAACGCCTCCCCGCAGTCGGGCGGCGACCGGCCGGCGGGCGACGCCGGCGCCGGCAAGACGATCCAGGTCGCGGCCACCGGCCAGGTCCAGACCGCGCCCGACCGGGCGGTCGTCCGGGTCGCGGTCACGGCCCGGGCCGACTCGGTCGAGACCGTCCGGCGGCGCCTCGCCGAGAACGCCTCGCGGCTCCGGAGCGCCCTCGAACAGGCGGGGCTCGGCGCCGACCAGGTCACGTCGGCCCGGTACGACATCGGCCAGAACTACCGCCACGAGGAGAACTCGGCCGAACCCAGGTTCCGGGGCCAGCACGCGTTCGTCGTGACGGTCAACGAGACCGACCGCGCCGGCGAGATCGTCGTCACCGCGGTCGAGAACGGCGCGACCCGCGTCGAGAACGTACAGTTCACCATCACGCAGGAGACCCGGAACGACCTGCGCGAGCGGGCGCTGGCCCGGGCCGTCGAGAACGCCCGGGGCAAGGCGGCCGTGGCCGCGAACGGGACCGGGCTCGAACTCGCGGGCGTCCACACCGTCAAGACGGTGGACGTCTCGACCTCCCCGGTGACCCGGCAGGCGCTCGACTACGCGGCCGCCAGCGCCGGCGGGAACGGCGCGCCCACCTCCTTCGAGAGCGGGTCGGTGACCGTCACCGCCGACGCGGTGGTCGTCTACAACGCCACCAGCGCCTGACCGGCGCACCGCACCGGAGCTCGTTCGCGCTTTTTCGAACCCTCCCGTATCGAGAAGTTGGTCCCGCGGCACCGCCGTCCGTCCGGTCACAAGCCTCTTGCGACCGCGAGCCCTTCGCGTACTGCATGCACGTACTCGTAGCCGGTTCCCACGGGCAGGTCGGCCAGCACGTCACCGCGATGCTGGCCCAGACCGACCACGAGGTCCGCGGGATGGTCCGCGACGAGGCACAGACCACCGACGTCGAGGAGCTGGGCGCCGAGCCGGTCCTGGCCGACCTGACCGAGGACGTCACGCACGCAGTGGAGGGCTGTGACGCCGTCGTGTTCGCCGCGGGCTCGGGCGGCGAGGACGTGGAGGGCGTCGACCGCGACGGCGCCGTCAACATCATCGAGACCGCAGAACGCGAGGGCGCCGACCGGTTCGTGATGCTCAGTTCCATCAACGCCGACTCGCCCGGGGACAGCCCCGCGGAGCTCCGGCCGTACCTTGAGGCGAAGGCGGCGGCCGACGAGCGGCTCCGCGAGAGCAGCCTGACCGACACCATCGTCCGGCCGGGCGCGCTGACCGACGAGCCCGGCACCGGCCGCGTCCGCACCGGGGCGGACCTCGACCGGAAGAGCGACGACATCCCGCGCGAGGACGTCGCCGAGGTGCTCGTCGCCGCCCTGGAGATGGAGCCCACCTACGGACTCACGTTCGAGGTCCTCTCGGGCGACGAGCCCATCGAGGACGCGCTGGCCGACCCGCTGAACCAAGGGTGAATCAGGTGAGCGAGAAGCGAGACCGCCGTCGCGGTCCCCGCCGGGTCAGAGCAGGTCCCTGATCTCGTCGGAGAACCGCGTCGGCGAGTAGACGTTCCGGACGACGATCTCGAGCGTCCCGCCGCCGCCGGACGCGACCCGGACGTTGCCGAGGCCGACCAGCGCCTCCCAGATGGAGCGGCGCTCCTCGACGCCGCGGACCTTCTCGAACGGGAGCTCCTGGCGCACCAGCGAGACGAACCGGTACTCCTTGATGAGCCGGTCGGTCGTCACGTAGTAGGTCGTCAGCGTGTTCGTCCAGTAGGTGTACAGCCCGGTGGAGAACAGGTAGAGGCCGACGGCGAACGCGACTGTCGGGTAGACGTACGGGACGAAGGTGAAGAACAGCAGGTACCCCGTGACCGCGAGGCCGGCGAACCCGACGAGTATCTTGGCGAGCGCGGCCCGCTGGGCGGGGTGGCGGCTGTCGACGACCTCCTCGCCCTCCCGCATCGTGGGCGGGTCCGGGGTCGCGACGACGTGGATGTAGATTCCGACGACGACGATGAACAGCCCGAACACCGCGGTCGGAATCCCGACGTTCGACGGGACGTTCGTGTTCCCGAGTGCGACGTACGCGCCGGTCGCGACGAACGGGAGTCCGACGAGCGTGCTCCAGACGGCCGGTAGTCCTCGTGCCATGACTGTCACCCCTTGAGCATCTGGTGGACGATTCCGCCGACCGACAGCAGGAACCCCGCGAACGTGAGGTTGAACACGTCCCCGAGGAACGCCGGCGCGTCCCCGTCGTTCGAGAAGAACCCGCGCGACCGCCGCCGCGAGTCCCCCGAGCTGCTCCCCTCGGCGCTCAGCCCGGCCGACTCCGCGGGCGTCGCGGTCGACCGCTCCGTCCGGGAGTCCGTCCCGCCGGTCGACTGGTCGGACCCGGAATCGGCGGTCGCGGTCGCGTCCGCCCCGACGACGACCGTCTCGGACGCCCGCGGCCCGCCGGTCTTGCCCATGCTGTGGGTGTGTTCGCCGTCCTCGACGGACCCGACGCTCGTCTCGATCATCTCGAGGGTGAGGTCCGGGAAGCTGAACGTCTCGGTCCCGCCCGGACCGACGGTCTCGGACATCGACTCCATCACCATCTCGCCGTCGAACTTGTACGAGCCCCGCAGGCTCACCGACTCCTCGCCCGTGTTCCGGATCTGCACCGCGGGATTGTACGAGACCCCCGGTCGGATGGTGTCGGGGAGGTCGACCGACGTTATCTCGAGCGGCCCGTCGTCGCCCGAGGACGCGGTGGTCGTGTCCGACGGCTCGACCACCGTCACCTGTGCGGACTCGCGAGGCCCGGCCGCCACCCCGATGCCGTTCTTGTAGGTGCCGGCCTCGACGTCGGCCTCGCGTTCGAGCCACTCCGACTTCATGTGCGGCAGTTGAGCCATGACCTCCGACCCCGGTTCGAACGTCTTCTCGACGCTCGCTATCGTTCCGCGGTCGAAGGTGTAGCTGACCTCCGTCGTCACCGACTCGTCGCCGACGTTCTCGATGACAGCGCCCGCCGAGAACGTCTCGCCGAGCACGATCTCGTCCGGGAGAGTGGCCGACTTTATCCGGAGGTCCGCGCCCGCCGAGAGCGCGCCCGCGTCCCGAGCGGCCGCCGAGTCGTCGCCCCGCCGCAGGTCGACGGCCGCGGCGCCCGACGCCGAGGCGGTCAGCGCGCCCGTTCCCAGTCCGACTCCGACCGTTCGGCAGATTTCACGTCGCTTGTGATTCATGCGTTCTGACCAATACTGTCCCGATGGTATCAGAATCGCCATAAATATCTATCGGAAAGGCGGATAGGTTGCAAAACTTACTGGAACTCCCGGCGGCTCGGCTACGAACCGTCATCGGGTCTCCCGGGCGCGCTTCCGACCTCTGAACCCGGTGTTCCGTCTGGGGCGGAGCAGGTACCGACAGGACGGACGCGGATGCCCTGTCCGCCAGGGACGGGCGACCTGCGCCCGTCTGGTATGGGGGTCGCCCCGTCCGCCGGCCGGGAGCGTTCGCCGACGGTCGGCCCGCCCGCGGAACCCGGACAGCCGGCGCCGACGTGTTGGCGAGCGGGCAGGTCGGCGAACAACGTTTTATGCCATCAGTAGCATCCTCGAACGAACACCAATGGCGACTGCCACGGGCGTACTCCCCCGACGTCACCGACTCTCCGCGCGCCGCCGACCGTCCGCGAACGACCTGGTCTCTCCGCATCGCCGACCGCCGCGTCGGAAATTGGCGTCGCCGTGCCGGCCACCGACCCCGCGCTTCCCCGGACGGCGCGCACGCCGGACGGACGCCCGCGGTCTCGCGGCCGCACCATGATCCGGGGCGACGGTCCGTTCGGCCCCGACGCGGACCCCGGTGCCGATGCCGACGACGCCGATGCCGACGCTGCCAACACCGACGACGCCGACCCCGACGACGTCGACTCCCGCGCTGCCGACGACGGGTTCGAGCCCGCGGCGCCGGTCGACCCCGACCGCCGCGTGACCGACGACGGGCGGCTCCTGATCCCGGTCGAGACGCTGGCGGTCCTCAACTGGCTCGGCGACGTCGGCGTCGAGGGCGTCGAGGCCCGCCTGGACCGGGTCTCCGCGGACGACGTGACGGTCGAGACCGAGCAGGTCAAGGTCGACTACGCCGGCGCCGCGACTGTGCTCTCGCGGTTCGGCGCGGCCGACCGCGCCGGGGCGCGCGTCCCCGTCCGGTCCCCCTTCGCCGGCGACGTGCTGGTGCTGTTCCCGGTCAAGAGCGCCAACCGCGCGGCGTCGCTCATGCTCGAACGCGCCGTCGACGACGCCGCGGCGGCGGTCTCGACGCCCATGGGTCGGGACGCGCTGACCGAGCTCTGCAACGTGGTCGCCAACGGCTTCGTCGACGAGTGGGCGACCGTGTTCGACACGCCCTTCGACACCGGCGCGCCGACGGCGGTCCAGAACCCGGAGCTGACGCTGCTGCACCGCATCTTCTCGGACGCCGACGTCGGCCTGTACCTGACGGCCCGCTTCCGCCTCGTCGAGCCCGACGTGGACGCGACCGTCTTCGCGTTCCCCGGCGAGGAGCGGTTCGTCAGGCGGCTCTCGCGGGTGGACCCGGCCACGTTGGATCGGTGAGCCGGCCGCGCCGACCGCCGCCGAACCGGGATGTCGCACCCCTTTTACCCCCTGCGTCCCTCCCGACGACAATGACCGAGCAGTTCGACTTCCCGGTCGCGTCGGCCGCGGACCCCGCCGCGCGCCGCGACGAGGTGGTCGCGCAGGTCCGCGAGCACGCCGGGGAGATCGCCCGGGAGCTCGCGCTCCTCCAGGGCGGCGACTACGGCGAGCGCACCTTCGAGACGGACGACGGCGAGTGGACGGTCAAGTACGAGGCCGGCGACCTCCAGTACCTCCGGTTCGACGGCGGCCGGACCGACACCTACGTCGTCTCGACCAAGCAGCCGCCGGACCCCGAGGCGCTCGACGCGGCCCTCGAGGACTACGACGCGTTCGTCGCGGCGTTCAACCGCCACGTCCGGTCGCTCGACGGCGTGCTCGACGACGCGCCGACCGAGTTCCCCGACGTCGCCTCGACCGAGTCGGTCGTGGCCCAGCGCGAGCGCATCCTCGGCCGGATTCGGGACGTCGCCAACGAGATGTCCCACCAGCTGTACCGCTACGAGGGCGGCGACTACGGGTCGTTCGCGGCGCGGGTCGCGGGCGACCGGTGGGAGCTCAAGTGGGAGGGCGGCGAGGCGTCGTACCTCCGGGTCGGCGGCGAGGGCGGCATCTACCTGCTCTCGCAGTACCAGCCGCCCTCGGCCCCCGACGTGCGGAACCTCGCCGAGCACGTCCCGGCGTTCGTGGAGGCGTTCAACGAGTACGTCGACGACCTCGACGCGAGCCTCGACGGCGTCTCGCTCTAGGCGTCGTCCGGCAACGGTTCCTTCTCGGGCACGTCCTCGGATTCCCCGGACAGAATCTCGCTGGCCGCCTCCTGGAGGATCTCCAGGCCGAGCGCGGCGTCGCCGAGGTCGACGTGCTCGTCGGCGGTGTGGGCCTGCGCGAGCTCGCCGGGGCCCCAGATGATCGCCGGAGTGCCGGCCGCGACGAACTCCCGGGCGTCGGTCGCGGCCTCCAGCCCCCACGGCTCGGCCGGCGCGTCGGCCCGCGCCGCGGAGAGGGTCCGGAACCGCTCGGCCAGCGGGTGGTCGGCCGGGATGCCGGCCGAGGCGTAGTGCATGACTCGGGTCAGGTCGGTCTCGACGTCCGCCTCGCGCTCCGCGGCCGCGAGCAGGTCCTCGACCTCCTCTCGGACCGCGTCGATGTCCTCGTCGGGCAGGATGCGCCGGTCGAGCAGGAACTCGGCTCGGCCGGGCACCACCGCCATGTTGGAGTCGGTGCCGGCCTCGAACTCGGTCACGGTCGCGTAGGCCCGGCCGACCAGCGGGTCCTCGCGCTTGCGGAGCTGTGCGTCGTAGTCGTCGACGGCGTCGAGAATGGGGCGGGCGGCGTCGATGGCGTTGGTGCCCTGGTCGGGCCGACTCGCGTGGGAGGACGCCCCGGAGACGCCGACCCGGTAGGTGACCACGCCCTTCGCGCTAGTCCCGACCCGGAAGTCGGTCGGCTCCAGCACCACCGCGCAGTCGCCGCCGTAGCCCGCCTCGACAAGCGTCCGGGTGCCGGGGTCGCCGGTCTCCTCGCCCATCGCGGCGTGGAAGACCAGCGACCCGTCGAGGTCGCCGGCCTCGAACGCGGGCGCGAGGTCCCGGAGCGTCAGCATCGCGGCCGCGAGGTTGGTCTTCATGTCGGCGCTGCCCCGGCCGTAGAGCCGGCCGTCCTCGACGGTCCCCGCGAACGGGCCGTAGGTCCACTCCGCGCGGTCGCCCGCCGGCACCACGTCGAGGTGGCCGTTGAGGACCAGGGTGGTGGCGTCGGGGTCGGACGCTGCGCTCTTCGGGTCCTCCCCGACCCAGGCGACCGCCTGGGCGCGGTCCGGGTCGGGCTCCTCGACCAGCCGGGCCTCGACGCCGCGCTCGTCGAACCAGTCGACGACGAACTCGGCGCCGGCCCGCTCGTCGCCTGGCGGGTTCTCTGTCGGGACGGCGACCAGGTCGGCCGCGAGGTCGGCGAGTTCGTCGCGTGTAGCGGTCATCGGTAACAGGCGGCGCTTCGGACCCCAGTGCGATAGTACTCCCGGTGGTGTCGCCCCGGCCACCTGGTAGCTCGACCCCTCGGCTCAGACCCCGTCGCGGCCGAACAGCCGGTCGACCGCCGCCAGGCCCGGCCGCCCCGCCAGCGACCCGAGCGCGGCCGCGAGGTGGTAGGCGCGGTCGTCGGGCGTCCGGCGCGCCGAGCGGGCGAACTGCGCGGTGGCGCGGGGCGACCAGCCCCGCTCGGCCAGCAGCTTCCGGCCGGCCTGGTAGTGGGTCTCCCGGAGCGCGCGCCGCCTGACGCTGTCGGGGAACTGTCGGTAGAGCCGGTCGTACGTGGCGATCACCTCCATTCGCCCATCGAGGTAGCCCCACGACTCCGACAGCGAGTCGCCGGGCCGTCCCCGGACCACCAGCGGCTCGGCCACGAAGTCGAACGCGGTCTGGAGCGCGAGGTCGACCTTCAGCCCCGTGTCGTCGGCGCCGTGGCGGTGCCGGAGCGGGAGGGCCCGCGCGAGCACCTCGCGGTCGATCAGCATCGTGGAGTTGATGCACGGGAACGTCCGCATCTCCAGCGCGCGCCGGATGACGTCGCCGCGGACGACCGGGTTCGGGAGGATCTCGCCGCGGGCCTCGTCGCGCATGCCGCAGTAGGCGACGCCGACCCGCTCCGCGTCCTCGAGCAGGGCCACCTGCTTGGCGATCTTGGTCGGGGCGAGCCGGTCGTCGTCGTCCAGGAACTGGACGTACTCCCCGTCGGACGCCTCCGCGCCGATGCTGCGGGCGGCCTGGGGCCCCTCGTCGCGGCGCTGGCGGACGTACCGGGCCTCGTCGTACTCGGCGACGACCGGTCGGGCGTGCTCGTCGTCCGAGCCGTCGACGACGAGCACCTCTATCGGGTCGTACTCCTGGGCGGTGACGCTGTCGAGCGCCTGGCGGAGCCGGTCGTTGCGGTAGTGGGTCGGGACGACGACCGAGACGAGGCCGTCCGAGTCGGAGTGGGGCGCCATGGGTGACGCCTCCGTACGGCGCCGGACCGGAAAGTCGCGGTGGCGGCGCCCGGGAGTCGGTGGCGCCGATCCGACCGCGGGCGGCCCGGTCCGGGCGGTCGGGCCGGGGCCGACCGACGCCGTTTCCACACTTTGATAAAGAGTCGACTTCGTGGAGTACAGTAACTGAGATGACCCGCGCGACACCGCATCCAGTGGCGGTCGGTGGTCACCGTGGCTGAGACCGACGCCCTCGACCGGCGGGGCGAGACGCCCCGGCTGGTCGTGGTCTGCGGGCTGCCAGGCGTCGGCAAGACCACCGTCGCCGAGGACGTCGCCGACCGGCTCGACGGTCGGCTGCTCCGGACCGACGTGGTCCGCAAGGAGATCCTGACCGACCCCGACTACACCGAGGAGGAGTCCCGGATGGTCTACCGGGAGCTGTTCGACCGCGCGCGCGAGACCGTCGAGGCGGGCCGCAGCGTCGTGCTCGACGGGACGTTCAAGGACGCCGTCGACCGCGAGCGGGCCGCGGCGCTCTCGGAGGCGCTGGGCGCGGCGTTCCGGCTGGTCAAGGTCGAGTGCGCCGAGGACGTGGTCCGCGAGCGCATCGCCCGCCGCGAGGGCGACGAGAGCGACGCCGACTACGAGGTCCACCGGCTGTACCGCGAGCAGTTCGACGCCGTCGCGACCGACCACGTGACGGTCGACAACTCCGAGGGGCGGGAGGCGACCGCCAGGCAGGTCGACGCCGCCTTCGAGTGAGCCGGGGCGTCCGGATTCCCAACGGGCGATCGAGGCCCGGCCGAGCGTCGCAACCCCGGGAGTGGGTCGGAACCCCGGCGGACGTCGATCCGCCCCGTCGCTTAAGTCGGATTCGACCGAGACTCCGGTATGCGACAGGCCGGGACCGAGCTACCGTCCGAGGACGTCCCCGACGACGAGTACGAGTTCCGGCTCCCCGCCGAGTCCTCGCTCGGTCGCTGGGTCGTGTTCGACGCCGACAGGCTGGTGCTGGCCTCGCTGGTCGTCGCCGGGGTCTTCGTCTGGTTCGTCGGGCTCGCCCGGGCCGGGGTCATCGTCGTCACCAACGAGGACTCCTCGGTCCTGCTGTTGAGCGTCTTCGTCGCCGGTAACTTCACCCTCATCTCCATCGTCATCACCATCAACCAGCTGGTGCTCTCCCGGGAGTTCGGCAAGCCCCACACGCTCCGCGAGCGCAACGAGGGCATCAAGCAGTTCCGGCGCGACCTCGAGTCGATGGTCGGCGTGCGCGTCGGCCCCTCGGACCCGCTCGAGCTCCTCCGGGTGGTCGTCCAGACCATCGACGACCGCGCGACCGCCGTCGAGGAGGCGGTGGACCACACGGACGACCGGGCCCTCCGGCGGGAACTCGCACAGTTCGCGCGGTCCGTGGACGAGGAGACCGAGTCGGTGGACGCGGCGCTCGCGGAGTCACAGATGGGCGACTTCGACGTGCTCGTCGCGATGCTGTTCTACCGCTCGGCGTGGCAGCTCAACGCGACCCGCCGGCTGCGCAACCAGTACGCCGCGACGCTCTCCGACGAGACCGTCCGGGCGCTCGACGACATCGAGGAGCTGCTGCGGGGGTTCAACATCGCCCGCCAGTACATCCAGACCCTCTACATGCAGAAGGAGCTCGCCGAGCTCTCGCGGCTGCTGCTCTACGTCGGGGTCCCCTCGCTGGCGGTGACCTCCGCGGCGATGCTGGTCTACACGGTGGGCCAGGGCGTGACCGTCGCCGCGGGCGCGATGCCGGTCCTCTACGGCGCGGTCGGCGCCGTCGCGTTCGCCCCCATCGCCCTGCTGCTGTCGTACGTCATCCGGGTCTCGACCATCGTCAGCCGGATGCCCCTCCTGAGTCCGTTCGTCACCGACGGGTAGGCGAGTTCTCGACTCGTCGGCGTCCCCCGATAATCTACCCGGCGCGCGCTGGCGCGGTCCTCGTGACCGTGCCAGGCGTGCGATGGACGAGCATCGCAGGGAGGAGCGAAGCGACCGAGACGCGCAGGCGGCTGGGGAGGCGTGAGGCCCTCGCAGTGCGGTACATATGTGACGGCAGCTAACTGCTACGTCTCCCTTACACTCCCGTTCTCTCAGCCGATTTCGCCCTTCGTTCCGACTCTCGCTCCGACCACGAAACCCCGTCCCCGAATCCGCTACCTTTTTGCTCCGGTGCTGACCACCCCGCAACGACCGATGGTCGCCGAGCAACTCGACGCGCCCGACCCCGACGCCCTCGTCGCCGAGGCAAAGGCGGCGTTTCGGGACGGCGCGATGCTGACCGTGCAGGCCCGCTGCGAGGTGGAGTACGACGGCCGGACCTCGGGCTACCTCGGCCCGGGCGACCGCGTGCTGGTCGCCAAGCCCGACGGGACGTTCCTGGTCCACCAGCCGACCGGCCACAGGCCCGTCAACTGGATGCCCGGCGGCGGCAGCGTCTCCGCCCGCACCAGCGACGGCGAGGCGGTCCTGCTCGCCCGCCGGACCAACCCCAGCGAGCGCGTCGAGGCGCGGATTCTGGACGCCTACGGCCTCACCCGCTTCGACGCCACCGACGGCGCGACCTACGAGGAATCCGGTACGGAGGCCGAGATGCACGAGTACATCGAGGCCAACCCCGAGGTGTTAGAGGAGGGGCTGCGCATCGTCGAGCACGAGCGCGAGAGCAAGTACGGGTTCATCGACTTCTTCGCGCGCGACGCCGAGGGAACCCCGGTCGTCGTGGAGGTCAAGCGCATCCAGGCGACCCTGAACCACTTCGACCAGCTCCAGCGGTACGTCTCGCTGTACGAAGAGCGCGAGGCTTCGCCTCGGGAAGGCGGTGTAACCGCCGGGAACGACGAGGTGCGGGGGATGCTCGTCGCGCCCTCGGCCTCCGAGCGCGTCGAGCGGGCGCTCCGGGACAACGGGCTGGAGTTCGTGGAGCTCGCGCAGTTCGACACCGACGCGAAGGGCGCGACCGAGGCGAAGCTGACCGACTTCTGAGGGTCAGCCGCCCGAAATACCGGCCGTGAGTCGGTCGGGAGCCGCCCGGGTCAGTCGCCGCGGGCCGCGGTTTCGGACTCGGCCTCGAAGTCGCGCTCGCTCATCTCCTCGACCGAGAGGTGACACGAGATCTCGTGGCCGGTCCCGGCCTGTTTCTCCTCCAGCGCCGGGACCTCCCGCTCGCACACCTCGCCGATCTTCTTCGGGCAGCGGGTGTGGAACCGACAGCCCGACGGCGGGTCGATGGGGCTCGGCACCGACCCCTCCAGCAGGATGCGGTCGGTCTCCCGGTCGGGGTCGGCGTGGGGCACCGCCGACAGCAGGCTCTCGGTGTAGGGGTGGTACGGCGGGCCGAACACCTGCTCGACCGTGCCGATCTCGGCGATGGTGCCCAGGTACATCACCGCCACGCGGTCGCAGATGTGGCGGACCACGCCGATGTTGTGCGAGATGAACAGGAACGAGATGCCCCGCTCGGCCTGGATGTCGTTGAGCAGGTTGAGGATCTGGGCCTGGACCGAGACGTCGAGCGCGGAGACCGGCTCGTCGCAGACGATGAGCTTCGGCTCGACCGCCAGCGCGTGGGCGATGGCGACCCGCTGCTGCTGGCCGCCCGAGAACTCGTGGGGGTACCGCTGGGCCGCGTCCCGGGAGAGGCCGACCCGCTCCAGCAGGTCCCGCACCCGCTCGTCCTTCTCCTCGCCGGTGGCGATGCCGTGCTTCTCCATCGCCCGGCCGACGATCTGGCCGACGGTCTTGCGGGGGTTGAGCGAGCTCTGGGGGTCCTGGAACACCATCTGCATCTCCCGGCGGAGGCTCCGGACGTCCGAGCTCCCCATCTCGTGGACCGGCTCGCCCTCGAAGTAGACCTCGCCGTCGGTGGGTTCGAGCAGGTTGAGCGCGGTCCGGGCGACCGTCGATTTCCCGCAGCCGGACTCGCCGACCAGCCCGAGCGTCTCGCCCTCGTAGATGTCGAAGCTCACGCCGTCGACCGCCCTGACGTACTCGCGCTCGACCGACGGCAGCCCGCCGTCGAACGAGAGGCTGAGGTTGCCGAGCACCCCGTCGCCCGCGCTGAAGTGCTTCTTCAGGTCCCGGACCTCGAAGAGGGGCTCGCCGCTGCGGTCGACGTCCGCCCGGCCCTCGCCGGCCTCGCGGACGTCGCTCTCCGAGAGGTCGAGCTCCGCGGCGTGGACGCACGCGGCCCGCGAGTTCGTCCCGGGGACCGGTTCGAGCTCCGGGTCCCCGCCGGTGCGACACGCCTCGGTCGCGTGGGGACACCGCGGCGCGAAGTTACAGCCCTCGGGGAGGTCGGTCAGGTCGGGCATCGCACCGTCGAGGGTCGGCAGCTCGTCGTAGTCGGCGTCGACCTCCGGGATCGAGTCGATGAGCGCCCGGGTGTAGGGGTGCTGGGGGTCGGCGAACAGGTCGTCGAGCTCGGCGGTCTCGACCAGGTTGCCCGCGTACATCACGCCGACGTGGTCGCAGGTCTGGGCCACCACGCCGAGGTTGTGGGTGATGATCAGCACCGCCATCCCCATCTCCTCCTGGAGCTCGTTCAGGAGGTCGAGGATCTTGGCCTGGGTCGTCACGTCGAGCGCGGTGGTGGGCTCGTCGGCGATGATGAGGTCGGGCTCGCACGACAGCCCGATGGCAAGCAGCACGCGCTGGCGCATCCCGCCCGAGAACTCGTGGGGGTAGTCGTCGATGCGCGACTCGGCGTCGGGGATGCCGACCTCCCGCATCGCCTCGATGGCCCGCTTCCGGGCCTGCTCCTCACCGAGCCCCTGGTGGTGCTGGATGGTCTCGACGATCTGGGAACCCACCGTCAGCACGGGGTTGAGCGAGGACATCGGGTCCTGGGGGATGAGCGCGATGTCCTTGCCCCGGACGCCCTGCATCTCGGCCTCGGTCAGCTCCAGCAGGTCCCGGCCCTCGAACAGCACCCGCCCGCCGGTGATCTCGCCGGGCGAGTCGATGAGCCGCATGATGGAGCGGGCGGTGACGCTCTTGCCGGCCCCCGACTCGCCGACGATGCCCATCGTCTCGCCGCGGTCGAGCGCGAACGAGACGTCGTTCGCGGCGACGACCGTCCCCTCGCCGGTCCGGAACTCCGTGCGGAGGTTCCGGACGTCGAGCAGGCGGTCGTCCCCGTCGGCGGCCGAGGCGACCGCGGCCGAGTCCTGGTCGGTCGGTGCGTCCCGGTCGGTCGGCGTGTGCGTGCTCATGAGTTCGCCCTCCGCGATTCGCTCGTCAGTCTACTTGCTCTCGTCGCGTTTCCGTTCATCGTTCCTCCGTGTCGACCTTCGGGTCGAGGACGTCCCGCAGGCCGTCGCCGAGCATGTTGAACCCGATGACGGTGATGCCGATGGCCAGGCCGGGAAAGACGATCATCCACGGGGCGGTCTCGATGAACCCGCGGCCCGTGTCGATGATGAGCCCCCACGACGGCGTCGGTGGCTGTGCGCCCAGCCCGAGGAACGAGAGGCTCGCCTCGGCCAGGATGGCGAACGAGATGTTGAGCGACCCCTGGACCAGCAGCGGCGCGGCGCAGTTGGGCAGCACCTCGCCGAAGACGATCCGGGTGTCGGACTCGCCGCGGGCGACCGCGGCCTCGACGTACGCCTCGTTGCGCTCGGTCAGCGCCGCGCTCCGGGCGACCCTGGCGATGTACGGCGTGTAGACGAACGCCAGCGCCAGGATGACGTTCCGGAGCTCCGGGCCGAGCACCACCATCAGGGTCAGCGCCAGCAGCACCGGCGGGAACGCCATCGCGGCGTCCATCACGCGCATCAGGACCTCGTCGGTGAGGCCGCCGAAGTAGCCCGCGACCACCCCGATGAGCGTCCCGACCGCCAGCGCCGCCCCGATGGCGCCGAAGCCGACGTACAGCGAGATGCGGCTCCCCATCACGACCCGGCTGAAGATGTCGCGGCCGAGCTCGTCGGTCCCGAACGGGTGTTCGAGCGACGGCGCCTCGGTCCGCTCGCTGATGTCGGTCGTCGAGATGGAGTACGGCGCGATGACCGGGGCGAAGATCGCGACCAGCACCAGCGTCACCACGATGACGAGCCCGACCATCGCCTTGGTGTTGTTCCGGAACTTCCGGACGAACGTCGAGATGCGCTCGCGCCGGGCGTCGGAGATCGACAGCCGGGCGCGGAGCGCGTTCCCGGGTTCGGCCGACATCACTCCTCACCCCCGTAGCGGATGCGCGGGTCGAAGTAGGCGTACAGCAGGTCGGCGGCGAAGTTCGAGGCCATGTATATCAGCGCGACGACGATGATGCACCCCTGTATCAGGGGGATGTCGCGGCTCTGGATGGCGGTCAGCGTGAGCTGGCCGATGCCCGGCCAGTAGAACACCTTCTCGAGGACGACGACCCCGCCGAAGGCGTAGCTGAACTGGAACGCGACGACCGTGATGACCGGGATGATGGCGTTGCGCAGCGCGTGGCGCAGCACCACGACCCGCTGGGTCATCCCCTTCGCGCGGGCCAGCTTGACGTACTCCTCGCTGAGCACCTCGAGCATCGACGACCGGGTCATCCGCATGATGTACGCCGTCAGCGCGAACCCCATCGACGCCGCCGGCAGTACGAGGTGCTTCAGCGCGCCGACCGGCGACTTTATCGGCGAGACGTAGCCGCCGGTCGGCAGGAGGTCGAGCCAGACCGCGAACACCAGGATCGACACCAGCCCCCAGAGGAAGATGGGCAGCGAGATGCCGACGAACGCGAACAGCGAGGTGGCCACGTCCGCGGGCTCGTTCTGGTGGACCGCCGAGTAGACCCCGAGCGGGATCGACAGCGAGACCGCGACGAACGTGGCGGCGAACGCCAGCAGCAGCGACCGGGGGAGCTTCTCCATGATGAGCGAGACGACCGGCTCCTCGTACCGGAGCGACGTGCCCATGTCGCCCTGGAGCAGTCCGAGGACCCAGTCGACGTACTGGAGGTAGAGCGGTTGATTGAGACCCATCTGTGCTTTCAGCGCCTGTATCGACTCGGGGGAGGCGTTCGGTCCGAGGATGAGCAGCGCGACGTTCCCGGGGAGGATGTTGGTGACCCCGAACGCGATGACCGTCACGAGGAACAGCGTCACCGCCATGAACGCCACCCGCCGAGCCACGTAGTTGTACATCGACATTGGTAGGAGAGAGACCGGCGGCCGTCAGTTCTCGAGCCAGTTGTTCTGGAAGCGCAGCGTCGAGCCGTCGGGCGCGCCGATGTCGCCCTTGTACTGGTTCTTGGCGCCGAAGAGGTTGGCCTGCCACCAGAGGAAGAGGTGGCCGGCCCGCTCGCGGTGGAGGATCTCGGTCGCCTTGTGGTACTTCTCGGCGCGCTTCTGCTGGTCGTACATGTGGCGGGCCTCCTCGACCAGCTTGTTGTACTCGTCGTTCGTCCAGCCCGTGAAGAAGAACGCGCCCTCCGGGTGGAGGAACTTGTAGAACGAGACGTCCGGGTACCACAGCGCGAGGTACGAGCTCGTGGTCGCCTGGAAGTTCTGCTTGGAGTAGACGTCCGAGAGCCAGCTGTTCCAGGTGATCTTCTGGATGTCGAGCTGGATGCCCACGTCGCTGGCCTGGTCGGAGATGACCTTCGCGGCCTGGACCTGCGCCGGGTACGACTGGGGGATCTTGAACGTCGCCTTGTAGCCGTCCGGCTTGCCGGCCTTCTTCAGGTGCTGCTTGGCCTTCTGCTTGTTCCGCGGCCGGGGCTGGACGTCCTTGTTGACCCACGGACTGCCGGGGGTCGCGGGCGTCGCCGTGGTCTGGCCGGTGCCGTACAGCGCCGCCTGCATGATCTTCTGCTTGTCGAGCGCGAAGTCGAGCGCCAGCCGGGCGTGCTTGTCGTCGAACGGCTTCCGGTTGC
Source organism: Halorussus sp. AFM4 (assembly GCF_051194995.1). Taxonomy (NCBI): domain Archaea; kingdom Methanobacteriati; phylum Methanobacteriota; class Halobacteria; order Halobacteriales; family Haladaptataceae; genus Halorussus; species Halorussus sp. AFM4. Next base: position 909,405 of record NZ_JBNTJT010000001.1, on the reverse strand, counting down.
AGTTCATCCCGAGGTAGACCAGCGACTTCGGGAACTGCTTCTCGAACCGAGCGTTCGGCATGTTCTTGACCGTGTTGACGTCCTTGGGCGCGACGCCGTTGATGAAGTCGTAGTCGCCCGCCTGGAACGACTGGAGCCGGACGCTCGGGTCGGTGATCTCGCTCTTGACGATCTTGTCGAGGTAGGGGCCGCCGTCGCCGGCGTCCCAGTAGTCCTCGAACTTCGTCATCGTGAACGACGACTCGATCTCGCGGCTCTCGAACCGGTACGGACCGGTGCCGACGGGCTCGCCGATCTTCTTCTTCTGGGCCTCCTTCTTCGGCATGATGGCGAGCTCAGCGGTCGCCATCTTGGCGATGAACGGCGCGAACGGCTCCTTGAGCTTGATCTCGAACTTGTACTTGCCGGGCGCCGTCATGTTCTCGACGAACTTGAAGAACCCGCTGGCGAGGTAGTCGCCGTTCGCGACGCGCTGGTAGCTCGCCATCACGTCTTCGGCGGTCATCTCGGTGCCGTCGTGGAACTTCACGCCCTGGTGGAGCTCCATCGACAGCAGCGTGTTGTTCTCCTGCTTCTTCAGCGTCTTCGCGAGGTGGGGCTTCAGCGAGTAGTCGGGCTGGAGCTGGACCAGCTCCTCGTAGATGTTCTCGAGGACCCGCTTGGACGCCGCCGAGCTGTCGAGGTGCGGGTCGAGGCCCTGGACCGGGACCGCCCCGCCCCACTGGAGCGTCCCGCCGGACTTGGGCGACCCGCCGCTGCCGTCGGACTGGGAGCTCGCGTCGCCCCCGCTCGCGGCGGTGGAACTGTTCTTGCTCCCCTCCGAGTCGCCGCCGCTCGTACACCCGGCGAGCGCCAGCGGCACCGACGCCCCGACCGCGCCGACGAACTGCCGCCGACCGAGCGGCACCCCGGAGTCGCTCCCGTCGCTTTCATTGCTATCTCTTGGCATAGACAGTGGTTCAGGGTTGTGCGTCATAAAACTTCTGGAACTCAACTTATTCTCCAGTTAATCCTTCGTCTTTTCCTGATACCCTATCTCTAGCAAACATTTGTCGAAATGTGAACGGGAGCTCGGCCGGCCGACGCCGGAATCCGACCACGATCTCCGTCGCAGTATATAAACGAGCGACCCGAGTTGATCGAACCCCCCGAATTCGGGGGTCTCGGGCGTTCGTCGAGAATGGAAACCCCGGTAGTGAGAAACAATCAAGTAGCGGTCGGTGAAACTGAGGCGCGTCAACCATGGACGTACGGACGACGCGGCTCCGCGACGACATCGAGGCCAACGCCGAGTTCGGAGCGGTACCGGTCGAGGAGGGCAGGGGACGGACCGTGCTGACGGGCACCGAGGCCGACCGCCGGGCCCGCGAGTACCTGACGGAGCGGCTCCGCGACGCGGGGCTCGACGTGCGGGTCGACGCGGTGGGCAACGTCGTCGGCCGGTGGACGCCCGCGAGCGCCGACCCGGACGCCGCGCCGGTCGCGGCCGGCAGCCACCTCGACTCGGTGCCCGAGGGCGGCATCTTCGACGGTCCGCTCGGCGTCTACGCCGCCCTCGAAGCGGTCCGGGCCATGCGGGACGCGGGCGTCGAGCCCGCCCGGCCGGTCGAGGTCGTCTCGTTCACCGAGGAGGAGGGCCAGCGGTTCGACGGCGGCCTCGTCGGGTCGAGCGTGGCGGCGGGCGACCTGGCCGTCGAGGAGGCGCTCGCCATCGAGGACGACGACGGCGTCACCCTCGAGACCGCGCTCGACGGCATCGACGCCCGGGGCGAGGGCCGGGTCGACGCCGGCGACTGGCGCGCCTGGTTCGAGCTCCACGTCGAGCAGGCCGAGCGACTCGAACGGGCGGGGGCGCCGGCGGGCGTCGTGACCACCATCACCGGCCTCTCGCGGTGCGACGTCGAGATCCGGGGCGAGGCCAACCACGCCGGGTCGACCGCGATGGACGAGCGCTGCGACTCGCTGGCGGCCGCCAGCGAGTTCGTGCTCGACGTGGAGTCGGCCGCGAACGACGTCGTCGCCGAGGAGAGCGACACCGCGGTCGCCACCGTCGGCAAGCTCGACGTCCGGCCGAACGCGCCCAACGTCATCGCCGACGCGGTCGAACTGACCGTCGACGTGCGGGACGTGCGCCACGCGTCGGTCGACCGCATCGTCGACGAGGCCCGCGACAGCCTCGCCCGGCTCGAGGCCGAGCGCGGCGTCGAGACGAGCCTCGACCGGCCGTGGGACCGCGAACCCGCGCCGATGAGCGAGCGCTGCCGCGACGCGCTCCACGAGGCGGGCGCGGCGGCGGGCATCGAGACGCTCGACCTCCACTCCGGGGCGGCCCACGACACGATGCACGTCGCGAACGTCACCGACGCCGCGCTGCTGTTCGCGCCCTCCGAGGACGGCATCTCGCACAACCCCCGGGAGTGGACCGACTGGGAGGACTGCGCGGCCGCGACCCGGGTGCTCGCCGGCGCGATGGCGCGGCTGGCCACCGAGTAGGTCGACTCCGCGCCGCGAACCGGGGTGCGTAGCTGGACGACCTCGCGACTCTCGTTCGGACGGTCGGCCCCGGCCCATCGCGACCGGGCGGTTGCAGGAAATGGAAACGCAACGGCCGTCGCTCGACACCTCTCCGGAATCGCGTCGCAGCCGGACGCGATAGTTGTCCTTCCGGCCGAATTACTGGAAATCGTCGAAACGCCCCCTCCCTCAATGGGGAACTCGGATACCGGCGGACCGCCGGCCATCGGGCTCACGCCGTCGTTCGGCGGGTTCACGATACGAGAACACCTATGAACTTCCAGCGGATACGGACAGCCATGACCGAGGAGAGTTCGGGGGAGTCGCCGCGCATCCTGCAGACGGTCTCGCGCGCGCTCCAGGTCGTCCGCGCGCTGGAGGAGCTCGACGGGGCCACCGTCACGGAGGTCGCGGACCACCTCGACGTCTCCAAGAGCGCGGCGTACAACTACCTCATGACCCTCGAGGACCAGCGGCTCGTGGTCAAGGAGGGCAACACCTACTCGCTGTCGCTCCAGTTCCTGATGCTCGGCGAGTACGTGCGCAACCAGAACACCCTCTACGAGACCGGCAAGGCCGAGATCGAGCGGCTCGCCGAGGAGACCGGCGAGTACGCCCACCTCGCGACCGTCCAGCACGGGCTCAGCGTCAACCTCTACAAGGTGAAGGGCGAGAAGGCGGTCGGGAGCGACTACCAGACGAGCAAGCTCCAGAAGCCCGACTACCTCCACTTCTCGGCGACCGGTAAGTCGATGCTGGCGTTCATGCCCCGCGAGCGCGTCGAGGAGATCATCGACCGCTACGGGCTCGCCCGGAAGACCGAAAACACCATCACCGACCGCGAGGCGCTGTTCGCGGAACTCGACGACGTCCGGGAGCGGGGCTACGCGTACAACGACGAGGAGGAGATCGAGGGGCTGCAGGCCATCGGCGCGCCCATCCGCGACCGGGAGGGCGACGTCCTGGGCGCGCTCAGCGTCTCCGGCCCGCTCCGGCGGATGAACGACCCCGACTACCACGACACCATCGTCGAGAAGGTGACCAACGCCGCCAACGTCATCGAGGTCAACATCAACATGGCCGAGACCGACGACGACCTCCCGGACTTCGCCTGACCCGTCTTCCCGGACTCGCACTGGCCTGTTTGCCCGAACCTCGTCTTGCTCGTTCCTCTAGATTTCGCCTGACTCGCTTCTCGTACGGCGTGTCGACGTCCGGCTTGCGTACGCGGACTCCCCAAGTCACTCGCAGTTCGATCGCGTCAAATGCGAGCCAGCACCGGACGAGCACGCGTAGTGAAATACTTCAACGGCGAGTTGTTAGTGTAGTATAGGGATGAATGCACAAGACTATCTGCGCCGCGGAGGGTCGGCAGGATGAGCGACGACGATTCAGACGGCGCTGCGACACTCGAATCGACGAACCCCCTGGACCCGGACGTGGAGGCGTCCGACGACTCGGCGGCGGCCGCAGATTCGCCGGCCACGGATTCGCCGGCGAACGCGGAGGCGCCGAACCGGGCGGCCGGCGACGACCCGCCGGCCGACCCCGAGGTCGGCCGCGGCCTGCTCGACGCCGAGATGGGGCCGAGCTCGGCGCTGGCCCACCTCTACCGGGGCGAGATCCACCGGATGAAGCTCTGGCGCGAGCGGCTCGACCGGACCACCAACTGGGCGGTCCTCGTGATGGCCGGCGTGCTGACGTGGGCGTTCTCCAGCGCGGGCAACCCCCACTACGTCCTGCTGGTCGGCGCGGCCGCGGTCTGCCTCTTCCTCGTCGTCGAGGCCCGGCGCTACCGGGCCTACGACGTGTGGCGCTCGCGGGTCCGGACGCTCCAGGAGAACGTCTGGGCCTACGGGCTCGACCCCTCGACGGGGCCGGTCGACGGGGACTGGCGGGCCGACCTCGCCGACGACTACCGGACGCCCACCATCAAGATCACCGCCGAGGAGGCGCTGGCCCACCGGCTCCGCCGGGTGTACCTCCCGCTGTTCACGGTGCTGCTCGCGGCGTGGGTCATCCGGGTCCTCGCGTTCGACCCGCTGGCGTGGCCGGCGAGCGCCGCCATCGGCGAGATCCCGGGCGTCGCGGTGACCGCGGTGGTGGTCGCGGGGTACCTCGTCGCGCTCGCGGTCGCGCTCCGGCCCCGGACCTGGCACGCCCGCGACGAGCTCCGGACCGAGGACCTCCGGCGGTCGCGGTGACCTCCGGCCGGCGGTCGCGGTCGTTCGGCCCGCCGGGTCGACGCCCGGCCCAGTACCGGCAGCGGCTACCGCGCATCAACGCCCTTTTCGCTCCGACTTCCCTACGATTCGCCGATGACCGCCGCCATCGAAGTCGAGGACCTCCGGAAGCGCTACGACGGGGTCCAGGCGCTGGACGGAGTGTCGCTGTCGGTGCCCGAGGGGAGCTTCTTCGGGCTGCTGGGGCCGAACGGGGCCGGCAAGACCACGTTCATCAACATCCTCGTGGGGCTGGTCCGGCGGACCGGCGGCCGGGCCGAGGTGTTCGGCCACGACGTCGAGGCCGACTACCGCGAGGCCCGCGACGCCATCGGGCTCGCGCCCCAGGAGTTCAACGTCGACCACTTCTTCCCCATCCGGGAGGTGCTGGAGCACAAGGCCGGCTACCACGGCATCCCGGCCGACGAGGCCCGCGAGCACGCCGACGAGGTGCTGCGGAAGGTCGGCATCTACGAGAAGCGCGACACCCGGTTCAACTGGCTGTCGGGCGGGATGAAGCGCCGGTTCATGCTGGCGCGGGCGCTCATCACCGACCCCGACCTCCTCATCCTCGACGAGCCCACCGCGGGCGTCGACGTCCAGCTCCGCCACGACCTCTGGGACCTCATCACCGAGCTCAACGAGTCGGGCACCACCATCCTGCTCACCACCCACTACATCGAGGAGGCCGAGCGGCTCTGCGACGAGGTGGCCATCCTCGACTCGGGCGACCTGCTCACGGTGGCGACCCCCGAGGAGCTGATGGACCGCGGGCCGGACAAGATCCGGGTCACGCTCCGGGACGCGCCCGCGACCGTGCCCGACCTGCCGACGCTGTCGGCCGGCGAGCGCGAGGGCCGGGTCGAGCGCGTCGAGCTCGACGGCGACCAGCTGGTCGTCACCGCCACGCAGGGCGGGCTGGTCGCGCCCGACCTGGTGCGGGCGCTCGACCGCGCCGGCCACGAGATCGTCGACTTCGACATCTCCCGGACCTCGCTCGAGGAGGTGTTCGTCGACATGACCCGCGAGGGCGGCAGCGGGCAGTCGACCGAGGCGGTGCCGGCGACCGACGGGGGTGAGCGACAGTGAGCCTCGCCTCCGGTCTCACCGGCTTCAAGACCCTCGTCCGGCGCGAGATCCTGCGGTTCCTCCGGCGGCCCCGCAACACCTTCGTCCCGCCGTTCGTCACCAACGTGCTGTACTTCTCGGTGTTCGGGGTCATCCTCGGCGACCGCGTGGGCGGCGTGTCGCTGGGCGGCGACCCCATCCCGTACATCCTGTTCATCCTGCCCGGCCTGGTCGTGCTGGGCGCCATCTCCAACGCCTTCGAGAACGCCTCGTTCTCCATCTTCCACGGGCGCTGGAACGACTACATCGAGGAGACGCTGACCTCGCCGATGTCCTACTCCCGGATGGTCGTCGCCTACATCGTCGCGGGCGCGACCCGGGGCGTGCTCGTCGGGAGCCTCATCGCGGTCATCGGCGCGTTCTTCACCCCTGTCGGGGTCGCCAGACCCCTCTACCTGGTCGCGTTCGCGCTGGTCATCACGCTGCTGTTCTCGAGCTTCGGCGTGGTCGGCGGGCTGTGGGCCGACGACTGGGACAACCTCACGATGATGAACCAGTTCATCGTCCGCCCGCTGGTGTTCTTCGGCGGGGTGTTCTACGCGGTCCGCGAGCTCCCCTCGCCGTACCAGGAGCTGTCGATGCTGAACCCGATGGTGTACATGGTCAACGGCGTCCGGTACGGCTTCCTCGGCGTCTCGGAGGTCGACCCCGAGTGGTCGCTGGCGGTGCTCTCGGCGCTGACCGCGGCGATCCTCGCGCTCGACGTCGCGCTGTTCAAGCGCGGCTACGGGCTGACCGACTGACGGTAGGCAGCGATTTAGAGGAGGGCTGCCGGGAGACGTCTCAACTTCTCCTGGGCCCAGATCGGTCCGGGCGGCCGGTTCGGAGGCGCCGCGCGGTCAGGGGAGGTAGGTCCGCTTGCAGGACTGACAGACCCGGATGCCGTACTCCCTCTGCGTTACCGTCGTCGACTCGCACAGTTCGCACTCGGCGTCGGTGGTGGTGCTGTTCTCGTTCTGCAGGAGGTCGTCGACGATCGAGTTCCGTCCGACGTGCGACCGCTTCTCAGAGGTGTCTTGTCCGAGCACGTGGTCACCTAGCCGACTGACACCGAAGAATGGAACGGCCGAATGTCGGGGACGGCGGGCGGATTGGTGGGGTGTGTGAACGCGTGGAGGGGCTACTCCTCCCAGGGCTCGCCGCCCTGCTGGTCGCCGAACAGCTCGCGCATCAGCGTCACGATGCTCTCGGGCGGGAACTGGCCGCGCTCGGTCACGATGGCGTCGACGTACCGCGGCGGGGTGACGTCGAACGCGGGGTTCTCGACGGTCAGCCCGTCGGCGTCGGCGTCGCCGTTGATCTCGGCCTCCTCCTCGGCGGTCAGCACCTCGCGCTCGTCGCGCATCTCGATCTCGACGGTGTGGCCGGTCATCGTGTCGGGGTGGAGCTTCAGGGTCTGGGCCGCGACCATGATTGGGACGCCGCGCTCGCGGGCGTTGACGGCCATCCCCGAGGTGCCGACCTTGTTGATGACCGAGCCGTCGGCCGCGATGGAGTCGGCCCCGACCAGCACGTGGTCGGCGTCGTCGAGGTACCGCCGGGCCGCGTTGTCCACGACCAGCGTCACGGGCACGTCCCACTCCCGGAGCTGGCGGGCGGTGATGTGGCCCTGCTTGCGCGGCCGGGTCTCCTTGACGATGGCCGAGATCTCCTTGCCCTGGTCGAGGGCCTGCTCGACGCAGGAGAGCGCGTCGGTCGAGTGGCAGTGGGTCATCACGGTGTCGCCGTCCCGCAGGCGGTTCGCGCCGATGCGCCCGAGGTTGGCCTGGGCCTGGTCGAGCTCCCGGCGGAACTCCGCGGCGCTCTCGACGACGCTCTCGCGGAGCTCGTCGACCGTGGTCCCTTCCATCCCGCGGAGGACGTACCGCAGCGCGTTCGGCAGGCTGACGGCGGTCGGTCTGGTCTCCCGGAGGCGGCGGGCGGCCGCCCGCATCTGCGCCCGGAACGCCTCGGGGTCGGCGGCGGCGCTGTCCTCGGCCTGGGCGGCGAGGGCCGCGGCCGCGGCGTCGGCGATGGTCGCCGCGCCCCGGATCTCCATGCTGGCGATGTCGGCGGCCGCCTCCTCGACGCTCTCGTGCAGGTCGGGGTCGGTCCGGCTCATTGCCGCGACGTACGGGCCAGGGCGGCAAAAGCGAACGGGTCCCCGCGACGGTCGTCGGCCGACGCGCCCCGTCGCTCGCCGAGACGGGTCGACCGAGACGGGTCGACCGAGACGGGTCGACCGAGCCCGGCTACGCGGGCGTCAGCTCGCCCGGTCGGGCAGGTCGACCTCCTCGGGCGAGGGCATCCAGAAGACGTCCAGCGACACCGCCAGCGTGAACGGCAGCACCCAGACCAGGATGAGGGCGGTCCCCTTGTCCTCGACGCCGCTGCCCCCGAAGCCGATGAACCCCGAGAGCAGGATGGTGGTGGCGAGGTACAGCAGCGGGATGAGCACCGCGGTGTACACCACCGCGCCCCACGTCGTCGAGAGCCGGAGCCGGAAAAAGCGGATGGCGACCGCCGCCAGCACGGTGTTGACGACCATGATGAGCAGGAACCCGAAGACCGTCGCGACTGAGGCCATTGCTACCCGGAGGTTGGGACTCGGCGCTCTTGTGGCTACCGGATGTGTGGAATCGGTGGTTCGGTGTTGATCGACGGCGGCGAAGTGGTGAAGAACGCCCGGAAAGCCCCGTCCGGTTCGCGAGCAGCAACGGAGCGGAGATCGCCCCGAAAGCCCCCGCCCGGTCGCGGTCGCTGGCCGACATATCGGCGCTCTCCGCACAGCCCGCGCCGATAGAGGTCGGCCAGACGACTACAACAAACACGACCGGGCGGCCCCTTTCGTCCACCCCGCAGCACCGCACCGCGAGAGCCTCACCCCTCCCCAGCCTCCTCCATCGTTCGCTTCGCTCACTCAGCCGTCCCTCGCACGCTTGGGGGCCTACGAGGGGCCGCCGTGGGAGCTTCGCTCCCACGAGCCTGCACTCGCTCCGCTCGTGCAGACGCCAGCGCGCGCCGGAGCGGTCTGATTCCCCGAGCGTTACCGACCCAGGTCTTCGTGGGCGCTCGACAGATGCCGGGAGGCCAGCGCCGCGAGCAGCGAGAGCTCGCCGGCGAGCGCGCCCGCGGCGATGATCTCGGCGAGCGCGTCGGCGTTGCTGCCGGCGGGGTCGCCGCCGCCCCGGAGGCCCAGCACGTCCAGCGCCTCCGCCTGGGTCTGGAGCTTCGTGCCGCCGCCGACCGTGCCGACCTCCAGGCTGGCGAGGCTGACGCTGGCGTAGAGCTCGTCTTCCCGGGCCTCGACGGTCGTGATGGCGTTGGCGCCCTCGACGACCTGCGCGGCGTCCTGACCGGTCGCGAGGAAGGCCGCGGCGACCACGTTCGCGGCGTGGGCGTTGAACCCGAGGCTGCCGGCCTTCGCGCTCCCGACGAGGTTCTTGCGGGTGTTTGCCTCCTCGATGGCCGCCGGCGTGGTGTGGAGGCGGTCCCGGACCATCTCGGCGGGGATCGTCACGTCCGCGGTGACGCTGCGGCCCCGGCCCTCCACGGCGTTGATGGCGGCGGGCTTCTTGTCGGTGCAGAGGTTGCCCGACAGCGCCACCAGCGACGCGGGGGTCTCGGCCTCGACCAGGTCGGCCGCCTCGCGGGTCGCGATGGTGGCCATGTTCATCCCCATCGCGTCCTTGGTGTCGTAGACGAACCGGAGGTAGACCGAGTCGCCGACGACGTAGGGCTCGACGTCGAGGAGTTCGCCGTGGCTGGTCGTGGATTCGGCGGCCTCGCGGAGATCGTCGGTGTGGCCGTTCACCCACGAGACGACCTCCTCGGCCTCGGCGATGCCCGCCACCCGGAACACCGGCGCGCGGGTCATCCCCGACTTGGTGACCCGGGCGTCCGCGCCCCCCGCGGAGGTAATTACCGACAGCCCGCGGTTGACGCTCGCGACCAGCGCGCCCTCGGTCGTCGCCAGCGGGAGGTAGTACTCGCCGTCCGCGGCGCCGCCCGAGACCTCGACGGGGCCGGCGACCCCCATAGGAATCTGGGCCGCCCCGACCATGTTCTCGACGTTGGCGTCGGCGGCCTGCTCGGCGTCGATCGCGTGGTCGCCCACGGCGTCGAGGTCGGCGCCCGTCTCAGCTTCCAGCAGGCGGCGCCGGGCCGCCGCTGCGGTCTCGGCGTCGGCGCGCTCGTCCAGTTCGTGCAGTCGCAGTTCGCCCGCCCGGACCGCGTCGGCGAGGGCGGCCGGGTCGGCGGAGCCGGCATCGTCGCTCATGTCCGAACGGTTCGCCGGGCGGCCCCTAACAGTTCCCATTCGGGCCGGTCCGGCGCGCCGGCGGTCCGGACGCGAGTCGCGGCCGTTCCGTTCCGCCACGCCGCGACCACTTTTACTTTCACTGCGCACCTGGCTGAGGTTTATTGCGGTCTCGCCCGTAGCCGTAATCGGCCCCCGAGCTGCCGACGGAGCCGGTGGATGACTCCTGCCCCGACCGTCCGCCTCCGTTCCGGCGCGGCGGCGAGTTCGATTCGGTCTCCAGCCCGGACTCGCGGCGCCTGTCACCCCTACCCGACGCCGCGCCGCGGCGCCCGGGGGCCGTCCGCCATGACCGCGACAGCTTCCGAGAGCGAGGAGCCGCTCGCCGACTCGCGGCTCGCCCGCTCGCTGCGCCTGCTGAAGCTCCTGCTGACCGTCCTGACGCTCGCCGTCTCGCTGCTGAAGGCGCTCGGACTGGCCTGAGCGCCGGCGACCGAGGCGGCCCGGCCCTCAGAGCAGCCGATACCGGCCGCGGCTCTCGCTGACCTCGCCCCGGCGAGCCAGCTTCTCCAGCGCGTTCCGCGCGTAGTCGGCCGGCACCCCGCGCTCGTCGGCGTACTCGACCACCTCGTCCTCGGTCGGCCGGTCGAGCTCGCGCAGCGCCGCCAGCACGGTGTCCTTGCGCGACCCGCCGCGCGTGCTGGCCGACCGGTTCTCGACGCGCTCGGCCGCCGCTTCGACTTCCTCGGTGTCGATGCCCGACGCCTCCAGGTACTCCTCGTCGGAGACGCCGGCGTCGTCGACCCGCGCCTCCATCTCCGAGAAGGAGTCGAGCTCCGCGAACGCCTCGCCCTCGCCCTGCCGGTTGGCGAGCATCGACGACCGGACCTCCCGAGCGTGGTCCTCGTCGTCGGTCTCCACGAACTTCTTGAGCTTCTCGAACTTCCGGCGCTTGCCGCACCGGGGACACTGGGTGGTCTCCGGCCGGCCCTCGACGATCTTGAGCGCCTGGCAGTCACTACACCCCACGACGGCGTACATACTCCCGGGTCGGGCTCGTTCGTACGTGAATGTTCGGTTCGGTCGCAGTCTCGTCTTTCCGAATCGGCGCGTGCCGGCGTCTGCGCGAGCGAAGCGAGCGCAGGCTCGTGGGAACTTTGCTCCCACGGCGCGACCTCGTGTCGCGCCGAGCGTGCGAGGGACGAGGACCGGAGGGAACGGATGTGACCGAGGACCGCAGGAGGCTGGGGAGGCGTGAGGCTGTTGCGGTCGCGGTGCCGTGCGGGACACAGGTGACGGCAGTAGCTAGCTTCGACGTCTCGTTTTCTCTGCCGGTACTCTCGGGATTTACTCCTCAACGTCATTTCAAGTCGGCGCGACCAGTTCGACCTTGACGCGCTCGGGCGCCTCGAAGTAGACCGCGTAGTGGTCCGGGCCGCCCGCGAAGGGGTGGTCGTCCTCGGAGAGAATCGCAACTCCGCGCTCTCGCAACTGCTCGGTCATCCCGTCGACGTGCGACCGCGATTCGGCGTGGAACGCGAGGTGGTTCAGTCCCGGGTGGCGGCGGTGGAACTCCTCGTCGGCGTACTCGTCCGGAGCGCGCACAATCACGAGGTACGTCGGGCCCAGCTTCCACGACCGGCCGTCAGCCCAGTCCTGGTGGCGCTCGTAACCGAGTTCGCCGAGGAACCACTTCCAGAACGCGCGGCCGCCTCGAAGTCGGCGGCGTACAGTTCGACGTGGTGGAGCAGTCCGGCGGAGGCGTCGTCGTCGCGCAGATTCGCGGACGACTCCTCGCCACCCACCCTTTGGGCGTCCCCGTCCATACCGTCGACTCGCAGGTGTAAAACGTCCGCCCGTCCGCGCCGGTAAGAACGTCCGCCGGTCGAACCTTTAGGTGCCCCGGCCGCATCGGTACGACCGGTCATGGAAGTCGTACCCAAAGACGCGGAGGAATCCACCGAGGCGGTCGAGGGCGTCCACCTCTCGATACTGGCCGGCGAGGAGAAGATGAACGTCCAGCACTTCTTCATCGAACCCGGCGCGGAGGTGCCCGAGCACAGCCACGAGCACGAGCAGACCGGCTACATCACCCAGGGAACCCTGACGTTCGTCGTCGACGGCGAGGAGATCGAGGCCAGCGCGGGCGACTCGTACGCCATCCCCGGCGACGAGCCCCACGCCGCCGAGAACCGCGGCGACGTGCCCGTCGAGGGCGTCGACATCTTCAGTCCGCCCCGGACGAACCCCGACTGGCAGGACTGACGGGGCGTTCTCGCCGGAGAGCAGACGGCGGAGAGAACGGGAGATCGGGTTTTGCAGATTCGGCTGTCGGGAGAGTCCGCGAAAGAAATACGGCGGAGTCGAGCGGCGCTACGCGAGGTCCTCGATGTTCTCGCAGATGGCCTCGGCGTACTCGGTCGTGCCGACCTTCTCGGCGTCCTCGCGCTGGCGGGCGAGGTCGTAGGTGACCGTGCCCGAGGAGATGGTCTCCTCGACGGCGTCGCGGATGAGCGCGCCGGTGTCGTCCCAGCCGAGGTACTCGAAGAGCAGGCGGCCCGAGAGGATGAGCGCGGTCGGGTTGGCCTTGTCCTGGCCCGCGCGCTTCGGGGCGGAGCCGTGGACCGGCTCTGCGAGACAGCGGTTGTCACCGAAGTTGGCGCCGGGTGCGATGCCGAGGCCGCCGATCTGGGCGCCCGCGGCGTCCGAGAGGTAGTCGCCGTTGAGGTTCGGCATCGCGAGCACGTCGAACTCGTCGGTGCGGAGTTGCATCCACTGGAGCATCGCGTCGGCGAGTCGCTCCTCGACCATGACGGCGTCCTCCGGGATGTCGACCTCGTCCTGCTCCTCCCAGAGCGAGTCGGGCGCGGCGAAGACCTCGTCGTCGGGGTACTCCTCGTCGGCGACCTCCATGCCCCACTCGCCGAACTGGCCCTCGGTGAACTTCATGATGTTGCCCTTGTGGACCAGCGTGACCTTGTCGCGGTCGTTCTCGAGCGCGTAGTCGATGGCCTCCCGGACCAGGCGCTTGCTGCCCTTCTCGGAGATGGGCTTGAGACCGAGGCCGATGGGGCCCTCGTGCATCGTCTCGTCGAAGCCCATCTCGTCCTCGACGAAGTTCCGGACCTTCTCGACCTCCTCGGTGCCGGCCTCCCACTCGATGCCGGCGTACACGTCCTCGGTGTTCTCCCGGAACGTGACCATGTCCATCTCCTCGGGCGCCTTCATCGGGGACGGGACGCCGTCGAGGTAGTAGGTGGGCCGGACGTTCGCGTAGAGGTCGAGCGTCTGGCGGAGCGCGACGTTGAGCGACCGGTAGCCGGCGCCGACGGGCGTCGTGAGCGGGCCCTTGATGGCGACGCGGTGCTCGCGGATGGCCTCGACCGTCTCGTCGGGGAGGTTGACGTCCTCGCCGTACTTCTGGCGGGCGCTCTCGCCGGCGTAGACCCGCATCCAGTGGACGTCGCGGCCGGTGGCCTCGGCGGCCGTCTCCAGCACCTTCTGGGCGGCCGGACCGACGTCCTGACCGATGCCGTCCCCGTGGATGATGGGGATGATCGGGTTGTCGGGCACGTCGAGTCCGTCCTCGGAGTCGGCCACGGTGACCTTCTCCCCGCCTTCGGGAACTTCCACCTTGTCGTAGCTCATAACACCCGAACTTGCGAGCGAGAGGGATAAAAGGCCTGCCGTTTCCCCGCGGCATGCTATAAATCCCCTAATATCCCTCATTTGCGGGTGAGTCCCACGGTGAACGCTGATGCCGGCGCCGGGTTCGGCCGGAGCGTCGCGACGCCGACGGGCCGTCGCGCCACATGCCGCCGAGCCCCGCGCCAGGTGCCGCCGACGGGCCCGCGCCGAGTGGCCGGAAGTTAAGAACCCGCGCGGACCACGCCCTGGCATGAAGGTCATCGTCCACGGCGGGGCCGGCGGCGCCCCCGACGAACCCGAACCCAGGCAGGCGGTGCTCGACGAGGCGGCCGCGACCGGCGCGGCGGAGTCGACGGTGCTCGACGCGGTCGAGGCGGCGGTCCGCGTGCTGGAGTCCTCGCCCCGGTTCAACGCCGGGGTCGGCGGCGCGGTCCAGAGCGACGGCGAGATCCGGACCGACGCCGGAATCATGACCGGCGACCGCGAGGCGGGCGCGGCGTGTTCGATGCCGGGCGTCGAGCACGCCGTGAGCGCCGCCAGGGTCGTGCTGGAGGAGACGCCCCACGTCCTGGTCTCGGGCCGCCACGCCGTCGACCTCGCGGCCGACTTCGGGGTCGAGACCGGCGTCGACCTCTGGTCGGAGCAGACCCGCGAGAAGTGGGCCGACCTCGACGCCGTTCCGGAGGGGTCGCCCCGCGAGCACCTCGACTGGCTCCGGGACCGGTTCGGCGGCGACCCCGACAGCGCCGAAGAAGCGTCAGGGGGCGAGGACGCACCCGGGACGGCCGCCACCGACCGCGACCCGAAGGACCACGACACGGTCGGCGCGGTCGCGTCGGACGGCGAGTCGTTCGCGACCGCCACCTCGACCGGCGGCCGGTGGCTCGCGCTGGCGGGCCGGGTCGGCGACGTCCCCCAGATCGGCAGCGGCTTCTACGCCGCCCCGGCCGGCGCCGCCAGCGCGACCGGCGCGGGCGAGGACATCGCGAAGACGACGCTGACCCGGCGGGCGGTCCGCCACCTCGAATCGGGCCGGGACGCCCAGACCGCCGCCGACCTGGCCATCGAGGAGTTCGCCGAGCTCACGGGCTCGTCGGCGGGGGTCATCGTGCTCGACCGCGACGGGACCGCCGGGAGCGCGTTCAACAGCGACGCGATGCAGACCGCGGTCGACGGACAGGTTCCCGGCGAGTGAGCGGCGTCGACCGCCGGGCGAGTGGACGGCGTCGGACCCCGGACGAGCGCTGTCCCGGCAGCGACGGGTCCCGCGGCTACCGGGCCGGGACGACGGCGGCCTGCGGTCGCGCTCGAAAAAAGCGTCGGAACCGGGGACAGCGTTACGCTTCCGACGTCGTGGTCGTCTCTTCGCCCGCGACGGTCGTGGTCTCCTGGGCGCCGACTTCCTCCTGCTCGGTCGTGGTCTCCTCAGCGGCGGCGGTCGTGTTCTGCTGGCCGGCCGCGGTCGTCGTCTCCTCGATGTTCATCTGACCGGTCTCGTTCTGTCCGCCCGCGGCGATGGTCAGGTTCCCCGTGGCCCGCGCGCCGTCGGTGTAGACGCCGTGGGTGTAGGTCCCCTCGGGGAACTGCCCGAAGCTGACCTCGAAGGTCACGGTGGTCGCGCCCCGCGCGGGCACCTCCACGAGGTCGGCCTCGATGACGTTCCCGGCGATGCGGTACGACACCTGCTTGGTGGCGCCCGCGTTCCCGAGGTTGACGAGCGTCGCGCTCACGTTGTACTGCTGGCCCTGCTGGACCTGCGAGGGCGCCTCCAGGTTCTGGATGGCCACGATGGAGAGCTGGCCCTCGCCGACCTGGATGGAGCCGATGGCCGGGCTGCCGACGGTGGCGCGCCCGACGGTCGCGCTCTCGACGGAGACGCTGCTGATGGTCGTCTGTCCGCCGGCCTGCGCGGCGGCGGTCGTGGTCTCCTGAGCCGCTTCCGCGGTAGTCGTGGTCTCCTGGGCACCCTCCTCGGCCGCAACGGTCGTCTCCTCCCCGCCGGCGGCGACGGTGGTGGTCTCCTGCTTCAGTGCGGCCTCCTGCGTGGTGGTCTGCTCAGCCGCGACGGTGGTCTCCTCAGCGGCCACGGTGGTCTCCTCGGCCGCGACTGTCGTCGTTTCCTCCTCGGCCGCCACCGTCGTCTCCTCGGCGGCCGGAGTGGTGGTCTCCTCGGCGGCAGCAGTGGTCGTCGGAGTCGGCGTCGAGATATCGCCGGCGTTCACGCCGAGCACGACGAGCGTCCCGATCTCGAGCTCCTGGACGTTGACCCGCTGGATGGTCGCGCTGTCGACGCTGACGTCGCCGACCTGGGTCTGCTCGGCGACGGTGGTCGTGGTCTCCTGCTCGGCCGCAGCAGTGGTCTCCTCCCCGCCGGCGGCGACGGTGGTGGTCTCCTGCTTCAGTGCGGCCTCCTGCGTGGTGGTCTCCTCAGCTGCGACGGTGGTCTCCTCGGCCGCGACGGTCGTCTCTTCCTCCTCGGCCGCCACCGTCGTCTCCTCGGCGGCGGTGGTGGTAGTGGTCTCTTCGGTCGTCGTGGTCTCCGCGGCCGCTGCGGTCGTCGTCTGCTGACCGCCGGCGGTCTGGACGCGGTAGTTCTGGACGACCAGCTGCGAGACGTTCATCTGCTGGATGGTCAGGTCCTGGAGCGTGACGTTCCCGACCGACGCGTTCCCGCTCAGCGCCTGGGCGAGCGCCTGGTCGTCGGTCTCCAGCCCCGCGACCGAGAGGTTCTCGAGCGCGAGGCGCTCGAACCTGACGTCCTGGAGCGTCACGTTCTCCAGCGTCCGGTTCTGAGCTACGACCCGGATGCTGCTGGCGTGCACCGACTTGATCACGGCGTTCCGGACCGTGACGTTACCCACCTCCAGCTGGTCGACCTGCACGTCCTGTAGCGTTACGCCGTCGGTCGTCTTTGCGTCGGGCGCGGATGCCGACGTCCCCCCGAGCGTCGCCAGCGGGACGCTGGCGAGGACGAGGGCTGTCATGATCAGCACTGCGCCGGTTTCTCGTTGCATAGGCAGCCCATCATATCGCCGGAGCCGCCAATAAACGGGACCAACCGTTTCGCATCGTTTGGGGTTTTGACGGGCTATTACCGCCGTTACCGCGGAGTTGTCTCGCGAGTACGACACCCCTAATCGAGGTGGGTTACGTGACGAAATAGAGACGCGTTCGACCCCCGATCGCGAGCGGCCGCGGGCCGGCCACTGAGACGCAAACTCTTTCCGGTGCTCAGGCCAACGTGGGGGCATGAGCAGTACCGATGTCGACCTCGACGCCGAGAAGTACGAGAAGCACCGCGAGGCCGGCGAGATCCTCGCCCAGGTCCGCGAGGAGGCGGCCGACCGGGTCGAGGTCGGCGCGTCCCAGCTCGAGGTCGCCGAGTACGCCGAGGACCGCATCCGGGAGCTCGGCGGCGAGCCCGCCTTCCCGGTCAACATCAGCGTCGACGAGGAGGCCGCCCACGCCACGCCCGCGGCCGACGACGACACCGAGTTCGGCGAGGAGATGGTCAACCTCGACATCGGCGTCCACGTCGACGGCTGGATCGCCGACACCGCCATCACGGTGGACCTCTCGGGCAACCCCGAGCTTCAGGAGGCCAGCGCGGAGGCGCTCGACGCGGCGATCGACGTGATCGAGCCCGGCGTCGAGACCGGCGACATCGGCGCCGAGATCGAGTCGGTCATCGACGGCTACGGCTTCAACCCCGTGGTCAACCTCACCGGCCACGGCCTCGACCAGTACCAGCAGCACGTCGAACCGAACATCCCGAACCGCGAGGTCTCCCAGGGCGTCGAACTCGAGGTCGGCGACGTGGTCGCAATCGAGCCGTTCGCCACCGACGGCACCGGCAAGGTCCACGAGGGCAACGACGAGGAGATCTTCGCCCTGGAGCGGGAGGGGTCGGTCCGCGACCGGCAGGCCCGCCAGGTGCTCGACCAGATCACCGAGGAGTTCAGGACGCTCCCGTTCGCCACCCGGTGGCTCGACGCCTCCCGGGCCGAGATGGCGCTGCGCCGCCTGAAGATGAACAACCTCGTCCACGGCTACCCGGTGCTCAAGGAGGACGACGGCAACCTCGTCAGCCAGAAGGAGCACACCGTCATCGTCACCGAGGACGGGTGCGAAGTCACGACCGAGTGACGCCGCGAACGACCCGGTAGTCTCGCCGACCGCAGGGTCGTCGACGAACGGACACTACTTCTCTGCGCGACGCCGAACGCCTCTGACGAGTGAGACGCGACGCCGAACGACGAGCAAGAACTGTGTCTCGGCCCGGCTCGCACCCGAACGCTGCTTCGCCCCGAAATCGAGCCGGGCGTCCCACCCCCGTCCCGAACGCAAGACGAGACGGTACTGCAGACGAGTCGCGTCGGTCGCCGATCCCACCCCCGTTCGTCGCGGGGAGGCGGCGGCGTTACGCGTTGTTCATCCGCTGGCTGGACTCAGTGCCGCAGATCTGGCACTCGGTGACGCGGTACGGCTCCCGCGAGAACTCGGCGTTCTCCCGCTTCTGGCTCTCGGTCCGGATCTGGACGGAGACGTCGTGTGGCGTCTCGCGTCCGCATTCCTCGCACGATTCCGTGATCGCCTGGAAGCTCTGGTTTTGTGTAGCCATCGTGACCTTCCTCTCGCTTTCTCCTTGCGCTGATAGGAGCATAAAAACCCCAATCCGTTGGGGGGCGTTCGAACCGTTCATTCCACTGCCGTCCTGCGATTCTACCGAATACGAGACGGAAATTCCCCGAAACAGTTCATAGACTCGTTTGCGGGAGTAATGAAACGAAAACTGGTCGCAACGGCCGGAACGTTTAAATAATACTTCCGCCGGTCCGAAACCGCGAGCGCCGACGGTCCGGCACCGGACGGGACTGCATGCCCAGCGGCGCGCCGACTCGACCGCGCTGCGCCTATCGCGGTCGTACCGCCCGCGCAACCGATGTGACCCGCCGCCGTCCCGGCATCGGCGCCCGCTCCATCGACGGTTCTCGGCGACGGCGCCGTGCCCTCGCGTCGCGGCCCTGCCGGTGGTGTCACACGATGGTGTACTGTACCCCATCCAACACTAGTCGCGAAACGAACGGCTGAATCCTCCGCTCGCAGTCGGAAGCGGTCGCTCGTTCGGTCGGAGCCGGCGGATTCACTGCAAGACGGACTGCGACGCGGCGATTCGGTCCGCGGTGGAGTCGGTCGACGAGTGCCGTCGGGTCGCCGGTGACCGCGGCGTCAGCCCGTCAACGGTTCGTTTCCCGCCGCCGGCCGACGGTAACGACCCGGTTCTGCGAGTTACTCCGGCCGTGTGCCGTTTCGCCGGGTCGAGGAACGGTCGGAAGTCGGACACCGCAGGTTCCGGTCCGCACTCCCGGTCGGCCCCCGCGCCGCGGCGGACGCGAACCGCCGGCCCCAGCCGACAGTATAAACCCGCGCTCTCCCAACGACGACACATGGACCAGGTCTTCGCACCGTGGCGCATCGAGTGGGTCGAACGCGACGGGGACGACGACGTCGACGGATGCGTCTTCTGCGAACTGCCGGAGCGCGACGACGACCGGGAGAACCTCGTGGTCGCGCGCAGCGACCGGGCCTTCGTCATGTTCAACAACTACCCCTACAACCCCGGCCACGCGATGGTCATCCCCCGCGAGCACACCGGCGACTACCGCGACCTCCCCGAGGAGACGCTGCTCGACCACGCGCTGCTCAAGCAGCGGACCTTCGACGCGCTGGAGGCCGCGCTCTCGCCCGACGGCTTCAACGCCGGCCTCAACCTCGGCCGGGGCGCCGGCGGCTCCATCGACGACCACCTCCACACCCACGTCGTCCCGCGGTGGCAGGGCGACACCAACTTCATGCCGGTCATCTCGGACACGAAGGTCATCGTCGAGGCCGTGGCGGAGACGTACGACCGGGTGCGCGACGCGTTGGCCGAGCAGGAGGACGCGGAGGTCCCGGACGACGAGGACGGCGCGATCCGCTTCCGGTTCTGAGCGGCGCAAGCGACACTGCCTTCACCCCGCAGGCCCAACGGTGCTCCGATGAGCAAGCGCGCGGTCCGCCGGGTCGGCGCGGTCGTCCTGGCGGTCAACGTGCTGCTGGTGGTCGCCAAGGGCCTGGTCTGGTGGTCGACCGGGAGCCTCGCGGTCGGCTCCGAGGCGGTCAACAGCCTCGCCGACGTCGGCTACAGCGTCGTCATCCTCGCGGGCCTCTACCTGACGACCCAGCCGCCCGACTTCGGCCACCCGCACGGCCACGAGCGCATCGAGCCGTTCGTCTCGCTGTTCATCGCCGTGGGCGTGTTCGCGGCGGGCGCGGCGGTGCTCTGGCGGGCGACCACCTCGGTGCTCTCGGGCGAGGTCGCGGCCGCCGGCGTCTCGCCGACAGCGGTCGCGGTGCTGGTCGGGACCGCGGGCGCGAAGTACGGGCTCTACCGGTACTGCATGCGGGCGGCCGACCGAACGCTCTCGCCGGCGCTGACCGCGACCGCGCTCGACAACCGCAACGACATCCTGACCGCGGCCGCGGCGCTGGTCGGCGTCCTCGGGTCGGGCGTGGGCCTGCCGGTGCTCGACCCGATCGCCGCGGGCGTGGTCTCGGTCGGCATCCTCTACACGGGCTACGAGATCGTCGAGGACAACGTCGACTACCTCGTCGGGAGCGCCCCGCCGGACGACCTCCGGGCCGAGATCGTCCGGCGCGCGCTCGACCACCCCGACGTCGAGGGCGCCCACGACGTCATCGCCCACTACGTCGGCCCGGAGATCGACGTGAGCCTCCACATCGAGGTCGAGGGCGACCGCACCCTGTTCGAGGCCCACGACATCGAGACCGACGTCGTGCAGTCCATCCGGGAGCTCGACGAGGTCGACGACGTGTTCGTCCACGTCGACCCGAAGGAGCTCGGCGAGTGGAAGGTCGACGAGTCGGTCGACGAACTGGTCGGCGAGGACCCGCCCGCGCAGTGATCCGACGACGGTGGTCGCGGTTCTCCACTACGGCGACCGCCGCCGACGCACTGCCGGCCTTCCCCGGGAGTTTGGGTGCTCGGCACGGTTTTCAGTCGCCGGGAACCGGTTGGTGCCTTTATACGTCTCGGCGAACAGGTTCGACCGTGGTCCCCATGTCACGCGACTTCCGCTCCGACCGACGCGCGATGCTGAAAGCCGGCGGTGCCGCCCTCGTCACCGGCGCGCTCGCGGGCTGTACTGCGGACGGACGCGACGGCCCCGGCGGAGCCGCGACGACCGGCACCGAGCGGACGACGACCGGGCGGGAGACCGATATCGCGACCGCCCTCTACCTCCCGATAGAGGTGGGCCCCGACGGTCGACTCGCGTTCGAGCCGTCCGGCGACAGGCCGCTCGTCATCGAACCGGACACCGAAGTCCCGTTCGTCTGGCGATCCGACAACCACAACGTCGTGGTCGACGACCAGCCCGACGACGCCGACTGGGCGGGGACGCCCGGCGACGCCGAGACGTTCTACGACGAGGGCTACGAGTACAGCCACACGTTCGAGAAGCGGGGCACGTACGAGTTCCACTGCGAGGCCCACGCGGCGGCCGGGATGAAAGGCACCGTCGAGGTCCGCGAGGAGGTCCCGAGTCCCGAGTTCGCCTCCGAGGACGACCTCCCGGTGAGGGTCGGACCGGACGGCGAACTGCGGTTCTCTCCGGGCACCGACCGGCCGCTGAAGGTATCGGCGGGCACGGAGGTCCGGTTCGTCTGGGAGTCGGACTCCCACAACGTCGTCGTGGACGACCGACCGCAGGGTGCGAACTGGAGGGGCACGCCCGGTCGCTCCTCGGCGGTCTACGACGAGGGGTACGAGTACAACCACACGTTCGACGTGCCCGGCGTCTACCGGTTCCACTGCCACCCCCACGAGACGGTCGGCATGACGGGGACGATAGTGGTCGAAGCGGAGTAGCGAAGCAGTTCTCCGGCCGACCCCGTCGCTTCAGACCGGCTCGCCGAACGCGTACACCGTGCTGTGGCCGGTGATCTCGACCTCGAGGAAGTCGCCGGGCTCGACGCCGCGCTCCGAGGCGTTCTGGACGATGACCTGTCGGTAGGCCTCGTCGTAGCACTTCACGGAGTCGCCGGTGCCCTCCTCGACGACCAGCACCTCGTGGGTCTCGCCGACCATCGCGTCGTAGGCCTCGGCCACCACGTCCATCTTGAGGTCGGTCATCTCCTTCGAGCGCTCCTTCTTGAGCGTGCCGCCCAGCCCCTTCATCTCGGCGGCGTCGGTGCCGGGCCGCTTCGAGAACCGGGTGACGTTGATCTTCTCCGGGCGGGTCTCCCGGAGCAGCGCGAGGCTCTGCTCGTGGTCCGCCTCGGTCTCGGTGGGGAAGCCGACGATGAAGTCGGTCGAGAGCGTCCAGTAGTCGAGGTACTCGTCGAACGTCTCGACGATCTCAACGTACTCTTCGACCTGGTGCTGGCGGCGCATGTCGCCCAGTACGTCGTCGCTGCCGGACTGGACCGGCGCGTGGATGAAGTTGTAGAGCTCGTCGTTCTCGGCGAACACCCGCGCGAGCTCTTCGCGGATGCCGTGGACGCCCTTCGGGTTGGCCATCCCGACCCGGACCCGGAAGTCGCCCTCGATGTCGCAGATGCGGTCGAGCAGTTCGTGGAGCTTGCGCTCGCCGGTGTCCCAGCCGTAGACGCCGGTGTCCTGGCCCGTGATGCGGATCTCCTTCGCGCCGGCGTGGACCAGCGCGCGGGCCTTCTCGACGTTCTCCTCGACCGACGGGGAGTCGATCTTGCCGGTCGCGCGCTTGGTGATGCAGTACGAGCAGTCGGACATGCAGCCCCGCGCGATGGGGAGGATGCCGATGACGCCGTCGAGCACCGGCTCGGCGTCGGGCGTGGTCGTCGGGCACTCGCCGTTGGTGACCGCCTCGGGCACCTCGTCCCAGTGGAGCACGTCGGCGTCGACGCCGGCGTCGCGGAACTCCTCGCCCTGCGCGAGCGCCATGCAGCCGGTCACGATGAGGTCGGCCGTCTCGCCCTCGAGCTCCTCGGCCCGCCGGAGCATGTTGCGTTCGGTCTTCTCGACCACGGTGCAGGTGTTGAGGATGGCCACGTCGGCCTCCTCGGGCCCCTCGACCCGGCGGTGGCCGGCGTCGCGGAGCCGCCGCTCGATCTCGCGGCTCTCGCCCCGGTTCGACGTGCAACCGTAGGTCTCGATGTGGTAGCGGGCCATTCGCTGTGGTGTTCCTTTCGGGCACGCGGCCAAAAGCGCGACGGATTCACCGCGTCGGAGACGGACTCACCGCCCGCCGGCTACGCCTCGCCGCCGTACTCGGACAGCAGCACTACCATCACGCCCGTCCCGACGGCCGGGACCAGCCACGCCTGGGATTCGACCGGTTCGCCGGCGAGCACACTCCCGCCGGCGTACCCGACGGCGAGGGCCGCGAGCGCGCCGGCGACCACCAGCACGCCCCGGACCTCGTCCGCGCCCCGGACCGACTCGACGACCGCGGTGAGAGACGTGTCGGACATACCGGATTTCTGACGTGCAGCGTACTTAGTGTTTTCCGTGACGTCGGCAGCGACTTCGCCACCGCTCTGCCGGTCTGCGCTCGGTCCGCCGACTGCCGGCCGAGGCTGTCGGAGCGAGCAACCCGCGGCCGTGACGCCGCACCGGACGTTTCCCTCCGGAGGTGCTCGGGTGGAGAAAGCGAGCGTTTCGCCTCGCGCCGCACGGACACGTTCGTCGCGGGTTCGCGACGCCCCCCGGCGCGGTGCGACATGACTGCGACACGTCTCCAATATCCGAGACGTCGACCACCGGTCGACAGCGAGTCGGAGGTCGCCGTCCTGCCGGCGTTTCGGCGTGGCGGTGTCTGGTTCCCCGTGTTTGTTCCGTCGACCTCTCGCCCGCGCGTCCGTTTCGGAGGGTTTCACCGCGGCCGGGGACCGACTGCACGAACTGAGCCGTGAATGATGTGTTAGCCGAGTTCTCCGCCGACAGGCCCTGAAAGCAGCGCAAACGGGGCTGTTCGGTCCAAGTCGGTATGCGACCAACAACAAACTACGTGCAGCACCGAGACCGACTCGGAGAGACTCATGACAGCAACAGACGTCCTGCTTCAGGCGGACGACGGCGGACTGTTCGGCGGCGCAGAGTGGTTGACCAGCGCGCTCTCGGACATCGTGGCCGCGCTCCCGCGGCTGCTGGGGGCTATCGTCATCCTGCTGATCGGCTGGGCCGTCGGCGCGGTCCTCGGCGGCGCCGTCACCAGAATCGTCGACCGAATCGGCGTCGACCAGAGCGTGCGCGACACGCCGCTCGGGCGGATGATGGGCGGTTCGGAGAACGCGATGTCGAAGTTCCTCGGGAAGGTGACCTCGTGGTTCGTGTACGCGCTGGCCATCCTGGCCGCGGCGGACGCGCTCGCCATCGCCGTCCTCTCGGAGTGGATCGCGACGGCGGTCGCGTACCTGCCGGCGTTCATCGCGGGCCTGGTCGTCGTGGTCGGGGGCTTCATCGTCGCCGACATCATCGGCGACCTCATCGCCAACACTCGGGCGGCGAGCCAGACCCAGTACACCCAGTACTTCGCCACCGGCGTCCGGATGTTCCTGTACTTCACCGCCGTCGTCATCGGCCTCGACACGATGGGGATCGACGTCCAGATCCTCTACCTGTTCGCGCGGGCGATGGCGTGGGGCCTCGCGGCGGGCGTCGCGCTGGCCATCGGCATCGGCTTCGGCTGGGGGAGCAAGGACTACATCGCCAACAACATGAACCGCTGGGCAGGCACCGCCCGCAGCAGCGCGTCGAGCATGTCGCCCCAGCAGGGACAGGGCTCGCCCTCGGGCGGCGACGACTGACGACCCGGTTCCGTCCGCGAGAGACCTTTTTCGCGTCAGTAGTTCCGCCGGAAGTCCTCGACGATAGCCGCGCCCGAACTCGCGCCGATGCGCTCGGCGCCGGCCTCGAGCATGGCCCTCGCCGTCTCGTAGTCGCCGACGCCGCCGCTGGCCTTCACCGGCAGGTACTCGCTCATCAGTTCGACGTCCGCGACCGTCGCGCCCCCGTCGGCGAACCCCGTGGACGTCTTGACGAACGCGGCGTCCGCGTCCGCGGCGGCCTCGCACGCGCGGCGCTTCTCCTCGTCGGTGAGCAGCGCGGTCTCGATGATGACCTTGACCGGGATCGGCACCGCGGCGACGACCTCCTCGATGTCCTCCCGGACGGCCTCGTCCTCGCCGGCCTGCAGGCGGCCGACGTTGATGACCACGTCGAGCTCGTCGGCGCCGTCCTCGTCGGCGATGATCGCCTCCTCCCGCTTGGCCGCGGTGGCGTGCTGGCCGTGGGGGAAGCCGACGACGGTGGCCAGCGTCACCTCGGGCGCGTACTCGTCGGCCTCCGCCACGTAGCACGGCGGGATGCAGGCGTTCATGCCGTACTCGGCGGCCTCGTCGAGGACGCGCTCGACGTCGGCCATCGTCGTCTCGGGGCCGAGGACGGTGTGGTCGATCTTCGCGGCGAGCGTTGCCTCGTCCATGCCCGGACCTGAGACGTCGCGGGGGTAAAAAACCGGCTGTCTGCGGCGTCACGGCGGGTGTCCGGGCGTAGGGCGGGACAGTTCCGCGGGACCGCGTCGCGCTACTCCGACAGGACGAGTCTCGCGAGCACCAGCGCCGTCAGCGTGGGGGCAAGCGACAGCCCGCCGAATCCGCCGAGAGCCGCGAGCAGTTCCCAGGCGTAGAGCAGTCCCGGCCCGCCGACGAGGACGACCCCGACGAGCGTCCCCACCGCCGCCCGGGTCCAGGCCAGCGTCTCGGGGCCGGCCCAGAGCACCGCGAGCGCGTCCAGCGCGTCGACGAGGACCACGACCAGCAGGACCCACGTGACCCGCACGCGGGTCGGCCTGGAGACCTTCTCCGGGGGCTCCGGAATCGGAAACACCAGGCGGACGCGCTCGGGCAGCCGCATCTCCGGGAGCGAGATCGGCGGGAGCGCGAAGCTGAACCCGGAGGCGTCGTCCCGGTCGGCGGGGTCGCGCTCGCGGGGCCCGGTCCTGTCACGGGGCTCGTTGCGGTCCCGCCGTCGGGGCCGACCGGCGTCCTCGTCTGCCATGGCTCACCGTAGGTCGGCGACCGCCAAAGGCTATTCGTCGCGCTCCTGACCGTCCGCGGCCGACCCGTCGTCGCGGTCGTCGAGCAGTCGCTCGACCGCCCCGACCGCCGACTCGATGACCGCCTCGGGCGACCGGGTGGCGTCGATCCGGACGAAGCGCTCGGGCTCGGCCTCGACGAGTCGCTCGTAGTTCTGCCGCACCCGGCTCAGGAACGCGGCCTGCTCGAACTTGTTGGTCGCGCCGCTCCGGGCCGCGCCCGTCTCGGGGTCGACGTCGAAGTAGAGCGTGGCGTCGGGCGGCCGGGTCCACGGGGCGTGAACGCCGCGGATGTACTCCAGCGGTCGCTTGACCCGGTCCTCGATGCTCACCGCCTGGTAGGCGTACCGGGAGTCGGAGTAGCGGTCCGAGACGACGACCTCGCCGTCGGCCAGCGCGGGCCGGACCGTCTCGGCGAGGTGGGCGGCGTGGTCGGCGGTGTAGAGGAACAGCTCGGCCACCGGGTCGGCGTCGTCGTCCGAGATGGAGCGCTCGACCGCCTCGCCGTACCACGTCTCGGTCGGCTCGCGGGTGTAGACGAACTCCGGGAACTCCTCGCGGAGCACCTCCCAGACGGTCGTCTTGCCGCTCCCGTCGAGCCCCTCCAGGGTGATGAGCATGTTCGGAGGTGGTCTCGGCGCAGTATAAAGTCCTGCGAGTCCGCGCCGGACCCCCGGCGCAACACGTACCTTTACTGTCCGTCCGTCCTGAATCCGAGCCATGAACGTGCTCGTCGCCGGCGGAACCGGCTTCATCGGGACGCCACTGGTGCGCGAACTGGACGACCGCGGTCACGACGTCACCGTCGTCGCCCGCGACCCCGACGAGGCAGACCTCCCAGCGAGCGTCGAGCGCGTCCGGGGCGACGTGACCGCCCGCGACTCCATCGACGCCGCCTTCGAGGGCCAGGACGTCGCGATAAACCTCGTCGCGCTCTCGCCGCTCTTCAAGCCGCCCCGGGGGAAGACCCACGCGAGCGTCCACCTCGGCGGCACCGAGAACGTCGTCGCGGCGGCCGAGGACCACGGCGTGCGCAAACTCGTCCAGATGAGCGCGCTCGACGCCGACCCGGACGCGCCGACCGAGTACCTCCGCGCGAAGGGCCGGGCCGAGCAGGTCGTCCGCGACTCGGGGCTGGCGTTCACCATCTTCCGGCCCTCGGTCATTTTCGGCGACGGCGGGGAGTTCGTCCCGTTCACGAAGAAGCTGAGTACGCCCTACCTCACCCCGCTGCCGGGCGGCGGGAGGAACCGGTTCCAGCCCATCTGGGTCGGCGACATCGTGCCGATGCTGGCCGACGCCGTCGAACCGGACCACGACGGGGAGACCTACGAGATCGGCGGTCCGGAGGTGCTGACGATGGCCGACGTCGCGCGACTCGCCTACCGCGCCGAGGGCCGCCCCGTGAACGTGGTCCCGATTCCGATGGCGCTGGTGAAACTCGGGCTGACGGCGGCCGACGCGGTCCCGTTCGTCCCCTTCGGCAGCGACCAGTTCCGGTCGCTCCGGCTCGACAACGTCGTCTCCCGCAACGACGTCGACGCGTTCGGCGTCGACGAGACCGACCTCACCACGCTCCGATCGTATCTCGGACTCGTCGAGTAATCGCAACCGCCGGACCGACGGAAACGTCCGTCAGACGGCCGTCGGACGCGCCCGCACGCCGTCCGATATCCGACACCTCTACCGACCGATAAACTTAAAGGGACATGTTCGTCTTCTGGTGTTGTTTTCGAGCTCACGATAAACGTCGGCTTACCGTCCTGCGGTTTTCCGTAACGAGACGTTTCCGGTGGTCGTGGAATGGACCAAAAGGATTATCACCCCTACGTGGATGTATTTCTCCCAACGGAGTACGGTCCGGAAAATGAAGCTCGCAATGATTGGTTTCGGGCAGGCCGGTGGGAAGATCGTGGACCAGTTCCTGGAGTACGACCAGCGAACTGGGAGCGCAATAGTGCGGTCGGCGGTCGCGGTGAACTCCGCGAAGGCCGACCTCATGGGACTCGACAACGTCCCGCAGGACAATCGGGTCCTCATCGGCCAGTCCCGAGTGAAGGGGCACGGCGTCGGCGCGGACAACGAACTCGGCGCGGAAATCGCCGAGGAGGACATCGACGAGATCCAGGGGGCCATCGACAACATCCCGGTGCACGAGGTCGACGCGTTCCTCATCGTCGCCGGGATGGGCGGTGGTACCGGTTCCGGTGGCGCCCCCGTCCTCGCGAAGCACCTCAAGCGCATCTACACCGAACCCGTCTACGGGCTCGGCATCCTGCCCGGTAGCGACGAGGGCGGCATCTACACGCTGAACGCCGCCCGGTCGTTCCAGACGTTCGTCCGCGAGGTCGACAACCTAATGGTGTTCGACAACGACGCCTGGCGGCAGTCCGGCGAGTCCATCGAGGGCGGCTACGCCGAGATCAACGAGGAGATCGTCCGGCGGTTCGGCATCCTGTTCGGCGCCGGCGAGGTCGGCGGCGACGACGAGGTCGCCGAGAGCGTGGTCGACTCCAGCGAGATCATCAACACGCTCGCCGGGGGCGGCGTGTCGACCATCGGCTACGCCGCCGAGGAGGTCGAGAACAACGCCTCCTCCAGCGGCCTGCTCTCGCGGTTCACCGGCGGCGAGGAGAGCCAGACCGACACCGCCAACACCACGAACCGGATCACCAGCCTGGTCCGGAAGGCGGCGCTGGGCCGGCTCACCCTGCCCTGCGAGATCGAGGGTACCGAGCGGGCGCTGCTGGTGCTGAGCGGTCCGCCCCAGCACCTCAACCGGAAGGGAATAGAGCGCGGCCGGAAGTGGCTCGAAGAGCAGACCGGCTCGATGGAGGTCCGCGGCGGCGACTACCCCGTGGTCGACTCCCAGTACGTCGCCAGCGTCGTGCTGCTGTCGGGCGTGAACAACGTCCCGCGCATCAAGGAGCTCCAGGAGGTCGCCATCGAGGCCCAGGACAACATCGACGAGATCCAGGAGGAGAGCGAGGAGAATCTGGAAGAACTCGTGGAGGACGAGGACGATGAACTCGAACCACTGTTCTAAGCTACTGACGCTGCTGTTCGCTGCCGCGCTGGTCGTCTCGGCGGTCGGTCCCGCCGCGGCCATCTCGGCGTCTGCGAGCGGCGCGCCCGACGAGGCGAAGGTCGGCTCGGACGTGACGGCGACGTTCACCATCGAGAAGCCGTTCAGCGAGTACGACTCCTGGACGCTGAACGGGACGACCGCGCTGACCGACGTGACGTGGACGGTGAAGCTCTACGACCAGGCCGGCGACAAGATCGGCCAGAAGTCCTACGACGGTCAGTCGTTCGACCACGCGCTGAAGAAGACCGACGCCTACGAGGTCGAGGTGAAGATCGAGGGGACGGTCCCCGAGGTCGAGAACTTCACCTACGACCCGGCCCAGACGCTGACGCTCGCCGAGCTCCACCAGGTCCGTGAGGGCGGGAGCAGCGAGGCCATCGCCGACCCGTGGACGTTCCGGCCGTACACCCAGGAGAGCGCCGACGCCCGCGCGGCGATCGAGGACGCCGAGGCGGCCATCCAGGACGCCGAGGACAGCGGCGCGAAGGTCACCGAGGCCAAGAGCACGCTCGCCGACGCGATCTCGGCGTTCGACGGCGAGAACTTCGGTCTGGCGAGCGACCTCGCCGGCAAGGCCGCCGAGAGCGCCAACTCGTCCCAGCAGTCGAGCCAGCAGACCCGGATGCTGCTCTACGGCGGCGCCGGCCTGCTCGCGCTGGTCGCGGTCGTCGGGGGCGCGCTCTGGTACCGCTCCCGGCAGGACAGCTACGACAAGCTCCGCTGACGGAGTCCCGTCTTTCCGGACCGGATTCCGGGTGGGGTTTCTCCGACGTTCTACCGGACCGAGTATCGGTCCGGGCATCGCTTTCTGACGCCGCGGAGCTGCGGCTCCGAACGCGGCGAGCAGGCGGCGCCGACGCCGACCGCGAGGGGCGCGCCGCGCTCCCGCCTCGACGCCCTCGCGGCGTGACTCAGGTCACGGGCCGGGTTCGTCGCCTCCTCCGGTTTAAACTCTCGCGGGCGGCGGGCGGACCTGATTCCACAGGGCCTTTAGCCGCGCCGCGCGAGGGTACGCAGGTATGCGAGTCGTCGTCCCGTACGCCGCGACCGAGCCCAAGACGCGACTGGCCGACGCGCTGTCGGCCGACGAGCGGACCGCGTTCGCCGAGGCGATGCTGGGCGACGTGCTGGCGGCGGTGCGGGCGACCGGCCGCGAGCCGGAGGTGCTCGCCACCGCGCCGGTCGACGCGGACGCCCCGGTCACGGTCGACGACCGCCCGCTCACCGAGGCGGTGAACGCGGTGCTCGCGTCGACCGACGGGCCGGTCGCGGTCGTGATGGCCGATCTCGCGCTGGCGACCCCCGACGCGCTCGACCGGCTGTTCGACGCCGGCGGCGACGTCGTCGTGGCGCCCGGACGCGGCGGCGGCACGAACGCCCTGGTGGTCCGCCACCCCGAGTTCCGGGTCGACTACCACGGGACGTCGTTCCTGGACCACCTCGCCGCCGCCCGCGAAATCGGCGCGTCGGTCGAGGTGATCGACTCCCACCGCCTCGCGACCGACGTCGACGAGCGCGCGGACCTGGCGGAGGTGCTGATCCACGGCGGCCGCGAGGTGCAGCGCGCCGCGGAGTCGGGGCGATCAGACCAGCGAGCGGCGGAGTCGCCGGCGGTGGGGGCGTCCTACGTATGGCTGCGGGAGGCGGGGTTCGAGCTGGCGGGTGACGACAGCCGGGTCGGCGTCGTCCGGACGGAGTGACCCGGTTCCGGAGTAGCAACCGTTTTCCGCCCCGCGCGGGAAGGACGAGACGATGATTCCGGGGGCCGACGAGTACGGCGTGGACGTCACCGTCGACGAGGGCGAGGTCGAGCGACTGCTCGAGGTCGAGCCCGCGGACGTCGACCCGGCCGACGAGCTCACCTTCGCGAAGAACGTGTTCGTGCCGCTGACGACCGCCTGCCGGTACACCTGCACCTACTGCACCTACTTCGACGCGCCCGGACAGGCGTCGCTGCTCTCGCCCGAGGAGGTCCGCGATATCGTCCGGACCGGCGTCGACGCCGGCTGCACCGAGGCGCTGTTCACCTTCGGCGACGACCCCGACGACCGGTACACCCGCATCCACGACCAGTTAGAGGAGTGGGGCCACGACTCGATTCACTCCTACCTCCGGGAGGTCTGCGAGCTCGCGCTCGACGAGGGGCTGCTGCCCCACAGCAACCCCGGCGACCAGACCCGCGAGCAGATGGAGCTGGTCGCGGACGTCAACGCCTCGATGGGCGTGATGCTCGAGACCACGGCGGACGTCGACGCCCACGCCGGCCCTCGCCGGAAGTCGCCCGGCCAGCGGCTCAACACCATCCGGAACGCCGGCGAGCTCGGCGTCCCGTTCACCACGGGCATCCTGGTCGGCATCGGCGAGGACTGGCGCGACCGGGCCGAGAGCCTGCTGGCCATCCGCGAACTCCACGAGCGGTACGGCCACGTCCAGGAGGTCATCGTCCAGAACGTCGTCCCCAACGAGCGGTCGTCGTTCGAGCGCCCCTCGGTCGAGACCATGCGCCGGGTCGTCGCGATGGCCCGGTACTGCCTCCCGGAGGAGGTGTCGGTGCAGGTCCCGCCGAACCTCTCGCCGACCCGCGAGCTGCTGGACTGCGGCGTCGACGACCTCGGCGGGGTCTCGCCGGTCACCGACGATCACATCAATCCAGAGTACAAGTGGCCCGCGCTGCAGGAACTGGAGGACATCGCCGACGAGGCGGGCGTGCCGCTGCGCGAGCGCCTGCCGGTGTACCGGCGGTATCTCCCCGAGGAACTGGGCGGCACCGGGGACGGCGACGAGTGGGTCTCCGAGACGATCCGAGGTGCTCTCGGGCCCGACGAGCAGCCCGGCGAGCGCTACCGGCAGGTCCTCGACGCCCGGTAACTCACCGCAGGTACCGCGTCTCGACCTCGGGGAGCCGCTTCCGGACCGCGACGTACACCACCGACACCAGGAGGCCGACGACCGTCAGCGCCCGGACCGCACCGTCGAACACCAGCAGGCCCGGCAGCGACAGCACCCCTGCGAGCAGGAGGTCCTCGGGCGCGCCGTCGTACCGGATCCACCGCCGCGGCGGCACCCACGCGCCCTTCGGGTGGACGTACACCCCGCGGTCGTCGGTGGCCTCCCAGGGCCGGAGTTCGAGGCCGCCGCCGGCCGCGTCGGCGACGCAGTGGAGGCCGGCCGACAGCAGGAAGAACGCCGCGGCGACGGTCGCGGCCGTCGGGAACAGGGCCGCCAGGACCCCCGCCGGGATCGCCGCGACCGAGTAGTACACCGGGAAGTGGAGCGTCCGTCGGTGCTGGCCGCCGAGCAGGTCGAGGTCGGGGAATGCGCCGCCGGCGAACCCGGCGAGCGCGGCAGTGGGGGCGAGTTCCGGCGCGGCGAACGCCAGCGGCGTCGCCAGGGCGACCCCCATCGCGGCGTGGGTGGTGTTCATCATGGCCGGGACGTCCTCAGTCGTCGGCCGGCGAGGCGTCCCCGGCGGCGGTCGACCCGGCGGCGCTGTCGACCAGCGGCGTCCCGTCGGCCGCGGGGCCGAGCTCCGGACCGAACGGCGGGTCGTCGGGGTCGATCTCGCGGGTCTCGCGGTAGTCGGTCGAGCGCTCGACCGGCGTCCGGCCGATGGCGGTGATCATCTCGACGTACTCCGCGAACGACCGGGCCTCGCCGAACTCGCCGCCGGCGCGCTTGGTGATCTCCTCGCTCAGGATGGTGCCCATGAAGTCGTTCGCGCCGCAGGAGAGCATCTTGAGCCCCTGCTCGTCGCCGTACTTGACCCACGACGACTGGATGTTCTCGATGTTGTCGAGGAACAGGCGCGAGACCGCGATCATCAGCTCGTCCTCGTGGGTCGTCGCGCCGGCGTCGATCATCCCGCGCTCGGCCAGCGGGGTGTTGGGGTGGACGAACGAGAGGGGGACGAACTCGGTGATGTTGCCCGTGCGGTCCTGGAGGTCGCGGACGCGCTTCAGGTGCCGCACGCGGTGGGCCTCGTTCTCGACGTGGCCGTACATGATGGTCGCGGTGGTGTCGAGGCCGACCGCGGCCGCGGCCTCCATCGCCTCGATCCACTCGTCGGTGCCGATCTTGCCCGGGCAGATGACCGCCCGGACCTCGTCGACCAGGATCTCGGCCGCGGTGCCGGGCGCGCTGTCGAGGCCGGCGTCCTTCAGGCGGCCGTACACCTCCTCGTAGGACCAGTCGGTGCCCCGGCGGGCGTGGTACGCCTCCTCGGGGGTCATCGAGTGGAGGTGGACGCCGTCGACGTCCATCGCCTCCATCTGGTCGACGTAGGTGCCGGGGTCGGTCTCGTAGGCGTCGGCCGGCTTGTAGTTGAGGTCGCCGCGGTCGCTGGCCTCCAGGATCTCGACGTGCTCGTCGTCGAGCGCCAGCGCGGGGTGGAGCCCGCTGACCGACGTGACCTCGTAGATGCCCGTCTCGCGGGCCGCCGCGACGATCTCGCGGGACTCCTCGGGGGTCTTGGTGAACCCGGCGTGGTCCTCGTCGCTCTCCTCCTCGAAGTGCTGTGCGGTGTCCTTGAAGTTGCAGAACAGGCAGCCCGTGTTGCACGCGGTGGTGACGTTGTTGTTGAGGTTCGCGACGAAGGTGACGTCGTCGCCGACCACCTCCTCGCGCCTGCGGTCGGCGGCCTCCAGCACCCGCTCCTTCCGGGCGAGGTCGATGCCCTCGCGGTCGGTGCCGGTGGTCATGAGCTCGACCCCGTCGGCGACGGTGAGCCGCTCGCCGTCCCTGGCCTTCGCTAACGCCGTCTCGAACGACTGGTCGGTCTCGGGCACGCACTCGAAGTCGAACCGCCCCCGCGGGACGTTCGTCCGGGCCGCGTCTTCCATCACCCGCTACGTGGACCGGCAGCGGTAAAAACCGACGGGTTACGGCAGGGCGGCCGTCCCGCGGCGGGGAGCGCCGGATGCGCAGTATCGGGCATCACTGCGCCGATTCGGGGAGCTTTTAATGCACGAATGTGGGTATTTCTCTCCGGTAGTTCGCGGAAGTGCTCACGGGAATGGAAACGCCTTAGTCCGGCGGCGGCCACCCCTCGCACATGTCCGACAGCGACGGGGCGTCCGCGGCGGCGACGACTCCGAGGTGGTCGCGGTGACGAGCGTCAAGGAGTTCCGCGTGGAGCGCGAACCGACCGCGACCACCCTGGGCCGCGGGGCGTTCGTGTTCACCGACGACTACTCGGTGTTCGACTGGGGCAAGATGCCCGACGAGATCCCCGACAAGGGCGCGAGCCTCTGTTCGATGGGCGCGTTCAACTTCGAGCTGCTGGCCGACGAGGGCGTCCCGACCCACTACCGGGGCGTGGTCAGCGAGGCGCGAAGCGCCTCGGACGGTCGAGCGGTGGAACCGCGAGACGACCCGGAATCCGGCGAGGTCGTCCCGCTCGCCGAGGCCGCCGAGCCGCCGACCGAGATGGCCATCGACCTGACCCAGGTGCCCGAGCTCCCCCACGAGGGCCGGGCGTACGACTACGAGGCGTTCCACGCCGCGGCGGGCGACAACTACCTGGTTCCGCTGGAGATCGTCTTCCGGAACAGCGTCCCCGTCGGGTCGAGCCTCCGGTCGCGGACCGACCCGGCCGACCACGGGCTCGACTTCGCGGAGTGGCCCGAGGGCGTCGTCCAGCTCGAGGAGCCCATCGTGGAGTTCTCCACCAAGTTCGAGGAGAGCGACCGCTACCTCGACCGCGAGGAGGCCGACCGCATCGCCGGGCTGGCCGACATCGACGAGCTGGAGGGCGTCGCCCGCGAGGTCAACCGGGTCGTGACCGAGCGGGCGGCCGAGGCCGACCTGGTCCACGAGGACGGCAAGATCGAGTGCCTCTACGTCGACGGCGAGGTCCGGGTCGCCGACGTGGTCGGCACCTTCGACGAGAACCGGTTCACGTTCCACGGCCAGCAGGTCAGCAAGGAGTTCGTCCGCCAGTACCACAAGCGCACCCAGCCCGAGTGGGTCGAGGCTGTCGAGGCCGCAAAAGCCGAAGCCAAGGACCGCGACGTCGCCGACTGGAAGTCGCTGTGCGAGGAGGCGCCCGAACCGCTCGCCGACGAGGTCGTCCGGGCGGCCCGCGACCTCTACGCCGCCGGCACCAACGCCTACGTCGGCCGCGAGCTGTTCGACGCGCCCTCGCTGGAGGACGCGGTGGCCGCGGTCCGGGACCTCTGAGCCGCCGGGTCGCCGTCCCGTCTCTTACTTCGCCGGTCGTCCGCCGGTTCCGAGTACGATGCTGGCGCTGCTGTTCTGACCGACACTACCAGAGAAGAGCGAACTGCGTAGCGTCGACCGCCTCAGTCGTCGCCCGACGTCGGCCTCGCGACCGGCCCGTCCGTCGGCTCGTCGGGGGTCGCCCGGTCGAGCTCCGGTCCCATCCCCAGCCGGTAGCCGCCGTCGGGGTCGTCGCGCTCCTCGGCCGCGTCGTCCCGGAGCTCGGTCCGGCCGCGGTGGACCGCGATGTCGTCGGCGAGGTGGAGCCGGACCGCCTCCAGCAGCACCTCGGCCTCGAGGGGCTGGCCCCGCTCCTTGAGCGTCTCGACCGACGCGCCGTCGGGGACGTTGAACGCCCGCTGGGCGATGATGGGTCCCTGGTCGAGGTCGGTGGTGACGTAGTGGGCGGTGACGCCCGCGATGCGGACGCCCGCCTCCTTGGCCTGCCGGTAGGCCTTCGCGCCGGGGAACGCGGGCAGCAGGCTCGGGTGGACGTTGATGATGCGGCCCTCGTACCGGAACACCACGTTCGGGCCGAGGATGCGCATGTACCGGGCCAGCGCCACGAGGTCGACGTCGTACCGCTCCAGCAGGTCGAGCAGCTCGTCCTCGTCGGGGTTGCCGTCGGGGTCGCCCACGTCGTGGAAGGGGATGCCGTACTCGGTGGCGACCGGCTGGAGGTCGGGGTGGTTGCCGATGACGACCGACAGCTCGGCGTCGAGGTCGCCCGCGGCCGCGGCCTCGCAGAGCCGCCGGAGGCAGTGGCTCTCCTTGGTCACCAGCACCGCGACCCGCCGGGTCTCGCGGTCGGCCGGGAACCGGACCCGGACGTCGACCCCGAGGTCGTCGCCCAGGTCGTCGAGGTCGTCCCGGAGCGCCTCCCGTGTCGTCTCCATCTCGGCGGTGTCGACCCGCATCGTCATCCGGAACAGGTCGTCGCGGACCGCCTGGTCGAGGTCCTCGATGTTGATTCCGCGCTCGAACAGCAGGCTCGTGACCCTGGCGACGAGTCCGGTGTCGTCGTCGCCGACCACGGTGATCTCGGTCAGTTCGCGCTGGCTCATCGTCTCACCTGCTCGGAGGACATAGTCGTATGTCTGGACGACGCTCGGAGATAAAAGCTACTGCTTCCATGCAAGATTCCCGGACGCATGGGGGTTCGTGGCACAGGTTCCGAACGCATCGCCGGCTCGTCCGGAGTGCATCGACGCCTGGATGTGCACGTTCGTGAAACGAACGCGGATTCCGAAAGTGCTTTTGAGCATGGACGACCACCTTCACCCGATGACCGCCTACACCGCCACGGTCACGGTCCGCCTGAAGGAGGGCGTCCTCGACCCCGAGGCAGCGACGACCAAGCGGGCGCTGGAGCGGCTCGGCTTCGAGCTCCGGGGCCTCCGGTCCGCCGACCGGTTCGAACTCGACCTCGACGCCGAGTCGGCCGAGTCGGCCGCCGACCGCGCCGGCGAGATGGCCGAGCGCCTGCTGGCGAACCCGACCATCCACGACTACGACGTCGAGGTCGAGCCCCGAGAATGACGGTCGCGATAGTACAATTCGGCGGGAGCAACTGCGACCGCGACGCCCGGCGGGCGCTCGACCACCTCGGCATCGACGCCGAGCTCGTCTGGCACGAGGACGGCCTGCCCGAGGACGCCACCGGCGTGATGCTGCCCGGCGGGTTCTCGTACGGCGACTACCTCCGGGCCGGCGCCATCGCGGCCAACAGCCCGATCATGGCCGAGGTCCGGGAGGCCGCCGAGGCCGGCACCCCGGTCCTCGGGGTCTGCAACGGCGCCCAGATCGGCTCGGAGTCGCGGCTGACCCCCGGCGCGTTCACCACCAACGCCTCCGCCCGGTTCCAGTGCGAGCGCGTCCGCGTCCGGGTCGAGAACGCCGACACCCCGTGGACTGCCCGCTACGACGAGGGCGAGGTCGTCGAGCTCCCCATCGCCCACGGCGAGGGCCGGTTCGAGATCACCGACGACCGGCTCGCGGAACTGAGAGCGGCGGACCGGGTCCTCTTCCGGTACTGCGACGCCGACGGCAACGTCACCGACGAGGCCAACCCCAACGGCTCGAAGGACAACGTCGCGGGCGTCGCCGGCGAGTCCGAGAACGTGGCGGTGCTGATGCCCCACCCGGAGCGCATCTCGCTGCCCGACGTCGGCGGGACCGACGGCCAGGGCATCCTCCGGGGCTTCGAGGCCTGACGGGCCGACAAGAGAATCCGGTCGGACGTCCCTCGCTCAGTACCGCGACCCGCGCTTCTGCTCGCGGCCGTAGGCGTAGAACAGCGCCCAGACGAGCACCACGACGACCAGCCAGCCGACGACCGCCACCACCGACCACGCCGAGAGCGGCCCTGCGGTCACCGTCATCGCTCTATCGAGACGGGCGTGTCGCTGGCGATCCACTGGTCGTCGCTCTCGTCGCTGTTCCGGATCTCGATCCAGCCGTTCGAACAGAAGATCGTTTCGTAGTCGCCCCAACCCTCGGACATTGTGTCCGACACACCGGGTCGGCGACGCGGGCGAACTCCCCGGGTCGCCTCGCGCCGCCCTCGATGTGCCACCCCCGGTAGAGTCGATGGGTCGGTGCGGCCTTTGTTATCCGGTGAGTAGCCCGGACGTAGGTCGGCCTTAGCCGCGCGAACGCTCGATTGAACGGCGTTCGCGGCCGCTTACCCTGTTGGCTGACCAACAGCTCGCGGCCGAACGGTCCGGAGCGCGACAGGAGGCACTTGGCGGCCGCCGCCCTTCGCCCGGACGTGCCCTCCAGACGCAGACTCCTCCATATTTGCGAAACGGCGGTACCTGTCGGTCCCGCCGGATGTCTCGGCACTGGCGGCGTATCACCGGGCGGGACGGCCGGCGTAACCGGGAGTACGACACCCCAAACGGAGCCGACGACCACCAGACGCCGCCTGCTCGCGCTCGGCGGGTCGGCGCTCGCGGCGTCGCTCGCCGGGTGTACGTCGGCGCTGTCGACCGACGACGGGCCGCCCGAGGTCCGGGAGGTGCCGGGCCCGTTGCCCGGCAGTAGCGCGCCGTCGGCCATGCCCGACCTCTCGGCGGAATCGACGCTCACGACGCTCGCTGTCGGCCGCGGCGGGGAGAACCATCCGGTCACCGTCCGGAACGCGACCGACCGTCGCCGCGACGTCGCGCTCGAAATCGGCGGTGAGGGCGACGAGAAGCCGTGGTTCCGCGAGGAATACACCCTCGACACCGACACGAATCTCGTCGTCGACCTCCGGGACCCCCGGAACTACGCGATCGCGGTCCGGGTCGGCGAGCGGTCGGAGACGGTCGAGGTCCCGGAGTCGCGGTTCGACTGCAACGCCTCGGCGACCGACGTGGCGATTCGCGAGGACGGACTCGAGAGCCGGTCGATCTCGACGGCGATGGCGTGTGGGGGTGGTGGCCTGTTCTGAGTTTCTCGTTGGGGACGGGGTGGAGTGTGACTACTCGAAGACCAGCAAGACGGACGGAGAGCTAGCTACTGCCGTCACCTGTGTACCGCACCGCAATCAGACTGAACCTACGCGCCGACTGGTAGAAGCAGAAGCAGGTAGCAGCCGAATACGATTCGCCCGATTACCGCGCCAGCGGCAGGCTGAAGCTCGTCTCGCGCTCGACGACCGCCTCCCAGGTCGCCTCGCACTCGCAGGACACCTCCGAGAACACCGAGGGGTCCTGCCGGAGGTCGAAGTCCTTGATGGCGGTCTGGACCCGGTCGTCGCACTCCCCGCAGTTGTGCGGGCCGCGGTCGGAGCCGTGGCCCACGGGGTCCGAGACCACGATGGCGTCGGCGTCGGCGGTCGATTCGAGCACCTCGGCGACCGACCAGAGCCACGGCGGGCGGTAGCCGTCCCGGAAGTAGAGCTCGTCGACCATGGTGTAGCGCTGGACGTTGGTCGGGTTCATCGAGACCGTGTGGGCGTACTCGGCGCACCGCCGGACTGACGACTTCATGTCCTCGATGGCCTCCGACTCCGAGAGGAACGGCGGCTTCATCAGGAGGTAGGCCTTCACGCCGGCGCCGGCCTCGTCGGCGTGCTCGCTGGCCGCGATGAAATCGTCGAAGTCGAAGTACTTGTTCACGCAGTCGTGGCGCACCCGGTCGGTCGCGGTCTCGAGGCCGATGGCGACGTCGGTGTCGAGCCCCTGCTCGGTGAAGTCCTCGAGCTTCTCGCGGTCGACGAAGTCCGGGAGACTCTCGACCACGATGCGCTCGCGGTCGGCGAACGTCTCGGCGATGGCCCGCCGGGTCTCGGCGCCGACCTCGCGCTCGTCGAGGAACGACCCGGAGGTGTAGATCTTGATCAGGCCCGACTCCCCGTCGGCTTCCCCCGATTCCATCTGCTCGCGCTCGTGGTCGAGGCACGCCTCTATCTGGTCCATCAGCGCCTCGTGTGCCACGGAGCCGCCCTCGACCGACTCGGCGACGTAGCCGCACATGGTGCAGCCGCCCGCCCGGGCCCACCGACAGCCGCCGGTGTTGAGGATGATGGTGAGGCTCTGGTAGACCCCGCCGGGCGTCCGGTCCTCGTCGATCCAGACGCGAGTGGGCTCGTGGGGGTCGTACGTCTCGTCCTTCTGGGCCCGTATCTCGCGCATCACCTTGTTGTGGGCGTCCATGCCCCGGCCCTGCTCGTAGACGTCGGGCGTCGGCTTGCTCATTACCGGCGGGTAGCGGCCCGGCGCGTAAATCGGCTTCGGGTCGATACGCTGTCGATACGTCTCTCTAGGCCGCGATGGCTGGCGCTGTAAGTGAGTCCCTGACTGCGCTTGTAGGTGGGATAACTGATCGCAGGGTGCGCTGGCGCCATCCTCGTGTCCTGTTGAGCGGAGCGAAACAGGGCTCGGAAGACGAGCGAAGCGATGTCTCCCGGTGTGACCGAGTAACGCAGGAGGTGGGAGGTCCGAGGTTGGTGCGGGCGGTTGCGGGGCCGTGCGGTACAGAGGTGACGGCAGTAGCTAGCTTCCAGTTGTCCTTCGAAACCGAGAACGCGCTAGCTACTGCCGTCACCTATGAATCTCCGCACTGCAACTGGACCGCACCTCGTCCTCCCCAGCCTCCCCCTTCGCTCCGGTCGCTCGGTCGTCCACCGGCAGACGAACCGCGTCTGCCGAGCTGTCGCGGATCGGCGATTCGCCACGTCCCGAAAATCGGAGATTTTCGGAGACGTCCGTTCGCTCCGCTCCGACGACCTCGCACGCGTTGCTCGCGCGCCGGACACCATACGACCGCAGATGGGCCCGGATACTATCACCGGTAGACGGGGACAGCCAGCGAGCATCTCGCGGTGAGACCGGTCAGATCTCCGATTCCGGTCGCGACCCCGTCCGACCCCCACCCGTCAGTCCCGCCAGCACCCGCCAGGCGACCACCGCCGCGCCCGCCCCGACGGCGTCGGCGACCATGTCCGCGACCGAGAAGTGGCGCGCGGCAAGCGGGGCCTGGACGAACTCGATGCCGACGCCGTAGCCGACCGCGAGCAGGGCCGCGACGCCGGCCACCACCGCCGGCCTCCCGCCGGGGGCGAGAACGCTCGCGAGCGACGCGGCGAGCGCGGCGTACGCCAGCGCGTGGAGCCACTTGTCCGTCCCGAAGAGGCCGAGGGGGCCGAGCGCGGGCAGTCCCGACGACGGCGAGTCGAGCAGCGAGGCGTAGAGGATGCCGCCCGCGACGGCGACGACGGTCGCCCAGCGGAGCCACCGCGGCGGTCGGACGTCGGCGAGTTCCATCCCGTCGGGGTTCTCGCCCGGGGGTGTAAAAACCGCCGGTCGGTGTCGAGGTGCGGACAAGTTTGCCGGAGACGTAACCGGTTCCGGTTACAACGCCACGGTAACGACTAACAGGATACCGGCCGAATACAATTACAGAACGTTACCATGACCGACCTCGGCGGATTCCAAGACAACGTCGCGCGGATCGACCTGAGCGACGACCGGGTGGACTACGAGAGCATCGACGACGAAGACGCGAAGAAGTACATCGGCGCCCGCGGCCTCGGCGTGAAGTACGTGTTCGACCAGGGCCCGGACGTCGACCCGCTCGGCCCCGACAACCTGCTGGCGTTCATGAACGGGCCGCTGACGGGGACCCAGACCGTGATGAGCGGCCGGATCGCGGTCTGCACCAAGTCGCCGCTCACCAACACCGTCACCGACTCCCACCACGGCGGCTGGTCGGGGGCGCGGCTCAAGTGGGCCGGCTTCGACGGCCTCCTCTTCGAGGGGAAGGCCGAGGACCCCGTCTACGCCGTCGTGGAGGACGGCGAAGTCGAACTCCGCGACGCCTCCCACGTCTGGGGGTGGGGCGTCCACGACACCATCGACGAGCTCGGCGACGAGGTCGACGGGGAAGTGGGGAAGAACCTCTCGGTGATGGCCATCGGGCCGGGCGGTGAGAACCAGGTCCGGTACGCCTGCATCATGAACGAGGACGACCGGGCCTCCGGCCGGGGCGGCACCGGCGCCGTCATGGGCTCGAAGAACCTCAAGGCCGTGGTCGTCAAGTCCGCGACCAAGATGCCCAAGCCCGCCGACCAGGAGACGTTCCAGGAGGGCCACAAGCAGGCGATGCAGGTCATCCAGGAGTCGGACGTCACCGCCCCGAACGAGGGCGGCCTCTCGATGTACGGCACCAACGTCCTGATGAACCTGACCGAGGAGATGGACGGGCTGCCGACCCGGAACGCGAGGAACACCTCGACCCACAGCGAGGCCGAGGAGGACCCCAGCGAACCCAACATCGACGCCGAGAACGTCTCGGGCGAGAACGTCCGGGAGAACATCCTGGTCGACGAGCCGACCTGCCACTCCTGCCCCGTGGCGTGCAAGAAGGAGGTCGAGGTCAACGTCCGCCACAAGGGCGAGGACCACAACGTCCGGATGGAGTCCTACGAGTACGAGTCGGCGTGGGCGCTCGGCCCGAACTCGATGAACGACGACCGCGACAAGGTCGCGATGATGATCGACCGGTGCAACGACATGGGCGTCGACACCATCGACATGGGCAACACGATGGCCATGGCGATGGAGGCCACCGAGCAGGGGTACCTCGACGAGGGCCTCGACTGGGGCGACGCCGACACCATGATCGAGATGATCGAGCGGGTCGCCAACCGCGAGGACGACCTGGCCGACCTGCTCGCGGAGGGCGCGATGCGGGCCGCCGAGGAGCTCGGTGACCCCGACATGAGCCTCGACGTGAAGGGCCAGACCATGGCCGCGTACGACCCGCGGTCGATGAAGGGGATGGCCATCGGCTACGCCACCTCGAACCGCGGCGCCTGCCACCTCCGGGGGTACACCCCGGCGGCCGAGATCCTGGGCATCCCGGAGAAGGTCGACCCCCACGAGCCCGAGGGGAAGGGCGAGCTCTGCGCGACGTTCCAGGACCTCCACGCCATCAGCGACTCGTTCGACATCTGCAAGTTCAACGCCTTCGCGGAGGGCATCGAGGAGTACATCATGCAGTACAACGGCATGACGGGTCGGGACCTCTCGGAGGACGAGCTGCTGGAGGCCGGCGAGCGCATCTACAACCTCGAGCGCTACTACAACAACCTGGTCGGCTTCGACGGCAGCGACGACGACCTGCCGGCCCGGTTCGTCGAGGGCAACGAGAAGGCCATCCCGGGGCAGGGCGGCTCGGAGGGCCAGCTCGTCGAGCTCGACCAGCTCAAGGACGAGTACTACGAGGTCCGCGGCTGGGAGGACGGCGTCGTCCCCGACGAGAAGCTCGAGGATCTCGGCATCGACGTCGGCCCCGGCACCGGCGTCAGCTCCGGCGGCGCGGCCGCCTCCGGCGACGACTGAACCGCACCCGCGACCGATTCGCTTTCTTTCGCGCTCGCTCGAACAGCACCGGCCGGCGACCGCCGGCGAGGCGGTCCAGGCGACCGCCCGACATCCGTGTCCATCGCGGTACAGGGGACTGACGTCTCGCTCGCACGACGTCTCCACCTTCTGGCACGCCGTCCGGCGAATCCGACCGCTATCGCTAACCCGGTCCCCGTGGTAGCGCGCCGCATGCAGATTCGAGACGCAACCGACGACGACATCCCGACCATCAGATCGCTCGCCCGCGAGGCGTGGACGGAGGCCTACGGCGACGCCGTTCCCGAGTCGGTCATCGAGGACGCCGTCTCGCAGTGGTACGCCGAGGAGACGATGACGCGCCTCCTGGGCGACGACGAGCAGGTGTGCCTGGTCGCCACGGACGAGGACGGCGAGGCGCGACGCGCCTCGGAGGACGCGAGCGGAGAGCG
Organism: Halorussus sp. AFM4; assembly: GCF_051194995.1. Taxonomy (NCBI): domain Archaea; kingdom Methanobacteriati; phylum Methanobacteriota; class Halobacteria; order Halobacteriales; family Haladaptataceae; genus Halorussus; species Halorussus sp. AFM4. The sequence continues at coordinate 865,931 of NZ_JBNTJT010000001.1, read as the reverse complement.
GAGCGAACCGCGAGCCGGCGAGGTCGTCGGGTTCGCGCACGGCGCGACGGACGAGGACGAGGGCGACGTCCTCAGGCTGTCGGTCCGCCCGGACCGGTGGGGCGAGGGCATCGGCTCGGCCCTGCTGGAGGCGGTGGAGGAGCGCCTGACCGCGATGGGCGCCGAGCGCATCCAGGCGATGGTGCTGGCCGACAACGAGATGGGCAACGCCTTCTACGAGGACCGCGGCTTCGAGAAGACCGGCGAGGCCGAGACCCAGCTCGACGGGACCACCCGGACCGAGCACGTCTACGCCAAGGCGTACTGACCGGCCTCGGAGTCACCGGCTCGCCCGCGCGGTCGTCGGTCGCGGACCGCGCGCGAGTTCCGTCCGGCGCCGCGCGGCGATGAAATTTCCGCCGTGCCCTCGGCAATTTCTGCCGGTATTCTCTTTGGTAATCTTTCGCAGATACATATTCTTTCGATGCATCGCGCAGTCGAAGGAATGATGTGGGGGAGCACCGGAGTTCAGATGATTCCGTATGTCCTCCGACGACTCGACCGGCCCCGGCGGCAGGCGCTTCGAGACCCTCGCGGTGACCCGCGGCGAGGAGCCCGACCTCGATAACGGGGTGGGCGACGTGACGTCGCCGATCCACCTGGCCTCGACCTACGCGGTCGACGGCATCGACACGGACACCGCGCTGGAGGACCTCGACCCCGGCGCCGACGAGTTCCTCTACACGCGGCTGTCGAACCCGACCCGCCACGCGGTCGAGCAGCGCGTCGCCGCGCTCGAAGGGGGCGACCGCGCGATGGCGTTCGCCTCGGGCACCAGCGCCGTGGTCGCGACCGTGATGGCCGCGGTCGAGCCCGGCGACCGGATCGTCGCCTTCGACGACCTCTACGGCGGCACCAACACGATGCTGAAGGAGCTGTTCCGCGACAGGCTGAACGTCGCGGTCGACTTCGTCGACGCCACCGACCCCGCGGCGGTCCGGGCCGCCACCACCGACGACACCGCGCTGCTCTGGATGGAGACGCCGACGAACCCGCTGCTCAAGCTCTGCGACGTCGAGGCGATGGCCGACATCGCCCGCGAGCACGGCGCGCTGCTCGGCGTCGACAACACCTTCATGGGCCCGTACTTCCAGCGCCCGCTCGAACTCGGCGCCGACGTCGTCGTCCACAGCACCACGAAGTACATCAACGGCCACAGCGACTCGCTCGGCGGCGTCGCGGTCACCTCGGACGACGAGTTCGCGGCCGAGATCGGCTTCCTCCAGCAGGTCGGGCTGGGCAACGTGATGGCGCCGTTCGACGCCTACATGGTGCTCCGGGGGCTGAAGACCCTGCCGCTGCGCATGCGCCAGCACGAGAAGAACGCCGCGGAGGTCGCCGCGTACCTGGAGGCCCACGAGGCGGTCTCGGCGGTCCACTACCCCGGCCTGGACTCGCACCCCCAGCACGACCTCGCGAACGAGCAGATGGACGGCCACGGCGGCGTCCTCTCCTTCGAGCTCGAGGGCGGCCTCCCGGCGGTCGAGCGGTTCGTCGCGGCGCTGGAGGAGTTCACGCTCGCGGTCAGCCTCGGCGGCGTCGAGAGCCTCATCGAGCACCCCGCGAGCATGACCCACTCGCCGCTCCCGGCCGAGGAGCGCGCCGAGCTCGGCATCACCGACGGGCTGCTCCGGGTCTCCGTCGGCATCGAGCACCCGAAGGACCTGGTCGCCGACCTCGAACGCGGCTTCGCGGCGATGGAAGAGGCGGGCGAGGCGTCGGCGACCGACGCCGGGACCGCGGTCAGCGACTGAGCGCGGCCGCTCCGACCCCGTTACTGCTCCCGTGTCTCGCGCTCCCGGTCGCTGCCGACGACGACCGCCTCGCGGAGCTCCAGCGCGGTCTCGAACTCCTCCCGGCGGTCCTCGCGCCTGCCGACCCGGAGGAGCTGTTCGGCGTTCGCCCGGGCGACCGCCTCGCGCTCGCGCTCGGACCAGCCGAGGTCCTCGCCCACCTCGGCCCAGAACCCCTCGGGCGCGAGCAGCACGGTCCGGACGTCGTCCTCGTGGACGGACTCGTAGCGCCGCCGGAGGTCGTCGGCCCGGACCTCCGCGGCCCGCCGGCCCTCGGCCACCAGGTCCGGGACGCGGTCGCCGGCCACGCTGGCCTTCGCCGCGGTCAGCACCAGTATCTGGCCCTCGATGGGGTTGTCCTCGGTCATCGTCGGGGAGGCCGCGGGGTCGCGGTCGGTTCGGCCGGGCTCATCCGCCGGCCCGCATCGCCTTCTGGGAGAACTCCTCGACCAGTTCGTCGAGGGTCGCCTCGTCGCCCTCGAAGACGACCGTGACCTCGGTCAGCGTGACCGACGGACCGACGCTCACCTTCTCCGAGGAGAGGCTCGCCCGCCAGTCGTCGGCGACCACGTCGCCGTCGCCCGTCTCGTCGCCGTCCGCGATCTCGCCGCCGAGGTTCGAGAGGTACCGCCGCGCCAGGCGCTCGGAGATGCCCCGGTAGGACTTCTCGACCCGGGTCATCGCTCGATGTCGACCGACGGCGAGGACTGCTGCGGACCCGCGCCGCCCGCGACCGGCGGGAAGACGCTGAGCGTGTCCCCGTCGTCGAGGGGCGTATCGCGGCCGTCGATGTGGACCACGTCCTTGCCGTTCTTCATCACCGATAGCTGGGGCCTGATGTCGCCGTCCTCGAAGACGTCGAGGTCGTACTCCTCGACCAGGTCGGTCAGCACCTCGCCGACGGTGGTGCCGTCGGGGTAGTCGCGTTCGAGGGTCTTCTGACCGACCGCCTCCCGGAAGTTGGCGAAGAAGCGCAGTTCGAGCGTCACGTCACGACCTTGGGACGCCGCGAGCATAAATTATCGTGCGTCGGGGCCGCGGCGCCGCCCGCCGAGCGCGCCGGCGAGGCCGCCGACGAGACCACCGGCTGCGGTCGCCAGTACCGCGGCGGCCGGGAACGATGTGCTGCCGAGGTCTCCCGCCACCTCGCCGCCGGTGAGCCAGACGCTCGCGGCCGCCCCCAGGACGACCGCGGCCGCGACCGCGACGCCGCCGTGGCGCGCTCCGCGGCGACCGCCGGGCCCGCCGAGGTAGCCCGCGACGTACGCCCCGACCGGGACGGTCAGCAGCGTGGCGAGCGCGAGCCCGGTCGCGACCGCTCGGGGGAGGCTGACGGCCACCGCGAACGCGGGGATCGTCTGCGGGCCGAGCGCGGCGACCAGCCCCGCCGCGACCGCGCCGCCGTCGAGCCACCGGTCGCGTGGCTGGCCGGCCTTCGCCCGGCGGACCCGGTCGAGCGCGTCCGATCTGTCGTCGGTCATGGGGGTGTCGCGCCTCCCGCGCTACCGCCCGGGACGGATGCCGTCGCTGACGATGCGGGCGTGGCGCTCGCGGTCGATGCGCTCGCCGAGGTCCTCGTGGTCGTAGAGCTGGCGCATCAGCGCCGCCATCAGGTCGCGCCAGGCCATCGCGTAGATGGGCGACTGGCCCCAGGCCCGGAGCTCGGCCACGAAGTCGTCGTACTGCTCCCACCGGTCCTCGAACCGCTCCAGGGCGTCGACCACCGCGCTCGCGGCCTCGTCGTCGTCGCCCTCCTCGAAGACCCGGTTGAGCCGGCGCTCCCAGCCCTCGACCGCCCGCTCCATGTCGCGGGCGGCGTCCTCGCCGTCGGCCGGCAGCGATTCGACGATGGGGTCGGGCACCGTCAGCGAGATCTCGTCCATGCCCGTGCCTTGGCCGTCGCGGCCCAAATAGCTACGGTCGCGGCGGAGGGGCGAGGGCGCGTCGCAGCTTCGGCCGTCACGACACGCCGAACATGTTCGAAGCGGTCTTTTCGGCGACGGAGCGCGTACGTCCCGGTATGGAAACCGAAGCGAGAGCCTCCGAGGCGTCGACTCGCGAGCCCGAGACCACCGTCGAGGTCCGGTGCACCGGCCACGTCCGGACCGCGGTCGGCGAGCCGGAGCTGGCGTTCACCTTCGAGGGGACCACGCTCAGGGAGCTCCTCGACGCGTTCTTCGCCGAGTACGACGTGGCCGACCTGCTCATCGCCGAGACCGAGGACGAGGCGACCACCCGCGGGTGGGCCGACCCGCCCGAGGAACTGCCGGGCAAGTGGGCCAAGAACCCCGAGGGCGAGCAGACCCGGACGTACGCCCGGGTCGCGGTCAACGGCCAGTTCAACGAGCACTTAGACGGCCTCGACACGACGCTGCGGGACGGCGACCGCGTCTCGCTGATGTACCCGTTCATCTTCTGCTGCTGAGATGAGCGCCGGCGCGGTGACTCGGTGGGCGCGGCGGTTCGTCGCCGCGAGCGCGCTGTTCCTGGTCGCCTGGCAGGTCGCGGCGCTGGCCGCGACCGTCTCCGGCATCGGGAGCGCGGGCGGCGTCCCCCGACAGACCCGGGTCGCGCTGGCCGTCCACGGGTTCGTGCTCCACGCGGTGTTCGGCAAGGCCTACTCGCTGGTGCCGTCGTACTTCGACCGGACGCTGGCGGTCGAGCGCGCGCCGGCGGTCCAGTTCCCGCTCACCGCGGTCGGGGCGGTCGGGCTCGCGGCCGGGCCGCTCCCCGGGGTTCCCGACCTCGCGGGCCCGGCCGGCGCGGTCCTCTGGGCCGCCGGCGCCGCCGTCTTCGTCGCCGCGCTGGCCTGGACCGTCCGGGACAACCCGACCGGCCGGGAGACCGGCACGAGCGACGCCAACGCGGAGCGCCGGCCGGTCGACCGGGTCGCCAACGCCTTCGTGCCGGTCGTGCTGGCGTACCTGCTCGCCGGGGCCTACGCCACGGCGGCCCCGCACCTCGGGCTCCCGGGGTTCGCCTCGCTCGGGTTCGCGCGGACGGCCCACCTGCTGGCCGCGGGGACGGCCGCGCTGCTGGTCTTCGCGGTGGGGTTCCGGCTGTTCCCCCGGTTCCTGGTGGCCTCGCCGCCGCGGGCGCTGGTCGGGGTCGTCCTGCCGGCCGGGGCGGTCGGGCCGGCGCTGCTCGCGAGCCACCTCTACGGCGGAGCGTGGTTCCGCGCCGGCGCGGCGCTCGAGGCCCTCGCGGTCCTCGGCTTCGGGGCGGCCTACGCCGTTTTGTTCGGCCGTTCCGAGCGCCGCCGGGTCGGGTTCTACGCCGTGCTGGTCGGCGTCGCCGCCGGCGCGCTCGGCGTGCTCGTCGGACTGCACTTCGCGTTCTCGGGGACGGGGTTCGAGCTGGTCGAGGCCCACTTCCGGCTCAACGTCCTCGGGTTCCTCGGCCTCACCGTCGTCGGCGCGACCTACCAGTTCTACCCGCCGACGGTCGGGACCTTCCCCGGCGCCTCGGACCGGACCGCGCTGGTCTCGGCCGCGCTGGTCGGCGTCGGCCTGCTCGGGGAACTCGGCGGCGCGCTCGCCGCGGCGGACGGGGCCGTCGTCGCCGGTCGCGCGAGCGCGCTGGTCGGCGCCGGCCTGTTCGCGTGGCTGGTGCTCGGCGTGTTCGCCGAGCGGTGACGGTCGGTCGGGCGGTCCGGGGCCGGGCTACCCCCTCACTCGTCCAGCCGGGTCGCCAGCTGGACCTCGTCGACGAGGTCGCCGTCGATCTCGTAGTGGTCGGCCCGGGTCGCCTCGCGCTCCCAGCCGTGCTCGTCGAGCAGTTCGAGCGCGTCCTCGTTGGTCGCGGGCAGGCTCTGGTACACCTTGATGCAGTCCTCCTCCTCGGCCCACTCGATGCCGCGCTCGAGCAGCGTGCCGCCGACCCCCCGCTCGCGGTACTCGGGGGCGACGCCCACGGTCAGCTCGGCGGTGTGGCTCCGGGCCGGCAGCTCGAACCCCTGGAGGTGGACCCATCCGATTACCTCGCGGTCGCCGTCGCTCGCGTCCTCCCCGTCGCTTTCCCCTCTCGCGTCCCCCTCGTCGTCGCCCCCGCGCCGGATCTCGGCCACGAAGAACATCCGCGACTCCCGCTCGTTGAGCCGGATGAGCGCGCCGTCCTCCTCGATGGCGTCGGCCGCGCGCTCGTCGACGACGATGGCGCCCTCCTCGGCGGTCTCGCGGATGCGTTCGGCGATGGCCTCGCGGTCGTCCTCGCGCGCCGGCCGCGTCACGTACTCGAACCCGTCGGCCTCGTGGATGCGCTCCTCGGCGTCGGGCGAGACGTAGAGCCGGCCGTCGCGCTCGGTCAGCAGTCCGTCGTCGAGGAGCTCGTCGACGTGCTCGCCGAACTCCGCGACCGGGAGCCGGCCCTCGGGCTCGGTGCCCGAGCGCGGGGGCTTGGCGCCGGCGGTCTCCTCGACCCGGACCGCGTCGCGGACCTCCTCGCGGGTCGCCGACCCGTGGCGCTCGACGTACCGGTAGATGCGGTCGGCCACGTCGCTGTCGAACTCCAGTTGCGGTGTGCCCATGTCGTCCCCGGGTACGCCGCGCGGCGCCAAGGTTATTCACCGGATACGCGCGGGTATGGGCCGGATACGTCCGAGCATTTACTGACTGACGAGTGAAAACTGAACGGAACGACCGCGACGTTCGGAGGGAGTGCCGAGCGCCGAACCGGGACCGCTCGCGGTCTGGGTCGACAGCCGCCCGATACCGACGGGAAGCCCCATCGTGATAGCTCGCCAACGGGTTGTGGACGCGAGGCCGCTCTTCGGTAAGATCGAGTTCCACCGGACTCGCGGTTCATAACTAAGCGATCACGGCGCGTCCGCCGCTGTAACCCGTCAGAGCGCGGGGGAGACAGCATGACCACAGCCGAGGACAACGAAGCCGCCGCCAGGCGGCTCTTCGAGGAGGTCTGGCAGAACCACGACTACGACGCCGTCGACGAACTCGTCGCCGAGGACTACGTCCTCCACGACCCGTCGATGCCGGAGGACGCCGAGTGGCCCGGCGGCCGCGAGGGCTACCGACAGATGGCCGAGATGGGCGCCGGCATCGTCGACGGGCGCCTGGAGATCGAGCAGCTCCTCTCGACGGGCGATCACGTCGTGATCCGCTGGAAGCAGACCGGCACCCACGTCGGCGAGATGGGGAACATCGAGCCCACGAACGAGGAGGTGACGATCACCGGCATCGAGATCGACCGGTTCGAGGACGGCAAGCTCGCCGAGACGTGGCAGGAGGTCGGCATGCTGCCGATGCTGATGCAGGTCGGCGCCGTCCCGGAGGACCTCTTCTCGTCCGAGCTGCCGGCCGACGACTGAGCGAGCGGCCGCCCGTCAGTCGACGGCGTCCGCGACTACTTCTCCTCGACGTGGCGGACCGATGTCGCGATCCCGCGGGTGCTCTCGGCCATCTCCGGCCCGGACATCTCGGCCCGGCCGACCGCGAACGCCTTCGGTCCCTCGACGACGACCTCGTCGCCGACCCGGATGTCGTCGTCGGCGTCGACCACGCCCGGCGCGAGGACGCTGCCGTGGGGCGCGAAGCTGTCGATCTCGACGCGCTTGGTCGGGGCGTCGGAGTCGACCCACCGGCGGGCGCCTTCGAGGGTGAGCGACAGCACGCCGTACTGGGGCACCATCGCCGCGAGCTGCTCGCCGTCGCTGTCGTGGACCCGGAGCTTGGGGTAGCGGGCCTGGGTCCGGATGTCCTCGAACAGGGCGTCGCCGGCGCCACCGCGGGACGACGTCCCGCGAGCCGACGAGCCCCGCTCGTCGACGCCGCCGAACTGGTAGTCGGCGATGGCCTTCACGGTGTTGTGCTGGCGCTCGCGCTTGCCGTACTTGAGCTCGCCGTCGAGGGTCCGCATCAGGTTGCCCAGCGACTCGGTGGTCGTGGGGTGGTCCTCGACGGTGTACTCGAACTCCAGGCCCAGGGCGTCCTCGACGCGCTCGCAGACGTCCCGGTACCCCTCCTCGGGGACGTGAGCGATGACCCTGGGATACTCGTTGCGCTCGAGGTAGCGCCGGAGCACCTCGGCGACGAACTCCTTCTCGTCCTCGGACCACCGGCCGGTCACCACCGAGTCGTAGTGCTGGGCCGGGTACGTCAGTTCGAGCTCCTGGGGGACCACGCCGATGGGCGAGGTCATCGAGACGGTGTGGCCCCGGAACTGGATCGCGTCGTGGAACTGGCCGTGGCTCTGGGACTCGCTGTAGGGCTTGGTCGCCGAGCAGGGCACCAGCACCAGCGGGTTGTCGAACCGGTTGCGGTACCGGGTGGTGACCCGCTCGGCGAACCGCTGGATCTCGACCCGCCGGATGGTGTCCTCGGTCGCGGCCGAGAGCTCGGCGTCCCGGAGCACGGGCGTGCGCTGTTCGAGGTAGCTCCACTGCTGGTCGAACTCCCGGAACGCGGCGGTGAGCCACTGGTCGTGGCGGGCCTGCCCCTCGATGTAGTCGCGGAGCCGGCCGTTCCGGACGCGCTCGCGGACGATGCCCAGCTCCGCGCGGAGCGCGTTGACGTTGTGGTCGGCGCAGTCCTCGCGGGTGAACTCCGAGACCGGCTGCTGGCAGGCCGGACAGGCGCAGGGCAGCTCCGAGAGGTCCTCCAGGTAGTGGGTGCCCTCGGTGGTGAGGTACTCGCCCTGCGTCCCGGCGACCACCGCGCGGTCGGTGTCGACGAGGTCGACGCCGGCGTAGACCAGCGTGGCGACGTTCGCGGGCGTGGCGACGCCCGGCAGGTAGAGCGCGCTGTCGGCCGGGATCGCCTCGCGCGTCTCGATGACGGCGTCCTTGAACCCCGCGCCGTGGCCGACGAACCCCTGGGCGCCCGACAGGACGTAGGCGTCGGTCCCGAAGTCCTCGGCGGTCTCGGGCGCGACGACAGCGGCGCTCGGGTAGTCGACGTCGGGGTACTCGACCGCGAACGACGCCATCACCTCCTCGTCGGTCCCGCTCGGGAAGCCCCGGTGGGGCAGGATAGTGAGCTCGTCGTCGCTCCCCTCCGAGAGCTCGCGGTCGGCGGTCCAGAGGCTGCCGGCGTCCGCGACGAACCCGTCGGCGACGGCCGGAGTGGTCACCGGGTCGGCGAGCCGCAGCTCGGCGAGCCGCGCCGGGCCGTCCCGGTCGTGGACCTCGAAGTAGTCGGTCATACCTCCGGGTCGGGGGCCGACGGGCAACTATCTTGCGAGACGGATCGGCTACTCGACGACCCGCTCGGGCTCGTCCTCCGCCTCGTCGTCCGCCGCCCCGACGGTCAGCGCGTTCCCGACCAGCGTCCCGTGGCCACGCCGGAGCCGCTCGGACAGCGCCTGGTGGGAGATGCCGAGCTCGTCGGCCAGGTCGCGGGCCGAGGTGCCCCGGGGCACGTCGTAGTAGCCCGACTCCAGCGCGGTCGTGACCGCCTCGTACTGCTGGGTCGTCAGCCCGAACTGTCCCTGGGTGTCCCGCCGGTCGAGCTCGTGGATCTGCTCGACGTCGATGCCGAGCTCGCGGTCGGCCGAGAAGTCCCTGGTCTGGGAGACGGCCTCGCGGTCGGGGAACAGGATGCGGAGGTGCCACCGGTCGTCGCGCCCGCGGGCCTTCAGCACCGCGGCGCCGTGCTCGGTCATCGAGTGGAGCAGCACCTCGACCGACTCGACCCACTCCATCTGGTAGAACCGGCCGTCGGCCAGCTCGGTGAGCCGCCGCTCGTTCTCGACCGAGGGGTCGTCGGCGAGGGCGTCCTCGAACGCGTCGAGGTCGTCGCCGGCGGCCCAGACGAACGGCATCACGCGGCCGTCGTCGTGGGCGACGACCCGCTCGGCCTCGACCTCGACGTCCGGGACCTCGGGGAGCGTCTCCCGGAGCGCGAACGCCTCGGCCGGGACGCCGAGCTGCGCGATGGTGCTCATGCACCCCGCTACCACGCTCAGACGGAAATGCGTTGTAGCCGAGCGTCCGGCGACGTCGGCGGCGGACGCGGTCGACAGCTCCGTGCTCGGCGGGGGCGGCCTCGCGGCGGTGGCGCTGCGACAGGAGATACGGTAGCGCGACGGGACGGCCGTTCTACGACCGGCTCAGGTCCACCGTCTCGACCCGTTCGGGTACCAGTTCCAGCGCGTGGGCTGGCCAGCCGTGATGGGCCAGCGTGAACGCCGCGTCGGGGTTCGCCTCGGCGAGCCGGGCGACCCCCTCGGCGGCCGACCGGTACCCCTCGGCGTCCATGCGCTCGGGCACCTCGGCGGTCAGGGGGTAGGTCTCCGAGAGGTCCCGCGGGAACGGGCCGAACGGCGCGACCACCCGCCAGGACTCGTCGTAGCGGTCGCTGGGGCCGCCCTCGGTCAGCAGGACGTCGCCCTCGGGGTCCAGCCGCGCCAGCCGGTCGTGGTGGCGCGCGACCTCGGGCCGGCGGGCGCTCTCGCCCGAGAGGTAGAAGAAGGCGCCCTTCGAGGTCCGGTCCTCGCGCTCGAGCTGGGCGGCGTGGTCGCCCAGCGCGCGGTAGCCGTCGAGCATCGCCGGGTGGGCCCGGGCCCGGGTCTCGACGAGTTCGAGCAGGTTCCCGGCGCGGAGCGCCTGCTTGACCGTCCGCATCTCCCGGAAGGTGACGTGGAGGTTGTGCTCGGCCAGCAGCTCCTCGCGCTCGCGGTCGTCGAGGCCCCGGAGTTCGGCGGGGGTGTAGTCGGTGCAGACCGGACACGAGCAGGGGAAGTAGTCGAGGTCGTCGAGCAGTTCGGTGCCCCGGACCGTGAGGTAGCGGTCGTCGCGGGCGTACAGCGCGTAGGCCGCCGAGTCGAAGAGGTCACAGCCCATCGCGACCGCCAGCGCGAACATCATCGGGTGGCCCGCGCCGAACAGGTGGACCGGCGCGTCGACCCCGAGCCCGCGCTTGGCCGCGGCCACCGCGTCGACCATGTCGGCGTACCGGTAGTCGTTCATCAGCGGGACCACCGCGCCGACCGGGAACACGTCGAGGTCGGTGGCCTCGGCGTGGCGACTCGCCTCCTCCCGGAGGTCGGGGTAGGTCGACCCCTGGACCGGCGCGTTCACCAACATCTCGCCGACGTCGACGCCCTCGGCGACCTCCAGCCGCTCCTGCGTGGTCGCCAGCTCCTCCTCGGCCCGCTCGCGGGGCACGTCCGGTGGCGTCGGGATGTCGACTGGCGTCCCGATGTCCGAACCGATGTCGCGCTGGAACTCGAGGATCTCCGGGGTGGTCACGTCGATCTCGCCGTACTCCGCGAGCTGGAACGACCCCGAGTCGGTCATGATGGCGCCGTCGAAGCCGAGCACGTCGTGGAGGCCGCGGTCGAGCGCCGCCTCGCGGTAGTCCTCGCTGCCGTAGAAGATGTAGGAGTTGGTGATGAGTATCTCGGCGCCGAACTCCGATCCGAGCCGCGAGGGCTCGACCGTCCGGACGTGGGGGTTGACCACGGGCAGCAGCGCGGGCGTCTCGACGGTGACGCCGGCCCGGGGCACCGTCAGCTCCCCGATGCGACCGTTAGCGTCGTGGTCGCGGATCTCGAAGTGGTCTCTCATTGCCCCGCTGTTGCCGGAGTGGGCGGGTAAGGGTTCCGTTCGCCGGCGCCACTCAGAACGTTTATCTGTGAGCTGTCCGACGTGAGACCATGCGACGCCGCGCCCTCCTCGGCGTCGTCGGCGCGACCGCCCTCGCCGGCTGTGGCGGTCGCCTCGGCGGCGACCCGACGGACAGCGAGTCCCCGACCGAATCGCAGACGACCGACGCGACGCCGACCGCCACGACGGACCCCGCGCCCCGGCTCGAACTGGCGAGCAGCGAGCTCGTCCGGTCGAACGAGGGGTCCGAGAGCGAACTGGCCCGGGTGACCGGGACGGTCCGCAACGTTTCCGAGAAGACGGTCCCGGAGGCGACGGTGACCGCGACGTTCGAGGACGCCGACGGTGAACCGCTCGACAGCGCGACCGCGAACGCGTCGGACCTCTCGCCCGGCCGGACGTGGTCGTTCGAGCTGGTCTACCCCGGCACCGGCGAGGACGCCCGCGCGGTCGCCGACTACTCGCTCGCGGTCGAGACCGGCGACTGAGGCCGTCGGCCGCCGTCCCGCTGTTCGCCCATTAAACGCGGATATTTCTCGCCGAGAGCCGACGGGGCTGCGCGATAAACTACGATTCGCGCGATACACTACGCGTCGTTCTGGTCGACGGTACACCCGCCGTCACGGCCGACGGTACGACGCCGCCAAAAAATGAGTCCGCGAATCGCTTACTCTGCGGTCTCGTTCCGGGTGATCTCGTAGCTGAACCCGATGACGTTCTCGGGCATGACCCGGAGGTCCCAGCTGCCGGCCTCGGGGTCGTCGATGCGGTAGACGAACTGCTGGCCGCCGCTGCGGAACGAGTACTCGCCCTGCTGCTGGGCGTTGGGGTCGTTCGACTCGCTCAGGTCGACGTAGCCGCTGTCGGAGACGCGGACGCGCTCGGCGTCGACCGCGGTGCCGTCGGGCTTGACGAACGTCACGTCGAAGCTCGCCGGCTCGGAGTCGCTGCTGGTGCCGTAGCCCGACCGCGGCGAGAGGGTGAGCGTGATGTTCTGGGCGTCCTCGCTCACGTCGAACGACGTCTCGAACGGCTCGTCGGGCTGGTTCCAGACGTCGAAGTTCATGCTGACGCGCTGCCAGTAGTTGTTGTCGTCGTCGCGGTGGGGGTCCTTCAGACCGAGGTCGAGCTCGCCGCGGTAGCGGTTACTCTCGGCGTCCTCCGGCGGGGAGAACGTGACGGTGACGGTCGCGGTCTCGCCCGCGCCGATGCTCGACGGGGCGTCGATGTCGACCCACGAGGGGTCGATCTTCGAGGAGCTGCTGCCGTGGTACCGGTCGCGCTCGGTCTTGTACTGCGGGCTGAGCGGGACGGTCTCGTCGCCGTTGTTCTCGATGACGATCTGCTTGGTCGCGGTGTCGCCGGCCTCGACCTGCCCGCGGAGGTAGGTGTTCGAGACGATCTCGACGGTCGGCTTCTTCCAGACCTCGACGCTGATGCCCGCGGCGTGGACCGGGCGGGCGGGGCGGCCGGGGTAGGTCACCGTCTCGTTGGTGAACGCGATCTGGCCGCTGTAGTGGCCCATCTGGGCGTCCTTCGGGACCGAGACGGTGACGGTGAAGGTGGTCTCTCCGCCCGCGGCGACGGTCGAGTCGCCCTCGATGGAGACCCACGACTTCTCGAGGAGGTTCTCGCCGACCGGGGGCACGTAGACGTGCGGGTCGAGCTCGACCTCGGCGTCCTCGCGGTTGGCGACGGTGACGTTGAACGTCGTCGACTCCCCGGGCTTGAGCTCCGGATAGTCGTAGTCGCTCTCGACGTAGAGCTTGGTGTAGTCCGTCGACTGCTCGTCGGAGTCGTCCGAGTCGGACGCCGAACTGCCGTCCGACCCCGCGTCCGAGGCGGTCTCGGTCGTCTCGTTCGCGTCCTGTGCTGCCGATACTGTCGAGTCTGTCAGGGCGGTCGAGTCGGTGGCCGACGGGGTCAGCGCCGTCGCGGCGGGTACCGACCCGACGACCAGTACGATGAGGGCTAGCGTTCGGAGTTTCATGTCTCTAACGCAACTCGCGCTCACGGACGGCTCCCGAGTGTGGAGGGCAGTCGCGGTGGCGGAGTTGCTCGTTTGATGTAACTCAGGTAAGGCTTAAATGTTTTACGAGCTATGATTCGACCGGTTAATTCCTCCCTGATACCGTTCTGACGGTCTATAATTCCGGCTCGCCGACGTTCTCCGGTCGCTCGCTCGCCGAACGCTGGCCCGCCGCCCACCGAACGCTGGCCCGTCGCTCGCTGAGCGCTGTCCCTCTCAGTCGCCAGACTCCGCCGTTCGGTCGCCGAGCGGTCCGCGAGTCAGTCGCCGAACGCCTCGTAGTAGAGCACGCCGAGGGTCGTCCGGGCGTCGCGGATCTCCCGGCTCGCGACGTGGTCGCGCAGCGCCTCGAACGTCGTGGTGTCGACCCGGATGGACTCGTCGGCGTCGAGCTGCTGCTCGGCGGTCGGCGTACAGCCCCGGGCCACGAAGAAGTGCAGGACGGAGTTCGCCACGCCGTTGGCGGGTTCGACGCTGGTGAGCAGCTCGACGCCGTCGGCCTCGTGGCCGGTCTCCTCGCGGAGCTCCCGGCGGGCCGCGGCCGCGAGGTCCCCGTCGTCGGGCTCGGTCCCGCCGACCGGGAGGCTCCGGTTGACCCGCCGGACGGGCTGGCGCCACTCCTCGATCACGACCACGTCGCCGTCCGGCGTGAACGGGAGGACGACGACGCTCTCGGGTTCGGCGAGGTAGTCGAAGTCGGTCTCGGTGCCGTCGGGGAGCCGGACCCGCTCGCGCCGGACGTCGAAGCCCGGACAGGAGTAGGCGACCTCCGAGTCGAGCAGCTCCCACGCCAGCGGGTCGTCCGACGGGCGCTCGCCGGTCGACCGGCCGTCCGGCGCGCGCTCGCCCGGGGCGTTCTCGTCGGTCATACCCGTTCGTCTCGCGGCGAACGCGAAAAAAGGTGTCATTCGGCCGGGCGGCTCCCCGGTGCCCGTTCGATTTATCGACGTCCCGCGCCAACTCCGAACGGGGGTCCCAGCATGAGCGAAACGACACGGAGAGACGACGACATCGGGGGGTACGTCTCGGCGGCGACGGCCCTGATCGGCGGCTGGATCGTGGTCGGGGCGTTCGTCTTCGCACCGATACCCGCGGCCAACTTCTGGAACGACGTCGTGGTCGGCGCCGCCATCGGCATCATCGCCGGCTACAACGCGCTCCAGGCCGACGACCCGGAGGGCATCAACACCGGCGCCGCGTCGCTGGTCGCGCTGCTCGGCCTCTGGATGGTCGTCGCGCCGTTCCTCTTCGAGACGACCGGCGCGGCCTCGTTCTGGAGCGACGTGATAAGCGGCGCGCTGGTCGCGGTCCTGGCCGGCTACAACGCGTACCGGTCCCGGGGCGTCGAGCGTCGCACGCCGACCGCCGACGCGGAGACCCGGTAGCCGAGTTCAGCCGGTCGTTTTTCGCGGCGTTCGTCGCGCGTTCGGAGCGACGGCTGCGTCCGCGTCCGGCGCGAAGCCGCCGCGGCCGGAGCACACTTCCGGGTCGCGGCCGGAGTTCTGACGGGAGAGACCGTGGCTTCGATACCACCGATACTCGACATCCGAGACGACCTGCGCCGCGCCCGCGAGGAGACCGACGCCGACCTGGACGACGAGCTCGAGACGGTGTACGACCGGCTCGACGCGTTCGCCGACCAAGACCTGGGCGACGTCGAGGGCGACCTCGACGTGATCGACAACGAACTGCTCCGGGTCGAGGAGCTGCTGGACGACGAGGAGGCCGCTCGCGCCCTCCGGTCGGCGCGCAACCGCATCCACATCTACCGGGAGAGCCGCGAGCAGACCGACGAGGACCTCGCGGTCGTCGACTCCGGGGTCGAGGAGGCCGAGGACGTCGGCCCGGCCGGACTGCCGCCCGTCGGCGAGGTGACGTTGACCGCCACGGTGGCCAACACCGGCGACGACACCGAGGTGGTGCCGGTCGCGGCGTTCTACGACGAGGACGGCGAGGAGGTCGGGACGGTCGAGGGGCCGGCGTTCGACCTCCCGGCGGGCGTCGAGCAGCGCATCCACTTCGACGTCGACGTGCCGAGCGAGGCCAGCCTCTACGGGGTCTCGGTCGTCGAGGTCGCGGGCTGAACGTACCGGACGTTGCGCTCGACGCGTTCGTCGCCCCAGTCGAGGTAGTAGGTCATGTCCGGGTCGCCGTCGCCGACGTTCTCGTCCGAAGGGCCGCCCATGAGGGAGTCGTCGTTCAGCTTCCAGGTCTTCGTCTCGCCGGCGGGAACGAGCATCGAGATCCGCGACACGGGCGTGTGGGCGACCATCGGACCGGCGCGGTTCAGCCCGGCGACGAACCGGCCCGGCACGTCGCTGTCGTTGGTCACGCTCACGCTGATCGTCGGGTTCTCGGAGGCCACGACCTCGTCCGGGAGGTCGGCCGAGACCGATAACGACGGCTCCGGACTGACGAGCCGCCGCCGGAGTTCGTCGTCGGGCCGCCACTCGCCGCCGGGCCACGCGAGCGCGGCCTCGTCCGGCTCCCCGGACTCGACCGACTCCGGCAGCTCGAACAGGAGCAGCCCCTCGCCCGAGTCCCCGTCGTAGCGCCAGTTCTTCTCGCCGTGGAACCGCCAGATGCGCCGCGACTGCTCCATCGTGACCGGCATGCGCGCCGTCTCGCCGAGTTGGAACGCGAAGTCGTCGGCCGACGGCGGCGCGGGACCCTCGGCGGTCACGTCGAGCAGGAGGTACTGGCCGTCGGTCGGGTGGACTCCGATGGAGTCGGGCGTGCCCCTCGTCACCAGTCCCGGCTGGAGGGCGTCGACCGCGATCGAAACGTCGGCGTTCACGGTGGTCTCGTCTGTGGTGCGTCGGTCGGTCGTCCCGGTCGAGTCGGCCGTGGTTCCCGTCGCCGCGTCAGTGGTCGAGTCGGTCGTCCCACCGGTCCGCGTTCCGCCGAGGCAGCCCGTGAGACCCGCGACGGAGGATCCAGTCAGGGCGAGGAGGGTGCGGCGTCGCATGGCCGCGGGTTCCGCGGGTGCCGGTAAATGTTTTCTGTCGGACACGGACCCACGACCGGAGTCTGGTACCCGACCGCGGCGCCCGGTCCCGCGTATCGCAAACCTTTCGGCCCCGCGCTCCGCTGTCTCCGCCATGGTGCTTCCAGAGGGGTTCGCGCTCCCGCCGCTGCCGTACCTGGTGGTCCTGCTGGCGGCGGTGGGGCTGGTCGGCGGGGCGCTGGTCCGGGCCGACCCGGCCGTCTCCGACCGGACCGTCCTGGCGCTGGCGCCGTGGGTGGTCGTCGGGTCGAGCCTCCACGCGCTGTTCGTCCTCGGCTGGGCGCCCGCGGCGGTCGAACCGCTGCTCGGCACGCCCGCGGTCTACCTCTCCACGTTCGCCGTCGCCGGCGTCGTCTGGCTCGCGGCGATTCGGTCGGACGCGGCCCCCGAGCGGCCGCTGGCCGCGGTCGGGACGCTGACCGCGCTCGGGGTCGTCGGCTACGCGCTGGCCCGGGGCGCCCCGGACGGCCTCCGGCTGTTCTGGCCGCTGGTCGGGCTGGTCGTGGCGACGCTGCTGGCCGCGGCGCTCTGGGCCGCGACCCGGCGGACCTACCCGGGCGTGACCGCCGCGACCGGCGCGGTCGGCGCGCTGGCGCTGTTCGGCCACGCGCTCGACGCGGTGTCGACCGCGGTCGGCGTCGACCTGCTCGGGTTCGGCGAGCGGACCCCGATCTCGCGGGCGGTGCTCGAGGTGGCGGCGTCGCTGCCGACCGCCGAGGCCATCGGCGTCGGGTGGCTGTTCGTGCTCGTGAAACTCGTCATCGCCGAAGTCGTGGTGGTGCTGTTCGCCGACTTCGTCCGGGAGGACCCCCGGCAGGGGTTCCTGCTGCTCGGGGCGGTGGCCGCGGTCGGCCTCGGCCCGGGCGCGCACAACCTGCTACTCTTCGTCGTGACCGGGTAGCCGCCCGCTCCATCGCGGCAACTGCCGGTCTCTCCGAACTCCGGCAGTCGACCCTGCGCCGTTTCTACTCGACTCGCACTGCGGTTTCCGACGCCGGCTGGGGCCTCGATTCGCGTTCCCGCCAGCGTTTTGACGGCCGGGTGCGTACCGTGGCGGTATGTCGCGCGCAAATCGCCGCCACGGTCGCCAGCCATGGTCGACGTAGTCACCGCAGGCCACGTCAACTGGGACGTGACCCTCCGGGTCGACGCCCTCCCGACGCCCGACGGCGAGGCCCGCATCGACTCCCAGATCCGGTCCGGCGGGGGCAGCGCCGCCAACGTCTCGGTCGCGCTGGCCGGCATGGCCTTCGACGCCGGCCTGATCGGCAGCGTCGGCGACGACGAGACCGGCGAGTTCGCCCGCCGGGGGCTCGAGGCCGCGGGCGTCGACTGCTCGCACCTGCTGGAGGTGCCCGACGCCGAGACGACCACCAAGTACCTCATCGTCGACGAGGAGGGCGAGGTGATGGTGCTGGGCAACGAGGGCGCCAACGAGGCGGTCGCACCCACTGACGTCGACCCCGAGTACGTCGCCGGGGCCGACCACCTCCACCTGACCAGCCAGCGGCCCGACACCGCCGCCGAGCTCGCCGGGGTCGCGACCGACGCGGGCGTCAGCGTGAGCTTCGACCCCGGCCGGCGGCTCGCCGAGCGGGACTACACCGAGGCGCTGGCCTACTCCGACGTCGTCTTCCTCAACGACCGCGAGGCCCGGGCGCTGCTGGACAGCGACCTCGAACACCCCTCCTCGGAGCTCCACGGCCGGGTCGTCGTCATCAAGTACGGCGAGGACGGCGCCCGGGTCGACACGCCCGCGGCCTCCTACGACCACCCGGGCTTCGACGCCGAGGCGGTCGACACCACGGGTGCGGGCGACGCCTTCGCCGCCGGCTTCCTCGCAGTGCTGCTCCGTGACGGCGGGGTCCTGGCCGAGGGCGCCGACTACGAGCGCGCGCTAGAGTTCGCCAACGCCTGCGGCGCGCTGGCCGCGACCGAGGAGGGCGCCCGGACCGCGCCGACCTTCGAGGAGGTCGAGGCGTTCCTCGACGAGCAGTTCCCCGGTCAGGCCTGAAACGCCGCTCGACGACCCACCCGGTCGGAACCCGCACGCTTTTTCTCCCGCTCGCGAGAACCCACCCCCATGGCGAAACAGCCCCATCTGCTCGTCGAGGAGGGCGACGTGAACGACATCGCGCTCATCCCGGGCGACCCCGGCCGGGTCGACCGCATCGCCGGCCTCTGTGACAGCTCCGAGGTCGTCGCGGAGAACCGCGAGTACAAGGTCGTCAACGCCACCTACGAGGGCACCGACCTCACGATCTGCTCGACCGGCATCGGCTGTCCCTCCGCGGCGATCGCGGTCGAGGAGCTCTGCGAGGTCGGCGTCGAGACCGTCATCCGGGTCGGCACGACCGGCGCGCTCCAGGAGGGCATCGAGATCGGCGACATGATCGTCGCGACCGGCGCGGCGAAGAACGAGGGCACCAGCAAGCGCTACGAGTCGGTCGAGTACCCCGCAGTGCCCGACTACGACGTCCTGACCGCGCTGGTCGACTCCGCGGAGGCCAACGACGAGGACGTCCACGTCGGCCCCATCGCGAGCGACGACGCCTTCTACGCCGAGACCGACGAGTACGTCGCCGACTGGGAGGCCGCCAACATCCTCTCGGTCGAGATGGAGGCCGCCGCCGTCTTCTCGCTGACGCGCCGGCGGGACATGCGGGCCGGCGCCATCTGCACCGTCGACGGCAACCTGGTCGAGGGCACCCAGAAGGGCGAGACCGAGGACGACGAGCTCCCCGAGAAGGCCAGGGACAACGTCGAGCGCGCCATCCGCATCTCGCTCGACGCCGTGGTCGACCTCGCGGCGTAGCCGCGCGGCCCGCGCCGAGCGGCCGGACCGACCTCCCGGCCCGGTGCGCCGGCGGCACCGGCGACGGCCGGCGTTCGCCGGCTTCCGGGTCGGAGACGCCGGTCCGCGAGCGGACAGATACTTGAGGCGCGACCGCCGACGTGTCGGTAATGTCGGACGGTCTGCGCTCGCGGTATCACGCCGCTCGCCGGCGGCTGCGCCGGTTCGAGCGGCGCGAGGTGCGGGAGTTCCGCCGGTGGATCGAGCACACCTCCAACCTCATCCACCTCTCGGTGCTGCTGCTGGTCCCGCTGCTCATCGCGGCCGTGACCGCCCTCGCGAACTCCGTGGACGTGCTGCCGTTCGTGCTGTTCCCGCCGCTGGCGTCGGGCACGTTCACCCTGTTCGCCGAGCCGGAGGGCAGGTACGCCTCGCCGACCAAGTTCGTCGGCGGCCTCACGGCCGGGGCGCTCTGCGGCACCCTCGCCATCTGGGTCGGGCTCCACACGTCGATGCGGGACCCGCTGGGCGCGAGCGGCCTGCTCGTCTCGCCGGTCGAGGCCGCGCTGGCCATCTTCCTCACCGGCGGAGTGACGTGGGCGCTCGACTTCGAGGAGCCCTCGGCGTTCTCGACCGCGCTGCTGGCGCTCATCGCGCCGGCGTTCAGCGACCCGGTCGGCTTCGACGAGTTCTTCCTCCAGTTCGTCGTGTCGGTGTTCGTCGCCAGCACCATCGTGGCCGGCGCGTTCCACGTCTGGCGCGAGCAGTTCTACGAGCGCCGGTCGCGCTTCCTCTACCAGTCGACGAAGGGCGACGACCACGTCCTGGTCCCGATGCGCGGCGAGCGGAGCCACGAGGCCGCCATGTTCGGCGCGCGGCTCGCGGCGGCCCACGACGCCGGGAAGGTCGTCCTGCTCGACGTGGTCGACCGGGAGGCCATCGAGGAGGCCGCCCGGACCATGCAGGTGCCGACCGGCGACGCCGACACAGAACTCGTGGACCCGGTGGCCGCCGAGGCCGAGGGCGCCGAGACCGAGGAGGTCCAGGTCGCCGAGGAGTCGGCCCAGCGCCTGGAGACCGAGGCCAACCGCATCGAGACCAAGGTCGGGGTCCCCTGCCAGGTGGTCGTGGTCGGCGACGGCGAGGACCCCGCGCGGACGGTGCTCAAGACCGCCCGCGAGACCAACTGCGACCTCGTGGTCACCCCCTACGAGGAGGAGAGGGGCAGCCTGTCGGGGTTCGTCCGGGGGCTGTTCCGCAGCGACATCGACGCCATCGCGTTCCGGTCGGCCGGCGGGTCGCGCGAGCGCTGGAAGCGGGTGATGGTCCCGATCCGGCGGCCCGGCGACACCGCCCACGCCATGATCGACTTCGCCCAGCGGCTCACCGGCCTCGCGGGGTCCATCAGCGTCTGCACGTGCATCGACCGGGAGAACGAGCGCCGGTCGGCCGAGGCCACGCTGGCGAACCTGGTCGAGACGTTCGAGGGGTCGTTCGAGACCCGGGTGTCGCGGGCGTCCATCGAGTCGTTCCTCGCGGCCAACGACGAGTACTACGACCTGGTCATCGTGGGCGCGAGCACCGACCGGTCGGCCGCCTCGCGGTTCGTCTCGCCGCCGACGTTCGAGCGCATCCACGACCTCGACTGCGACGTGGCGGTCGTCCACCGGGGCTGACGCGGTCGGCGGCCGCCTCCGGGACCGGCTATCCGAACCCTTCTGATTCGATCCGGGACTCCGGGATACCGAGTCGCTCGGCGGTCCTCACGAGGTCGTGGACCATCGCGTTGATGCCGCAGGCGTACACCTCGGCGTTCGCCGGGTCGATGCGGGCGTCGACGCCGGATCGCGGCGGCTCCCGGAGCCAGCGCTCGCAGTGCTCGCCCAGGCCGGCGGTCACCGCCGTCCGGTCGGTGTGCTTGAGCAGCGCGTGCTGGACGTAGTCGGTCTCGCCGTCCCACTCCGAGAGGACGGGCTCGCGGGTCAGACACGGGACGAAGTGGAAGTTCTCGCGGGTCCGGTGGAGTTCGCGGAACGCCTCCCGGTACGGGAGGTCGTCCTCCCAGGCCGCCCCGAGGAACAGCCAGACGTCCCGTCTGGTCCCCGCGTGTTCGTCCAGGCCGGTCTCGAAGAGGTAGTCTATCATGCTCTTGAACGGCGCGACCCCCGTCCCGGTGGCGAGGAACACCGCGTCCCGCGGGGAGGGGTCCTGGAGGACCAGTTCGCCGTACGGGCCGCGTATCGTCAGCTCGTCGCCGACGGCCAGGTCGGTGCAGAGCCGCGGCGAGAGCCGCCCGTCCGGGACCCGCCGGACGCAGATCTCCAGCTCCTCCTCCGTGGGCGAACTCGCCAGCGAGTACGCCCGCGACGTGCCGCGGTATCGGACACCGACGTACTGCCCGGCGAGGAAGTCGACGTCCGCCTCCGTCCGGAACCGGACGGCCGCGAGCATGGGTCCGGACCGCTCGAACCGCTCGGCGAGCGTCGCGACCCGGCGGGCGAGCGCCGGACGGCCGTCGCGACCGAGCCGGGCCGACAGCCGCCTGCAGTCGTCGGCCCCCTCGACCGGACCGTACTCGTCGGCGACCCCGCGGTCCTCGAGCCAGCGCGCGACCGCGGCGGTGGCCTCCGCTCGCCGGTCGCGGTCCATCCGGGTGACGTCCGTGACGCGGGCCGACCTGGTGACCAGCGGGAGGTCGTCGATGGCGTCGTGCTGGGACTCGTGGTCCCGTACCGGTGCGACCATACCGAAAGCGGGCCCCGGGACAGGAAATACGTGGCGATAGCCGGAGGCGCCCGAGTCGCGTCGGCGCCGCGCTGCGCTACGCGACCGCCGAAACCCTGGCGCGGTTGTCGGGACCGGGAGTCGCCAACGCCGGCGAGACGCCCCCGCGTTCGGCCGACGACGACGGGCGGGTCGGTCGCGCCGTCGAGACCTCCCCGCTCTCCCGGATCACGACGACCGTCACGTCCTGCCGCGTCCGGGTCCGGACCCGCTCCCGGAGGGCGGCCGCCGTGCCCGTCGGACCGCCCACGGTCCGGATCGTCACCGCGGTGGGGTGGCGGAGGAAGAGCTCCGTCCGATACGACACGTCGGTCGAGAGGACGCGGGCGTCCGTCTCGGACGCTACCTCGGAGACCGTCCGTTCGAACTCCGCGTTCTCCGCGACGTTGATGGTCGTGACGACGAGCGCCGACGAGAGCACGAGGACGGCCGCGAGGAGCAGGGCCGCGCGCCGGACGACCGCTCGCCGGGCGGCCCGCTCGGCGAACCAGTGTTCCGGCCGGTAGCCCTGGACCCAGAGCGTCCCGAGGCTCGCGACGTTGATCGACAGGACGTTGATGAGGACGAGGACCCCGGCGCTCACGGCGGCGGTCGGGTCGCCGTAGGCGATCCCGAGACCGACGGTCGCCGCCGGCGGGATGAGGGCGACGGCGATGGCGACCCCGACCAGCGCGACGCTCGTCGTGGACGTGAGCGACATCGCACCCGCCACGCCGGCGCCGAGCGCGACCACGAGGGCGAGCGCGCCAGGATTGATGCGTTCGGCGACCTGCTCGACGAGGAGCAGGTCGGCGTGGGGCATCACCGTCGCCCGGATGAGGCCGGCGAACGCGGCGGCGCTCGCGACCGCGACGAGCAGGCCGAGGAACTGCGCCTTCACGCTCGTGCGGAAGAGGGCGTCGTCGTCGAGGATGCTCCCGACGCTCGCGGCTATGGGCGGGCCGATGAGCGGGGCGATCACCATGGAGCCGACGACCACCGCGGCGCTGTTCATCAGCAGCCCGGCCGTGGCGATGATCGTGCTCACGACAGTGAAGACGACGTAGTTCGGCGTTATCGGCGCGACCGCCGCGGCCCGAGCGCGGAGTTCCTCTCGTGCGATCCGACCCTCGGTCTCCTCGACGGTGCTCTCGGCGGTGGGTCCGTCGTGCTGCTGGCGCTCGAACCGGTCGGACAGGACCGTCTCGAGCCTGCCGACGGTCACGTACCCCTCCCGCTCGATGCCTATCGCTCGAAGCTCGTCCACCAGGGCCTCCACGTCCTCGGGCCCCGCCGGGACGAACACGAGCGCCGCGTAGTCGCGCCCCGAGGTCTCGTCGGTGAGGAAGTAGTCGACCTCCTTGTCCGACAGCACTCGCTCGACGCCGTCGCGCTTGCCGACCGGCACGGCGATCTGGAGGAGCCGCATGTCCGGGAGTCCCGCGCCGGCTCAAATAACCTTGGGGAACGCGGCGCGGGACCGCCGCTCGACCTCGCCGAGCGGCGGCCTCGACGGACTCACCGCTTCGCCGACTCGCCGGAGAGCCGGTCGGCGACGCCCTCCATCCCGTCGCTGCCGAGCGCCGACCGCACCAGCAGGTGGCCGCCGATGGTCGTCGGGCTGATGACCGAGTCGGCCCCGGCGCGCCGGAGCTTGTCGACGTTCTCGCGGTCGGTGGCGGCCGCCACGATGCGGATGTCGGGGTTCAACTGCCGGGCGGTCAGCACCGCCAGCGCGTCCTCGGCGTCGTTGTTGGTGGCGGCGACGACGGCGCGGGCCTCGTCGATGCCGACCCGGCGCAGCGGCTCCTGGTCGCTCGGGTCGGCCCTGAGGACCTTGAACCCCCTGTCGCCGAGTTCGGTCGCGCGCTGCGGTTCCGGCGTGACGACCACGAACTCGGTCTGGCCGTCGAGTTCGGCCAGGATGGGTTCGGTCAGGTCGCCGTAGCCGAGGACGATGACGTGGTCTTCGAGGAGTTCGAGCTGTGATTCTGTCATTCTTCCGAGTGCAGTGGCGAGGCGGGCCTCGATGGCGGGCCCCAGCAGCGAGGCCAGCGCGATGGCGAAGCTCGCGGTGCCGAGGACCACGACCGTCATGCCGAACAGCCGGCCGGTCTGGGTCGTCGGCGTGAGGTCGCCGTACCCCACGGTGCTGGCGGTGACCAGCGTGTAGTAGAAGGCGTCCAGCGGCGTCTCGACGTTCTGGAAGTGGTCGGCGAGGGCGTACGTGCCCGTGGTGCCGTACACCTGCACGCCAGCGAGCGCGGCCAGCGCCGCGAGCTGGGTCGTCGACAGGTCGAGCTCGCGGTCGAACCGGTGGCGCGCCAGCGCGACCACCGGCAGCGACGCGAGCGACACCACCACGAGCGGCAGCGAGTACGGGCTCGACTGGACCAGCCCCTGGACCGCGGTCAGCGGGAGCAGCAGCGCGGTCGAGTACCACGCCACCCGCAGACCGCGGCGCATGCCGAGCGCGCTGGCCAGCATCAGGAAGCCGGTCAGCGTCCCGGTGAACCCGGCGGTCTCCTGGGCCCACTGGGGGATCCCGCCGCCGAAGAGGTTCCGGGTCGACGCCGCGGTGAACCCGATGCTGGAGACGCCGGTGGCTATCGAGAGGACCGCCACCGCGAACGTCAGCGTCACGGCGAGCCGGACGCCGACCCAGCCGCGACGAGTTCCCGCCTCCATACCGGTGGTTCTCTCGGTCCCGATTAAAAAAGGTCGGTAGTTCTTTGGGGGTGGTCTGTCTGTCCGGAACGTAACGCATGCCTCTCGGTCCCGACCTCGTCGTCGATCTGCTGCTCGGCCTCTACCTCGGGGTGCTGACCGCCGTCGTGCCCGCGCTGGTCGCGTGGTCGCTCGGGTTCACGTTCAAGTACTTCACCGGCGTCACGATCCCCGGCTTCGGTGTCCTGGTGTTCGGCGTCGCGCTCGCCGGCATCCAGGGCGGGCTGCTCGGCCTGCTCGACCCCCAGTTCGTCACCTCGCCCACCGCGCTGGTGTCGGCGCTGGTCGTGATGATGGCGACCCTCTACGCCCACGCCCAGGGCGACCGGATGGGCGCCGAGCTCCCCCGCCGGTTCACGTTCCGGGGGCTCCGCGAGCGCGGGCTGTCGGCCGACGCCGTCGAGCGCGTGGGCCGGTTCGGCCGGGTCCGGGTCCGGGTGACCGGCGAGGTCGGCGACGTCGAGGGCTACCCGTCGCTCTCGCCGGAGCTCCGGGCGACGATCCGGGAGGGCGAGTGGACGTTCCCGGCCGACCTCCCGCTGTCGGAGCTCGAGCGCCGGCTGGAGGAGCGGCTCCGGACCGAGCACGACCTCGAGGAGGTGACCGCGAGCATCGACCCGAAGGGCCGGGCGACCGTGAGCGCGGCCCCGCCGGCCGGCGCGCTCTCCCGGCGCGTTCCCCAGGGCCGGCGGGCGGTCTCGGTCGACGCGCTGGTGCCGACCGGGCTGGCCCGCGCCGACGAGGTGACGGTCGCGACGCCCGCCGGCGAGGTCGAGGGGACCGTCCTGAGCGCCCGGTCGGGGCCGGCCGGCGAGTCGCCCGCGGCGACGCCGACCGCGCCCGCCGACGCGGACGCAACTGGCGAGGGCGCGGCGACCGACCCCGAGCCACCGGTGCGGCGGCCCTCGACCGCGACCGGCGCGACCGGCGGGGACGGCCGGGCGACGGTCGCGGTGGCGCGCCGCGACGCCGCGACCCTGCTCCGGGCGGCGTCGGCCGCGGTCCGGGTCCGCGCCAGGGGCACCCGCCGGGAGTTCGAGCTGCTCTCCCTGCTCCGGCGGGACGGCAAGCGGGTCCGCCGGATCGAACTCCCCGCGGGGAGCCCGCTCGACGGCGCGAGCCTCGGGGCGGCCGCGCCCCGCGAGGCGTACGGCGTCGCGGTGCTGGCGGTCCGGCGCGACGGGTCGTGGACGGTCGCACCGCGCGGCGCGACCGACCTCGCGGCCGGCGACCTGCTCTACGTCGTGGGGTCGCGCGCGGCGCTCGACCGGTTCGAGGAGGCGGTCGGGCGGTCGGCCGGCGGGGACGACGCGGCCGAGGACGCCGACCCAGCCGCGACGGCGTCCGACCGGCGAGCCGCTCCGGAGACCGACGACCGGGAGGCGGACCGATGAACCTCCTCGCGGCGCTCGAACGCCCGGCGGTGGCGGTCGTGCGCGTGGTCGGCCTCACGCTGCTCGCCGGCGGCGCGGCCACCCTGGCGAGCCTGGTCTACCGGTCGTACGCCCGCGAGGAGATGCCGGAGGGGCTGGCCGTGCTGGTCGGCCTCGGGGTCGTCGGCGCGTGGCTCAACACCACCACGGCGCTCCGGCAGTTCCTCAGCGCCGGGCAGGTCGTCCCGTCGACCGGCACCGTTGCGGTCACCGTCGCGGCGTTCGTCCTCGGCGCGGGCGCGGCCTCGGTCGGCGCCCGGTCGGGCGCCCGCCTCCTCGCGGGCGCGGTCGGCGTCGACGCCGACGTGAGCCGGTTCGTCGGCGCGGTCGGCCGGTTCGTCGCGGTCGAGCTCCCGGACGAGATCGAGGAGATGGAGGGGTACGAGCCGCTCGACGCCGGGGCCGCCGATGCGCTCGCGGGCGAGACGCTCCGGTTCCCGCGCGGGCTGACGGTCGAGGAACTGCGCGAGCGACTTGTCGCGCGGCTCCGCGACGACTACGGCGCGGCCCACGTCGACGTCGAACTCGCCGACGACGGGACGGTCGAGTACCTCGCGGCCGGCGGGCGCGCGGCCGGCATCGGCCCGACGCTCGCGCCGGGGACGGTCGCGGTCGCGGTCCGGGCGGACCCGCCGTTCGGCGCCGGCGCGGGCGACGTGGTGCAGGTGTGGCGCGACCCCTCGTCGACCGACGGCGGTGCGGCGGCCGGTAGCGACGAGTCCGCGGGTGACGACCCGGAACCCGCCGACTCGGAGGGCGCGGAGCCCGAGCGGGTCGCCACGGCCGAGCTCCGGGCGACGGTCGGCGACGTGGCGACGCTGGCGCTCGACGCCGCCGACGCCGCCCGGCTCGACCCGGAGGCGGAGTACCGGCTGGTGACGCTGCCGACCCAGCCCCGGGCCGACCGGGAGTTCTCCGCGCGGCTCCGGGCGGCCGACGAGACGGTCGGCGCGGTCGAGCTCTCGGCCGACAGCCCGCTGGTCGGCGCGCCGGTCGGGAGCGTCGACGCGACGGTGGTCGCGGTCCGGGACGCCGACGGCGTCGAGACCATCCCGCCCGCCGACCGCCCGCTCAGGGCCGGCGACACCCTCTACGTGGTCGCCCGGCCCGACCTGCTCCGGAAGGTCGAGGCCGCGGCCGCGGGGGACGGGGCGGTCGGCGACGGCGGGACGTCGGGCGGCGCGGCCTCGGCCGTCGGGGCGACCGAGACGCCGTCCGGCGACGAGACGCCGACCTTCCGGCGGGACTGAGGCGAGCGCACCGCCGCCCTCGCATCGGTCGAACGAGGGCGTCACGTGTCGGTCGAACGAGGGCGTCACGTGTCGGTCGGTCGAGGACGTCGCATGTCGGTCGAACGAGGACGTCGCGTTTTTCTGCGAGCGATGGAACAAAGGCCGACGACCACCAACCACCGGACATGGAGTGGAAGCTGTTCGCGGACCTCGCCGAGATCGCCGGCGGGAAGCGGGTCGAGGTCGACGCCGCCCCCGGCGACACGGTCGGCGCCGCGCTCGCGGCGCTGGTCGCCGATCACCCCGGCCTGGAGGACCGCATCTACGACGAGGACGGCGACCTGCGCGACCACATCAACGTGCTACGGAACGGGACGAACGTCCACGCCGAGGACGGCCTCGACACCGAACTCGACGACGGCGACGAGCTCGCGCTGTTCCCGCCGGTCAGCGGCGGGTGAGCGCCCGGGTTCGTCGAGCGACCGTCCGTTCGGAGGCGCCGCCGCGGCGATAGCGGTCGCGCCCCGAGCCAGCCGGAAGCGCTTAACGTCGGGCGACGTTACACCCTCTGAGAATGGGGGACGGGGACACCGAGCGCCGGTCGCTGGACTCGCTGATACCGGGGGATCGCGAGCCGCCGAGTTCGCCGTTCACGCGAGTGCGGCTGTGGATCCTCCTCCGCGGCAGGCGGATGTGGGTCGCGGCGGCGCTGCTGGCCAGCGTGTTCGGCGTGCTGTTGCTCACCTCCATCGTCCGGCCCCTGGACCTCCAGCAGCTCCTCCAGAACACCAACACGGTCCAGACGCTGTTCAGCGCGCTGCTGAGCGGCTCCATCCTGCTGGTCTCCATCGTGGTCTCGATCAACTCCATCGTGCTGTCCGAGGAGATAACCGACATCGAGAGCCAGCGCGAGCGCATCGACGCCTCCATCCGGTACCGCGGCCAGATCGAGGAGTTCATCGAGTCCGACGTGAGCCCGGCCCGCCCCGCGGAGTTCCTCCGGACCATCCTCAAGGTCATCGACAAGCAGGCCAACGACATCCAACGGATCGCCCACGAGGGCGACAGCGAGGAGTTCGCGGAGGAGGCGAAGACGTTCTCCGAGGAGGTGACCAAGGAGGCCGAACGCGCCGGCGACACGCTCTCGGGGGCGAAGTTCGGCTCGTTCAAGGTCCTGCTCGCCGGGCTCGACTACGACTACTCGTGGCAGATCCACGTCGCCCGCCGGTTCAAGCGCAAGTACGGCCACTGCCTGAGCGACGACCAGCAGGAGACCATCGACAACCTCGTCGAGACCCTGAAGGTGTTCGCGACCGGCCGGGAGTACTTCAAGTCGCTGTACTACAAGCGGGAGTTCTCCAGGCTATCGGCCCGGCTCCTGTACGTCTCGCTGCCGACCATCGTGTACATCTCGTACGTGATGCTCGTCCTCGACACGAGCCTCTTCCCGGAGATCTGGCTGCTGTTCAGCCCGTTCCGGATCCGCCCGCTCGCGCTGTTCACCACGTTCTCGTACACCATCGCGCTCGCGCCGTACGTCGTCCTCACGTCGTACGTCCTCAGAGCGATGACGGTCACCCTCCAGACGCTGGCGTCCGGGCCGTTCGTCCTGCGACAGAGCGACGAACTCGACGAGTTCGACTGGAACGACGACGACATCCAGGTGATCGGCCACAGGGTACCGTCGTCCGACGACGGCGAGGGCGGAGGCCAGCCGACCGACGAGAAGCCGGCCGCGGACGACGATTAGGGCCCCGGCGACCTCGGCCGACGACCGCGGGCGGCGCGACCTACCGCGTCAGGTCGGCGCCGAGCACGAAGTCGGGCTCGTCCGAGACGTCGACCCGGCAGAACGCGACGTCGCTGACGTGCCGGACCGACTCGGGGATCAGGACCCGGGTCCGGTCGGCCCCGCGGTCGGCGGCGTCGCGGGCGACCGCGTCGAGGACAACCTGTGCGCTCTTGGCGTCGGCCCACGCGCCGACCCCGTACTCGACCCATCGTTCGGTCCCGTCGGCGCTGTCATCGGCCGGACGCTCGTACTCCCGGACGCGGTGGGCGAACCCGCGGGTCCCGCCGTCCTGGACGACGAACAGGCCGCCGTCGTCGGCCGCGTCCCGGAGGTGCTCGCGGGTGAGCTGGGAGACCGCCCACGTCTCCTCGGGGTCGAGCGCGAGGCCGCCGAGTCGGTCCCGGGCGTCGCTGTCGGTCCAGAACCGCCACGCAGCGTCCGGGTCCGCCGTTATCTCGGCGTCGCTCCCGGCGGTCGCGCCCCGCCCGGCGTCGGCGCGGGGCTCCGGGTGGGCCCACCGGAACTCGGTCGCGGGCTCGAAGCCCATGGCCCGCGACTGGCCGAGGCCGGCGACGTTCCACGAGAACACCATGTTCCGGGCGACGGTCGCCCCTCGCTCGCGGGCCCAGTCGAACAGGTCCTCGGTGACCGCGACGCTGACGCCCCGGCCCCGGAACTCGGGGTTCACGCGCATCCCCTGGCACCACGCCTCCCAGTCCGAGAGCATGACGGCCTGGGCCAGGCCGGCCACCTCGCCGCCGACCTCGGCGACCGCGGTCCGCCGGCGGTCGCCCTCGATCCAGTCGTGGTAGACGTCCGGGATGTAGTCGCCGCCGTCGCGCTCGGGCCAGGTGTTGCTGGTGAACGACTCGATGTCGTCGTAGTCGTCGTGACGCGCCGCTCTGACGTCGACGCTGACGTGCGTGCCGCTCACGCGACTCACTCCCAGGGCACCGAGCGCTCGGTCAGTTCGCCGGCGAGCGGCTCGCGCATCGTCTCGGCGGGGTCGGCGCTGTTCTCCAGCGCCCACATCAGCTTCACCTTGGCGGTGCCGGGCAGCGTGTCGCCGGCCTCCACCACGCCGGCGTCGAGCAGGTCCCGGCCGGTGTCGTACACCCGGTCGCAGACCCGGCCCCAGATGCACTGGCTGGTCATGACCACGGTCGTCCCGTCGTCGACCAGCTCCTCGATGCGGGGGATCCAGTCGGTGTGGACGTGGCCCAGGCCGGTGCCCTCCAGCACGAGCCCGTCCTCGCCGGCGGCCAGGTCGAGCACCGACGCGTCCGTCCCGGGCGTGAACTTGAGCAGCTCCACGTCGGGGTCGAGGTCGGGCGAGAGGTCGAGGTCGCTCTCGCCGCGCTCGGCGTGGTCGCGCCGGAAGCTGATCTCGACGTCGCCGCCGCCGTACGCGGCCTCGCCGAGCGGCTTGCGACCCACGGTCTCGAAGGCGTCGCGACGGGAGGTGTGGTTCTTCCGGACGCGGGTCCCGCGGTGGAGCGCGCAGACGTCGTCGCTCTCGGTGGCGTGCATGCAGACCAGCACCTCGGCGGCGTCGGCCTTGGCGGCCTCGACCGCGCAGACCGCGTTCATCACGTTGTCGGAGGAGGGCCGGTCGGCCGACCGCTGGCTCCCGGTGAACACGACCGGGACGGGGGTCTCGAGCATGAACGAGAGGGCGCTCGCGGTGAACTGCATCGTGTCGGTGCCGTGCATCACGACCACGCCGTCGGCGCCCTCCTCGATCTCCTCGTAGACCGCCCGGGCGAGCTCCTGCCACACGTCGGGGGTCATGTTCTCGCTGAGGATGTTGGCCACCACGCGGCCCCGGTAGTTGGCCCGGCCCGCGAGGTCCGGCACCGCCCGGAGCACGTCCTCGGCGTCGAACTGGGCGGTCACGGCGCCGGTCCGGTAGTCGACCGTCGAGGCGATGGTGCCGCCGGTCGAGATGAGCGAGATCGTGGGGAGGTCGGGGTCGAACTCCACCGCCGACTCCTCGTCGGTCTCGCCGGCGTCGATGTCGTAGACGTCGGTCTCGAGCACGTCGACGTCGGCGTCGTCGCGGTCGATGCCGACGTTGTAGCCGCCCTCCAGCTTGACGACGAGGTTCTCGCCCGTCGTGGAGGGGAGCAGTACGCCCTCGTAGGTCTGGTCGGCCCGCTCGACGCGGACGCGGTCGCCGGGATTCATACCACGGGGTACCGGCGCGCCGGACTTGAAACCATCTTTTCGGGCGGAACGTGTGGTGTGGGGCGACGCGACAGGAGAATCGAGGACGAAGTCAGGCGATAGCCGCCGGACGCGCTCGGTGAGACAAACAACCGGGAAGCGCCCGGCGGACCGACCGACGGGGCGGGACTGAAAGGGGCCGCGCTCCGGACTCCCGCGGCTCGTTGCGCGCTTCAGTTGCTCACTTCGTTCGCTCCCTGCAGTGCTTACTTCGCCGGGGTTCGTCCGGAGCGCGGGGGCTTTCGAGGCGGTCGTCACGACCACTATTGCGCCTGCCTCGTAGAGCGAGCGTCGGGATGCAGTACTCGGACCGATTTACCAATCGACACAGGTCGACTGAACACGCAGCGAGACAGGTCCCCCACGGAAAGACCCATTACGTCGGCAGACACACACTCACCCATGCCCCAGCGCTCAGACCAGCGCACCCGCGACTCGGTCGCGGACGACCTCACCGACGTCCTCGGTGACGACTCCGCGGACGCCGAGCCCCAGTCCTCCGCGTCGTCCTCCACGTCGTTCGCCGGGCGCCTCCGGCACCGCGCCGCCAGCATCTTCTCGCCCCGCGCGTTCCTCTACGCCCTGCTGCTGGCGGGCGCCGGCATGGTCGCCGGCACCGCGTTCGTCCCGATCCCGTTCCTCGAGAACCTCACCGGGCTCGTCGGCGTGTTCGCCGGCGCGTTCGTCCTCGGCCTCGCGGTCGAGCGCTCGACCGTCCTCGAGTCGGCCGCGGCGGGCGCGGTCGCGGCCGGCGTGACCGCGCTGCTCGGCCACCTCGCGCTCGCGGCCGCCGGCGGGCTGGGCGTCCCCATCGCGGCGTTCGGCGCGGGGACCGGGCTGCTGGCGGGCGCGCTCGGCGCGTACTTCGGCGGCGACCTCCGGAAGGGCCTGACCGCAGACATCTAGCGTCGGTCACTCCGCGAGCGTCCACTCCCCGTCGTCGGTCCGGTCGACGAACCCCCGGTCGGCGAGCTCGGCCAGCGACGCCTCGACGACGTGCTCGGGCGCCTCGACCGCCCGGCTCACCTCCTCGACGGTGGTCGCGCCGCCCGCGACCGCCGCCAGCGCGTCGGCCCGGAGCCGGGCCTCCCCGTCGCCGTCGACCGCGTCGCCGAGGCGGTCCTGCACGTCGGCGATGCGGCCGTGGACCCACCGCTGGGCCAGCGACAGCTCGCGCTGGAGCTGCTTGAGCTGGTCGAGCTCCGACGCGAGGTCGGTGGCCGTCGCGACCGCCCCGGCGTCGCCGGTGTCGCTCTCGGCACCGGCGTCCGCGGTGCGCTCGCGTTCGGACTCGTCGACCGGCTCGGCGGCGTCGTCCGGTTGGCTCTCGGGCTCCGCCGACTCGGTTTCGGCGTCCGCGTCCGACTCGTCCGCGCCCTCGTCGGTCTCGGCGGCGTCGAGCTGGACGTTGAGCGAGACGTACCGCCACCGGCTGGCGTCGAGGTTCGCGCTCGCGGGGTAGGCGCTCTTCATCCCGAACTCGTAGGGCGAGACGCTGACCTCCAGCCGGAGGTTGCGCGAGATGGAGAAGTACTTCCGGCGCTGGTCGTCGGTCCGGCTCTCGACCAGGCCGGCGTCCTCGAGCTTCCGGAGGTGGTCGATGACGGCCTTCGGGCTGACGCCGAGGTACTCGCTGATCTCGGTGACGTAACAGGGTCGCCGGGCGAGCAGCCGGAGGATGCGCCTCCGGTTCTCGTTCCCGAGGATGTCGAGTAGCTCGGCGGAGTCCATTCGCTACCGGGGGTAGGAATCGCGCGCCCAAAAGCGTGTCTCTCGGTCGCGTCCCGGCGTCGTCGCCGGCCGGCGCGCCTTACCGCAGACCGACCGACTCGACGGCGGAGACGTCGAGCGCAGTCGCGAGCCCCGTCGCGATCGGACCCTCGACCGGGACGGTGGCCGGGCTCTCGACGCTGCCGACCGCGACGCCGAGCGAGCCGCCGGCCGCCCCGCTGCTGGCGTTCGCGTCGCCGTCGCCGCCGGTCGGCGCGTCGGGGTTGCCGTTCCCGCCGGCGGTCGAGTTGCCGTTCCCGGCGTTCGCGCCGTCGCCGCCGGCGTTCCCGGCACCGCCGCCGTTCGCTCCGGTGGCGTTGCCCGCGCCGGTTCCGGCGCCGACCGCCCCGGTGTCGCCGTCGGTCCCGTTGCCGACGCCGAGCCCGTTCCCGGTGTCGGTCCCGTTGGCGCCGCGCTGCTCGCCGCCGGGCCGACCCGGTCGGCCGTTCCCGGGCGCGACCGGGGTGGTGGCGACGCCGGTCACGTTGCGCGCGACCGAGGCGAGCTGGGGACCGGTCAGGTTCGCGGTGGCCGCCCGGAGCCTGCCGAGCGCCTCGACGTCGGCGCCGACCGACTCGGCGCGGGCCGAGGTGGTGTTGACGGCCGACTCGAGCGCGTTTATCCGGCCGATCAGGCCGCTCAGCTTGGCCTTGTACGCGGCCCCGCTCACGTTGCCGGCCGCGCGCTCGGCGACGAGTTCGGCCTTCCGCTCCCGGAGCTCGACCAGCGTCGAGCGGAGCTCCTCGGTCCGGCGCTCGACGAGCCGGACGCGCTCCGAGCGGTTCTCGGTGGCGTTGAACGCCGCGCTCCACATGCCAGTCTCGACCGCGCCGTCGACCTCCGCGGCGCTCGACTGCATGAACGCCGAGATGTCCGCGCCCAGCGCCGAGCCGCCGGTGGAGTTGTTCCCCGAGTTCTGGACGGCGGACTGGACGTCCGTGCCATCGGCGTTCGCGGCGGTCGCAGCGGTCGCGCCGCCGGTGGGCTCGGCGTCCCGGTCGGCGAGGGCGCCCGCGACGCGCTCCGCGTCGTGAACCGTCGCGCCCGCTGCGACGCCGGCGGTCACCGCGCCGCCGACGACGAACAGCGCCAGCAGGAGGGCTCGGTAGAGGCTCATCGGTACTCCCTAAACCTCCCCGGCTTAAAAAGGCCGAGATTCGTTCGTTCCGTTCACGTGTCCTGATCGCAGCCGCACGTCGGTTTTTAGAGTTTAAAATCGGATTAGAAGCGTCCTACGGGCTTCCGCCGTCGGCCGGGAGCCGGTCGAACGCGCTCGCGGCCGCCGCGACCGCCACCACCGAGAGCGCGACGGTCGCGGCGGGCAGCGCCAGCCCCGGGTCGTACCGGAGCGGCGGGTGGTAGCCCAGCAGGTAGTCGACCGCGTCGTTGACCAGCAGGGCCCCGAGCGCGGTCGCCAGCGCCCCGCGGGTGGTCGCGCCGACGTACGGCAGCAGGCCGGCCTCGGCCACGAACGCGAGGTGGGTGACCACGATGAACCAGTACGACCAGAACGCGTCGGCGTTCCACGGCGGCCCGAAGTACGCCCCGAAGCCGAGGTTGAGCGCGACGAACGTCCAGACGCCGTACTTGACCAGCCACGCGAACGCGAACGTGTGGAGGTACGCCAGGTAGCGGTTCCGGGGCGCCTCGGCGAGCGGCCGGCCCAGGTTCGGCAGCAGCGTGACCAGCGACAGCGTCACCAGGAACAGCGCGGCGGGCGAGTCGGCGTAGAGCGGCCAGAGGTAGATCGGCACCTCGGGCAGCGTCCCGACGTAGAACTCGACCCCGATCAGGATCGCCAGCGCGTTCACGGCCACCAGCCACGCGAGGTTCGGCCCGTCCTCGAGGTACCGCCGCGCGTACCGCTCCAGCGTCGCCATGGGGGTGACCGGGGCCGCCAGCGACAAAGGTCTTCCCGGAACGCGACGGCGTCCCGGCCGGTCGGCGGAGCGCCGGGTCGGGGCGTCTCCGGACCGGACCCCGCGCGCCGACAGACACAAGTCGAAACTCATTAAGTAGTGGGGTTGCCCTACTATATAAAGGTTTACGTAAGGTTTATTGCTGGCCAGTGTTATACGACAACACGACCCATGTTCGAGGAGTTTTCGAGCGGCTACTACCTCGGGCGGCTCTACGTCGAACCGTCCGACGGGGAACACGCGGTCATGCGCCGCGACGACCACCGGCGCATCAACGAGCAGCTGTACGCCACCGGTGAGGGCCTCGAGCGACTCGACAACCCGCTCGTGATGAAGGTAGACCAGCGCCACGTCGCGGTCCACGGCGACGAGAGCGTCCCGGAGGGGACGCTCGCGCTCCCCGAGGCGCTCCTCGACGACACCCGCATCCGGAACCCGCCGACGCTCAAGGAGGTGCTGCTGGCGAAGGCCGACCGGGCCGGCCAGCTGCTCCGGTACCAGGAGGCGACCCCGGGCGTCGGCACCTGACCCCGCAGCACCTGCCCCGTGGCTCCGGACCTGCAATAATTTCTCCCCGTGGAAAACAAATTTAACAGCCGTGGTGCGTAGTGGCGACCATGGCGAAACCGGTTCTCGGCTCGGACAACCCTCTCACGTACACGGAGATCCACGCGCTCGTTCTGGGCGCCGTCGTCGGCGTCCTGGCGGGCTACGGCCACGTCATCGGTCGGACCGAACTGGCGACCTGGCTCACCGCGGCGTTCGTCGCCGCGGCGCTGGGCCTCGGAGTCGCCGGCAGACTGTCGAAGGCCCGGACGACGATCCGCCGGGAGCCGTGGTACGCGCTCGTCGCCCTGCTGGTCGGCGGCGTCGCCGTCGTGGCCCTACTGGGCGGCGGCACCGCGGTAGCGGTGTGAGAAAACGGTCGAAGCTCTCAGTTCCGCGCCGTTACTTGCCCCACTCGCGAACCGTCTTGGGGCGGTCGCCGACCGGCTGGACGTCGATGGGTTCGTCCCGGGCGTCGAGCGCCTCCAGCGCGGCCGCGGCGCTGGCCTCGGTCGAGAAGTAGGTAATCTCCTCCTCGACCGCGGTCTCCAGCAGGTCGCGGTTCCGCGAGACGATGAGGTCGATGTCGCCGTCGAGCACCGCCCGCTTCGCGCGCTCGGTCCACTCCGCCTCGTCGTCGCCGAACTCGTCGGGCGTGACGACCTCGAAGTACGTGCCGAACTCCTCGGTGCTGAAGTACTCCCCGAAGTCGTCGGTGAGGTCGACCAGCGCGGTGCCGCCCGACGGGACGGGCTTGCCGGTCGAGTCCTGGGCCTTGTCGTAGGCCTTGCCGAACGTGTCGGCGGTGCCCATGACCTCGCCGGTCGACTTCATCTCCGGGCCGAGCCGGGGGTCGCTGCCCGGCAGGCGGTCGAACGGGA
The DNA here is from genome assembly GCF_051194995.1 of Halorussus sp. AFM4. Taxonomy (NCBI): domain Archaea; kingdom Methanobacteriati; phylum Methanobacteriota; class Halobacteria; order Halobacteriales; family Haladaptataceae; genus Halorussus; species Halorussus sp. AFM4. Next base: position 829,421 of record NZ_JBNTJT010000001.1, on the reverse strand, counting down.
GCACGACCTCCTTGACGCTGACCTGCTCGGGCACCTGCTCGTCGACGTCGAGGTCGGCCAGCGACTCGCCGGCCATCACCTTCGCCGCCAGCTTCGCGATGGGGACGCCGGTGGCCTTCGAGACGAACGGGACCGTCCGCGAGGAGCGGGGGTTGGCCTCCAGCACGTACACCTCGCCGTCCTGCACGGCGAGCTGGACGTTCAGCAGCCCGACGGTGTCGAGCGCGGCCGCGATGTCCTCGACGACCTCCCGGACCCGCGCGAGGGTGTCGTCGTCGAGCGCCCGCGGCGGGATCATGCAGGCCGAGTCGCCCGAGTGGACGCCGGCGGTCTCGACGTGCTCCATGATGCCGCCGACGAGCACGTCCTCGCCGTCCGCCACGGCGTCGACGTCGAGCTCCACCGCGTCGGCGAGGAACTCGTCGACGAGGATCGGCTTGTCGGGACTGACCCGGACCGCCTCCTCGATGTACTCCTTGAGCTCCTCGTCGTCGTGCACGACGTCCATCGCGCGGCCGCCGAGCACGTAGGAGGGCCGGACGAGCACCGGGTAGCCGATGTCGTGGGCGAGGTCGAGCGCCTCCGCCTCGCTGGTCGCGGAGCCGCCCTCGGGCTGGGCGATGCCGAGGTCGTCCATCAGGCGGTTGAACCGGTCGCGGTCCTCCGCGAGGTCCATCGCCTCGACCGACGTCCCGAGGACGTCGCAGTCGAGGCCCCGGCGGTCGAGCTCGGCCTCGAGGGGGTCGCCGATGTCGACCGAGGTCTGGCCGCCGAACTGGACCATCACGCCGTCGGCGTTGGTCGCCTCGACCACGTCGGCGACCTCCTCGGCGGTGATGGGCTCGAAGAACAGCCCGTCGGAGGTGTCGTAGTCGGTCGAGACGGTCTCGGGGTTGTTGTTGACGACGTGGGCGTCGATGCCCTGCTCGCGCAGCGCGCGGACCGCGTGGACCGAGCAGTAGTCGAACTCGACGCCCTGCCCGATGCGGATGGGGCCGCCGCCGACCACGACCACGCTCTCGACGTCGCGGTCGACCTGGACCTCGTCGCGGCCGAGTCCCGCGCCGGGCTGGCGCGAGGAGTAGTAGTACGGCGTCGAGGCCGCGAACTCGCCGGCGCAGGTGTCGACCTGCTTGAAGTCGCGGTCGGGCGAGCCCGCCTCGACGTCGTCGACCGTGACGCCCGCGCCGTCGGCGAGCTTCTCGTCCTCTCCGCTCGCCGCGTCGGTGTCGGCCGGAATCCACGAGGAGTGGGTGTCGTCGAACTCGCCGCCGGCGATCGCGGTGATCTCGTGGTCGGTGAAGCCGATCTCGGCGGCCTCGCCGAACTCGCCGTCCTGTGCCGCGACCGCGGCGTCGGCGACGTTCTTGTAGCGCTCGACGTACCACTCGTAGATGCCCGTCAGCTCCACGACCTCCTCGACGGTGTAGCCGCGGTCGAACGCCTCGAACATGGCGTACGGGCGGTCGGGCGTCGGCGCCTCGAGGTAGTCGGTCTCGAGGGTGTCGTCGTCGACCTCCGCCCAGTCGACGGCGGGGTCGTACTCCGAGGAGCGCAGCGCCTTCAGCAGGCTCTCCTCGAACGTCCGGCCGATGGCCATCGCCTCCCCCGTCGACTTCATCGCGGTGCCCAGCTCGAAGTCGACGTCCGGGAACTTGTCCTTGGGCCAGCGCGGCACCTTCGTGACCACGTAGTCGATGGCCGGCTCGAAGGCGGCGGTGGTCTGGCCGGTGATCTCGTTCTCGATCTCGTGGAGGCGCTTGCCGAGCGCGACCTTGGCGGTCACCCGGGCGATGGGGTAGCCGGTCGCCTTCGACGCCAGTGCCGACGAGCGCGAGACGCGGGGGTTGACCTCGACGACGCGGTACTCGCCGCCGGGGGTGCCGTCGTCGCGCCACGCGAACTGGATGTTACAGCCGCCTTGGATGCCCAGGTCCCGGATCACTTCGAGCGCGGCGTCGCGCATCTCCTGGTGGCCGTCGTCGGGGATGACCTGGCTGGGCGTCACGACCGTCGACTCGCCGGTGTGGATGCCCATCGGGTCGATGTTCTCCATGTTGCAGATGATGATACAGGAGTCGCCGGCGTCCCGCATCACCTCGTACTCGAGCTCGACCCAGCCGGCGATGGACTCGGTGATGAGCACCTCGCCGTTGCGCGAGAGCCGCAGGCCCTTCCGGACGCGCTCGACGAGCTCGTCCATCTCCTCGACCACGCCCGACCCCGACCCGCCGAGTGTGTAGGTGGTGCGGGCGATGACCGGCAGCCCGCCGACCTCCTCGACCGCGGCCTCGACGCGGTCCCGGAGGTCGTCCTCGGTGATGCCCGAGAGCTCCTCGTCGTCGTCCAGCGTGATGGTGGTCGACTGCGCGACCGGCTGGCCCAGGTCGCGCATCCGCTGGCGGAACAGGTCGCGGTCCTCGGTGGCGTAGATGGTGTCCAGCGGCGTGCCCATGATGTCGACGTCGTACTCCTCGAGCACGCCCTCCTCGGAGAGCTCGGCGGTGACGTTCAGCCCGGTCTGGCCGCCCAGGCCCGCGATGACGCCGTCGGGGTTCTCCTTCCGGATGATCTCGGCGATGGCCTCGGTGGTGATGGGCTCGATGTACACCTCGTCGGCCATCTCCGGGTCGGTCATGATGGTCGCCGGGTTGGAGTTGACCAGCACGACTCGCGCGCCCTCCTCCTGCAGCGCCCGGCAGGCCTGCGCGCCCGAGTAGTCGAACTCGGCGGCCTGTCCGATCTGGATCGGTCCGCTACCGATGAGCAGGATTGTGCGTCCGTCGCCGGCCGTGGTCTCCTCGGTCATCTGTTGGTAGGAGGGAGTTCGCTCATCGTAATAAATCCGGCGATAGATTACGAGTTCCGGAACGTGATTTCGAAATTCGTATTCCGGAGGTTCGCGAAGTCGCGGTTCGGCCCGTGCTAGTTCGGCTACGGCAGTGTACGTGCACTCGGTGGCGCGAACCACCGGACGACGCTCGGTGACGCAGCCGACAGTTCGGTGGACGAACGGGGCCGCCCGCGACCGGGCGGGGCTTTCGAGTCCGAGTCCACCTGACGGAGTTCGAGGGAGTAGAACCACTTCCGTCCCGTCCCGCTCGTCTCCGTCGCCGCGAACTATCGAAGACGGTTTTACCAATCACCGACAAGCACAGGCCAATGAGCGCCGACGACACGGCCGCCGACGCGGCCAGTCCCGCCGGAGAGGACCGCCACAAGAACGCCCGCCAGCACGTCGTCGCCGTCGACGCCGACGACGAGGAGCAGGAGATCGTCAACCGCCTCGACGCCCACACCGGCGACGGCATCCGCCACCGGGCGTTCACGTCGCTGGTGTTCGACGGCGAGGGCAACATCCTGCTGGCCCAGCGCGCCCCGGGCAAGCGCCTGTGGGGCACGTGGTGGGACGGCACCGTCGCCTCCCACCCGGTCGAGGGCCAGAGTCAGGAGGAGGCGACCCGCCAGCGCCTCGACGAGGAGCTGGGCGTCACGCCCGACCAGTACGACGACCTCCGGGTCACCGACCGGTTCGAGTACAAGCGCTACTTCGAGAACGCGGGCGTCGAGCACGAGGTCTGCGCCGTCCTGAAGCTGACCCTCGACGACACCAGCGTCGACCCCAACGAGGAGGAGGTCGCGGGCCTGATGTGGGTGCCCTACGAGCGGCTCCACGAGCACCCCGAGTGGTACCGCCAGCTCCGGCTCTGCCCGTGGTTCGAGATCGCGATGCGCCGGGACTTCGAGTAGAACTGCGCGACTCCGAGTCCTCTCGCTACTCTCCGCGCGAGGCGAGCCCGGCGAGGTGGCCGGCCTCCTCGACGATGATCTCCTCGACGCCGAGCCGCGCGGCGCTCTCGCTGCCCGGCAGGCAGAAGACGACCACGCCGTCGACCACGCCGGCGGTCGCGCGGGTGCCGACGACTCTGGTGCCGATCTCGTCGTGGGAGAGCAGCCGGAACAGCTCGCCGAACCCGGGCAGCTCCTTGTCGAACAGCTGTTGGATCGCCTCGATGGTCACGTCGTCGGGGGTCACGCCGGTGCCGCCCGTCGTGACCACGACGTCCACGTCGTCGCGGGAGACCAGCCCGTCGATGGAGCTCTGGACGCCGTCGTAGCTGTCGGCGATGAGGTCGCGGCTCACCACCCTGTGGCCCGCGTCCTCCAGGCCCGCGACCACGGCGTCGCCCGAGGGGTCGTCCGAGAGGCTCCGCGAGGACGAGACCGTCACGACCGCCGCGCCGAGCGACTCGACGTCGTGGGCGTGGTGGTCGTGGGCGTCGTCAGCCTGCCCGTGGTCGTGACCGTCGGCGGCGTCGCTGTCCGGCGATCCGGCGCCGTCGTCGGCCGCCGCCGTCGGCTCCGACTCCTCGTCCCCGTCGTCGCCGTCGCGGCGCGTGTCGCGCGATTGGAAATCGACCATGCGTGAGTATTTGACAGACGGGACCTTAAATCAAGGCCACGCCCGGCGGTTCTGTCATCGGATCAACCCGTGTGACGGCGGCTCATCGCCGCCGTCTGCCGGTCGGCGCCGACCGCCGACCGCGACACCGGTCCTTCTTCGAACACGGTCGCTTGAGGTACAGTTTTACCGGGCGAGGACCACGTGGCAAGTATGAAAGCCGTCCAGTTCAGCGAGCACGGGGACCGGAGCGTCATCGAGTACGGCGACTTCCAGGACCCGACGCCGGACCGCGACGAGGTGCTGGTCGACGTGAAGGCGGGCGCGCTCAACCACCTCGACGTCTGGACCCGGCGAGGGCTCCCGGGCATCGACCTCGACATGCCCCACATCCCCGGCAGCGACGCCGCGGGCGTCGTCCTCGAAGTCGGCGAGGACGTCACGCGGTTCGAGCCGGGCGACCGGGTCGCGGTCTCCGCGGGCGTCTACTGCGGGAAGTGCGAGTACTGCCGCCACGGCGAGTACTCGATGTGCGTCAACTACCACATCATCGGCGAGCACGTCCGGGGCGTCCACAGCGAGCGCGCCGCGGTGCCCGAGGACAACCTCGTCGAGGTCCCCTCCGGCGTCGAGTGGGAGACGGCGGCCGCCGCGCCGCTCGTGTTCCAGACCGCGTGGCGGATGCTGCTCAACCGCGGCGACCTCACCGCGGGCGAGTCGGTGCTGGTGCTCGGCGCCTCCGGCGGCGTGGGCCACGCCGCGGTCCAGATCGCCGACTACGCCGGCGCGGAGGTGTTCGCGACCGCCTCCTCGGACGAGAAGCTGGAGTACGCCGCCGAAATCGGCGCCGACCACACCATCAACTACGAGGACGAGGACTTCGCCGACGCCGTCCGCGACCTCACGGACAAGCGCGGCGTCGACGTGGTGGTCGACCACGTCGGCGAGGCGACCTACCCCGACTCGCTCAAGAGCCTCGCGAAGGGCGGCCGGGTCGTCACCTGCGGCGCGACCACCGGCCCGAACCCCGGCGCCGGGCTCAACCGCATCTTCTGGAACCAGCTCTCCGTCATCGGCTCGACCATGGCCGACCCCGGCGAGGTCGACGACGTGCTCGAACTGGTGTGGGACGGCACCTTCGAGCCCCGCATCCGGGAGGTCTTCCCGATGAGCGAGACGGCCCGCGCCCACGAGCTGCTCGAAGAACGCGAGGGCTTCGGCAAGGTCGTCGTCGTGCCCGACAGCAGGTACGACGGATGACCGAGGACACCTACACCCACCGGCCGGGCGAGGTCGGCGACGGGAGCCCGGCCGGTCGGGGAAGCGGCCCCGACGAGGACGACGTCGACCCCGCCGAGGAGTTCGACCCCGCCGCGCCGGTCGAGCGCGGCCGCGAGGAGTGGGACTGGCGCGGCTGGGTGCTGGTCGGCGTCATCGTCGTCTGCTTCCTGGTGATCCCGGCGACCATCCTCTACCTCCCGCCGGTCCGGCCCTACCGGTTCGCCTACCTCGTCCTGCCGATGATCCCGGCGATCCTGCTCGGCGCGACAGCGGTCTGGTCGGCCCAGCGCAGCGACTGACCCTGCGAGCGGGTCCCGCAGCCACGGAAAGCATTTACCGGACCTGGTGCTGCTCTCACTCATGCCCGGCGCACGCATCGCCCGCGGCGACCGAGTCGCCCTCCGGACCGCCGAGGCCGAGGACGTCGAGTTCCTCCAGCGCGGCAGCGCCAACGCCGAACTCCGCTACCCGCTGGGCTCGCGGCTGCTGAACCGCGAGCAGGTCGAAGAGGTCGTCCTCGACGACGGCGAGGACCAGTTCCTCGTCTGCCTCGACGGCGATGACGCGGGACCGGGTACCCCGGCCGACGACGCGGTCGAGCGCATCGGGTTCGTCGCCGTGCAGGACGTCGACTGGAAGCGCCCCGAACTCGTCTACTGGCTCGTCCCGGAGGTCCACGGCGAGGGGTACGGCAGGGAGGCGGTCGCGCTCGTTCTCGACTACGTGTTCCGGACGTACGACGCCCCCGCCGTCGAGGCGGGCGCCTACGCGTTCAACGACGCCTCGCGCGGCCTGCTGGAGTCGCTGGGGTTCGAGGAAGAGGGTCGCCTGCGCAAGCGCCGGTTCGTCGACGGCGAGCACGTCGATTCCATCGTGTACGGCCTGCTCCGCGAGGAGTGGCACGACTGAGGTCGTTCGGTGGCCCGTCACCCCGGCCCGTCGGCCGGGAACCGCAACTGCTCCGCGACGAACTCCGCGCCGGTCCAGCGCCACGACCCGATCGAAGGTTCGCCGCCTCCTTCTCCACCCCCGCCGCCGAGCGAGACGACGAGGTACGACCGACCGGGCCACGTCGCCTGCGCGGCGTCGGTGGCGCTCGGTCCCGGCGGCCCCCGCGGGTGCGAGTGGTAGAAGCCGACCACCTCCCGGCCCGCGTCCTCGATCTCCTCCATCAGCTCGAGCTGCTCGCGGGGGTCGATCTCGTAGCGCGTCCGGGGTCGGTCGGCGGCGTTCTCGGCCGGGTAGCGGCGCTCGACGCGGTGGACCGGTGTGCCGTCTCCTCCCTCTCGGACCCCCGCGAGGACGCCGCAGACCTCCCGGGGTGACCCTTCGCGGGCGTGGGCCACGACGTCGTTGCGGACCGACTCGGGCACGACGACGGTCGGGGAATCAGGGGTGTCTGTCGGCACGGGCGTTCTGGCCGTCCCCTTCGCGGGGCGACGGGATAAGTGCTGGCCCGCGGCGGGACCACCCGCGGGCCTTTTGGCGCTCCGGGGCGTGCGTGGGGCCATGGCAGGGGGACGCGGGGCAACGGCAGGCGGCGCGCGGCTCGCCCTCGTGCTGGCGGTCGTGCTCGCGCTCGCGGGCGCGGCCCCGGCGGCGGGCGACCCGACGGGGGCGGACGGTCGGCCCACGGTGACCGAGACGATCCGAGAGGCCGGGACGCCGGGCGAGACGACCGCCGCGGAAACGGCGACCGGGACCGCCGACCAGTCGAGCGACGGCGCGGTCGAGATCGAGACCGAGGGGTTCGACCCCGACTACGACCCCGCGGCGGTGCTCGACCGGGTCGAGCGCCTCCGGGGCCTCTCGGCGCGCCAGGGCATCACGCTCCACGAGTACGAGCCGCCGGCCGACGAGACGTACGACGCCCGCGACTCGTTCGGGGCGATCCGGCCGGCCGGGGCCAAGGCCCTCCAGCTGTACTCGAACGCCTCGACCGAGCGCCGGACGCCGCTCGGCTACACGGTCGAGCGCCAGGCCGCCGTCCACATCTACCTGCTGAACGACTCCGCGCTCGCGGCGCACGACGTCTCCCAGCAGGCGGTGCTGGCCCACGAGTTCGTCCACGCGCTCCAGTTCCAGCACGGGCTGCTGTCGCCCTCGCGGGCGGGGCTGCGGTCGGAGTTCCCGCGCTGGACGACCGACGCCAGGCTGGTCACCACCGCGCTGGTCGAGGGCGACGCCATGTGGGTCACCGAGCAGTACCTCCGGCGGTACGGCCGGGGCGACTACTCGGTCGCCGAGTACAACCGGACGCTGACCCGGGCGGCCTGGACCCACAGCGTCGCCGGCACGCCCTACTACTACGGCTACGCGTACTACGAGCGGACCGGCGGCGCGCCGGCCGAGCGCACGGGCGCGATCCGGGACCCGCCGGGCTCGACCGCCGAACTCCTCCACCCCGGCGAGCGGGTCGCGTCGGCGCCGACGCCCCCGGTTCCGGAACTCCCCGAGTCCGCCGAGTTCCCGCGGACCCACACCGACACCGTGGGCGAACTGGTCGTCCGCCACGCGCTCCGGCTGAACGGGCTGTCGTTCGGGCGCGCCGCGGCGGCCGCCGACGGGTGGGCCGCCGACCGGATGTCCTACTACGCCGGCCCGGGCGCGGCGGGGCCGGCGACCCACTGGGAGACGGTCTGGGCGTCGCCGAGCGAGGCCCGGGAGTTCGCCGCCGCCTGGCGGGCGATGCTGGCGGCGAACGGCGCGGACGGGACCGGTGAGTACGACGCGGACGGGACCGGTGAGTACGACGCGGACGGGACCGGTGAGAACGGCGTCGAGACCCTCTCCGTCCCGGCGAGCGACCAGGCGCCGGGGATGCACTACGCGATAGAGCGCGACGGGGCGACGGTCCGCATCACGGCGGCCGAGCGGGCCGACACGGTCGAGCGACTCGCGGAGGCGGTCGCGCAGGGCGCGGCGTCGGAAGCTGGTTCGGCCGACGAGGTCGATTCGGACGGTGAAGTCCGCCCGGGCGGCGGAGCGAACGCGACCGCGACGCTCAGCTGTCCTCCTCGTCCTTGAGCTCCTCGAGCTCGGCCTCGACGTCCTCGTCGACGGGCTCGCTCTCGGACTCGGTCTCGGACTCGGTCTCCAGGTCCTCCAGGTCGGCCTCGGCGTCCGCCTCGTCGGTCTCGGTCGAGCCCTTGCCCATCTCGGCCTTCAGCGTCTCGAGCTCGGCGTCGACCTCGCCGGAGGTCCGGACCTCCTCGAGCTCGCGGTCGAGGCTGTCCTTGTCCGAGAGCGCGTCCTCGAAGACGCCCGACTCCTGGAGCTCGTCCATCGCCTCGGCGCGGGCCTCCATGTCCTCGGTGCGCTCCTCGGCGCGCTCGATGGCCCGGCCGACGTCCTCCATCTCCTCGCCGGCGCCGGTCATCGCCTCCGACACGCGGCTCTGGGCCTCGGCGGCCTCGTAGCGGGCCTTCATGCTCTCCTTCTTGGTCCGGAACTCCTCGATGCGGTTCTGGAGCTCGTCCTTCTTCTCGACGAGGTTGTCCTGGGTCTCCTGGAGGCTGGCGATCTGGCCCTCGAGGTCCTCGATCTGGTTCATCTTCTGCTTCTTCTTCTCCAGCGCGCGCCGGGCGAGGTCCTCGCGGTCCTGGTTGACCGCCTCGCGGGCCTGCTGGTTGTGCTTCTCGATGTTCTCCTCGAGCCGGCGCTTCTGCATCTCGAGGCGCTTCTTCTGGGTGGTCAGGTCCGCGATGCCCTGCTTGACCTCCTGGAGCTCGTCGCGCATCTGCTCGTAGGAGTAGTCGAGCGTCTCCGACGGGTCCTCGGCCCGGTTGAGGATCGCGTTTATCTTCGACCGGACGACGTACGACATGCGTGAAAGCACTCCCATATCACCCTCTTTCGTGACCTGACCCTTAAAATCCTCACCTCTCCAACAGTCGTCAGACGGGCGTTCGACATCGGGGCTCGGCGGGCGGTCGGCCGGCGCCGAATCCGGGCGCGCTCGGTGACGCGAACCATCCGCGGACGCTCGGTGACACAACGGGGGTTTGGGTGGACTGAAAGGGGCCGCTCGCTCGCGTTTACCTGGTCGTCTCGGCGACCCCTATCCGACGCAACGACGTCCGTCGGATATGTCGGCGAGCGACCGCGAGCGAGCGGGGGCTTTCTGAGCGTTCGGCGTTCGTATTGCGGCATCGTGTTGACAGACGAGAGGAGCATCAGCCCGAACCCGGAGTACAACCCTTATCCGACCGCTCGCACTACCAACGCCCATGCACTCCGAGGACCTGCCGATCCCCGGCGGCCGGGACGTGCGCGCGACCCTCGACGCTCCCGAGGGCGCCGACCCCGACGCGGTAGTGGTCGCGTGCCCGCCCCACCCGCAGCACCGCGGCCACCGCGGCGACAAGCGGCTGACCGCCGTGAGCGAGGCGCTTGCGGCCGAGGGAGTCGCCTGCCTCCGGTTCGACTACGGCGACTGGGACGAGGGGTACGGCGAGCGCGAGGACGCCCGCAACGCGCTCCGGTGGGCCCGCGACCGGTACGACCGGGCGGGCATCTTCGGCTTCAGTTTCGGCGGCGCGATCGCGGCGCTCGCGGCCGCGACGGTCGACCCCCAGCCGGACGCGGTCTCGCTGCTCGCGCCGGCGTCGCGGCTGGCCGACGACCTCGACGCGGCCGCGGCGCTGACGGACGTCGAGGCGCCGGTGCAGGTCGTCTACGGGACGCGCGACGACACCGCCGACTGGCGGCCGCTGGTCGAGCGCGCCCGGGAACTCGACTGCGAGGTCGTGGAGATGAGCGCCGACCACTTCTTCGTCGGCCAGCACGGCAAGGTGGCCGACCGCGTGAGCGGGTTCCTGGTCGAGCACCTCCGGGCCGACGCCTGAGCGTCGACCGTACCCGCGGTCGTCGCGGCCCGCGGTGGGTCGCGCCTCCGGCGGAAGGGCCACCGGGCAGACCGCGGACCGCGGTCGAACGGTTATTCAGTCCGGAATCCCTACGCCGGCGTGATGGGGGATTCCAAAGCGACGCGACGAGCGACGGCCCCGTCCGGCGAACGGGCGGGCGACGCGCCGACTCCGCGCGACGACCCCCGCGAGACGGGCGTGAGCAGGTGGCTCCTCATCGACGGTAACCGGTGGGCGGTGAGCGCCGGGCTGCTCGCGGTCATCCTCGCGGCGTTCGTCGCGCTCGACGTCGCCGGCCTGCTACCGATAACGCTGTCGGACCCGTACCTCTACCTCTTCAGCGGCCTGCTCACGGGCAACCTCACCCTGGTCACCGTCGTCCTCTCGATCAACCAGCTGGTGCTGTCGCGGGAACTCGGGTCGGTGTCGGATCTGGAGGAACGGCTCGAGGACGCCATCGACTACCGCCGTCGCGTGGAGAAGGACGTCGGCGAGGCGACGGCACCGGTGTTGCCCGGCGACTTCCTCGCGTTCGTCTACCGGAACGCCCGCACGCAGGCCGAGGAGCTGCGCGGCCGAGTCTCCGGGGCCGACGACGCGCGGCCGGCGTCAGACGTGGCCGCGTTCACCGACCGGTTCCTCGACCGGATCGGCGCCATCGAGCGGACCCTCGATCGCGACGACGTCGACCTGATCGACGCGCTCTCGGCGTCCATCGCCGTCGACTACTCGACCCAGACCCACGAGCTGTCGCGACTGCGCGAGCGCCACGAGGCGTCGCTCTCCGAGGAGACCAAGGACACGATGGACGGCCTCGTCCAGCGCCTCCGGCAGATCGAGATCGCCCAGCAGTACTTCAAGACGGTGTACGTCCAGGAGGAGCTGGCGTACCTCTCGAAGGCGCTGCTCTACGTGGGCATCCCGGCCGAGGTGATCTCCACGATGGCGCTGCTGTCCATCGCGGTGGAGATGGACGTTCCGGCGCGGCGGCTGCTCACGACCGGCCAACTCCACGTGCTGCTCCCGGTGCTCACGACGGTACTGTTCACCCCGGTCGTCGTGCTGTTCACCTACGTCGTCCGGGTCGCGACGATATCCCGGCGCACGACGCCCACCTCGCCGTTCACCGTCTCGACGGCCCGGTCCGGCGAGCCGGGCGAGTGACCGACCGGTCGTCCGGCGACTCGACCGGTCCCCGGAGCGGTGGCGCGCTCGTCTCCGGTCGTTGCCGGGTCCGGACGCTCACGGCTCGATGACCGCGCGGAACCGCACGTCGCCGTCGCGCATCGCCTCGTAGGCGGCGTCGGCGTCCGCGAGGTCGAACGTCTCGACCTCGGGCGTGACGTCCCGAAGCGCGCTGAACTCCAGGGCGTCCTGGGAGTCGCGGGCGTGGCCCGACGACCAGCCCCGAACGCCGCGCCGGGGGTCGACGAGCTCGAGCACGTCGACCGGCACCGGCTCCTCCGGGATGCCGACCGCGACGACGTCGCCGTTCGTGTCGAGGCCGTCGACCACGGCCGCGACGGGGTCGCTGGCCGGCACGGTCGAGAGCACGAGGTCGGCGCCCCCGAGGTCGGCGAGCGCCGCGGCGGGGTCCTCGGCCTCGCTGTCGACGTAGTGGTCCGCGCCGAACTCGCGGGCCGCCGCCTCCTTCCCCGGGCCGCGGGAGATCGCGACCGTCTCGAACCCCGCCGCGCGGGCATACTGGACGCCGAGGTGGCCGAGTCCGCCCACGCCGAGCACCGCGACCAGATCGCCGACGTCGGCGTCGGCGTGCCGGAGCGCGTTGAACGTCGTGAGGCCCGCGCAGAGCAGCGGCGCGGCGTCGGCGCCGTCGAGCGACGCCGGGACCGCCGCCAGCGCCTCGCGGCGAGCGAGCGTGTACTCTGCGTAGCCGCCGTCACGGGAGAGCCCCGTCACCTCCGCGTCGTCGCACTGGAGGAAGTTGCCCCGCCGGCAGTCCTCGCAGGTGAAGCAGTGGCCGCCGTGCCAGCCGACGCCGACCCGGTCGCCGGCCTCCCACTCGGCGACGTCGGAGCCGACCGCGTCGACGCGGCCGACGATCTCGTGACCGGGGACCCGCGGGAACTCGACGGCCGGGTTGCGGCCCTCCTTGACCGTCCCGTCGCCGTGGCAGACCCCGCAGGCCGCCACCGCGATCCGGACCTCGTCGGGGCCGGGGTCGGGGAGTTCGCGCTCGACGAGCTCGAAGTCGGCGCCCGGCTCGGGGACCACCGCCGCCCGCATGGTCTCGGTCTCGCTCATGGCCGTTCGGTCGGACGGACCCGGGAAAACGCTGTCGTCCGCCCGCGGCGGGGTCTGACGGCTCCGGGTCGGCCGGCGTCCGGTCGCCGGGACGCAGTTCCCGGTTCCGGGGCGCGGTCGGCGCTCCCAGTCGCCGTCTCAGACGACCAGTTCGGGTCGCTCGCCGACCGTCACGGAGAGCGTCTTCACCTCGTCGTCGCGGCGCACCCGCATCGAGAGCTCGTCGCCGGGGCTGGCCTCGAGCGCCAGGTGGGCGTGGAGGTCGCTGGGGGTCTGGATCTGCTCGCCCTCGACCGCGAGGACGGCGTCGCCGCCGACCGGGACGCGGAACCCCTCGACGCGCTCGACGCCCGTGCAGGGCCGGAGCTGTCCGTTCGCCGGGACGCCGTCCGGCACCGAGACGACCAGGACGCCCTCCGCGTTGGGGAAGCCGTTCGCGCGCGCGATGAGTTCCGTCACGGTCGCGGTGTCGGCGCCGAGGTAGGGGTGGTCGTACTCGCCGCTCTCGATGAGCGCCGGCACCACCCGCCGAACCAGCGCGGCCGAGATGGCGAACGCGATGTTGTCGCCGCCACCGGAGTTGACCACGCCCAGCACCTTGCCCGAGAGGTTCACCAGCGGGCCGCCGGAGTTGCCGGGGTTGACGGGCGCGTCGGTCTGGACGGCGTTCGGGATCAGGTAGTCGCCGACCGGGCTCGGCACCTGGCGGTCGACGCCGCTCACGATGCCCGAGGTGAGCGACCCCCGGAGGCCGTACGGGCTGCCGACGACCGCGACCCGGGTCCCGATGGCCGGCTCGGACTGCACGAGCGAGAGCGGTTCGGCACTGTCGGGGGCCGAGACCTCGACGACCGCGAGGTCGCTGCGCGGGTCGCGGCCCGCGACCCGGCCGACCCGGGAGGTCTCCTCGTCGAACTGGACGCTCATCCGGTCGGCGTCGCCGACGACGTGGTAGTTGGTGACCAGGTGCGTGTCGTCGTAGAGGAACCCCGACCCCTGTGAGCCCGACGGGGTGCGGAGCAGCGCGACCCCGTCGGACGTCCGGCGGTACACCTGGGTGTAGACGCTCGCCCGGTCCGCGGCGGTCGACGCCGACGCGTCTCGGACGGGCGCGTTCGCGGTTGCGGCGCCGGACCCATCGCCCGTCGCGGCGCCGGCTGTGCCGTTCTCGGCGGGCGGCGAGTCCGACGAGCACCCGGCGAGACTGCCTGCGGTCGCGGCGGCGAGCGCGCCGAGGACGTCGCGGCGCGTTGGCTCGGATGGCATCGTTCGAGGGTTCGACCGTCGCGTAAAGAAGATTGGGAAGCGGCGACGTCCCCGGTTGCGGGCGTCGATTCGGGCGCGGTCCGCTGGCCGCGGGCGTCGGCCGGGGACGGCCCGCTGGCCGCGGGCGTCGACCGGGTCCCGTCTGCTGGCGGGATGGGCCGGGAACGGGACAGCGCGCCGATAACGGAGGGACCACCGGGACTGCCGGCGCTGGCGGCGCGACGAGGTCGCGCCGACGGTGGCTGGTCGGGGCAGCGGTGGGGCAGCCGTGACCCCCTCGCAGGCGGGCGGTTCGAGCCCTGCTACCGGGGCCAACTCGCGCTCCGAAATGGTTTTGAACAGCGCCCGCCGAAACCCAGTATGCCGACAGAACCGGAAACCGATTACGACCCCTCCCTCGGCAACAAGTTCATCTTCGTCACCGGGGGCGTCATGTCGGGACTCGGCAAGGGCATCACGGCCGCCAGCACCGGCCGCCTCCTCGCCAACGCCGGGTTCGACGTGACCGCGGTCAAGATCGACCCGTACCTCAACGTCGACGCGGGGACGATGAACCCGTTCCAACACGGCGAGGTGTACGTGCTGAAGGACGGCGGCGAGGTCGACCTCGACCTCGGCAACTACGAGCGCTTCCTCGACGTGGACATGACGTTCGACCACAACGTCACCACGGGCAAGACCTACCAGCACGTCATCGAGAAGGAGCGGGCCGGCGACTACCTCGGGAAGACCGTCCAGATCATCCCCCACATCACGGACGACATCAAGCGCCGCGTCCGGGAGGCCGCCGAGGGCCACGACGTCTGCATCGTCGAGGTCGGCGGCACGGTCGGCGACATCGAGGGGATGCCGTTCCTCGAGGCGCTCCGGCAGTTCGCCCACGAGGAAGAGGAGGAGGACTTCCTGCTGACCCACGTCACGCTGGTCCCCTACTCGAAGAACGGCGAGCAGAAGACCAAGCCGACCCAGCACTCGGTCAAGGAACTGCGCTCGATCGGCCTCCAGCCCGACATCCTGGTCGGGCGCTGCGAGGACGAGCTCGAGCCCTCGACCAAGGAGAAGATCGCGCTGTTCTGCGACGTGCCCACCGACGCGGTCTTCTCGAACCCCGACGTCGAGGACATCTACCACGTCCCGCTGATGGTCGAGGAGGAGGGCCTCGACGAGTACGTGATGGAGCAGTTCGACCTGACCGACGAGGCGATCCCGAAGGGCGAGCGCGACAACAGGTGGCGCGAGCTCGTGACCCAGGAGACCCACGGCGAGGTCGACGTCGCGCTGGTCGGCAAGTACGACCTCGAGGACGCCTACATGTCGGTCAACGAGGCGCTCAAGCACGCCGGCCTCGAGAAGAACGTCGACGTCAACGTGCAGTGGGTCGACTCCGAGAAGATGGCCGAGGACCACGAGGAGCGGCTCTACGAGGCCGACGGCATCGTCGTCCCCGGCGGGTTCGGCTCCCGCGGGACCCGCGGGAAGATCGAGGCCATCCGGTACGCCCGCGAGAACGGCGTCCCGTACCTGGGGCTGTGTCTCGGCTTCCAGCTCGCGGTCGTGGAGTACGCCCGCAACGTGCTCGGCCTGGAGGGCGCCCACTCCACCGAGCTCGACGAGGACACGCCCTACCCGGTCATCGACCTGCTGCCCGAGCAGTACGACCTGGAGGACCTGGGCGGCACGATGCGGCTGGGCGCCCACGAGACCGACATCGAGCCCGGCACGCTGGCGGCCGAGGTGTACGGCGACACCGCCTGCACCGAGCGCCACCGCCACCGCTACGAGGTCAACCCCGAGTTCTTCGACGCGTTCGAGGACTCCGGGCTGGTGTTCTCGGGGCAGTCGGGCAACCGGATGGAGATCCTGGAGCTGGCCGACCACCCGTACTTCCTCGGCACCCAGTTCCACCCCGAGTTCCGGTCGCGACCCACCCGGGCGAGCCCGCCGTTCGTGGGGCTGCTCGAGGCCGTCCTGTCCGATTCGGACGGGAACACCGAGGCGGAGACCCCCGAGGAGGTCGAGGCCTGATGGTCGACACCGACGAGTTCGTCGAGGAGAAGGTCGCCGAGATCCGCGAGGAGATCGGCGACGCCCAGGCGGTCATCGCGCTGTCGGGCGGGGTCGACTCCTCGACCGCGGCCGCGCTGGCCTACGAGGCGGTCGGCGACCAGCTCACCCCGGTCTACGTCGACACCGGCCTGATGCGGAAGGGCGAGACCGACGAGATCCGCGAGACGTTCGCCTACATGGACAGCCTCCGGATCGTCGACGCCAAGGACCGGTTCCTCGACGCCCTCGCGGGCGTCACCGACCCCGAGGAGAAGCGCCACGTCATCGGCGAGCAGTTCATCCGGGAGTTCGAGACCGTCGCCGAGGAGACCGGCGCCGACTACCTGGTGCAGGGCACCATCTACCCCGACCGGATCGAGAGCGAGGGCACCATCAAGTCCCACCACAACGTCGGCGGCCTCCCCGAGGTCGTCGACTTCGAGGGCATCGTCGAGCCGATGCGGGACCTCTACAAGGACGAGGTCCGGGAGGTCGCCCGGGCGCTCGACCTGGAGGAGATCATCGCCGAGCGCATGCCGTTCCCCGGGCCGGGCCTGGCGGTCCGCATCCTCGGGGAGGTCACCGAGGAGAAGCTCGAGGTCGCCCGCGAGGCGACCCACGTCGTCGAGGACGAGCTCGAGGAGTACGACCCGTGGCAGGCGTTCGCCGCGGTCCTCGGCAAGGCCACCGGCGTGAAGGGCGACAACCGGGTCCACGGCCACGTGGTCTCGGTCCGGTCGGTCGAGAGCCGCGACGGGATGACCGCCCGCGCCCAGGAGATCGACTGGGAGACCCTCCAGCGCATCCAGAGCCGTATCACCGGGCAGAACGACAACGTCTCGCGGGTGGTGTACGACGTGACCCACAAGCCGCCGGCGACCATCGAGTACGAATGAAGGCCATCCTGATCGGTCCCGACGACGACGGACTGGGCGACGCCCTCGAGGCCGAGGGGGTCGACGTGACGCGGATACCCGAGGTTGCCACCCGGCCGGCGCTGGAGGAGGCCGGCGTCACCGGCGCCGACGCGCTGGTGCTGACCGACACCGGTGCCGCGACCGCCATCCCGGTCGCGAAGGACCTCAACGACGACCTGCGGGTGGTCGTCTACACCGACGCCGACCTGCCGGACTTCGCCCGGGGCCAGGCCGACCTCATCCTCGACCCCGCGCTGCTGTCGGCCGACGCTGTGGCCGAGGAGCTGGCGGCCTGAGACGCCCGTCGAGCCGACCGCCGGCGTCCGGTCGGCGGTTCGACCGCACGCGAAAACGCTAAGTGGCGGGGTTGTCAGGTCCGGGCCAGAGACGCGATTCGGATGGCCGGACTCACCTACCTCTCGTTCCACGGCGTCTTCCTCCTGCCGCCGATACTCCTGCTCTCGGCCGCCGCGGTGCGGTCGTCCCCCCGACGACGCGACGCGGTCGGCCTGGGGCTGCTCGTCGCGATGGCGGTCGCGTACACCGCCCCGTGGGACGCCCACCTCATCCGACGGGGCGTCTGGCGCTACGGCGCCGGCGTGGTGGCGTACCGGATCGGCGACGTGCCGGCCGAGGAGTACCTCTTCTTCGTCCTCCAGACGGTGCTGACCGGGCTCTGGTTCTACCGGTGTGACGCGGCGTTCGGCCGCCGGTCGGCCGACCGGCGGTCGGTCGCCAACCCGGTCGGCGCGGTCGGCTGGCTGCTCGTCGCGGCGGTCGGCGTCGGACTGCTCGGGCGCCCCTCGACGTTCTACCTCGGCGCGACGCTCGCGTGGGCCGCACCCGTCCTGGCGTTCCAGTGGGGCTACGGCGGCGGCCACCTCTGGGCCGCGCGCCGGGCGTGGGCGACCGCCGTCGCGGTCCCGACGGGCTACCTCTGGTTCGCCGACGGCGTCGCCCTCGACGCCGGACTGTGGCACATCTCGCCGACGCACACGACCGGGCTGTCCGCGGCGGGCCTGCCGGTCGAGGAGGCGGTCTTCTTCCTCCTCACCAACCTGCTCGTCGTCCAGGGGCTGTTGCTGTTCGACCGGGTGGTCGACGGATGGGCGTGAGCGACGGCCCGGAGCGGTTCCTGTTCGTCCCGGTCTGGCTGGCGCTGGGCGCGACCGCTCTCGCGTCGCTCGCCGGGGTGGCCGTCGCCGGCCGGTGGCGGTACGTCCCGCTGCTCGCGAGCGCGCTGGTCCTCGGCGTCCCCCACGGCGCCGTCGACCACCTGACGCTGCCCCGGGCCCGGGGCGAACGCGTCACGCCGCGGTCGCTGGCGGCCTTCTGCCTGTGGTATCTCCTCGCGGCCGGGGCGTTCCTCGCGGTCTGGTTCGTCGCGCCGGCGGTCGCGTTCCCGGCGTTCGTCGGCCTCACGTGGTTCCACTGGGGACAGGGCGACGTCCACGCGCTGGCGGCCTGGACGCCCGGCCGCCATCCGACGACCCGGGTCGAGCGGGCGCTGACCGCGGCGGTCCGGGGCGGCCTGCCGATGGTCGTCCCGCTGGTCGCGTTCCCCGGCGTCTATCGGTCGGTCGCCGTCGACGTCGTGACGCTGTTCGACTCCGGCGCCGCGCGAACCCTAGACTGGCTGTTCCGGACCGACGTCCGGCTGGCGCTCGGCGGCGGGCTCGCGACGCTCGCCGCGGCGTCGCTCTGGCTGGGGTACCGGCGCACCGGCGGCGACGCGGCCTGGCGGGTCGACCTCGCGGAGACGGGCCTCCTGTCGGCGTTCTTCGCGGCGGTCCCGCCGGTGGTGGCCGTCGGGCTCTACTTCACCCTCTGGCACTCGCTCAGGCACGTCGTCAGGGTGGCGCGGCTCGACGGCGGGACCAGCGCGGCGCTCGACGACGGCGCGTCCGGTCGGGCCGCCGTCGGGTTCGCGCGCGACGCCGCGCCGTTCACGCTCGGCGGACTCGCGCTCGCCGCGGGGACGTACGCCGTCGTGGCGCGCGGCGACCCGGCAGTACCGACGATAGCGGCGGTCTACCTCGTCGTCCTCTCGGTGCTGACGGTCCCGCACGTGGCGGTCGTCTCGCTGCTCGACCGGGAGCAGCGGACGTGGCGGCCCGCGCGCAGACCGTGAGCGAACCCGGGTGTCGAGGCCGGGATTGCCGCTACTCGTTATCAGCTCTGGTAATCCGACCAAACCTTATTGAGCGACACTCCCAGCGTCCGCCTGATGAACGGTTCACCGGGGAGTCGGATTCCCTCACTGGGACGAATCAGGCGGAGCTACGCCGCAAAACTGGCTATCGCGTTGCTCGCGGTCATCGCGATCACGGTGGCGTTCGGGACGCTGGTTCACTTCCGGACCGCCGAGACGGTCCAGGCCGACGCCCAGCAGGACCTGACGACGCTCTCGAAGGCACAGGCGAACGAACTCGACCGGTGGCTCTCGAACGTCGAGCGGCAGGCCCGCACGACGTCGGAGCATCCGGCGCTCGCGTCGGGCGACCCCGACCGGATACGGGAGCACCTGTCCGGCCTCGTCGAGGACGGGCAGGTACCGCGCGGGGTGGTCGCGGTCCACTACCTCGACACCGAGCGGATGACGTTCGTCACCAGTTCGTCGTCCGGCATGGTGGGCGTGAGTCCGCGCGAGCAGGGGGCGCCGTTCGCGACCGACCCGCCATCGTTCGACGGGCCGGAGGACACCTACGTCACCCGGCCGTTCACGGTGTCGGTCGCGGACTTCCCCGTCGTCGCGGTCATCTCGCCCGTCCCGGACCGGCCGAACCGGGCGGTCGTCTACATGGTGAACATCAGGAAGCAGGTCGCCGCGCTCGAACAGTCGGTCGACGGGGGGTACACGGCCGTCGTCGACGGGAACGGGCTGTTCGTGGCGCACCCGAACACGACGATGATCGGACAGCAGCACCACGGCGGTGCCGACAACCCCGCGGTGAAGCGGGGGACCGCCGGCGAGTCCGGGTTCATGGAGATGGGCGGGAACCAGCTGATGGCGTACGCGCCGATGGAGTCCGCCGACTGGGTCGTGATGGTCCACGCGCCCAAGTCGAACGCCTACGCGCTCCGCTCGCAGGTGACGTCCAACGTGCTGGGGCTCATCCTGATGGCGGTCATCAGCCTCGCGCTCATCGGCGTCACCGTCGGGAGTAACACGGTGATCTCGCTCCGACAGCTCTCGGCCAAGGCCGACGAGATGGCCGACGGGAGCCTGGACGTGGACCTCGAGACGAAGCGGGTCGACGAGATCGGCACGCTGTACGCGTCGTTCGGCGACATGCGCGACTCGCTCCGGCGCCGGATCCGGGAGTCCGAGCAGGCCCGCGAGGAGGCCGAGACCGCCAAGGAGCGCGCCGAGGCGGCCAAGCAGGAGGCCGAGGCGATGACCCGACACCTCGAACAAAAGGCCGAGCACTACCAGAACGTGATGGTGGCCTGCGCCGAGGGCGACCTCACCGAGCGGGTCGACTCCGAGAGCAGGAGCGACGCGATGACGGCCATCGGCCGGGCGTTCAACGACATGATGGGCGAGATCGAGCAGACCGTGGCGAACGTCAAGGAGTTCGCCGACCACGTCTCCGCGGCCGCCACGGAGGTCGACGGCAGCGCCGACGAGGTGATGTCGGCAAGCGCCGACGTCAACGAGGCCGTGCAGGAGATCTCCGAGGGCGCGCACCGACAGACCGAGAACCTCCAGGAGGTGTCCGGCGAGATGAACAACCTCTCGGCGAGCGCCGAGCAGGTCGCGTCGACCGTCGACAGCCTGGCCGAGACGTCCCAGCGGGCCGCCGAGGCGGGCGAGGACGGGCGCGGCGCGGCCGAGGAGGCCATCGCGGAGATGGACGCGGTCGAGGAGGAGACCGAGCACACCGTCGAGCAGATCGAGGCGCTCGAGGCCGAGATGGCGGCCATCGGCGACATCGTCGAGGTCATCACCGAGATCGCCGAGCAGACTAACCTGCTCGCGCTCAACGCCTCCATCGAGGCCGCCCGGACCGGACAGGACGGCGACGGGTTCGCCGTCGTGGCCGAGGAGATAAAGAGCCTGGCGGAGGACAGCAAGGAGTCGGCCGCGGAGATCGAGCAGCGGATCGAGCGCATCCAGGCCCAGACCGCCGACACGGTCGAGGGCATGCAGGCGACCAGCCAGCGGATCTCGACCGGTGTCGAGACCGTCGAGGAGGCGATAGACGCGCTCGAACGGATCGTCGACCACGTCGAGGAGACGAACGGGAGCATCCAGGAGATCAACGACGCGACCGAGAACCAGGCCGAGTCGACCCAGACCGTGGTCGACATGCTGGGCGAGGTCGCGAGCATCAGCGAACAGACGGCCAACGAGGCCGACGGCGTCGCGGCCGCGGCCGAACAGCAGACGACCACGATGCAACGGGTCGGCGCGAACGCGACGGACCTCGCCGACAGGGCGGCCGAGCTCAGGGAGCTCCTCGAGGACTTCGAGGTCCACGGCGAGACCGGGACGACCGGTCGCGACGCCGACCCGACGGTGGTGAGCGACGATGACTGACAGGAACCACACCGAACGCACGACAGAACCGGACGACCGCGGACGGACGACAGGCGCCGACGACCGCGGACGGAAAGCCGAGGCGAACGACCGCGGACGGGCGACAGGCCCGGACGCCGCCGGACGTGCGGCCGATACGAACCGAGGTGAGCACGCGTGAGTGCGGCGACGAGCTGGTTCTGGATCGGCGCGATCGGCATGGCGGCCGGGACGGTCGCGCCGGCGTGGCGGCTCGCGACCGAGCGGCGACACCGGGCCCACTACGCGGTCCTGGCGCTGATAACGGGCATCGCGACGGTCGCGTACGCGACCATGGCCCTCGGTATCGGCGGTATCGACGTCGGCGGCACGGTGCTGTACCTGCCGCGGTACGTCGACTGGCTGCTGACCACGCCGCTGCTGGTGCTGTACCTCGGCCTGCTCTGCCGGCCTAGTCGGCGGGTGTACGCCGCGCTGGTCGCCGTGGACGTGTTCGTGATGGGGTCGGGCGTCGTCGCCGGGCTCCTCGACGGGACGGCGAAGTACGCGATGTACCTCGCCGGGTCGGTCGCGTACCTCGGGCTGCTGTGGCTGCTGCTCCGGACGCTCCCCCGCGCCGCGACCGGCTACAGCGACAGGGTCGACGCCGTCTTCACCAAGCTCCGGAACCTGACCGTCGTCCTCTGGACGCTGTATCCGGTCGTGTGGATACTCAGCCCGCTCGGGCTGGGACTGCTCGACGTCGGGACCGAGGTGCTGGTCGTCACCTACCTCGACCTCATCAGCAAGGTCGGGTTCGTGGTCATCGCCGTCAACGGTCGCGACGCCCTGGACTCGCTGGCCGACGACGCCGCGGTACCCGTCGAGCGCTCGGCCGCCGACTGACGGCGCCGCCCCTCCGCGCCGCGCGCCGCCAGGGTCGACGGCCCTACGGCCGGTTGGCCGCCTCCCGGAGGCGGTCGCTTCCGTGCCGCATGATGGGCGTGCCGTGGCCCATCGCGGCCACCTCGAAGTCGGGCGCCTCACGGACCAGCCGCCGGAGGCTCCGGCCGACCTCGTCGGTGTCGTAGCTCATCGCCCACGGCGAGGGCTCGAGCCGGCCGTCGGACTCCCGGACCAGGTCGCCCAGGAACGCCACGCTCGGGTCCTCGGCGACGTAGACGGTGTGGCCCGGCGAGTGGCCCGGGGTGTGGTAGGCGGTGAAGCTCCCGATCCGGTCGCCGTCCTCGACCGGCCGGATCGGCAGGTCGGGCGCCGAGACGAACAGGTCGCTGACGCGCTGGAGCAGTCCCTTGCGGTTGCGCCAGTCGGGTTTGCGCCGGCCGACCAGCACCTCGGCGTCGGCACGGCCGACGTACACCGGCGCGTCGAGGTCGAGCTTGGACAGCGCGCCGACGTGGTCGAGGTCGTAGTGGGTGACCAGCACCCGGTCCACGTCGGCGACCCGGTGGCCGGTCTCCCGGACTGCGTCCCGGACGTCGCCGGCGTCGCGGGGCGTGCCGGCGTCGACCAGCACGAGGTCCCCGTGGTCGTCGGCGAGGTACGCGTTGACGCCGCCGAGGTCGAGCCACCAGATCCCGCTGTCGGCGTCCGAGTCGGCGTGGAGTCTGGTCGTCGTCGCCATGTCCGGGGGTACGTCGCCGGTCACCAAATCCCTGTTCCCCGGGGTCCGCACCGCCGAGAGCGGCCCGCCGCGACGCGTCCGGCCGACCGGCGCGGGCCGGGGACGAACGGACACTTTTTGTCCGTCCGGGCCGGTGGTTCGGGTATGGAGAACCGTTTCCCGGACTCGGGGTCGCGAGACCGACGGAAGGCGGCGCTGGCCGTCCTGCCGTTCCTGACGCTGGGGCTGCTCGACGTGGTGTTACTGCTCGGGTGGGGCGTCGACCCCCTCTGGGGGTTCGCCATCCTGCCGCCCATCCTGTTCGTGAGCGTCCTCGCCTGGATCGCGTTCTCGTCCGGCTTCGTCGGCGACCACCGGACGTAGTCCGGCGGTGACCTTCGGCCGGGCGTAATCCCGACCACCGGCCGTCGTCGCCGGGTCCGGCCGGCCTCGACGCCTCTCTCCTCGCGTGCACTTACTCCGTGCTTGAGTGCGCACCGCGTCGCCTACGCGGAAGTTGAACTGTTCACGACCGTTCAATCGAGGGTGAACGGGGCTGAACCATCTGGACGGTCGCCCCGGTTGAAGTGGGCGGCGCTCCTACGGTTCGATGCGGTCGTTGCGACCGGCGCGCTGTCGTCCCGCTCCCGGCAGCGCGCGTCCGACCGCAACCGCACATCCCGGCGCGACGAGCGACGACGCACACACCCGGCCGGGTCGGACCCGCCCACCGGCCCGGTTTCCGTCAGCGCGACAGCCGACCGCCTCGGCGTCGCTCGTCGTTCCTACCGCCAGAGGCACAGTCCGCACCCATCGACCGCCGCTCCGCTATCCCTTGCGAACCGGCCGCCCCGCTTTTCTCGGGGCGGCCGCCGGCCGGGGACGACCCGACCTCGGCCGCACTCGTCTCGAACGGATCCGATTTCGAGGCCGACCGCGTACCGCCTGCCCGATTTTAAGGCCCGCCGCGCCGTCTACCGATACATGGGACTCGACCGTTACCCGGACCTCGACCCGGACGAGGGCGAGGTGCTCGACGAGGAACTGGCCGCGACCGACGACGTGCTCGTGAAGGCGTTCGCGCTCGGCCCCGGCGCCGAGCTGTCGCCCCACGACCACCCCGACGCGACGAACGTCTTCCACGTGCTCGAAGGCGCAGTGACCGTGGTACAGGGCGACGACGAGGAGGTCGTCGAGGCGCCGGGCGTGGTGCTCCACGAGCGCGGTCAGGTCCACGGCGCGCGCAACGAGACCGACGAGACTGCCGTGCTGACCGCGAGCCTCTGTCCGCTGCCGTCCTGAGACGAGCCGCTGCCTCCTGTCACGCGAGTTCGCTCTCGGCGTCATCCTCCTCTATCTGCCGGTGGACCACCCAGAAGCCGAGCAGGAGCCCCACGAGCAGCAGGACGTAGACGCCCGCGATGGTGATGGCCTCGGTCGGCCCGTAGTCGTCGGGCTTGAAGGTGATGATCTGGCGCACGACCGCGATGAGGCCGGCGTGGATCACCGCCAGCACGACGCTCTGGGCCTCGACGTAGGCGACGACCGTGTGGTAGAGCTCCACGATGACGAACAGGTAGAGCACGATGTCGATGGCAGACCGGACGAGCGACAGCGTGGCCGTCACGTTCGTGATGTCGCGGGCCAGGACCGCCTCTCCGATGGTGATGGCGAGCGTGACGACGCCGAGCAGCAGCAGGACGACCAGGAACGCGGCGATAGCCGACTGGAGGACGGTGACGCCGCTCTCGAGCCAACTGGTGAAGCGGGAGGCCTCGATTCGGTCCATCGTAGTGTCGAACTCTCGACGCGCCGGCGGAAGTGCGTTCTGCCCCGGACCCGGCGTTCTCGCCCGGCGACGCCCCGAGGCCGTAGCGGACGACCTTCCGGGGCAGTGCTGTCCCGCGCGAAGGTTCAAGTGCGAAGCCGGGACGAGTTCCGCCCGGACGCCTCGCGCGGTCGCCCGGCGCCGACGCCGAACTCGGTCGGGGCGGGCCGGCGACCGTCAGTCCGACTAACCGGAGACGGCCGCGCCGTCCCCGACGGAGCGACTGCCACGGCGCCGGTCGACGCCCCTCACGCGATACCGACGAGGTTCAGCCCGGTCTCGACCGCCCCGGCTACCAGCGCGCCGAACGCGAGCGCGCCCGTCGCCGAGTAGAGCGTGAACTTCCAGCGGGCCATCCCGGCCAGCCCCGCGGGCACCGAGACCAGCGACCGGAGGACCGGCAGCAGCCGGCCCCAGAGCACCGAGCTCTCGCCCCACCGGCGGAACCACCCGGTCGCCCGCTCCAGCCGGTCCTCCGAGAGCCGGAGCCGGCCGCCGCGGTCGGCCAACGCCGACCGGCCGCGCTCGCCGAACACGTGGTACGCGAACAGGCTGCCGGCCGTCGTGCCGACGACCACGGACGCGACGAACAGCCCGAACGTCGCGGGCCCGCCGATCAGCAGCGCGGCCGCGCCGGGCACGACCACCTCGCTGGGCAGGAGCGGGAACAGCAGCGAGGCCTCGAGGAACGTGAACGCCGCGACAGCGAGGTAGCCGTACTGCTCGACCAGCCGCAGCGCCGCCTCGCCGAGGTTCTGGAACACGGGTCGACTTCGCGCTCGAACAAGAAAGTCCGGTCGGCCGCGAGCGGCGGCGCCGGTCGGTCAGCGACCCGCCGGCCACGGGCCCGCCGGCGCTCACCCGTCGGGTTCGGACTCGGCGATGTCGCCGATGTCGGCCTCGTCGTCGCCGACCATCGGACAGCCGGCCACCCGGAAGTGCTCGGCGTCGGGCATCGCGAGGATGTCGGTCCCCTCGTGGGTGCAGGCGAGCGCCGGCGGCTCGCCGAAGTGGGGACAGCCGTGGCACGTCGCCTTCGGAATCGTGTGCACGTCGCGGCCGTCCGACCACTCGACGTCGTCCGCCTCGGCGGGCGGGGTCACCGCGGGCGCGTCCTCGTCCTCGGCGAGCCGCTCCCAGAGCGCTTCCCCGTCGAGTTCGCCGACGTCGACGGCGTCGAAGGGGTCGGTACCGTCGCGCTCGCGCCGCCGCTCGTCGACCGCCGCGGCGACGTCGGCCAGCGGCCCCTCCCTGTCGGACCGGTCGTCCGTGGCCCGCCCGGCCGCGTCGCGCTCGTCGGGGCGCCGGCCGGTGCGCCTCCGGATCTCCGCGGCCAGGTCGCCGAGCGGCTCGTCGGGCCGGTCGCGGTGGCCGGACTCGCCGTCGGTCGCGTCGCGCGGCGACTTTTCGGTGTCCCCGCGGTCGTCGCTCATCCGTCGTTCTCCCCGACGATGTCGTCGAGGTCCTCGCCGACCGCCGGGTCGCCCTCGACCGCGGCGCCGAGGTCCCAGTCGGCCCGCTCGCCCTCCAGCGCGGGCGGATCGCCGACGACGAGGCGGGCCGACCCGAACAGCCCCCGCTTGGGTTCGACGTCGTTGAAGGTGCTCGCGCAGTGGGGGCACCTAGGCTCGGCGAGCAGCCCGACGTGGACCGTCTCGCCGCAGTGGCCGCAGTCGGCGCTGTCGACGCCCCGGCGGTTGGCGAGGTGCGCGAGCTCGTCGGCCGCCGCGCGGGCGGCGTGGCGCGCGGTCAGCGTCCGGGTCCGGTCCCGGAGCTCGACGGTCACCTCGGCCAGCGTCGAGAGCCGGGACTCGAGGTCGTCGGTCGCGTCGGTCAGGTACTCCAGGACATCCTCGTAGTTCTCGAACCCGGCCTCGACCCGGTCGTCGAGTTCGGCCACCGTCTCGGCGAGCGCGTCGAGCTCGTCGGCGAGCCGGTCGGCCCGGTCGGCCACGCTGTCGGTCCGCTGGCGGAGGTCGTCGTGGCCGTGGTCGGCGGGCGCCTTCGCGTCGGTCTCGCGCTTGACCTGGATCACCCGGTCGCGCACGTCGTCGATCTTCTCGTCGAAGTCGTCCTCGGCGTCGGCGAGGTCGGCCTCGACCTCGGCCAGCTGGGCCTCGAGCTCCTCGCGCAGCTCCGAGAGCTCCGCGCCGAACTCCCGCCGGAGGTCGGCGAACGCCTCGGCGTCCTCGGGGGCGTCGCCGTCCCGGAGGCGCGCGAGCAGCTCCGTCCGGCTCACGCCCAGCTCCTCGGCCTTCGCGTCGAGCCACCCCTCCAGGGGGTCGGCGGCCGCGTCCGCCGACCCGCCGACGTCTTCGCCAGCCATTCAGTTCGAGTTATCACACCCCCGACTTAATGGTTGGCCCTCGCTACCGGTTCCTGCCCCCGCACCGACACGACTTTCCGCCCCGGGGTCGGACCTCCGACCGACGACATGTCCGACGACCGAACCGCCGACGTGGACGCCGTCCTGTTCGACCTCGACGGCACGCTCGTGGAGTACGAGCGGTCGCCCGCGCAACTGCTCGACCTCGCCTTCGAGTCGGCCGGGGTCGACCCGTTCTTCGACGCGGCCGAGTACTTCGACCGGTTCGACGACCACCTCGGCCCCGGCGTCTCCATCCGCGAGGGCCGGGCGAACTGCTTCGCGGAAATCGCCGGCGACTGCGGCCGCGACCCCGATCTGGGACGCCGGGTCGCCGACGCCTTCGCCGCGGAGCGCGACCACTCCCGGGTCGAGTGCCTGCCCGGCGCGGCCGCGGCCGTCGAGGCGCTCGCCGCCGACCACGCGCTCGGCGTCGTGACCAACGGCCCGCCCGGGATGCAGACCGAGAAGCTGGCGGCGGCGGGGCTCGCCGACCGCTTCGAGACGGTGGTGTTCGCGGGCCACGACGCCGCGACCAAGCCCGACCCCGAGCCGTTCGAGGCCGCGCTGGCCGACCTCGGCGCGGCGGCCGACCGGGCGGTCCACGTCGGCAACTCCCTCTCCTCGGACGTGGCGGGCGCCCACGCCGCCGGCCTCCGGTCGGTCTGGGTCCCGGCCGAGGACGGGGTCGACCCTGACCCCGAGCCCCACCACGCGCTGCCGTCGCTGGAGCGGTTGGCCGGGAGTGGGCGTCCGCCCTGGCAGGGGTGAGCCGCCTCGACGTCGGTCGGGAGATCAGCCGGACCAGACGTCGAGCGCGACGCCGACGAGCATCGCCGCGCCCGCGACGACCAGTAGCAGGCTGTAGGGATCGCTCGACGCGAGGTACCGACCGAGTCCGACGGCGACGAGGCCGCCGAAGAACGCGAGCCGCCAGCCGCGGGTGTCGATGGCGTCCAGCAGGACGCCGACCGCGAGCACGCCCGTGATGTAGAGCGAGGCCCCGACGTCCGCGGGTGCGGCCGGGCCGCGCTCCCGGATCGACGTGACTGCGGCCGCCAGCGCGACCAGGAAAAAAAGTCGGTTTTCTCACACTACCGGACGTCGAGCAGGTTCGCCGCGACCATCACGACCCCCATCGCGGCGAGCAGGAGCGAGACGAGGTCGCCGCTGGTCGCGTACTCCCAGCCGCTCCAGACCGCGACGCCGCCGAAGAACGCGAGCTGCCACTCGCGGGTGTTGGTGGCGTCGCGCAGCACGCCAGCGAGCAGCAGCCCCGTCAGGTACACCCCGAACAGCGCGGTGACGACGCCGTCGCCCCGCTGCACCGCGGCGGCGAGGCCGAGCAGGCTCAGCGCGAACAGGACGCCGGCCAGCCCCTTCGCGGCCAGCTCGACCGCCGGGGTCCGGATCACGGCTCTAGTCGTCCGCGGCCGCGGCGTCGCCCGGGTTCACGTCGGTCACGGTGCCGACGCCCTTGCTCTGGCCCTCGCGGAAGACGAACCGCTGGCCCTCCTCGACCAGGTACGGCCGGAACTTGAACCGGACCCGGGTGGCCCCCGAGTCGCCGGGCAGCAGCTGGCCGCCCTCCGGGTGGAACTCGGCGGCCTCGCTGACGGTCTCGAGGTGGATGACCGGCTCGTAGCCGTCGCCGATGCGGGTCGGGTGGTTCAGCACCACGACCTCGGCCTCGAACTCCCGGACCGGGTCCGGGTCGGCGTCGCCGGGCAGCAGCACCATCCCGCGCTCGACGTCGGCCTCCCGGACGCCCTTCAGGGCGATGCCGACGATGCGGCCCGCCTTGGCCTTGTCGACCCGGTGGTAGTGCATCTCGATCGACCGGACCTCGACCTCCCGGAACGCCCCGTCGGCCATCGGGCCGAGCAGCAGCTCGTCGCCGGCCTCGACCTCGCCCGACATGATGGTGCCGGAGGCGACCGCGCCGACCCCGGTCACCGAGTAGGTCCGGTCGATGTACATCCGGAAGTCGCCCGAGTCGGCGGTCGTCTTCGGGAGGCGCTCGAACAGCTCGTCGAGGTCGTCGAGCCCCTCCTTGGTGACCGCGCTGGTCGTGACGACCGGCACGACGCTCTCGCCGATCTCCTCGACCGCCGCGTCGATCCCGTGGCGCTCGACCCTGAGCGGGGTCTTGTCCGCGCCCCGGAGCAGGCGCTCGACCTCGCGTTCGACCTCCGCGATCCGGTCGTCGTCGACCGCGTCGGCCTTCGTGATGGCCACGATGGTCGGGAGCTCGGTCGCGAGCAGCACCCCGAGGTGCTCGCGGGTCGTCTTGGTCGGCCCGTCGTCGGCCGCGACCGTCAGCAGGCCGTAGTCGAGCTTCTGGCCCACCAGCCCGCGGATGGTGGTCCGGAGCCACGGCTCGTGGCCCACGGTGTCGACGAACGATACCAGCCGGTCGCTCTCCTCGACCACCCGGGCCCGGTCGGACTTCCGGTGGGGGTTGTCCATCCGGACCGGGCCCTCGCCGTCGAAGCCGTAGACCGCGTACGAGAGGTCGGCCGACAGCCCCCGCTCGACCTCGTGGGGCTGGACGTCGAGGAACCCGCGAGTGCCGCCCTCGCCGTCGTCGGCCTGACCGGTCACCAGCGACCCGACCAGCGTCGACTTGCCGTGGTCGACGTGGCCCGCGGTCCCGACCACGATGTGCTGGCTGTCGGTGTCGAGCATCGCGCCCTCGCGGATCGTCGCCACCCCGACGAGGCCGTCGGCCTCGCCCTCGGCCGAGACGGTACCGTCGGTGATGCCCCACGTCCGGACGTCCTCGATGTGGGCGCCCGCCTCCTCGGCCAGCAGGCTCAGCACGTCCATCGACTCCGAGAAGTCGTCGTGGTCGATCCCGGCGATGCCGCCGTCGTCGGTCACCCCGACGACGTAGGTCGCCTCGCCGTCGCCCGACAGCACGCGGTGTCGGAGCTGGGCCGCCAGGCTCTCCATCCGGCCGTCGGCGAGGTGGAGGTCCTTGGTGAGCCGCTCTTTGAACTCGACGCTGCCGCCCTCCTGTTCGCCGCGTTCGAGGGCGCTTCGCAGTACGGCCCGGTCAGGGCACATACGACCGGGTTAGTGAGGAGCCGTCAAAAGCCTTGCCCGAATATAGGGCTCCGTATCCGACCGTACCGGGTCGTACGCCTCCGTTTCCGGACGGCGACGACCGACCGCCGCCGGTCGCTGCCGGGGCCGTCGAATCGCGGCCGATGGGGCCGGCATCAGCGGAAGGCGGTCGCACCGCCGTCGAGCGACTACAGCTCGGTCTCGTTCACCGGGATGGTCGAGTCGTGCACGAACTCGACCGCGACCGGCGTGTCGCTGACGTTGGGATCGTACGTCAGCGTACCCCCGGCCCCCTCGGGCACCGAGAAGACGGTCCAGCCGGCGTAGAAGGTGCCCGGCGACATGGTGAAGTCCATGAACCCGTCGTGGTCGCGCAGCGGCTGGTGCGCGTAGGTCTCGCCGTCGACCCGGAGTCTGAATCCCTCCTCCTTCACCGGCGCTGCGGCCTCGCCGGTGTTGTTGACGCGCATCGCGACCAGGACGAACTGCTCGCCGTCCGGCGGGTAGTAGGCCCGGCCGTCGCTGCGGTTGGGGTCGATCTCGTCGACGACCTCGGCGTTCCACGAGACCCGGAGGGTGGAGGTGCTGTTCGGCGGCGAGACGCTCTCGGCCGAGACGGCCCCGCCGCCCCCGAGGAAGGGCAGCGGGACACCGGCCAGCACGCCCGCGGCCAGCACCGCGGCGACCACCGCGACTGCGAGCGCGGGCTTCGTCGGGACGCTCCCGCCGAGCGCGCCGCCGACCGTCGCCTTGGCCCGCCCGGCGAGCGCTCGCAGTCGGTCGACCGGGGAGTCGCCGTCCCCGCCGCCGCTACCGCCCGACGAGTCGGCGCCCCCGCCGTCGCCGCCGTACTGCTCGGCGAGGTCGGTCCACCCCTTGCGCTCGAGGACCGTCGCGATGCCCTCGCTGTCGAGCAGGTCGACGCCGGTCCCCTCCGAGACCTTCCGGGCGTGGTCCGAGACGCGGCCCGTGGTGACGATGGCCGACTCCCCGACCTCGTACTGCTGGCAGAGCTTGGCGAACTGCTGGACCTGCTGGCCGCCGACCTCGCCGTCGCCGGCGTACGCCCACAGCAGGCCCTCTTCGCCGGTGGAGGGTCGTTGGACCGCGACGAACACCCTGCCGTCGTCGCGCTTGACCTGCGTCTGCCAGCCCTGCCGCTCCCAGAGGGCCGCAACGAACTGACCGAACTCGGACTGGTCCAAACCCTGCAACATGATTTCACCGCGCGGGAACCGTGTTCGCGCTCATCTCCTCAGGCCTCGTATAAAAATCATCCCCCCTCAGCGCCTCCGGGCCGCCAGCAGGGTGGCCGCCACCACCGCGACGACGCCCGCTGCCGGGCCGAACCCCGGGACGGGACCGCCGCTGCTCTCCCCGGTCTCGCGCACCGCCTGCTGGCGCAGGGGGCGCTCGCCGCCCGGCGCGGCCGCCTGCGTGAGGCCCTCGGCCGTTATCGTCGCGGTGGTAGTCGTCGTCGCGGTCGCGGTGGTCGTGGTCGTCGGTACCGTCGTCGTTGTCGTCGTCGCGGTGGTCGTGTTGGGGGCCGCGGTCGTGGTCTCCTCGGGCTTCACCATCCCGGGGACGGTCCGGCCCTGGTCGACGAGCCTGATGTCGAACGTCCGGCCCGGCCGGAGGTCCGAGAAGTCGACGGTGGTCTCGAACGTCCGCTCGGCCGTGACCCGCACGGTCCGGGACTGGTGGAACGGGGGCATCCCGTCGTCCCGGACGGTGATGTTGATGGTCGAGCCGGGGGTCAGCGTCGTGGTCCCGGAGATGGTCGCCTTGCCCTCCACGACGACCCTGTCGCCCGGCCCGTTGCGCTCGATGTGGACCTTGCGCGGTGCGACCCGGAACGACGTGGTGACGACCTGTTTCCGCTTCGCGAGCCCGGTGTCGGCCTCGATCGTGAAGCTGACGTTGTACCGGTCGCCCGCCTCGATGTCGTGTTCGCCGGTGTCGACGAAGACGTAGAACCCCTGCTCGACGGAGACGAACCGCTCGACGTCGCCGCCGTCGAACTCGTTCCTGTCGGCGTTCATGTCGCCGTCGACCTGCGCGAACCGGAGGTCGACGCCGTTCGCGCCGCCGACGCCCCCGTTCGCGAACAGCCCCGCCAGCCCGGTCGCGTTGACGTGGACCGCCAGCCAGTCGCCGCGGGCGACCGAGTTGTTCCCCCACGGCGCCCGCGTCGCGCCGACGATCTTCTTCTCCGTGTCGAGTTCCGACACCTTCAGCGACGCCGGCGCGATGCGGACGTCGATGCCGTTGGTCGCCCGCTCGTTCAGGACGAGCTTCCCGAGCGCGAGCTCGCGGCCGTCCCGGGTGACGTTGAGGTCGTAGATGGCCGCCTCCAGCGGTTTGTCGACCGGGGTCGGCGTGGCGCGGACCACCGTCCCGCCCGACAGCGCCCGCTTCATCTCGGCCTCGGTGTCGGCGACGCCCGCCAGGTAGGTGTTCAGCGTGAGTTCGGTCTTCCCGTTGCCGACCCGCACCTGCATCCAGAACGCCTCGGACTGCGACCCGATGTTGACGACGCCGCCGTCGGAGGTCTCGACGGTGATGGTGGTGATGTCGCCCTGCACCCCGTAGGTGACCGTCGGCGAGAACGAGGCGCTCGCTCCGGCGGACGCCGCGGTCGAGCCCGCGCCGGCCGCGGCCGAACTCGCGCCGACCGCCGGCGCGACGGCGGCCGCGAGCAGCAGCGTCACGAGGCCGGCGGCGCGGAGTCGGGGAAGTCTCGCTGACATGGCGGGGTGAAAGTAAGCGACGAGTTATGACCCATCCGTAATAAATCCGATTGTTGATACGCCGCGCCCGCCGGCGGCGATGTCGGGGCCGAGCCGTGATCCGGGGGCCGAGCCCGGGCTCAGTTGCGGTCCCGGAGGCGCTCGTAGGCCTCCTTCACGCGCTTGAACTCCTCCTCGTCGCCCGACTCCCGGTCGGGGTGGACCGTCTTGACCCGCTCGCGGTAGGCCCGCCGGACCGCCTCGTCGTCGGCGTCGGGGTCGAGCCCCAGCACGCGGTACGCCTCGGCCGCGCTCGGCCCGGAGTCTCTGACCGTCCGCGCCCCGCCGGCCCGGCCGGCGCGAGCGCCCGCGGCCCGTCGCCCGCCGGCCTGCCGCGCCCGGGCGTCGCCGTCGAATCCGCGGCGCCCGGTGAACGACTCGCGCGGGCCGGCGCCGAAGCCGCCGGTCTCGGTCTCGGCCCGGCGGTAGCTGCCGGCCCGGCCGCGCTCGACCCGCTCGCGGAGCCGGCCGCTGGCGTGGTACCACACCAGGTAGGCGGCCACCCCGAACGGGACGGCGACGGCGAACAGCGCGGGCGTGTAGACGAACGCCAGGACGAACTCCAGGGTGGCGATGCCCGCGAGGACCGCCGCCAGCCCGAACAAGAGCCGGTCTTCCTGCACGACCTGCCCTTCGTGGCCCGGCACCGTAAGCGTCCCGCATGGCCCTGGCGCGGGCGGGCCGACTCCTGGGACGGCAGGGTCCGCTTCTGCGTCGAAACGGCGGCGAGCGTGGCGCTTATCAGGAGCGGACCGCTACGCACGGGTATGCAATTCTGCGACGAGTGCGGCTCCATGATGAAGTCAATGGGGTCGAAGATGGTCTGTTCGAACGACGACTGCCAGCACACCGACGCCAAGGACGAGGACCTGGCCGCCGAGTTCGTCTCGACCGAGGCCCAGTCCGACGACGACGTCATCGAGACCTCCGAGGAGGCCAACTTCGAGGGCAAGCCCACCGCCGAGGACGTGACCTGCGAGGAGTGCGGCCACGGCAAGGCGTGGTACACCATCAAGCAGACCGGCGCCGCCGACGAACCGCCGACCCGGTTCTTCAAGTGCCAGGAGTGCGGTTACCGGTGGCGCGAGTACAACTAGGCCGCGACCGCTTCGGGGCCTGCCGGGACGGGCGACCGCTCACTTCTCGCGGATTCGGCGAAATACTCTCCCCGACAGAACCCTAACGAAAACGCATGGGCCTCATCGGCAGGGTCGAGACCGACTCCCAGCCCGGCCAGGCGGCGCTGTCGGCGGTCCCCGACATGGTGGCCCGCCTCGAGGACGTCCGGCCGGACCCCGAGGAGTCGTGGCGGGTCATCTTCTGGGCCTCTGGGGACGACTTCGACGTCTACGAGGACGCGATGACCGACGACCCCGCCGTCGCCGACTGGGAACTGCTCACCGCGCTGCCGGACCGCCGGCTCTACCGGGTCACCCTCGCCGCGGAGGCCGGCGAGCAGATGCTCCACCCCGTCGTGGTCGAGGAGGACATCACGATCATCGACCTCACCCTGACGGCCGACCGGCTGGCGGTCCTGGCCCGGTTCCCCTCGCGCGAGTCGCTGGCCGCGTTGCGCGAGGCCTGCCGCGAGCGCGGCCTGTCGTTCCACCTCGACCAGCTCTACGACGAGGAGGCGGTCGTGAACGACGGCGGCGTCGAGAGCCGCTACGGGGTGACCGAGCCCCAGCGCGAGGCGCTGCTGGCCGCGCTGGCGGCCGGCTACTTCGACGTCCCGCGGGGCGCGAAGATGGCCGAGATCGCCGACGACCTCGGCGTCTCGACCACCGCGCTCTCCCGGCGGCTCCGCCGCGGGCAGCGCAACCTGCTCCGCAACACCCTCGCGCTCGCGACGGACACTTAAACCGATAACTGGGTGAACCTTAAACCGATAACTGGGTGAACCCGGGGGTGTTCGGTCGCCGCCGCCCTACTCGATACCGTGACATCGACCAGTGACGCCGGGGACGGGTGGCGGACCGGGGACGCGTACTACTACCGCGCTGCGGACGACGAGTCGCTCTCGGCGGCGGTCGTCCGCGCGGTCGCGGCGGTCTCCGACCGGAGCTCCGCCGGCGACCCCCGCGAGGCGCTCGACCCGCTCTACGACTCGGTCGACCCCGACGCGCTCGACGCGCTGTTCCGCCACGCCGACGACTCGCAGACGGGCGCGGTCGAGTTCGCGTACTGCGGCTACGAGGTGACGGTCGACAGCACCGGGCTGGTGACGGTCACCGAGTAGGGGCGCACGCCGGCCCCGTAACCCCAGTCGGATATCCGCCTCCGCCGTCTCGTTACGCCTTTGAGCGTCCGGGCGTTCACCGACACACATGCCCCTCTGGGGACCCGAGAGCTACTGGCTCGTCAGGCTGCTCTTCCATCGGGGGCTCGCGGTCATCTACCTGCTGGCGTTCCTCGTCGCGGCGAACCAGTTCCGGGCGCTCGCCGGCGAGGACGGGCTGTTGCCCCTCGACGAGTACGTCGAGCACGCGGAGTTCCGGGAGCGGCCGAGCCTCTTCTACGTCTTCCCCTCCGACCGCGCCATCGGGCTCGCGGCGTGGGCCGGCGTCGGCCTGTCGGCGCTCGCGCTGGTCGGCGCGCCCTCGTGGCTCCCCCGGGAGTTCGTCCTCCCGGCGTCGATGGCGCTCTGGACCGCGCTGTGGGGGCTCTACCTCTCGTTCGTCAACGCCGGCCGAGTGTTCTACGGCTTCGGCTGGGAGTCCATGTTGCTGGAGACCGGGTTCCTGGCCATCTTCCTCGGCGCCGGCCCGTTCGCGGTCGCGTGGCCGGTGGTCTGGCTGCTGCGGTGGGTGCTGTTCCGCAACATGTTCGGCGCCGGCCTCATCAAGATCCGGGGCGACGAGTGCTGGCGCGACCTGACCTGCATGGAGTACCACTACGAGACCCAGCCGATGCCGAACCCGACCAGCTGGTACGTCCACCACCTGCCGGCGTCGGTCCACCGCGCCGCGGTCGTCGTCAACCACGTCGTCGAACTCGCGGTGCCGTTCCTCTACTTCGCGCCCCAGCCAGTCGCCGCGCTGGCGGGCGTCGCGACCATCCTGTTCCAGGGCTGGCTGATGCTGACGGGCAACTTCTCGTGGCTCAACGCGCTGACGGTCGTGCTCGCGATCCCGACGTTCGGCGACTCGGTGCTGACCGGGGCGGTCGGCGCGCTCGGGCCCCCGGTCGCGGCGCCGGCGACCGTCGCGCTGCCCCTCTGGTTCTGGGTCGCGGTCGGCGGCGTGACCGCCCTCGTGCTGGCGCTCAGCGTCCGGCCGACGCTCAACATGGTCTCCTCCGAGCAGGTGATGAACACCGCGTTCGACCCGCTCCACCTGGTCAACACCTACGGCGCGTTCGGCTCCATCACCCGCCGGCGCTTCGAAATCGTCGTCGAGGGCACCCGCGACGAGGAGATCACGCCCGACACCGAGTGGGAGGCCTACGCCTTCGAGGGGAAGCCGACCGACCCCGAGCGCCGGCCGCCCCAGGTCGCGCCCTACCACCTGCGGCTCGACTGGCAGCTCTGGTTCGCCGCGATGTCGCCCTCGCCCGGCCGCCACCGGTGGTTCGGCCGCCTGCTGGAGAAGCTCCTGGAGGGCGACGAGGCGGTGCTGGGCCTGCTCCGGACCAACCCCTTCCCCGACGAACCGCCGACCCACGTCCGGGCGGTCCGGTACCGCTACGAGTTCACCGCGCCGGAGGAGCGCCGCGAGACCGGCCGGTGGTGGTCCCGCGAGCGCGTCGGGAGCTACGTCCGGCCGGTGTCGCTGGACGACCTCGGGGCGGGCCGCCGGGCCCGAGGTCGGGCGCGACGACGGCAGTAGTAGCCGACCCGGATTACTCGCGGCGCTCGTCGTTCCGCGCCGGCGGCGCCTTCGAGACGACCTTCCCGAACAGGTCGCGGTTGTCCGCGACCGCCCGGTAGGCGCTCTCGCGGAACCGCTCGTAGTCCTCGAAGTTCCGGAGGAACCGGACCACCGGTCCCGCCTCCGCCCCGACGTCCGACCGGACGAGCGCCTGCTCCAGCGACTCGCCGCAGGAGTACACCTCGCCGTCGACCAGCAGGTGCGAGCACTCCTCGTAGTCGTCCGGGAGCCGCTCGCGCGTCTCGTCCGTGAGCTCCGCGAAGCCGACGACCCGGAAGTCCGACCGGCGCTCGAAGAAGTCGGCCCACCACGTGCAGAAGCCGCAGTCGTCGTCGTAGACGAGCGTGACCTGGCTCATGCCCGGACGGACGGGCGTCGGCAACTAATCGCTACTGGAACAGTCCGGGCGGAGGCCCTGCGCAACCGGGACCGGATGCCGGAGAGCTGCGAGAGTTTACTCGGAACCGAGTGGCAATTTTTCCGGCTTCCGGACGTTTTAGCCCCGCCGTCCCGAATGGTGTGCTATGTCACTCCACGCCAGAGACGTGCGACGGGACGTCCGCGAACTCGGAGCGCTGCTCGGGGACGTCCTGGAGGAGCAGGCATCGCCGGCGGCGTTCGAGGTGGTCGAGTCGGTC
Organism: Halorussus sp. AFM4; assembly: GCF_051194995.1. Classification (NCBI taxonomy): domain Archaea; kingdom Methanobacteriati; phylum Methanobacteriota; class Halobacteria; order Halobacteriales; family Haladaptataceae; genus Halorussus; species Halorussus sp. AFM4. Next base: position 791,693 of record NZ_JBNTJT010000001.1, on the reverse strand, counting down.
CGGACCGGGGCCATCGACTACCGGCGGGGCGACGCCGACAGCCGCGACCACCTCCGGGCCGAGCTCGCCGACCTCTCGCCCGAGCGGGCCGGCGTCGTGGCCCGGGCGTTCGCCACCTACTTCGAGCTCATCAACCTCGCCGAGGAGCGCGAGCGGGTCCGGGCGGTCCGCGAGGCCTCCCAGGAGGGGACCCTGGCCGACAGCGTCGCCGAGACCGCCGAGGTGCTGGCCGACGCGGGCGCCGACCCCGAGACGGTCCAGCGGGTGCTCGACGACGTGCTGGTCGAGCCCACGTTCACGGCCCACCCGACCGAGGCCCGGCGCAAGACGGTGAAGGCCAAGCTCCGGGCGGTCGCCGACGACATCGAGACCCTCGACGAGCGCCGGCTGACCGACCGCGAGGAGGCGGCGGTCGAGCGCGACCTGGAGGCGGAGGTCACCAGCCTCTGGCAGACCCCGCAGGTCCGCGAGCGCCGGCCGGAGGTCACCGACGAGGCGCTCAACGTCCAGTGGTACCTCGAGAACACCCTCTACGACGTGGTGGGTCAGGTGTACGACGAGCTCGAGCGCGAGCTCGGCGAGGAGTTCGGTTCGCTCGACATCCCGAAGCTGTTCGAGTTCCGGTCGTGGGCCGGCAGCGACCGGGACGGCAACCCCTACGTCACCCCCGAGGTGACCGCCGAGACGCTGGAGCGCCAGCGCGCCGTCGTGGTCGAGCGCTACCGCGAGGAGTGCAAGCGGCTCTCGGGCGTGCTGAGCCAGGACGACCGGAGCGTCGACGTCGGCGAGGCGTTCCGCGAGCGCCTCGAGACCGACCGCGAGCGCATGCCCGGCGTCGCCGCCGAGGCCGAGGAGCGCTACCCCGACGAGCCCTACCGCCAGAAGCTGAAGCTGATGCGCGAGCGCCTCGACCGGGTCGGCGGGGTCCGGCCCGGCGGCTACGAGAGCGAGGACGAGCTGCTGGCCGACGTCGACGCCATCGCCGACAGCTTGCGGGCCAACGGCGCCGAGACGGTCGCCGAGGCCAAGGTCGACCCGTTCCGGCGCCGGGTCGCCACCTTCGGCCTCTCGCTGGCGAGCCTCGACCTCCGGGACCACCGGGCGAACCACACCCGGGCGGTCGGCGAGGCGCTGGCCCGCGAGGGCATCGACTACGAGGCGATGGACGAGGACGAGCGCGTCGCGGTGCTGACCGAGGCCATCCTAGAGGACGACCCCGTGGTGGACGTGACCGACACCGAGGACCTCTCGGACACCGCGGCCCGGGTGCTCACGCTGTTCGACCGGACCGCCGACTGGCAGGCCGAGTACGGCGTCGAGGCCATCGACACCTACTGCATCAGCATGACCGAGGAGCCCAGCCACGTGCTCGAGGTGCTGTTCCTCGCCGACCAGGCCGGCGTCGTCGACCTGCCGGGCTACGCCGGCATCGACGTGGTCCCGCTGCTGGAGACCGAGTCGGCGCTCTCGGGCGCCCGGCGCATCATGGGCACCCTCTTCGAGAACGAGGCCTACGCGGCCGCGGTGGAGGCCCGCGGAGACACCCAGGAGATCATGCTGGGCTACTCGGACTCCAACAAGGAGAACGGCTTCCTGGCGGCCAACTGGAGCCTCTACCGCAACCAGAAGCGGCTGGCGGCCATCTGCGACGACTACGACGTGACCCTCCGGCTGTTCCACGGCCGCGGGGGCTCGATCTCGCGGGGCGGCGGCCCGATGAACGACGCGCTGCTCGCGCTCCCGAACGAGACGGTCACCGGCCAGGTCAAGTTCACCGAGCAGGGCGAGGCCATCGCCGAGAAGTACGCCAACCCCCGCATCGCCGAGCGCAACCTCGAGCAGATGCTCGACGCCCAGCTCCGGGCCCGCCACGAGGCGATCCGCGAGCCCGTCGAGGAGGTGCCCGACGAGTGGTACGACGCGATGGAGACCGCGGCCGACGCCGCCCGCGAGGCCTACCGCGACCTGCTGGAGACCGACGGGTTCGTCTCGTACTTCGAGGACGCGACCCCCATCGAGGTCATCGAGGAGCTCAACATGGGGTCGCGGCCGGCCTCCCGGTCGGGCGAGCGCACGGTCGAGGACCTCCGGGCCATCCCGTGGGTGTTCTCGTGGACCCAGGCCCGGTGCATCCTGCCCGGCTGGTACGCACTCGCCGAGGGGCTGGACTCGTACCTCGACGGAGGCGGCGACCTCGACACGCTCCGGGAGATGTACCAGGAGTGGCCGTTCTTCCGGACGACGCTCGACAACGCCGCGCTCGCGCTGGCCCGGACCGACCTCGAGATCGCGGCCGAGTACGCCGCCCTCGCGCCCGCCGACCGCCGCGACCGGTTCTTCCCCCGCATCGAGGCCGAGTACGACCGGGCGGTCGAGCTCGTGACCGCCGTCACGGGCCGAGACGGCCTGCTCCGGCGCGAGTGGCTCGAGGAGAGCCTGGCCCGGCGCAACCCCTACGTCGACCCGCTGAACCTGCTCCAGACCCAGCTGCTCGGCCAGTCCCACCTCACCCCCGAGGAGGAGCGCACCCTCCGGCTGACCGTCAAGGGCATCGCGGCCGGGATGAAGAACACGGGGTAGTCCCCGCGCTGGCGCGGCGGTCGGCCGGGACCCCCGGGCCGCGGTCGGTCGGCGTTCTCTCGGGACGCCCCGACGGCGTCCGGGGCGGTGTCCCGACGGCAACAACGGTTACGGACGTCGGCGTCTTTCCCCGAATGGGATGGGGAAATGACCGACGAGAACGACATCGACCGACGGAGCTTCCTGAAGCAGAGCGCGGTGGGGGCGTTCGGCCTCGCCCCGCTGGCCGCCGGCGACGGTTCGACCCGGACGGCGCTCCAGGAGGGCGGCGACGGACAGGACGGCGGGAACGGTCAGGACGGCGACAGCGAGGGCGAGCGACCGTTCTACGTCCGGCGGATGGTGTTCCCGTACCCCGAGCGCCTCGAGGGGGACCTCCGCCAGAAGATAATCATCATGACCGACCAGAAGGACACGCGTCCCGACTCGCTGCAGGACGTGAACGTCGACGCGGTCAGCGAGTGCAACTTCAGCGGCGGCTGGCCGCCCCAGCAGCTCAACGTCTGGGAGGGCATCATCGTCGACTGGCAGAACGCCGGCCGGATGGTCGGGTTCTTCGGCGCGAACCCGACCGTGCGGGCCGAACAACTGGTCGAGCGCAACACCATCTTCGTGGAGGAACAGCCCTCGGACATCCCGCTCGGCACGACGTTCGTCGTCAGCAGCGTGGACAGGTGCCCCGGCGACCTCGTCGGCGTGGAGGCGCGGAAGGTCCCCGGGATCCGGGTCATCACCGGGCCCGGCGAGAGCACGGGCGAGGCCACGAACGACCTGACCGAGCAGTTCTGACGCGCCGTGCGTTTTCGTCAGCCGGTCGCTCGGCCGACGCCGGGCCGGGACTACTCTCTGACGTCGGTCGCGTCTCCGGTCGACTCGTTACCGACCGTCTCGTTCCCGGCCGTCTCGTTGCCGAGGGTGTTGTTCCCGAAGATGTCGTCGTCCTCGGTCGCGTTTCCGGCGGTCTGATTCTCCGTGAACTGGTCGATGGTGTCGATCATCTCCTTGCTGAAGTACTCGCTGAGCTCCGGCGGGAGCTCGTGTATCGTCACCAGCGCGTGGCCGTCGCAGTACCGACCGCCGGCGATGCGCCACACCGACCCGGGTTCGACCGGTCGCTCGAGGTACGCCCGCGAAGTGTTGATACCGCCGATGTCCTCCGCGCCGAAGATGCCCGTCGTCTCGGTGGGCTTGATCACCAGCGCGTTGCGGGCGCGCCACTGCTCCTCGCCCTCCGGGAAGCACAGCGGCGGCGGCCGCTCGTGCGGTTGTATCGGCCCGCCGACCACGAGGATGCGGTAGACCAGGTCCGCGTCCAGGATGCGCCCCGCCGGCAGCACCGCCTGCATGTAGTCGACGGCCCCCTGCTGTTGTCCGATGGCGCCCGGTTCGCGGTCGTCACCGGCGTCGTCCCGGCCGCCGTCTCCCCGCCCGGCGGCCGACCGCAGACTCCCGATACCCGAGACACCCACCAGTCCAGCCGCGCTCGCGCCGCGGAGGAACGAGCGCCTGTCGACCGTTCGGTCGTCGTCCATGTCACAGGACACAGCATCGCCACGTCAATAACGGTTGTCGCCGCGCCGTCGGTCGCTCGACGACACCGACGGGTCGCCGGCGGGAGGCCGCCCGAACCAGCGCGCGGTGCCGACATAGCAAGACCCATCCCGGCCCGCCGCCAACGCCCGGCCATGAACGACAGCGCCGAGGAGACCAAGGTCGAGTGGCGCGAGTGGGGCGAGGACGCCTTCGCCGAGGCCCGGGAGGCCGACAAGCCGGTCCTGCTCTCGCTGTCGGCGACGTGGTGCGCGTGGTGCCACGAGATGGACCGCGAGGCGTACAGCAACCCCATGGTCGCGGCGAACGTCAACGACTCGTTCGTCCCGGTCCGGGTCGACGTCGACCGCCAGCCGCGGGTCCGCGAGCGGTACAACGTCGGCGGGTTCCCCTCGACGGTGTTCTGCACGCCCGACGGCGACCTGCTGACCGGCGCGACCTACCTCGGCGTCGACGGGATGCGCCAGGTGGTCCAGCGCGTCCGGGACCTCTGGACCCACAAGGGCGAGGACGCCGCCCGCATCCCCCGCAGCCTCCGGGAGGACCCGCCCGCCGGCGAGCTGTCGCCCGAGATCGAGCGGCTGGTCGCCGGCCAGCTCGGCGACAAGTTCGACGACGGCTACGGCGGCTGGGGCGACAGCGAGAAGTTCCCGCTGCCCCGGACCGTGGAGTTCGCGCTGAAGCGCGAGCGCGACCAGGCGCTGGGCACCCTCTCGGCGATCAGCCAGCACCTCTACGACGACTACGACGGCGGCTTCTTCCGGTTCGCCGAGGGCCGGGACTGGACCGAGGTCCACCACGAGAAGCTGGGCTCGACCAACGCCGCGCTGGTCCGGGCGTACGCCAACGCCTACCTCTACACCGGCGACGAGACCTACCGCGACCCGGCCGAGCGCACCGTCGAGTACCTGACCACGACCCTCTGGACCGGCGAGGCGTTCGCCGGCAGCCAGGCCCCCGGCGCGAGCGACGACGACCCGGACGTCAGCGAGTACTACGGGCTGTCGGCGACCGACCGGGAGGCCGCCGACCCGCCGGCGGTCGACCCGACCGCCTACGCCGACGTGAACGCGATGGCGGCCGACGCGCTGCTGACCTTCCACGCCTACACCGACGACGACCGCGCACGCGCGTACGCCGAGCGCGCTCTCGACTACGTGCTGACCGAACTCGTCGACGACGGCGAGGTCACCCACTTCGACGCGAGCGGCCTCGCCGGCGCCGAGACCAGCGAGTCCGGCCTCCTCGCCGACCACGCCCACCTGGCCGGCGCGCTCGCCACGGCCCGGCAGGTCACGGGCGACGAGGAGTACCTCGACGCGGCCCGCGAGGTCGCCGACTACGCGCTCGACGAGCTCCGCGAGGACGGCGACGACTCCGGCGCCTTCGTCGACGGGCCCCGCGATGGCCCGGGGCTGCTCGACCGGCCGCTCCGCCCGCTCGACCACAACGCCGAGCTGGCCGACGCGCTGACCGACCTCGCGCTGCTGACCGGCGAGGACCGCTACCGGGAGGCCGCCGAGGGCGCGATTGCGGCGTTCGCCGACGCGGCCGACCGCTTCGGCGTCCAGGTCGCGTCGTACGCCACCGCGGCGGCCCGGCTCTGCCGTGACCCGCTGGTCGTCGAGGTCGCCGACGAGGCCGGCTCGGACCTCCACCGCGCGGCCCTCCGGATCGCAGACCACGAGAAGGTCGTGGCCCCGGGGGTCGAGGGCGACGGGTACGAGCCCGGGGCGGCCTACGTGGTCGTCGACGGCGAGCGCTCGGGGCCCGTGACAACGCCCGAGGAGCTGAGCGAGCGCGTCGCCGAGCTGACCGAGTAGCCGGTCGCTGTCGGGTACTTCCCGGCGGTTTCCGGGTGGCGGGCGCCGCCGGCCGGGAGCCGCCCACCGGTAGAACTAAGTCGCGGTGTAAAGAACACTTTACTGTAAAGCGCGCTTTACGGCGCGCCCGTCTCATCCATGACACGGACATCGACCTCCGGGCCGAATCCGCTCGCGAAGCGACGCACGCACCGGCGACTGATGTGGGGACTGCTGGCCGGCGGCGTCGGCCTCGGACTCCTGCTCCGGGAGGTGCTGGGCTACCCGCTGGTCAGCGAGGTCGTCTACTGGCTCGGCGTCCTCGGCTTCCTCGCGGTCGCGTTCGGTTCCTCGGAGACGCTCTTCGACGAACGCGACCGGGCGCTCGAGGAGCGGGCGAGCAAGTGGACGCTCACGCTGCTCGCCCCGATTCTCGCCGTCACCGCGTCGGTCGGTCGCGTCCTGCCGAGGGTCAGCGACCACGCGCTGCCGGACGCGGTCTGGCCCGCGCTGTACGGCTTCGTCGGCGTCTACGCGCTGTTCGCCGTCGTCTACGTCGGACTGCGGTACCGTTCATGAAGAACGAGGTAAGCTCCTACCGCGACGCGGAGGGCATCAGCCAGGCCGACCTCGCCGCCGCGGTCGACGTCAGTCGCCAGACCATCAACGCCATCGAGCGCGACCGGTACGACCCCTCCATCGAACTCGCGTTCAAGCTGGCCCGGTACTTCGACTGCCGCATCGAGGACCTGTTCGACCCGGAGCTGGAGGACGACGGGTCGGGCGACCGGGCGTGAACTCCGCGCACCGACTATAAACTTGAAACGACACGAGAGTTTATAGGGTCGGGGCGTCTGGTGTCCGACATGGCGAGCCTACGAGACCTCGGCCTCTCGGAGTACGAGGCCCGGGCGTACCAGGCGCTGCTGGACGCGGGGCCGACCACCGCCAAGGAGCTGTCCCGCGCCAGCGACGTGCCGATGGGTCGCATCTACGACGTGCTGAGCAGCCTGGAGACCCACAACCTCGCGCGCTCCCAGAGCGCGAGCCGGCCCAAGAAGTACGTCGCGGTCGAGCCCGACACCGCGCTCAACCGGCTGCTCGACGACAAGCTCGCGGAGCTCGAGGAGCGGGCCGAGCAGTACGAGGACATCGTCGACGACCTCACCGACGAGCTCGACGCGGCCGAGCCGGTCGAGGAGGGGTTCTGGACCGCCGCGGTCGGCTCCGAGGAGTCGGTCGACCTGCTGGTCGAGCGCCTCGACGCCGCCGACGACCGCATCGTGATGGTCGCGGGCGACTCCTCTGCCCAGTTCGACATCGGCGACGTGGGCGACCTGGTGGCCCGCCACCTCGAGGAGGCGCTCGACCGGGGCGTGAACGTCTCGCTGCTCATGACGCCCGAACTCGTCGAGACGCTGCCGCCGAGCGTCGGCGAGCGCTACCTCGACACGATGGCCGACCACCCCGAGTTCGCGGTCCGGACCACCGAGAACCTCGACGGCGCGTTCAACCTCATCGACGACGTGGAGGTGTGCATCGAGGTGGCCAACCCCCTGAGCCCGGGCGAGGCGTTCGCCATGATCGACATGAAGGACCCCGAGTTCGCGGCCGACGTCCGCGAGGCGTTCGTGCCGCGGTGGGAGGAGGCCGAGCCGCTCTCGTTCGGCGGGTCGTGACCGCGCCGGGGACCGCACGGGTCGCGGACGGAACTGACCGCGATAGAACGGGCCCGGAAATCAGTCGGTCCGCCGACCATAGGCCGGCCGAAACGCCGCCCGAGCCGGTTCCATCCGGGCTTGACTCGCGTAACGCGGCGTTTCGAGACTGAATCCGGATTAAGTCGGCCGAAAGGCGCCGAAATCGGGGTTGAGGGGCGCCGGGGTTGAAACCGACGGCGACCGCACGGGGAGACGGGGTGTGGAAGCAATGACCGACACCGAGGGAGACGGAGAATCGACCGACGGACGCGTCGACAGGCGGTCCGTCCTGAAAGGCACGGCGGCCGCCGGCCTCGCCGGCACCGCGCTGGCCGGGACCGCCGGCGCGGACGGCGACGAGAAGGAGATCCGGTTCTGCGCGGCCGGCGACGACACGTTCGACTACTTCGTCCGCGTCTCGGGCAGCCTCGAGCGCGGCGGGAAGTACGAGAGCGACGAGTACGACGCCGTCGGCGACGTGTTCGCCGAGGGCGCGACCAGCCAGGAGCGGTGTGACAGTTTCATGTTCACGGGAGAGATCGAGGAACTCAAGCTGAGCGGACCCGGGAAGGTGTACGTCGACGGCGACCTCCTCAAAGATACCACGAAGGACGACAGCGACGACCAGAAGCTCTCGAACACGGTCACCATCGAGGCCGAGGGCGAGAAGGTGGAGTACAAGTTCCGCGTCTCCGGCGAGGTCGAGAAGGGGCCGGAGGCCGGCACCCTGGGCGTCGACACCATCGACGGCAACGTCGTCCGGGGCACGGTCGGCGGGACCGTCGACGGCAACGAGGACCCCGTCGACGACTACCGCTACTCGGGCGCCATCGCGTTCGCCGAGGCCGACGGCCCGCTGACGGTGACCCTCGACATCAACCCGGACTGACGAGACGTGTCGCCGACCACCAACCGGACGCGGCGCGCGGTGCTGCGCGGCCTGGCCGCCCTGACGGGCGTCGCCGGCGCCAGCGGCGCGGCTGCCGGCGAGAGTGCGGTGCGGCGGGCGGACGACGAGCGGACGGCGGTGCGCAACCGCGACGGCGCCCGCGCCGGACTCGCACGCCAGCAGATCGACACGTCGCTCCCGCCGGGCGTCACGCTGTTCGACCTCAACGGCGACGGCACCTACACCGCGAGGGTCGAGGCGGCGCCCGAGGCGATGCGCGACGAGGCCCACCCGCGGCCGATCCACGTCACCTCGGGCGGGAACTCGACGGTCGACTACGCCGCCTCGATCGCCGAACCGAGCGCCGGGACCACGCTGGGCGAGCTCGACCGCCTCGCCTACGACTACTACGAGGGGGCGAACAACGTCAACCCGGACGGCTCGGGGGCGCTCGCGCCCGACCAGACGTTCCTCGTCGTCGAGAACGACGACGGCCGCCACGGGATGTACCTCACCTACGGCGGGGGCGGCGACGAGCCCACCCGGGAGTGGCGGACGTTCGACGTCCTCGCCCGGATGCGGGGCGACACCGCCGGGACGAGCGGCTGGTTCGAGTACACCGAGACCGAGCAGGGGTACGAGGGCCGGACCTTCGACGACGTCGTCTCGCGGTTCGGCGCCGACGCCCGGCTCGTCCGGGTCGGCGTTGGTCACGGCGACGCGGTCAACCCCGCCACGCTCGACGTCTACTACGACAACCTCGCGGTCGGCGGAACGACGACCCGGTTCCCGGTCTCGGTCGCCAAGCGGGTCGACCGGGCGCTGCCGCCCGGCGCCGGGTCGGGCTGACCGCCGGGTCGGCGGCCGACGGTCGGTTTCCGCTGCGCTCCTCGGCCCTCCGGAGATCGTAGAATCGCTCGCGCCGGCGTCGCAGACTCGGGGGCGACGACCCCGGCAGGCGACGCCGGCGGCGGGACGCCGTCAGTTCTCGCGCTTCCCGAGGAAGTCCGCGACCAGCAGTTCGTGGCCCCGCCGGAGGCGCTCGGAGACCGCCTGCCGGGAGATGCCGAGTCGCTCGCCGACGCCCTCCAGGTCGATGTTCCGGGGCACGTCGTAGTAGCCGCCCTCGAAGGCGGTCTCTAGGGCGTCGCGCTGCTTGTCGGTCACGCCGGTCCCGACCGCGGGCGCGTCGGTGGCCCGGTGGAGCCGGGTGATGGTCGCGTCGAACTCCCGGCGGAACTCGTCGTCGAACACCTCGCTGACGTCGTCGTGGTCGGCGAACCGGAGCTGGAGCGTCCAGACGCCGCCGGTCGCGGTCGCCCGGAGCACCGCGCCGTCGCGGTCGAAGACGGCCTCGACGAACCGGCAGATGCCGGCGTCGAACTCGATCTCGAACAGCTCCGCGTCGCCGTCCGCGCCGAGTCGCCGGGCCTCGACGACCGACGGGTCGGCCGCGAGCAGGTCGGGGAGCCGGTCGAAGTCGACGTCCGACACCCACGCGAACGGAACGGTCCGGTCGTTCGACTGGCCCACCGTGCGCTCGAGTCGGACCGTCGCGCCGGGCGCGCGCTCGAACGTCTCGCCGAGCGCGAGCGCCGACGCCGGCACCTCGATCTCGAAGGCGGTCGCTACCCCCATCCGTCGGCGCGTCCTCCACCCGTCGCGCGACGACTCGACGCCCGCGGCGTGACTACTGGCATCGCTCTCATCGTGCGACGATTACCAGAACGGTAGCATAAGGCCTCGGCCTCGATATTAATGCCGTCGCGTTCCCGGCGTCGATTCTCGGCGATCGCTCCCGGCGACCGCAGTCGGCGGTCCGTCCCGGCGTCGACGGTCACCCCCGGTGGCGACCCTCGATCAGCAGCGTGTTGCGGATCAGCGCGTCGTGGGCCCGGCGGAGCCGCTGGGAGACCGAGTTGGTCGAGATGTCGAGCCGGTCGGCGATGTCCTCGACGGTGGCCCCGCGGGGCACCTCGAAGTAGCCCAGTCGGGCCGCCACGACGAGCACTTCGCGCTGCTCGGGCGTGAGCCCGAACTCGGCGTGGTGCGGCTCGCGGGTCCGCTGCTTGCGGACCAGCTCGAAGTTCGACTCGAAGGTCTCGCGGAACGACGAGAGCTCGTCGGCGTCGGCGAACCGGACCCTGAGGAACCACTCGTCGTCCGCGACCGCCTCCTGGACGACGGCGTGCTCGTCGACCATCGCGTTGACGAGGCGCTCGACCGATTCCTCCCACTCGACCTTGTACAGGGCGGTCCCCTCGAGTCGGTCGAGCACCTCCGCGTGCGCGACCGTCGGGTCGTCCGCCACGGCGACCTCGAACGCGTCGAGGTCGCCCCCGGTCGCCCAGAGGAACGGCATCACCCACTGCGTGCTGTGGGTGGCGAGGCGTTCTATCTCGACGCGCACCGCGGGAACCGCCTCGAGCGCGTGCGAGAGCGCGAACTCGTCGGCCGGCACCGAGAACTCCGCGACGAGGCTCATGCCTATCGTTGGCGCCCCCGACGGAAACCTCGTGTGGCGGACCGGCGGCGGAACCGTCCGGTCGGCGGTGCGGTCGGCGAGCCCGGTCGACAGGTCGGCGGTCCAGACGGCGCACCGGCAGTGGGCCGAACCGGCAGTACGGTCGCCGGGGACCGGCAGTAAGGCTTTGAGGGCGCCCGGCGTATCGGGTCTATGGTTCGTGCCTACGTGGCGATAATTACGGGCGCCGGGGCCTCGGCCGACGTCGCGACCGCCATCCGCGACCTGCCGGGGGTGTCGTCGGCCCACGTGGTCTCGGGCGACTACGATATCATCGCCGAGATCGAGGGCGAGACGGTCCGGGACCTCCAGAAGACGGTCACCGGCGGCGTCCACGGGGTCGAGGGCGTCGGGACGACCCGGACGTACGTCCACCTGGACTAGGCGTCTGGCGCCCGTCGGACCGTTCGCGTCACGGACTGACCGCCCGCCGGACCGACTGCCCGGCGGTCCGTCGGCCCGCGGTCGCGCCGCCGGGGCGGCCCCGTCGCGTCAGACCGCGGCGACCCACGCCCGGAACGACTCGTGCTGGCCGTACACCTCGCGGAAGACCCGGTCGACGCACTGGGCGACGCGGTTGGGGTCGGCCAGCGCCGACACCCGGACGTTGACGCCCTCGGCCTCCTCGGGCCGGGTGATGTCGTCGATCTTGAACGCCGGGAACTCCCCGAGCACCGACTTGAGGTCGTCGAGTTCCGACTCGGTGCAGTCGAGGTTGAGGACGCCGTCGCCGAACTGGATCCACGGCGGGAGCTCCTCCGGGTCGTCGGCCTCGGCGTCGTCGCGGTCGCTCGCCCCGGTTTCCGCCTCGCTTCCGTCACTACCGTCCCCGGTCGCGAGCGCCGACGCGTCGGCGTCGGCCTCGAAGGTGGCGAACGGGCTGCCGCGCTCGCGGTGGGCCGCGATGGCCTCGGCGAAGAGCTTCCGGCGCTCCGCGGGCGTCGCGGCGTCGAATCTGGTCACGGGCGGCGCTACGGGGCCGGCCCTCAAAAACCCCGTCCGAACGGCGGCTTTTTGGCGGTGGGTCCGCATCCCGACGGTATGACGCTGGACCCGGTGCACTTCGACGGCATCGCGGGGTTGGCCGACCGCATCGACTACGACGCCGAGGACGAGGACCACCGGGACTCGGCCGAGACCGTCTGGGAGCACTTCCTCGACCCGCTCCGGGACGGCGACGGGAACGAGGTTCTCGAACCGATCGACGAGCTCGCGCGCCGCCGGGTCGACGCCGAGGAGATCGCCCTGGAGGACGAGCCGTTCGGGACGACCCACGGCCTCGACGCCGGGACGCTCAACCCCAAACCGTTCAAGAACGGGCTGGTGCTCGACGTGGCCCACGCCGCCATGAGCGCCGCGCCCTCGGACCTCGACCTCCACGACAGCCGGACCGTGGTGAAGGCGCTCCACTCCAACGACACGTCGAAGGACTTCGGGACCGAGTGGGAGGCCTACGACGGCGGGAGCCGCCGGAAGATCGTCCACACCCACCTCCCCGAGAACCAGTACGAGGAGGACGTGGTCCACGCGCTCGCGCTCTACCTCGCCGAGAGCACCCACGCGCTGGAGCACGCCGACCGGGTCTCGGAGTTCCTGCTGCTCGACGGTCCCATCTACCCGAAGGGCCTCCTGCGGTGGTACTACCGGAGCTCGGTGCTGACCGACCTGTTCGAGGAGTCGCCCCACGTCGGCCGGATCCTCGACAACTACGTCGACCTGGTCGAGGCGTTCGCCGACCGCGGGGTCCCGCTGGCGGGGTTCGTCAAGAACGTCTCCTCGAAGGCGGTCGTCCGGACCCTCAAGCGCGAGACCGACTTCGGGCCGGTGCCGTGGGCCCACGACGCGGGGCTGTTCGCCCACCTCCTGGAGCGGCGCGAACTCGTGGACGGCGAGTTCGAGCGCCTGACCGACGAGCTGACGCTCACCAACTGGTTCGTCTCGACCGGCGGGATGGACGCGTTCTTCGCCGAGCCCGACAGCCCGCACCTCGACCGCGGGCTCGACCCCGAGGACTACCGGGTCACGTTCTGCGTCGTCTACGACCCCCGCCGCGACCTGATCTTCAAGGTCGAGGCCCCGCTGGTGTTCACCCGGAACCGCGAGACCCGCGAGCGCATCGAGCGCCAGGTGCTGAGCGAGGTCGCGGTCCGGCGCGGCCCGCCCCAGGCCGTGGCGAAGGCCGACGACCTCGCGGCCATCGACCGCAACAGCGCCGGGTCGCTGGTCCGGGCGTTCGAGCGCTCGCTCGACACCGACCTCGACGAGAACTACAACGCGGTCCGGTGGGGACGCGACTACTGAACCGACCTTTTCGAGGAGGGGTTTCCTCGCGCCTCCGGCGCTGCGGGAACCCCTCCACCAAAAACGTCGATGAAAACGTCCCGACCGCTCGGCCGGCGGCCTCGCGGTCGGCGAAACGCCTCGCTCCGCTCGGCGTAGCGTTGTCGGACCCCACTTGGCTTCCCGTCTGGTCGACCCGCCTGATTCCACTACCAGTTGCTGTCGGTACTGTTCTTCTATTTGCCCGGTAAACTATTTTCGAGTGGATCGTGCCCTTGTCGCTTCGATTTCCGGTACGGGGTCACTGGCCGGGACGGAACCGACGAATCGGTTTCAGTCCGCGGTCGCCGGCTGGTCCTCGAGCTGTCGGGTCGAGATTACGGCGTCGCTACCGACGGTTATCTCGTAATCCAGGTACGTGAACGTTACTTCTCCAGGGGTGCGATCGCGGAACAGATCGTCGAGGGCCTCCGGGTCTATCGCCTCGTGTAGCGGCGGGAGGGTCTCCGGATCGGCTCCGTCCGCCTTCGAGATGCACTCGACGACTGCGAGACTGAGCGGTTTCTCCCCGTCGATCGGACACCGGCACGCCACTCGTTCCTCTCTCCCACAACTCATACCGATACCGTAGGGAGCAAATGGGTATAAATCTCGGCTCATATTTGCACGCCAGGTAGTGCCACGATACCAACTTGTACACTATTTAATGGGATGGACGCCGAGAACGAGTGATAGGTACGGGCCTGAGCGAAACCGCGAGCCGGTCCGGGCCACCGACTGAACACGGAAACCGCACTACCGGCTGCTGCGACACCTCGTCCGGCCGATCCGCGCTCACTCCACGTCGTCGTGGGTCAGCAGCGGACGGTCCCGCTCACCCTCCGGCGACTCGTACGTGACGACCTCCAGGAGGTTCCCGTCCGGGTCGAGGAAGTAGAACCCCTCGAACTCGCCCCAGTCGTAGGGGCCCTGCTTCGGGAACTGGTCGCCGAGGTCGTCCATCGCCGCCTCGTACTGCTCCCGGTCGGTCTCGAACGCGACGTGGGCCTTGTCGAGCGGGTGGTCCAGCCCCCGGTCGTCCCACCCCTCGGCGCGGCCGGTCTCGGCCAGCGTCACCACCGTGTCGCCGGCCTCGAACATGGCGTGGGCGCCCTGGAAGTCCTCGGGCGGCCGAATCAGGTCGAGGTCGAGCGTGTCGCGGTAGAACTGGAGGCAGGCGTCCAGGTCGTCGACGTCGACGTTGATGTGGTCTACGCCCCGCATCGACCCCGCTCCCCCTGCGTCCTCCGCCTTCCCGTCGGTGGTGCGCGATCCGTCGATCTCCGCGCGCTCATCGGTCCTTCCACTCGGCCTCGCGGCGCGGCGGGCTGTAGACGCCGATGCCGACCGCGGGCTCGTCGCCCCGGTTCTCGCAGGCGTGGGGCTCCCGGCTGAGGAAGCAGTAGGAGTCGTCCGGGCCGAAGACCCGCTCCTCGCCGTTCACCGTGGCCACCAGCTCCCCGCTGGTCATGTACCCCAGCTGCTCGTGGTCGTGGGTGTGCTCCGGAATCGTCGCCCCCGGGTCGATGCGGAAGTGCTGGATGCTCATGTTCTCCCCCGCGGCAAGCTGGGTGAAGTGCACGCCGTCGACGGCCTCCTCGGTCTCCCTGGCGGTCAGATTGACCAGTTCCATGGCACGCCGTATCACACGAACGCACTTAAAGGAATTGCGAAAAACCCTAAGTGGGAAGTTCCCGTTAGCTGGTTGCGATGTCCGAACAGACTACCGTTCGGCTCTTTCACCTGCCGTTCTCGTTCATGCTGCCCCAGCGGGTGGCGAGCGAGCGGGGGTACTTCGGGGACGAGGGGTTACGGGTCGAGCTCGTCGAGCGCGACCGGGAGGCGGTCGAGCGCAAGTACATCCCGGCCGAGGAGACGCTGACCGGCGACTACGACGTGGACCTGTATCCCATCTGTAAGTGGGAGAGCCTCAAGCGCACCTGGGAGATGCACGACGGGAAGGTGGTGGCCAAGGGGACGTTCGCCGACCAGCCCTACGCCGTCTTCACGCGGCCCGACACCGACGTCGAGGAGCCGGCCGACCTCGCGGGGGTGCCCGTGGGGGTCAACCGCCGGACCGGCCAGGAGTACACCGCCATCCGGGCGCTGGAGGCCCACCTCCCGCCCGGGGACGTGACCATCGAACACCACGGGATGCCGACCGACCGGCTGCGGGCGCTCCGGGACGGCGAGGTCGACGCCGCGACGCTGCTGGAGCCCCACAGCACGCTGGCCGAGGAGCTGGGCTTCGAGCGCGTCATGGAGTTCGAGAACCACATGGGCGTCGTCGGCGGCGAGCGGCTGACGGGGGAGGCGCTCCGGAAGTTCGTGGCCGGCTACCGGCGCGCGGTCGAGGCCATCAACGAGAACCCGGCCGAGTTCCGTGACGACTACCTCGACATGCTCGGCAAGGACGAGGCGGTCGCGCCCGACCTGTTCGAGGACGTCGACATGGACGCCGTCCGCGAGCAGATAACGGTACCGGAGTACGAGACGCCCGAACTCGCCGACTACGACGAGCTCCGCGAGCACCTCGACTGGATGAAGGAGCGCGACCTGGTGGACGCGGACGCCGAGATCCGTTCCATCGTCGCGCCTGGAGGCCGGCCGTGACCCGGTCTGTCGCGAGTCGGGGGGACCAGCCGTGACCAGCATCGCCGAGAAGCAGGCCGCGCTCGACGCCCAGCACGGCGACCCCGGCGACCGGCCGGTGATGCGCGCCCGGTTCGAGCACAACGGGAGCCCGCGCTACCTGCTGTACACCATCAAGCGCCTCAACCTCGACCGCGACCACGGCTTCCACCTCGACGTGGAACTGGTCTCCGACGAGACCGAGGACGGCCTGGAGACCGTCGAGGCCAAGCTCCAGGAGGGCGACGCCGACCTCATCGACATCGACTACATCTCGACCGCCCGGGAGCGGGCCGAGGGCGCGCCCATCGTCGGCTTCCACCCCTACGGCCGGACCGTGGGGTCGCTGGTCGCCGCGCCCGACTCGGACGTCCGGGGGCTCGACGACCTCCGCGACGTCGACGTCGGGGTCGTCCGGCGGCTCGACAAGAACTGGATCCTCACCCGCGCGGCCTGCCGGAAGTACCACGACTTCGACCCCGCCGACACCGCCACCGCGGTCGAGGCCGGCTCGAAGGTCGAGCTCTCGCGGCTGCTCCGCGAGGGCGAGGTCGACGCCGGCCTCCAGTTCTGGCAGATCGTCCCCGAGCTGACCGAGGCCGGCGACTGCCGGGAGGTCGTCCCGATGGCCGACCTGGTCCAGCGGCTCTCGGGCACCGACGACCGGCTGCCGGTCTCGACGTTCCTCACCAGCGAGTCGTACCTCGACGCCCACCCCGAGACCGTGGGCGCGTTCCGGGACGCCTACCGCGACGCGGTCGCCCGGCTCCGCGAGGACGACGAGCTCTGGGACGAGATCGGCGACCGACTGATGGACACCGACGACGAGCGGGCCTGGCGGGCCATCCGCGACGGCTGGCGCGAGATGGTCGTCGCCGACTGGGACCGCGAGACCGTCGCCGGGATGGAACAGCTGTTCGACCACCTCCGCGACGTCGCGGGCGCCGACGCGCTCGGCGTCGAGCGCATCCCCGACGGCGCGTTCGCCCCGGAGGCCGGCCGATGACGACCGAGGTCGACTTCCAGCTCAACTGGGAGCCCAACGGGTTCCAGGCGCCGTACTTCCTGGCGCGCGAGCGGGGCTTCTACGACGAGGAGGACCTCGACGTCCGGTTCGTCGAGGGCCACGGCTCCCCCTTCGCGGCCGAGCAGGCCGGGAAGGGCCGCCGCGAGTTCGCGCTGGCCGGCGGGAGCGCGGTGCTGTCGGTCCGGAGCCGGGGCGTCGAACCCCTCGCCGTGGCCGCGGTCACCCAGAAGACGCCCGCCGCGGTGTACACCTTCCGGGACGCGTTCGGCGAGGAGCTCGACTCCCCCGACCGGCTCGCCGGCCGTACCATCGCCCCCTCTGCCACCAAGACCCGCATCCTCGCGGCCCAGCTGCTCGAAGACGAGGGTGTCCGCGACGAGGTCGACCTGCTGCCCGTCGACGAGCACACCCACCACCGGGTCCAGCACAAGCTGGTCGACGGCGAGGTCGACGCCGCGGTCGGCGTGGTCACCAACGGCTACGAGCTCCAGCAGGAGCACGACCGGACCGCCGACGAGCTCCGCATCGGCGACTACCTCGACGTCTACGGGATGACCATCGTGACCGACCCCGAATTCGCCGCCGATAACCCCGAGACCGTCAGGTCGTTCCTCCGGGCGACCGCCCGGGGCTGGGTCGCCGCCACCGAGGACCCCGAGGCGGCGATCGACGTGCTGGTCGAGCGCAACGCCACGCTCGAACGGACCCGCGACGTCGAGCGCCGGAAGTTCGGCGTCGCGGCCGACGAACTCCAGTGGACCGACCGCCTCCGGGCGGCCGGCTGGGGCCACCACGACGCCGACCGGTGGCAGACCTTGAGCGAGACCCTCGCGGAGACCGACCTGCTCGACGGCGACGTCGACCCCGACGCGGCCTGGACCAACGAGTACCTCGACGCGGACGCCGACGCCGTCGGGGCGTACGCGGAACAGGTGGAGCGGTGACGCGCGCCGACCCGGTCGGTCGCTGAGCAGGGAGGCCCGGCAGCCCGGCGACCGCCGGAGCACTTTTGCTCGTCGCCGTGGTCCACCTACCGACCCATGGAGGTCCGCACGTTCCCGGCGCTCTCCGAGGACGACGAGCCGTTCGTCGACCGGCTCGGGGCCGGGCTCGGCGACCGGCCGGCCCGCGTCCTCGCCTACCTCCTTCTCCGGGGCGAACTCGACGACGTCGGCGACGAGCCCGCCACGCTGCTCAGCGTCCGGGTCGGCACGGACCTGAGCCGGAGCGCCGCCACCGACGCGCTCTCGGCGCTCGAGGACCGCGGCCTCGTGACCGCGACGACCGTGCGGGACGAGACCCGGGGGCGCCCGCCCCAGGCCTGGGAGGTGCCGTACGGCCCGTCGGCCGCGCCCGGCCGGGTGTACGACCGCCACGCCGACCGGCTGCTCGACCGGGCGCGGACCGCGTTCGACGTCGGCAGTCCGGCCGACGATGACGCCGCCCCGAATGACACCGCTACCAGCGACGCCGCCGACGCCGACCGCGAGCTCGCGGTCGGGCTGAACTGGACGCCGAACGGGCTCCACCTCCCGCTGTTCGCGGCCGCGGGCCGCGGCGAGTACGCCGACCGCGGACTGTCGGTCGAGTTCGCCGAGCACCGGGGCTCGTCGGCCTCGCTCGCGGCGGTGGCGTCGGGCGACGCCGACGTGGGCGTGGCCGGCGCGGTGTCGCTGGTCGAGGCCCGCCGGCGGGGCGAGCCGGTCGTCCCGCTCGCGCTGCTGTTCCAGCGGGCGATGACGGTGCTCTACGCCGAGCGCGACCGGTTCGAGGGCGGCCTGGAGAGCGTCGAGCAGCTGCGCGGCCGGCGGGTCGGGACGCCCGTCGAGTCGGAGGCGGGGCTGCTGGGCCGGCTCTTCCTCGCCCAGTCGGGCGTGCTCTCGGACGTCGAGCTCGTGGACGTCGCCGGGGAGGAGCTGGCCGCGCTCCGGTCGGGCGAGGCCGACGCGGTCACGGGGTCGTTCTCCGACCCGCGGGAGCTCCGCGAGCGGGGCGTCCGGACCGACTCGCTGCGGGTCGCCGACCAGTTCCCCATCTGCGGCCCCTCGCTGGTCGCGACCGAGGAGACGCTGCGGGAGCGACGGGACCTGCTCGCTGAGTTCCTCGCCGCGACCGCGGCGGGGTGGGCCGCCGCCACCCGGCGGCCGTACGAGGTGTCGACCGGTAGCGGGACCATCCTCGGGGACGACGAGCGCCGGACCTTCGAGCTCGCGGTCGCGGAGTTCGGCGTCAACGACGCGGTCCGCGAGCACGGCTGGGGGTGGCAGGACCGCGAGACCTGGGACCGGCTCGAGACCGCGCTGTCGGTGGCGGACCTCGACGCCGGCGGGTAGCCCGGTAGGTGCCGCGAGCGCTGGTAGACTTATCCGCGTGGCCGCCGAACGGCGTGTCCATGTCACAGGAGTCGCACGGCGAGTACGGGAGCTACGTCGGGGGCACGGAGCGGCCGGTCGAGGACGGGGTCGCGGTGCTGAACCCGTCGACGAACGACCCCGTCGCCACCGCAGCCGAGGGCGGTCGGGAGGGCATCGACGCGGCGCTCTCCGCGGCTGAGGACGCGCTGCCGGAGTGGCGGGCGACGGACCCGGGCGAGCGCGGCGACCTGCTGCGCGACGTCGCCGACGCCATCAGGGACAGCGCCGACGACCTCGCCGAACTGGGGACCGCCGAGACCGGCCGGCCCCTGCGCGAGTCCCGGCTGTTCGTCCGGAACGGGGCGGAGTACCTCGACTACTACGCCGGGCTGACCGACAAGATCGAGGGCGAGTCGGTCCCCCTCGGCGAGGGGGACCTCGACTACACCCGGCGCGAACCGCTGGGGATCACCGGCCAGATACTCCCGTGGAACGCGCCCGCGCTGCTCTCGCTCCGGGGCATCGCGCCGGCGCTGGCCTGCGGGAACGCGGTCGTCGCCAAGCCCGCGCCGGAGGCGCCGCTGGTCGCCACCGAGATCGCCCGCATCGCCGGCGAGGCCGGCCTCCCCGACGGCGTCTGGAACGTCGTCCCCGGCGACGGCGCGACGACCGGCGCGGCGCTGACCGGGTCCGACCGGGTCGACAAGGTCGTGTTCACGGGGTCGGTCGAGACCGCCAGGACCGTCATGAAGTCCGCCGCGGACCACCTGACCCCGGTCGGCCTGGAGACCGGCGGGAAGAGCCCGAGCCTGGTCTTCCCGGACGCCGACCTCGACGCGGCGGTCGAGGACACCCTGGGCGTGTTCACGATGGCCGGGCAGGTCTGCTTCGCGACGACCCGCGTCTTCGTCCACGAGGACGTCTACGACGAGTTCGCCGAGCGCGTCGCGGCCGCGACCGAAGAGCTGACCGTCGGGCCTGGCACCGAGAACCCGGACGTCGGCCCGCTCATCACTCGCGAGGCCCGCGACCGGGTCGCCGAGTACGTGTCGGAGGCGGTCGACGACGGGCCGGGTCGAGTCCTGGCGGGCGGCGAGATACCCCGGGAGGAGGGCAACTTCTACGCGCCGACCGTCGTCGAGGACGTGCCCGACGACGCGCCGCTGTCGTGCGACGAGGTGTTCGGCCCGGTGTTCACGCTGTACGAGTTTTCCGACGATGACGAGGCCGTCAGGCGGGCCAACGACACGCGCTACGGGCTGTACGCCGCGGTCTGGACCCGGGACGTCTCGCGCGCCCACCGGGTCGCCCGCCGGCTCGACGCCGGCAGCGTCTCCGTCAACGAGTTCCCGGTGACGGCGCCGCAGGCGCCGTTCGGCGGCTACAAGGAGTCGGGCATCGGCCGCGAGAAGGGCACGCAGGCGGTCCGGGAGTACACCCAGACGAAGAACGTCGCGATCTCGCTGGACGAGTAGGTCGGCGGTCCGGTCGGACGCCGGAGGCCGATCGCCTCACCGGGGTTCGGCGGTCTCGGGCGCCTGCTTCTCGACCGTGATCTCGACGTCCGCCGGGTCGATGCCGATGCGCGCGAACTGGGTGCGGATGTGCTCGCGGGCCGCCTCGGTGGCCTGCTCGCGGGTGTCGAACCCGCGGGGCATCGGCGACTCGAAGGCGACGTTGACCTCCTCGCCGTCGACCTTCTGGACCGTCCCGCCGCTCTCGACCTGGTAGAACTCGTCGCAGACCCAGACGTAGGGAGCGTCCTCGTCGGGCGCACCCTTGAACCGCGGCGCGCGCTCACCCCGCTCGTACAGCGTGCCGGTCAGCGTCGTCCCCCCCGCTTCGCCACGGATGAGTAGCATGAATGGCACGTACGTCGCGGGGAGGTAAAAGGGGCGCGCCCGTCAGCCCAGGGCGGGTTCGACCGTCGCCCAGAGGTCCGCGAGCGCGTCGTCGGTCCCGACGCCGACGTAACAGCCGTCCCGCGACCGCGAGGCGACGCCGGCCTCGTCGGCGAACAGTTCGCCGGTCCACTGCTCCTCCTCGTCGGCGCGGAACGTCACCATCCCGTCGACGAGGCCGCGGGCCAGCAGTCCCCAGTGGACGCAGGGCGACCAGCTGTCGACGACGCGCTTGCACCGGTCTTCGAGGCGATCACGGATCGCCTTCGAGGTCGCCAGCACGTCGTCTTCCAGTTTCACGTCGTGCCCGATGACGAACCCCACAGTCGCGCTGTCGAGGTCGCGGTCGCTCCCGGCGGTCACGCGCTCGCCGTCGTACCGGACGCCCTCGCCGCGGCGCGCGACGTAGCAGTCGTCGAGCATCGGGACGTAGACGGCCGCGAGGACGGGGTCGCCCCGCTCCAGCACCGCGACCGAGGTGGCGAACGACGGCATGCCGACCGCGAAGTTGTTGGTCCCGTCGAGCGGGTCGACGACCCACCGGTAGGGCGAGTCGGCGTCGCCGGGGTGGTCGCCCGACTCCTCGGCGTAGACCCGGTGGTCGGGGAACGACGGGAGTATCACGTCGAGCATCCGGCGCTCGGACTCGCGGTCGGCCGCGGCCTTCACGTCGCGGGCCGTGAACTCGCCGTCGCGGTCGCCGGCCCGGAACGCCTCCCTGAGGTACGCGCCGCCGTCGCGGCAGGCCCGGACCGCGGCGTTCTCCATCGCGTCGAGGTCGGACATGCGGGAGTCGTCTCCCCGCGGTGACAAGAGTCCGTCGGAGCGCCCGGAGGAAAAGTGACAAGGGGGTGCCTCGCAATGGGCGGAACGATGACCGACCTCGGCGACTTCAGCACCTCCGGCGGAGACGACTCGGGCGGCTCCGGGTCCGACTCCGCGACCGGCGAGTTCGACGCGGACGGCTCCGGGTCGGAGTCCTCCGACTTCGACGCGGACACGTCCGACGGCGCCACCGCGGACCTCGGCGACGTGGGCGACTTCGAGACCGGGACGACGGGCTCCGGGACGCGGGGCGACGACCGCTTCGACGCGATGGCGACCGACCCCGCGGGTTCGGACCGCGGCATCGGCATCCTGTCGGCGGCCGAGGGGCTCCGCATCGGCGAGGCCGAGGACGAGACCCACCTCCAGGCGTACGTCACCGCCGACAACCGCGAGGAAGTGCGGGTCGGCAAGTACCTGCTCGTGGGCTACCCCGACGGCGAGAAGCTGTTCTGCCGGGTCTGCGCCCTGGAGTACCGCCAGGAGTACCGGGTCGACGACGCGACCGAGATCCACTCGAAGCGCGCGATGCGCCGCGACGACATCGAGGAGACCGACTACAAGCTCATGGCCGACCTCGAGCCGGTGGCGGTCCTGTACGAGGACGGCGGGGAACTGAAGCGCCGGATGACCGACCGGGTTCCCAAGCCCAAGTCGGTGGTCCGGGAGGCCAGCGACAAGCCCGAGATCAAGACCGGGCTCAAGATGCCCGCCGACGGCGTGTTCCTCGGCCACCTCTCGGTCGGCGGGGAGAAGGTCCGGACCGCCGCGCAGCCGCCGACCATCGACTACCGGCTCAAGGACGACTACACCGACGGCGACCCCCTGGTCTTCCGGCACACCCTCGTCGCGGGCGGCACCGGCTCCGGGAAGACCCACGGCGCGAAGAACATCCTCCGGCAGTTCCTGGCCGACGAGCGCCGGTACGAGATGGCGGACGGCGCGGCCCGCCGGGCCGCGGTGGTCCAGTTCGACCCCCAGGACGAGTACGCCCAGATGCACGACGACAACCCCGACGTGACCCGCGAGGACGAGCGCCGGTGGGAGGCCGAGGGCGTCGCCCACGGCGGCCACGACGAGACCAAGGCGTTCGTCCCGAAGGTCGGCGAGGGCGGGTACGCCGCCGACCACCACCGCGCCGAGCAGGTGGCGTTCACCATCCCGTTCTCGATGGTCCGGTCGCGGCCGTGGCTCATCGCGGGCGCGAGCCTCAACGACAACCAGTACAACGCCCTGGAGTACCTCCTCCGGCGGTTCTTCTCGGAGTACGAGACCACGACGTACGCCCAGTTCCTCGACTTCGTGGACGACCCGGCGCTGCGCGAGGAGCTCGACGAGAGCGGTCGGGTCCACGAGGCCACCTTCGACGCGGTCCGGCGCAAGACCGACAACTGGGCGTTCCGCCAGGTGTTCGACCGGGACGCCCGGCCCATCACCGACCAGATCAAGCAGTTCGTCAAGCCCGGCCAGCTCAGCGTGGTCCCGACCTACCACCTCAACAACTCGCGGGCGACCGAGGTCGTGGTGCTGGCGCTGTCGAGCCTGCTGGTCGACGAGAAGCTGTCGAACTCGCCCCACTACCCCCGCATCAAGGAGACGCCGCTGGTGGTCGGGATGGACGAGGCCCACAACTTCCTGACCGACGCCGAGAGCGTCCAGGCCCGGAAGGTCATCGGGAAGTTCACCGAGGCCGCCAAGCAGGGCCGCAAGGAGCGGCTCGGCCTGTTCCTCATCACCCAGGACCCCCAGGACATCGCCGAGCCCGTGTTCAAGCAGGTCAACACCACGGTCGTCCTCAACCTGGGCGACGAGGACGCCATCAAGAGCGTCAACATCCCCGCGGAGCTGGAGGGGAAGGTGCCCTACATGGAGAAGGGACAGATGGTGGTCTACTCGCCCGACAACTCCGAGCCGGTCGAGATCGTCGGCCTCTCGAAGTGCGTGACGAAGCACGGCCGGGAGTAGCCCCGAAGCCCTCTCGCGTCCGGCGGGGTCGTCCCCCGACCGGACGCGCCCCGAACTGTCGCGACCCGGAGTTCTCACTCGCCGGGAATTGCCTGAATGCTTAAACGATTACCCGCCGTAGCTTCGGGTATGACCAAGAAAGTCCTCGTCCCCATCGACGGGTCGACCCAGTCCGACGACGCGCTCGAACACGCCCTCGAGGAGTTCGGCGACGACGACATCACGGTGTTCCACGTCATCGACCCGGTCGACGCGGGGTACAGCTCGCCGGTCGCCATCCCCGGCGGGTCCGAGGAGTGGTACGAGAGCGCCAAGGAGGAGGGCGAGGCGCTGTTCGAGGAGGCCCAGGACGTCGCCGACGAGTACGGCGTCACCCTCGACTCGGCCACCGAACTCGGCCGGCCCGCCCGGACCATCGTGGAGTTCGCCGACGACGAGGGGTTCGACCACATCGTGATGGGGAGCCACGGCCGCGAGGGCGTCTCGCGCATCCTGCTGGGCAGCGTCGCCGAGACGGTGGTCCGGCGCGCGACGATGCCGGTGACGGTAGTACGCTGAACAGGCGAGTCCACGGGGCGCGCGTGTTTCCTCCCTCGGTCGAGTACAAGCAATTCTACCGCGAGCGAACGAGCGAAGCGAGTGAGCGGGCGGCTCTTTTTGGTCCAGAATTTTGCGCCTCGGGTGTCCTCGCTCGCTTCGCTCGCTGCGGGCACCACTCGGCGCAAAAAGGTGGGAGCCGACACCCGACGAAGAAGAAAGGTCGCTTCAGAAGATATTCGCCTGCCGGTAGACGCTGATGCCGTCGTTGGTGATGGCGTAGGGCTTGATCTCCCGGGAGTGGTTGGCGTCCCGGATCTTCTGGATCTCGACCGCCAGCCGCGTCTCGCGGAAGTCGTCGCTCGACCGGATGTACCGCAGGACGAACACCGCGTCGACCAGGTACTCGATGATGCCGTGCCGGGAGGCGTAGGCGTTGTCCTCGCTGGCCTCGCTAGTGAGCATCGTCGTCACGCCGGCGTCCTTCAGGCTCCGGGTGAAGTCGTACACCTCGTTGCGGCGGGTCGCCTGGTCGTCGTACATCATCTCCAGCAGCGACACCGAGTCCAGCACCAGCCGGGTCGCGCCGAAGTCCTCGACCAGCCGGGGCAGGTCGTTGCGGATGGAGGTGAGGCTGTTGGCCATCTCGATGGGATCGAGGTCGATGACCGCGAGGCTGCCCTCGTCCTCGTACGCCTCGAAGTCCCACCCCTTCTCGCCGGCGGTGTTGAGGATGCGGTCGTGGCTCTCCTCTAAGGTGATGAACACCGCGCTCTCGCCGGCCGCCAGCGCCTCGTGGAGGAACTGGAGCCCGAAGGTGGTCTTGCCGGTTCCGGCCGACCCGACCGTGGTGATGAGCGACCGCTCCGGGACCCCGCCCTGGATCATGTCGTCCAGGCCGTCGATGCCGAGGTCGATGCGGGGGATGTCGGACTCGAACTCCTCGTCGTCGAACGCCTCGTCCTCGAACGGTTCGCCGCCGCCGAACCCCTCGCCGGCGTCCATGCCGAAGCCGCCTCCGCTCCCGGAGCCGAACCCGCCGCCCGCGCTCTCGCCGCCGGGGCCGGCCCCCGGAGCCCCGCCGCCGGGCGCGTTCTCGAACGCGGTGGCGAAGTCCTCCTCGAAGAGGTCGTCCCCGCCGTCCGCGTCGTCGGGGTCGTACGGGTCGGCGTCCGCGAAGCCGCCCGACGGAGCGTCCCGTCCCGGATCGTCGGCCGATCCGAAGCCGGCGTCCGACGATTCGGAGCCCGAGTCGCCCGCTCCGAAGTCCTCGGCCTCGTCGTCGCCGAACGGCGCTCCGCCCGGCTCCGGGGCGTCCGCGAGGCCGTCGGACTCCCCCGCCCCCGTGGTCGCGTCGCCGTCGAACGCACCGCCGGCCGAGTCGGCGTCGTCGGCGAATCCCGAATCCGCGCCGTCGGGGTCGCTCGACCCCTCTGCGCCGTTCTCGTCCGGACCGTTCTCGTCCGCGTCGTCCTCGCGGAGCGCGCGCTCGAACCAGTCGTCGTCCTCGGTCACGGCGGCCACCTCCGCGGCGGTCGAGCGCGGGACATACCGGCCACGTCGGACCGACCGCATTTGAATGTTTCTCGCCGCCGCGTCGGCGGACTTTTGACGGGCGGGCGAGAATAGCCGACGATGAGAGTCGGCATCGTCGCCCAGAAGGGCAACTCGCGGGCGTCCGTGCTGGCGGGCCGGATCCGCGACACCCTGCCCGAGGAGGTGGAGGTTCGACTGGACGCCGCGACCGCCGAGCGGCTCGACCGCGAGGGCTACCCCGTCGAGGAGATGGACGCCTGCGACCTGGTGGTCTCGATCGGCGGCGACGGCACGTTCCTCTTCGCGGCCCGGGGCGCCGGTCCGACGCCGATCCTGGGCGTTAACCTCGGCGAGGTCGGCTTCCTCAACGGGGTCGCGCCCGACGACGCCGTCGAGACGGTCGAGGCCGTGGTCGCCGGCTCCCGCGAGACCGACACCATCCCGTCCCGCGAGGTGCCCCGGCTCCGGGCGACCGGCGATGGCGACTGGTCGGTCCACCCCGCGCTCAACGAGATCGTCGTCCAGGGGCCCCAGCGCGGCCACGGCCAGGGGCTCGACTACGCGGTCCGTGTCGACGACCGCATCTTCACCGCGGGGAGCGGCGACGGCGTGCTGGTGTCGACCGCGACCGGGAGCACCGCCTACAACCTGAGCGAGGGCGGCCCGCTGGTCCACCCGGACGTCGACGCCTTCGTGATCACCGAGATGTGCGCCGCCGAGTCGATGCCCCCGCTGGTCGTGCCGGGCGACAGCGAGGTCGAGATCCGGGCCGAGGGCCCGGCGTACGGCTACGTCAGCAGCGACAGCACGCGCGAGCGGTTCGAGATGCCCGAGTCGGTCACGATACGGGCCGACCCGGAGCCCACCCGCATCGCCGAGCCGTCCAGCGACTTCTTCCAGGCGCTCGGGAAGCTGGAGTGAGCGGGTCGGCCGCACCTCGGTTCGCGATTCTGCCGAAAGGGAAAGCCCTAATCCCGCGGGTTCGCTACGCTCGGGTAATGGAAGAGCAACTGCCGGACGTGCAAGCCTCCGAACCCGACGTGACCGTGGGGCTCAACCGCGTCGGCGTCACCGGCGTCACCAAGCTGGTCAAACTCGCCCGGCCCGACAAGCGGCCCATCGTGCTGACCGCCGAGTTCGAGGTGCTGGTCGACCTGCCGGGCTGGCGGAAGGGCGCCGACATGAGCCGCAACATGGAGGTCGTCGACGAGATCCTCGAGGACGCCGTGAGCGAGCCGACCTACTCGGTCGAGGACCTCTGCGGCGAGGTGGCCCAGCGGCTACTCGGCAAGCACGACTACACCTCGAAGGCCGAGGTCCGGATGGAGGCCGAGTACATGGTGAAGGACCGCACCCCCGAGAGCGACCGGCCGACCCAGGCCACCGCCGACATCGTCGCCAGCGCGACCGCGACCGAGGACGGCGTCCGCCAGGAGATCGGCGCCCGCGTCACGGGCATGACGGTCTGCCCCTGCTCGCAGGGGATGATGAGCCAGACCGCCCGCGAGAAGCTCGAGGACCTCGGCGTCGGCGACGAGGAGGTCAAGGAGTTCCTCCAGGAGGTCCCGCAGGCGGGCCACTCCCAGCGGGGCCACGCCACCCTCACCATCGAGAGCGACGGCGCGCCCGAGGCCGACCTCCGGGACATCATCGAGGTCGCCCGCGACTCGATGAGCGCCCGCATCTACAACCTCGCCAAGCGCCCCGACGAGGACCACATGACCTTCGAGGCCCACGCCAACGCCAAGTTCGTCGAGGACTGCGTGCGCGACATGGCCGAGGGCGTCCTCAGTGAGTTCCCCGACCTCCCGGACGAGGCCGTGGTGACGATGAAGCAGAGCAACGACGAGTCGATCCACCAGCACAACGCCCACGCCGAGCGCGTCGCCGAGATGGGGACGCTCCGCGAGGAACTGGCCGACGACTGACGAGGACTGTCGGGCTCTCACTCCACACTTCTGACCTCCGCGAACCGAGCGACGGCTGCCCTGCTATCGCCGGGACGGACGCGAGACACCGAACTCCGTACTCTGTCGGCGGTAGCGGAAAGGCGGCGTCACAGCCGACGAGCTCGGCCAGTCATGTAATCCAGTCGCCATCTTTATGGCCCGTGGTGTAAAACATCCTTTACGGAAGGTGTCCTTTACGTCCGGGCGCCGACCGCCGTCCAACCCATGACATCGAGATCGTTTCCGCGGCTCCGTCGCCTGTGTAACGCGCTCCCGAAGACGAAGTACGACCGGCAGTTCGAATCGCTGTCGGCCCTCCAGCAACTGCTCGCGTTCGCCGTGACGACCGCCGTCGTGCTCGCGGTTCCCCCGCTGGTCGTCGACGCGCCGGAGGCGCGAATCACGGTGGCCGTCTCGCTCGCAATCGGTGTTCTCTACAGCCTTTCGAGCCTGCTCGCCCGGTACAACCGAAGGTAACGCGACCGACCGAGAGGTCGACCGGTGCCGGAACCAACCGGACCATCAGTATTGAATTGCCTGCTGGACCGACCGTGCCCCTTCCTCCCACACACTCATACGCGTCGACGCCCTACCTGAATCGAGTGAAACGCCAATGAGTGTCACTGGTCTCTGCCAGATCTGCGAGCAGAACGAAGCCGAGCACTCGTGTCCCAACTGCGGGACCCTGGCCTGCGAGGAGCACTGGGACGAGGCGACCGGTCTCTGCGCGAAGTGCGCCGCCGCGGTCGACCGCGGCGGCCGCGACGGGGGGACGGTCCGGCCCGAGGACCTCGACGACGACGAAGTGATGCGGTTCTGAGGACGGTCACCAGTCCCTCCCGGGACCAGGTCAGCGGTGCCTGTTCAGCTGCTGCTTCAGCCGTTTCGCCGACTGGCGGGCCGCGGCGGCGTAGTCGTCCTGTCCGCGCCGCCGCCCGCGGCCGGCGGTCTCGCCGGCGTAGAGTACCTCCCGCGAGGCCGCGACGAGCCCCACCCCTTCGCTCGGGCCGTGTTCGGGCGCAGCGTGGGCCGCCACCTCCGGGTCGTTCCGGGCGCCGCCGACTGTGAGAAAGGGAAGTTCGGGCGCACGTTCCCGGAGTGTCTCGACCGTCGCGGCGTCACCGCCGACGAGCAGGCCCACGTCCGCCGCGGCGCCCTCGGCCCAGGAGGCCGCGATGCCGGCCGCGCCCTCCGCTACCGTCGGTGAGTCGTCCTCGTCGTCGGCGTCGCCGTCTCCCGTCTGGTCCTCGGGCTCGGTCGACTTCGCTCCGACCGCGACCGGCGCGTCGGTCCCCTCGGCGAGTTCGCGGTCCTGGAGGTCCGCCGCGCCGGCGTTCGGCGTCCGGCAGGTCACGAAGACGCCCAGGTCCGAATCGAACAGGGCTCCGAGCGCGCCCCGGCCGCAGTACGGCGAGACCGTCGCGGCGTCCGCGGCGTCGAGCAGGTCGGCGTTCGGGTTCGGGACGTCGCTCCACTTCCCGTCGACGACGACCGGGACGCCCTTGCCGCGGGCGTAGGCGACGGTCTCGGCCAGCGCGACCCACCCGTCCGCGTCGGCGTAGAACGCGGGGTTCACCGCGTAGGCCGCGGCGTGCTCGTGCGTCGCGTCGACGACGCGCCGGTTGAACGCCCGCCGCGGGTAGTCGAACTCCCGGCAGTCGTCGGGGAGGCGGGCGCGGTCGGGGTTCAGGCCGACCGCGAGGACGCCGCCCGTCGTCCGGATCCGCTCGCGCAGGCGGTCGAAGAACGTCATACCCGGGATTGCGACGGGTCGGTCAAGGCTCTTGCTGTCCGTCGATTACCCCGCGTTCCGCGGCCGGTCCGGCTGCGACGGTCCCGGGCCTCCCGTCGGACTCGCTCGGACGACCCGCGGACCCGAGCCCCGCTCCCGCAGGTATCAAGGGGTCGTCCCGCCAACACCGACCCGTGACCGTCTCAGCCGTCGTCTTCGACTTCGATTACACGCTGACCGTCCCCGACCGCCCGCGCCAGGAGGTGCTCGACGAGGCCACCGACGCGGTCGGCGCGCCACGGATGAGCCGGGAGGCGTACCTCGAGGCCCACTCCCGGCACCTCGACAGCGACACCCGGGTTCCCATCTTCGCCGAACTCCTGCCGGCGGACAGCGACGTCGACCCGGCGGCCCTGGCCGACGCCTACCGCGAGAAGGTCGCCGACTCGCTCCGGTCGGTCGAGGGCGTGGCCGGTCTGCTCGCGGACCTCCGCGAGGAGTACGCGCTCGGCCTGCTCACGAACGGGCCGGCCGACGCCCAGCAGAGCAAGCTCGACCGGTTCGACTGGGTCGACGAGTTCGACGTGGTCGTCATCACCGGCCACCTCGAGGCCGGCAAGCCCGACGAGCGCGCGTTCCGGGCGGTCCTCGACGAGCTCGGCGTCGAGCCCGGCGAGGCCGTGTACGTCGGCGACGACCCCGAGGCGGACGTCGAGGGCGCGAAGAAGGCCGGGATGCGCGCGGTGCAGGTCCTCTACCCGGACGGCCCGGAGCCGCACCCGGACGCCGACGCCCACGTCGACCGCGACGCGCTGGCGACGGAGCTCCCGGACGTCGTTCGCCAGCTGTAGGTAGCGGTGTCTCTCGGCGACTATAGCACTGCGACGAGGACGTCGGTCGCGCGCTTGACCTCCGCGCCGTCCTCGACGAACACCAGCGTCTGCGGGGGCCGGACCGCCTTCGGTCGCACGCGAAGGTCCGCCTCTTCGGCGGCCTCCGCCGCGGCGTCGACCGCCTCGCGGAACTCGATTCGGGCGCGGTCATCCTGGACGTAGACCGCCGCGAGGATTTCGGTATCGTCCGCGTCGCCGTCCGTTCTGCCGATTTCGTACGCGAGTTCGCCGTCGGCCGACGGCTCCACGTCCGGGTCGGCGTTGACGACGTCGAGGGCGTCGAGTCCGGAGTCCTCGCGGCCCGACACCTCCGAGGAGAGCAGCTGGGCGATGCGCTTGCCGTCGGTGGTTCGCTCCTCGACCATGGGTGAAGAATCGCGGCGGGGCCGAATCAGCCTTCGGCTTTCGGTCGCTCGGGTTCCTCCGAAAAGCCGAGATTGACTGTCCAGTCCCTCCGGATGCGCTCGGTGCCAATACTACCTGTCTGGGTGGACTGAAAGGGGCCGGCCGGTCGCGTTCACGTGGTCGCTTGCACGACCCCTATCTGCGCCGGGCGGTGCGGAGAGGCGCAGATATGTCGTGCAACGACCGCGACCGGCCGGGTGCTTTCGAGACCAAAATCGCTCGTGTTCCGGTACAGAATCTCGCTCTCTCCCCTAGTCGGCTTTCAGTTCCTCGCGGGCCTCGGCGGCCTCGCGGGCGACGTCCACGCCCCGCCGCCGGGCGTACACCACCGCGGCGGCCTCGATGGTCACGCCGAGGCGGTTCTGGAGGTCGTTGATCTCGGCCACCGCGGTCTGCTTCTCGGTCCCGGCCGAGACCACCTTGTCCAGCAGCCTCTCGAAGGTCGACTGCTCCTGGAGGATGGACTCGTCGGGGACGAACCCCTCGGGGATCTCGATCTCGCTCGGGTCGAACTCGGTCACGACCTCGTCGTCCTCGCGGGCGAGCAGCCCCTGCCCGCTGGCCACGTCGATGAGGCGCTCGGCCTGGTCGGGCGAGAACCAGTCGCGGTCGAGCGACAGCGCGACCACGAACTCGCTCTCGGCCATCGACTCCGTGCCCTTCTGCTGGAACGGGGCGGCGACCGCACTCCGGAGACTCATCTCGGTATGAGTGGTGACGGAGTGGCGCGTAAAGGTGGCGGTTCTTGGACGGGGATATTCTGTCGGCAACTCCGGGATTGTCGGTGACAGAAACGTGGTAGCGATGTCCTCGAAAGCCCCCGCCCGCTCGCGGTCGCTCCGCGGGATATTTCCGCGCTCTCCGCACCGCCCGCGCGGAAATAGTGGCCCGCGGAGGTGACTAAACTCCACGCGACCGGGCGGCCCCTTTCAGTCCGCCCGGACGCGGGTGACCGTCGACCAGTCGCTACCGGTGGTCCGGTCGGCCAGCGCGTTCTCGGTGGAATGGTCAGTCGAGGCGACTCGTGCGTTCGCGGAGTACGGCGAAAGCTTGGGGTTTAACCCCCCTTCGGCGCTACGGAGGCGTATGCAGACCCACATCGTCCCGGTCGGGTTCGACTACGACCGGCTCATCGCGCCGCTGGTGCGCGACCAGCTGGACGTCGACCGCGTCATCCTGCTGGAGGGCGCGGTCGGCAGCGAGGCCAACGTCGAGTACTCCCGGAACCTCTCGCAGAAGCTGGAGCAGGACTTCCGGAACCTGCTGGGGGCGACCACCGAGCGCGTCGTGGTCGAGGACGTGTACGACTACGACGCCGCGTTCGAGCAGGCCTACCACCTCATCAACGACGAACTCGACGCGGGCCGGGAGGTCTGGGTCAACATCTCGGCGATGCCCCGGACCGTCAGCTTCGCCTTCGCGACGGCGGCCCACTCGGTGATGGTCGAGCGCGAGGAGGACCGCGAGAGCATCCACACCTACTACACCGCCCCGGAGAAGTACCTCGAGACCGAGCTCGCCGAGGAGCTCCGCCGGCAGGTCGACCTGCTGGCGGACCTCCGGGAGGCCGTCGAAGACGGCGACTCCGACGACGGGCCGTCGGCCGCGCAGGCCCACGGCGACCGCATCGCCGAGCGCCTCGACAGCGCCCGGGAGCTGCTCTCGGAGTTCGACGAGCGGGGCACCACCATCGGGGCGAAGCGGGTCGGCGACGGCCACATCGCCGAGATTCCGGTCGCCTCGTTCTCGAACGTCAAGCCCTTCGAGGAGGTCATCCTGTTCAAGCTCGGCGAGGAGGGCGAGTTCGAGTCGGTCTCGGAGCTGGCGGAGGCGCTGGCCAGCGAACTCGACGAGGAGTACACCGATAGCTTCCGGTCGAAGGTCATCTACAACGTCGACCGGCTCGGGCCGGGCGGGAAGGGGTACATCGAGCAGGAGGAGCACGGCAAGTCCTATCGGACGCGGCTGTCGCGCATCGGGGAGCTGTGGGTCCGCTCCCACGCGAACGGGGAGCCGCCTCGCGGCTCCGAATAGCGAGCGGTGTCTTCCTGAGCGGAGCGAAGGAAGGCTCGAAAGACGAGTAAAGCGAGTCTTTCGGCGAAACCGCGAGCGCGGCGAGGCCGGAACGTAGTGGCGGCCTCGTGAGGTGAGCGGGGAGGGTCGACCCGCGAACGGGGAGCCCCGAACGGAGTGAGCGTCTCCGAGTGTCGAACGGCGACGCCGTGAGGCGGCGAGCCGTCCCGCGGCTCGGATGGCGAGCGGTGACCGGACAGCGAGGAGGTCTCGCGACTGCGCAAGAATTATGACCGCGAGCAGATAACTCCGGAGTGATGACTGCGGCCGACGACCGCCAGGCGCGGGCCCTCGCGGTAGCCCCGGCCGTTACGGTAGGGGGCCGCTAGCCCCCGCTCTCTCCTCTCACGTCCCGACGCACCGCCTTTCGAGCGCGTAGGCCACCGGCCAGTCCGGACGACGCCCGTGATGTTTCCGTACGACGGCCAGTGTGGCCGACCGCCTCGCGCGACAGCCGCGACAACCGACCAGTCCACGCGACAGCCATGACAGCCGAGCAATCTCAGACGACCGACGACAGCCGATCGCAGACGACCGCATCGAAACCGACCGGCGAGTACGACCCCCGAGCGGTGGAACAGAAGTGGCAACAGTACTGGGTCGAGCGGGAGACCTACGCCTACGAGGGCGATCCCGAGACCGACCCCAGTACCGTCTTCTCCATCGACACGCCGCCGCCGACCGTCTCGGGCGACCTCCACATGGGCCACCTCTACGGCCACACCCTCCAGGACTTCGCCGCCCGGTTCCGCCGGATGCGCCGGTCAGAGGTGTTCTTCCCCTTCGGCTACGACGACAACGGCATCGCCTCCGAGCGCCTGACCGAGCGCGACCTGGGCATCCGCCACCAGGACTTCTCGCGCCGGGAGTTCCAGGAGAAGTGCCGGGAGGTCTGCCGAAAGTACGAGGCCGACTTCACCGAGAAGATGCAGGGGCTCGGGGTCTCCATCGACTGGTCGCGGACGTACAAGACCATCGAGCCCCGCGTCCAGCGCGTCTCACAGCTCTCGTTCGTCGAGCTGTACGAGGACGGCCGAGAGTACCGCCAGGAGGCGCCGGCCATCTGGTGTCCGGAGTGCGAGACCGCCATCTCGCAGGTCGAGACCGAGGACGCCGAGCGCGACGCCCGCTTCAACGACGTCGCGTTCCCGCTCGCGAGCACCGACGGGGAGCTCGTCGTCTCGACGACGCGCCCGGAGCTCGTCCCGGCGTGCGTCGCGATGTTCGTCCACCCCGACGACGAGGAGCACGCCCACCTCGCGGGCGAGACCGCCGAGGTCCCGCTGTTCGGCCACGAGGTGCCCATCATCGCCGACGAGCGGGTCGACCTGGAGACCGGGACCGGCGCGGTGATGTCGTGTACGTTCGGCGACCGGACCGACATCGAGTGGTACCGGGCCCACGACCTGCCGCTCCGGGTCGGCGTCGACGAGTCGGGCACGATGACCGACCTCGCGGGCCCCTACGAGGGGATGTCCACCGAGCAGGCCCGCGAGGCAATCGTGGACGACCTGGAGGCGGAGGGGTACCTGCGCGACCGCCGGCCAGTCACCCACACCGTCAACGTCCACGAGCGCTGCGGCACCGACGTCGAGTTCCTCGTCACCGAGCAGTGGTACGTGAAGCTGCTCGACCGCAAGGAGGCGTACCTGGAGGCCGGCCGCGAGATGGACTGGTACCCCGAGAAGATGTTCACCCGGTACGAGCACTGGATCGAGGGCCTGGAGTGGGACTGGTGCATCTCCCGCCAGCGCGACTCGGGCATCCCGTTCCCGGTCTGGTACTGCGGGGACTGCGGGAGCGAGGTCGTCGCGGACCGCGCCGACCTGCCGGTCGACCCCCTCGCCGACGACCCGCCGGTCGAGACCTGCCCCGACTGCGGCCACGACGAGTTCGTCCCCGAGGAGGACGTCTTCGACACCTGGGCCACCTCGTCGCTGACGCCCCTGATCAACGCCGGCTGGGACTACGACGAGGAGACCGGCGAGACCGAGATGGCCAACCCGGAGCTCTACCGGTTCGACCTCCGGCCGCAGGGCCACGACATCATCTCGTTCTGGCTGTTCCACACGGTCGTCAAGTGCCTCGAACACACCGGCGAGCCCCCGTTCGACGCGGTGCTGATAAACGGCCACGTCCTCGACGAGAACCGCGAGAAGATGTCCTCCTCGAAGGGCAACGTGGTCGCGCCCGAGGAGGCGCTCGCCGAGTACCCCGTCGACGCGGTCCGGTACTGGGCGGCCGGCACCGCGGTCGGCGACGACTTTCCCTACAGCGAGAAGGACCTCCGGACGGGCGACCGGCTGCTCACGAAGCTCTGGAACGCCTCGAAGCTGGTCGCCGACCTGACTCCCGACGAGGACCACGACAGCCCCGAGGAACCGGACGACCTCGCGGCGATCGACCGGTGGCTGCTGGCCGAACTCGACGCGGTCGTCGCAGACGTCACCGAGCACATGGACGCCTACGAGTTCTCGAAGGCCCGCGACCGGCTCCGGAGCTTCTTCTGGAACACGTTCTGCGACGACTACCTCGAGATCGCCAAGCAGCGCGCGGCCTCCCCGTCGCGGGACTTCGCGCTGGCGAGCGCCCACCGGACCTTCCTGCAGCTGTTCGCGCCGCTGCTGCCCCACGTCACGGAGGAGCTGTGGCGGACGATGCACGGCGACGAGAGCGTCCACACCACCGACTGGCCCGACCCCGCGGGCTACGAGGCCGACCTCGCGGCGGGCGAGACCGCGATGGCGGTCGTCTCGGCGCTCCGGAAGTACAAGACCGAGCACCAGCTCCCGCTCAACGCCGAACTCGACTCGGTGACCGTCTACGGCGACGTCGCGGGGTTCGAGGACGCGATCCGGGAGGTCGCACACGTCCGGGACCTCGACGTGACGGCGGGTGAGCCCGAGACGACGACCGAGATTAGCGACGTGAGCCTCGACTACGAGACGGTCGGCCCGAAGTACGGCGAGGCGGTCGGCGACATCGAGGCCGCCGTCGAGGCGGGCGACTTCGAACTGGACGGCGACCGGCTCCGGGCCGCGGGCGAGACGCTGGAGCCCGGGGAGTTCGCTGTCGAGCGCGAGCGCACCTACGCCGGCGAGGGCGGGATGCTGGCGACGGAGTCTGCACTGGTCGTCGTTCGGGAGTAGGGCCGGCGGAATCCGCTACGGCGGACCCCGGTGATTACGCGTCCGGAATCCGGGCTTCCAGCTTCTTCACCCGGGTCGCGAGCGCCAGGAACGTGGCGGCGATCGTGATCACGACCGCCCCGGCGGCCGCGATCTCGTGGGTCGGCGACGGGTGGGTCGCGAACCCGTCCGGGCCGAGCCCCTGGCCCGGCAGCAGGGTGTGGTGGGCCGACCCGACGACGGGGACGAAGTAGTCGACGACGTCGTTGAGGCCGTACCAGACCACCGCGACGAGCACCGCGCCGACCGGGAAGTCGCTGTACCGGTGGATCAGGAACGCCTCGGCGACCATGCCGAGGTGGCTCCAGAACAGGAAGTTGTACATCCAGACCGAGTTGTACGAGAACCCCTCCATGAACGCCAGCAGGACGAACGGCGTCCAGAGTCCGAGCTTGAGGCAGCCGAAGAACGCGAGGGCGTTGACCACCTCGGAGCTGCGGCCCAGCTTCCAGAGCGCCAGGCTGGCCGCGATGAACAGGGTCGCCACCGGGCTGTCGGGGACGAACGGCCACATCACCGGCGGTTCGAGGCCGAACTGCAGGGTTATCAGGGGGTCCGACAGCGGGAGCGGGTGGAAGCCGTAGTACCAGAAGCCGAACGCGGTGCCGAGGAGGTTGACCGCGACGATGACCCACGCGTACCGCAGGGCGACGTCCTCCAGCCGCTCGGGCAGCGGGGCGAGGTACCGCGGGAGACGGTCGCGGTCGGGGAGCCGCGAGCGGCCGTCCCGGTCGGGGAGCATACCGGTGTCGTCTCACCTCCGGCGCAAAGCTCTGGCGGTCTCGGGCGGCGGGGCGGTGGGCTACCGGAGTCCCGGCAGGCGGCAGTGGTAATCGGTAGCCATTAACCGCTCGGCTCGCAACTCACTCGCATGGCCGACGAGACAGACATCGAGGAGCTCAAGCGCGGCAGCGAACTCGTCAAGCGCGGCTTCGCGCGGATGCAGAAGGGCGGGGTCATCATGGACGTGGTGAACCGCGAGCAGGCCCGCATCGCCGAGGACGCGGGCGCCGTCGCGGTGATGGCGCTCGAGGCCGTCCCGGCCGACATCCGCAAGCGCGGCGGGGTCGCCCGGATGGCCGACCCCGCCGACGTCGAGGAGATCATCGACGAGGTGTCGATCCCGGTGATGGGCAAGGCCCGCATCGGCCACACGAAGGAGGCCCAGATCCTGGAGGCGGTCGGCGTCGACATGATCGACGAGTCGGAGGTGCTGACGCCCGCCGACGACCGCTACCACATCGACAAGCGCGAGTTCACCTCGCCGTTCGTCTGCGGCGCGCGGAACCTCGGCGAGGCGCTCCGGCGCATCGAGGAGGGCGCGGCGATGATCCGGACCAAGGGCGAGGCCGGCACCGGCGACGTCAACCAGGCGGTCCACCACCAGCGCAACATCAAGGGCGCGATCCGCGAGATCGAGGGGATGACCAAGGAGGAGCGCGAGGCGTTCGCCCGCGAGATCGAGGCGCCGGCCCACCTGGTCCACGAGACCGCCGAGGCGGGCCGGCTCCCGGTCGTCAACTTCGCGGCGGGCGGCATCGCCACGCCCGCGGACGCCGCGCTGATGATGCACCACGGCTGCGACGGCATCTTCGTCGGCTCGGGCATCTTCGGCGCCGAGGACCCCGAGGCGATGGCCGACGCCATCGTGGAGGCGACCAACAACTGGGACGACCCCGAGCGGCTGGCCGCCATCAGCAAGGACATCGGCGCGGGCATGAAGGGCGAGGCCAACGCCGACCTCCCCGAGGAAGAGCAGCTCCAGGGCCGCGGGAACTGAGCGGCGCGCTCGCAGTGCCCGCAGTTCGGACGCACGGCTGAATCAACGAGAATGACCGTCTACCTCACCGTCGACGACGCGCCCTCGGCCGACCTGCCCGAGAAGCTCGACCTGCTCGCCGACCGCGAGGTCCCCGCGCTCTTCTTCTGCGAGGGTCGGCGGCTGGCCGACCACCCCGAGCACGCCCGCCGGGCCGTCGAGGCCGGGTTCCACCTCGGCAACCACGCCTACTCCCACACGTCGGCGGCCGACCTCTCGGTCGCGGCGTTCCGCGACGAGGTCGAGCGGACCGAGTCGCTGATCCGGGACGCCTACGACCGGGCCGGCGCGACCCGGCCCGCGAAGCTGTTCCGCTTCCCGTACGGCGAGAAGGGCGGCGAGGACGCCGACGCGTTCCAGCGAGTACTCGCGGACCGGAGGTTCGTCCCGCCGGACCCGGACCGGCTCGGCGACCGGTACGCCGACCGCCACGCAGGCGACCGCGACTGGTACTGGACGGTCGACCTCCGGGACTGGGAGGTCGACTCCCCCGACGAACTCCGGGACCGGGTCGACTCCGCGGCCGAGCGTCTCGACGGCGAGTCGTCGACCATCGTCCTCTTCCACGACGCCGGCAACTCCACGGAGCTGTTCGAGGCGTTTCTCGACGCCCTCGACGATCAGGGAGTCGACTTCGGCGACCCGCTCGACCTGCTCGACTGAATCGGCGTCCGGTCTGATTCCCCCGCCGTCGGCTCCCTGCTACGACCGGTAGCGCACCGCACCGCCGCCGATCTCGGTCTGGTAGGCGCGGGCCTCGACGCCGGCGTCGGCGAACGCCTCGACCATCGCCGAGGCGACCGCCCGGCGCTGGCGCCGGTGGCGACACACCGCCAGCACGCCGGGGCCGGCGCCCGAGACGGTCACGCCGGTCGCGCCGGCCTCTGCGGCGGCCTCGGCGACCGCGTCGTAGCCGTCGATGAGGTCGGCGCGGGCCGGCGTCACCACCGGGTCGGTCAGCCCCCGACCGACCAGGTCGGGGTCCGACCGGCACATCCCGGCGACCAGCGTCGAGGCGTTGCCGACCGTCTCGACCATCTCGTCCATCGCGACCGACTCGGGGACGACCCCGCGGGCGTCGCGGGTCGACACGACGGTCTCTGGCAGGCAGACCACCACGGGGAGGTCGGCGTCGACGCACGTGACGCCGTCGTCGGTCACGACCGTGAACCCGCCGAGGATCGAGGGTGCGACGTTGTCGGCGTGGGCGTCGCCCGAGACGACCGCCTCGCCCTCGGCCGCGACCCGGACCAGTTCCTTCCGGGAGAGCCCGCAGTCGTAGAGCTCGTTCAGCGCGACCGCCGCGCCCGCCGCGCTGGCGGCCGACGACCCCAGTCCAGAGGAGGGCCGGACGCCCTTGTCGATCCGGATGCGGGCCGGCGCGTCGAGTTCGCGCGCGACGACCCCCGCGGTGTTCTCCGCCGGGTCGGTCGGGATGAACTCCGCGCCCGCGCCGGTCACCTCGATCGTGGTCTCGTCCGCGCGCTCGACCCGCACCACGTCGGCGGGACGGGTCAGCGCCACCCCGAACACGTCGAAGCCGCTCCCCAGGTTCGCACTCGTCGCCGGCGCCCGCACCGTGAGCATGGCCGTGCATTATCAGGGCCAAATCAAAAGTCTGCCGGGGCGGGCTCGCCCCGGCCCCGGTCGCGCTCCGGCCCAATCGCGTTCTGCTCCGGTCGCGCTGCGACTCGACCCCGGTCGAGTGCGCCGGGCCGAGTCCGGTCGAGCGTGGGCGTTCGGCCGAACCCCGGTCGAGCTCCCGCCGAGGCGTCGTACTGTCCGCTTTCTTTAAGCCTTTATGCGAGGGCGGCGCAGTCACCCCCATGGAGCCCCACATTCTGATACTCGGCGCGCCGGGCGCAGGCAAGGGTACCCAGAGCGACAACATCGTCGAGGAGTTCGGCGTCGAGCACGTCACGACCGGTGACGCGCTCCGCGCGAACAAGGAGATGGACATCAGCCACCTGGGGCTGGAGTACGACACGCCGGGCGAGTACATGGACCGCGGCGAGCTCGTCCCCGACGAGGTGGTCAACGAGATCGTCGACACCGCCCTCGACGAGGCCGACGGGTTCGTCCTCGACGGCTACCCGCGGAACTTGGACCAGGCCGAGACCCTCTCGGAGATGACCGACCTCGACGTCGTGCTCTACCTCGACGTCGACGAGGAGGAGCTCGTCGAGCGGCTCACCGGCCGCCGGCTCGACCCCGAGACCGGCGACATCTACCACGTCGAGTTCAACATGCCCGACGACGAGGAGGTCCGCCAGCGCCTCGTCCAACGCGAGGACGACACCGAGGAGACGGTCCGCGAGCGCATCCGCGTCTACCAGGAGAACACCGAACCGGTCATCGAGTTCTACGAGGAGGAGGGCGACCTCATCCGCATCGACGGCGAGCAGACCCCCGACGAGGTCTGGGACGACGTGAAGTCCGCCATCGAGGAGAACGCCTGAGGCCGTCTCCCGTTTCCGTCCGATAGTCACCGCTTTTCGGGAGCGACGCGACCACCTGCGAGCGACACGACCACCTGCGAGCGACACGACCTCCTGCGAGCGACATAACCCCTGTGGGCGGCACGCCCGCCCGTCGGGCGGTGAACCGACTCTCGTCAGCCGGACGAGCGGACCGGGTCCAGGGCGCCTACGACGACCGAGACGCCCGATTACGCGGGCCGGACGGGTCGACTAAAGACGAAAGTTGATTAACCGGGGGATTCCAAATCCCTCCAATGGCACGGACCGCGGACAAGATAGAGTCGCTCATCGCCGACGACTCGGCGATGGCCGACGCCCTGGCGGTCGTCTACGACCGCACGGACGGCGGCTCCGACCGCATCGAGTGGGCCGACGTGAACGACGCGCTCACGAGCGGTCAGTGGGGTCGCCTCATCGAGAAGGACGTCCTCGAGAGCGTCGGCGACGAGTTCCGGCTCGCCGACCCCGACGCGGTCGAGGCGGCGCTCGACGACGAGCCCCCTACCGTCACGTCGACCGACACCGACGCCGACGTCGCTGACATCGACGACGACGAGTCGTCGTGGACCAAGTGGGACAAGCTGGCGGCGGTCGGCGCCGCCGGCCTGTTCCTGGGCTACTCCCAGCGGCCGATCCGCGACGTCGTCGGCGGCACCGTCGACGTCGTGCTCGGACCGGTCGACGCGGTGGTCCCGTTCTACGTCGTCGTGCTGGTCGTCGCGCTGCTGACCGGGCTGTTCACCACGCTGCTCCAGGCCAACCTGATGGACATGGAGAAGATGAGCGCCTACCAGCAGCGCATGAAGGACATCCAGGAGAAGCGCAAGCAGGCCCAGGAGCGGGGCGACGACGAGGCGCTCGAGGAGATCCGCGAGGAGCAGATGGACGCGATGGGCGACCAGATGGGCATGTTCAAGGAGCAGTTCCGCCCGATGGTCTGGACGATGTTCGTCACCATCCCGGTGTTCCTCTGGATCTACTGGATGGTGCTCGACGGCCACGTCAGCGCGGGCGAGTGGACCATCGTCGCGCCGCTCATCGGCGAGGCGCGGTGGACCTCGAAGGTGCTGGGCCCGATGCAGCTCTGGATCGTCTGGTACTTCCTCTGCTCGATGAGCTTCACCCAGCTCCTCCGGAAGTCGCTGAACATCCAGACGACGCCGACGTAGGCGGCGCCGGCGCTCTCGGCTCTCGACTCCCCTTCTCTCGGCTCCCGATCCTCTCCATCCCGCTCCCGCTTCACCTGCGAACCTCCCCGTGTGACGGCCTCGCGCACCGCGTCGGCCC
Source organism: Halorussus sp. AFM4 (assembly GCF_051194995.1). Taxonomy (NCBI): domain Archaea; kingdom Methanobacteriati; phylum Methanobacteriota; class Halobacteria; order Halobacteriales; family Haladaptataceae; genus Halorussus; species Halorussus sp. AFM4. The sequence goes on along the minus strand of NZ_JBNTJT010000001.1, from coordinate 749,726 downwards.
GACCTCCGGGCCGAGTTCAAAACCTCTTTGAGACCGCCACTCCGAGAAGGGATATGTTGATCACAGTCTCCGGCCCGCCGGGGAGCGGGAAGAGCACGACGGCCTCCAAGCTGGCCGATGCGCTGGATCTCGAACACAAAAGCGGCGGAGACATCTTCCGGGAACTGGCCGCCGAGCGCGGCTACTCGACGCTGGAGTTCAACAAGCTCGCCGAGGAGGACGACCAGATCGACCGCGACCTCGACCGCCGGCTCGCCGACATCGCGGCCGAGGAGGACGACCTGGTGCTCGAGTCCCGGCTCGCCGGCTGGCTCGCCGGCGACCACGCCGACTTCCGGGTGTGGCTCGACGCGCCCCTCGACGTGCGGGCCGAGCGCATCGCCGAGCGCGAGGAGAAGCCGGTCGACAACGCCCGCGAGGAGACCGCGGCCCGCGAGAGCAGCGAGACCGACCGGTACCGCGAGTACTACGGCATCGACATCACGAACCTCAAGATCTACGACCTCTCGATTAACACCGCGCGGTGGGACGCCGACGCGGTGCTGGACATGCTGGTGACCGCCGTCGAGGAGTACGACGCCGGCGTCGACGAGGGCAAGTACCCCGTGGAACTCGACGCGGACTTCTGACGCCATGCTCCGTGGACCGCCGGACGACCGTTCGCCCGACGAACTGCTCGCGTTCGGCGTCGTCAACCTCGACAAGCCGCCGGGCCCCTCGGCCCACCAGGTCGCGGCGTGGGTCCGCGATTTAGCCGACGTCGACCGGGCGGCCCACGCCGGCACGCTCGACCCGAAGGTCACGGGCTGTCTCCCGGTGCTCACCGGCGCCGCGACCCGGCTCTCGCAGGTGTTCCTCGAGGGCGCGAAGGAGTACGTCGCGGTGCTGGAGCTCCACGACGACCCGCCGGCCGACCTCGAGGCCATCGTCTCGGAGTTCGAGGGGCCGCTCTACCAGAAGCCCCCGCGAAAGAGCGCGGTCGCCCGCCGGCTCCGCGTCCGGGAGGTGTACGACCTCGACGTCCTGGAGGTGACGGAGCGCCAGGCGCTGCTGCGCATCCGGTGCGAGAGCGGGACGTACGTCAGGAAACTCTGTCACGACCTGGGACTGGCGCTCGGCACCGGCGCCCACATGGGCGACCTCCGCCGGACCGCGACCGACCCGTTCGACGACGCGACGCTGGTGACCATGGAGGACCTCGCCGACGCGCTGGCCCGGTGGCGGGAGGGCGAGGCGCGAAGCGCCTCGGAATCAACGAGCGGGGAGGAGCGTAGCCACGCCCCGCGAGCGGACGGCGAGGACGACTGGCTTCGGGAGGTCCTCAGCCCCGCGGAGCGCGCGCTCGACCACCTGCCGGCGGTCACCATCGCGCCGAGCGCGGCCGAGGAGGTTGCCAACGGCGCGCAGGTGTACGCCCCGGGCGTCATCGACGCGGAGGCAGCCGAGGAGGGACAGCTGGTCGCCTGCTACACCCCGAACGGGGCCGCGGTCTGCCTCGGCACGATGGTCGGCGACCCCGACGCCGAGTCGGGCGTCGTCGTGGAACTGGAGCGCGTGCTGGTGTAGCGCCTCGCCGCGGACCCACCTTTTTCACCGCGCCCTGCCACCCTCCGGACATGCAACTCGGCACCGCGGAATCCGCGCCCGGCGAACTCGCCACCGGCTGGCTCGACGTCACCGACCTCCCGACCGGCACCCCCGAACGCCTCCCCGTCGTCCTCGCGGAGGGCGAGGAAGACGGCCCGACGCTCTGGCTCACGGCCGCTGTCCACGGCAACGAGGTGACGGGCCTCGCGGTCGCGCAGGACGTGATGACCGACGACCTGGCGAGCGAGATTCGGGGGACCGTGGTCTGCATCCCGACGCTGAATCCGGCGGGACTCCGCCGCAACACCCGAACGTCCTACTACGACGACGAGGACCCCAACCGCTACTTCCCGGACCCCGACGCCGAGAGCGCGCGCCCGCCCAGCGTCCAGCAGCTGATCGACGAGCGCGTCTACGAGGCGTTCGCCGACTCGGCCGACGCGCTGGTCGACCTCCACACCGCCCACGTCGGGTCGATGCCGTTCCTCATCCGGGACAGGGTGCTATTTGGAGAGCACCGAAGCGAGGACGAAGCTCACGAGCTCGCCGACGACCTCGAATCGCTGGTCGACGCCTTCGGGATGCCGGTGGTCAACGAGTACGCCGCCGCGGAGTACGTCGAGCAGAACCTCCAGCGCTCGACCGCGGGTGCGGCCCTCAACAACGCCGGCATCCCCGCGTTCACGGCGGAACTCGGCGGTCACGCGGTCGTCGAGGAGGACGTCCGCGAGGCGGGCGTCGCCGGCGTCCGGAACGTCATGCGCGAACTCGACGTCCTGCCGGGCGACCCCGACCCCGGCGCGGTCGGTCCCGAGGCGCCGGTCGACTACCCGGTCAAGCGCGCGGTCCATCCCCACGCTGACACGCCCGGCATCGCGCGCCACCGGGTCGACGCGGGCGACGTGGTGACCGAGGGCGACGTCGTCGCCGAAATATGTACGCCCCACGGCGAGCGGAAGGCGACGGTCGAGTCCGAGCACGACGGCTACGTGCTCGGCCGGATGCACGGCGTGGCGGCGTACGAGAACGACGCGCTGGCGAGCATGGCGGTCCGCGACGACGGCGATCTGGTGGTTCCGCGTGATGCGGACGAGGGGTCCGACGGCGGGGAGTAAGTCCTGGCGATCGGGGAAAATCGCTCGACGTGAAACGAAGCGCTTAACTCAGGGACGGGCCTTTGTCGAATTGCACGCGAAGTGCACTGCGGGACCGTGGGGTAGCGGTATCCTCAGCGCATGGGGTGCGTTGGACCTGAGTTCGAATCTCGGCGGTCCCATTCCAACTTCAATTCCGTCCGATAATTCCCTGGTAGAGATCTGTAACCCGGCAACGAGAGACTACTCCCGCTCAGATTCTTCCATTTCACTCTCGGCTTGATACGGTGCCAGCGCCTCCCGCCACGCCGCCGGCAGCGACGCCGGTCGCCCGTCGTCGTCCAGATAGACCGACACCGTCCGCCCCGTAGCCGCCACCTCATCCCCATCCCGAAGTTCGTACTCGATGGTGAGGCTCGTCTCGCCGGTCTCGACGGGCCCCAGCGCGGCCGTGACAGTTCGGTCGGCACCGATGGGTGCCCGATAGTCGACGTCGAGCGACCGCACGACGGTCGGAGCCTCCGACAGCGAGACGTCCAGCACCTCCTCGAACAGGCGCTCCTTCGCTCGCTCGAAGTAGGCCGCGTAGACGACGTGGTTGACGTGCGCACGGGTGTCGAGGTCGCGGAACTGGACCGCGATGTCGTGGGTGAAGGTTCGATGGGTCACGTCCGCACCGACGCGGACTGTCGGTTTGAAATCACCTCTCCTCGCGTCTTGACGAGGTCGCGCCGTTCCGTCGCTCCGCGTCTGCCCCCGCAGCAACCACTTTCACTTCCGCCGTCCGGACGGCGAGCCTCTTAGTGGAAACCTCTCGGAACGACGGATATGTCGAAACAGACGAATCAGAACGCGGAGGGAACCGTGACCGACTACGGAGAGACGGTGGTCCAGTTGACGAAGCGTGCCGACGGGACGTGGGAGGCCACGCAGGCCGGCCTGCCGGTCGTCGGGACGGGCGAGTCGGCGGCCCGCGCCACCGAGGACATGGCCGCCAAGGTCGCGGCGTCGACCGAAGACGGGACCGAGTGACCGTCGCCGTATCAGTCTCGCCGGCCCGGTCTCCTTACTCGCCGTCCCGCCGCACGCCCGGGTTCGTGACCGCACCGTTCGCGGCGGAGTCGAACGCCGCGCCGTACTTCGCCAGCACGCCGTTCTGATACGCGAGCTCGGGTTCGTCGCGAGCGTCGAGGCGCGACTCGATCTCGTCGTCCGGGAGGTCGGCCTCGAGGGTCCGGTCGGGGATGTCGATGGTGACGCGGTCGCCGTCCTCCAGCGCCGCGATGGGACCGCCCACGAACGACTCCGGCGCGACGTGACCGATCATCGGCCCGCGGGTCGCGCCCGAGAACCGACCGTCGGTGACCATCGCGACGTCGTCCTCGTGGCCCGCGCCGACGACCGCGGAGGTGACCCCCAGCATCTCGCGCATGCCGGGCCCGCCCTGCGGTCCCTCGTTGCGGATGACGATGACGTCGCCCGACTCGATGCGGCCCTCCTGGACGTACTCCATCGCGTCCTCCTCGTTCTCGAAGACCCTGGCCGGCCCCTCGTGGTGGAAGTTGTCCTCGCCGGTGACCTTCAGGACCGCGCCGTCGGGCGCGAGGTTGCCCCGGAGGATCTTGATGGCTCCCTCCTCCTGCTTCGGTTCGTCGACGGTGTAGAGGAAGTCCGCGTCGATCTCGTCGTCGTCGGGCAGGTCGAGTTCGTCCAGCTCCTCCGCGATCGTCCGGCCGGTCACGGTCATCGCGTCGCCGTGGAACAGCCCGGCCTCCAGCAGCCGGCGGATGACGACGGGAATGCCGCCGATCTCGTGGAGGTCGTTCATCACGCGCTCGCCGCCCGGCTGGAGGTCGACGATCTTCGGGGTGCGCCGGGAGATGTCGTCGAAATCGCCGATGTCGAGGTCGATGCCCGCTTCGGCGGCCAGCGCGAGCAGGTGCAGCACCGCGTTGGTAGAGCCGCCGGTCGCCACCTGGAGCGTGATGGCGTTCTCGAACGACTCGCGGGTCAGGAACGTCGATGGGCGTCGGTCGTTCTCGATGCACTCCAGCGCGAGTTCGCCGGCGCGCTCGGCGACCTCGTAGCGCTCTTCGAACTCCGCGGGCGGGCTGGCGCTCCCCAGGGGAGCGAACCCGAGCGCCTCCGAGATGGAGGCCATGGTGTTGGCGGTGAACATCCCGCCGCACGACCCCGCGCCCGGACAGGCCTGGCGCTCGATCTCGTCGAGTTCGTCCTCGGACATCTCGCCCTCCGCGACCGCACCGACCCCCTCGAAGACCTGCTGGATGGTTATCTCCCGGCCCTCGTGCTCGCCGGGCATGATGGAGCCGCCGTACAGGAACACGGAGGGCAGGTCGGTCCGGACGGCCGCCATCATCATCCCCGGCAGGTTCTTGTCGCAGCCCGCGACCGTGACCAGCCCGTCCAGCCGCTCGCCGAACGCGACCAGTTCGACCGAGTCGGCGATGACCTCCCGGGAGACCAGCGACGCCCGCATCCCCTCGGTCCCCATCGAGATGGCGTCGGAGATGGTGATGGTGCCGAACTCGATTGGCATCCCGCCGGCCTCGTCGACGCCGTCGTAGGCCGACGCGGCCACGTCGTCGAGGTGGACGTTGCACGGCGTGATGTCGGCCGCGGGGTTGGCGACGCCGACCATCGGCGACGAGAGGTCCTCGTCGTCGTAGCCCATCGCGCGGAACATCGACCGGTGGGGCGCGCGCTCGACTCCTTCGGTGACCTCGCTGCTCGGGAGGTCGGCCGGTTTCTCGGACATACCCGGGGGTAGCCCCGGAGGGGCTTAAGTCCCATCGCTCGAACAAACGTTACTGTCGGACCCGAACCCGTTCGGTCTGCGGTTCCGGGCGGCCGCGACTGGGTCCACCGGCCCGGTCCTCGCGGCGGTCGCGTTCGCTCCCACGCAGTCATGTATCATCGCCGCCATCTCCCCGGTTCGCCGGTAGCTTTCGGTTTGGTCTGACAGTAACGAAGCCGGAACGGTGTGTTACCGGAACGCGTGGCAGCCGGTCCGAAACGCCGACGAAATCCTAGAATGAGAACATACTTTTCGGGCGGCCGTCGAAGGGAGGCCATGGACCAGACGGTGGCCGTCGCTCACTATCCGGAGGGCGCCGGCCACGCGACCCGGATGCTCGCGGTCGCCCAGGCCATCGAGAACGCGGGCGCGGAGATAGCGCTCGCCGGCGGCGGCCCCGGCTCCCGGTTCATCGAGCACAACGGCTACGACGTGTTCCGGGCCGCCCCGGTCGACTACATCGGCGACTACCAGGAGGGGTCGCTCGGCCGGGTCCTCACGCGCAGCCTCCCGTACAGCGCCAAGCGGGTGGTCGACCTGGTCCGGTGGCTCCGCCGGGTCGACCCCGCCGCGCTGGTGACCGACGACATGTTCGCGGCGATGGCCGCGTCGGTGACCGGGACGCCGCTGTACGTCGTCACCCACAACGCCGCCTCCTTCTACGACGCGGCGGTCGAGCAGGTGTTCACCTGGCTGCTCAACCGCTACCAGCTGCGGGCGGCCGAGTCGTTCCTCTACCCGGCGGTGTGGCCGCCCGACGACGGCGACCCGCCGGGCGTGACCCACGTCCCGCCCATCGCGCTCGACCCCGCGGGCTGTCGACCGCCCGAGGACGACCTCGAGGTGCTGGTGGTCCCGAGCGTCTACTCCACCGACTTCGACGTGCTCGCCGAGACGCTCCGGACCGAGGGCCACGACGTGACCCACGTCGGCGCCGACGGCTGGGAGGCGGTCCCCGCGCTCCTGCCGTGGGTCCGGGCCGCCGACGTAGTGGTCTGCTCGGGCTACTCCACCGTGATGGAGGCCGCGGTCGCCGGCACGCCCTGCGTGGTCTACCCCTTCACCGACGAGCAGCACGGCGTGACCCGCGTCCTCGAACGCCGGGGCGTCCGGGGGTTCCAGGTCGAGCACTCGGTCGCCCACGTGGCCCGCGCGGTCCGGCACCCGCCCGAGTCGCCCGACCACGAGAACGGCATCGAGCGCGTGGCCGACCACGTCCTCGCGGACCTGTCCTGACCCGGCCGCCGGCGGTGTGACCAGTTTTTGCCACTGCCGGAACGGGCAACCCGCTCCGGAGGGAACTCGCCGCCATGGCACGGGTCTCGGTCGGAGCGCGGCTCCACTTCGGCTTCCAGAACCTCTCGCTGGCCCACGAGCGCCTCTACGGGTCGCTCGGGGTCGCGCTCGACTCGCCGCGGGTCGTCGTGACCGCCGAGGCCGCCGAGCGCGTGCGCTGCGACCACGACGGCGCCCGCGACCACGTCCGCCGGGCGGTCGACCTGCTCGGCGTGCCGGGCGCCGACGTGACGGTCGAGCGCACGCTGCCCCGCCACGTCGGACTCGGGAGCGGGACCCAGCTGGCACTCGCGGTCCTCGCCGCGGTCGCCCGCGCGCACGACCGGCAGCCACGGGTCCGCCAGCGCGCGCCGAAACTCGGTCGGGGCGGCCGGAGCGGCGTCGGGGTCGCCGCCTTCGAGGACGGCGGGTTCGTCCTCGACGCCGGCCATCCCACCGAGCGGTTCACGGCCGACCGGCCCCCGCGGGGAGAGTGGGCGGTCCCGGCGGTCGCGGCCCGCCACGCGGTGCCCGACGACTGGCGGTTCGTGGTCGTCCTGCCGGACGCCGACCCCGGCCGGAGCGGCGACGACGAGGACGCCAGCATGCGGGCGGTCGTCGAGCGCGCCGACCCGACCATCGCCGACGAGATCGCCGCGGTGGTCACTCGGCGCGTCCTCCCCGCGGTCGCGACGGGCGACGCCGAGGCGTTCGGCGCGGCGGTCGCCGAGGTCGGCCGGCTCAACGGCGCGTGGTACGCCGACGAGCAGGGCGGCGTCTACCGGCCGCCGGTCGGCGAACTGGTCGCGGCGCTCGGCGACGCGACGGCGATCGCCGGCGCCGGCCAGTCGTCGTGGGGGCCCGCGGTCTACGGCGTGACGACCGAGCGCCGCGCCGGCGCGGCCCGCGAGGCGGCGGAGGCGGCGCTCTCGACGGTCGGCGTCGACGGTGACGTGCTGGTCGCCGAACCCCGGAACCGCGGCGCGCGGGTCGAGGCGAGCGATGGCGCAGTCCTCTCGGAGTAGCCGGACTGGCGGTCCCGCGGCGTGCGGAGGGTGCGCACGCCGTTCTCGGCCGGAACCGCGCGAGGCGTCCGGCCGGGGTTCGTCCCGCTCTCGCACTTGAACCTTCGCACGGATCCGGGAGAAGATCGCATGGTTCGGGGAGTGATAGAATTTTTACAAAACGGCAAAGGGGCCGGCCCGCGTCCGTCTGCGTGACCATGACCGTCATCGCGCTCCTGAGCGTCGCACCGGTCGTCGAGGGCAGCATGGCCGAGGAGGTTGCGAAGGCCGTCGCCGCGCTCGACGACTTCGACGTCTCGTACGAGACCAACCCGATGGGGACCGTCATCGAGGCCGACTCGGTCGACGAGCTGTTCGCGGCCGCGCAGGCCGCCCACGAGGCGGTCGACGGCGACCGGGTGAGCACCTTCCTGAAGATAGACGACAAGCGCACGCGCGAGCAGCATGCCCGCGAGAAGGTCGACGCCGTCGAGGAGGCGCTCGGCCGGGAGGCGAAGCGGGAGCGGTAGCGGGACCACCGAGGCGGCCCGCCGATCGGCGAGGCCGGGCCGACCCCGACTGATAAACTGTTTACGGGGTGACGCCCAACCCACGCCCATGGACAGCCTGAACCGGAACGCGCTGGAGCTCGCCGACGAGGCCCTCGACTTCGCCGAGGAGCTCGACATCGGCGCCCGGGAGCTCGACAACGGGGCGACCGTGCTCGACTTCGGCCACGAGTTCGACGGGGGCGTCGAGGCCGGCCTGCTGCTGGCCGAACTGCAGACCGCCGGGCTCGCCACGGTCCAGACCCGGCTCGACGAGGTGGCCGGCGCGCCGCTCCGGCACGTCGAGCTCACGAGCGACCACCCCGCGCTGGCGCTGCTCTGCTCGCAGAAGGCCGGCTGGGAGGTCGCGACCGACGACTTCCAGGGCCTGGGCAGCGGCCCGGCCCGGGCGCTCGTGGCCGAGGAGGAGGAGTTCGCCCGCGTCGGCTACGAGGACGTCGCGGAGTTCGCGGTGCTGGCGGTCGAGAGCGGCGACTACCCCACCGAGTCGGTCGCCGAGCACGTCTCGGACCTGACGGGCATCGAGCCCGGCAGCGTCTTCCTCGCGTCGGTCCCCACGGCGAGCGTCGCGGGCAGCGTCAGCGTCGCGGCTCGCGCGGCCGAGATGGCGGTGTTCCGGCTCTCGGAGCTGGGCTACGACCCCCTCGACGTGGTGAGCGCCACCGGGTCGGCGCCGGTCGCGCCAGTCGCGGGCGACGAGGAGGCCGCCATCGCCCGCACCAACGACGCGCTGGCGTACGGCGGGCGGGTCCACCTCACGGTCCGCGAGGAGTTCGACCGGTTCGACGAGGTCGTCTCGACCGCCACCGACGAGTACGGCACCCACTTCGCCGACATCTTCGAGTCGGTCGACTGGGACTTCTACGAGGTCGACGAGAGCGTCTTCGCGCCGGCCCAGGCGACCGTCGACGTAATCGGGGGCGACACCCACGTCGTCGGCGAGCGCGACGAGGACCTGCTGGCAGAGAGCTTCGGGCTCTGAGCTCGGGGTGCGACAGCGATGAAGTTCAAACTGGTTCCCGAACCGCCCGCGGACCTGGAGTTCGTGGCCACCGCCCAGCGGGCGGTCCCGCTGGTGCCCGGCAGCGAGGACGACTGCTGCGCCCGGCTGCTCGACCGGACCGACCTGCCGAGCCGCGACGCGGCCCGGACGTGGCTGACCTTCCTGCGGGCGCTGGGGCTGGCCGAGGAGCGGGCGACGGGGTTCACACGCACGCGAGAGGACCCCGACCCCGAACTCCTCCGCGGGCGGTTCCGCGAGAGCGTCTTCGGGGCGGACGCGGTACTGGAAATCCTGGCCGACGCCGAGCAGTCGCTCTCCGCGGACGAGGTCTTCGAGCGGTTCCGCGACGAGGTACCGACGTGGGAGCACCACAAGAACCCGAACTCGTGGGAGGAGATCTGGGGCGAGCGAGTGGAGCGCCTGCTGGACTGGGCGGTGCTGCTGGGACTGGCCGAGGCGGTCGACGGGGAGTACGAGGCCGCGTGACCCGGTCGGATTCGTAACGGCGGAATTCGTGTACAGTCGCGCGGTCAGAGCGTCGCACGGCCGGAACGGTCGCGCGGTCGCGAGCGGATCGGCCGTCTGACGCGTGCTGCGCCATTCAAGTTAAAGATTCGACAGGAATAAGGGGTTCTCCGACGGGGACGGACGTATGCTCGTTGCCCTCCGGCGGACCGCGGTCGGTCTGTACGCCCTGTGGCTCGTCGCCGTCGTGCTGCTGATGCTGGGGCGCTACACGCCGCTTCCGCTGCTTCCCGGCGTCCACTCCGGCGTGGTGCTCGGAGCCGCGGTCCTGACGGTCGTCGGCGCGGGGAAGCTCCTGCGAGACGGCTACCACCGACTCGCGGGGTGAGCGTCCCGGCAGAGCGCTGACCTGTCGACCTCACCGGATCTTCCGGACGTTGCTGACGTCGAAGCCGCCGTCGTGGATCTCGGTCTCGAACCGGACGATGTCCTCGGCCTCCAGCCGCGGGAGGACGCCGCGGAACTCCCGGACGAACATCACCCGGTCGCGCTCGCTGCCGCCGGTCTCCCACTCGAAGGCGATGGTGCCGTCGGCCGCCCCCATCAGGCTCCCCATCTGGGTGTCGGTCATCGCCTCCCGGTTCACGAGCACGAGGATGAGGCCGTTCCACGCCCGGGAGGCCTTCTGGAGGCCCTTGACCAGCAGGGTGATGTCGCTCCAGTCGAGGTGCTCGTTGGGCGCGCGGGCGAGGTCGGTCAGCGAGTCGATGACGACCAGGTTGGCCGCGGCGTGCTCGGTGAGGTACTCGCCGAGCGCCTCCAGCACGCCCCGGCGGTCGCTCCCCCGGCCGAGGTCGGTGATGGTCTGGGTCCTGCGGGTGTACCACTCGCGGGGGATGGCCGAGAGCTGGAAGTACTCCTGGCTGAAGTCGGCGAAGTCCACGGCCTCGACGCCGGCGCGGACGAGCTCCTCGCTCATGGTGAACTCGATCTCGCGCCGGAGCTCGTCGCCGCTGGCGGTGAACGAGACGTAGTGGATGTCCTCGGGCACGGCGGCCCGGTCGTCGACCTCGCCGTAGTGGAGGTCGAACGCCTCGGCGTCGGTGTGGGCCAGCCCGTTGATGGTTGCGGCGGTGTAGCAGAACTCGCGGGCGCCGGCGCCGGCCTCGCCCGCCAGCAGGACCACGCTGCCGGGCGGGGCGCCGCCGCCGATGATGTCGTCGAGCCGGGAGACGCCGAACGGAACTCGGTCCATGTCCGTCCTAAGGCGTCTCGAGCGGGGTGCTTGGGTCTTTCGCCTTCAGCAGCCTCGATGCCGGGAGTTATCGACTCCGACGGCCCGTCTACGCGTCCGTACTCCGGTCGTCCAGCCGGGTCGAGCACCACTGGCAGAAGTCGAGGTCGGCGTCGGCGGGCCGACCGCACTGGGGACACGCCGTGCGGTCATCGTCGTCGTACTCTGCGCCGAACCGCTCGCTCACCGCCAGGAGGTAGGCGTCGACGACGCTGAGCGTGCTGACGGCAACGACGGGGAGCAGTTCGACGAGCGGGAACTGCTCGCCGGTCGCGAGCGCCTGGAGCGCCGCGTCGGGCACGAGGAGGCTGCCGGTCGCGAACACCGCGAGCAGCCACCCGGCCGCCCGCCGCCATCGGCGCAGGTAGAGGTGGCCCAGCCCCGTGACGGCCACGCCCAGCGCCGCGGCGAGCCAGGGTCGCGTGCGAGATTGCGTCCGTCCCATGTGTTTAACTGACCAGTTAGTCACGAATCAATGTTTCGTCGCGCTCCGCCGCGCCGACACCGTCGACGACCGCAGAGCGCCCGCGCGCCCGGCCGACGGTCGCCGCCGACCGACGAGAGCAGAAACACCGCGCTGGCGCCGAGATACACCGCCCCGAGCGCCAGCAGGACGCGCCGGCCGCCGACGCGCGGTAGGTACCCCATCGCACGCTACAAGGGAGCGAGCGCTAATACCGATTTGGATTCGGCGGACTCGCTCGGAGACTCCCGGTAGAACGCTGTGATTCGCCCAACCGAAGGCGATGAACCCCGCTGCCGAGACGAGCGTCAGTCGACGTTCGCCGGCCTGTCGACCGGTTGCTGGTCGACGAGGTAGGAACACCGGCCGCAGATGGCCAACCCCAGTCGTTCCGCCGACTCCCGAGGTAGCACCTCTGCGACGTCGGAGGCGAACCGACTCTCTTCGTTTATCGACCCACAGAGGCTCGCGGTCGCCGCGTCGTTCAGGACGTGATAACAATCGGAGTTTCCCGTCCTGATCTCGTGTGCGACGGCGACTTTCATACCCTCCTCTCCGTGGCTGACGTACAGAACAGCGACCGGAGCAGCGGTAGTTCGTTCTGGTTGTACTGTGCCCACTTCATCGGGGACGGTTCGCCCCAGTCGCGGACGGTCTGACTGCGAGCGTCGTATTCGATGAGGCTGGTCTCCGCCAGTTTCGGCAGGTGGTTGTGGTGGAGGCGCGTTCGGAGCCGTTCGTGCGTGATCTCGTTCGACCGCTCTCGGTCCCCCGCGTCCGTGTGTGTTTGCTCGGCGATGTAGCGGGCTATCTCGTCGAGTGTGACGACGTCTGACTCGGCTGCGTCGAGATAATAGAGCGTATAGCGTCGGTGTCTGTCGGCCAAGAGCCGAAACAGTTGGTCGAGCTCTCTCCCGGTTTCACCGCCACGTTCGCTGAACATATCGTCAGACACCTTGGCGGAGACTAACACGAGAATCTGGATAAAGATTGTTGCATCCGCAACTAGCTGGTTGTGGATTTTAGCTATTCTACGTGTGGATATCGTTTATTTGCCAGTATTACTCTTGGAATATCGGCGTCGACTAGCTAGAACTCGAGGTCACCGAACGCTTGGAAGTGATGCGCGACGACGATCTCCGAACTGAGGATCTCGAGACCGAGATCGTTCAGCTCCTCGGTGATGGCGGTCAAATCGCGGGTGTTGCGGGCGATGACCTCGATGAAGAGGTTGCGCTGGCTGGTCATCATCTCCCGGACGTCGATGACGCCCTCGACGGAGAGGGCGTCTGCGCCCAGTCGCGCCCGCTCGTCGGTCGAGACAGTCGCCACGAAGATCACGCGAAGCTGGTAGCCCGCTTTCTCGTAGTTGATGATCGGTTGGTAGGCCTCGATAACGCCGGTCTCTTCGAGGTTCGCGATGCGATTCCGAACGGTGCTGGCAGAGACCTCGACCTCCTCGGCGATTTCGTGGGCGGTACTGTTCCGGGCGTCCCGCTGGAGTGCGTACAGTATGCCCCGGTCGACGTCATCGAGTGCATAGTCGAGCGTCTCGGCGTCTTCTCTGACCATGTACTACTCTATCCAGAGCCGTATCCATGAGTATTGGCCGACGGACGGGTGACGACTCCGGTCGACGAGACACCGTCTCCAGCGGGTTCGTCGCTCCATCGCGGTGTCCCGAACCGTGTCGGCGTCGCACGGATCTCCGAAGAACGGGCGAACTGCGGTAACCGGGCTACGCGGAGTCTGAAAGCGGAGAAGTGCGCCGGCTGGGATTTGAACCCAGGTTGCGACCATGGCAAGGTCACGTGATACCACTACACTACCGGCGCCCTGCGACTGCATTTCCAGATAATGCCCGGCCACTAAATAAGGCTTCCGAAACGCACGAGAATCGGGGGACGGTGGCACGGTTCAAGCTTCGATTTCCGCCGGCACGGGCTTTGTGACCCGCTCCCACTCCCTGACGGAAAGCGGCACCCTTTTAAGAACCAAGCCGGTACGATTCGCTACAGTCTAGTGACGGGGCGTCGAAGCGTCACGGTATGACCGTCAGCGTACTCGTTCCGTCATCCCTCGTCCGGGAAGCCGAGGACAAACGCGAGGCGACTCGCAAGCTCGGCTACGTCGCCCGCGCGGCGATCGTCTTCCGGGCCGACCGCCTCGTGGTCTTTCCGGACCGCGACGGCGAGCGGAAGTGGGGTGGCGGGTTCGTAAGCACCGTACTGGAGTACGCCGCGACGCCGCCCTACCTCCGAAAGGAGGTATTCGGCAAGCGGGACGAACTGGAGTACGCGGGCGTCCTGCCGCCGCTCCGCGCCCCCTCACTGACCGGCTCCGAATCGAACGGTTCGGGGTCGTTAAGACAGGGAATCGTGACCGAGGTCGGACCTGAAGGGCGCGTTCGGGTCAATTGCGGACTGCAACACCCGATCTCCCTCGTCGCACCGCCAGAAATGGCGGTCGGCGAGGGGGAGCGCGTTACCGTCAGGATCTCTTCGCGAAGTCCGGTCCGCGCGAAACTCGTAGACGAGCCCGTTCCGGGCCTGTCGGTGACGCGCGCGGACCTCCCGGCGGCACTCGACCGCGACGACGCGGGCGTCCGCATCGCGACGTCCCGCCACGGGGTCGAGCTGACGACCCGGCGGCTGACCGACGTGGTCGGCCGCGTCGACCGCGACGGCATGACCGTCGCGTTCGGCTCACCGGGTCGCGGGCTGCCGGAGATGCTCGACCTCCCGACCGACTCGCTCGACCACGGATGGCCGAGCGACGACCGGGAGGACGGGGCGGACGCGGAGTCCGGAGTCGAACACGGCGCACCCGGCCGGTTCGACCTCTGGCTGAACGCGGTTCCGAATCAAGGCAGCGACGTCGTGCGAACCGAGGAGGCGATGTTCGCCGCGCTCGGCTGCCTGAACCTCAACGAGAAGTGATACGATGCCAGAAACAAGCAGACCACGCAAAGGTTCGATGGGCTTCGGCCCCCGCAAGCGCGCGTCCAGCGAGGTGCCGCGCTTCAACTCGTGGCCCGACGGCGACGGCAACCCGTCGCTCCAGGGCTTCGCGGGCTACAAGGTCGGCATGACCCACGTGGTGATGGTCAACGACGAGTCCGACTCCCCCCGCGAGGGGATGGAGGAGACCGTCCCCGTCACCATCGTGGAGACGCCGCCGATGCGGGCGGTCGCCCTGCGAGCCTACGAAGACACGCCGTACGGCAAGAAGCCGCTGACGGACGTGTGGGGCGACGAGTTCCACGACGACCTCTCGCGCACGCTCGACGTGCCGGAGGACCACGACGCCGACGCCGCCGAGGACGAACTGCGCGAGGCAGTCGAGAACGGCGACGTCGCCGACGTCCGCGTCGTGACCCACACCGTCCCTGACGAGATCCCCAGCGTGCCGAAGAAGAAGCCCGACGTGATGGAGAGTCGCGTCGGCGGCGGGTCGCTCGGCGACCGCGTCGACTTCGCGCTGGACCTGCTCGCCGACGGCGGGGAGCACGCCATGAACGACGTGTTCCGCGCGGGCGAGTACATGGACGTCAGCGGCGTCACGAAGGGCAAGGGGACGCAGGGTCCCGTCAAGCGATGGGGCGTCCAGAAGCGGAAGGGCAAGCACGCCCGCCAGGGATGGCGCCGGCGGATCGGCAACCTCGGTCCGTGGAACCCGTCCCGGGTCCGCTCGACGGTGCCCCAGCAGGGCCAGACCGGCTACCACCAGCGCACCGAACTCAACAAGCGCCTCATCGACCTGGGTGAGGGCGACGACGTCAACGTCGACGGCGGCTTCGTCAACTACGGCGAGGTCGACGGTTCGTACGCGCTGGTCAAGGGGTCGGTCCCCGGTCCGAACAAGCGGCTCCTGCGCTTCCGCCCGGCCATCCGGCCGAAAGACCAGCCGCGCCTCGACCCCGAGGTGCGGTACGTGAGCACGGAATCGAACCAGGGATAATCTATGCAGGCTACAGTACGAAACCTCGACGGCGAGGAAGACGGCTCCGTGGACCTGCCGGACGTCTTCGAAGAGACCGTCCGGCCGGACCTCATCAAGCGGGCCGTGCTCGCCGCGCAGGCAAACCGGAAGCAGGACTACGGCGCCGACGACTACGCCGGGATGCGCACCTCGGCGGAGTCGCCCGGCAGCGGCCGCGGGATGGCCCACGTCCCCCGGGCGAACGGCCAGGCGGCCCGCGTGCCCCAGGCCGTCGGGGGTCGCAAGGCCCACCCGCCGAAGGAAGAGAAGGACCGGACGCTCGACATCAACACGAAGGAGCGCAAGAAGGCGGTCCGGTCGGCCGTCGCCGCGACGGCCGACGCCGACCTCGTGGCCGAGCGCGGCCACCGCTTCGACGAGGACCTCGACCTGCCGCTGGTCGTCAGCGACGAGTTCGAGGACCTCCTGAAGACGAACGAGGTCGTCTCGTTCCTCGAAGCGGTCGGGATCCACGCCGACGTCGAGCGCGCCGAGGAGAACAAGTCGGTGCGGGCCGGCAAGGGGACGACCCGGGGTCGGAAGTACAAGACCCCCAAGTCGATCCTGTTCGTGACCAGCGACGAGCCCTCGAAGGCCGCCCGCAACCTCGCGGGCGCGGACGTCGCGACCGCACACGAGGTCAACGCCGAGGACCTCGCGCCCGGCACGCACCCCGGACGGCTCACCGTCTGGACCGAGAGCGCCCTCGAGGAGGTGGCCGACCGATGACGTCGGTCATCGAGTACCCGTGGGTGACCGAGAAGGCGATGAACGAGATGGACTTCGAGAACAAGCTCCAGTTCATCGTCGACCTCGACGCCGAGAAGCCCGAGATTCAGGCGGAGATCGAGGACCAGTACGACGTCACCATCGAGAAGATCAACACGATGGTCACGATGAACGGCGACAAGAAGGCGACCGTCCGGCTCTCCGAGGACGACGACGCCCAGGAAGTCGCCTCGCGAATCGGGGTGTTCTGACACATGGGACGACGAATCCAGGGACAGCGACGCGGGCGGGGCGGCCCGACGTTCCGCGCGCCGTCGCACCGATACAAGGCGGACCTCACGCACAAGAAGCCCGAAGACGTCGACACCGTGGCCGGCACGGTCGTCGACATCGAGCACGACCCGGCCCGGAGCGCGCCGGTCGCCGCCGTCGAGTTCGAGGACGGCGAGCAGCGCCTCATCCTCGTGCCCGAGGGCGTCGGCGTCGGCGAGGAGATCCAGGTCGGCGTCAGCGCCGAGATCAAGGAGGGCAACACCCTGCCGCTGGCCGAGATCCCGGAAGGGGTCCCGGTCTGCAACGTCGAGCGCCAGCCCGGCGACGGCGGCAAGTTCGCCCGCGCCTCCGGCGTGGCCGCGAACCTGGTCACCCACGACCGCGACGCCGCGGTCGTCGAACTGCCCAGCGGCGAGGTCAAGCGGCTCTCGCCCGACTGCCGGGCGACCATCGGCGTGGTCGCCGGCGGCGGCCGGACCGAGAAGCCGATGGTGAAGGCCGGCAACAAGTACCACAAGATGAAGGCCCGCGGCACCAAGTGGCCGAACGTGCGCGGCGTGGCGATGAACGCCGTCGACCACCCGTTCGGCGGCGGGGGCCGCCAGCACCCCGGCAAGCCCAAGTCCGTCTCGCGGAACGCGCCGCCGGGACGGAAGGTCGGGGACATCTCGTCCCGGCGCACGGGACGGGGAGGCAACTAGCATGAGCGAAGGCGAATACCGAACCGGCCGCGAGGGTGAGTTCACCTTCCGCGGTCACACGCTCGACGAGCTGCAGGACATGAGCCTGGACGAAGTCGCGGAACTGCTTCCCGCACGGCAGCGGCGAACCATCGAGCGCGGCCTGTCCGCCCAGCAGGAGAAGCTGCTGGCGGAGGCCCGCGAGGCCACCGAGGAGGAGACGGCCAACGACCCGATCCGAACCCACCTCCGGAACATGCCGGTCCTCCCCGAGTTCGTCGGCCTGACGTTCGCGGTGTACAACGGTCAGAGCTTCGACCGCGTGTACGTCGAGCCGGAGATGCTCGGCCACTACCTCGGGGAGTTCCAGCTGACCCGCCAGCAGGTCGAACACGGACAGGCCGGCATCGGCGCGACTCGCTCCTCGAAGTTCGTGCCACTCAAGTGATACCATGGGAATCAGTTACAGCGTCGAGACCGACCCGGACACCACCGCCAAGGGGATGCTCCGGGAGCGGCACATGAGCCACAAGCACAGCAAAGCCATCGCCCGCGAGATCAAGGGCATGACCGCCGCCGAGGCCACCGAGTACCTCGAGGCGGTCGTCGACGGCGAGCGGTCGGTGCCGTTCAAGTCCCACAACAGCGGCGTCGGCCACCGGAGCGACATCGACGGCTGGGACGCCGGTCGCTTCCCCGAGAAGGCCAGCGAGGCCTTCCTCGACCTGATCGAGAACGTCGTCAACAACGCCGACGAGCAGGGCTTCGACGGCGAGTCGATGGAGATCATGCACGTCGCCGCCCACAAGGTCGGCGAGGTCCAGGGCCGCAAGCCCCGGGCGATGGGACGGGCGAGCGCGTGGAATACGCCCGAGGTAGACGTCGAACTCGTGCTCGAGGAGGTCGAAGAATAATGGCAGACGAACAGGAGTTCATCGACCAGGGCCTGCAGCGGTCCCAGATCGACGAGTTCTTCGCGAACGAGCTGGGCCGCGCGGGCTACGGCGGCATGGAGATGGCCCCGACGCCGATGGGCACCCAGATCGTGCTCAAGGCCGAGAAGCCCGGGATGGTCATCGGCAAGGGCGGCAAGAACATCCGGAAGATCACGAGCCAGCTCGAGGAGCGGTTCGAGCTCGACGACCCCCAGATCGACGTCCAGGAGGTCGACGAGCCGGACCTCAACGCCCGCATCGTCGCGGACCGGCTGGCCAACGCGCTGGAGCGCGGCTGGTACTTCCGGAAGGCCGGCCACACGACCATCGACCGCATCATGGACGCCGGCGCGCTCGGCGCCGAGATCGTCCTCTCCGGGAAGGTCACGGGCGCCCGCTCGCGCGTCGAGAAGTTCAACCGCGGGTACATCAAGCACAACGGCGAGCCCGCCGAGGACATCGTCGACCACGGCCAGGGCGTCGCGGTGCTCAAGCTGGGCACCATCGGCGTCGACGTGAAGATCATCCCGCCGGGCGCCGACCTGCCCGACGACTTCGAGGTCTCGGAGGACGCCGACGTCGAGGAGATCGCCCCCGAGGCCGTCGAGGCCAACGAGCAGGCCGGCGTCGAGGAGCTGCTCGAGGAGCCGACCGACGAGGAGCTCGAGGAGCTCCGCGAGGACGAGGACGCGGGCGAGGAGCCCGCCGAGGCCGGCGAGGAGCAGATCGACGAGGAGGTCGTCGAGGAGGTCATCGAGGACGAGACCGCCGAGTCCGAATCCGAGGCCGAGGCGGACGAGGAGTCCGACCAGTCGGCCGAGGAGGAGCTCGACGAGCTCGAGGAAGAGGTCGAGCAGGAGGCCGAGGAGCTGATGGACGAGATGGAAGGCGACGACGAGGAGGGTGAGCAGTAATGGCGATCCTGCACACCGAGGAGATCCGCGACATGACTCCCGCCGAGCGGGAGTCCGAGCTCGAGGACCTCGAGACCGAGCTCCTCAACGCGAAGGCCGTGAAGGCGGCCGGCGGGGCCCCCGAGGACCCCGGCCGGTTCAAGGAGCTGCGCCGGACCATCGCGCGGATCAAGACGGTCCAGCGCGAGGAAGGCGACCTCGAAGACACCGACGAAGAATAACCCAACCATGCCACTCACACCCGAGACGCTGACGCGACACGAGCTCAACGGACTCCACGTCCGCGTCGCCGACGCGGCGAACCCCGACCTCGTGGGTATCGAGGGCCGGGTCGTCGCCGAGACGCTGGGCACGTTGAGCGTCGCGTCCGCCGACCGGGTGCGACAGGTGCAAAAGCAGGGCTCGACGTTCGAGTTCGCGCTCACAGATGAAGCCGCCGTTCCCGCGAGGGAATCGGGGACCGCGTCCGAACGTGGGTCGGAAACTGCCGGAGTCCGCTCCGGTCAGTCTGGCCCTCGCGAGGGCGTGGCCTACGTTACGGTGGATGGCGCGCGACTGCTCTCACGACCCGCACTGCGCACCGAGAAGGCAGGTGACTCTCAATGGCAATAGGACTGAACGTATCAGAGCCGGAGGGGACCTGCTCCGACGAGAACTGTCCGTTCCACGGAACGCTTTCCGTGCGCGGCCAGACCCTCGAAGGAGAGGTCGCCTCCACAGACATGGACAAGACCGTGATCGTCGAGCGCGAGTACGACGTTCCGGTTCCGAAGTACGACCGGTACATGAAGCGCCGGTCCCGCGTCCCGGCCCACGCGCCGGACTGCATGGAACTGGAAGTCGGCGACACGGTCCGTATCGCAGAGACCCGACCGCTGTCGAAGACCAAGAGCCACGTCGTCGTCGAGCAGTTCGAGACGACGCGGAGCTTCGGCGCGGGCGGCACCGAACACGGCGAACCGTCGGGCGAGACGACGGCCGGGAACGTGACCGAGGGGTCCGCGTCCGACCGGCAGCCCGAAACCCAGACCGAGGGCGACGAGCCCGACGTCGGAGGTGACGACTGATGGAGGCGCTGAAGGCCGACGTCACGCAGGGGCTCGAGAAGGGCTCGCTGCTCACCTGCGCCGACAACACCGGCGCGCGCGAGGTGAAGGTCATCAGCGTCTCGGGCTACTCCGGCACCAAGAACCGCCACCCGAAGGCGGGCATCGGTGACAAGGTGACCGTCTCGGTCACCAAGGGGACCCCCGAGATGCGACGGCAGGTGCTGGAGGCGGTCATCGTCCGCCAGCGCAAGCCCATCCGGCGCCCCGACGGCACCCGCGTCAAGTTCGAGGACAACGCGGCCGTCATCATCGACGACGTCGAGGAACCGCGCGGGACCGAGATCAAGGGTCCCATCGCGCGGGAGGTCGCCGAGCGGTTCGGAAGCATCGCGAGCACCGCTACGATGATAGTATGACTCAGCAACCACGCAAACAGCGAAACCAGACCGAGCGCGCCCCGCTCCACGAGCGACACGAGCAGGTCAAGGCGACGCTCGCCGACGACCTCCGCGAGGAGTTCGACGCCCGCAGCGTCCGCGTCAACGCGGGCGACACCGTCGAGGTGATGCGCGGCGACTTCGCCGGCGAGGAGGGCGAGGTCATCGACGTCGACCTGCGCGACGCGGTCGTCCGCGTCGAGGACGTGACCGTCGAGAAGGCCGACGGCGAGGAAGTGCCCCGGCCGCTCGACGCGAGCAACCTCCGGGTCGTCGACCTCGACCTCGAGGACGACCGGCGCGAGGCGCGCCTCCGAGGTGATGAGGAATGACGAAACACCAGAAGCGACTCTCCGTTCCGAAGTCCTGGCCGGTCGAGCGAAAGACCGAGACCTTCACCGTGAAGGCCGACGCCGGCCCCCACGGCGAGGAGGGCGTCCCGCTGCTCATCCTGCTGCGGGACGTGCTGGGCTACGTCCAGTCCCGGAAGGAAGCCCGATACGCCCTCGATCAGGGCAACGTGCTGGTCAACGGCGACGAGAACGTCGCCGAGGACCGGCCCATCGGGATGTTCGACATCGTCGCGTTCACCGAGCGCGAGGAGTACTACCGGGTGTTCCCCGACGAGGGCGGTCGGCTCGCGCTGACCCCCATCGACGCCGACGCCGCGGGCAGCAAGCTCGGCAAGATCGAGGACAAGACCAAGGTCGCCGGCGGCCGGACCCAGCTCAACCTCCACGACGGGCAGAACCTGCTCGTCGAGGACGACGAGTACGGTTCGGGCGACTCCATCGTCGTCGACAACGAGGACAACGAGGTCGTCGCCCACTTCCCCTACGAGGAGGGCAGCCTCGTGACCGCGGTCCGGGGCGCCCACGCGGGCGACGTCGGCGAGGTCGCCGAGATCCAGGTGACGCCGGGCAGCGGCTCGAACAACGTCATCGTCGAGCGCCTCGACGGCGAGGGCACCTTCGAGACGGTCGAGGAGTACGTCGTCGTCATCGACGAGAACTTCGTCGGCGGCGACGAGGCCGACGAAGCTGACGGAGGTGAGGCCGCATGAGCGAAGCAGACGCCGACTTCCACGAGATGCGCGAGCCGACCGTCGAGAAGGTCGTCGTCCACATGGGCGTCGGCGAGGGCGGCCGCGAGCTCGCGGACGCCGAGGAGATCCTCGAGGACGTCACCGGCCAGCAGAGCGTGCGGACGCTCGCGAAGGCGACCAAGCCGGAGTTCGGCATCCGCGAGGGCGACCCCATCGGCGCGAAGGTGACCCTCCGCGACGAGGACGCCGAGGCGTTCCTCGAGAAGGCGCTCCCGCTCGCCGACATCGCCGCACGTCAGTTCGACGAGACCGGCAACTTCAGCTTCGGCGTCGAGGAGCACACCGAGTTCCCGAGCCAGGAGTACGACCCGAACGTCGGCATCTACGGGCTCGACGTGACGGTCAACCTCGTCCGGCCGGGCTACCGCGTCAGCAAGCGCGACAAGGTGACCCGGTCGATCCCGTCGAACCACAAGCTGAGCGCCGAGGACGCCATCGCGTACCTCGAAGCGAACTACGACGTGGAGGTCGAACGATGAGCGAAAGTGAAACAGACTCCGAGGCGACCGGCGAGCACGCCGCCAAGCGCACCGGCCAGATGGAGGAGTGCCAGCGCTGCGGCCGCAAGCAGGGCCTGGTCGGGAAGTACGACATCTTCCTGTGCCGGCAGTGCTTCCGCGAGATCGCCCGGAGCATGGGATTCAAGAAGTACCGATAATCATGGCAGGAAACGATCCGCTGGCCAACGCGCTCTCGGGCATCGACAACGCCGAGAGCGTCGGTCACCTGGACCACACGGTACAGCCCGCCTCGAACGAGATCGGCAGCGTGCTCGAGGTCTTCTACGACCGCGGGTACATCGACGGCTTCGAGTTCGTCGACGACGGCAAGGCCGGGAAGTTCGAGGTCGAACTGAAGGGCGCGATCAACGAGTGCGGCTCGGTCAAGCCCCGCTACTCGGCGGGCGCCGACGAGTTCGAGAAGTGGGAGAAGCGGTTCCTCCCCGCCCGCGACTACGGGGCGCTCGTCGTCACGACCAGCCGCGGCGTCATGAGCCACTACGAGGCCCGCGAGGAGGGCGTCGGTGGCCAGGTCATCGCGTACGTCTACTAGAACAATGACACGAATCGAACTCGAAATTCCGGACGACGCGACCGCCGAGATCGACCACCTCGACCTGACCGTCGAGGGGCCGGAGGGGTCGGTGACCCGACGCCTCTGGTACCCCGACGTCTCGGTCACCGTCGAGGACGGCAACGTGGTCATCGAGACCGACGCCGACGACGCCAAGACCAACGCGACCGTGGGCACGTTCGAGAGCCACGTTCGCAACATGTTCCACGGCGTGACCGAGGGCTGGGAGTACACCATGGAGGTGTTCTACTCCCACTTCCCGATGCAGGTCCGCGCCGAGGGCGACGAGGTGGTCATCGAGAACTTCCTCGGCGAGCGAGCGCCGCGACGGACGAACATCCACGGTGACACGACCGTCGAGGTAGACGACGAGGTCCTCACCCTGAGCGGACCGAGCATCGAGGACGTCGGCCAGACGGCCGCCGACATCGAGCAGCTCACCCGCGTGCAGGGCAAGGACACCCGCGTCTTCCAGGACGGCGTCTACATCACCGAGAAACCCCAGACGGGAGGTGTCTAACGCATGGCAGACGACGAACCCCAGGAGCTCGAGGACATCAGCGGCGTCGGCGCGAGCAAGGCCGACGCGCTCCGCGACGCCGGCTACGAGTCCGTCGAGGACGTGAAGGCGGCGACGCAGGACGACCTCGCCGAGGTCGAAGGCATCGGGAACGCCCTGGCGGCCCGCATCAAGGCCGACGTGGGCGGGCTCGAGGTCGAGGAGGAGACCGAGGCCGAGATCGAAGAGGAAGAGCCGGAGGAGCCCGAAACCGAGGAGGCCGAGGCGGCCGAGACCGAGCTCCGGCCCCGCGGCCTGGTCGAGAAGACCCCCGACCTCACCGAGCGCGAGGAGGAGCTCCTCCAGCAGCGCAAGCGGGTCGGCAAGCCGCAGTTCAACCGGCAGGACTACCACAAGAAGAAGCGGACGCCGACCTCGTGGCGCCGCCCGCGCGGCAAGCTCAGCAAGCAGCGCCGCGGCGTCAAGGGCAAGGGCCCGAAGGTCGAGGCCGGCTTCCGGACCCCGACCGAGGTGCGCGGCAAGCACCCCAGCGGCTTCGAGGAGGTCCGCGTCCACAACGTCGACGACCTCGACGGCGTCGACGGCGACCGCGAGGCGGTCCGCATCGCCTCGAAGGTCGGCGCCCGCAAGCGCGAGCGCATCGAGGAACAGGCCGAGGAGAACGGGATCCGCGTCCTGAACCCGACCTACGTCGAAGTGGAGGTCGAAGAATGACTGACCTGAGCGCACAGAAGCGACTCGCCTCGGACGTGCTCGACGTCGGCGAGAGCCGCGTGTGGTTCGACCCGGAGGCCCAGGCCGACATCGCCGAGGCCATCACCCGGGAGGACATCCGCGAGCTCGTCGACGAGGGCACGATCCGCGCCGAGGAGGAGAAGGGCAACTCGCGCGGCCGCGCCCGCAAGCGCAAGGCCAAGCGCGACTACGGCCACCAGAGCGGCCCCGGCTCCCGGAAGGGCAAGTCGGGCGGCCGCCAGCAGCGGAAGGAACAGTGGCAGCAGACGATCCGCGCGCAGCGACGGAAGCTGCGCGAACTCCGCGCCGAGGGTGAGATCACCCAGTCGCAGTACCGCGACCTCTACGACAAGGCGAAGGGCGGGGAGTTCCGCAGCGTCCAGTACCTGCTGAACTACATCGAGAACAACTACTAACCATGGCAACAGGACCACGATACACGGTGCCGATGCGCCGTCGCCGCGAGGTCCGGACCGACTACCATCAGAGGTTGCGCCTGCTGAAATCGGGCAAGCCCCGGCTGGTCGCTCGCAAGAGCAACAAGCACGTCAGGGCGCAGCTGATCACGATGGGTCCGGAGGGCGACGAGACAGTCGCGAGCGCCTTCTCGGGCGATCTCGCGGACTACGGCTGGGAGGCCCCCACGGGCAACCTCCCGGCCGCGTACCTCACGGGGCTGCTCGCGGGCAAGCGAGCGCTCGACGCCGGCCTCGACGAGGCCGTGCTCGACATCGGCCTCAACACCGCGACGCCGGGCGGCAAGGTGTTCGCGGTACAGGAGGGCGCAATCGACGCGGGGCTCGACATCCCCCACAACGACAGCGTGCTGGCCGACTGGTCGCGCAACCGCGGCGAGCACATCGCCGAGTACGCCGAGCAGCTCGACGAGCCGCTGTACAGCGGGGAGTTCGACGCCACGGAACTACCCGAGCACTTCGACGAAGTGCGCGAGACCATCATGGAGGACTAACCTATGTGTGCTAACCACGACGGCTGGGAACCCCAGACCCGTCTCGGCCGCAAGGTCGCCGAGGGCGACATCGACACGATGGAGGAGGCCCTCAACTCCGGGCTCCCGCTGAAGGAGCCCGAGCTGGTCGACCAGCTGCTGCCGGGACTCGAGGACGAGGTGCTGGACATCAACATGGTCCAGCGCATGACCGACTCCGGTCGCCGCGTGAAGTTCCGGTGCGTCGTCGCCATCGGCAACCGGGACGGCTACGTCGGCTACGCCGAGGGCCGCGACGACCAGGTCGGCGGCGCCATCCAGAAGGCCATCGAGATCGCGAAGCTCAACCTGATCCGGGTCAACCGCGGCGCCGGGTCCTGGGAGGACCGCAGCGAGCGCCCCCACTCGCTGGCCCGCCGGACGACCGGCAAGGCCGGCAGCGTGGAGGTCGAACTGATCCCGGCGCCGACCGGGCTCGGCCTGGCGGCGACCGACACCGTCCGGAAGATCCTGGAGCTTGGCGGGGTCGAGAACGCCTGGACCAAGAGCCACGGCAACACCCGGACCACGCTCAACCTGGCGAAGGCGACGTACAACGCCCTGGAGAACGCCGCGGAGTCCCGCGGTCCCCGGGGCCGGACCGACTTCAGCGAGGAGGTGGCCGACTGATGAAGGCGGTCGTCCAGCTCCGCGGCGAGGTCGACATGGACGGCAGCACGCAGGACACGCTGGAGATGCTGAACCTCCACCGCGTGAACCACTGCACGCTGGTGCCCGAGACCGACGCCTACCGCGGGATGATCACGAAGGTCAACGACTACACCGCGCACGGCGAGCCCAGCCGGGACGTCCTGGAGACGGTGCTGCGCAAGCGCGGCGAGCCCCTCGAGGGCTCGGCCGACGTCGACGACGAGTGGGTCGCGGACAACACCGACTACGACGACGTGGCCGACCTGGCCCGGGCGCTGCTCGACGAGGAGACGACCCTGCGCGAGCAGGGCCTCTCGCCGGTCCTCCGGCTCCACCCGCCCCGCGGCGGCCACGACGGGCTGAAACACCCCACCAAGGAGGGCGGCCAGCTCGGCAAGCACGAGACCGAGGAGATCGATTCGCTGCTCAAGGCGATGCGATAACAATGACGGACAAGAAACGACGACAGCGCGGCTCTCGCACGCACGGCGGCGGCAGCCACAAGAACCGGCGCGGCGCCGGTCACCGCGGCGGCCGCGGCCGCGCGGGTCGCGCCAAACACGAGTTCCACAACTACGAACCGCTCGGCAAGCACGGCTTCTCGCGACCGGACAAGGTCAAAGAGGAGGTCCTGACCGTCACGGTCCAGAAGCTCGACGAGGACGCGGCCCTGCTGGCCGCCGACGGCGTCGCCGAGGAGACCGACTTCGGCTACCGCCTCGACGCCCGCGACGTCGTCGAGGACGGCTGGGACGCCGACGCCGTCAAGGTGCTCGGCGACGGCCAGGTCCGCAACCAGCTCGAAGTCACCGCCGACGCCTTCTCGGCGAGCGCGGTCGAGCTCATCGAGGAGGCCGGCGGCGACGCCGTCCTCAGCGACCGCGGCGAGGAGGCCGAGGACGACGAGGACGAGGCCGAATCGGCCGACGAGGAGTAGCGACGTAGCTGCGGGGTTCGTTCTCCCGTCCTTCCGTCGGACGTCTCACAGACTGATTTTCACGATGACCCGATTCCGCGGCGCAGACCCGGGTCTGTCACTCGTTTCTGGTCGGTCGCCGGACGGTGTTCGCCTCCGGCCGCCGGACGGTGTTCGCCTCCGGCCGCCGGACGGTTCCGCCGCCTCGGACCGGCAGACGGCGGTCGTCGCCCCGGGCCGCCGGAGATGATCGTCACGCCGAACCGCCAGGAGGCCGCTGGAGGGCCACCGGAGCGGACCCGGCGCGGTCGCTCGACCGGACTGCCGGCAAGGCGACCGGTGCGCGCGGAAATCGGGTGAAACGTTTATCAGCCCCACTCCGCTATACGTAGTATGACGTACGATACCGTCGTCTTCGACAACGACGGTGTCCTCGTCGGTCGCACGAGCTTCGACGTCCTCCGCGACGCTACGCTGGAGACGTTCTCGCAGTTCGGCGTGACCGACCCGGACCCCGACCACATCGACGACATGACCGTGGGAGCGACCCCCGGCCGCGTCGCCGAAGTCTGCAACGAGTACGACCTCCACGCCGAGACGTTCTGGCAGGCGCTCGACGCCACCGCCTCGAAGGCCCAGCAGCGGGAGGCCCGCGAGGGCCGCAAGACCCCCTACGACGACATCCACACCCTGGCCGACCTCGACGTCTCGATGGGCATCGTGAGCTCGAACCAGCAGGAGACGGTCGACTTCCTGCTCGACCACTTCGACGTCGGCCACCACTTCGACACCGCCTACGGCCGCGAGGCGACCATCGAGAGCCTCGACCGCCGGAAGCCCGACTCCCACTACATCGACCGGGCGTTGGCCGACCTCGACGCCGACACGGCGCTGTTCGTCGGCGACAACGAGTCGGACGTCCGGGCGGCCGAGAACGCCGGCATCGACTCGGCGTTCATCCGGCGGCCCCACCGGACCGACTGGGAGCTGAACGTCTGGCCCACGTGGGACATCGAGTGCCTCGACGACCTCCACCGGGTCTGCAGCGGCTGAAAGCCACTCCATTCGGAAGGCGGCTTTCAGATTCGTAGTGACGACCGAAGCGAGGTCCCCGAAAGCCCTCGCTCCGTGCAGAGCCGGAAGCAACGCGACAGCAGTGTCCCCGAAAGCCCCCGCCCGGTCGCGGTCGTCGTCCGAGAGAGCGAAGCTCTCTCGTGATCACGAAAGACGCGAAGCGTCTTTCGAACGACTCGGCGACATATCCTCGGCTCACCTCCGGTTCGCCTCGGATAGGGGTCGCTGAGACGACCACGACGAGCGCGGGCCACGCTCGCCCTCTCAGTCCGCCAAGGATGCCGGTCGGGTCGCCGAGCCCTCGCTACGCCGGCGGTTCGTCCGGTCGCGGCAGGTCGTACGTCTCCCGGAGGGTGTCGGCGAACCGCCCGCCCTTCCGGAGCGCGATGGTGACGGCGACGAACCGCCCGTCGGCGGGCCGCAGGACGAACACCTCGCGGGGCGCCGGGCCCTCCCGCTCGTTCACCCTGTCGACCAGCGGCTCGACCGGGCGGATCCCGTCGCGGAACGCCTCGAACGTCCCGTTGCGCTCGTCCTCGGCGAACACGTAGAGGACGCCGTTGACCTCGCTGTCGGTGTTCCTGGTCACGCGACTGTTCACGGCGTCGCCCGCGGCGCGGGCGTCGTTCCACGCGTCCCTGGCCGCCTCGAACATCGGGTCGACGTCGTCGCCGAACGCGTACAGCGTCGGGCGCACGACGGACGCCGACCGGACCGTCGGTTCGGCGGTCGACCAGTCGAGCTCCGCGTCGACGAGGTAGCCCGGCCGGAGGTCGGCGACCGGCGCGCCGTGGCCGGCGTCGGCGGTGACGACCGGCTCGTACGTCTCGCGGTCGAGCAGTCGGAGCCGGCCGTCGCCTGGCGCGGCGAGCACGCGGTGGGTCGCCTCGTCGCCGGCCGGGTCGACGTCCCCGTCGGTCGCGTCGGCGGACTCGCCGCCCGGCCGGTCGACGCCCTCGCCGGCCCGGTCGGCGCCCCCCTCGCCAGCGGGGACGTCTCCCGGTATGGGGTCGGTCATGCGTCCGGCTACGGACTACCCGCGGGAAAAGGCCTCGCATCGCCGCGCCGGCCGGTCGGTCGGGGGCGTCTCGGGGCGGCGGTCCGGCCCCGACCCGGACGCGGCGGCGGCTTCGCATGGGGCCGCTTCACACGCACGCCGTGGTTCAAAGCGAAGCACATACAAGCCCCCATCAGGTGTATGCAGATACATGAGTTGGAAAGAAGCCGCAGAACCAGTACTCACCCGGATGCCGTCGGTGAGGCGTCCGGAGGGCCACGTCCCGTTCAAGCGGAAGCTTGGATGGACGGCGGGCGTGTTGGTTCTGTATTTCTTCCTCACGAACGTCTACCTGTACGGGATCAACGTCGGCGGTGGCGGAGACGCGTTCGGGCAGTTCCGCTCGATTCTCGCGGGCGGACAGGGAACCATCCTCCAGCTGGGCATCGGTCCGATCGTCACGGCGAGCATCGTCCTCCAGTTGCTCGGCGGCGCGGACCTGCTCGGCCTCGACACCGACGACCCCCGCGACCAGGTGCTCTATCAGGGCCTCCAGAAGCTGCTGGTGGTCGTGATGATCTTCCTGACGGGTCTGCCGATGGTGTTCGCCGGCGGCTTCCTCCAGGTCGACCAGCAGGTCGTCCAGAGCCTGGGGATCGGCACGGCGGGCGTCCAGTGGCTCATCTTCGCCCAGATCGCGGTCGGCGGCATCCTCGTCCTGTTCATGGACGAGATCATCAGCAAGTGGGGCGTCGGCTCCGGCATCGGGCTGTTCATCATCGCCGGCGTGAGCCAGAAGCTGCTGGGCGGCATGTTCGCGTGGCCCGGCCTCCCGGGCCAGACCGGACTGCTCCCGACGTGGATCGCCATCCTCACCGGGAGCGCCCAGAACGTCCCCTCGCTGCTGACCGGTAACGGCATCCAGTACCTGCTCATCGGCGGCGGCAACCTGCTGGCGCTCGTCACGACGCTGCTCATCTTCGGCATCGTCGTGTACGCCGAGAGCGTCCGGGTCGAGATCCCGCTGAGCCACGCCCGCGTGAAGGGCGCCCGGGGTCGCTTCCCCGTCAAGCTCATCTACGCCAGCGTCCTGCCGATGATCCTGGTCCGCGCGCTCCAGCAGAACATCCAGTTCCTGGGCCGCATCCTCTACAGCCAGCTCGGCCCGGGCGGCATGCCCGACTGGCTGGGGACCTACGGGACGAACGCCCAGCCGACGGGCGGGCTGTTCTACTACCTCGCGCCCATCCAGGCCCGCGGGCAGTGGATGTGGTGGACCGGCGCGGTCACCCAGGAGCCCTGGCAGGTCATCGTCCGGGTGCTCATCGACCTGACGTTCATGGTCATCGGTGGCGCCATCTTCGCCATCTTCTGGGTCGAGACCACCGACATGGGCCCGGAGGCGACCGCGAAGCAGATCCAGAACTCCGGGATGCAGATCCCCGGCTTCCGCCAGAACACCGGCGTCATCGAGAAGGTGATGGAGCGGTACATCCCGCAGGTCACCGTCATCGGCGGCGCGCTGGTCGGGCTGCTGGCCGTGCTCGCCAACATGCTTGGCACCATCGGCGGCGTCTCCGGCACCGGCCTGCTGCTGACGGTCTCCATCACGTACAAGCTCTACGAGGAGATCGCCGAGGAGCAGCTGATGGAGATGCATCCGATGATGCGCGAGATGTTCGGCGGGTAAGGCGGACCGCCGACACGCGAGCTACCTTCGGGCGGTTCCGGGCTGTCGGTCGGCCCTCGCGACCGCCTCCGCTGTTCTGTCGCGATTCGTCCTCCGAGCGGACCGGTTCAGACCACCGGCTGGGAGAGCCGTGAGCGGCGTCGCGGACCCGGATCGCGTGGTAGTTACCGCCGCTGTCAGTTGGTGAGTGCAGCAACCTTTTGCCCGCTCGGCCACTGTCTGCACACAGAATGAGAGACGGAACAAGCGGGCCACGGGACTGCGGTCGCACGGTAACGGGAGGGGTTTTCCGTGAGTGAGCACGCGTCCCCGACCGCTCCCGTGGAAGAGCCCGTGACGCTCGAGACGGGCCTCGAGGCGTTCCAGTCGAGCCCCGAGTTCCACGGTCCCGTCGAGGAGCTAGACGGCCACGACTGCAACGACCACTTCGCCCACGTCTACGAGACGCCCGCGGAGAAGTTCGAGGCTGCGGTCCCGTTCGTTCGCCACGGCCTCGACCGCGGCGAGCAGATCGCGTACGTCGTCGACCAGAGCACCGAGGACGAGGTGCGGACGACGCTGCGAGACGCCGGCATCGACGTCGAGGCCGCGCTCGACTCGGGGGCGCTGACGTTCTACACCGTCGACGAGACCTACCTCCGGGACGGGTCGTTCGACCCCGACGAGATGATCCGGTTCTACGCCGACGCGACCGCCGCGGCCACCGAGGAGTTCGAGGCGCTCCGGCTCGTCGCCGAGATGTCGTGGATAAGGGAGGACGCGACGACGGTCGAGCAGTTGATGGAGTACGAGTCGAAGATCAACGACCTGTTCGACACCGAGGACGTCCTCGCCATCTGCCAGTACGACCGCGACCTGTTCGCTCCGGAGGTCATCAACAACATCGTCCGGACCCATCCGCATCTCATCTACGACGGCGCGGCCTGCCACAACTTCTACTACACCCCGCCCGAGGAACTGTTCGGCGACGACGACCTCGCCCGCGAGAACGAGCGGATGCTCCGGACGCTCCGCGATCGGACCGAGGCGAAGGCCGAACTCCAGCGGCGCGACCGGTTCCTGCAGGACCTCTACGAGATCACCGCGAGCCAGGACCGCTCGTTCGAGGCCAAACTCGACGCCCTGTTCGAACTCGGCTGCGAGCAGTTCGACGTCGACTTCGGATTCCTCAACCGCGTCGACACCGACGGCGACCGCCTTGAGGTCGAGTACGCAAGCGGCGACCACGAACACTACGAGGTCGACACCGAGCTCCCGCTGTCGGAGACGTACTGTCAGGCCGCCGCGGACATCGAGGCGGCCGCCGGCATCGCGGACCCCGCGGCCGAGGGCTACGACGACCGCCTCGTCTACGAGGAGTTCGGCGTCGAGGGGTATCTCGGGATCTACGTCCCGGTCGAGGGCGGCGCCGACCGCACGCTCGCCTTCGTTCCCGGCGAGGACCGGAACGTGGCGTCGTTCTCCGAGCAGGACCGCAGGTACATCGAGCTGATGGGCCAGTGGGTCGGCTACGAACTGGAGCGCCGGGAGCGCGAGCGCGAGCTCCGTGAACGGACGGAGTATCTACGTGCGCTCGTCGAGACGGCGCCCGAGTGCATCAAGACCGTCGCCCCGGACGGCACCCTCCTCCAGATGAACCCCGCCGGGCTGGACATGGTGGAGGCTCCCGAGGAAGCGGCCGTGACCGGCGAAAGCGTCTACGACCTCATCGCCCCCGAGGACCGCGAGCGGTTCCGGGAGTTCAACGAGCGGGTCTGCAGTGGCGAACGCGAGACCCTGGAGTTCGACATCGTCGGGTTGGACGGGACGCGCCGCCACATGGAATCGCACGCCGCACCGCTCGAACGCCCGGACGGCGAGACCGTCCACGTCGCGCTGACCCGCGACGTGACCGAACAGAAGGAGCGGGAAGCCGAGCTCCGCCAGACGAAGACCAAGTTCGAGACGGTGTTCGAACAGAGCAACGACGCCATCTTCCTGATCGACCCCGAGGCGAACGGCTTCGTCGACGCGAACTCGGCGGCCGCGGAGATGCTCGGGTACACCCGTGACGAACTCGCGTCACTCCACCCCTCGGACGTTCATCCGGACGAGTTCCAGCAGTTCCAGGCGTTCCTCGAGGAGGTTCTCGAGACGGGGTCGGCGTGGAGCGAGGACCTCCACTGCCGGACCAGGGACGGCCGGAACCTCTCGGCCGAGGTATCGGCGTCGGCGATCACGCTCGACGGCCGCGACCTCGTGCTCGCGAACGTCCGGCACATCGAAGAGCGCAAGAAGCACGAGCGGTACCAGCGGGAGCTGTACGACATCGTCGCCGATTCGCGGGCGTCGTTCGAGGAGAAGCTCGACGGGCTGCTCCAGCTGGGGCGCGAGCGATTCGGCCTCGAGAACGGCTACTTCAACCGGGTCGACGACGACGAGTTCGAGGTCGTCGCCGCCATCGGTCCGCACGAGATGATCGAGCCGGGCGCGGTGGACACGCTCGCGGGGACGTTCTGCGAGACGCACCTCGACTCGTCCGTCCCGCTCGCCGCCGCGGACGTGGCCGACGCGGGGCTCGACTACCTCCCGGCCCACGAGGAGTACGGGCTCGAGGCGTACTTCGCCGCGACGGTCCACGTCGGCGGCGACCGGTACGGCACGCTGTGCTTCGCGAGCGAAACGCCGCGGGAGAAGCCGTTCACCGAGGCCGAGCGCACGTTCCTCGACCTGATGGCCCAGTGCGTGAGCTACGAGCTCGAACGCGACCGGCGCGAAGCGCAGCTCGAGAGCAAGAACGACCGGCTCGAATCGTTCGCGAGCCTGCTCGCCCACGAGCTCCGGAACCCGGTCACCATCGGCCAGATCTACAGCCGCCAGCTCCCCGCCGATGCCGACGCCGAGGCGGTCGAGTACGTCACCGAGGCGTTCGACCGCATCGAGAACATGGTCGACGTCCTGCTGATACTCACGCGGGGCCGCGATGCCATCAGCGAGCGGACTCCGGTAGACCTCGCCGACATGGCCCGCAAGGGGTGGGACACCGTGGAGGCGCCCGATGCCGCGCTCGACGTCGAGCTCGACCGCACCATCGAGGCCGACGAGACGTACGTCCGGCACCTGTTCCGGAACCTGCTCGAGAACGCGGTGGAACACGGCGGTCCCGACGTGACGGTCAGGGTCGGCGACCTCGAAAACGGGTTCTACGTCGCCGACGACGGCGACGGTATCCCGCCCGAGGACCGCGACGCGGTGTTCGACGAGGGGTACACGACGACCGCGGACAACGGCGGGACCGGCCTCGGGCTGGCGTTCGTCCGGAAACTCGCCGAGGTGTACGAGTGGGACGTGTCGGTCACCGAGAGCGAACGCGGTGGCGCCCGGTTCGAGTTCCGCGACCTCGGCTGAAGCGGTCGGAGTCGGTACCGCGGTCCGGTCCGGTCCCGATTTCGGCCCGGAGCCGGCCGCGATGCGGCCGTGCCTGGCTACCGTTGCACGGGCTGTTCGGCGAGTGAGCGAGCGGCCCGAGTCCGACGACACTGCCGCTACGACCGCCGGACCGAGACGGCCCGCCGACGCAGGTCCTCCTGTGCGGGTCCGTCGAACACCCTTCCGTCGACGGTGTACCGTGAGCCGTCGCAGGGGCAGTCCCAGCTCTCGCCCGCCGGGTTCCACTTGAGCGTACAGCCGCTGTACGTGCACGTCCCCGAGACCGCCCGCCACTCGCCGTCCTCGGTCCGGTAGAGTCCGAGCGTCTCGCCGTCGACGTTCACGACTCTCCCGTCGCCCGGCTCCAAGTCCGGGACGCTCTCTCCGTCGCCGAGGGGCCGGTGGCCCTTCGCGAACTGCTTCAGCATGTTCGCGCCCGCCTTCGGCAACCGCTTCATCGACCTCACCGGCGGAATCCTGTTGGGGTCGTACAGCCGCTCCCACTCGTTCTCGCGACCGGCGACGAGGTCGGTGAGCAGGAGTCCGGCGACCGTCCCGTGGGTCATCCCCCAGCCGCCGAACCCGGTGACGACGTAGACGCTGTCGGAGAACGGCGAGATGGTGCCGATGTAGGGGACCCGGTCCATCGTCATGTAGTCCTGGGCCGACCACCGGTAGGTGAACTCCTCGATCGGGAAGCGCGAGGTCGCGAACGACTCGATCTCCCGGACGAGTCTCGCCGTGTCCCCGCCGGTACCGGTCGGGTGTCTGTGGCCCTCCACGAGCAGCATCGTCCCGTCGTCGGTCGGGATCGGGCGGAACGAGTGGGTCTTGGGACCCGCGCTGAAGTAGAGGTCCTCCGGCACCTCGCCGTCGACGGTGCCGGTGAGGATGTACTCCTGGCCGGGCAGCGTCC
Source organism: Halorussus sp. AFM4 (assembly GCF_051194995.1). NCBI lineage: Archaea > Methanobacteriati > Methanobacteriota > Halobacteria > Halobacteriales > Haladaptataceae > Halorussus > Halorussus sp. AFM4. The sequence goes on along the minus strand of NZ_JBNTJT010000001.1, from coordinate 715,082 downwards.
GCATCGAGTACAGCAACCGCTTGTAGAACGGGTAGTGGGTCGCCACGACGACGTCGTCGGCCTCGACCCGGCCGCTGTCGGTCCGGAGCCGGTGCGGTGACCCGGTCTCCATCTCGGTCACCCGGGTGTCGTCGTAGATCCGGCCGCCGCGGTCCTCGAACGCGTCGAGCAGCGAGAGCAGGTACTTCCGCGGGTGGAAGTGGGCCTGGTCGTCGTACCGGACGCCGGCCGCCGCGTCGACCGGCGCGGGGACCTCGGTGACGTACGAGGCGTCGAGTCCGAGCCGCCGCGCCGCGTCCACTTCCCGCTCGACCTTCTTCTCCTTCTTCAGCGACGGGACGTACGAGTACGCCGACGCCCGCGTGAACTCGCAGTCGACGTTCCGCTCGTCGACCCGGGACGCCATCTCCTCGAGCGCCGTCCGGTTGGCGTCCGCGTACAGTCTGGCCCGCTCCTCGCCGAACGTCTCGATCAGATAGTGGTACCGCAGGCCGTGGGCGACGGTCACCTTGGCGGTCGTGTGCCCGGTCGTCTGACGCGCGACCTGATTCGCCTCCAGCAACACGACGTCGTGACCCTCCTCGGCGAGGAACGTGGCCGTGGAGACGCCGGCGATGCCGGCGCCGACGACCGCCACGTCCGCCTCGGTGGACTCGGTCAGCTCCGGATGCGACGGCTGGGCCGTCGAGTCCACCCAGTACGACATCGCGCTGTCGGGAAGCGGTAGCCTAGATCCCCCTTTCCTCATGGTCGATGCCTCGGCTCCGGGCCACTAGTGGTTGTTCGCCCCCACGACACCGCGGACTGGCGGTCGCTGCCGGCGCGTCCCGCGGCGGTCCGTCGCCGCCGGCAGTCGGGTCCCAGCCGCTACCGGTCACCGGCTACCCGCCACCCCCGAACGCGATCTCGCCGCGCATCGAACTCGGATGGACCTGGCACAGGTACTCGGCCATCCGCTCGGTCGCTTCGAACGTGACCGTCTGGGTCTCGCCCTGCCGGGACATGATGTCGGTCGCGAGCAGGACGTTCCCGTTCGAGTCGACGATCGCGAAGTTGTGCGGCAGCCCGTCCAGGTTCCGCCACGTCACCTCGTAGCGCCTGCCGGTCTCGAGGTTCAGGGTCGGGTTCACGCCCTCGGAGATCGGCCCCTGCTGGAGGGCCTGCCAGCCCGCCACCTCGCCGCCGATGAAGAAGCTCGTCGCCACGTCGGCGGTGGTCGTCTGCTGGGCCCGTTGGGTTGCCGTCGCGGTCTGCCGGGCCGTCGTGGTCTGGCGGGCCGCCGTGGTCGTCCGGGTCCCCGCCCCGCCCGCCTCGGGCTGCTTGACGACGAACTCGTCGATGACGTCCTTGTCGTACATGATGTGGATGAACGGCTGCTTCTGGCCGTTCGGGAGCTCGAAGGCGGTCGGGACCGGGTCGTACGTCGGCCCCTGCTCGGTGATCTTGACCGGCGGCAGGATGCCGTGGGTGTGGTGGGGATAGCCGAGATACGCCTCGTCCTCGGAGAGCGGGAGGTCCTTCGTCGTGACCAGGTGGTACTGGCTGTCCCGGACCATCTCGGTCGTCATGAAGTGGATGACCCGGTTCTTGTCCACCACCTCGCCGTTGATGAGGAGCTTCCCGATGGACCACATCGCGCCGTAGGCCATCATGCGGGGCATCAGCGGCGTGCCGGTCCCGGTCACCCCGTGCAGCAGCTCGGTCGTCACCACGCCGCCGCCCGTCGCGTAGTTGGGCCAGAGCGGCTCGATGACCTTCTGGAGCCGGAGCTCGTACTCGTTGCCGGCCGGGTCGGTGAACGTCGAGCTCAGCTCGACGTCGTCGCTCGGCAGGTCGGGGTCGTCCTTGCCCGTCCTGTCCCGGAGCCGCCGGTTCGTGTAGGTGATGTCGAAGCTCCCGCTGGTCGTCCTGTACTTGTCGCTGAACGGCGTCGGGATCGTCGTGTGCGTGAAGCGGGTTCCGTCCTCGTTGACCGCCCGCGCCTCGAGGGGCAGTCCCGACGGGAGCGGGAACTCCCGCAGCACGTCGGCCACCGGCGGTTCGGCCACGTTGATCCAGTGGTCGGGCAGGCTGTACGGCTGGTCGGGCGTCCCGAAGGTGAACCGGCTCAGCGTCCGCCTGCCGGGCAGCACCCAGTTGACGACGCTCCCCGGGTCCTGGTGGGCCCTGAGTTCGATCGTCGGGAACCGGTGGAACTCCTCGGCCCGCTCGGTCCGCACCGGCACGTCCTCCCCGAAGCCGAAGGTGCTCGCGGCCGCGATACCGCTCAGTTGCATGAACTCCCGCCTGTCGAATCTGCGGTCTCCTGTCACTGTCCTCCCCCCGTCTGGCGACGGGACAGCCCCGGATAAACCGGGAGAATCGTTCGTGCGCTAGCAGTGCATTTCCGCTCGGCGGCCCGGGTCCGGACGCGGTGTACCCGCCTCGTCCCCGACGCGCCCGCTGTCGGCGCCACCGGCCCGGAGAACAGCCGCAATACGTGGGGATTACCGGCGACTTCAGGACCGGTAACGACCCAGCAGTCGGTCTACCAGCGACCGCTCCCCGTCCGAATCGGCACGTGAATCGGCGTCGTCGGTCCCCGCTCCGTCGGTGTTCGCGGCCCCGGAGTCGCCTCCGCCTCCGGCGGCAGGCGAGTCTGCGCTTCCGGTCGCGGCTCTCTGCGTTGCGTCCTCCCTGGCGGTCTCCTCGCCCCGGACCGCCCGAGAGCCGGGGTCGTCGGTCGGGTCGACCTCCGCCTCCCGGACCAGCAGTTCGAGCTTCTCGCGGTGTAACTCGTCGAGCACCGTCTCGGCGTCGGCCAGCCACCGGTACAGCCCCAGCTGGAGCCGTCGGTGGACCTCGTCGAGCGGGACGGGCGAGTACTGGTTGACCTGTCCGCCCTGCTCGAGGCCGCGGGGCCGTTTCTCGACGACGCCGAGATCGTCGAGGTGGTTGAGGCGCCGGTTGACGGTCGTCCTGTCCAGCGACAGCTCGGCCGCGAGGTCCTCGGCCGTCGCCTCCTCCTCGGTCATGAGCGCCCGGCAGATCGCCAGGTCGGTCGACGAGAGGTCGAACACCGCCGCGAGGACCGACTCGGTGTCCGGCCGGTCGTAGGTCACCACGTCGCTGACCGGGTCCCGCGACTCGGCGCAGCACGGGACCTCCTCGTGGCGGCCGAGGCTACCGCAGACGGGACACTCGTACGCCTCCACGTCCTCCTCGATCAGAGCCATGTTCATCGCTACCACTAGTCTCCGGATACCGTTTCTGGCTGGGGTCGTCCCCGCCGGTACCGACCCCCGGGGACGCCCGTCGCCCAACGGACGTGACGACCCGCGGGCGACGACCGGGGACCGGGGTCGACCGACGCCGCGGCGAGGAGTTTCTTCAGGTTCGACCGCCTACTGTCCGCATGACCGAGTTCGACCTGCTCGTCCTCGGCGGCGGCACCGGCAACGTCGTGGCGTCGGCCGCGGCCGAGGAGGGGCTGGACGTGGCGCTGGTCGAGCGCGACCGGCTCGGGGGGACCTGTCTCAACCGGGGCTGCAACCCCTCGAAGAAGCTGATCCACCGGGCCGACGTGGCCGAGACCGTCCGACGGGCCGGCGCGCTCGGCGTGGACGCCAGCGTCGAGGACGTCGCGTTCGCCGACGTCGTCGACGAGGTGAACCGGGAGATAACGAACGCGGCCGAGTCGAAGGCCGAGACCGCCCGCGAGAGCGACCGCATCACCCTCTTCCGGGCGGAGGGCCGGTTCGTCGGCAAGCGCACCGTCGAGGTCGACGCCGAGAACGGACCGGAGGAGATAACCGCCGAGAGGGTGGTGTTCGCCGGCGGCTCCCGACCGATGATTCCGGACTCCATCGCGGGCACCGACGAGGTCGACTTCCTGACCAGCGCCGACGCCCTCCGCCTCCGCGAGCGCCCCGACCGGCTCGTGATCGCGGGCGGGGGCTACGTCGCGGCGGAGATGGGCCACTTCTTCGGCGCGATGGGGGCCGACGTGGCCATCGTCGGTCGCAGCGAGGTGCTGCTCGACCGCGAGGACCGCGACGTCGCCGAGTTCGCGACCGACGCCTACGCCGAGCGCCACGAGGTCCACACCGGGTACGAGGTGACCGAACTGGCCGAGGGCGAGGGGGACGACGCCGAGGAGGGAGCGGTCGAGGGAGGCAAACTGGTCCGCGCGGAATCGAAGGACGGCGAGGAGCTCGAACTCCGCGGCGACGAGGTGCTGCTGGCGACCGGTCGGCGGCCCAACGCCGACTCGTGGAACGCCGACGCTGCGGGCATCGACACCGACGAGAAAGGGTTCGTCGAGACCGACGAGTACCTGGAGACGTCGGCCGACGGCGTGTGGGCCATCGGCGACGTGGCGGGCAACTACATGTTCAAGCACTCGGGCGACCGGGAGGCCGAGTTCGCGGTCCGGAACGCGGTCCGGGGCGAGCGCGCGAGCGTCGACTACCCCGGGATGGCCCACGCCGTCTTCGGGTCGCCGCAGGTCGGGTCCCTGGGCGAGACCGAGGGCGACCTCGACCGCGACGACTACGACGTCGGCACCTTCGCGTACGACGACACCGCGCTCGGGTCGGCGCTGGTCCAGGACGGCTTCGCCAAGGCGCTCGCGGCGCCCGATGGCGAGGTGCTGGGGTTCCACGTGGTCGGGCCCCACGCCTCGATGCTGGTCCACGAGGTCGCCACCGCGGTCGCGGCGGGGGCCGACGCCGACCGCATCGCCGAGACGATCCACGTCCACCCGGCGCTCTCGGAGGTCGTCCAGGGCGCGTTCCGGGAGGCCCGCGGCCACCCGCCCACGGGCATCTGAAGGGCCGGCTCCGGCTCCCGCTTTCCGGTGGTGGCACCGCCTCGCACCGCCGGCGGTGAGCGGTAGCTTTTTCCCGGTGGTATCGAAAGGCGCCGGACGAGTTCCGGACGCCGCCCGCGTCCCCGTCGCCCCGGGCCGTCTCGCGGCCGCTAGCCGCGGCTCTCGCTATCCGTCCGACGGCGCTGTCACCCGTCCGGCGGCCGGGGTTCGGCGGCGTCCCGCCCGTCCCCATGAGCGACTCCGCCTCCCCCTCCGACGCGACCGACGCACCGAGCGACCGACAGCCAGCCCCCGGCGACGAGCCCGCGAGTCGGGCGTCCGGCGATGCGGGCCGGACGTCCGACGGCGCGGGCCGCACGGACGCGACTGGCGGCGGGGACGACCCCGCGAGCGGCGGCGAGCCCGACCCCGCGACCGGCCCCGACGCCAGCGAGGTGTCGTTCCGGGTCGAGGTGCTGAAGGGCGCCACCGCGAAGCTCCTGATGTTCGTCGTGGGCCTCGCCGGGTCGACGTACATGGCCCGGACGGTGGGGCCCGCGGTGTACGGCGGGTTCTACCTCGTGCTGTCGCTGGCCCAGTTCGCGGCCCGGTTCACCCACGGCTTCGCCGGCGCGGGCCAGAAGCGACTCGCCGAGACCGACACGCCCAACGGCGAGATACTGGGGCTGACGCTCGGCGCGATCGGCCTCAACAGCGCGGTCGTCGCGGTCGGCGCCGTCGCGCTCGCCGGACCGCTCCGCGATTATACCGGGGTCGCCGACGCCCCGCTGCTGGTGGCGGCGCTGTTCGTCGCCATCTCGACGTTCGTCCCGATGCAGTTCCTGCTCGCGGGCACCGGTCGGGTCGGCGTCACCAACTGGATCGACCTCGGGCGGACCGCGGTCCGGCTCCCGCTTCAGCTCGCGCTGGTCGCGATGGGCCTCGGCGCGGCTGGGATGGCCGGCGGCCTGATCGCGGCGACCGCGGTCTGGGTGCCCGTCACGCTGTACTGCCTGGGCGTCAGGCCCGAGGTGCCCTCGCGGGCGACCGTCGCCTCGGTCTGGTCGCACGCCCGGTGGAACATCCTGACGAACCTGGCGGGCAAGGCCTACACCCGGTTCGACGTGTTCCTCATCGGCGCGCTCGTGACCGCCAGCGCGGTCGGCGGCTACGAGGTCGCGCTCGAACTCACGGTGCCCGCGACCATCCTCTCGAACGTCATCCTCGACGGCCTGCTCGCGCGGGTCAGCAACCTCGCCAGCCTGGACCGCGACGTCGGCCCCGAGATAACCCGGGGGCTGGCGTACAGCAGCCTGCTGGCGATCCCGGTCTGCGGGCTGGCGCTCGCACTCGCCCGGCCGGCGGTCGTCACCGTCTACGGGTCGGAGTACGCGAGCGCGGCGGGCTTCGTCGCGGGCCTCGGCGTCTACCGGGTCGTCCAGACCCAGCGCGAACCGCTCAACGACGCCGCGAAGGCGCTGGACCGGCCCGACGCCACGTTCCGAGTCAGCCTGGTCGCGCTCGCGGTCAACGTCGTCGTCGGCGTCCCGCTGGTCTGGTACGGGTCGGCGGTCGGCGCGGTCGTCGCCACGATCGCGGCCGAGCTGGTGCGCTGGGCGCTGCTCCACCGCGTGCTCGCGGCCGAGGGCGCCGAGGTCGCCAGGCTGCCCGCGACGGTCCAGTCGCAGTTCGCGGCCGGGGCCGCGCTGGTCGCGGCGGTGCTGGGCCTCCGGGCCGCGGTTCCGGCCGTGACGACTGGGTGGCACGGGCTCGCGGCGCTGGCGGCGACGGGCCTGGTGACCTACGGCGTGGTCCTGTTCGCGGTCGACGTCGAGGTGCGCGGGGTCGCCCGGCGCGCGCTGGGCGACGTGTCCCGCGCAATTCGGATCGCGTGGCCCTGGGCGGACGCCCGGCCGCGGCCCTGAGTGGGAGCGAAACGGGGAACGGCCGGAGCTATATCAGGTACAGCCGGGTCGTCCAGAACTCGCGGAACGCGTCGTCGAGCGCGGCCTCGGGCTCGCCGGTGGCGTCGACCGGCCGGGTCGCGTCGGCCCGGTCGTCGAACTCCCCCAGCAGGGTGCGCTGGCCCGCGACGAACAGCCGGTCGACGCCCTCGTCGGCCAGGACGTCGTCGACGGCCGCCTCGCACTTCTCGAGGTGCTCGTCGATCTGGGCGTCGCGCCGGCGCTCGAACCGGCCCTGCGAGAAGCCGCCCTTCGAGTGGTCGCCCTTCACGTCGCTCTCGAACCCCTCGAAGGCGACCCGGTCGCGGCCGTCGTACACGCCGAGCGCGAACAGGTCCGACCGGACCAGCGCCAGCGCGAACCCGCCGGTCGGCAGGAACCACTCGCGGTCGAGCCGGAACCCCTCGGCCCACTCGGCGAAGGGGTCGGGCGCGACCGGCGGGGCGAGCGCGGCGCTCACCAGGCCGGCGTCGTCGGTCACCGCCAGGCAGGGCCGGGCCCGGTCCACGAGCGCGGCCCGGTCGCCGAAGGCGTCTTCGACCGGGTCGGGCAGGTCGCCGCCCTCGCCGACCATCGCGGTCAGCGCGGCCTCCGGTCCGGTCTCGACCGAGTCGAGCCGGTCGAGGACGTCGGCGAGCCGGTCGCCCCGGACCGACTCGGCGCCCCGGAAGTCGAGGCCGGCGTCGGCGCCGCCCTCGGTGCGCTCGACCCGGTCTTCGAGCTCGGCGATGCGGTCCTCCAGCCGGTTGACCCGCTCCTCGGCCTCCTGGCGGGCGGTGGCGGCCTCGGCCCGGCGCTCCTCCTCGGCCTCCAGCTGGCGCTCGAGGTGTCGCTTGTCCTCCTCGAGGTCGGCGATGCGCTCCTTCAGCTCCGCGCGCCCGAGCAGCTCGTCGAGCATTCGGCGGAAGTGGCGAGCGGAGGCGCCTTGTAGTTTCTGTTCGGCCGGACGGTTCCGGAGCAGCTCAGCGCCGTGCGCCGGTCGGGACCGGCGCCGCCGCGACCGACACCGATGCCGCTACGAAATATATAGAATACGGTGCTAAATATATACTTTCGGCGGCACGTTTAAGGGCGTCAGTCGGCTAGCTCCGACCGAGAAATGACTACCGAGGGAACCGCAGTCACCCGACGAGACGCCGCGTCGGCACCCGACGCTGACGATTCCGAATTCGAGTTCGGCGGCGAACCCGCCCCGCTGGCCCGGTTCGCCGGCCCCCGCGCCGAGACGCCCACGACGCTCGCGCTGTTCTCCGACCCCCACGTCGCCACCGAGGAGGAGGGCACCTGGAAGGCCTACCACCGGACCGAAGCCCGCCTCCGGGCCGCGGTCGCCGACGCCAACGAGCGCGACGTGGACGGCGTCGTCGTCGCGGGCGACCTGACGAAGGACGGCCACCCCGCGGAGTTCGACGCCGCGGCCGACGCGCTGGCCGACCTCGACGCGCCCGCGGTCGCGGTGCCGGGCAACCACGACGTGCCCAAGGCGTTCGACGACCACGACACGCCCTCCGTCGCGGCGTTCGCCGACCGATTCGCGCCCGACGAGTTCCCGTTCCGGGCGCGGCTGGGCGGCGTGGACGTGCTGGGGCTGAACTCGGCGTCGGCGCCCGACGGCGCGCTCGACGCCACCCACGACGGCGCGGTCTCCGAGGACCAGCTGGCGTGGCTCGAAGCGACGCTGCCCGAGACCGACGCCGCGCTGGTCGCGAGCCACCACAACCTGCCGGGGCTCGACGCCGCGGTCGGCCCGGACGGCCACGCGCCCCACCCGCCGGTCGGCGACGCGCCCGCGCTCGTCGAGGCGCTCTCCGGCCACGACGCGCTCCACGTCTCGGGCCACGTCCACCTCCCTGCCGCGATCACCGGCGACGTCCGGGGGCTGGTCTGCCCGGCGCTGTCGTCGTTCCCGCAGGCCTACGTGCTCGCGGAGATCGGTCCGGAGGGCACGACGCTCCGGCTGGTCCCGATCGCCGACGACGAGGGCCTGGCGGAGGCCTACGACCTCGCGCAGACCCACTCCGACCGGAGCGCGAGCATTTGCGACGTGGTCGAGCGGCAGTTGGCGGAGCTGCCGCTGGCGGACGAGCGGTAAGAATCCCGTTTCCTCTAATCGGCGTTCGACGGCGCTAACGCCTCGACGGTGCGCTCGACCGTCTCGTCGTCGGCGTTGCTCGGGATGGTCACCATCGGCCGGGTCACGCAGTCGACGTCGGCCACGGCCCAGAACTGCTCGCGGGCCTCGTCGGGCGTCCCCGCGACCCCGAGCGCCGCGACCATCTCGTCGGTGACGCGGTCGGCGGCGGTCCCGCGGTCGCCGTCGCGCCAGGCCTCGGCGACCGCTTGAGCCTCGTCCGGGAACCGCCGGCCGACCGCGCGCTCGTACCCCCGGCCGTTACCGACGTAGTAGGCGACGTGGCCGCGGATGACGTCCCTCGCCTCCTCGGGGTCGTCGCCGACCGCGGCGGGGACGTAGGGCGCGACGTCGATACTCGCCTCGCGGCCGGCGGCCTCCATCTGCTCGACGATGTACGCGTAGGCGTCGTCGAGGTCCGGGAACGGGACGTTGTGCGGAATCCAGCCGTCGCACAGCCGCGCCACCACGCGCCGGTTGGCCTCCCCGAGCGCAGCGTGGTAGATCGGAACGTCCGCGTCCAGCGGCGGGAAGTCCTGCACGTCGAACACCTCGCCCCCGTAGTCGACCCGGCCCCCGTCGCCGAGGAAGGCCGTCGCGAGCTCGATGGTCTCGTGGGCGCGCCGGACCGGGTTCGGTGCGTCCCACTCCGCGCCGTGGAGGTCCTCCACGGCCTTCCGCGTCGAGGTGCCGACGCCGAGCCGGAACCGGCCGTCCGAGACCCGATCGAGGGTGGCGGCGGTCATCGCCAGCACCGCGGGCGACCGCGAGAAGACGTTGAGGATGGCGGTTCCCAGGTCGACCTCGTCGGTCCGGGCGGCGATGTCGGTGAGTCGGACGACGGCGCTCTCGCCCCAGAGCTCGCCGAGCCAGAGGCCGTCGTAGCCCAACTCCTCGGCACGGACGCCGAGGGCGGTGGTGTCGAGGTCGGTCGTCTGGGGCAGCAGCAGGTCGGTCGGCATGGCGCTATCCACCACGCCGACGGTGAAAAAGGCGCGTGGCGCGGTGCGAACAAGACGTGAGAATTCCGGTCGTCTGGGTTCTCAGTCGGCCGCGGCGGCCGGCGTTCGACACCCGTCGCCGGCCATCGCGAGCACGTCGTCGAAGAAGTCGAGGCTGTCGTGCGGGCCGGGGTTGGCCTCGGGGTGGTACTGGCGGGTGATGACGTTCAGGTCGTCGCTCTCCAGGCCCTCCGCGGTGTCGTCGTTGACGTTGACCTGCGTCACGTCGAGCTCCGGACCCGGCTCGGCGACGGTGTAGCCGTGGTTCTGGGTGGTCATCACGACCCGGTCGGTCCGGAGGTCCCGGACCGGCTGGTTGACCCCGCGGTGGCCGAAGGCCATCTTCTCGGTGGTGCCGCCGAGCGCCCGGGCGATGATCTGCTGGCCCAGGCAGATGCCCGCCAGCGGGACCTCGCCCGCGAACTCCTCGACCAGCGCCCGGGCGGCTTCGAAGTTCGCAGGGTCGCCCGGTCCGTTCGAGATGAACAGCACGTCCGGGTCGAACGCGGCGACCTTCTCGGGCGAGACGTCGTAGGGCAGGACGTGGACCGTCGCGCCCCGGGCGAGCAGCGAGTCGACGATGCTGCCCTTCGCGCCGCAGTCGATCAGCGCGACGTCGGGGCCGTCGCCGCCCTCGTAGGTCGTCGCATCGGCCACGCTGACCTGGGCGCCGATGTCGGTGTGCTCGCTCATGCCGGGGCAGTCCGCGAGCGCCTCCTTGGCCTGCTCGGGTGAGGCGTCGGGGCCGGCCGAGATGCCGCACTTCATGGCGCCGCCCTCGCGGATCTGGCCCACCAGGTCGCGGGTGTCGAGGTGGTCGACCGCGGGCACGCCCTCGTCGGCGAGCCACTCGGCGACGTCGTCGGTGAGCTCGCGCGCGACGACCGCGCGGGGGTGGACGCGGTCGTCCTCGAATCGCTCGGTTCGGACGCCGTAGTTCCCGATCAGGGGGTACGAGAACGTCAGGACCTGCTCCTCGTAGGAGGGGTCGGTCAGGCTCTCCTCGTATCCGGTGTACGCGGTCGTGAACACTAGTTCCCCGTGGGACGTGCCCGGAGCGCGACAGCGCGCCTCCACGACACTGCCGCCCTCCAGCGCGACGTATGCGTCCGACATTACGAGATTCATACGAAACCCACCCGTATAAACCTTGCTTTCGTAGTGAGATTACGAATTTCGTAATCATCAAGTGGGGTCCCGGACTACCCTCACATCTCAATGGACGAACTCGACCGCGACATCCTGAGCATCCTCCGGCGAGACGCCCGAAAACCGTACACGGAGATCGCCGAGGAGGTCGGCACCAGCGAGGGGACCGTCCGGAACCGGGTCGAACGCATGACCGACGAGGGGGTCATCGAGCGGTTCACCGTCGCCACCCAGACCGGCAACGTGAAGGCGATGATCGAACTCGACGTGGCGGTCGACGTCAACACCTCGTCGCTCAGCGAGCGGGTGGCCGACTGGGAGCAGGTCGACTTCGTCTGGCAGGTCTCGGGCGAGGAGGACATCGTGCTGGTGGTCGACGCCGCCGACACCCAGAGCGTCAACCGGCTCATCACCCGGGCCCGCGAGCTGGAGGAGGTCGTGAACACCAAGACCCGACTCATCCTGGACGAGAAGCTGGGCTGACGTCGCGCGGTCGCGCGGCGCGTCGGGGACGCTCTTCTCGCCGGCGGAATCCGTCTTCTCGACCGGAACGACAGGGGAAATCGGGGTCGCGGAGCGCGCCGTCTCCCGGTCGGCGGGTCGAACCGTCCTCAGCCGTCCGTCTCCGACCCGTCCCCCTCGAACGACACCTCGGCGATGCGGGTGTTGTAGGGGTCGCGCTCCTCGGCTTCGGGCGGAATCTCGACGTCGGGCGAGTACTGGCTCACCGTCCAGAACCGCCCCGACTGCGGGTCGACCGAGACGCCGTTGTAGTCGCCCCAGCGCAGCGGGTTCTCGACGGTGCCGAACCCCTCGCCGAAGTCGTAGTTCGACGCGCCCTCCTGGACCACGAGCGCGTCCTCCAGCCGCCCCGGCTCGTGGTCGGCGGTCCGGCCCGCGACGACCGACCGGACGTACGTGTCCGGGCCGCTCGCGTTGTGGGCGATGACCGCCGCGCCGTCGTCGGCCCCGATTGTCGGGATGTAGTAGGAGGCGCCGGGCTCGCCCCACACGCCGCTCTGGACGACCGACCGCGACGCGACGTCGATCTCGTACCACCGGACCGCCGCGACCGCGCGGCCGTCGCCGTCCCAGTCGTACTGGACGGTGTGGGCGGTCCACAGCGACCCGTCGTCGAAGTCGGCGTTCATCAGTCGGGTCCCGAGGGTGTCCACGAGGTCGGTGTCGTCGCCGCCCTTCTGGCGGGCCGGCGGCGGGTAGCTGTACGGGTCGACCGCGAGCGTGTGGCACGTCAGGGCGGGATCGCCGACCGGGTCGGTGAGCTCCCAGAGCGTGAGCGTGCCGGGGCTCGCGTCGGGCGAGGGGAAGTCGGCGTTCACCAGGTAGTAGGTCCCGCCGCTCCCGCCCGAGAACGGCTGGAGCGCGGGCTGGACCGTGAACGTCAGGCCGTCGGCGTCGGGGTCGCTCAGCCCGGTGAAGTGGTTGGCGGTCGCCGGCTTGCCGGTGTACAGCGCGGCCTTGTCGAGCGCGACCGTCGTCACCTCGAACACCTCGCCGAAGAAGTTCTGGGCGAGGTAGACGCCGTCGCGGTCGAGGCCCAGCGTCGGGTAGTCGACCAGCCCCTCGTTGCGGATCGGGGGCACGCGGTAGACGTGCCACTCGCCGTTCGGGTTGCCGGTGGCCGACGCCGCGACGAGCCACCAGCCCCGCGGCGGCCGGCTGACCCGCTCGGCGTCGAACTCGCCCTCCTCCAGGGCCTCCCGGTCGATGACCTCGCCGTCGGTCGTCAGCCCGGGCTCGTACTGGGTCGCGGCCAGGACGAACCGGTCGTCACCGCGGTCGTAGCGCGCCCGCGGGTCGAACACGAACGGCGCGCCGTAGACGAAGCCGCCCTCGGGCTCGGGGATGACCGGCTCCCAGAGCCGCTCCAGCGGGAACTGGTGCTGGCGGCGACCCGCTTGCTTGTCGAAGATGGCGACCTGTCGGTTGAGCGCGTGGACGACCTTGCCGTCGCCCGCCGCGACCTGCGAGTCCGAGGGGACGCCGCCCCGCGTCCCGGCGGCGTTCACCCCGTCGTACTCCGTCTCGGCGGTCAGCGGCCCGGGGTCGTCGAGGTTCGACTCCTGGGCGGCCCTCCGGGGCGGCTGTCGTCCCCGGCCTTCGCTGGCCGCCGCGCGCAGGTCCGCGGCGGTCGCGTCGGCGCCCGGACTCGCCGCGGCGACCGACCCCGGCGATTCCCCGCGGGCCCGGTCGGCCCGGATCTGTCCGAGGTTGACCGTCGCGCCCTCGTACGTCCGCTCGAACGGGCCGTCCGCGCAGTCGGCCCGGGCGGTCGCGACCTCGCCGCCGAACCCGGCGAGCGAGAGGCTCCCGATTCCGACGCCGGCGGTCTGCAGCAGCCGGCGTCGGTCCATCGACGGGCCGTTACCGTCTCGTTCTGTGTCTCCTCGTGTTCGTCTCATGGCGCAGCGAGCGAAATAATTCCACCGCTCGGAGTTAGTTAATTATGAACTACTCTGACACGGGATACGGAACGATCGGATAATCTTAAGTGAAATTAGAGAGTGAATAATTGGGTCAATGCAGACAGAACAGGCGCGACGGTGGCCAGCTATCTGGTGCGACGAACCGGATTCGACGCCGTCTGTACGAATCAGGGTCCGGGATGCGGAGACGCCGACCCGGGGTCGGGGCAGCACCGGCCGAACGGTCACTTCGACTTCGGGGGGTCGCCCACGCCCGGCGACTCCAGCCACTCGGGCTCCTGGAGGTCGTCCTTCCCCTCGTGGACCCGGCGGTAGAGCGACCGGACTGCGCGGTTGAACGTCCCTCGGCCGACCCGGGGCCGGACCCGGCCGTCCCGAATCGCCTCGACGACGGCCTCGGGCGAGAACTCCTCGACGTCGACCTCGGTGTAGGCCCGGCCCACCTCGACCGGGAAGTGGGCGTCGCTGCCGCCGACCAGCGGCAGGTCGTGGCGGTCGGCCAGTTCCCGGACCCACTCCTCGGTCCGGGGGTGCTTGCCGTTGATCTCCATCGCGTCGAAGTCTGCGTCGACCTCCCGGACCGTGCTGTTGCGGTACGGGTGGGCGACGACGGCCGCGCAGTCTCGGTCGTGGGCCAGGTCGACCGCCTCGGCCGGCGAGAGCTCGCCGGGCTCGGTCCGGCGCGGCGGATCGGGCCCCACCGCGAGGACGTGGCCGTGGGTGGTCGAGATCTCGATGCCCGGGACCGTCGCGGCGAACCGGCCGCCCGGCGCCGCGTCGCCGAGGTCGAACTCGCGGTAGTAGTCGTGGTTGGTCAGCGCCACCCCGTCGAGCCCCCGCAGTCGGGCCGCCCCGGCCAGCAGCCGGACCCCCACGGGGTCGTAGTAGGCCGCGGCCCGCTCGCGGCCGTGGAAGAACCGCGTGTGCGCGTGCAGGTCGACCGTGTACACGCCGAACTGTACCAGCCGGTAGACCTTTTGCTTTCTGCCCCCAATTCGAGGTCACATGCCCGACAGCGGGGGCGAACCCACGGGCGAACCGATTCTCCCCGACGGCGGCGGTGACCGGAACGACAGCGTGCTCGTTCTCAACCCGGTCAGCGGGAACGGCGATCACCGCGAGCAGGTCCGGGGCCTGGCCGACGGGGCCGGGTTCACGGTGCTGGAGACCCGAGAACCCAGTGAGGCCGTCGCGTTCGGTCGGCTCGCGGCCGCGGCGGGCGCCGAGCGGGTCGTCGCCGCGGGCGGTGACGGTACCATCAACGAGGTGGCCCGCGGCCTCGACGCCGCCGACGCCTTCGGGGAGGTGACGTTCGGCGTCGTCCCGACCGGGACCGGGAACAACTTCGCGTCGAACCTCGGGATCGAGAGCGTCGAGCACGCCTTCGAGCTGCTGGCCGACGGCGAGCGCCGCCGCATCGACGTGGCGACCGCCGACGGGGAGCTGTTCCTGAACTCGTGCATCGCGGGGCTGACCGCCGAGGCCAGCGCCTCGACGTCCCCCGAGCTGAAGGGCCGGCTGGGCGTGCTTGCCTACGTGCTCAACGGGCTCCGGACGCTCCGGGAGTTCGACGCGCTCCCGCTGGCGGTCGACGCCGACTGCCCGGCGGCCGACCGGACGTGGTCGGGCGAGGCCCTGATGGTGCTGGTCGGCAACGCCCGGCGATTCCCCGCCGAGGGCCGCGCCCAGTCGGACTGCGAGGACGGGCTGCTGGAGGCGACCATCGTCGAGCGGACGCCGCCCGCCGACCTGCTCCAGGAGACCGCCATCCACCGGCTGTTCGGCGACGAGACCGAGCACGTCACCACCCTGCAGGCGTCCGAGCTCCGGGTGGAGGTCCGCCGCGACGAGCCGGTCGGGTTCAGCTTCGACGGCGAGACGAGCTCGCACGGCTCGCTGACGATGGCGACCGGCGAGAAGACGGTCGAACTCCCGGTGGGCGAGAACTACGAGCCGACGCCGGACTGAGGGCGTCGGGCTGTTTTCGACGGCCGGTCTACGTGTCGAGCCGGTACCGGTACGGCGACGACCGGATGACGGTCACCTCGCCGCGCCGGGCGCGCCGCCCGAGCACGGTGGCGACGCGGTGGGCGCTCTCGATCGGTTCGCCGCGTGCCTCCAGCAACTGGTGGATCTCGCGCGCGGTCAACGGCTCGTCGGCGTCGGCGTCGGCGAGGACGGTCCGGATCCGGTCGTACTCCCTCGCGCACTGAGCCATGGGTCTACTCCAGTATGTGACTGATTGCCACTTATGGTTCAGTCAGACGGGCGTCAGACATATGAAATCTAACTGTCAAGAGATGCGGATCGACGGGTCCGGCGAGAGGGCGGCGGCTGTCAGACCGCCTGGTCGTGGGGGCCCGAGAAGTCCCGCTCCCGGCGGTACTGGTCGACGAACGCCGAGACGTCGAAGTCGAGCATGTCCTCCTCGAACTGGGCCATCGCGGAGTCGTCGTCGGCGTGGCTGACGGCGTGCTCCATCAGCTCCACGAGCAGTTCGACCACGATCTCGTGGAGCCGCCGGGAGTCGAAGTCGGTCACCCACACCAGCGCGTAGCCGACGTCCTGGTCGTCCTCGACGTTCTCGCTGACGACGTCCTCGGGGAACTCCTCGAGCACGACGCCCATCACGTGGGGCGTGCCGAACTCGCCGAGGTCGTCGTCGGTGTCGATGGTCGCCCGGAGCACCTCCACGAGGAACTCCGGGACGAAGCGGGAGGGCGGGTGGACGTCGGTCACGACCGCGTGGGCCTCGCCGCACGCGCAGTCGTACTCGCGCATGCCCATGTCGAGGTCGTGGACGTGGACCGACTCGCCGCAGGGGAGCTCGAGCTCGGCCCCGCGGCCGCCCGGAACGCGCGGTTCTGCCATGTCTCCCGGTTGGTGACTCGCGCGTTTAAAGGCCGCGACTCGGGGAACCGCGCGTCGGCGGAAAATCAGGGACGGGTCGACTCCGTCACGCCTCTGCCGCGGTGGTCTCCTCGACGTCCCTGGCGGTGTAGATGTTGTACCCCGCCAGGATGGCGACCAGCGCCCCGACGACGATGTCGTTCCAGAAGCTCAGCGCGCTGGCGGTGTCGTAGATGAACGGCGCGACGACCAGCCAGAGGCCGAGCAGCGCGACCAGCGACGCCACGCCGACGCTGATGGCCTCCTCGTTCGCGGCCCGGTAGAAGTTGTACGCCGCCAGCACCGCGATGGCGGCGCCGACCACCATGTCGTTCCACGGGTTGGCGGCGAGCGCGCCGCCGAACACGCCGTCGGCCCAGATGTCGCCCGCGACGACCGCGTCCCACACGAACGGGGCGACGATCAGCCACAGGCCGAGCAGCACGTTGAGCCCCGCGGTCCACTTGCCCTCCTCGTCGGGGTTCTCGTCGAGCGCCTCGTCGTAGTCGTTGTAGTCCGAGTCCGCGACGTCGTCGTCGAAACCGGCGTCGTCGTCATCGTCACCGTCGTACGGGTCGTTGTCGACCATGCTTTCCCGGGCGATGGTTGCCCCTCGACGCGGATAAGCGGGCGACCCCGTTCGAAACCGTTCGGTTGTTACTCGGTCGTTGAGGGGGAGCGCGAGACGGTCGGAACCGGGTCGGCCGCCGGTTCACCGCTCGCCGCGGTCCCGTAACCGTTCCCCGGTCGGCTGTAATCGGTCTGTAATCGGAGACGACGCCGGCGGTCAGGGCCAGTCGTCGCGCTGGTTCTCCTCGGTCTCGACCGCGTCCCCGTCGACGTCGTCGGCGAGCTGCCACTCCGCGGCCTCGGCGGCCTCGGTCACGTCGAGGAACTCCCAGCCGGTCTCGTCGGCCAGCTCGCGGTCCTCGTCGGCCGTGCTGACGAAGACGTGGCGGTCGGTGTCGAACTGCTCGCGGACGCTCTCTAAGCTCTCGGCCTTCCCGCGCGGGCCCGAGAAGAAGTCCTGGCGGATGCGGTTCTTCCGGGTGAAGTTGGTCACGACGTAGGTGGGCTTGTCCGAGACCACGCCGACGTACTTGCTCCACCGCCGGGCGTCGTCGAACACCGCGCCGGGGTCGGCCAGCTCCTCCAGCGCCGAGAGCTCGAAGGCGAGGGTCATGTCGCCGCTTCCGTTCATGCCCGTGTGTCGGCCCGTGGCGGGCAAAACGCCTTCGGTACCGGCCCGGGGCGGCCGGCGGGCCGGTGCGGGGCCCGGCGCCGACGCTCCGGAGCACGCGAGTCGGCGTCAGGCGAGCTCTACCTTGAGGTACTCGGCGAACACGACCACCGGCTCGTCGTCGAACTCGGCGGCGAGGTCGGGTGTCACTGCGACGTTCGTTCGGTCGTCGGTCTCGGCGAGCAGTTGCTGGGCGCGGTCCGACAGCTCGTCGAAGTGTCGCACCGGCGTGCCGGACGAGACGTCGGTCGTCGGACGGAGGCGAAGCGTCCGCCCGTCGCCGTCGGCTCCGGAAGTCGTGTTCAGGGACATTATGCTACACGATACCAAATGTCGTGGAGTATCTTAAGCCTTCTGGCGTGCGGAACCAACGTCTCGCGGATGTAGATATTCCTCGCCGGCGAGGGGTCGGAAAAGGGACGGCGCGGATTGACCGGGAGCGCGGCGCGAATCGGCCGCGGCGGGCGCCGGCCGGTCAGAACCGGTAGCCCTCGTCGTCGTCGCCCAGCGACCGCTCGGTCGTCTCCATCATCTCGTCGGCGAACTCCATCTCGTCGCGGGTGTCGCTCTCCATCGTGGTCTGGTACTCCTTGATGCCGAGCGAGAGCATCTCCTCGAGGGCCTCCTGCCGGTCGACGAACTCCTCCTGGGAGACCAGCTGGTCGATCTGCATGTCGATGTCGTCCGACAGAGAAATTTCGAGTTGGGGCATGTGGAGCCGGTAGCGGTTCCACGTATAACAACGTTGGGTACGGTTGCAGTTCGTTCCGCGGGCGGCGACCAGGGTTTTGAGCGTCGAAGCCGTCGGATCGCGCATGGCGAGCGTCGACACCCACCTGAACGAGATCGCCGCGCTCGCGGACGAGGAGCTCGACGAACGGGTCGGTCCCGCGCCCGAGGACCACGAGTACCGCGAGGCGCTCGAGGCGATGCGCGCGGTGGGCGGCGAGTCGGCGGTCGACCGGCTCGCCGCGGACATCGAGCGGTCGATACGCAAGTCCGAGACCCTGCCCCGGGAGCGGTCGGTGCGGTCGCTGGCGCGCGACATCTGCGACGAGGAGGGGTACGAGATCCCCGCCGACTCGTGGCTGGCGGAGTGAGCCGGGGCGTCAGCCGAGCCGTCGGGCCCGGGCCCCGCGCGGACCGCGAGCGCGGGCGGCGGCGCCGGGGAGCTCGCTCGCACACCCCCGACAGAACCGGTATCCGGGCTCGTTCTCCGCGCCGCACTCCGGACACTCCACGGTGTCGTCGTCGCCCGCGCCGGCGCTCGGGGCGCCGTCCGCGGGGCGAGCGACGCCGGTTCGCAGCCGAGACAGCGCGACCAGCTGGACCAGCGCGACCGCGATCACGGCCCCGTACACCCAGGTCGGACCCATGGTCGTCCGAACGTACGCACCGAGAAGAGTTAATCACTTTGCCGCCGTCCCACTGCGTCCGCGAATCCGTCGCGGGTTGCGGCCCCGATCGCTCTTGGTCGGCGGGGGCGCCGACTGCCGGTGGGGCGTCTACTGCCGGGAGGGGCGCCTACTGCTCCTGGGGGATCGCGAGCTCGTCGGGGTCGAACTCCTTCTCCAGCAGGACCTCCTTCTGGTCGGCCACCTCGGCCTCCTGGCGGATGAGGTCCTTGTACTTGCCCTGGGGCGCGATGTCGCCGATGAGCACGCCGCCGACGAGCTTGCCGTCCTTGAACGCGAGCCGGCGCCACTCGGTGTCGCTGTACTTGCGCTCGCACTCGTCGTCGCCCAGCGTCGGGAAGCCGAAGCTGAGGAACGGGAAGTCGAAGTGGGTGATGGAGTAGGAGGAGACCCACCGGAACGCCTCGGCCTCGTCGTCGGCGACCATGTTCTTGGCGGCGACCTGGCCCTGCTCCTTCGCCGAGCCCCACGAGCCGTTCTGGGCGTACTCGTCGAGGATGGTGTCGTAGTACCGGGTGATGTCGCCGGCGGCGTAGATGTCCTCGGCGCTGGTCTGCATGTACTCGTCGACCACGATGCCGCTGTCCTCCTCGACGCCCGCGCCCTGGAGGAACTCGGTGTTGAAGTTGAGCCCGATGGCGACGCCGACGAAGTCGCTGTCGTACTCCTCGCCGTTCGCGTCGACCGTCGAGACGACGCGGCCGTCGTCGTCGGTCTCGAAGCGCTCGACGCCGCTCTCGAGCACGGGTTCGACGCCCTTCTCCTCGAGGGCGTCGTGGATGATCTCGGCGCCGTCGAGGCTCAGGCCGTAGCGCCACCAGCGGTTGCCCCGCATGATGTACTTGGCGTCGACCCCCTGGGCGGCGCAGACCGCCGCGAGGTCGATGCCCAGCAGCCCCGCCCCGACCACGACGCCGGTGTCGGCCTCGCTGGCGTGCTCCTCGATGCGGCGGGCGTCCTGGAACGTCCAGAAGTGGTGGACGCCCTCCGCGTCGCTGTTCTCGACCGGCAGCTGGGTCGGCGTCCCGCCCGTGGCGACCAGCAGCTTGTCGTACTCGTAGGTGCCGCTGTCGTGGGTGTGGACCTCGTGGGCGTCGGCGTCGACCTCGGTGACGAACGTGTTGAGCTCGAGGTCGATGTCCCGCTCGGCGTACCAGTCCTCCTCGTGGATGGAGATGGGCGCTTCGGGGAGCTTTCCTTTGGCGAACTCCTTGATGAGGATACGGTTGTACAGGGCCTCACCTTCGTCGGTGATGACGGCGATGTCGGCGTCGGGGTCCTCCTCGCGGAGGGTCTCCGCGGCGGAGCTGCCCGCGATCCCGTCACCGATTATCACGTACGACTCGCTCATAGCCGAACCTTCACTATCGGGGTTAAAGTGGGTTGCTATCTCCGAATCGTGCGACTGACTCACGGACAGACGGACTTTTGGGAGTCGCGCCCCAACCGTCGCCCATGAAGATAAAGCAGAACGTCCGCCACTTCGCCTCCAAGAAGGCGCTGGAGCTGCCGGTGGTCTCGGACCTCGTGAAGGACAAGCTGGTCGACCTCCACACCCGCATCTTCCTCGAGAAGGCCGACCCCGACCACCGCGAGGAGCGCCGCGAGCACCTCGACGCCTTCTTCGACGCCACGATGGACACCTACCTCGCCGCGCTCCAGCAGGGCGCGCCCGAGGCCGAGGCCCGCGAGATCACCCACGTCCAGGCCAACTTCGACTTCTACAACCACGGCTGGACCGAGATGATGGAGTTCCCGGTCGACGAGCTCGGCGACCACTACGAGCGCTACGAGACCTTCTTCGAGCGCCACGGCATCACCATCGAGGACCCGCTCGGGGAGTTCGGCCCGCCCGCCGGCCTCCCGGCCGCGCCCTCGACCCCGGAGAAGCTGGAGGAGCCCGAGCACCCCTACGCCGAGGGCGGGTTCGCCGACGACGTGTACGTCGAGGACGAGGACGGCAACGTCCACGTCGGCGGCCGGGAGGAACCCGAGGACGTGAACGTGTCGGACGCGCCCGGCGTGAGCGACGAGGACGCAGAGGCGTAGCCGCTCTGTTCTCGCTGCGGACGTCGCCGATTCGTTCCCGCCGGGTTCGTCACCGATTCGTTCCCGCCGGGCTCGTCAGTGGCCTCTCGTTGCGGTCGTCGGTTGCGCCGCTCGCGGCCTAGTAGAACGTCGGGGTCGGCTGCGCCCGGCTGTTCCCGTCGCCGTTCCCGCCCAGCTGTTCGAGCGCCGACTGCGCGACCGGCGACAGCTCGTGGGTGTCGGCGCTGAACGCCTCGGTGTCGACGTCGACGCCCACGATGGGCTCGACGCCGTCCTCGAGCACGGTCTGGGCGGCGTCGTAGTCGGGCAGCGAGCCGTCGGTCTCCACCAGCAGGCCGACGCCGTCCATCCGCTCGTCGCCGGCGCGGTTCAGCAGCGCCCCGGTCGGCCCCGTGACCATGCCGGCGTGCTCGGGCGGCGCGATGCCGGCGTCCGCGAGCAGCCGGTCGCCGTCGCCGGTCGAGAGCCCGTACAGCGCCCGCGACCCGTCGTCGACCGCCCTCGAGAGGCCGCTGACGTAGATGGACGTCGCGTCGTGCTCGCGGAGCCAGTCGGTGAGACACCCCGCGAACGCCGGCGCGCTGGAGGTCGACACCGGGATGTCGCTCGCCAGCACCAGCAGGTCGCGGTCGACGTCGGCGTACAGCTGGATGCCGGGCCGGACCGCCGGCTCGTCCGACCGGTAGGCCGCGACCGGCGGGACCCCCTCGCAGTGGACGCCCGCGTAGTAGTCCATCCGGAACTCGCTGACCAGCCGGTCGGCGACCAGCTTGCCGATGAGCCCCTCGCCGGGCAGCCCGCCGACCAGCGTCGGTGCGTCGAGCGAGATGTCCGGCCTCTCGACGGTGACGTGTGCCATGGCCGGCGCTTGGACAGCGACAGGGAAAACGATGATTGCCGGCCGGCGGCGGACTGCCGCCCGCAAGGCGGTCCACCGCCGGCCGACGGTTCCTCTCCGGTCCGAACGTGGTCGTCAGCAGTGCGGCCGGCGTCGTCACCGGTTCGGCCGGCGTCGTCACCGGTTCGGCCGGCGTCCCCGTTTCCGCCGGACCGAAGCGGTCCCGGCTCTCGCTCGCTCGGACTGCTCCGGACCTTTCGCCTCAGTCGCCGCTCTGGTCGTCGCCGTCGGTTCCGCCGCTGCCGCCCTCCTCGGCACGCTGCTCCGCGTCCTCGGCCGCGTCGGCCGCCTCGTCAACTCGGTCGGCGGCCATCTCGCCGCCCTCCTGGACGCTGTCGGCGGCCGTCTCCCCGGCGTCGCGGACGCGGTCGGCCGCCTCCTCGGCGACCGGCCCGCCGCGCTCCTCGATCCGGTCGGCGGCCTCGTCGGTGACCTGCTCGGCCTGGCCGGCGACCTCGCCCGAGCGCATCTCGGCTTTGTCGGCGATGTCCCGGGCGCGGTCGGTGGCCTTGCCGACGGACTCGCCGACCGACCCGGACCGCTTGCTCACCGCGTAGCCGAGGCCGAGCGCGATGCCGAGGAGGAACACCTTCGACAGGACGCCGCGTCCGCCTCCGCTACTACTGCTGCGACCGCTACTACTGCTCTCGCTGCTGCCGACGCTCTTCTTCACCGCGTCCTTTGTCGCTGTTTTCACCGTGTCCTTCGTCGCAGTCTTGAGCGTGTCCTCGGCGGCGCTCTCGACGGTCGCGGCCATCCCGCCGCCGCTGCTGCCACCGCTACCGCTGCTACCGCCGCTGCCGCCGCTCCCTCTCATCCAATCGTACATCGCACGTAGGTCCACGAGCAGGATCGGGCGGGTAGAGCCGTCCCCCTGCGAGCCTCCGGACCCCTTCATCTTCACCTCGAACGCGTCCATCAGCGAACTGCTTCCGCCGTCGCCCGTTCGTTTCGCTCCCCGTTCCTGCGTCTCCCGTGACAGAATGCTACTCATGGTATCCCGGGCTAGGATACGGGAAAAACGCGGAAAAGTATTCTGGGCCATTTCGGCGGTGTAACGGTTCTGCTCGGCTGATTCCGACTTCGAGATGGGTGCCGGGTCGCCGACCGCGTCTGACCGACTCCGTCCCGTGTCCGCACAGCGACGGGCCGACTCGTAGCACGTCGGCATCGGTTGCGCTCGGCTGTTCCTGTCGTCGCCGTCAAACTGTCCGAGCACCGAGCGCGACCGACGACAGCCCGTGGCCGTCGGCGCTGAACGCCTCGGTGCCGGCGTCGACTCCCGCTGTCTGTTCGACGGTGCGTTCGAGCCCGACCTGTGCGGCGTCGTAGTCCGGCAGCGAGCCGTCGGTTTCGGCGAACAGTCCCCGATGCTGCTCATAGGTTCCCCCGCGGGAATCGGCCGAAATCGCGGAAAGGTGTTCTGGGCGTTCGCCGGCGTGAGACGGTGTCTCCGGCGGATACCGTCGACCGGGAGGCCTACTCCGGGCTGACGACCCGCTTGCGGCCGGCGATCCGGTCGGCGCACTCGTAGCCCGCGACGATGCCGCCGTTCAGGCTCCGCTCGGGGTACTGCGCCCGGCTCGCCATCCCGGCGTAGTAGAGCCCCTCGGCGACCTCCTCGGAGAGGTCGTAGGGGATGACCGTGTCGAGGTACCCCCGCTCGTAGATGGGCGCCGCCCGCGGGTTCTTGGCCAGCCGGAACTCCTTCACGTGCGAGCGGTCCCACTGGGGGAACATCTCCTCGATGTGGCCGAGCCACAGGTCCCGGACCTCGTCCTCCTCGAGCTGCCAGAGCTCCTCCTCGTAGTCCTGGATGTAGCTGGCGACGTACAGCAGGTGGTCGCCGCCGTAGTTCTCGGGCGGTATGTAGTTGGTGTGCTCGATGAGCGCGCCGAACGGCGCGTCGTGGGCGATGTTGAGCCAGTAGGTGTCGGTCAGCGGCTCGTCCATCGTCACGAGCGCGCAGACCGCGCCCTGGAAGTCGATGTCGCACTCGTAGCCGCAGAGGTCCTCCAAGACGTTGGGCATCGCCGCGACCACGACGTCGTCGACCTCGTGGGTCTCGGTGGTGACGCCGGCGTCGGCGGCCTCCACCCCGCCGTCCGCCTCGGCTTCGGCCTCGGCCGCGGTCTCGCCGCCCTCGGTGCTCGCCGCGGACTTCGTCTCGACCGTCATCGCGCCGACCCGGCCGTCCTCCAGGTCGAGGTCGGTGACCCGGGCGTTGGTCGTGATGTTCTCCCGGCCGACCGCCTCCACGAGCGCGTCGAGCAGCTGGCCGAACCCGCCCTCCAGGTAGCCCAGGGGCTCGCCCCGGAGCAGATCGCGCTCGCCGCGGAACTTGATGCGGCCCAGCAGCCAGGCGGCGCTCACGTCGTCCTTGCGGTCGCCGAACTTGGCGTCGAGCAGCGGCTCGAAGAAGCCCTCGTAGACGCCGTTGGTGGTGTGCTCGCGCAGGAACTGCTCGATGGGGACGTCCTCGAAGTCCTCGAGGTTCTCGTAGGTGTCGAACTTCGGGATGCCGCCCCGGACGTCGATCTCCTGGGTGAGCATCGCGAGCCGGAACTTGTCGTAGACGCTCATGTAGGGGTACGCCAGGATCTCCCAGGGCTTGTCCATCGGGTAGACGGTCCCGTCCCAGTAGTAGGCGTTCTTCCCGATGGGCCACGTCAGCCGGTCGCCAAGGCCGAGCTCCTCGATGAGGTCGACGATGGTCTCCTCGGAGGCCGAGAGGTGGTGGTAGAACTTCTCTATCGGGTCGCCCGCGGTCTCGTACACCGCGGCGAGCCCGCCGACCCGGTCGCTGGCTTCGAACACCTGCACGTCGTGACCGTGCTGCTGGAGGCGGTAGGCGGCCGCGAGACCCGCGATTCCCCCACCGACGACGCCTTTCATACCACGGCGTTCGCCGCGGGCGGCCAAAGGTCTTGTTGAACGTTCCGGGGTGTCGGACCGAGGACACGTCGGTCGACGGGCGGGGGTGCCCGGGGTCGACGGGCCGCCGATTCCTCGCCAAGCGAAGAGTAGTTAGGACGCGGCGCCTTCCGTTCGGGCATGAAGGCCGCGCTGATAATCCTCGACGGCTGGGGTCTCGGAAGCGAGGACGGCGGTCGCAACGCCATCGAAGCCGCCGACACGCCCAACTTCGACCGGTTCGCGGGGGCGGGCGCGTACGGCACCCTCGACGTGACCGGGCGGCGGGTCGGCCTGCCCGAGGGCCAGATGGGCAACAGCGAGGTCGGCCACCTCAACATCGGCGCGGGCCGGGTGGTCAAGCAGGAGTACACCCGCATCTCCGACGCCATCGCGAACGGCGAGTTGGGCGAGAACGAGGCCATCGACTCGGCCTTCGAGTACGCCCGCGAGAACGACGGCCGGGTCCACTTCATGGGGCTGGTCAGCGAGGGCGGCGTCCACTCCGACCAGAAGCACCTCTACGCGCTCATCGAACTGGCGGCCGAGCGCGGGGTCGACGCGGTGACCCACGCGTTCACCGACGGCCGGGACACCCCGCCGCGGAGCGGCGCCGGCTTCCTCGCGGACCTCCAGGACGTGATCGACCGCGAGGGGACCGGCGAGGTCGCGACCGTCTCCGGGCGGTACTACGCGATGGACCGCGACCGGAACTGGGAGCGCACCCGCCGGGCCTACGAGGCCATCGTCGAGCGCGACGCCGAGTACACCGCCGACTCCGCGGTCGAGGCGGTCGAGCAGAGCTACGACCGCGACACCACCGACGAGTTCGTGGAGCCGACCCTGGTCGAGGGCGGCCCCGCCCTCTCGGACGGCGACGCCCCCGAGCAGGGCTCGGCGAGCAGCCATCTCGCGATGGCGGACGGCGACGCCGCGCTCTTCTTCAACTTCCGGGCCGACCGCGCCCGCCAGCTGACCCGGATGCTCGCCGACATCGACCCGGTGTGGACGTTCGAGACCGATCCTCCCGAGATCCGGCTGGTCACGATGACCCAGTACGACAAGGAGTTCGACCTGCCGGTCGCGTTCCCGCCCCACCAGCCCGAGGACGTCCTCGGCGAGGTGCTCGCGGACCACGGGCTCACCCAGCTCCGCATCGCCGAGTCCGAGAAGTACGCCCACGTCACCTACTTCCTCAACGGCGGCCGCGAGGTCGAGTTCGACGGCGAGATACGCAAGATCGTCCCGTCGCCGGACGTCCCGACCTACGACCAGCAGCCCGAGATGAGCGCAGAGGAGGTCACCGACACCGCCGTCGCCACCATCGAGGAGGAGGACCCGGACGTGCTGGTGCTCAACTACGCGAACCCCGACATGGTGGGCCACACCGGCGACTTCGACGCCGCGGTCGAAGCCGTCGAGGCCGTCGACGCCCAGTTGGGCCGCCTCGTCGAGGCGATTGAAGCCGCGGGCGGGCACGTCCTCATCACCGCCGACCACGGCAACGCCGACGACATGGGGACGCCCGAGAACCCTCACACCGCCCACACCTACAACCCGGTCCCGCTCGTCTACCTGACGCCCGAGGGCGACAGCGGCGTCTCGGCGAGCGCGGCGAGCGGAGGCTCGGAGCGGGAGCGACGCGACCGCTCCGGCGGCACGCGAGTCCGCGAGGGCGGGTCGCTCTGCGACGTCGCGCCGACCATGCTCTCGCTCATCGGCGTCGACCAGCCCGAGGCGATGACCGGCGAGAGCCTGCTGGAGTAGGCCGCCGCGTCGGCCGGACGCTCCGTCCGCGAGCTCGGACCCGGCGCTCACTCCCCGAAGTCGACCCGCGGGTCGAACAGCGCGTACGCGACGTCCTGGAGGAAGTTGGTGAACACGCCGGCCAGCACCGACAGCAGCGCGAGGCTGAACACCAGTTTCAGGTTCCGGTCGAGCACCGCGTCCATCGCCAGCTCGCCGACGCCCGGGACGTGCGTGACGAACTCGACCACGAAGACGCCGACCACCACCATCCCGAGCATGTCGGTGAAGAACAGCGTCAGAAGCGGAATCGCGGCGTTCCTGAAGACGTGCCGGCCGACCCGCCACACGCCCGCGCCCTTCGCGCGGGCCGTCTTCACGAACTCCGCCGACAGGTACTCCCGGAGCTCCTCGCCCGAGTAGTGCAACTGGACGGCGAACAGGTACAGCCCCATGACCGACGCCGGCCAGACGGTCGCCTGTAGGTTCCGGAGGCTGAGCGGCCCGAGCAGGGGGTCGTAGATCCGGACGTCGTTCAGGAGGCTGAAGTAGTGGGGCAGCAGCCACCACCGCAGGAAGTACGCCAGTAGGAACGTCGGGACGCTCACGGCCAGGAGCGTGAACCCGTCGGTCAGGCGTTCGAGCCGGTTGCCCTCGGACGCCACCGTGTAGATCCGGACGCCGATGCCGGCGACGACCGCGAACGCGAGTCCCGGAACCAGGTACGCGAGCGTGTAGGGCAGGCTCTCCAGTATCGGCGCCGCGACTGGTGCGTCCCAGATCGTCGCGAACCAGACGAGCCAGTCGACGTACTGCGCCAGCAGCGAGTCGCTCGGCGACGCCGGACCGCCGCCGACGGAGA
Organism: Halorussus sp. AFM4; assembly: GCF_051194995.1. Lineage (NCBI taxonomy): Archaea > Methanobacteriati > Methanobacteriota > Halobacteria > Halobacteriales > Haladaptataceae > Halorussus > Halorussus sp. AFM4. The sequence goes on along the minus strand of NZ_JBNTJT010000001.1, from coordinate 687,589 downwards.
CGGCCCCGGCGAGGCCGGAGGTGGCCCTGACGTACGCGAACGCCAGGGTGAACACCACCCAGACCGAGACGGCCGTCCCCGCGAGCCGCCGGAGGAGGAACGACCGCTTACTCATGGGGCAGTTCCTCCGGTCGAGGTGTCCGACCCGCGATCACGGACCCGGCGGTCGCCGTCGTCGTGGAGTAGGCGGTCATCGTAGTGTCAGAAAGTAAATGACGAGACATAAATGCTTTAGTTCGTCATCGGCCAAGCCGTCGACATGAGTTCTGGCCCTCCGTCGGAACCCGACCGGTTCGAGGCGGTCGACTGGGAGCGCGTGACCGCGGCCGAGTCCGAGCACCTCGGTCGGAACGTCCGGGCGTTCCTCGCGGGACTCGGCCTGCTCGCGGCGGGGTTCCTCTACGACGCCGGCGGGAACTCGCTCCCGCTGGTCGCGGCCCTCGAACCGCTCGACTGGCTCCTGGCGGTGTCGCTGGTCGCGGTCGGGTCGTTCGTCGCGGTTCCCCTCGCCAGGAACCCGGGGATGACGCGGCGCTACTGGAAGCGGCTCCGGAGCCACCCCCTCGGCGTCGCGAGCCTCGCCTACATTCTGCTGTTCGCCGCGGTCGGACTCGTCGGGCCGCTGTTCGTGACCGAACCGACCAGGTGGGTGCTCTCCCGGTCGTACCAGCCCCCGGTCGGGTTGAGCGTCGACACCCGGTGGCTGCTGGGCTCCTGCGTGGGGCCGGTCGTCGACGGCCGGTGTCAGGGCACGTGGCGGTTCCCGCTGGGCACGACCCACCTCGGCAAGGACATGCTCCCGTTCGTCGTGCTGGGCGCCCGGACCAGCCTCCAGGTCGCGCTGGTCTCGGCGACCATCATCGTGCCGACCGGCGTCGGGGTCGGTCTCGTCGCCGCGTACGCGGGCGGTCGGACCGACGCGGTGCTGATGCGAGTCGCCGAGGTGCTCCAGACGGTGCCCGCCATCTTCGTCTACCTGCTGTTCTGGCAGTGGAACCGGGAGTACCGGCTGCTCGCGATGATCGCGGTGTTCGGGATGGCGAGCTGGGGCGGGCTCGCCCGGCTGGTGCGCAACGAGGTGCTCCAGCGCCGCGAGTCGCTGTTCGTGAAGGCCGCCTGGACCGCGGGCGCCGACGGCCGCCAGGTGATGCGGTGGCACCTGCTGCCGAACATCTCCGGTCCGGTGCTCACCAACGTGACCCTCCAGATCCCGCTGCTCATCGTCACCGAGGCCGCGCTCTCGTTCATCATCTTCCGGCCGCACGAGCGGACGCTCGGCGACCCAACCGTGGTCTCGTGGGGCCAGACCATCTTCTACGGCGTCAGGGTGGCGGACGTCCACCCCGGCTGGTGGATCACGGCGATCCCGGGCGTGCTGCTGGTCCTGACGGTGCTGTCGTTCAACCTGTTCGGCCGCGCTCTCAGCGACGTGCTCGACCCCCGCCGGGAGCACTGACCGCGAGGCGACCGTGTCACCCGCCGGTCCGGAACGACAGGTCCAGGCTCGGCGCCGAGTGGGTCAGCGCCCCCATCGAGATGACATCGACACCAGTCGCAGCATAATCCGATACGTCCGCAATGCCGATCCCCCCGCTGGCCTCCGCGAGCACGCCGTCGGGAAGCAGCTCCACGCCCTCCCGCACCTCGTCGGGCGTCATGTTGTCGAACAGGACGATGTCGGCCCCCGCGTCGGCGGCCCGGACGCCGTCCTCGGGCGACTCGACCTCGACCTCCAGTTTGGCGGTGAACGACTTCTCCTCGCGGAAGTGCCGGACCGCCGCCTCCAGGCCCATCTCGGCGACGTGGTTGTCCTTGACCATCACCATCCCGGAGAGCGTGAGCCGGTGGGTGTCCCCGCCGCCCGCGGCGACCGCGCGCTTCTCGACGCCGCGGAGCCCCGGCGTGGTCTTCCGGGTGGCCGCGATTGCCACGTCGTCGTCGACCTCGCGGGCCGCCTCGACCGCCCGGCGGGTCGCAGTCGCCACGCCCGAGGCGTGGCCGGCGACGTTGACCGCGACCCGCTCGCCCCGGAGGACGGATTCCGCGGGGCCCTCGACCGCCAGCACCGGGTCTCCCGGTTCGATTCGGTCGCCCGCGTCGACGACCGCCGATGCGTCGACGTCGAGGTAGTCGAAGACCGCCGTCGCGGCGTCGAGGCCGGCCGCGACGCCCGCCTCCTTCGCGACGAGGCGGCCGGTCGTCTCCCCGGGCACGTGGTTGGTCACGTCGCGGTGGCCCACGTCCTCCCGGAGCCACGTCTCGACCTCTCGGTCAGTCACTCGCATTCGGGGTCACCTCGTCCCTCCTCCCGGCGTCGTCGTCCGCCCCGCGCTCCGCGAGCGCGTGACACCCCACGGGGTCGGCCTCCGCGGCCTGCCGGGCGACCAGCAGCGCGACCACGCTGGCGTTCCGGAGCTCGTAGAGGCTCCGGGACGTCCGGGTCCGGGTGTAGGCGTCGACCTCGCCCTTCAGCCGCCGAAGCACCGCGGTTGCGCGCCGGAGCCCCTCGGGCGTCCGGCGCAGGCCGACGTGCTCGTCCATCACCCGCCGGAGCCGGACGAACTTCTCCCGGGCGAACCCCGCGGGCAGGGCGGGGTCGCTGTCGCGCAGGTCGGGCGCCGCCGCGACCCCGGTCCGGGGCTCGAAGCCGGCCGCGACCTCCCCGGCCCGCAGCCCCCACACCAGCCCCTCCAGCAGGCTGGTCGACGCCAGCCGGTTCGCGCCGTGGACGCCGGTCCGGGCGCACTCGCCCACCGCGAACAGCCGGTCGAGGTCGGCCCGGCCGCGGTCGTCGACCGCGATGCCGCCGCAGAGGAAGTGCTCGCTCGGCTCGACCGGAATCCCGTCGCGCCAGTCGACGCCGCGGGTCTCGCACTTCCCGGCGAGGTCCGGGAACTCGTCGGCGAAGTCGAGGGGCGAGACGTCCAGGACGACCTCGCCGGTACGCTCGCGCTCGTCGGCGACCGCCCTTGCGACCACGTCGCGGGGCGCGAGTTCGGCGTCCTCGTGGTAGTCGGGCATGAAGCGCTCGCCCGCCGCATTTCGGAGGACCGCGCCCTCGCCCCGCACCGCCTCGCTGACCAGGAAGGGGTCGTCGCCGGAATACGCAGTGGGGTGGAACTGCACGTACGCCACGTCCTCGACCGTCGCGCCCGCCAGCGCCGCCATCGCGATGCCGTCCCCGGTCGCGGTCTCGGGGTTGGTAGAGGTCTCGTACAGCGCGCCGATGCCGCCCGTCGCGAGGACGGTCGCGCCGGCGAAGACCGGCTCCGGCGCGGTTCCGTCTCCCCCGTCGACGATTGCGCCGTGAACGCGCCCCTCGTGGGCGACCAGGTCGAGCGCGGCGGTGTCCTCCCGGACCGTCACCCGGTCGCGGGCGTCGAGGTGGTTCAGGAACGGCGCGAGCACGTGCTCGCCGGTGCTGGCGTCGACGTGGAGGACGCGCTCCTCGGAGTGGGCGGCCTCGCGGGCGAAGTCGAAGCCGCCGCTCCCCGCGTCCTCGCCGTCCGCCGAGCCGGCGCGATCGAACGGCACGTCCAGCGTCTCGACCAGCACGTCCTCGACCGCCTCGCGCGACTCCTCGACCAGCACCTCGACCGCCTCGGGGTCGGCGGTGCCGGCGCTGGCGTCGAGGACGTCCTGTGCGAACGACTCGGGGTCCGACCGCGCGGTGGCGACCCCGCCCTGCGCCCAGTGGGAGGCGGTCTCCTCGGGCCGGGTCGCCTTCGTGACGACCAGCACCTCGGCACCTTCGCGGGCCGCGGCGAGCGCGGCCGCACAGCCGGCGACGCCGCTACCGACGACGAGGACGTCTGTCTCCGTGGGGATGGCAGTTTCCGCCACCGTCATATCTCCAGCATGCGCTCCATCGCCAGTTCGGCCAGTTCCGCCTCCTGCGGGGCGACCTCGATGACGTTGCGCTCGCGGCCCGCCACCAGCTCCTCCAGCACCCACGTCAGGTAGTTGGGGTCGATCTGGCGCATCGCGTTGCAGTCCATGCACGCCTCGCCGCAGAGGGGCACGACGTTCACCTCGGGGTGCCACCGCTGGAGGTGGTTCGTGAGGTGGATCTCGGTCCCGACGGCCCACGTCTCGCCGGAGTCTGCGTCCGCCACGGTGTCGCAGATGGTCGCGGTGCTGCCCGCCACGTCGGCGGCCTCGACGACCTCGCGCCGGCACTCGGGGTGGACGATGACGTTCGCGTCGTCGTACTCCTCCCGGACCTGCTCGACGTGGTCGACGCGGAAGCGCTCGTGGACCTGGCAGTAGCCGTCCCACAGGATGATGTCGCTCTCCGCGACCTCGTCGGCGTCCTTGCCCTCGGGGTCCCACGGATCCCACTCGGCGACGGCGTCTTCCATGCCGAGGCGGTGGGCAGTGTTCTCACCGAGGTGCTTGTCCGGCAGGAACAGCACCTTGTCGCCCCGCTCAAGCGCCCACTCGAACACCTCGTGGGCGTTCGAGGAGGTGCAGACCGCGCCGCCCTGCTCGGCGCAGAACGCCTTGAGGTCGGCGTAGGAGTTCATGTACGTGACGGGCACGATGTCGGCGTCGGGCGCCGCCTCGGTGATCTCGGCCCACGCGGCGTCGACCTGGAGCGCCTCGGCCATCCCGGCCATCGGGCAGGACGCCTCCATCGACGGCAGGATGACGGTCTGGTCGTCGTCGGTGATGATGTCTGCCGACTCGGCCATGAACGTCACCCCGCCGAACACCACGTACGCGGCGTCGGCCCCGGCGGCCTCGACGCTCAGCTGGTAGGAGTCGCCGACGAAGTCGGCGTGTTCGACGATCTCCCGGCGCTGGTAGTTGTGGCCGAGGATCACGAGGTCGTCGCCGAGCGCCGCCCTCGCGGCCTCGATGCGCTCCGTTCGCTCTTCCTCGTCCAGTCCCCGGTACGCTTCGGGCAACTGTTCGAGGTTGTCGTACTTGAAGAGGCTGAGGTCCGTTTCGATGTCTGCTGTTTCCATCTTTGGCACGGTTATCCACCTACGATTGTGACAGATTTCGGTAGGCACTATTGAAAATATTTTCTCTTCATAGATTGGGTGTGAAGTGGCTTGGATGGACGGACCTTATCGAAGGGGATAATCGGCCGACAGTCTACTCCCTCGAAGTGGAAAAACAGCGAGGTACTACCGCGTGGTCGGCCCGGTAACGTCTGGTCGGGGAAGGAGAGCCGACCGCAGGAGAGAGTAACTGAGCGTCAGCCCAGGTCGTCGTAGACGACCTCGCCGTCCACGACGGTCAGCGCCACGTCGATGTTCTCGATGTCCCCGGAGTGGTCCCACGGCGACCGCTCCAGCGCCACGAGGTCGGCCTTCTTCCCCGCCTCGACGGTGCCGAGGCGGTCCTCGTCGAACCCGGCGTAGGCCGCCCCGCGGGTGTAGGCCCGGAGCGCCTCGGTCACCGGGAGGCGCTGGCGCTCGGCCGGCGCGTTGACCGTCTGGTGGACGCCGAACAGCGGGTCCAGCGGCATGCAGTCGCTGCCGAACGCGAGGGGCGCGCCCGCCGCCAGCAGGTCGGCGAAGCGGTTCGACCGCTCGCGGCGCTCGGTGCCCAGGCGGTCGTCGTACAGGCCGCCCTCGCGCGCCCACTTGAGGAAGTTGGGCTGGACCGAGGCGACGACCCCGGACTCGGCGAACCGCTCGACCGCCGCGTCGTCGGCGAGCTCGGCGTGCTCGACCCGGTGGCGGGCGGCGCCGGGGTCGCCGGTCGCCTCGTAGGCCGACAGCACCTCGTCGACCGCCTCGTCGCCGATGGCGTGGGCGGTCACCTGGAACCCGGCGCCGTCGGCCTCGTCGACGAGGTCGCGGAGCTCCTCGGGCGGGACGACCCACTGGCCGGTCGCCGAACCGGTCCCGTCATCGGCGGCCGCGCTTTCGGTGTCCGCTCCTTCCCCTGCGCCCTCGACGTCAGCGTAGGGCTCGGAGAGCTTCGCGGTCCGGCCGCCGAGGCTCCCGTCGGTGAACGTCTTGATCGCGCCGACCCGGACGAACTCGCTGCCGTGGTTGGTCCGGAGGCCGACCTCGTCGAGCGCGTCGAGGTGGTCCGACCAGTAGTTGATGCGCACCCGGAGCGCGAGGTCGCCGTCGAGGTCCATCCGCCGGTACACCTCGGGAGCGCGGGACTGGCGGACCATGTCGTGGACCGCGGTGACGCCCTTCCGGTGGGCCTCGCGCTGGGCGGCCGCGAGCAGTTCGCGCAGCTGGTCGGCGTCGGGTTCGATGGCCTCGTAGACGACGTCGACCGCCTCCTCGACGATAACGCCGGTGGGCTCGCCGCCCTCGGTCCGGACGTCGGCGTCGGGCATCGCGTCGGCGTGGCGGTCGAGCGCGACCGAGTTGACCGCCGCGGTGTGCATGTCCTCGCGGAACGCCGCGACCGGCCGGTCCCCGGAGACGGCGTCCAAGTCCTCGCGGGTGAGGTACCGCGACTCGTCCCAGCCGCTCTCGTCGTAGCCGAAGCCGAGCACCCACTCGTCGTCGGGGCGGGACTCGGCGGTCTCGCCGAGCAGGGCGACGCTGTCGGCCGGCGAGTCTGCCGCCGACAGGTCGGCGTGGACCAGCCTCGCCCCGAGGTGCTGGAGGTGGGTGTGGGCGTCGACGAACCCCGGGAGGAGGACCCGCCCGCCGAGGTCGACCACCTCGGTGCCGACCCCCTCCAGGAACTCGACCTCGTAGGCGTCGGCCACCCGGACGATCTCGCCGTCCCGGACCGCCACCGCCTCGGCGACCTCGTCGGGGTCGCCCAGCGTGTGGACCTCCGCGTTCGTGAAGATGCGGTCTGCCGGCGCTGTCATGTCCGAGACGTGCGCCCCGGAGGCGATAACCGTTGGGGAATCGGCGACGCGACGACCGGGCGGGTCGGCCGGGACGCGAGGACCGCCCCGTCGGTCGCACCGGCCGACGGTCCGACGCCCGGCCGGCTACCGGCCGGCGTCGAGCACCGAGACGTGCCCCGTGCCGTTCACGACGACGCCGTACCCGCAGAAGGAGAACTCGGTGCGGCCGGCGTCCCGGGGCGTCCCGTCGAGGTGGGCCGCGAACAGCGCGTCGAGCGCGTCCGGGTCGAGGGTCTCGGCCAGCGGGTCGAGGTCGGTCGGGTCGGCGCCCGCGGCCGCCGCCACGGCCGCGACGACCCCCTCGCTGGGTCGCTCGCCGCCGTTCAGTTCGTAGGTCAGTACCGGCTCTGGACGTACAGTCGATTGCTTGTCGCTCATGCTGACTCGGCTTCGAAGAGCGGGTCTCCGGAGCGTTCCTACCCCGAAGTCGGGCCCCGGGGGCGTACCCTGTCCCGTTCGGTCCCGAACGGGTTTAAGTAGTCACTCCTCGGTGGCGAGCGTGGCCGCGACCAGGTTCCGGAGCCCGCGGCGCATCCGCCGCGAGATCGCCCGGGGAGAGACGTCGAACTCCGCTGATAGCTCTTCGAGGGTCGTGCCCCGGGGCTCGTCGAAGTAGCCCGCCTCGAACGCGGCCACGACCGCGGCGCGCTGGTCGTCGGTCAGCCCGTACTGCTCGCCGGCCTCGACCGACTCGACCGAGTGGATCCAGTTGAGCCGGAGGTCGATGCCGTGGTCGGCGCAGTAGCGCTGGAGGGCCGCGATCGCGCCCCTGTCGGGCGACCGGAGCCGGAACCGCCAGCTGCCGTCGTGCCGGGCCACCTCCAGCAGGGTGGCCTCCGACTCGACGACGGCCTCGATGAGACCGGGCGCGGCGGTCCAGGTCGCCCGCAGGAGCGCCCCGTCGTTCACCCGGTCGAGCACCGTCACCGACTCGATCCCGGGGTCGTCCTCGAGCGCGGCGACGAACGCCGCCACGTCGTCGCCCCAGACCCAGAAGAACGGCAGCGTCGCGTCGCCGGTCGGGACGACGCGCTCGAGCTCAACCGCCATCTCGGGCGTCGCGGCGAGCGCCCGGCCGAGCGGGAAGTTCTCGACGGGGACGGACAGCTCCGCGATGACACTCATTGGCCCCCGACTTCGGCCCCCGGTAGTATGGTCGTTTGGGAGCCGGGGTCGAGCCCCGGAATCACCATACAGCGCCCGGCCGACCCCGACCACGCGTTCGACCGCGTGTACGCCGACCTGCCGCCGAGGCTGCGCGACCAGCGGGCGTGGCTCGACTCGTTCCTCGCCGATCACGAGGTGCGGGAGCTCGACCACTGACGGGCGGCCGAGCACTGCGCGGGGTGTCGGGGTCGGGCTAGAGTGCCGCCGAACCGGTAGAACGAGCGCCGGGGTCCGCCTAGTCGATCGCCATGTACGTCCGCGTGTCGGCGACCCCGTCCATCCCGGAGATGTCGGTCGAGGCGGCGTGGAGCACGTCGTACACCTCGTCGGCGTCGGCCTCCGCGATCACGTCGAACTCGCCGGCGACCACGTGGGCCTCCGTGATGCGGTCGAGCCCCCGGATCGCTTCGAGCACGTCGCCGGAGCGCCCGGCGGCAGTCTCCACCATGATAAACGCGTGAACCATCGCACTGTGCCATTCAGTACCATACGAGAAAAGCGTTTGGGGTGGAGAAAACTTATTCAGTCAGTGCCCCGTAAGCGTTACCATGCGATTCGTTATCATCGGGTCGGGGCGGGTCGGGCTCCGCACGGCCCGGGTCCTCCGGGAGGAGGGCCACGACGTCACGCTGGTCGAGCGCGACGCCAACAAGGTCGAGCGCGCCCGCAACGACGACTTCGAGGTGGTCGAGGGCGACGGGGGCCGCGAGGCGACGCTCCGAGAGGCCGACCTCGAATCCGCCGACGCCGTCGGCGCGCTCACCGGCGACCTCAACGTCAACTTCGCGGCGTGCATGGTGGCCAAGCACTTCGACTGCCGGACGGTGCTGCGCATCGACGAGGACTACCGCGAGGAGATCTACCGGAAGTTCGCCAGCGACGTCGACGAGGTAGTCTACCCCGAGCGGCTCGGCGCCATCGGCGCGAAGAACGCGCTGCTGGGCGGGAACATCCGGGCCATCGCCGACATCGCCCACCACCTCCAGGTCGTCGAACTCACCATCACCGACGACTCGCCGGTGAAGGGCTACTCCATCAGCGAGCTCTCGCTGCCGGCCGACTCCCGCATCCTGGCGTTCGGCAAGGCCGACGAGCCGATGGGCATCCCGCTGCCCGACGACTCGCTGGCGGTCGGCGACCGGCTCGCGGTGCTGGCCGACTTCGACGTGCTGGGCGACGTCCGCAAGATCCTGGTCGGAGACGCCAGCAGGGCCAGCGCGCAGGCGATGACGGGGGGCACGTAGCATGGTCACCGCGTACGTCATGGTCAAGGCCAACACCGGCGAGGCCGACCGGCTCAAGAGCGAGATCCTCGACATCGACGGGGTGGTCGACGCCCACATCGTCGCCGGCGACGTGGACCTCGTCGCCAAGCTCGACGTCGAGACGCCCGCGAACGTCAAGGACATCGCGGCCGACGCCATCCAGGGCATCCGGGGCGTGGAGGGCACCCAGACCTACATCGCGATGGAGTGACCGGCGGTACGTCGTTCCTCCCGTCGACTACAGCGGTGGGCCGCCCGACGGACCGCCCGGTCCGGACTCACCGCCCTCACCGCTACTCCGTCCGCCCTCACCGCCGCCCCGTTCGCCCTCGCCGTAGTTCTGCCGGGCGCGCTCTCGCAGGCTCGCCGCCGGGTCGCGATAGTCGTAGCCGGGGATGATGCCCTGGACCCACGTCCCCTCGACGTACTCCGCGACGGCCAGCGCGTCCTCGGCGGCCCGCTCGGGGTCGTCGGACGCGAACTCGACGGTGACGACCACCTCGTCGCCCTCCCGCTCGATCTCGGGCGGCGCGGCGTCGTCGGTCTCGGCCACTTCGTGGGCGTCGTCAAGTCGGAGCTCCAGCGTCTCGAACCAGCCGTCCTCCACGACGTCGGCGACCGTCTCACCCTCGACCGCGGCGTCGAGCGTCGGGGTCCGGACGACCACCTCGTACCGGTGGGCGTCGCCGTCCTCCTCGACGGAGACGACGTTCTCGAAGGGCTTGGCGGGCGTCTCGAACGCCCCGTCGTCGGTCGGTTCGAAGTCCGGGTGGTCCCGGAACGCGCGTTCGACTCGCTCGTCGGTCATTAGCGATTGGTAGCGGGTCGGGCCGAATGTGGGTTTCGACTGCTTGCCGGACTTGGTCAGTGAAATCGGTAGTTCCGATACAGAGGGGGCAATCCCCACTGAAAGTTCCACTCAGTAATCGAGGTGTCTCGAGTGCCAGTCCGGCGGTGAGTACGACCAGTTGTACCGCGAGTGAGCATGGCGAACGAGCGGGCCAAGCGACGACCATCGGGAAGCGTGCAGTGCTTTCGGGTCGACCTCTCTCGAGTGCGGACAGTCGAAACCGCCCGCGCTCGCAATAAAACGGACGTATGCGAGGGATGGGATTCGAACCCATGGACGTCTACACGAGCGGGTCTTAAGCCCGCCGCCGTTGGCCAGGCTGGGCAACCCTCGCGCGGGTGGCAGTTGACGGTTCTCTCCGAAGTGGGTTTCGGTCCGCGGGTCGGGGCGCCCGCCCCACCGGTGCGAAGCTTCAAGGCAGAAGCCGCAACGAGTCCCGCCCGGACGCTTCGCGCGGTCGCCCGGCGTCGGGACCGACCTCGGCCGACACCGGGTCGACCCCCGACCGCCACCGGGACCGGGGACCGCCAGTCCGACTAACCGGGGACGGCTGCGCTACGCGAAAACGGCGCGATCAGTCGTGGATCTCGACCGATTCGAGCACCGCCTCCTCGGTCGGCCGGTCGTTGGCGTCGGTCGGCAGCGAGCCGATCTCCTCGACCACGTCCATCCCGTCGACGACCTCGCCGAACACGGCGTGGCGGTCGTCCAGGTGGGGCTGGGCGTCGAGCGTGATGAAGAACTGCGAGCCGTTGGTGTCGGGACCGCTGTTGGCCATCGAGAGCTTGCCGGCGTCGTCGTGGCGGAGTTCCTCGTGGAACTCGTCTTCGAACTCGTAGCCCGGGCCGCCGCGGCCGGTCTCGGTCGGGTCGCCGCCCTGGATCATGAAGTCCTCGATGACCCGGTGGAAGGCGACGTCGTCGTAGAGTGCGTCGCCCCGGACCTCGCCGGTCTCGGGGTCCTCCCAGGTGGTGGTGTCCGGCGCGGGGTCGTCGTTCGCGGCCGGGTCGTGCTTCGCCAGGTTGACGAAGTTCTCGACGGTGGTCGGGGCCCGCTCGTCGAACAGCCGGACCTCGATGTCGCCGCGGTTCGTGTGGAGCGTCGCGGTCAGATCGTCTGCCATGACTCGGGGAAGGGCCGCCGGATAGAAAACGGTGCCGGACGCGTCCCGAGCGGCGCCGCCGGTCGACGGGGTCGCGACACGCGGCGATCCCTCGACGAGCGCCGACTTCGGGTCTGCCGTGACCAGCGCCTACTGCAGGTCCACCCCTGAGGCCGCCCGGAGGGTATCGACGACGCCGGGCGACTCGACAAGGCGAACGACGTCCTCGCCGGTGTCGTAGTCTACGATGCCGGCCTCCGAGAGCTTCGGGAGGTGCATCTGGAGCACCTCGGCCCGTGTCTTCTCGATCTCCGCGGACGTGAGCACGGCGCGGGTCTTCTCGGTCATCGACGCGGCCAGCAGCTCCGCCAGCTCGTCGACCCGCATCGGCTCGTCGCTCCGCGCGAGGTAGTGACAGAGGCACCGGCGCCGGTGGTCCGAGAGCGCCCGGAACACCACGTCCAGCGACTCGCTGTCGCTGTCGACCGGCAGTACGTCCTTCTCCGAAACGTGCGGTGGGGACGGCGTCCCCCGGTTGTGATCCTGGCTCATGACTATCGTGTGACGCTCCGGGTGCGACGGCGCCGCGGCCGCGCTGGCGGTCGCGACCCTCCCCGCTGGCGTGACACGCCGTGCGTCGTTCCGTGTTTTGATAAACACAGTCACAAGGATAAGGGCCCTGCCCGACTATTCAAGCACGGCGCGTCAGACCGTCGAAAACGACGGCGAGCGGCCGTCAGTTGTCGGCGGGGTGCTCGGCCGGTCGATCGTCGGCGTCGAGCGGCGGGCTCGACCAGTACTCGTGGTCCTCGACCCGCCGGAAGCAGGCCGCCCGGTGGTCGGCGTCGCCGTCGACCGCGTAACCCTCGGGGTCGGCCTCCGCGCAGACCTCCCGGGCGTACGGACACCGCGTGTGGAACCGACAGCCCGACGGCGGGTCGCGCGGCGAGGGGACGTCGCCCGCCAGCGTCTCGACCTCGCGGCCCTGCTCGCCGGTGTCGGCCCGCGGGACGCTCTCCAGCAGCGCCTCGGTGTACGGGTGGCCGGGGTTCTCGAATATCTCGTCGACCGGCCCGACCTCCACGATCTCGCCGAGGTACATCACGGCGACCCGGTCGCAGATGTGCCGGACGACGCTGAGGTCGTGGGCGATGAACAGGTAGGTCAGCCCGAACTCGTCCTGGAGGTCCTCCAGCAAGTTGAGAATCTGGGCCTGGACCGAGACGTCCAGCGCCGAGACGGGTTCGTCGCAGACGATGAACTCCGGTTCGAGCGCCAGCGCCCGGGCGATGCCGACCCGCTGGCGCTGGCCGCCCGAGAACTCGTGGGGGTAGCGGTCGACCTGCCCCGCCGACAGGCCGACCCGCTCCAGCAGCTCCGCGACGCGCTCGTTCCGGTCCGCTTTCGTCCCGATGCCGTGGACGTCGAGCGGTTCGCGGACGATCTCGCCCGCGGTCATCCGCGGGTCGAGGCTGGAGAACGGGTCCTGGAACACGACCTGGGCGCGCTCGCGGAACGAGGTCAGGTCGTCGCGCTCGAAGACGTTCTCCCCGTCGAAGTACACCGCGCCGCCGGTGGGCTCGCGGAGGTCGAGCAGGGTCTCGCCGGTCGTGGACTTCCCGCAGCCGGACTCGCCGACCAGTCCGAGCGTCTCGCCCTCGTAGATGTCGAAGCTCACGCCGTCGACCGCCTGGACGCTCTCGGGCTCCTTGCCGAGCAGGCGGTCGGTGAGGCTGTCCCGCTCGTAGTAGTACTTCCGGAGGTCCTCGACGCGGACCAGCGGGTCGTCAGTCATCCGCGCTCACCTCCTCCTCGCGGTCGGACCCCCGACCCGACTCGTCGCGGTCGCCCTCGCGCTCGAAGTAGTCGTCGGGCAGCGCCCGGGAGGGGTCGTACTCGTGCCGCGCGAGGACGCACCGGACGCCGTGCTCGCCGGCCGGCGTCTTCACGTCCCGGGGCTCGCCGGAGGCGGCGGTTTCACCGCCTCCCCCTCGCGACTCCTCCGGAGTCGCGCCGACCTCGAACTCCGGCGGGTGGTCCAGGCACTCCTCCATCGCCTTCGGACACCGGTCGGCGAAGTAGCAGCGGTCGCCCATCTCCTCGTCGTAGAGGTCGGGCACGTTGCCCTCGATGGGCTGGAGCCGGGGCGCGGGGTCGTCGAGGTCGGGGATCGACCCCAGCAGCCCCCGGGTGTAGGGATGGACCGACTCGTCGAATACGTCGGTGAGCGTGCCGCGCTCGACGATCTCGCCGGCGTACATCACGCCGACCCGGTCGCACATCCGGGCGATGACCCCGAGGTTGTGGGTTATCATCACGATGCTCATCCCGGTCTCCTCCTGGAGGTCGCGCAGGAGGTCGAGGATCTGGGCCTGGATGGTGACGTCGAGCGCGGTGGTCGGCTCGTCGGCGACCAGCAGGTCGGGTTCGCCGGCCAGCGCCTGGGCGATCATCGCGCGCTGGAGCATCCCGCCGGAGAACTCGTGGGGGTACTCCTCGGCCCGCTCGGCCGGGTCGGGGATGCCGACCTGTTCGAGCAGGTCGACCGCCTCGGCGCGGCTCTCCTCGCTGACGTAGCCCCGCGAGGGCAGCACCGCGCTCGCGAGCAGGTCGGTCAGCCCGTACCCCTGGGTGCGCGACCGGGTCGAGCGCGGGTTCGACCGGGCCCGCCGCTGGACCTCGACCGCCTCGGCGATCTGCTCGCCGACGGTCAGCGAGGGGTTGAGGCTGCTCATCGGGTCCTGGAAGATGGTGGCGAACGACGGCCCGCGGAGCGCCCGCCGGACGTTCTCGGGCACCCGCCGGACGTCCACGAAGTCGCCGTCCACGGCCTCGGGGGCGTCGTCGCGGACCTCCCCGGCCAGGTCGGGGTTGCGGTACCAGACCTCGCCGCTGGTGATGCGCCCGGGCGACTCCACGAGGTCGATCACGGAGAGGGCGGTCACGCTCTTGCCGGACCCCGACTCGCCGACGATGCCGAACACCTCGCCGTCGCGGACGTCGAAGTCGACCGACTCGACCGCGTTGACCTGGCCGTCCTCGGTGAAGAAGCGGGTCGAGAGGTCCCGCACGCGGAGGAGGTCGCGGTCTCCGGCGCCCGGACCGGGCTCGCTCATCAGACGCCACCCCCTTCGCCCTCGATGCCGGGGTCGAGCGCGTCCCGGAGCCAGTCGCCCACGAGGTTGATCCCGATGACCGTCACCACGATGGCCATCCCGGGTATCGTGGATATCCACCACGAGGAGGCCAGGTAGTCCCGGCCCTGCGCGATGTCGAAGCCCCACGAGAGGTTGGTCCCCGAGAACCCGAGGAACGACAGCGCGGATTCGAGCAGGATGATGGCCGCGATCTGGATGGTCGCCAGCACGAGGATGGGCGTGACGCTGTTGGGCAGGATGTGCTTGCGGATGATGAACCCGTCGTCGGCCCCTATCGAACGGGCGGCCTTGACGTACTCCTGGCCCTCGACCGACAGCGCCTCGCCGCGGGCCACCCGGGCGAACCACACCCAGTTGACCAGCCCCACGACGACGATGACCGTCCCGGGCAGCGCGAACGTCTCGGGCATGTCCGGCGCGACGCCGAGCGCCACCAGCGGGTCGGGGATCCGGACCACCGCCCGGCCGAACAGCCCGACCAGCGCGACCGCCAGCACCAGCGACGGGAACGCGAGCATGACGTCGGCGCTCCGCATCAGCGCGTCGTCGACCTTCCCGCCGTAGTAGCCCGCGACCAGTCCGACGGTCACGCCGACCGCCCCGGCGATGACGGTGCCGAGCAGGCCGACCAGCAGCGAGGTCCGCGCGCCGTAGACGACCCGCGAGAGCATCCCCCTGCCGAGCGCGTCGGTCCCCAGCGGGTACTTCGGCGTGGCCGATACCGTGACCGTCTTGTTGACGATCTCGATGGAGCCGTTGACCATCTGGGAGGTGGTCTGGGTCGTCGTCTTGGAGAACCCGAGCGGCGGCAACTGCGACCGGTCGAGGTGCTGGACCCGCGGGTTGTGGGGCGCGAGCAGCGGCGCGAACACCGCCACGAGGACGATGGCGACCACGACGGCGATGCCGAGCTTCGCCAGCGCGCTCTGGCGCAGCTCCTTCCGGAGGTTCCGGACCGTCCGGGGCGAGACGACCCTCCGGAGGCCGTCCCAGAAAGCGCCGGCGAGTCGTTCGATGATGCCCATCAGTGCACCACCTGCGGGTTGATGTAGGCGTACAGCGCGTCCACGAGGATGTTGATGAGGACGAACCCGACGCCGATGACGATGAGCGACCCCTGGATCAGCGGCCAGTCGCGGGCGTTGATGGCGCCGATGAGCAGCGTGCCGAGCCCGGGCCACGCGAAGACCGCCTCGGTGATGACCGCGCCGCCGATGAGCGTCCCGAGCTGGAGCCCGAGCACGGTGATGACCGGGATCAGCGTGTTCCGGAGCGCGTGCTTGTACCGGACCAGGGTCTCGGGCAGCCCCTTCGCCCGCGAGGCCCTGACGTAGGGTTTACCGAGCTCGTCGAGCATCCCGCTCCGGGTGAGGCGGGTGATGAGCGCGGTGAAGTACGTCCCGAGCGTGATGGCCGGGAGCGTGATGTGGGCGAGCCAGTTCACCAGCCCCGAGATCTCGAACTCGGTGACCAGCATCGCCACCGCGGGCGCGAGGCCGATGCCGCGGCGGCTCGTCGGGAACAGGCCGAACTGGACCGCCAGCACCAGCACGAGCATGATGCCCAGCCAGAAGTTCGGCGTCGAGATGCCGACCAGCGAGAAGCCGGTCGCGGCGTAGTCGGCGGGCTCGTGGCGTCGGGTGGCCGAGATGACCCCGAGCGGAATCGAGAGCACGACGGCGACGACGCTCGCGGCCACGGCCAGCTCGACCGTGGCGGGGAGCCGGGCGAAGATGAGGCCGCTCGCCTCGACGCCCCTGATGTACGAGTAGCCCATGTCGAAGTGGACCAGCCCCCAGAGGTAGTCGAAGTACTGGACGTAGAACGGCCGTGTCAGTCCCAGCTCCCGGGCGATCTGCTGGCGCAGCTGCTGGCTGGCGTCGAGCGGGGCGACGAACGTGATCGGGTTGCCCGGCGTGACGTACCGCAGGGCGAACACGGCAGTCACGACACCCCAGACGACGAAGACGCCCTGCAACGAGCGCTTGAACAGGAATCGTCCCATCGACATCAGGCATCACTCCGTCGAGAGACCATCGGTCGGGGTTACTGGCCGCCGGCCGGCTGCATGTCGTAGGCGTCGATGCGCTCGTCGCGGCGGGCCTTCCACTGGATCCGGTTGCGCACCCCGTAGACGCTGTACTGGCGGTTGAGGTAGATCCAGGGCGCCTGGTTGTGAAGCACCTGGTTGGCCTGCCGCAGTAGCCTGTCGCGCTTGTTGGAGTCGCCGGTGCTCTGGGCCCGGTCGATGAGGCTGTCGACCTTCTCGTTGCTGTAGGAGGTCAGCGCCCCGTCGGTCGTCAGCAGCGGGATGATGGTCTGGCTCGCGTCGAACGTCGCGTTCCCCCAGCCGATGAGGTAGAAGTCCGGGCTCGTCTCTAACTTCCCGTCGGTGAGCTCGCCCGCCAGCGTCGCGAAGTCCCGCTGCTTGACCGAGCACGAGACGTTCGAGAGCTGGTCGATCTGGTTGGCGACCGCCTGGGCGATCTCGACGTCCTTGAGGTACCGGCCGACCGGCGTGTGGAGCGTGATGGACGCGCCGGCGAAGCCGCTCTCCTCGACCAGCGACTCGGCCTTCGACTTGTTGTGCGGGTACACCGACAGCTGCGGGTTGTAGCCGAAGAACCCCTCCAGCGTCGGCTGGCTGGTCGGGTCCGCGAACCCCGAGAGCACGTTCTGGATGATGCTCTGGAGGTCGACGGCGTAGTTCATCGCCCGCCGGAACTTCGGGCTGGAGAACGGCTCGACGTTGTACTTCATCGCGTTGTAGATGATGCGCGTGCTCGGGGCCGCCGCGATCCGGGTGCTCCCGTTGTTCCGGACCCGCGAGATGGACTGGGGCGGGACGTTGACGATGAGGTCGGTCTCGCCCTCCAGCAGCTGGTTCACGCGCGTGCTCGACTCCTTGGCCGCCCGGAACGTCAGCTGCGTGACGGCGGGCGGGCGGCGCCAGTAGTCCTCGTACCGCGAGAACCGGACCATGACGTCCGACTGGTACTGTTCGAGCACGAAGGGGCCGGTGCCGTTCATCTGCTGGGCGATCTCGGACTTCGAGCGCTGCTGGACCCACGACTTCTGCATGATGTCGCAGTAGGTCGCGAACAGCGAGAACACGATGGGGTTGATGCCGTCGGACAGCACGTCGACCGCTCGCTGGCCGTCGACCACCTCCGCGCCCGTGACCCCCGCGAGCTGGTCGGCCTGCGGGCTCGCGATGCTCACGTTCTCCTTGACGATGCGGTTGATGCTGAACGCCACGTCCTCGGGCGTGAGCTGGCCGCCCTCGTGGAACGTCACGCCCTCCCGGATCTGGAACCGCACCCGGCCCGGCTCCTGGCGCTCGTAGCCGGTCGCGAGCTTCTGGACGACCTTGCCCTTCCGGTCGCGACCGAGCAGCCCCTCGTAGGCGTGGAGGACCACGTTGTCGGTCGGGGTCGACCGGTGGTTCTGCGGGTCGAGCGTCGTCGGCATCTGGCCCTGCGTGATGGTGACCGGGAAGTCGTCGGGCAGGTCCCCGCCGCCGGTCGTCGTCTCCTGTCCGCCGGCCCCGGCCGTCGTCGTCTCCTGTCCGCTCGCTGCGCCCGTCGCGGCGGCGGCCGCCGCCGCACCGCCCACTGCTTTCAGAACCGACCGCCTGGTCGCGTCGTTGTTCTCCCCCATGAGAGGGTAGCCACGACACTATCCCCATTAAGCGTGGGGGTAAGTTGTCGCCGACTAACGCGGTAATGGCCGCGTTTTCCGAACTCGGCGGTTCGGGCCGTACCTTTAAGACTTGCCAAACCGAAGCCAGGGTATGGCCGTTCACGGCCGTTCCTCCCCACTCCGGGCACTGTTCGACGAATCGCCCACGCCCCACATCGCCCACCCGCCGCGGACGCACCACCGCGATTTCTACGTCGCCACCGACGGCTCCTACGACCTCCGGAGCGGCGACGGGGGCCTGGGCGCCATCATCGAGACGCGAGACGGCGAGCGGGTCGCCCGGCTGTCCGTCCCCGACGAGACGGCTCCGGACAACAACGTCGCGGAGTACCGCGCGCTCCACCTGGGCCTCGACGTGCTCGCGGCCCGCGCGCCGCCGGGGTCGCGGGTCGGCGTCCTCGTCGACCACGACGACCTGGCCGCCAACGTCAACAGCGCGGCGCTGGCGACCCGTCGGACCGACCACACGCCCCCGCGAGAGCTGACGGTGCCGGCCGCCGGCAGGAACCACTGGCGGGGAATCCGGGCCCGCATCTGCCGGTTCGGCGAGCTCCGGGCCGCGGTGCTCGACAGCGGGCAGAACCCCGCCCACGCGCTGGCGAACGCCCCAGAGGAGTACGCCCACGTCAACCGCGAGACCGACCGCTGCCTCCTGCCCGAGCGCCCGTCGTCGGGCGAGACCCAGATCCCGCCGCCGTCGCGGGCCGACCGGCGGGCGGGCGACTCCCGGGCCAGCGACTGACCGCTGCCGGACGGTCGACCGACCCGCGGCTCTCAGGCCGCGAATCCGCGGCTCGCGGGCGCCGGTGATACCGTCGGGCGGCGGTCTCGACGACCAGTCCGACGCGGTCCGCTCGGCGGTCTCGCGCGGCCTACTCGACCAACCCCACGGCGTACAGGTGCTCGCGGAGTTCGGCCTCCGAGTCGAACGACTCCCCGCACGCCTCGCAGACGTACTGCGCCTCCTCTCTCCTCCGTTCCTCTCCCGAGTTCGCTCGGTCCCCCATGGACGGGTGCAGGACGGGCAGCGGGGTAAGCGTTGCCCGGCTCTCGTCCCGCGCCGTTCAGGGTGACTCCCCGAAGGTGCCTGCCGGGGCCGCGAACCTGTCGCGCGACCGGAAACGATACGGCGCGTCGCCGCCTCGGCTTCGAACATGCAGGCCCGCGACCTGATGACGACCGACGTTGAGACGGTCCGCCCCGACGACGAGATCAGCGAGGTGCTGACCCGCCTCGCGCGCGCGGACTTCAACGGGTTCCCCGTGGTGGACGACGACGAGCGCGTGGTCGGCATCGTGACCCAGCACGACCTGGTCCACATCTTCCAGCCGAGCGACCGGACGCTCTGGATCCCGGTCGGGTTCCCGCCGTTCCTCGAGACGCTGGAGTACGCCATCGACCTCTCGTGGGACGACCTCGACACCGAGCTCGACATGCTGAAGCACGCCGGCAAGCCCGTGAGCACCGTGATGACCGACGACGTGGTGACGGTCGAACCCGACACCGACTTCGAGACGATCCTCGACCTGCTGGCCGACGACGAGCGCGACATCAACCGGCTGCCGGTCGTGGACGGCGACGGCCGGCTGGTCGGCATCGTCGCCCGGCAGGACGTGCTCCGGGCGATCCGCGACGAGCGTCGAGCGCGGGGCGACACGGTCTCGTAGCCGGCGACTCTCGACCGGGCGGTCGCTCGAACCGGCAATTCCGGTCGCCCTTCGAAACGTTGACTCTCCGGCGGCGTCCAGTTCGGCCGTGAGCAGATACCGGAACGTCGCGCTGTTCGTCGCACTGGCCGCCGTCTGGGGGTCGGCGTTCATGGCCATCAAGGTCGGGCTCGAGTACTTCCCGCCGGTCCTCTTCGCCGCCATCCGGTACGACGTCGCGGGCGTGCTGATGCTGGGCTACGCCGCGTACGCGACCGACCGCTGGCGGCCCCGGACCCGCGGGGAGTGGCAGCTCGTCCTGGTCGGCGCGACCCTGATGATCGCGGGCTACCACGCCTTCCTGTTCGTCGGCGAGGGGTACGACAGCGTCACCAGCGCGGTCGCCGCGGTCGTCGTCAGCCTCAGCCCCGTGCTGACGACCGGGTTCGCCCGCGCCCTGCTACCGAGCGAGCGCCTGACGCCGGCGAGCGTCGCGGGGCTGCTGCTCGGGCTGGTCGGGGTCGCGGTCCTGAGCAACCCGGACCCGAACAACCTCGTGACCTCGAGCGTGGTCGGCAAGTCGCTGGTGTTCGCCGCCGCGGCGTCGTTCGCGCTCGGCAGCGTCCTGACCCGGCGCATCGACGCCGAGCTCCCCATCGAGACGATGGAGGCGTGGTCGATGGTGCTGGGCGCGGTGCTGATGCACGCCGTCAGCGTCGCCCGACCGAGCGAGTCGCTGGCCATGGTCCGGTGGACTCCCGAGGCGCTCTGGGCGCTGGCGTACCTCTCCGTCGCGGCGAGCGCGCTCGGGTTCCTGGTCTACTTCGACCTGCTCGACCGGCTCGGTCCCGTCGAGATCAACCTGGTCTCGTACGTCGCACCGGTGTTCGCGGCGCTCTCGGGCTGGTGGTTCCTCGACGAGGTCATCGACCTGACCACCGTCGCGGGCTTCCTCGTCATCTTCGCCGGGTTCTGCCTCCTGAAGCGCGAGGCGCTGGCCCAGGAACTGCCGAAGCTCAGGGCGGCCGTGACCCGGCGGTGACGGACCCCGGCGGTCGCGTCACCGACGAACGAGCAGTCGCCGGACGACCCGCAAGCGCGGCCGGCGCGCTCCACAAGGGCTTTACCATCCCGCCGAATGGCACCGACCAATGACCGAACGGGGCACCCAGTTCGCGGGGCTCGCGGCCGACTCGGGCCGGTCGCGGGCCGCCACCGCGCTGTTCGTCGTCGGACTCGTCGCGGTGGCCGCCAACAGCGCGCTCTACTTCTTCGGCGTCGACTCGCTGTCCCACCCCGCCGTCTCGGTGCTCGCGCTGGCCCTGCTGATACCGCTGTACCTCGGCGAGCGGTAGCGACGGCGAGTCGACCGCCCCGGTGAGTCGCCTCGACGGTCTGGCCGGGGCGGAATCAGCGACAGGGTCGGACGAGCGGGACGAGGACGATGTCGGGAGAGACGGGGGCGTCAGAGAGGAGGAGTCGGGCGAGAGCGCAGCGGCGTGGTCCGCGGGGAGTCGGTAACGGAGAGCCGGTAGCGGGAGACCGGCGGCGGGACCGGCGGAGGCGGAGTCGGCGGCTGGAGGGCCGAAGCGGGCTACTCCTGCTTGTGGCCGTGGCCGGCGAGGAAGGCCGCGACGTTCAGGACGAGGAGGCCGACGAACGTCAGCAGTTCGCCCTGCGTGGAGATGCCGGTGAGCAGCAGCGGCAGGTAGAGGAACGGGAGGGCGATCGCCGACCAGAAGCCGACGACCTCGAGCGGGGTCGTGAGGGCGTGCTGCCGGTAGCGGTCGTACAGCGCGGCGAGTCGCTGCCGCCCGCCGGTCGCCTCGCCGGCGTCCGCGGGGGAGCCGATGGCGGAGTTGTTCTCGTTCTGGAGGGTGGATTCGGGCATGGGCGGTTCGACCTCGTCGTGTCGTTACACGGGGAGGGTCATATAACGCCGAGAGTGTTAGCGCGATTTCACCACAGTTCACCGTCCGAACGCGCGAAAACCGGCGAGAACGATACGTTTCAAAAACGCCTCTGACGCCCGGATAAAATTTAAAACCGGCTCTGCGCGTTTTTCTCAGCGGTGGTTTCTGGACAGAAATGACGGAATACTCGCGGCCGAGAGGCGGTAATCAGGCGTTGTCTAAGCGCCGGCGGTCGGCCCCGAAGGCGACGCCTGACCGAACCGGTGGCCGGCCGACCGCCGCTGCCACCGCCGACTAGGTGTCGGCCCACCAGTCGCTGCGGCGTTCGCTGTAGGTCGCGTCCCGGAACGGCGACGGCAGCTCGTCGTCGGTGAGTCCCAGCGCCCGCG
The DNA here is from genome assembly GCF_051194995.1 of Halorussus sp. AFM4. NCBI lineage: Archaea > Methanobacteriati > Methanobacteriota > Halobacteria > Halobacteriales > Haladaptataceae > Halorussus > Halorussus sp. AFM4. The sequence continues at coordinate 665,553 of NZ_JBNTJT010000001.1, read as the reverse complement.
CCAGCCAGTACCCGACGTGCCAGCCGACCGCCTCGTCGTCGACGCCCCGGACCCGCACCGTCCACTCCGAGTAGTACTCGAAGGCCGCGTCCACATCGGTGTCGTACCCCCACGACGTCCCGCAGGACCCCTCGTCCATCTCCTCGCCGTAGCAGTCGAAGGCGTCGTCCGGGAACGCGATCCGGACGTCCGCGGCCGACCGGTTGTCCGTCCGGACGAACGTGACGTTGTCGGGGACGCGACCGTCGGCGCCGGTCTCGAAGTAGGTCAGCGCGTGGCCGATCTGGGACTTCACGTCGTCGCGCGAGGCCGACGAGACGTTGCTCGCGTCGACGTGGACCGACAGGGTCGGGTCGGACCACGGGACCGGTCGCTCGGTCGTGTTCGGCCGGGCGAGGTGGCGGTACCGGCCGAGCGCTCGCATCGTCGGCATCGGTTCCTCGCCGTGCTCGATGCCGAGGACGTGGCCGAACTCGTGGCGCAGGATCTGGAGCGTCGACTCGTTCGAGTAGCCCGCGACGATTCGGACCGTCTCGGACGCGCCCGCGGTCGTTCCCGACTCCAGCACCGGCGCGCACCCGACGGTCCGGTCGTCGCGCTCGTGGCCGCACTCGGCGATCTGGTCGACGTACTCCAGGCGGATGTCGGCGTTCGTGCTCTTGGTGAGCATGAACCGCACCGCGTAGTCCCCGTACCGGGACGCGTTCCGGTTCCAGTAGGCGAGCGTGCGCCGGACGAGCGGAGTGACGTTCCGGGACGCGTTCGCCTCGTTGTCGACCGTCACGGTGACCGTCGCCTTTCCCCAGGGGTTGTCCGCCGTGGGAGTCGTGACCGTGGTCGACGGTGGCGGAGCGGCCGTCGCCCCGGTCGGCGCTGCGCCGGTCGTTGTGCGAGCAGTCGTCTCAGCCCCCGACGTCGTCCGAATCTCCGCCGCCGGGGTCGACGCCGTCGGTGCGGGCGGCGACGTCGTCGTCGGTTCGGCGGTGGTCGTCTCGGGCCGCTCCTGGACCATCCCCGAACACCCCGCCAGCGCGACGAGCACCGCGGCGAGCACTGCTCCAGAATTCCTCATGTCGTGGCGTAGCGTGAAGACGGAAGCGGCATAAAAATAGGCCCCTCAGGTGGTATCCGCGCTCACCCGTTTCGGAACACCGTCGTCGGGACGCAGCAGGCGCTCGGCGGTCAGCTCGGCGCGACAGAATCGGAGCGATGCCCGGGGAGGGCTCCGAACCCGACCTTTACATGCCCGCCATGAGTGACAACTGATACATGACCCAGAACCCGGGCACCGCCATCGAGACCATGCGCGCCGGCCTCGGCGACCCCGACGCCACCTCCGCCCGCGACGTCGACCCCTACGACATCAGCGAGGCCGACCGAGAGCTTCTCCTCGAACTCTCCAACCAGATCCGACTGCTCGGCCCAAGCGAGTACAGCGACCACCGTCACGAGTTCCTCCTCCGCCGTGGCCTGAAGCTGGCCAAAGAGGTCGGCGGTCTCGCCGACGCGGTCGAGGACCGCGACGCCGCCGAGAAGCTCGTCGGCTGGATCAACAGCGAACAGACCGACAGCCCCGAGACGAACAAGGACTACCGCGTCGCCCTCCGCAACATCGGGAAGATCGTCACCGACGGCGACGACATCCCCGAGAGCATGGACTGGATCCCCGGTGGCTACCCGAAGAACTACGACCCCGCACCGGACCCCGCCCAGATGCTCAAGTGGGAAGACGACATCCAACCGATGCTCGACGCCTGCCTCAACTCCCGCGACCGCGCTCTCGTCAGTCTCGCCTGGGACCTCGGCCCCCGGCCGGGCGAACTGTTCGACCTCACGGTCGGCGCCGTCACCGACCACCAGTACGGCCTCCAGGTCACCCTCGACGGCAAGACTGGTCGCCGATCCCCTGTCCTCGTCCCGAGCGTCCCCTACGTCCGGAAGTGGCTCGACGATCATCCCGGCGGCGACAGCGACCCCTTGTTCTGCGGGCTGACCTCGCCGGACCCGATCTCGAACAACCGCGTCCGAGACATCCTGAAGGAGGTCGCCGACCGCGCCGACGTCACGAAGACCGTCACTCCGACGAATTTCCGGAAGTCCAGCGCCAGCTATCTCGCAAGCCAGGGCGTCAGCCAGGCCCACCTCGAGGACCACCACGGCTGGAAGCGCGGCTCGAGTATCGCCGCCCGCTACATCGCAGTCTTCGACGATGCGAACGAACGGGAGATCGCCCGCGCCCACGGCCTCGACGTCGAGGCCGACGAACCGGACGCCGTCGGGCCCGTCATTTGCGTCCGATGCGAGCAGAAGACGCCTCGAGAGAAGGAGACGTGCGTCTGGTGCGGCCAGGCGCTCTCCCAGGAGGCCGTCGAGAAGGCCGAAACCCAGCGGCAAGACGCGATGGACGACATCCGGAACGTCGACCGCGACGAGCTCGCCGACGCGATTCTCACAGTCGAGTCTGTGCTCGGCGATGACGTCTCGCTGCGGGCCGAGATGTTCGACGATTGACTCAGACATCGTAGCCGGCCTCCCGGAGGCTTTCGAGGGCGTTCTCGGCGTACTTGGCGTACTTCGCGTCCGAACCGGCGATCTCTTGGAGCTCCTCGCGAAGCTCGTACAGCTCGTCAAGCCGGTCGTCGTCGCTATTCGGGGTGGGGGAGTCTTGGGGGAGTTCGCTCTTACTCATCAGAATCACCGTCCTCGGCACTCGTCGTACGATGCCGCTCGCGAGCGACCGCATGGAGTTTACCACGGGCCCGGAGGTCCGCATCGGGGAGGGTCACGCTCTCGAAGAGGTCGCGTCGACGCCAGTGTTGGGCGAGTGCCGTCGTTATCCGCCCAAGGCCTTCGCAGAGCTTGCACGTATTCTGGCCGTGCATACACCGGTCCTGCGCGTGACAGAGATCGTCAACGCACTCGACGTACTCACCAGTTCCACCGCAGCGGATGAAATCGATCCAGTCACTCTGCATCGACCACCTCCTCGACGACATCGAAGTCGTCGAACTCCTGCTTGCAGAGGCCGCACTCGAAACCACCGTTGCGGAGGTTCGAGAATCCGCGGTAGCCGCAGCACGGTGTCACGCGCGTCCCTGGTTCGGCGGGCTTCTCGAACCGGTCGAGTGCGTCCGCGACCGTCGGGTTAAGCCGCCACCGGTAGACACCCGCGTCAGTGTCTTTCTCGACACGCTCGATGATATCGTTCTCGCGAAGACGATCGAACAGTCCACCCTGGAGCGTCTCGGGGAGGTCGCGCATCAGGAACGTTTCCGGGGGATTCGGAATCGTCTGCAAGTGCGTGCTGTACGTGTAGACCAGCGGCGTGAGCTGCATGCTGATGCCCGTGGAGGTGTCGGTGCTCACGCGGACCCCTCCGTTTCGTGTGTAGACGCTGGTGCGTAGATGTCCGAGTCCCCAGCGGCAACGTAGATCCGAGTCGCTGCCTTCGGGACCCATGCACCACCCAGCCCCTGGCGAGCGTAGTAGGCAGCCTGGGTTTCACGCTCGGGGACGAGTCTGGCGACGAACACCGACTCGGTACCGTCCTCGGGCTCGAGGACTTTCTCCTCGGCCAGCTCGGCCGGGAGGTAGAGGACGTCGACATCATTTCCGGTGACGCGGTTGAGCGCGCCGGCGATCGCGTCGGCCTCCTCGAGGTTGAGGTGGTCGTCGCTGACGAGGTCGTGGTAGGCCTCGACGGGGATGACCTCAGGCATTGTTCATCCTCCGCGTGATCTCGGTACCGCAGTACTGGCACTCGCTGACCCGGTACGGTTCGCGGGAGAACTCCGCGTTCTCCTTTTGCTCGCTCTCGGTCCGCATTTCCAGCGAGACGTCGTGGGGTGTTCGGTGCCCGCAGCGCTCGCAGTCCTCCTGGACGACGTCGGTCCAGTTGGTCGCCGCCATCAGGCCACCTCCTCCCGGCGCCGCACCGGGTTGGTTCCTTGGGGGGCCTCGTCGACGGCGCCACAGTCCGGGCACGTCACCTGGACCATGTTCCGTGACTGGATGAACTTGCTCTCGGGGTTGAAGCTCTCCTCGCCACAGTCGGGACACGTGTAGCCCTCGCCGAATTGGCTGTCACGGTGGTGGACGACCTCGATGTCGTCCGTCGTCCGGACGTCGTAGAGGAACGCCTCGCGGCTGGCGGCGCCGCGCTGGCGGAAGTCGTGGCGGTACTGAATGACACCGTTGCGGTACCGGCAGTCGATCTCGAGCGACTCGCCGTCCGCAGTGGGTGCCCGGAGTCGGATGACGATCGCTGGGCTGTACTTGAGCGCTGCGAGGAAATCCTCGGCGCGAGGGGCGACCGGCCGGTCCTCGACGTGCCGAAGGACACGTGCGAGCATCGTGCTCTCGTCGGCGCCCTCGTTCAGAATGGCGATGAGATCCTCACTCATCGCGACCACCTGCCTCCGCCGTCTCGGTATCGGCGGTTGTGTCGACGGTGGGATCCTTCTCGGGGTCGTACTTCGTCGGATCACTGCCACCCGATCGTGGCCCGCGTGCCTCCCGGATCTTGCCGTTGTCGCGAATCTTATCTTCGCACTCGAGACAGGCCCTGGGGTCCTCAACGCCGTCCGGTGCGAAGACGCGGACATAGGCCTCGGTGACGAACGACCCGCAGTTTTGGCACTCAGGCATCGCGACCACCGCCCTTCGGCCGGTAGACTTCCTGGACGTTGTCGCCGTAGAGGTCGAGGGCGACCAGTACCATCCGCGTTCGACCGACGGAGAGGTCGAGGGCGTCGGCGACGTCGCCGAGCTTCGCCATCCCGTGGGAGTGGCGGTTGTCGTCAACGGCGTCCTCGACGTCCTCGGGGGTGAGTCGGTCGGGGAGCTCGACGTCGACGTTCGTGGTGCCCTCGTCGTCGGAGTCACCGTCGTCGTTGTCATTCTCGACCACTGCGAGTTGCTCGACGTCGCCGCGCTTCTCGCCGCGCTCGCCGTCCTCCACCCGGTAGAGTTCGACGCGCGCGGGGTCGGGGATGCTGCTGTACTCGAGTTCGTACTCGACGCTGGTGGCCTCAAGGAGGAGGGTGCGCGTCCACCAGCCGTCGGCGAACGGCGTGTCCCACTCGACGGGGTCGTCAGCGTCGACGACGTCGAGCGGGTTGCTCCAGTTGTAGGAGTCGATCGCGAGGTCGACCTGATCGCCGGGGGCGGCAGCTGCGACTTCCGTCCGCATCGGGTCGACGTCCTCCGATGTGGTCCCCGAGGACGGGGTGTCGGCGTGACTCACGCTTGACCCCCCTGCGTCGCGAATGACTCGAAGTCGCTTGGCAGGTCTTCGCCGGCGACGAAGCTGCCGGTGATCTCGACTCGGGCCGCCGCATGGTCGATGGTGTGGAGCTCGAAACCGGCGGGGTCGACGGCGCCGTGGGTCGCGGCGGTGATTGTTTCCCGCAGCGGCGATCGGAGATCGTCGATGTCGTGGTCGTTCCGGTAGTGGTGGGTGTCGCCGTAGTCGACGTCGGCCGCCTCGACGAGGTCCTGGACGCGACTGTCGCCCGATGGGAGATCGAACGTGACCTCGGGCCTGTACGTGCTCACGGCTGATCACCGTCCCTCGTCCGGGGCGTCGCCTTTGAAGCAGCCGATGTAGCGCTGCAGTGTCCTCGCGATGAGCTTCGATCCAGCCTCGGTGAGATCGTAGGTGTTCGTTCGCTTGTCGAGCTCGGCCTTCTCGAGGAGGCCCTTATCGACGAGGCCGTCGAGGTTGGGGTAGAGCCGGCCGTGGTTAATCTCCTCGCCGTACCATTCGTCGCGTTCGAGAGTTCGCTTGATGTCGAGACCGTACGCGCCCTTGGTGCCTCGAGTGCGCGTGTAGCGGCCGGTCTCGAAGCCGCGAATCGCGAAGAGGCAGTGAACCTGGAACTCCGTGAGGTCGACGTCGGAGACCTCGTCGTCGGTGAATTCGAAGTCGTTCTTTTTGGTGCCGGTACGTTCTTCCGTAGTGGGGGTTTCAGTACTCATTGTCCTTGGTTGGACCGCGTGAGAGGCCGGGGCGCACCGGGCTTGTGGAAGGGTTGGGTGCGTTCCGGCTGGTTCGCGCGACGTGGGGTCGCGGGGCGGTGCTATTCGTCGAGGATGGTGACCTGGCTCCAGTGGATGGTCCGGTCGTCGCGCTTGTCGTAGACGTGCCAGTGTTCCGGTGTGACGTCGGCGCCTTGTTCGCTCTGGCGCTGACAGCCGGGACACCAGATGTGGTTATTCGTCCGATCCCACTGGGGGTGGCCGTTGGGACAGACGTAGCGGTAGCGCTCAGGACCCGTTCGGTCGATTTCGACAGTCTCCGTGTCAGTGTCAGGGACGGTGTTTGCGGGGGCCTGGTTGTCGCCCTGCTTTGATTTCGAAACGGGCATGTCCAACCACTGGTACAACGGGGGTTAAGATAAGCCGTTTTCTCACCCGAAGCGAAAGTGAAACTATTCCTTTCACCGCGGGGATTCCGGCTAATCCCAGAGGTAAGCTGCCGATACCCGCCGGTACCGGCCGCGTAACAAAGCCCTCTCGGCGCGAAAGTGGTCGTGCGCATTGTGGTGTGCTTCTCGTCTCGGCCTGCTAGGACAGGCCGAGGCACTTCCCGTAGTGGTTAGGCGGTGCTCTCGCCGGCTTCCTCTTCGAGGTCAACGTCGAGATCTTCGGGCGGCCACCTGCCGGCATCTTCGAGAGCCAGTCGGACCCTCGCTGCATTCCGGAACCAAAGGCTCCGGTCAGTGCGACTGTGCCGGTGTCCGTCGATTTCGTCGTACAGCGACTCGTCCATGGTTATGCTTGGATGTGGCATCGCACTATCGCACTATCGCAGTATACTCCTGTCGGTAGTTAAATCTATCGCAGTATCGCACTCTCGCTGACTGCGAGTGGCATACTCTTTAAGTCGCTCTTATCGCAAGATAGCACCAACGCACAATGGCACATCCAAGCTTCACAATCCCCGACGAACTGCTCGAAGACTTCGACGACGTTATCTGGGAGCTCCAGCGTCGCGGAGAACTCGACCGCGACGAGAGCCGCAGCAGTGTCGTCCGAACTCTAATGGAGGAGTGGATTGAGGAGCAGATTGAAGAGCACGGTGAGGAGGTTCTTCCAGAGGGAAATTGGAATACGGCGGCGACCGTACCGACAGCTAACTGATCCTATTTTGTCCTCTCCTCAGAATACATACATCCCTGCTAAGCCGAAAACATAGATGATGAACGTCGCACTAAGGTAATTTTGGACACTATTGACGTAGTCCTCCCGGGTCTGGAGGACCCAGGTATTTTGGTAGATTGCGTCAGTATAATTCTCTTTAAGCATTTTTCCGGCAACCTCTTCTTGAGTAATGTCCTCTTCTGATGCTTCTACAGAAATCTTAGGGAAGAGGAGTGTAAGGATACCGTCTCCAATTGCAGTGAAGAAGTCAATGGTTTTTTCCGGAATTCCACGAGTTGGTGCGTGATCCTTTTCGGCTTGTGGCATATTCTGGGGGTCTGGATGGATGCCAAGGGTAAGCTCAGAGTAAGAGACACGCTCAGATAGTAGTCTGAGGACCCACATTGGTGCGAATAACGTGGCAGAGAACGAGAGCAGCCAAAAGACCTGGTTGGTTACATCTACTGAATTGATTTTTAAACCATTCACTCCAATGACAGAGAGAGCGGTCACCACGACTCCGCCGAAGACGGCATGAAGTCGGAGTGTCCGAAGTAACTCGTCATTGATTCGGCGAAGGATTTGGATTTGAGTGTCAAGAACAGCCCGCCCCTCCGCGTCGTCTATTCTTGGGGGCTGGTGGTTATCGGTCTTTTCTTCAACTTGTTCCTGTGACATTATAATTTAGATGCGAACTGGAGTATTGCCCCGACAAGAACAAGGAAGATAATGCTACCAAGGAACAGGTCGGGTCGGTTAGCAAACCAGACAAGGGCAGTATTGTTTGGGTCAGCGCCCTGCATTATGTTAATCATCGCAAAGCCCACTAACGCGACAATGAAAAGAGCAGCAAGTGCGCCAACCGCGTTTTCTTCAGCCATCTAAGCGGTAGTTCCGAACGACGGTTCTTAAATGTTCACAGAATAGACCCTTCTCTCGGTCACCATCGGATTACCCGTAGGATAGCCATTAATCCACTATCGTAGGACACCGGTGTTCAGATGAGTTGACCTCGTCCGGCAGAAGCTCGTCAAGCCGCCAGTTAAGATTGTTCCAGTCGTGCTGGTCACGACGCTCGTGGTAGGTCTCGGCGCGGGTAAGGAACTGTCCGAAGAAGTCCAATGCCTTCGCAGTAGAGAATTCGCTGTAGTCGCCGTAATCCATCGGGTTCAACGTCCGCGTCCGAGCGACATTGATGCATGTCTCCACACGCGGATCATGCCCCTCTCGCTCAGGGCGCACCGGTACGATCCAGCCAGTCGGCGTCCGGGCGGGCGGCCGCTCGTCGTTATTCTCGGCGTTGCGACACCATGGCTCGTGATCCAGGTGTTCGATGTGGAGACTGACGCAATGGCATAAATCGCAGGACACCTCGCCCGTGGCGACCCCAAACTGGTCGCCGGTATCCCGCGTCAACAGCTCGAAGTGCGTGTCGGGGTACTCCCAATTGTGCTTCGAATGCATCTATCGCCACTCCTCAAGGTCGACGGTGACAGTCGACAAGAGCCACCCGCGGTCGCTGCGGAGTTCCATCCCCGACTCGCGGACGTCCGCCACGACATCGTCGCCGGTAACTGGCTGACCGTCGGCCCGCCACACCAGGTCAGCCTCCTCGCTCGTCATCCCGCACGCCAATGCCGCAGACCGAAAGGCAGCCTTCGATTCACCGGCAGCTAAGTCACGCAACTGCTCCACGGTCATCTCGTTCACTGCTCATCCCTCCCCGCCATAAATCTCCCGCAATCGTGGTCCTCGATCCGCTCACCCAGCCCGACAGCACCACAGGTGGAACACTCCTCAAGTTCGGCCGAGTTGCTGGGCGTGCCGAGCGTCAAGACGACAGTTTCGTAGCCATCCCGCGTATAGTCGACCTCCTCGACGATCGCTCGGCCCTGGAGTTCCTGGACGAACGCACGGCGTGCGTCGACCACGTCACCCATCAGTTCTCGACCCCGTTCCAACCGCGGCCGTGATGCTGCGCGCGTAGCAGACTGATGATGTCCTGGTCCTCGCCGACCGCATACGCGATGTCGGCGCGGATCTCGTCGGCGTCACGCTTCCAGCGCGCCATCAGTCAGCTCTCCACTCCTCGATGCTCGCGAAGTAGTCGTCGGCGCCGAGGGCGGCCGGCCAGCGCGGGCGCTCCCACTCCCACGCGTTGTCGGGCTCGTGGTCGGCGGGGTCGTACTCGCCGTCGGGGGTGGCGGCGGCGAACTTCGCAGCGCTCGCGAGCAGCTGGTCGCGCTCGGGGCTGCCGCCCCACGTCAGCGGTTCACCGATACCGCCTTCGCGGCGGATGGTGCCGGTCCATTTGAAGTCGTCGTGGCGGCCGGACTGGCCGTACTGCTTAGTGATCTTCACGCGCAGGCCGGCCTCCTCGTGCTCGACGACGTAGCCGCCGTCATGGCGGAACGTCCAGCCGTCAGGGAGGACGACGGGGCAGTCGGTGCTCGGTGCTTCGGTATCGTTTTCAGCGTTCACGTTCTTAGTTGACATCGCTTCGTCTCCTGGCGAAGCACGGTCGGGCGTGTTGGCGCACGCCCCGGCCAACTTCTGCGGCCGGTGTCCCGCGCTTCTCAGTTACATCTTCGCCAGCCGGCCACTAATAGTTTACTATTGTACTATCTTAGAGAGGGTCGATAAGACCGTCTGTTGAAAAGCTATTTACGAAGCAAAGGACAATTGTAAAGTGGCGATTGACCAATGCCAGAATCAGTGAGCCTGAAACTCGACGGCGTCGACGGAGAAATCCTCGACGCACTTCAAGACGGACGCTACGACGACCAGCCATGGGGGCGGAATACTCCGAAGAACCTTGGAGACGACCTCGGCTACTCCCGACAACACATGAACACCCGACTCGGGATGCTCGAAGCTGCAGGGCACGTAAAGAACATCGGAGGAGGTGTCTACGAGTTCGTTAGCGATCCCCGCGAGGAGGACGATACCGATGAGTAACGGCCTGGATTGGCCGACTGGCTGGGACCGCACACCCCCAGGCGAGCGCACGCGGAACAACCGGTTCGACACTGGGCTCCGTCAGTCGATCGACGACCTCGTCGACGAACTTGAGCGCGTCGGCGTCGACGACTGGCGGCTCTCCACCGCCGCCCAGCACCAGAAGCAGAACCCGCGCTACCCGTACGCCAACGCCAGCCCGGACGACCCCGGCGCTGTCGTCCGCTGGACGATGGACGGCGACCAGTACGCGGCCGCCTGCGACGCCTACACCCGGCTCCGTGACAACATCCGGTCGCTCTACCTCTACATCCGCGAGAAGCGGAAGATGCAGCAGCGCCCCGTGAAGACCGGCGAGAGCGAGTTCGCGAACGCCCGACTCCCGCCGGGCGACAGCGAGCGCGACGCGATCGTGGTCGGCGGTGCCGCCGATCAGCCCGAGCCTCACGAGGTCCTGGAGGTGAGTCCGGACGCGAGCCCAGAGGTCGTGAAGGCGGCAGCCCGCCAGAAGCTCGCCCAAACGCACCCCGACCAGGGTGGCGATCGGAGCGAGTTCCACCGGGTGAAGCAGGCGAAGGAGGAACTGCTCGATGCTTGAAGAACAGACGGTGGTCGTCTACCGCTGCTGGTGCGAACATGAAGACTGTGACTGGGAGCGGCGGGTTGAGGAACGGGATATCGAGCTCGCGCAACGCTGTAGTGCGGCGGCGATGGCCGGCCACGGCATCGCGGAGGGACACTATCGGACGAAACGGTACTGCGTGGAGAGCGGCGGTGATTGAGGATTGAACGCAAATTACGCATTAGAAGAGGCTTCGTGAGAACGGGGCTGAGTGACTTGTAATCGGCACATCCTTTTAAAGTGTTAACGGGGACAAAATAATTATAGAGTCGCTGGGAAGAACGTCCCATGGCGATTCAAGACGCACTTCCGGACCGTCCTCTCACGTTCGACGAGTTCCAGAAAATCCAGCAGATGGATTCCTTCGATGGAGTTCAGACTGTCGATAAGTCCGGTGACACTGATGTTCTCTTCATCCAACGAGATGGGACTGAATACACTCTCCATTATACCGACGACGAGGGGTGGCACATTTGCGATACTGCTTCGACTTCAAGTTGAATTCAGATTTACCTAAACGCCGGAAACTTTACTACCACTTGTCCTTATGTTATCGGCATGGCAGACCGAGAAGGACTGGTCGCGATACTTGGCTTAGTCACGTTCATGGCAATTTTGATCGCTTGGAATTTTGTGACAAGTTCGTGGGTGCGGCTAACGAAAGAGATGGGCCAACCTGTCGGAGTGCCAGGTTCACTCGACGCTCTCATGTTCTTGGTCGCCATCGCTGCGGGCATCATAGTGTTCCTCAAGTTCAATTCGTAGTAGCGTCTTGATAGTCGGGATGCACCCAGACGTACTCCCGATTTAACGCCGCCTCGAGGACACCGTCCTGTCGTGCGAAGATCTCCGACTCGCCACCGTAGACGTCCTCGTCATCGAACGGGACTGTTGACGCGAACTCGGCGTGTTGCCAGTAGTAGACGGCGCGGCCGTCGGGTTGGAGGCCGACGAGGTCGGGGGCCGACCGACAGACCAGGTGGCGGGCAGCGAGGATTGGGTCGTCGAGGTCCGGGCGGAGATCGACGAGTTCGTTCGCGATCTCGCCGAGCAGTTCGGCCCTGCCCTTGGGCGCGAGTCGGGCGAGTCGTGAGTCAGGCATCCCGGTCGAGTTGGTCGGCGATCGTGGCAGCCATGTCCTCGGTTGCCCGCGCTGCTGACTGGCCGGTTCCGACGACGTCGAGGCCGGGCTGGGTGGCCTCCCATGTGCCGTCGGGGCGTTTGGCGAGTTCGACCATGGTTGCGCCGTAGTCGGTCTTCTCACCGTGGGGTTTCTGCGTTTGGTGCGACATATCTGGGGTTGCATGTGGGTGTGACTAAGATGTATGCCATCCCCTGAGCGGAAGTGAAAGTGGGTGGAGGGAAGGGGGAGGCTGGGTGAGGGGGGTGGCGGTAAGCTAACGGTGGTTCTGGCTGGCGCGCCGGAACTGGGTGGCGACTTACCGCCACCTGGGTCCTTCAAACCGGTTTGTAATAAACGGCATGATAGTGACAGCCATACTACCGTAAGAGCGGGGTAAAACTAAGTCGTCATTGAACCGAGTTCATCGAAACCATCAAAGAAAGTATTGCACTGGCGATAGTAAGCACCGCCTATGGACGGAGATACCCACACCCAGCTCCTCGCGTATCTTCGAGACCACGTCGACAGCTCCCTCCGCGGCATCACAGTCTACGACGCCGACAACTACGACGTCATCTACATCCGCGAGGATCTCCGTGCTGAGCGAGTTCGGTCAGAAGTCGACCAGATGGTGGAACGACTCCGCCAGGAAACGCGAGTTCGCGAGCAACAATCGTTCCCATTCGGCGGACTCAATGGAACGCTGCGATCATTTGAGGATGCGATGGTGATGCACTTCCCCGACACACAAGAGCGGGGGACGGTTGTCACGCTTGAGCCTGAAGTCGGCCGTGACCTGAACATGTTCATGCACGAGTGCGAGAAACGTATCAACCGCTAGCCGAGTGGGAGGCGAAGACGTGAAATGCGCGGCGGGGTCGGTCTCCTCCCCGCCCGGTATCGAAAGCTCCCGTACTACGCGCACTTGAACCTTGCCAGACCACCAATAAGTACGTTCGGCATTACCATTCTGAGAATTTGGCTGGAAGAAATTCTCGGCCCGAGAGAACCGTTTCCCGGTTTGGAGCAGAATTATTAGAACGCGCCCATAAGCGGCAGTATGCCGAACTCAATGAAGGTAGTCGGCGATAGCGGGCACTTAGGCCTCCAAGTTACACGCCCAGTACGAGACGCAGGCCTTGTCGAAGAACTAAAGCCAGAAGAACGCGCTGAAGACGAAAATCCACCATACCCAAACTACCGCGCGGCCATCCGCATTCACGCCTTCGACGGCCTGATTCTAATCCTTGACCGTGACCGTGTCGCGCAGTCAGATGCAGCTGAACTCGTCGCACATGCGATCGAGGAGACCCAGACTGTCTTCAGTGCGCTGAACGCCATCGTCTCCATCATGGGCCAAGGCTACATGGTGCAACTCCCAAACGGCTCTGAGGCCGGATTCGAAGAAGGAGACACCGCGCCGGTCCAAGTAAGCCCGAATATTCTCGTCATCCACAATGAGTCAGACGAGTCTGTAGAATTAGCTACGGAACTGGCTTCGATGCGGGAGACTCAGGTCTCGTAGTATAGGAAGCGCTGGCACTACGGATTTTAGCGTCCGAAAAAATTGGAACCGCGAATGACCGGGGAATCCCGGTGGTTAGTTATCTATGCCTAGTTGCTGCGGCGGAGCGCCAGCAGCGCAGCCGCGACGAGCGCGACCAGCGAGACAGCCATGCCGAAGCCGGGGATGCTACCGGTGTTGTCGCCGGTGGTGGTCTCCACGGTGGTGGTCTCCTCGGTGGTCGTCTCAGTCGTGGTCTCCTCAGTCGTCGTGGTCGTCGTCGTGGTCGACTCGGTCGTCGTCGACTCAGTCGTCGTCTCGCCACCGCTGGTGGTGGTCGTGGTCTGCTGGGCAGCCTCGACGAGGACCGCGTCGGTGACCTCGTCGCTGGTCGAGCCGCCAGCCGCGTAGACGCGGGTCAGCGACGTGCCAGCGTCGAACTGGCTGAGGTCGAACGTGGCACTGAACGTGCCGTTCTTGGTGACCTTGGTCGAGGTGGTGAACAGCTGGCCCTCGGTCTCGACCTCGACGCTCACGGACGTCCCGGGCGCCAGGTTGGTCTCACCGGAGACCGTCGCGTTCTCGCCAGCCTCGACCTCGAGCACGTCGCTCGAGTTCAGGCCGGTGATCTCCATCGTCTGATCCTCGACACTGAAGGTGGCCGAGGCGTTCTGCGTGTTCTTGAAGACGTTGTTGGACTTCTTGACCTTCAGGTCGGCCTTGTAGGCGGTGTCCGAGCTAAGGGTCGCGTCCGAACCCGTCTTGAACGCGTAGTAGACGGTGTTGTTCTTCGCGTCGTACCACGTGCTGTCAGCAGCACCGGCGTAGATAGTGTTAGCGACCGTGTTCGGGCCGGTGTTCGTCTCCGTGACGTTCAGGTAGACGAAGCTGTTCTGGGCGCTGTCGTCACCGTAGCCGTACGCGGTCTTCTGGATGCTGTTGTTGATGTAGCCGTGGATGCCGGACACCTGCGCCTCGACGACGACCGTGTCGCCGGCGGCGATGGTGTCGGACTGGCTAACGCCGTTGACGAGCTCGTTGAGCTCGTCGGAGTCCGGCAGGCTCGAGCCCGCGTAGACCCACGTGTTGAGCGAGTCAACCGACGGCTGACTGACGCTCAGAATCTTCTTGGCGTCACGCTGGGCGTCAGAGGTGCCGAGGATCAGGTTGTACGAACCCGTCGCCATCGGGCTGCTCAGCGCAGCACCGTTAGCGTGGCCGACAGGGGTGAGCGACTTGCCCGTGTAGACGCCCTGCTCGCCGTGCTCGTTCGCACCGCTGGATCCGTCGTTGTTCGCGACACTGAACGAGTCAGAGTCGCTGACCGAGATGAACTTGCCGACAGTGGCGGCGCCGTTCGTCTCGTTGGTGTTGACGTAGACGGTGACGCTCTTGTCGTCGTCGCTTCCGTCACTGACGGAGAAGTTCGCCAGGAAGTTGCTGGAGTCGCCACCGACCTCGACGTACGCGTCGTCGGTGTTCTTCAGGTTGACGGTGAACTTCGCGATGTCACCGCGCTCCTGGTAGACCGTGTTGGTGTTGTTGAAGCTGACCTGCGCGTCGCCAGCTTCAGTGACGTTGATCGTGTCAGTCTTGGCGGTGACACTGGTCTCACCGTGGACGACGCGGACGACGTAGTCGCCAGCGTTCTGGTCGTCGTAGCTGGAGATGTTACCGAACGTGACGGTCGCATCGCCAGTCCCGTCGAACGTGGAGCTGATAGTGTCGACCGGGTTGTCGTCGTCGAAGTCAGCGCCTTCCTCGTAGAGTTCGGCCGTGAAGCTACCGCCGAAGTCGGCCGAGGAGACGTCAACTGCGATGGCTTCCTCGGTGGTGAGGTTGTTTTCCTGAGCTGACGCCTCAAGGTTGAGCGGGTTGACCGTCAGGCTCGTCTCGGAGTTCTGCAGGGCAGTACCGGGGTCACCCGCAGGCTCCTTATCATTGTAGGTGACGCGGTACTTGCCGTCGAGCTTGGACGTGTTGTAGTTGACGGCGGTGCCGGGCGCGGTCGAGAACCGGTCGACCTGCGTCCAGCTGTTGTCGCCGTCCGGCTTCCAGATCGTGATGACCGTGTTCTGGCTCGAACCAGCGTCGAACGTCACGACGTCGCCCGAGTAGACGGTGTGGCTGTCCGTGGTGGTGCCGTCGAGGACGGGCGTCTCACGGTTGTACGTCTTGTAGGCAGCCGTGTACGAGTTGCTGCCGAGCGAGATCTGGTGCTGGATGCGGCTGTCAGCACTCACGTCGTTGCTGCTCGCGTCGAGCGTGAACGGAACCGTGAGGTCGCCGCTGTAGCTGCCAGTGAAGTTGACAGTGATTGTGTTGTTAAACTCGTTGTACACAGGGTCCTCGACGTTAGCGAGGGTGCCCGATCCGGACACGGACCCCGTGTTAGAAACGTCGATGTTAGCGGCAGTAGTTTCGCTCACATCAATGACGAGGACGTCATTGTTACCGGCGCTAACACCGGTCAGCTTAACTGATTGACTAACACTACTCAGCGCAGAGTCGTCTTGCGTAAGGTCAATGGTGGACCCTGTGCTAACGGTCGCGTTGTTCGCCGACTGCGCACTCGCAGCCATGGGAACGCCCGCGAACACAGAGAACACCAGTAGCGCGGCGAGCAATGCGCCACGTACCTTGTCTGTTGTCGTTGTCATGGTTGGGGTTGCTTTTCGTTGACAGGGGTCTTTCGGCTGCGTCGTCCTCTGGGGGAGGCGTGCAGCGTTACTTAACGCCTGTCGGGTAGGGGTACATTCGAGTCCATATCAACGGTGTATTAAATGCTTTGTGTTTCATCACCTTCGTGCTAGCGCAGTTCAATCACGGCTTACCGAGAAATGCATGAAAATGGTTAAATAGGAAAGGTACAATTTCCCGGATGCACGCCAATACTATTGGCGTACAAGGTTTGGTTGGTCACCTCGGTCGGTGACCACACGCCACCAAGGGTAGGGACTTCACGCCGGCTGACGGCGTGAAGCCTTGGTTTTCAACCGACACACCCCCACTCGACAGCGACAAGGCCGCCAATTGACTCCTGTCCAGGAGTGACCAAACGCTCTGACCCTCTATTAGCGAGACGTTACTCACTAACTCTCACACCCGGTCACTCACCACCGACACCCGGCTCTGAATGTCGTTGATAACCTCTGCGACCGACTGCCGACTCCCAAGCCGCAGCACGACCTCCTGAGGCGTCTGCTCGATCTCCCTGATCTCCAGGCGCTCGCTCTGGGTCGGCAGCCCCTCGAGCAGGAGGTCGTCGACGAGCGAACGGCCGGCCTCCATCTTCGGCACCGTCACCGACGCCTCCCAGAGCGGATCCTGGATCCGCTGGATGAGGTAGAGCGCTGCTCGCGAGCACGCCTGGTTCGACGCGAGGTTCGGAATCGTCCGCACGATCGTGTCCGGATCCGTTGCCGACTCGAGCGTGTAGCTGCCCTCGGTCTTGTACTGGTAGTCGATCTCGTAAGTCGTGCCCGTGCTCATCGACCCACTCGACAAAATCTTGATCTGGCCCTCGCTGCGGTCGACGTCGTAGTCGTCCCCGATCGTGAACACCTCGCCCGTCGACGGGTCGTAGACGCGGTCCGTCGCTGGCACGAGATTCCCGTGGTCGAGCGACTTCCACGTCCCCGTGCTCGAGACGCTGAAGGACTCGCCACGCACCGGCTGGGCCGACCCCTTGATCACGGATTTCTCGTAGCTCTTTTCCACGCTTTTCTGTACCGCGTACTCCGCGATACCGGGCTCACCGCTCGCTTGGCGTTGGCCGGGCTGCGTCCACTCGATACTCCAGCCGTTCCGGTCACGCCTGACCTCCCAGATGAAGTTGCCGTAGTCCGCGATCTGGGTGAGGACCTCCTGGAGTGAGCCGTCGTACTTCTGCTGGTCGAGCACGGGCGTGTCCTGGAGGTCGCCGTAGAGCTTGAACGAGTCGAGCCGCTGGGTCCGGAACCCGAACTTCGGCGACGGCGTGTTCCGGAACCTGTACCGCGATAAGGTGACGCGGAAGGTGAGGCTGGTCCCGGTCGACGAGAAGCTGGTCTCGAAGTCCGCGGTGTTGCTCGCGGACTTCCACGTCGACCCGCCGTCGTTGCTGAGCGCCACGCCCTGGCCGTTCGAGGTGTCGGTGAACGTGCCGTCGACCCGGCCGCCGACGACCTTGTACGCGGAGTTCACCGTGTTCAGTTCGACGTCGACGGCGTCCGGGTAGTCCTCGGGACCCTCCGCAGAGTGGGTCTCCATCGTGTCCTCAGTGTGCCAGCGGTAGCTGTATCGACCGTCGTAGCCGCCACCGATGTCGACGTAGACGTCTTGACTCGCCGCGTCGTCAGTCACTTCAACCCGCACAGTCGCGGTTTCTCCGGCCGGGATGGATCCCGAGACAGTGTTGTGAGGCGCCTCCCACTTGTCACCGGAAGCCCCGCTGTACCCTGCGCTATACCCCACCGCGGTCTTGGTCCCGAGCGATGGGCTGCTGATGGTGATGTCCAGCCCTTTCAAGTCCGTGATGTCGTTCGGGTTGCCGAGACGAGCCCATGCGCCGACCGCCCCCGCGGCCATATCGTACTGGGGGGTGAATTGCCATTCGATGTAGTGGCCGTTCTGCGAGAGCACCGCCTCGTTCCCGTAGTCGGTACTGTCCGGGTTGGCGGTCGCGTGGTTGCTGTCACGGATGAAACTGGCGACGTTGTAGTCGCTCCACTCGTCGACCGCGTCAAACGACCACGCCGTCTGCAGGAGTTCGATGCCACCGTTCTGGACAGCAGCCGGTGTCGACGCCGGGATGTCGACGATCTCGTTGAAGCTCGCGTTGTCGCTGGCCTTCTGGAGGAGCGTATCCGACTTCACCGACCCGCCAGGCGCGTCGACGTTTGCCGTATAGCTCGTGTTCGCCGTGATGAGATCCTCCGCAGCGAGGTGAGCGTCCCGGCTGGTGTACTCGGCCTGCACGCGGTCGCGGAGCTCCGAGCCGCCACGGCCCTCGAGGATGGTCCGACCCGGCTCCATCCGCACACTGACGAGCTCGTCGATCGGAAGGATGCGGCCGTCCTGCCAGACCGACAGCTTGGCGTTCTCGAACGCCGACGCCTGCCACTTCTCGTCTCGCGGAACCGGAACCTCCACGCGTGGATAGCCGTTGAGGACGGGCGTGAACTGGGGGTCGTCGAGCAGCCGCGGCTCGAGCGTTTGCCCCGACGGGTGCTCGACCTTCACCGTCCAGCCCGACGCCTGTACGCGCTCGCGAGGCAGGCCAGAACTCGGCGTACTGATCGACCCTGTCTCCGCAGCACTGGTTGAGTCCTCGGTGTACGCTTCAACCTGATACTTGTACGTGTTCCCCGGGGAGACGGTGGTATCTGTGTACTGTGTCGTGTTCGGGGCGAGGTCGTCGATCTGCTGGAACGGCCCCCAGCCGTAGTCGTACTCTCGGGCGCGGGAGATCCGGAAGCCATCCTCGTTGTCGGACTGGTCGCCCCATGAGATGTCGATGCTCGTCTTCGCCGCCGAGTCTGCCGTTGTATTCGTCGGCGTCGGAAACGCCGTGGTGATGCTCACCGCAGCCGACCAGGACTGGGTGACGTGTTCGGTTTCGCTACGGATGCGGTACTCGTACTGCTCGCCGTCCTCCAAGCTGGGTGTGGTTATCGAGGTGGTGGCCTGCCCGACGGTGGCGCTGCCGGCCAGCACTGAGTCGACGTAGATGGTCTTATCGACGCCGGTGCCGTCACCGTCGTAGAGCCAGCGGAACTGGCCGATGCTGGTGAGGTCGATGGGAACCCCGGAGAGGTCGATCTGCACGAGTTGACCCTCCCCGGCGGTGAGCTGCCCGGAGAAGTCGAGGGTGGCCCACGACGAGCCGTCATTGAGCTCGAGCGCATGGGACCCGGCAGTCTCGTCGGTCTGGTACCAGAACTGGACGTAGTTGTCACTTGAAAGGTCAACGGCGGTTCCCGGGGAGTACTCAATCCAGCGGGACCCCTGCGTCGACGGGGCGTCCGTCACGCCGCGAACCGCGGTGCCGTCCTCGCTCGGAGTACTCACGGTCGAGATCGTTGCGTTCGACCCGCTGGTCCAGTTGGTCGTTCCGTCTGCCGCGGTGATGGTCTGCCGACCTGAGAGCGCGGTGAGCCAGTCCGTGTCGCTAGTTTCCCGGAACTCCACCCGGTACTCGCCGTAGTCGATGACGTCCGTCCAGTTGACGGTGACCTCGTCTTCGATGCCGTTATCGAGACTGTCGATGGTCGCCTCAGGCAGTTCGGTCGTGAACTGGACCGTGCCGGTCTCAGCAGTATCGTGGTCTGTGTAGGCGACGACCCTCACGTCGTACTTTTCGCCGTCCAGTAGATGTGACGTCGTGTACTGGCTGGTCGTTAGCCCGATTCCGTCACCGTCAACTGTCCACGTCGACGCATCAGTCTGCTTTACCTCGACACGCTGGTTGCCGTAGTCGTGATTCGGCGACCAAGAGATGGTCGCCTGGTCACCGGTGACACCGTCGACGGCGAGTCCAGATGGCGCTGGAAGAACGGTCGTCGCGCTCGCCTGACTGCTATCCACGTCCGTGACGTGGTCGGTGTTCCGCCGGACGGTGTAGTAGTACTTCTCGCCGTCCGAGAGCCCCGTATCAGTGTAGGACGTCTTCGACAGGTTGGAGATTGTCGCGACGACTGAACCGGTCGTGCCGTCGGTCGACCGCACGATTTCGACATTCCCATCGCTGGAATTGTCGTTCAGCGTGTAGTTGACCGTGATCTCGTCCTCGGTCGTGGCGTCGAGCGAGTCAAGCGTGGGCGCGGGGAGCGAAGTCGTCGCGGCGACCTCGCCGGTGAGTTGACTGTCACCCGTAGAGTAGTACGCAGCAACCCGGTAGTAATACTTCTCGCCATTCTCCAAGCCGGTGTCGCTGTACGTGCTGGTCCCCGCAGCGAGGTCTGCGACCTGCGTGTAATCGGACTGCGTCGAGCCAGACGCTTCGGCGCGATACACGTGATACCCCGACTCATCGTCTGCACCGGTCCACGATAGGTCGACGCTGGAATCCGTCGTCGCGTCGACTGCCAGCCCCGTCGCATCAGTCCGTTTCGTGCTACTGTAGTCCCAGCTGCTGTTCCCGGCGGTGTTTTCCGCGCGAACCCGGAATCGGTGGGTGTTGGTCCCGGGTGTGGCCGAGTAGGTGTAGCTGGTCGAGTTCGCTCCCGGCGTTGCGACCGTCGAATACGAGCTGCCGTCCTCGCTCACTTGGACGCGGAAGTTGTCCTCGTTGTCAGAGTTGTCCGTCCAGGTGACGGTGATCGAGTCGTCCGCGTCGATTGTCTGGGAGGTGTTCGACGGCGCAGACGGTGGTGAAGGGGCTTCGCCGATGTAGTCGTTCCACGCATCATACGTCGTCCCCCGGCCACGGATGAAGACCCGCCAGGCGTTGTTCCCGTAGCCCAGGTTCCCGCTATGGGTTTTGGTGGTTCCTGACTGCTGGTCTTCGAACTCGACGGTATAGTTCGCGTTCGCCCAGTCGAATGTGCAGTAGACGACAACCCATCGCTCGAGGCCATCTCCTGAGTACAGTTGCGTAGTTCCATCACCATCAGTGACCTGCCATTCCGGGCTGGATGACCAAAATTCGATTTCGTCGTTGTAGTCGGTGTTCTGAATCGCGATTTTACACCCGGCAGAATTTGGGCCTTCCCGGAACGCCCAGTAGAACTCGGAAATCTGTTTCCCGCCATCCCAGGCCGACGGCTGGTTGTACGCCAAGTTGCCGGGAGAGCTATCATGATACCCGTAGTAGGAGTATGAACCGTCGTAGGCGTAGTCGCTGACGACGCTGAACGAGGCGCTGCCGTCTGCAACTGTCCAGCCGCTTGCATCGCCGTCCTCGAAGGAATCGTACCACTTCGCCATCTATTTTGACACCTCCTCACGCGTGACGAGCCCCTGCGAAGCCTCAGCCGCGTAATCTTGGCCGTCTGCGACCGGCGACAGAAGATCCTGGAGGCCCGACGGGGTCGGCCCCTGCTCGTTCTCGGCGACCACCCACTGCGGGAGCGTCCAGCCTCGAGGGAGTCGCATATCGAGCTCGAAGTACGAGGTTGGCGACGTCGACGGATCTCGGAACCGCGTCCGTGCCTCGACGCGGCCGGGCCCGATCCGGGTGAGACTCCAGTCGTCGAGCTCCCAGTTCGACGAGCCGAGCGAAACCGCCGACCACGAGCTAATTGAGGAGTCCCACTGCGTGACCGAGAGCCCCGAGTCCAACTGGACGCGGACGAGGCCGTTGTCGACGATCGCGCTCCCCGCGAACTCGTGGCTGGTCGCGAACACCCACTGCCACGAGTTCACCCCATCTGAGTCGAGCTTCGACCGGCCATGATCGTCCCACACCACGACGTCGACCTTCCCCTCATCCGAGTAGGGCAGGTCGTAGACGAGGGTCGGATTGTCGTACGAGGAGGCGAGCGCGTCGACGACGTCGACGCTTCCCTTCTCGCCGGTCCGGGTCTCGACGACTGACACGGCCTCGGTCTGCTCGCTCTCGTTGTCGTACCACCGGACGTTGGTTGCGCCAGCGTCGACGCCGACGAGCGCGGTCTGGGTGTTGCCCATGTCGTTCTCGACCTGTCGAACGGTGGTCGCGACCGAGCGGTGGTGGGTCGATCGTGTCCCGGCCTTCGTGAGGACGCCGTCGAACGAGTGGACGTGGCTCGTCCGCGGGTCGACCGGCTCGATGTCGACGTTCGCGAGCGTGTAGTAGCCGTCGTCCTTCGACTGACTGCTGACCGCGAAGAACGGGACTTGTTCGACGTCGCTCGAGAACAGCTCCTCGAACTCCTCGGCCATCAACTCGCTGTACTTCCCGCGGTACTGTCCGCGCAGCAGCTTCTGGTCCGGATCCAGCGAGAGCGACTGCACGGACGCAGTCCCCTCGTTCAGGAGGCCCTGCGTGGCGGTGTTCCGCTGGATCTGGTTGCGGGTGAGAGTTTGCGCGTCGCTCGGGACGATGAGGGTGTAAAGGTTTTTCTCCGTCATGTTATCGCTCTCGGCGTCCTCCGCCGTCGATGAGGGAGTCGAGCGTGCCGGCCTCGATCATCGTCAGCGACATGTCGAACGTGCTGGACTGCTGGGTGCTGTCGAACGAGAACCGAGGCTCGGAGAGGACGACGTCGACGGGGCTGAGGAGGCCGTTCTTGGAGTACTCGCCGATGTGGAGGGTCGCCGGCGATGTCGAGTCGATGGTGACCCGCTGGATGTAGTGGTCGAGCACCATCTGTTTCTGGATTGCGGTGCCGCCCGTCGCGTCGGTCTCCGTCACGGTTGAGGCGTCGCCGGTGTCGCCCCACTGGTCGCCGGTGCCTTCGGCGGGGTCGGCGGCGATCTCGAAGACGTGCTGGCCGGCGCCGGCGTCGATGTAGAAGCCCTGGCGTTGGCCCATCCCTGCGGGGAGGTCGGTGTCGGTCTGGTTCTCGAACCAGTTGACCAGGACGTCGACGATACTGGTGGCTTGGCCGCCGCTCTCGGCGAGCCAGTTGAACACGGTGTAGATCTCGACCTGGGCGTTACTTCCGGAAAACACGAACGTCCCTTGTTCGTCGGTACCGTCGTTGTCGACGTCCCCTGGCGGAAGGACGAGTTTTGCGGTGAAGCTCATGGTGATGGTGGTGTGGGTTTGACAGAACGTTTTTTACAGGCGGCTGAGAGCTAGCGAGATATGCGCGGCGAGTTCATGGACAAATACTGGTGGGTGATCGCCGGACTGGTCGGTGGAGTCGGTGGTCTCTGGACCGCTGTTCAGGAAGGGGATCTCGACCTCGGGATTATGTCTGCCGGGTTTACCGTCTGTATTCTTTCGTATGCTCAGCTGAAACGCAAGAATCGACAACTTCAGGAGGAAATAGGAGAGGTCGAATAGCTAAAGCTGGTGGACGCTGCCCGGCCCGCCTGCACCGCCTGGGAGTTCGCTTTCGATGTTCTTGACCCGCCGCTCGACCTCCTTGACGTCTTTGCGGATCATCCGCTTCAACTCTCGGAGGTTCACCTCGAACGTCGGCTCGTAGTTGACCGTCGTCTTTTGCTGCTTGCGCTCTCGAGCCTGGTTCTTCCGCGTGTCGGTGTTCCACCCAGACTCCGTCTCGCTCTTGCCCCCGAGCTGCGTCTTCCCCTCCACCCAGTCCCATGCTGGACCAAGCCGCTTCTCGCGACCCTCCTCCTGGAGAATCGACGGCGGAAGGTCCTTCCCCGTCATAGGGTTCGTCCCCAGCGGATTGCCTTCGGGAAGCATCTCGGGGGTCAGAACCGGAAAGCCAGCGCCAGCGCTTCCAGAACCGAGAATTCCCCGTAGCCCTGATTTGATTGAGTCCTTCGCTAAGTAGCCAGCGCCTCCAGTAACACCCACCTTCCAGAGAGTATCCGGATCTGGGAGGGGCAGGTTCATCCCCGAGGGCCCCGGTGACGGTGACCCTCCACCGGATGGTACGCCGTGATCACGCGGCGACACCCCCGGTGTTCCAGTCCCCGGAATAGTGACGCCCGAACCCCCTGTCCCGGTGCCAGTCCCAGTTCCGGGCCCGGTACCGGTCGGAGTGGCGACCGGGAGCGGCAGCCAGTCCGGCTTCTTGATGGTGACCGGCGGGATCTTCGGCACCTCCAGCGGTGGGATGTCGGGAACCTCGATCTCGAACCCGGTCAGCGCGCTCGTCAGCCCGAGCATCGCAGTCCCGAGCATCGCAGCGCCCGCGAGGCCCGCACCGCCGAGACCGCCACCTCCACCGCCGCCGGGGTTGCGCGGCCGGGGGAGTCCGATGTTGCCACTGCCGCCGGCGACCTCACTCTCGTCGACGAGCTCCTGGAGGAGTTCGTTCCGCGTTTGGTTCAACTGGAGGTTCTCCTCACCGTACTTGCTGACGTCCTCCAGGTAGTCGTTCGACGTCGACATCAGCTGACGCGCCATCGCGTTCTCCCGCGACCGCCGGTTCACGCTCGACGCGCCGGCGCCACTCGATTCAACGTCGACCGAGACCGAGATGGGGGTCTCGCCGATCTCCTCTTCGATTTGCTGGCGCGCCGCCCGCAGCTCGCGGTCGGGGACCGTGAGCTCGAGACTCGCGCCGGTTGAGAACTCTGTCATAGCCTTCCACCTCGCGCTTTAAGTTGGTCGACGGTGAGGATCGCCTCGACGTACCGCCACGGCATCTCGAGCGTCTCCCGCGGAGGGATGCCGTAAGTGCCGAGCAGGCCGATCGCGTACAAGACGAGCTCGTCCGTCGTCAGTCCGTGGACGTTTCCTGTAGCCGCTCGCCGAAGCGCCGCCAGTTTCCCTCCGACACCGTCGAGAGGTTGTCCACGCGGTCGTACAGCCACTTCGTCGCCCCGACCGGGAGCGCGCTGACCGCGTCGAGCTTCGCGTCGACGCGCTCGCGCTGCGAGAGGTCGGCCTCGTCCTCGAGGTCGAGGAACGGTGCGTCCTGGAGGCCGACCGCCGCGTAGACGTTCCGGTGGGCGCCCGGGGTCGGGCTCTGGTCGGTCCGCCCCGCACGGATCGCGGCGACGCGGTCCTCGACCCGTGCGAACTCGCCAGCGTCGAGGCCGGCCACGACGACCTCGGCGTCCTCGCCGTACTCGGCAGCGAGGTAGGCGACGCCGCGGCCCTGCTGGTCGATCTCGTTCGCCGACTGCTGGAGCGCCGCCGCCGACGCAGACTCCCCCTCCTCGCCGTCGTCGTTGTCGGCGTCGCGTAGCAGCTGGGCGTACTCGTCGGCCTGTTCGTCGAGCCGGTCCAGCTCGTCGCCGAGCCGGAGGGTCTCACTGTTGAGTGTCACGTGATGCTCACCGCAGGGTTGCCGTCGATGTTGAACGGGACCTGTTCGGTCGTATCCTCAGTGCCGAGGAGCTCGTTCCACGAGTACTCGTTCGGCTTCAGCTGGCCGAAGTTGTACGTCGTGACCGTCGCACCGGCGGCTGACAGCGCCATCGAGCCCGAGACGCTGCTCATCGTCTTCGACGTCGTCGTCTGGCCCGAGCCGCCGTAGGCGAGCTCCATCTGGTTGGTCTCGGAGAAGATGCCAGTGACGTCGAGGGTTGCTTGGGGGTTGGCGACGACGGCCTCGACCGCGATGGGCTCGGAGCCGCGCTGGAACCGGCTCATGTCCGAGATGGACAGCGTCGCGCTCTGTTCTTTCACCTGAGTGGTTCCGCCGATTGTGAGGTCCATCCCGTGCCACTGGGCCGAGGCGCCGTTCGCGGCTTGGACCGAGCTCGGGGTGATCGAGGTGTTGTACTCCTCGTCGGCGTAGGCGAACGTGATGTTGAGCCGGATCTGGCCGCCCTGGGAGTACTCGACCGTGAAGTCCATCGGGACCACGCCTTTGAGGACGCGTTCGGCGGTCCCCGAGAGGTAGTCGAGGCCGAGGAACCACCGACTGGAGGCGGCGAGCCCCGAGGTGAGGCCGGTGCCGGCGTCGTTGAAGACGATGTCGTGGACGTCACCGATCCGGGAGTCATCCATGGTGAACTGGATGCCGAACGCGCCCTCGAGGTTCTGGGCGACCGACTGCGACGACCAGACGTTCGACGGGTCGCGCTGGCGTTGGAGCGCCCGCTGCAGGGTGAGCTCCTGGAGCGTCGGATCCTTCCCGGGTTCGAAGTACTCCGGGGTGCCGTCGGCGTCACTGTCGACGAGCGAGCCCAGGAAGCTGGACTCCTTCGCGAACGCGAGGTCCGCAGTGCCGGCGCCGGTCATGTGTCGATACCTCCGTCGTCAGGGGGGATGCTGCTGAGTGTAGTCATAGTTCTTCGTGGCCGCGGACGAGCACGGTGATGTCGTACTCGTAGAGGTTCTGATACCGCGAGGAGAGATTCGTCTCGTCGGGGATGCGCAGCGTGTACGCGTGCTGGCTGCCCGACTGGTTCGGATTCGGCCAGACACGATCGGCGTGGAGGACGCGGCGGACCTCCTGGTAGAGCTGGCGGAACTCGTCACTGCCGGCGACGCCCGCCGGCGTTCCATCGTCGCCCGGGAACGCGACCTCGCTCTCGTGGGCGGCCACGACCCGGATGCTGACGCCGTCCTCGAACCGGTAGTCGAACGACGAGCCGATTGGCTCCTGCGTCCGGTCGGGACTCGACGAGACGATGACGGCGTTGTTCTTCGAGAGGTCGAAGGCGACCTTACGGCCCGAGTACTCCGACGTTGATGTCGTGTCGTCCTTGTCGACGAACGCCGGGACCTTCCCGGTCAAGTCGCCGTTGCTGTCAGTTCCGGGGTAGTTACTGCTGTCCCAGTTCGACTCCAACCAGTTGAGGACGAGATCGACGTAGCGTGGGTCTGCCATCTACCACTCCTCCAGTTGGTTACGGAGCCACCGCAGTCCGCGGCGGGTGAATCGGGTCTCCTTGATGCCCTCCCCGGAGTCGACCTCCGGGAGGAACACGCGCCAGCCGTCGCCCTCGCGCTCGAAGTTCTCCCTGAGCCACGGGATCGCGTCCGCCGGCGGGTCTGTCCAGACGAACGACAGAACGGGGTTGCCCTCGATGTCGTAGTGGTCGGGCGTCCCGAACTCGAAGTAGCCGGCCGCGGGGTGACTGAACCGCCACCGGATCGTGATCGAGTCGTCCGTCCGGTCGACCTCCGGGCCCTCGAGCGACTGCAGGATCGGCTCGACGTCGTACTGGTCGGCGAACTGCTCGAGCGCCTCGCGGCTCCGCTGGATGGCCTGGTGGACGAGGCCGTTGTGTTGCCCTATGAGTTCGTGCTCTGCCTCGTCCAGGACGGCCTCACGGAGCTGGTCTTCGAAGTCCGAGTCGAGCTTCACCGGACGTTCCCTCCGGCGAGGTAGGGGTCGAGGAACCGGCTGGCGGTGTCGATGAGGTTCTGGTGCTCGGTGCTGACGCCGGCGAGCCGGGCGTTCTCGGGGATCTGCGCGATGACGGAGTCGTCGTCGACGACTTCGGCGGCCGCCAGGTTCGCGACGCCCCGCTGGACGTCATCCCACGCCTCGGTCTGCCAGTCGAGCCCGTACTCGTAGTCGAGCGAGAGCAGCCCCCCGTAGTCGATCCGCGGCCCTCCTGCTTGTCGCTGGCAGCGACCCAGTCCTCGACGTCACCGCCGCGGCCGCGGACCTCGAGCACGGTCACCGACGTCACGTACGGGTGGGGGAGCTGGATCTTTGCGTACGGGCCGTTCCGCGTGACGGGGTAGCGGACGCCCGTCTCGTGCTGGAACAGCTGGCGGTCCTGGCGGTGCGGACTCGAGGGGACGTCTAGACGGACGTCCGACGCGGTCGCGTGCGTGGCGTCGACGAGGTCGCTCGACGAGGCGGTCGAGTCGTACCAGTGGCCGTTCGTCGCTCTCGAGAACCACCGCGAGACCGCCGTGATCGCGCTCGTGACGATAGACTCGTTGGTTGACCCGGAGAGATCGGTTTCCTGGAGTGCCTCTCGGACGTCCTCGGTCTCGCAGAACCCCGTCGGCATCTATCAGCCCTCCTGGAAGACAGCCGTTACATCGCCGGCGGTCGGCGCGGTCGCTGCGGAGACCGTCACGCGGAGGTAGTCCCAGGGTGCGTCCGTCTTGAAGTACGCGACCCCACCGCTGGCGGACGCGGTCTTGCCGCCGCTGTCCTGGACGTCCTCGGCCATGCCGGCGTCGTCGTGGGTCGACCCGCGCAGGTTGACCGTAAGGTCCTGATCGTGCGTGTTGACGACCTTCACCAGCTGGGTCTTCTCCCGATCGACCTGGAGCCCCTCGCCACCGTTGTTGGTCGCGGCACCGCTGTCGTCGCCGTCGGTGTTCGGGAGGTCGTGGGTGTTCGTGTCCGTGATGGAGAGGGTGAACGTCCACTTGTCGTTACCCGGCACGGATTACTCCTCCTTCGCGTCGGAGATCGCATCGAGAGCGGTCTCGCGGTTCTTCCCGTCCGCCTCTGCGTCGGCGAGCGCGTCGAGCTCGTCGACGGTGAGATCGGCGCCCTCGAGGCGCTCCTCGAGCTCGTCGACGTTGAACTCGCTCGGGTCGAACGGCGGTTCCACCGCGTCGTCCGAGGGGATGAGCGTCTCGGGGTCGACGTCGTAGGCGTCTGCGAACCGCTGCAGCCACCCGGACTGATCGTCGGGGAGCTCGAACACGCCCTCCTCGTCGACCGAGATGGCCTCGCCGTTGACGTCGACCTTGCCGGGCGGGACGCCGTCGCCGTCGCCGGCGAGCGGATGCTCGACCTGCATGGGTCAGGCACTCCCGTCGCCGGAGACCTTGACTCGGACCTCACCGACGTCCGTACCGGCGGTCGGGTCGGTGCCACCGTAGCCCTCGACGTAGAGGGCGTTGCCGGCGAGATGGTCGAACTGTGCGATGTACGACCCGGCGTTCTCGACGCCAAGGATGCTGACACCGAAGACGTCGTCGAACCCGAACTCGCTGGCGGGGTCGAACGTTTCGTTGTTCGCCGCGTCGAGCGACGTGATGTCGAGCGTCGCGACCACGTACTCGTGGTCGCCCGCGATCCCACGCCGTTCGACTGTAGTACTATGCGTCATCTGGCACCTCAGAGGCTGTAGTTCTGCAGCCAGAGCGTGTGGTTGCCCTGCGACTTGTCGATGAGCGTGCCGTACTCGAACATCGCGACCTTGTCCGCGAGGCCGGTCCGCCCGAGCGGCACCGTCGAGAACGGCGCCAGCTGGCGGAACTGGAGCGCACGCTCGTCGAACACGAACACGTCGCCCGTGCTCGAGTTCGCACCGACACCCGTGAGCCCGCTGTACGAGCGGATGTTGTCGCACGGCGAGATCTGGACGCTGCCCTGCTCGAAGCCGATCGCGAGGCCGTTCGGCCCGTACTCGACGTCGGCGTCGTAGCCGTCCAGCCGGACGACGGGCGTGACCTCGTCGTAGACCTTGTTGTAGAACTGCGGGCTGCAGACGACGCGGGTCGAATCCCACATCGCGCCCGTGTCGGTGACGAGCCCGGTGACCTCGTCGAGGAGGTCCTCGAGGAACCCGCTCGACTTCGTCGACTTGTCGACGGTGTTCCCGGCGTCGCTCGCGATCTTCGCGATGCCCTCGTAGGCGTCGCCGTCCTCGATGGACTTGTCGCCCGCCGCGACCGAAGGGTCACCGTAGAAGATCTGCTTGGCCTTGAACAGCGCGTGAGCGATGGCGCGCTGGCCGAGCGTGGTCTCGCTCAGGTCCATGTAGCCGAGCGTATCCTCCGCACGCTGGCTGTAGTCGGAGATCCGGGCCTGGTCGAGGTAGATCTTCATGTCCTTCGACTCGGTGGTGAGCCCGAAGTCACCCTCCGACAGCGAGGAGATGTCACCCGCGGCCTCCGCCTCGGAGACCATGCCGATCGGGTCGTTCCGACTGTCGATGACGTTGTACTGCGCAGTGAAACCGGCCTGCGCCTGGGTCGTGATGATCCCCAGGATCGGGGCAGCCGACCGCTGGACGTCGACGAGTCGGGGGTCGACCTCGATGGGGGTCGCGGCGCCGACGACGGACTTGTCGATGGCGGCGCGCTCGACCATGTCGTCGATCGCGCTGATGCGGTCCGAGGAGTCGACGTCGTCGTAGCCGTCACCGGCCGCCGCAGCGGCGGCGAACGGCGAGCGCGTGCCGTACTGCTGCTCGGCGCGCGTCTCGGCGTCCGGGTCGTCCTCGGCGCGCTTGTGGCTCGCGAGGAGCTTGTCCTGGATGTGGGAGATGGGGACGCCCGTCCGGCCCTGCTCGATCGGGACCTCGGGGAGGCCCCAGGCGCGCAGGAGCGTGTCGTAGACGGTCCGGGCGTTGTCGTCAGTAGGCGATGCGAGTCGGGCCGCGATGTCGCGGTCCGTCTGCAGGTCGTCGAACTGCGTGGAGTTGGGGGTCGTGCTCATGGGTTACAGAAGGTCGCGGGGGTCGCTGGTCGTCTGCTCGGACTCCTCGGTCTTGGCCTCGCGTTCGCCGTCGGCGCCGTCGCTGCTGGCGTCGTCGACGGTGTCGAGGTCGAGGTCGTGGAGGCTCACGCCGCCCTCGCGGAGCGCCGCGAGCTGCTCGCGCTGCTCGTCGACGACGTCCTCGAGGGCGCGCTCCTCGCCGTCGATCACCACGGTCTGCGTGGTGTCGGGGTCGTCGGACGACTGCTCGCCGTCATCGTCGTCGTCCTCGCCGGGCTCGTCGTCATCGTCGTCGTCATCGTCGCCCTCGTTGTCCTCGTCGTCCTCGTCGTCAGCACGGAGCGAGTCGGCGAGGGTCCGAAGGGTCTCGGTCTGCTGTTCCTGCATCTCGAGCATCGTCGAGCGGAACTCGTCCGCCGAGATGCCGTCCGATCCGTCGTTCTCGTTGTCCGGTTCGTCGCCGGACTGTTCGGTGTCGGTGTCGCTCATGTCGTTCTGGTTCTGCTCCGCACCGTCGCCGCTATCGCCATCTCCGTCGCCGCTGGCGTCCTGCTGGCCGTCGAGGAAGGGTGCGAACTGCTCGCTGACCGGCTCCTCGAGCGGCGTGGTGTCGCGGTAGAACTCCTGGAGGGCCGTGCGTGCAGCGTGGAACTGGTTGTCGTCGAACTCGTAGTAGGCGACCGACCACAGCCAGTCCTCGAAGTTCGAGACGCTGCCGTTGCCCTGTTCGTCGCGGTAGGACGCCAGCATCTGCTGGGCGATCTCGGCCTGCTGGCCGGAGAGATGGCGGTGGTCGCCATCTGGGCCCATCACCACAGCCCGAGCTGTCGCAGCGCCGGGCGCCTCGCTCGTCGTCCGAGGGTCGGCGCCGATGCCGACGATGGACGCCTCCATCAGGTCGTTCCCGCCCGGGTAGGTGTCGTCCTCGCGCCAGCCGATGCTCGAGGACAGCGCGAAGTCGCGCTCGACCTGGGCTTTCAGCGCGGACAGTGCCTCCCGGACGCTCCCGGTCGCGTCGGGGAGCGTGTCGGGGTCCATCAGGCGGGCGTCGGCCTCGAGGAGATCTTCCTCGCCGGCGTCGACGACGTCGGGGTTCGCCCACTCGCCGACCTTGCCGGTGGCGCCGTACCGTGACGCTGAGATGTCGCGGTTGGCGCCGTGGTCGAGGAAGACGCCGACCGATCGCTCCTCGATCTGTTGGGCCATCCCCGCGAGCTCGTCGCGGGTGAGCGGGTCGTCGCCCTGGTTCCGGACCTCGCCAGTGCTGGCGATGGGCATCCGGACCGTGAACACGCCGTCCGTGTCCTCGTCGTCGGGTTCCCGGACGGTGACGCGGTCGGGGTCGGGTTGGTGATAGGCGCGATGCTGGAGCTCGTTCTGGGGAGTCATGTCAGTGCATGTCCTCGAAAAGGGGGGTGGCCGTGGTGATGGTGCCCTTCGCGTCCCACGCCCACGGCAGGCAGTGGGGTCATCGGGAGAGTTCCTATGCGTTGAGGGTAGGGTGTTTATTATGATTCAATCAGGTTCCGGAGGTATGGAAGGACTAATAGATTTCAGTAGATACCTCGGCGGCCGACTTATCTTGAGTTTCGTTCTCCTCGCTGTTCTCGTGGAGTTCTGGAGCCAACTCGGAGGACCGTTTAGTCCGCTTAGGTTGTTACTTGTCGCCCTTGTACTCCCTGGACCAGAATTGATAGCTGCTTCAGCAAAGGTCGTCTTGGACGAGGTCATTTAGGCTCACTTCCCACGTCACTGTTTGCGTCCTCACCAGTGCGAGCGTCTCGGAGGAGTGCGTCGACGACGTGCTTCGGGTGGTCGCCGTAGTCAACCGTCTCCCCGTTGAGCTCCACCGTGAGGTCCTCGTCGGCGAGGTCGTCGTCACCCCGCCGCCGGATGTACTGGCGGAGGGTGAGCCCGCCGGCGTTGTACATCTCGCGCAGGCGCTCCTCGCGAGCGCGCTCCTCGCGTGGATCCGTGAACCGGAGCCGGGGTTTGAACGGCTCGTCGAGCGAGTTGTAGGCGTCGAACTGGCTGGCGATGTGCTCGAACGCCTTGTGGAACTGCTTGGCGAACGGGCCCGTCACCCGCTTGTAGATCCTCGACGACTCGACCTCGCCGTTCGACCGGTTGACGTCCTCGATGAACCCCAGCTCCTGCTTGCCGAGCCCGAGCGAGGCGAGGCACATCTGGAAGAACCAGCGCTGCTCCTCGATGATGTTGAGGTTCACCGCTGTCCCGCCGAGCTCGATCCACTGCGCGCCGCCCTCGCCGCCGATCACCGGGACGTCCCGGGGGTCGCCCGACGCGGCCTGGATCTTGTCCTTGACGTCGTCGACGTTCTGCGAGCCGATGATCTGGATGAGGCCCGGCGGAATCTCGTTATCGCTGTAGAACCGGTTATGGTGGGTCGTCGAGTTCGCGAGGATCTCAAGCCACTCCCGCACCTGGAGGCTCGGGCTCACCGGGTAGACCTTGTGGGTCCGGCGGCCCTTCGGGTAGTGCATCACTGCGAGATCCTCCGCCTGGAGCGGCGTCGGATTCATGCTCGACATCGACGCGATGCTGTCACCCGAGAACGCGCTGGACGCCTGGTAGTACGGCGGATCCTTCGGGTAGCCGTGCCGGTTGTAGTTGTGCCGGATGGTGAGTGCGTCGAGCGGGATCAGGCTCACGACCGGCAGGCTGCCGTCCTCCGAGGAGAGCAGCTGCCAGTAGGCGTTGCCGGGCCCCATCATGTCCTCGACCGCCGCGGTCAGGAGGTCGTCGAGGTCGTCGTCCATCAGGTGCGGGCCCGTCAGGACGTCCCGGATGAGCTCCTGGACCTCGGCCTCGACGCCGTCCGCTTCGCCTTCGGTCTCGCTCTCGAATGCGAGCTCGCCGCCGACCAGCTGGTCGACGATGCCGTTCGTGATCGACTGCATCGCCGACGTCTGCACGATCTCCCGGGCCTCGAGCGCTTCGCGGCCGCGGGGCCAGCCGTACTTGTTTGTGCCGGACAGCCAGGTGTCGTCGTCGCCCTGGACGGTCTCGGGCTCCTCGACCGTGACGGTCTCGCCGGCGACCGTAGTCTTGGCCGCCCGCGACCCGGCCATAGTGGCCGTCGACGCGCTCGTCGGCGGTGGTTGGTTGGTACCGGCGTCGTCACTGTGCAAGCGATCTGCTGCTTCTCGGGTTGCATTCTCGAAGATTCCCATGGTCGTGTGCTCCTACGGTGTGGTGACGAACCGGCGCGCGAGGTCGTTGTTGAGGCCGTGGCCTCGCTGCGGGAAGCTGCTCGCGGACAGCTTGCTGTACGTGTAGCTCTGGGCGATGTTCGCGTTGATGAACGACCCCTTGCTGGCGGCTTTCAGGAGGCCGTCCCACGTCGAGGCGGGCACGCCCCAGTACTCGTAGATGGCATCCTGGCCGTCGCGGAGGTATCGGATGTAGAGCTGGGCTTCGCCGTAGTCGTAGAGCGCCGAGTGGACGTTCGACGACTGGAACGACGACGCTGGCATCGTGTCGAGCGGCGCCCGGATGTCGAGCTCGTCCTCGGTCGGCGCCGGGCGCTCGTTGCTCGGGTCGTGGTTGATCGGCGCCGGCAGTTTCATCGGCGGAACCCTCCGCGCTGCTGGTCCTGGTAGTTCTGGACGGCCTGCCCGATCGGGCTCTGCTTGAAGTCCCGGCGCGCCTTCTCCTCGGGCGTGCTTGGCGGCGGGCCCTCGCCGATGGTCGCGGTCGCGACCGGCACCGACCCGAACCCGACCGCACGCATCGCGAGCTCGATGGCGTCGAGGCGATCGTCGTGCGCGGAGGTCGGGAACTGGACCCACTCGTTCTGCTCCCAGCCCCGCCACGGTTGCTCGTCCGGGTCGCCGTGGATCCGGAGCGTCCCACTCTCGAAGTCCGCCGAGAGACTGTGGATTCGAGACTCCTTCGAGCCGCTCGAGGAGACGTTCTCGGTCGGGATGTCGGTGTCATCGCGGAGGCGCTGGCCGGGCCCGCGACCGGCGTTCTGCTCGACCAGCAGCTTGCTGATCTCGTAGCCCGGCGACCCC
The DNA here is from genome assembly GCF_051194995.1 of Halorussus sp. AFM4. Taxonomy (NCBI): domain Archaea; kingdom Methanobacteriati; phylum Methanobacteriota; class Halobacteria; order Halobacteriales; family Haladaptataceae; genus Halorussus; species Halorussus sp. AFM4. The sequence goes on along the minus strand of NZ_JBNTJT010000001.1, from coordinate 631,301 downwards.
TCCGCGGTTCCGTCGACGTGCGCCTGGACCCACTCGACGATGCCCTTCACGCTCATCCCGCGCTTGCGGACAAGGTGGTCCAGGTAGGCGCGCTTGTTCCGGGGATCGACGCCGACCACGGCGAGCGCGGTGTAGTCGCTGTCGCCCTCGGCGGCCTTCTGGGGGTCCTCGACGAGCCCGAGGTCGAGGCCGGCGACCCACCGGAGCGGCACCGGCTCGCCGTCCTCGGTGGTCGGGAGTTCGTCCTCGTAGATCAGCCACTCGGACTGGAAGACCTGGCCGGCGAGCGCGTTCGGGTCCTGCTGGTTCTCCCGCTGCCAGACGGCCAGCGAGCTGTCGCCGTCGACGATGTCGAACAGGAGTGACTCGGGCGGCTGGAGCTCCGGCCAGAGCACGTTGACGTCCCGGTTCGGGACGACGCCGTCGTTCGCGAGGTTCACATCCGGCGGTAGGTCAGCGAGCGAGTCGTAGAGCTCGCCGTCCTCGCCGCGGACCTTCCAGTCCCGAGATTCGACGATCGGCCAGTCCTTCTCGTGGATGGCTCGGTAGACTTCGACGTCCCAGGTCGCCGAGTCCAGGATGTGGGTGGCGTAGATGTCCTCGAGGTGCTTCCGGGTGCCGATCACGGCCTGGACGGGCCCGTTCGGCAGCACACTGTCGTTGCTCGGGAGGTTGTCGACGTAGTCGCCGAAGTAGTTGCGGACGTTCCGGCGTTGGGTCTCGGTGCGCTGGTTGTCCCAGTCGGCGATGTCGTCGTAGACGATGCAGTCGAAGTGCTTCCCGGTCAGCTGCGACTCGATGCCGTACGGGCTGATCGTCGGCTCCTTGTGGTCGTTCGCCGACGTCGTCAGCTGGGTGCGGCCCTCGTCCGAGATCTCAATCCCGAACTGCTCGGCGTACCGACCGATGTACTCGACCGCCTTCTCAGTCCGCTCTGCGGCGAGCCCCTTCGTCTTCGAGATCACCGCCACCCGGACGTCGGGCTGGCTGAGGACGAGCCAGGTCGGGAAGACAACGCCGGCGCCCTCGGTCTTCCCGTGGCCGCGCGGCATGAGTCGGGCGATCCTGGTGGGCGCGTGGGGGAAGTCGGGGTCGGTGGCGCGCCAGAGCGCGTTGTAGAACTCGAGGAGGTGGTCGCCCGGCGGGTTGCTGTAGTCGAACAGCCGGATGCTCGCGACCGCCGGGTGGGCGAGCGGGTGCTGTTCGGCGAGCTGGGAGAGATCGAGGTCGGACATGGTCGGTTACTCCTGGGGGTTGCGGTCGAGCAGTCCGTTGAGCTGTTCCTTCTCCTCGGGGCTCATCGTCGTGACGTCGAACTCGACCTCGCGGTGGTCGGTCGCGTCGACGACGTTGAACTCCGAGAGCAACTGCCGGGCCTCCCGAAGGAACCGCGGATCTCCGGAGCGCTTGTACTTGAGGAACAGCTCGGCGGCGGTCTCCCGAAAGACGTCCTGGGTGCGCTCCTCGTCCTTGAGGGCGTCGACGAGGTCGCCGAACGCCTCCTGCTCGCGGTCAGACAGGTCGCTCTTGAAGTGCTTCGAGTACGCACCGTGCTCGAAGTTCGGCGAGTCAGATCCCGTCGGCTGGGTGCCGCCGTGCATCCGACAGCGCTCGGCGCCGTCGACGGGATAGTTCGTGCAGTAGCCGCCGTCACGGCACTCGGCCGCGCAGCGATCCGGGAGCGGTTCTTCAGATGTCATCGTCGTGCATGGGGGTTTCGTCGGAACTCACCGTGCATGGCGGTCGCGGACGGGTCACGGCGGGTCGAGGTTGCGCGGCTGGGGCGGGCCCGTGCCTCGAGGCTCGGGTGGGCCGAGGTGTTCTTCGTCGACGTCGCGGTCGTGTTGGCCGCCGAGGTGGCAGCGCCGGCAGAGCGCGACGAGGTTGTCGGGGTCGTTGTTGTTCGGATTGCCGTCGCGGTGGTGGACGTCGACGCGGTCGACCTCGCTGCGGGACCGGTTGCAGCCGGGGCATCGCCAGCCCTTCGCGGATCGGCGTTGCCAGTACTGGCGGCGGGCGCGTTCGCGGCTGTCGGCGTCATCCGGCATCGGTGAGTAGTTCGACCGTGCAGTCGGGACAGAAGGTGATGGTATCGGCGAGGTCGTAGCCGGCGTCCTTGAGGAGGTCGCCGACGTCGCTCGTCATGTACTCGTCCTCGTGGAACTGGCCCATGAGCATCGGTTCGTCGACGGTGTCCTCGCAGTGGTCGCATTCGCTCTTGTAGCCCATGTGTCAGAACACCAGCCAGATGAGTGCGGAGAGCGCCCAGGCGTCAACGGCGAGCACCGCGGGGATTGCGGCGACGCGGAGGAGCCAGCTGGCGGGTGGGAAGTACTGCCACTTGTGGGGGTACTGTTTGTCGAACTGGGCTTTCACTACGGCGGCGTTCCGCCAGCAGGCGGCGAGCGTGACGAACACGAGCGCGAGGAGTGCGAGCGTGTACGCGACCGCGGTGAGGAACCCGACCGGGTTCTGGTAGAGCTCGATGAACGGGTTCACTGTTCGTCGTCCTCCGCGTCTTCGTCGACGTCGTCCTGGTCGTCGTTCTCGTCCGGTTCCACTGGGGTGCCGTTTCGGAAGTCGAGTTGCTTCATGGATGAGTCGGTGAGGCCGAGTTCGCGAGCGCAGGCCGTGCAGATCGCGGCCTCGCCCTTCCGGTGGGGCGGGTCGAAAAGGTCGCCTTCCCGGCAGTCGTCGGCGACGCCGCTCGAGCACGTCCAAGTCATGGGGCTACTTCGGCCCGATGCGCTCGAACCCCCGCGGGTCGAGGTTCTTCGAGTCCCAGACGTCCTCGACCCACGCGGTCGCGTCGTGGAGGTCGATCTCCTTGAGGTGGGCTCGCGGGTGATGCTCGGGTGCTGGTTCCTCGTGGGCGATGAGTTCCACGGCGCCCTCGGTGGTCTCGAAGCCCCGGATGTGGAGCTGGCGGTGAGGGTGGGGTCGGGTTGGGTCGTAGAAGTACCGGCGGGCGTTGAGGTCTTCGCCGTAGTAGTGGTAGGAGAGGGGCCAGCCGGGGTTGTACGACTGGGCGGCGAGCGTGCGGCGGACGTCGTTGAGGCTGGCGTCGACGGTGAAGACGTCGACGTCGGGGCGCTCGACCGAGAAGAATCGCCGGCGGGCTGCGTAGAGGACGCGCCGGAGTGCTCGCCAGGGGACGTCGGCCAGGGGGACGCGGCCGGTGCGGCGGTACTGGACGGCCGTGGTGGAGACGGCGCCGGCGAGCGCGACGAGCGCCTGACCGAGCGGAGACTGGGCGAGCTCGAGAAGGTCTTGGATAGTCACTGGTGGTCCTCCCCATCGCTGGGGTCGTTGCGGGCGGCAGCGGCGACGGCGAGGAGTTCGCCGACTTCGATGCCGTTGACGAGGAGCAGGCCAGCGAGGCCGAGCCAGCTGATCGTGGTGGGATCGCCGCCGGAGTGGATGCCGTAGGCGGCGACGACGAGGATTGCGAGGCTGACGACGAGGGCCTTGATGGCCTTGAGCTTACGGATGTCCATGTGTGCGATGCGTGCGAGTTGCTGGTTGTGTTCCGTGAGTTCCCGCGGGCAGAACCAGACGGGCGTGTTCTTCGTGCTCATGGTGTAGTGCTGTCAGAATCCTATTCTCGGATGCGCTTCAACTCCAGCCAGCCGTTCGCCGTCCGGATGCCGACGACGAGGTCGCCGTCGACACGCCGAAGCTGTAGGGGAGCTCCGAGGGCGAACTCGATCGGCGGCTGGCGAGCCATAGGGTTACTCTCGGGAGAGGAGGGTGATGCGGTCGATATCGCCGAACGTGTCGGCGTAGAGGTCGAGGATTCGGGTGAGGATCTCGATGGTGCGGTCCTTGTACTGGTCAGCGCCGCAGGATGACGCGCACTTCGCGTTTGCGTACCCCGATACTGAGGGCTCGTACTGGAGCTGGCTCGAGCAGCGAGGGCAGCGGGCTTCGACGTGGTCGAGCATCCACTCGACGTCGTGGTCTTTCCGGTGGAGTCGCTCGGCAAGTGCGTACCAGAGCCAGCAGTCCCACGGGTCTTGCTCGCGCAGGCGCTTGATCGCGAGGGCGGCCGCCCGGTAAAGGTCGGCGTCCTCGTTGTCGTGGCGGCGTTGGTGCATTCGCTTGAAGTAGCGGGCGAGCGCAGTCGAGGAGTCAGAGACCAGTTTGCCGTTGGAGAGTTCGCCGCTACCGTCGAGTGCTTCGCGGAGCGGGATCGAGCCGGGGTAGAGTCGGTCACGGGAGAGGTCAGCGCCACTGCTAGGGCTGAACTTGTGTGCGCCTTTCATCGTCTCGCAGAGAGGAAAGCTGTCGCTGTGGTTCGTCCCCCTTCATCGGCCTCGACGACCGCGGTCAAGACCATCCGAGCGACGGGCGATCCTATTGCCTGAGATAAACGGGAAGTAGGTATTAGTGACATTCTATACCGGAATTATTACTTGTTCTTTTGCCGTGAACGCACGGTATAGACGCTCTTACGGGCGTCACCCCCAGTGAATGGCCGCTCTGAAACGACGCCGGCGTCGGCGAGCTCGTCGAGCGCAAACCGGGCAGTCCGTTCGGGGAGCGCGGTCTGGTCGATGAGGTCGGCCTGCGTCAGCGGGCCGTCCTCCTGCAGGACGAGATAGACGAGCTTCGCACTCGGCGGAAGATCGCGGACGGCCTCGGAGTCGATTGTAAGCGAGGTCATGGTATCACCGGGTGGATAGTCCTGCAGCTATTCCGCCGGGCGGTCGCGGCTCGTTCTCGGCCGTCAACTCGGTGGGTCACTAGTCGATTGCCAGTCCCACACCTCCGTCTTACCAGTAGTTCCAGCAGAGGTGTGCTCGGACTCGGTCTGAACTGGCGTCGCCGGCTCTCGAATCGCCAACGACCACGTATAGGACCCCCATACGTTGCTGTTGGCAGTCGACGGGGAGACATCGACCATCCCCGAGTTCGGACAGCCCTCCTCGGCGTAGAGAGTGGCGCCGTTCGGGCCTGCACCTTCGAACGCCTGGAGGACGTCACGCTCCTCAAGGCGGCGGAACGTCTTCCGAACGTGCTCTTTGCTGCAGCCGACCGCGTCGGCGACCTCCCGAGCCGTCACGCTCCCGGTCGCGTCACGGAGTTCCTCAACGATCGCGCGCTGGGTGTCAGTATAGACCCACTCGACCCCCGAGACTTGGACGTCGGCGAAGTTGGTGGGCATGGCGTCGGTCCGGACGAACACGGTCGCGTGGGAGTCGTCGTTGCTCGGGTCCCGAGCGTAGCGACCGGCGGCCTGGGCGGTGTGGTTTTCGCGAACGCTCGCGAGAATCTCCTCGGCGATGTCCGCGTCCTCGCCGACGAACCCACGGCCGTGGGCCCGGTGCTCTGTGCCGTCGTCGTCGACGGTCGTCTCGGGTGTAGCGTCGAAGTCGAGCTCCGCGAGCAGGTCGAGGACGAAGTCGTCGCCGGGGTCGATGCAGCCGTTGATGAGGCCGACGCGCTCGTGAGCGAAATCGTTCCGGCTCTTCTCCTCCCCGTAGTGCATCGTCTCGGGCTCCGGACAGCCGGCGTCCTGCATCAGCTGCTTCGTCTGGGCTTCGACCGAGCTGGTGGTGATGGCGGTCCGGAATTGGTGGCCGAACTCCTCCTGGAGGTGGTCGACGAGCGTGCGGACCTGGTCTTCGTTGAAGTACTCGCCGCTCGCGAGCGGCCGGGTCGCCGTGCCGACTTGGACAACGCGGAGGCCGCGCTCGAACCGCCGCCAGAGCTGGCGCTCCTCGGGGTCGAGCACCTGCTTGACCTGGATGTTAGGGTGGACGTCGGCCATCCACTTCGGGCGAGCTGGGTGGGCGTCGAGGCCGACCACCGAGCGGGTCTGGCTGAAGTCAGGCGAGCAGCGGACCGTCTGGAGTTCGTTGTCGTCGGTGAGCACGACGGTGACCCATTCGCGGTTCCAGCCGTCGTCGTCGACGGCGCCGGCGTCGAGCCGGGGTGGCTCGTAGCTGGTCTTGCCGACGCGGCGGCCGTTGCCGCGGTCTTCGGCGTGGAAGATCGCGCGGGCGAGTGCTGGCGCCATCGTGTGCGCCCGGGGATCCTCGAAGTAGTGCTCGGCCGACGGCTCTTTGTCGAGGGCGTCCTGGAGGGCGTCGCGCTCGCGAGCGGCGTCACCTTGGTAGCCGCCATGCCGGGAGAGTTGGATGAACGCCTCCCAGTTGGTGACCGGCGCATCAATCTCTTGGAGGTAGGCGGTGACCGCCTCCTCGACGCGCTGCTTGTCCATGTCCTGGACGAAGTCGGGCTCCTCGTCGATGACGATGTTCGTCCCCATCCGGAGGCCGGGGACGTGCGCGAAGTTGTGGGTCGCGAAGACGACGTCGAGCTCGCCGTGCTCGCGCTTCGACCGGAAGGTCTCCCATTGCCGGATCGCCGGGCACTGGGAGGGTTCGCCGTCGTCGAAGTCGCCCTCGTCCTCGTTGTAGGTCCTCGACGAGCCCTCACAGCACGGGAGCTTGGTGCCTTGGTCGTTGTGGTCCTCGAGGCGACGGTGGACGAACGAGAACGGGAGGCCACGGCCATCGCACATCATCTCGATCCACTCGGACGCCGGTACCCCGTCCATGGTGATCGGCTCGTGGTTGACGTCTTCGTCGTCCTCGGGCGGGTCGTAGTCGCCGGCGGCGACCGGGCACGCCTCATGGCGGGACTGCAGGACGAAGGAGTCGATGCCGTCGGCTCTCTGGGCGGCCTCGATGGCCTCGTCGCGAGCGTCGCGAGTCGCCTGCAGGTGGACGACGGGCTTGCCGCCGGTGATGCCGTCGAGTGAGGGGTCGCTGTTCCAGGCGGTGGTCGCGACGGTGTGACTCTTTCCGAGCGAGGTTGGCGCATCGACGACTGCGGTGTCCCCGTTCCGCATGACCTCGGTGATGGTCGCGAACAACTGGTCGCGAGCCTCGCGAGTACTTGGCCAGTCGAGGCCGCGCTTCTTCGCGGCGCGCTTGCGCTCCTGGTAGGAGAGGTGTTCTAGCTGGCCGACCGGGAGCGAGCTGACGGGCTGGCTGTCGACGTCGTCGCCGGCGTCGAGGCCGTCCTCGAGGAGGCCCGGGAGGTCCTCGTCGTCGCGAGCAGTACACCGGTCGAGTTTCGGGATGTCGAAGCCGAGCTCGCGGAGGTGCTCGACGCCCTTCCACCACGTCTCACCACGAGGTGGGGAGGCGTTTCGGTGGCTCATCTCGCCGGCGTCGATCGCGGCCATCGTCACCGGGCCTCCGTAGCCGCCCTCGTCGCCGGTGTCCTGCCAGATGTTCTCGTCGACGATGTTCGCGGTCCCGTTCGAGTTTCGCCCCCACGTCGGGGCGAACGCGCGCTTGCCCTGGCTGGTCGATGCAGAGTCGTTCCAGCGGTGGACGATGGTGCGGTCGGCGACGCGGCGGGCGTCGAGGCGGTCGAGCGCAGCGAAGATGTCGCGGATGTCGTCGGTGGTCTCGGCTGCGGTGGTCGCCTCTGGCTCGTAGTTGTCGAGGTCGTAGTCCTCGCGAGCGGTCGAGACGTCCGGTCGGTCCTCGGTGGTCTGGTCGTTGGCCTCGAGGAGCGGTTCGAGGACGTCGTCGTTCCACTCGGTGACCGCGGTCGGGGTGCCGGGAACGTGGTCGCCGGTCATCACGCATACGCGCTTGCCCGGGTAGATTTCGATGCTCGGGAGGTCGTCGTTGGCGCCCCACGGCTCGTCGTCGAGCTGCCACGAGGCCTCCTTTACATCGTCGGGGAGGTCGCCGCGGTAGATGGCGTGCGCGCCGGCGCCGGACTGGGAGACGTCGGCGTAGGTCAGGCCGAGATGCTCGAGGATGGCCTCGAAGGCCGGGTGGACGTCGCCGGTCTCGGGGTCGCGGACGTCGTCGCCGTCGACGTAGACGTAGGGGTCGTCCTCTTGCTGGAGGAACGCCCGGCCATCGAGGCGGTCGTCGACCTCGGCCATCGCGACCGTTTCACCGTCGACGTAGTGGTCGGTGTAGCCCCACTTCCAGCGGGCGTCGCAGTCGCACGTCGCCGCGGTGTCGTGACCATCCTTGCTGCAGTCTGCCGGGGCGTCGCGGTTGCCCCAGGGGGCGAACGGCTTCTTCTCGACGTGGCCCATCCACTGCTGGCGCTCGAGGAGTTCCGCGGGCCAGACGCCTGAGTCGGGCGTCGTAAAGTCAGCGTCACCCCACCCAGTGTTGGTCGACCGTGCGTCGGTCGAGCTGAGGTCCTCGGGGTTCTCATCCTCGGATTGGGCATGGTTGTGATCACCGTCTGGGTCGTTGTCGCCGGCGCTATCGCTCTGGTCGGCGGTGGTGAGCTGGAGGTCGGGGTTCGAGGCGAGGGGATCGTCGACGGCTTCGACGTCGTCGGTCGCCCGCAACGCTGTCTCGAACTCGCGCTCGCTCCAGCCGTTCGCGAGCGCCGTCTCCTTGAGCTCGTCGCGTGGGACTGGGGCGTCTTCGTCGATGTCGAGGAACCCCCGGGTCTCCCAGAAGAGGGCGTCCCAGTCGAGGTTCGGGACGTCGCTCACGCCGACCACCCCGCGCTACGGGACGAGCTTTCGTCGATATCGACGAGGTCCTTGCCGCACTCGCCGCAGCGGTAGTCACCGGGCCCGTAGGCCGTCCCACAGCAGGGACAGACGCCCGTCACGCGGAACACCCCCGAGTTTCCGCTGTTGCGGGAGCGGTGGCTATTGCAGAATGTGGTTCATCCTGTACCCTTGTCTCGCACAGTAATTTTCGGGCATGTACAGGATTAAGTTTATGCCCGGGGAGGGCTCCGAACCCTCGATCTCCGCATGACCCAGGTACGAGGCTCGGCGGGCCTCACGGGCATGGGAGGCTTCCAAGGCCTGAGCACCGAATCTCAGTAACCCTATGAGTGCGGCGCTATGTCCAGCTAAGCCACCCGGGCTCAGTTCCCCGTAGGCGGGTGCTGCTCTTTAAAGTTCTCATCTCCCGGCGGTTCGGGACTCCGACGCACGGCGATTTCCGGGTCGGCTCCGACCGGATTCGCCCGCCGGCGACCCGGAATCAGTCCGTCGAACGGGGACAAAAACACCGCACTGCTCACCCGGCGGATTTAAGCCGGGGGGCTAATCATACGTCTGCATGAACGTTCCCGGACTCGTACAGTCCCGGCTCGAAGACGACGAACAGGTCGCGGCAAGCGTCTCGCTCGGCGGCGAGGACGGCCTCTACGTGACCCGGACGCGGACCCTCGTCTACCGCGCCGACGGGCTGCTGAGCGACGAGTCGGTCGAGGAGTACCCCCACGAGGCCGAGCGCATCGAGATCTCGGAGGGGCGGCGCAAGTCGGCGGTCGAACTCGACTACGGCATCGACGGCGAGGCGAAGTTCAAGGTGCCGAGCAACCGCCTGTACGAGGCGCTCCACCCGGTGCTGGCGGGCGTGCTCAACGCCGCGGGCGTGACCGGCCCCGAGGAGACGGTCAAGCAGACCTACCAGTTCAGCGAGCTCACGCTGGTCATCACCAGCGAGCGCGTCGTCAAGCACGTCGGCGCCGCGGTCTGGGACGAGGACTACGAGGAGTTCCACTTCGACGACGTGACCGCCCTCGACGTCGAGGAGGGCAGCGTCTCCTCCCAGATCATCATCGAGAGCGACGGCCGGCCCCAGCGCATCAAGACCCCGAGCGACCAGACCCGCGAGGTCCGCGAGCGCATCGAGCGCGCGCTGCTCGACCACCACGGCGCGGGCTCGTACGAGGAGTTCGCTCGCCGGCAAGCCGACCCCGAGGACCAGGCCGAGGCCGAACGCGACTCCGAGGAGGCCGCCGAGACCCCGGACGAGAACGACCCGCTGGCCGGCGGCGGGGTCGACCCCATCGACGCCAACCCGCCGGAGCTCGACGCGGACGGCGCCATCATCGAGGAGGAGACCAGCGTGACCACGAGCGGGCGCGACGACGCCGTGCAGTCGACCGCTCGCGAGGAGTCGACCGCCGAGTCGGACGAGGCGACGGCGCAGGCTACTGCCGCAAGTGCGGGTGCGACCGAGGAGCCGGGGGACGCCGAACCGGGCTCGGCCGAGGCCGCGACCGACGAGACCGCAACGACCGGTGCCGAGGCGACCGGCGCCGGAGCGAGCGAGGACGCCCCGCCGACGGGCGACGCCGACCGGGCGAACGATTCCGAGGGCTCGCCCCTGACTGCCAGGTCCGCCGACGCCGGCGAGGTCGACGACGCGGGCGCGACCGAAGAACCGGCCGAGTCGAGCGGCTTCGCCGACTCGGGCTTCGAGCCCGCGAGCTCGTCGGTCGAGAGCGACGGGACCGAGGAGCAGCTGGCCGCGCTGACCGAGGCCGTCGAGCGCCAGAACGAGCTGCTGGCCGAGCAGCAGCGGACGCTCGAACAGCTCATCGAGGAGCTGAGCCGCGGTCGCTGACGGACGCGGTCACCGGCGGTACGGCGCGCAGTTCGCGTCCCGCTCTCCTCGTCAGTCTCGCCCCGTGACCTTCCGGATGCACTCGGGACCGAACGCGCCGTGTTCGCCGGCGTCCAACTCGATGAAGTAGCCGGTGGAGATGCTCGCGCCGCAGCGCCGACACGAGAACTCGCCCTCCTTCGTGACGACCTCGCTCTGAAAGCTGACGTAGCCCCCGCCGGTCGTCCTGACCACGCCGTCCTCGCGCTCGATGACGCCGCGCTTCTCGGCCTCGTCGAGGATCTTCCGCGTGGTCGCGGGGTGGGTGGTGACGGTCTCGATGCGGTCGACAGCCTCCGCGACCGACAGCTCCGGGTGTTCGAGCTTCGAGAGGAGCTCGACGCCGAGCTCCACGGGATCGGGGTCGGCCTCCTCGCGGTCGGACCGCGTCCCGGTAGCGGAACCCCCTCCTGCGGCGTCGGCGGTGGGCCCCCCGCTCGCCGGGTCCTCGTCGTCGGCCATCACTCCCGATTCGCCCGCGAGGCGGATTAAACCTTGCGCGAGGGGCCGGACCGGCGCCGTCGCCGCGACCCGAAAAGCAGTTACCCGCCGGACCGAAATCCCCGGCGATGACCGCGTTCGTCCGCCGGCAGGCCGCCGGCCTCGCCCTCCTCGCCGTCGTCGCGGTCGCGAGTCTCCTCGCCGGGCCGGACTACCTCCTCGGGACCGCCCGCCGGCTGGCCGACCGGCCGGTCGCCTTCGGCGCGCTCCTGGTGGGGGTCTACCTCGTCCGACCGCTGTTCGCGTGGCCAACCACGCTGGTCGCGATCCTCGCGGGGTACGCCTACGGCCCGGTCGTCGGGTTCCCCGTCGCGCTGGCGGGGACGACCGGGAGCGCGCTCCTCCCGTTCCTCGCCGCGCGCTACGTCGGCGCGGGGTCGGGGCTGGTCGGGCGCCTCGCCGACTCCGGCGAGCGGTTCTTCGCCGCCACCGGCGACCTCCGCGGGATGGTGGCCTCCCGGCTGGCGCCGGCGCCCTCCGACCCGGTCTCGGCCGCCGCGGGCCTCTCGGGCGTCTCGACCGGGGCGTTCGTCGCCGGGACCGCGGTCGGCGAGGTGCCGTGGACCGCCGCGGCGGTGCTGGCCGGCGGGTCGCTCGACCGGCTCTCGACCGCGGGCCTGAGCGCCGTCGGGTGGGAACTGATCGCGGCGGGGGCCGCGGTGGCGGTGGCGCTGCTCGCCGGCCCGGCCTACCGGGCCGCGACCGCCCGGCGGTAGCGTCACCTCGGGGGTCACCTGCCAGTCTCAACCGCCCGACCGCGGGAAGTCGGAACGAAATTGGAAGAGAGTCCCACTCGAGTCGTCACGAAGTGGGCGAGAGTCCGAAAAATTCCTTTTAGGGTGGCTGTCGCCGGTGTACCCATGCGTTTCGCAACTCCGATCGCGGTGGCGCTGCTCGTGCTCGCCGCCGGCGTCGTTCCGGCGGCGGCCCAGACGACCGAGTGCGGTACGACGACCGGTGACGGGACGATGGGCGACGAGACGGCGCAGATGATGAACGAGACGACGATGATGGGCAACGAGACGATGGGCAACGACTCGATGAGCAACGAGTCCATGGACGGGATGGCCAACGGGACCACCGAGTCGATGGCGGGCGACTCGATGGCCAACGACTCGACGAGCGAAACGACCGAGACGATGGGCAACGAGTCGATGGGTAACGACTCGATGGCGACGACCAAGCAGATGATGGGCGACTCGACGAACGAGACGACCGATTCGATGGCCGCCGAGACCACCACCTGCGCGTCCGAGTCGATGAGCGGTGACTCGATGGACGACACCACCAGCCGGACGAACGACGGCTCGATGGACGGGACGACCGAGCAGGGCATGGCCGACACGATGAACGACGGCACGGCCACGCCGGACGGGTCGAGCGCCTTCGTGCCCGGGTTCGGCGTCGCGGCGGCGGTCGTCGCGCTCGCGGGGGCGCTGTTCGTCGCGCGGAGGCGACCGTGACCGGTGACCCCGGTTCGGACGACGCCTTCCGCCCGCAGCGCCTGCTCGCGTCCGGCGTGGTGGCGGCCGCGGCGGGCGTCGCGGCGGTCGGCGGCTCGTACGCGGCGGTCGGTCGAACGCCGGCGTTCGTCGCCGCGCCGGTCGCCGACCTCGTCGTGGCCCTCACGCCCGACGCCGTCGTCACGTGGTCCATCCAGACGCTCGGGGACCTCGGCCACCAGCTCGGCTTCCTGCTGGCGCTGGCGCTCACGGTCGGGCTGTTCGCGCTGACGGCCGCGGCCGGGGCGGCGCTGGCCGACCGGTTCGCGGTTCCGGCGTGGCCGGTCGCCGGCGTCGGCTGCGTCGCCGCGGCGGTGACCCTCGTCGGCGCTCCCCGCTCGGCGCTCGCGGCCGGGGCGGGCGCGGGGCTCGTCGTCGGGCTCGCCTCGGTCGGCATCGGCTCCGGCGCCGACGCGACCGCCCCGACTGCCGCCCGGCGGCGCGTCCTCCAGGCCGTGGCGGGTGCGTTCGCGGTCGGCGGCGTCGGCGCGGTCCTCGGCTCCGGCAAGGGCGGCCGGGTCCCCGACCCGGTCGACGACGGCGAGGTCGCGGCCGACGTCGGCTCGCTGCTGGGCGAGGCCGAGTCGCGGTCGCTCGACGTCCCGGGCATCGAACCCCTGGTGAGCGAGCAGTTCTACCAGGTCGACATCAACAGCGTCGACCCCGCGGTCGACCTCGAGGAGTGGACGCTCAGCGTGACCGGCGCGGTCGAGGAGGAGGTCGAGTTCGACTTCGGGGAGATCAGCGGCATGACCGACGCGGTCGAGCACCGGTTCGTCACCCTGCGGTGCGTCGGCGAGGGGCTCAACGGCGAGAAGATGGACACCGCGCTCTGGACCGGCGTGCCCGTGACGGACCTGCTGGAGTCGGCCGGCGTCGACGCCTCGGGCAACTGCTGCGTGATGCTGCGTGCCGCGGACGACTACTTCGAGGAGTTCCCGCTGTCGGCCCTCCGGAACGGCTTCCTGGCCTTCGAGATGAACGGCCGGCCGCTCCCCCGCAGCCACGGCTACCCGATGCGCGCGCTGATCCCGGGCCACTGGGGCGAGATCAACGTCAAGTGGCTCACCGAGATCGAGGTGCTCGAGGAGGAGGCGACGGGCTACTGGGAGAAGCGCGGCTGGCACGGCACCGGCCCGGTCAACACCGTCGCGAAGCTCCACGCCGTCAACCACCGCGACGACGGGTCGATCCAGGTCGGCGGCCACGCCTACGCCGGCACGCGAGGGATTCGGAAGGTGGAGGTCTCGACCGACGGCGGCGACTCGTGGAACGAGGCGACCCTCTCCGAGCCGCTGCCGGCCGGTACCGGGCGGCGGGACTCGGCTGGCGGCTCCTCGGGGTCCGAGTCCCGCTCCCGGTCCGGGGCAGCCGAGGACGCGTGGCGCCAGTGGGAGTACACCTACGAGGCCGACGCGCCCCACGAGGTCGTCGTCCGCGCGACCGACGGCGAGGGGAACCGACAGCCGAAGAAGCGGCGCGACGCCTTCCCGAGCGGGCCGACGGGCTGGGTCTCGCGGCGGGTGGAGCCGTAGCTATAAGGGTCGTGGCTGAGAACCGAGGGGCAGCGCGATGGACAAGGCGCTCTGGTACCTGCTCACGGCGACCCGCGGCGGCGAGAACCGCGCGCGGCTCATCCGCGCGCTGTCGGAGCGCCCGCGCAACGCCAACCAGCTCGCCGACGAACTCGACGTCCGGTACAAGACGGTCCGCCACCACCTCGACATGCTCGAGGACCACGGCGTGGTCGAGCCCGGCGACAACGAGTACGGGAAGCTCTACTTCCTCACCGACCAGTTCGAGCAGCACCGCGAGGCGTTCGAGGAGATCACGGAGCACATCGAATGAGAGGGACATAGCATGAGCACGATACAACTCGCAAGCGGAATCGCGGTCGTGAACATCCTCCTGCTCGGTCTGCTCACGGCCGTGTGGGTCCGCAACTACCGGAAGTTCCGCTCGTCGCTGGTGCTGGGTCTCGTGGCGTTCGGCGGCGTCATGCTCGCGGAGAACGTGGTCGCGCTCTACTTCTTCTTCAGCATGAAGATGCTCTACTCGGGGGACCCGACCGTCCAGCAGGCCGTGCTCGTGCTCCGGGGCCTCCAGCTGGTCGCGGTCGCGTTCCTGACGTGGGTGACGGTGAAGTAGTCAGTAGAAGGTGTCGGCGCAGTCCATGATGACGCCGTGGTTCGGACAGACGTACTTGCAGTGGCGGTGGTACATCGGCGCCTCGCAGATCGGACACGGGCGACCGCCCGGTTCGGCGTCGTCGGATCGGGCGTCCGGCCCCGCGTCCTCGCTCATGGGTCACAGTCGCGCCCCCAGCGCCATCACTGTTTCCCTAGCCCGGCGCGGGCCAGCAGGTAGCCGCCCCGAACCCAGAGCACGACGGCGAGACCGACCACCACGAGGTGGAACTCCGACACCCAGTACGGGAGGGCGACGACGTGACGGGCGCCCGCGAGCAGCGTCGACAGCACCGGGATCTCCCTGTCGCCCGGACCGACGTCGGCCCGGCGATCGCGGTCGTAGGGCGACACCGACTCCGCCGGGGGTTCGCTGTAGGGCAACCGGTCGGCCTCGTAGGGGAGCGACGGGACCGAGTAGCTCGCCACGACGCTCCCGTTCGCGCGTATCTCGGCCACGCGGTTGTTCCGGCTGTCGGTTATCAGGGTGTGGCCGTTCGGCAGGCGGTCGGCGTCCCGCGGCCAGTCGAGCGGGATGCCGCCGACCGTCGCCACCGACCACGCGACCTCCCACTCGCCGGTGGTCCCGTTCTCGTGGAGTTCGACCACGCGGTGGTTCTCGGAGTCGGCGACGAGGACCGCGCCGTCGCCGAGCCACTGGGGGTTGTGCTGCTTGTTCAGCACGCTCGCGTCGCGGTTCTCGTTTATCACGTCGACGACGCCCTTCCCGCGCTCGACGACGAGGAGCTGGTTCATGTTCCGGATCGAGACGAGGTAGCGGCCCTTGCCGATGCGGTCGACGTCGTTGAGGTGGAGCCAGTCGGTCGTCGTCGGATCGGCCGGGCCGTCGTAGTGCTGGCTGGCGTTCCACGTCCAGACGCGCTCGCCCGTCTTCGGCTCCAGGACGAAGATGCTTTCGAACTCCATGTCGGCGATCAGGACGTTACCCGAGGGGAGCATCTCGGCGTCGTGGACCTCGCTGTCCTCGCGGGTCCGGACCGGGTAGCTCCACTGCCAGACGACCTCCGGCGTCGGTCGCGGCTCGACGATGCGGACGCCCGTTCGCTTGCAGGGCCCGTCGTACGGCCCGCAGTTGCGGTAGCCGCCCGCCGCGAACGACGCGAGCACGGTCCCGTTGTCCAGCTTCTCGACGCTCTGGTAGCTGATGATGTCGCCGATGCTCCAGCGCGCCTCGCCCAGACCCGAGAGCGCGGTCACGTTCCCGTTCGGTCCCGGCCCTTGGACGCCCACCAGCACGGACGTGTTGTTCCCGTCCGGATCGTCCGCGATGCGCTCGGTGTCCGGTGCGAGGGCCCAGCTCGCGCCGAACGCCGCGACCAGGACGAGCAGTCCGGCCGCCACGAAGGCGACGCCCCGTTCGCCGGGGCCCCTCAGACCCCGCATCGACGCTGCTCCCGTGGGGTCGGCTCTGTCGTCGCCCGCTGTGCGGTCGTTTCGATCGTCCCGACCCGTCGGTTCGAACCCATGGCCGGAGAGGGTATGGTATCAATTCACGTAACGTCTCCGGCCGGTCTGCCGGCGGGACCCAGAAAGAGGCGGTTGGAGCGCCCGGTTACGCGGGGCTCAGCACTCCGACCAGCCGCAGGACTCGCAGGTCTTGCAGCCCTCGGAGTAGTACAGCGACAGCGAGCCGCAGCTGGGACACTCGGGGCTCTCGCCCGACTCGATGATGTCCCGCTGGTCGGCCTCCCTGTCGGCGGCCGCGTCGGCCGTCGCGCTCCCGTCGGCCGGCGCCTGCGAACTGTCGGCTCGCGCGCCGCCGTCGGTCTCGCGGTTCGGGTCCTCGTCGATCTCCTCCTCGACCTCGGTGAGGTTCTTCTGCTTGGGGTAGGGCTTGTCGATCTCGTCGTCGAGGTAGCGGCGCATCGCCACGCCGACGGCGTCCGGGATGGAGTTGATCTGCTCGCCCTTGTCCCAGGCGACCTTCGGGCTCCGGATGCCCTGGAGGTCCTCGGCGATCTCGCGGGGGTCGACGCCCGACCGCAGCGCGTAGCTGATGACCTTCGCCAGCGCGTCGGTGAACGAGTTGGTGAACCCGCCGGAGTTGCCGATGGTGATGAACAGCTCGAACGGCTCGCCGTTCTCGTCCTCGTTGATGTTGACGTACATCTTGCCGTAGCCGGTGTCGATGCGCTGGGTCACGCCGTGGAGCACGTCGGGGCGCGGTCGCTCCTTGGCGTACGCGCCGCCCTCGCCGCCGCTCTCGGCGGTCGCGGCGTCGACCGAGCCGAGCAGCGACTCGACCTCGCGGTCGAGCGCGGCCCGGACGTCCTCGTTGTCGAGGAAGCCCTCGATGCCGCCGAAGACCTCCTCGATCTGCTCGACCAGCGCCGCCGCGGCCTCGGACTCGTCGGCGAACTCCTTGTTCTCGGCGCGGGTCGTGAGCACCTGCTTGCTCCGGGTGCCGTCGCGGTAGACGGTCACGCCCTTGCCGCCGTTGTCGTAGATGTACTCGTAGACCTCCCGCATGTCCTCCTTGCTGGCGTCGTTCGGGAAGTTGCAGGTCTTCGAGATGGCCGAGTCGACGCCCTCCTGGCAGGCGCATTGGACCGCGGCGTGCTCCTTGCCCGTGAGGTCGGCGGTGACGACGAACAGCTCGCCGATGGCGTCCGGGACGGTCTCGAGCCCCTCGACGCCGTCGAACTCGTTGTTGGCCATCTGGTCCTGGGCCTCCCGCTTGACCTCCTCGACGTCGATGTCGTTGTCCTCCAGCACGCGGAGGAAGTAGTCGTCGAACTCCACGAGCATCTCGTCGCCCTGCACGTCGTCGGAGACGTTCTTGTAGTAGGCGACGTTGTAGATGGGCTCGCAGCCGCCCGTGGTGTTGCCGACCATCGAGGTGGTGCCGGTCGGCGCGATGGTGGTCGTGTTGTGGTTGCGGACCGGGAAGCCGTCTTCCCAGTCGTCGGCGTCGAGGCCGGTCTGCTTCTCGAACCACTCGCGGTACTCGGTCGGGTTCGCGTACTTCGAGTTGTCCCACTCGGCGAACGACCCGCGCTCCTCGGCGAGTTCGTGGGAGGTCCACTTGCTCTCGTGGTTGATGTACCGCATCAGCTGGCGGGCGATCTCGTTGCCGGCCTCGCTGCCGTACTCGACGCCGAGCTGGACGTAGAGCTGGGCCAGCCCCATGACGCCGAGACCGATCTTGCGCATCTCCCGGACCTTCTGCTCGATCTTGTCGACCGGGAAGTCCGACATCGTGACGACGTTCTCGAGGAAGCGGGTGCCGTAGTCGATACGGTGGTCGAACTCGTCCCACGCCACCGCGTCGGCGAGGAAGGCGTCGACCGCCTCCTCGAAGTCGCCGTACTCGTCGCCGTGCTCGTCGTACCAGACCCGCCAGTCGGGGGCCTCGGTGTCTGCCAGCGTCGAGAGGTTGATGTGGCCGAGGTTGCAGGCCTCGTACTCCTCGAGGGGCTGCTCGCCGCACGGGTTCGTGGCGAGAATCCGGTGGTCGGGGTGCTCCTCGACGTCGAACGAGTGCTCCTTGTTGACGCGTTCGAGGTAGATGACGCCGGGCTCGCCGTTCTCGTGGGCGCCCTCGACGATGCGGTCCCAGATGAGCTCGGCGGGAACCGACAGCTCCTCGCCGACCTCGACGTGCTCGCCGAGGTCGAACATCTCGTAGAGCTCCTTGGTGTGCTCAGTGGCGACGTGGGGCTCGCCCGTTCGGGGGTTCGTGAAGGTGAACTCCTCGCCGTTCTTCACCGCCTCCATGAAGTCGTCGGTGACGCCGACCGAGATGTTGAAGTTAGAGAGGTGGCCCTCGGCGGCGTTCCGGAGGTGCTTGGGCACCCGGCCGTCCTCGTCGATGAGCTCGCGGGCCTCCGCCAGGGCCTCGACGAAGGAGTTGTGGGTGTAGTCGTCGGGGTCGTTGAGCCGGAGGGTCCGCGCGAGGCTCACGTCCTTGTTCTTGGCGTGGATGAACTGGATGACGTCGGGGTGGGAGACCCGCATCACGCCCATCTGGGCGCCGCGGCGGGCGCCGCCCTGCGCGATGGTCTCGCACATCTGGTCGTACGTCCGCATGAACGTGATGGGGCCGGAAGCGATGCCGCCGGTGCTGCCGACGGCGTCGCCGTAGGGCCGGAGCCGCCAGAAGGCGTAGCCCATGCCGCCGCCGCTCTGGAACACCTGCGCGGCCTCCTTGGCCGTCTGGTGGATGTCGTCGATGTCGTCGTCGGGGGAGTCGACGAAGCAGGCCGAGAGCTGCTGGAGCTCGTCGCCCGCGTTCATCAGCGTGGGCGAGTTCGGCATGAACGAGAGGTCCTCCATCAGCTCCTGGAACTCCTCGCGGACGTCCTCGACGTGTTCGCGGATGTCCTCGGGGAGCTCGGGGACGACGGTGTCGTACGCGAACTTGTTGACGTTGTAGATCGAGAGAGTCGTCTCGACGTCGTCGTCGGCGGTCGTGCCCTTACCGAACACCTCCTCGGCCAGCTCGTCGCGCCGGGGGTGGTCGGGCTTGAGCTGGTCGGGCGTGACCGCGATCTCCTCGTCGCGCCGCTCGGCCTCGTAGACGGCCTCGGCCAGCGCGATGTTCTTGGCGACCCGGGGGAACAGGTCCTCCTGCTCCTCGATGAGGTCGCCGTCGGCGTTCTTCCGGAGGTAGCGGGCCGGCAGGATGTTGTGGTACGCGTTGCCGGTCAGCCGGTCCTCCAGCGTCTCGCCCTCGGTCCGCTTGATGGGGAGTGTGAGCTCGTCGGCCGTGAGTTCGCCCGCACCGCTCATGCGCGGGTCACCTCGGCGGTCTGTCCCGCGTTTTCCGCTCCTACTGGTGGCGTCTTCTGATTCATTCGTGACGGCGATTTCATTCTGAAGCCTCCTAAATAAGCATTTCTTTCACTACTTCAACTCGGTTTGCATTGCGATGCCTCTGTCGGAAATGAGCCTCGCCGTATCCCGGACTCCCACGGGCCGGATTCGCGGCTGTTCGTAGTCGTTCGTAGCTTGTATCCGGCCCCTAATAAGAGTATGCAGACCGGAGCGGAAGTGGTCAGCGAACCGGACGAGTACTTTAGTAGGAACAGCGTAACCCGCCCACGTACTGCGGTTCTCTCCGACCGCCTCGGTGTCCCCCAGCCGATACGTTTACGTGGCCGGGGACGCGTTGATTTTACTATGAATCTGGTCCTCGCCGGTCTGCTGGCCACTCCGCTCGGCAAGCTGCTCGCGGGACTCGTCGTGCTCGCCGCGGTCGTGCTCGTCGGACGCATACTGCTGAGCCTCGCGTGGAAGCTGCTGCTGGTCGCCATCGTGGTCGTCGGCGGCATCTACACGGCCGGCGTCCTCCTGTAATTTAAGTGCGAAGCCGGGACGAACCCCGACCGGACGCCCCGAGCGGTTCCGGGCGAGGGCAGCAGCCGATACCGTGTACACGTTGCGGGACCGCCAGTCCGACTACTCCGAGAGGACTGCGCCAGAACAGGACGCCGAGAGTGATCACGCCGCGTCAGACAGGAAGTTCCGGATGACGTCGTGACCGACAGCGGTCAGCACGCTCTCGGGGTGGAACTGGACGCACTCGATGGGGTGCTCGCGGTGGCGCACGCCCATCACCAGTTCATCTCCTCCGTGCTCGGTCGTCGCCGTCACCTCGAAGCAGTCGGGCACCTCGGTCGCGATCAGCGAGTGGTAGCGGCCGGCGCGGAACCCCTGGTCGAGCCCCGCGAAGACGCCCTCGCCGTCGTGGGAGACCGGGAACGCCTTGCCGTGGATCGGCTCGGGCGCGCGGCCGACCGAGCCGCCGTAGGCGTACACCGCCGCCTCCAGGCCGAGACACACGCCGAGCGTCGGCACCTCCGGACTCACCTCTCTGAGCACGTCGAGCGTGACGCCGACGTCGCGCTCGTTCTCGGGGTGGCCCGGACCCGGCGAGATGACGACGGCGTCGGGGTCGGCCGCCCGCACCTCGTCGAGCGAGGCCGTGTTCCGCACGACCTCGGTGGCGGCGTGCTCGCTGGTGTACTCCACCAGATTGTACGTGAACGAGTCGAAGTTGTCCACGAACAGGACCTGCAGGTCGGTGGCCGTTCCCGACTCCGTGTCGGCGCTCGCGGTCATCGGCCCACCCCCGGCGCGTCCGCGGCGTCGGGCGCGTCCGCCGCCTCCGACCCGTCAGACTCCTCGATCCGGTCGAGCGCGGTCAGCACCCCGTCCATCTTCTGCTCGGTCTCCTCGTACTCGGCGGCCGGGTCGCTGTCGGCGACGATACCGGCGCCCGCCTGCACCGTGATGCGGTCGGACGCGTCGCCGTCGACCGCCGGCCCGGACTCGACCGTCGCAGTCCGGATGACGATGGCGAAGTCGGCGTCGCCCGACCACGAGTAGTAGCCGACGCCGCCGCCGTAGAGGCCGCGGGGCGTCAGTTCGAGGTCGTCGATGATCTCCATCGCCCGGATCTTCGGCGCGCCCGACAGCGTCCCGGCGGGGAACGACGCCCGGGTCGCGTCGAAGGGGTCCGAATCGTCGGCGAGTCGGCCCGTCACGGTGCTCTCGATGTGCTGGACGTGGCTGTACTTGAGGACGTTCATGAACTCCTCGACCTGGACGCTTCCGGGCTCGCTGACCCGGCGGACGTCGTTGCGCGCGAGGTCGACCAGCATGGTGTGCTCGGCCCGCTCCTTGCCGTCGGCCAGCATCTCGCCCGCGAGCCGGCGGTCCTCGACCGGGCTCGACCCCCGCGGGCAGGTGCCCGCGATGGGGTTGGCCATCACCTCGCGGCCCCGCACCGACACCAGCGTCTCGGGGCTGGCCCCGACCACGGTCAGGTCGTCGTAGCCGAGCAGGTACATGTACGGCGAAGGGTTGACGTCCCGGAGCGCCGCGTAGAAGCCCAGCGGGTCGACCTCGCCCCGGAGTTCGCGAGTCCGGGAGATGACGCCCTGATAGATGTCGCCGTCGAGGACGTGCTCCTTGGCGGTCCGGACCGCCTCCTCGTACTCGTCGCGCGGCCCGGCGGTCGCCGACTCGCGGACGAATCCGCCCGTCTCTAGTCCGTCGGCCGATTCCAGCAGGTCGGCCACGCGCTCGGCTTCCGCCCGGAGGTCCTCGTACACCGCCTCGGGGTCGTCGTCCGGTCCGACCAGCGGCGTGAACACCAGCGAGACCGTCCCCTCCCGGTGGTCGAAGGCGACGGTCTTGGTGTTGAGCACGAACTGTGCGTCGGGGAACCGCGAGTCCGGTCGGTCGACCCCTACCTCGTCGAGCCAGAGGTCGTACACCGCGTCGTACGCCAGGAAGCCGACCAGCCCGCCCTCGAAGTGCTGGCGGTCGCCCTCCGGGAATCCGCGCTGAGTGGCGTCGGGAATGGCCTCGCGGAGGGTATCGAGCGTGTCACCTTCGCGGTCGGCCGAGACGTACCGGGCCGCCCGGCCGCCGAGCGACTCGACCGCCACCTCCTCGGGGTCGACCGTCACGACCGCGTCCGGGTCGTAGCCGACGTAGGAGTAGCGGGCGTGGCGGTCGCCCGAGGGGTCGGCCGAGAACGCGCCGTCCGGGTCGCTGGACGCGGTCTTCTCGGCGCTCTCGAGCAGGAAGGCGTACTCGGAGGCGTCCGTCCCGGTCGACCGCCCGGTCAGCGCCGCGTAGGCCGCCAGCGGCGTCGTCTCGGCGTCGAGTTCGACCGCGACGCGGATCACGGCCGGGTCGTCGCGGCCGGCGTGCTCGACGAACTGCTCGCGGTCGGGATTCATGGCGTCGGCGTCGTGCGGGCGCGCTTCGCGGTCGCCACGAACTCGGCGACCGCGTCCGGGTCCTTCCGACCGGCGACGTCCGCCGGGTCGGCGGCCTCCACGCCGCTGGCCACGTCGACGCCGAACGGCTCGACGGCGCGCACGGCGTCGGCCACGTTCCCCGGGGTCAGCCCCCCGGCGAGGATCACCGGCGAGTCGAGGGTCGCGGCGACCTCGGCGGTGCGCTCCCAGTCGTGGGTCCGGCCGGTGCCGCCGGCGCCGTCGTCGTCGACCGAATCGACCAGGAGCCCGTCGGCCAGGTCGTCGTAGCGCCGGGCCGCCTCGGGGTCGGCGGCGTCGACGACCTTGAGCACCTGCGCGCTCACGGTCGCGGTCAGGTAGGCGAGGTCGCCCGCGCCGATGTCGCCGTGGACCTGGACCGCGTCGGGCTCGACCGCCTCGACGAGTTCGACCGCGCGCTCGGGCGTCTCCGGCATCGTCACCAGCACCGTCGTGACGAACGGCGGGACGGCGTCGGCGAGTTCGACCGCGCGCTGGGTGTCGATCTCCCGCGGCGAGTCGACCGGGACGTCGACCAGCAGCCCGACCGCGTCCGCCCCCGCGTCGATCGCGGCCCGGAGGTCCTCCCGGGAGGTGAGCCCGCAGATCTTCACCCGCGTCATGCTCTCACGGTCGAACGGAGCTGTTCGAGTCGGTCGGCGGCCGCGCCGTCGTCGATGGCCTTGGCGGCGAGCTCCGCGCCGTCCGCCAGGGAGTCGGCCTCCCCGGCGACGTAGAGGGCGGCCCCGGCGTTGGCGAGGATGATGTCGCGCTTCGCGCCGTCGACCTCGCCCTCGACGATGCCGCGGAGGTCGGCGGCGTTCTCCGCGGGAGTCCCGCCCGCGACGTCGGCCACGTCGTGGCGGTCGAGGCCGAGGTCGGCCGGCGCGAGGGTGTACTCCTCGACGTCGCTGCCCCGGACCTCGGCGGCGGTGGTCTCGCCGTGAACGCCGATCTCGTCCATCCCGGAGCCGTGGACGACCAGCGCGCGGTCGACGTCCATCTGAGCCAGCGAGCGCGCGAGCACCGGCACCAGGTCGGGGTCGTAGACGCCGACGATCTGGGCGTCGGCGCCCGCGGGGTTGGTCAGCGGGCCGAGCACGTTGAACACGGTCCGCATGCCGAGCTCCTGGCGGGGACCGATGACCGCCTTCATCGCGGGGTGGAAGACGGTCGCGAGCATGAACCCGATGCCGTCGTCCTCGATGGCGCGCTCGACGGCCGGCGGCTCGGCGTCGACCTCGACGCCGACCTCCTCGAGCACGTCGGCGCTGCCCGACGAGGAGGAGACCGAGTAGTTGCCGTGCTTGGCGACCGGCACGCCCGCGCCGCTGGCGACGATGGCGCTGGTCGTCGAGACGTTGATGGTGTCGTAGTCGTCGCCGCCGGTGCCGCAGGTGTCGACCAGCGGCGACCGGTCGGGGTCGATGGTCCGGGCGGCGTCGCGCATCCCCTGGGCGAACCCCGCGATCTCGGTCTCGGTCTCGCCCTTCGCGCGGAGGGCGGCGAGCAGTGCGCCGATCTGGGCCTCGGTCGCGTCCTCGAAGACGGCCGCGGCGGCCTCGCGGGCCTCGTCCTGCGAAAGGTGTTCGCCCTCGGTGACGCGTTCGATGTAGTCCTGCATCCTGAATCACCAATGTACTTCTTCGTCTTACGATGAACACAATCGTACATCGGCTTAAAGCTGTCGGGGCGCCGGTCGGGTTTCGACTTCCCGTTCCGCGCGTCCGCTCGTCCCGGGCCGGTATCGGTGCTCCTCCGCCAGACCGAACCGGCCGCTCGTCGGCCCGTCCGTCGCTTCGCCGGGTCGTTCGCCGAAAATCGCCGGACTGCGTCGGAATCCGAAAGGTTCAATTATCCCCCGGACAAACTCGGAAATGCGTCCGACGAAGGCCGCACCGAAATGGGTTTGTGGTCTAGTTGGTTATGACACCTCCTTGACATGGAGGAGGCCGGCAGTTCAAATCTGCCCAAACCCACTCCACTTCTTCCGAGTCCGATTCGCCGAGCGCCGACTCTCCGCTACGAGTCGGGCCGCGGGAAGGCGTTGAACGACAGTTCGACCGGCGAGAACGGGTCGTACACCGACTGGTGGCACTGGCAGTACACCGCGTCGGTCGCGTCGAACTTCGAGGCGTCCCGCGAGGAGTTGAACCCCGGCGTGCAGCAGAAGTGAGTGCACTTGTCGAGCCACGCGACGAAGTCCGACTCCGTGGCCGCCTTCAGGAACTCGGGGGTGTCGCTCTCGGCGGGGAGCTCGGACACCTTCGGCGACCGCAGCACCTGGACCGGCAGCTCCTGGACGTCCTGGTCGCCCGACGACTCCGAGCGCCACGTCGTCTGGGCCGGCTTGCCCGCCCCGGCCGACCCGATGCCGTTCGTCCACTCCTCGTAGTCGTCGAAGTCGTCCACGCGGAGCTTCCGGCCCGGCTCGTGGTCGGCCTGCCAGTCGTAGAGGCCGGGCTTCGAGCGCAGGAAGTTGTCCTGGTCGGCGTCGGGGCGCAGCCCCTGGGCGGTCTGGACGCCGCAGTACTGGTACCACCGGCCCGTGTAGGTGACGCCGCCGATCTCCTGCTCGGTGATGGTGACGGTGTCGCCGCTCTTGAGTTCCTTCTCCTTCACCTCGGGCCAGATGCCCTTGAGGTACCCCTCGTCGTCGATAGTGAGCGGCACCAGCGGCATGCCCCGCGGGGCCGGCCCGTCGGTGTTCTCGATGCCGACGTAGTCGGTCGGTCCGCCGGTCCCGCCGGTGACGGCGGTGGCGGAGTTCAGGGCGGTCGTCGCGGCGGTCCCGACGCCGGTCAGCGCCGCCGAGCCGACCACGCCTTTCACGAATCGACGCCGACCGCCTTCGGGCGGATACTTGTCTGCGTCCATGGGAACCGCCAGACAGTTCGATCGTCCGACACGTATTTGCGGTAGGTCGGTTCCAGGAGACGGGAACTGTCCCGAGGTTTCAAATAGTAATACTTTGTAGGTTGACTATTGGGCAGTGATCGAGTCGGCGTTCGAACCGTTGAGTCGAGTTTCGGATAGTTTCGGGGGCGGGACTGGTCCGCCAGACGGTAGTTAGTCGACCGTGACGACGGTCGACGCTCGGCCGCCGCGACAGAAATCCGTCCGAGACGAGTCGTAGGCAGTTCCTGAAGTCCGGTAGGCGCTCTGAACCGGAAGAGAACGGTTCGCTACTCCAGCGTGCACTCCGCGTCGCACATCGCGCGGAACCGCTCGTACGTCTCGTCGGCGACCGCGTCCGGGTTCACGCAGTAGACGCCCCGGACGTCGCGCGCCCGGACCCGGCTGGTGAGCGTCTGGAAGAAGCGACACGCCCGCGAGTCGTCGGCGTACACGAGGAGAACCCCGAGCGCGTCGACCAGCACCCAGCCGGTGCCGGGCTCGACGTGCTCCATCGCGTCGGCGAACCGCATGGCGAGCCCCGTCAGGTCGTCGGGATCGACGGGGTCGGTCGTCCAGAGGTCGCCGTCGTACGCCTCTGCCGCCGGGAGCACCGGCACGGCCCCGACCGCGGTCGGGTCCCGTCCGGCGCGTTCGAGGCGGGTCTGGAGCCGGTTCGGGTGGTCGCGTGCCGAGACCACCAGGAGGTTCTCGAACGCGCGGTCGGGCAGGGCGGCGACCGGATCGGCCTCCGCCGGCGTCCGGACCAGCGTCTGGGTCGCGGTGCCGGCGAGCGCGTCCGGCGCTACCGGCGTCTCGCCGGGCCCCACCGCCTCCTCCATGGCTACGACTCCTGGATCTCCGGGGGCGTCTCGCTCGAAGCCCCCGCGTGGCGCGTGTAGTAGGTGTGGGCCAGCGCCACCGAGCCGAAGGCCGCGACGATGAGCGTCGCGAGCAGGACGTCCGCGACCGCCGCGAGCGGCGGCAGCCCGAGCCACGCCCCCGAGAGCAGGCCGAGCCCGCCCACCGCGAGCCCGAGGTACCAGTTGGCCCACGGGACGTCGGGCTGGGACTCGAGGTCCAGGTAGACGTCGAGCTGGTCGGCGGCGCTCGACAGCTCAACGATACCGCGGTTCTGGTTGTACTCCACGATGCCGGCGTCGTCTAACTTGGGGAGGTGGGACTGGTAGAGCGCGGTGTACACCCGTTTGCGCTCGGCCGCGGAGATCGCGTCGACGGTGATGTCGTTCTCCCACGCCGCCACCTGCTCGGCCAGCTCCGAGAGCTGGACCGAGCCGTCCGCGCGTCGGAGGTAGTGGAGGGCGTACCGCCGTCGCCGGTTCTTGAGGACGTCGAAGACGAGATCCCGCGAGAGCTCCTCCTCTTCCTCGTCCTCGTCCTCGGCGTCGACGATGTCGGAGACCTGCGAGTCCGCGACCCCAGCGTCCTGCTGGTCCGGAGTCTCCTCCGGGTCCGCGCTTTCGGTTCCGGATGAGTCACCAATGGTGCTCATTACTCTGCCACCCCTTGCTCGTAACCCAGCATGGATAGAACACATCGCTCGGATTAGTCTTTGTTATTCACCATTTACCCGCCAGAAACCGTTGCTTACGAACAGTTGCACGTCTGTTCCAACCCCCGCACGTCCCGCGGTAATTACCGCTTACCCCCCGATTTCGGCGGTCTGAGACGGTAGGGTCGATCACCCGTCGCGCAGGGTCTCGTGGATTCCGAGCACGAGCCACGGAACTACCACCATGAATATGTGTTCCTCGATCGGGATGCCCAGGAGGTCGATCCCGGTCCGGAGCCGGATGGCGAACACGCCGATATGCAGCGTGTACCAGTCCCACGCGTAGGCGATAGGGTAGAGGACGACGACGGTCCGGACCGCCTGAACCAGTGCGTCGGCCCGATAGAGCAGTCCTACCGCCACGACCCCCCAGACGACCTCTGTCGCGAGGTACGTGTACTGTCCGAACGCGGCGCCGATGTCGGGTATCACCTCGCCGAGTACGGGCGGACGGCCCAAATATCCCCGGTCAGCGGCCGCTCGACGTCTCGGGCCGGCGCTCGGAGCGATTCTCACGGGGCTGTAATTCGGCTAAGTTTCATTACCGGCTGAGGAGTATCTCCACGTGACGATGGACATCGCTGACATCGCAACGACGGACTACACCGAGCTGGACGCCGAATCGAACGTCGGGAAGGCCCGGTCCGTCTTCGAGGAGGAGAACCCCAAGGGTATCATCGTGACGAAGGGCGGCGAGTACGAGGGAGTCATCACCCAGAAACAGCTGTTGCGCTCGCACATCGAGGACCACACCAAGATCGAGACGCTGACCAAGTCGGCGCCCAGGGTCGACCGGACCGACGACGTCCGGGACGTCGCCCGCGCGCTCGTGGAGGGCGGCACCAAGGTCGCGCCCGTCTTCGAGTCGGGGTCGCTCTGGGGCGTCGTCGGCCAGGACCTCATCCTCGAGGCGGTTCTGGAGCACCTCGACACCCTGACCGTCGAGCAGATCTACACCGAGAACGCCATCACCATCGCCGAGGACGCGACGCTCGGCCAGGCCATCAACCGCCTGCGCGAGCACGGCATCTCCCGCCTTCCGGTCGTCGACGAGGACGGGTTCCTGACCGGGGTCGTCACGACCCAAGACGTGGTGGAGTTCGCGACGCGGAACGTCGAGAAGACCACGCGGGGCGACCGCTCGGGCGAGGGCGACCGGCTGCTTGACCTGCCGGTGTACGACGTGATGTCGAGTCCCGCCGTGACCGCCCGGCTCGACGAGACCGTCCGCGAGGCGGTCGAGCGCATGTTCGAGCACGACTACTCCGGGCTGGTCGTCACGCCCGAGGACGACGACCGGGTCGTCGGCGGCGTCATCACCAAGACCGACGTGCTCCGGGCGCTGTCGTACACCGAGGAGGACGTGATGGACGTCCAGATCACCAACGTCAGCCTGCTCGACACACTCACCCGGGACTCCGTCCGGTCGTCCATCGAGGAGATCGCCGACAAGTACAGCAAGATGCGGGTCCGCCACGCCCACGTCCGGTTCCACGAGCACAAGGAGAAGCTCCGCGGGACGCCGCTGGTCCAGTGCAAGATCCGGCTCCGCACGAACCGGGGCCAGGTCGCGGGGTCGGGCGAGGGGTACGGCGCCGAGCAGGCGTTCAGCGTCGCGCGCGACAAGCTGGAGCGCAACGTCCTCGAGCTGAAGGGCGTCGAGAGCGACCGGGAGTACCAGGGCCAGCTCCTCCGGAAGCTCGGCGAGCTCTGAAGTCGGGTCGGTTCGGCTCTCCGTCTCTCCTCTCTCCGATTCCGACTTAGATCTCCGGCCGCGGCGCCGCCTTCTGGAGCGCGGTCTCGGCGATGTTGCCGCCGTAGTCGGCGCTCCGGGACAGCGAGTCGACGACGAGGCTCAGGTGCTGGGCGCGCTGGGCGTCCATCTCCCGGATGATGTCGTCGACCGCGCGGGTGTGCTCGTCCACGCCGCGCACGCGCTCGCGGGCCTGATTGCCCAGTCGGGTCGCCTCGTCGCCGTCGTCCTCGAGCAGCGCGTCCATCGCCATCTCGACGATGTCGGCCGACTCGGCGTGGAGCTCCTCGAGCGCCTCGGCGACGTCCTCGGGGATCTCCCCGAGTTCGAGCGCGAGGTTGCCGATCTTGGCGGCGTGGTCCGCGATGCGCTCGAGCTGGCGGGCGCTGGAGTGGTAGTCGAAACACGTCTCCCGGGGCAGTCCGATGTCGGCCGCGGTGCTGGGGTTGCGCAGCGCCGACCGGAACACCCGCGAGATCATGAACCAGAGCCGGTCGACGTCGTCGTCGCGCTCGATGACGTCGGTCGCGAGGTCGTCGTCGTCCTCGACCAGGGCGGTCACCGCGTCCTCGAGCATCGTGGCCGAGACCAGCCGCATCCGGGTGATGGCGTTGAGTATCGACAGCTCCGAGGAGTCGAGCAGGTCCTGGAGTACCACCCGGTCGCTGGTCTCCTCGATGACCTCGAGGCCGACCAGCCCCTGCGTGGCGTCCCGGACCGTCCGGCGCTGGTCTGGCGTCACCCGGGTCGCCTCGAGGTTGATGATGTCGAAGCCGCTGACGTACATCGTGAACACGGTCCGCATCAGCTCCGGCCCCTCGAGGTCGGTGATCTCGACGGTGCCCTCGACGGTGTCCTCGGTCGACCGCGGCGACAGCAGTAGCGAGTCGCCCTCCGGGTGGAACTCCACCCGGTCGCCCGCCTCGATGCCGTTCTCGGTCGCCCAGTCCTTCGGGATGGAGACCGTGAACGTGGAACCGCCCGTGACCTGGACCTTCCGGGTTTCCATGTGTGACTCCGGGTGACGATGCACAATAAATCTATTCAAATCTATATACGTGGCCGGGAAATCCGGTGGTGGCCGATCGGGCGTCCTGAGAGACTTCTGGCACACCCTGGACGGTAATCGCGCCCTACCTCCGGCGATTGGGTCGAGATTGCTACTCGCGGCGTTTCGCGGTCGCGCCCCGTCGTCAGTCAACCTGAATATGCGTGGGTAAGTACGTCTATATAGATATAATAGTAGGGTATTTACTTGGTCTCGGGCAACTCCATCGTAATGCGGGATAGACCCTCAGTCGACCGTCGAGCCGTTCTCCTCGGAGGGGGTGCCGCCATCGCATCGCTGGCGGGGTGCATCAGCACGAGTCCGACACCTCCGGGTGGCAGGGGAACGACGTCCGGGAGCGCGGACGACTCGTCCGTCGACCAGTTGAAGGCGGGCGGGTCCTCGACGGTGTACCCGATCACGAGCAAGGCCGCGTCGGTGTGGAACTCCAACCCGCCGGCGAGCGACGAGGAGTACTGGGGACCGAGCAACTACGGCATCGACACCGACGAGCGGCTGGCCAACTACTGGGCCAGCATGTACGAGGAGTTCTCGGCCGACGGCAAGACGCCGCCGTTCAAGGTGACGGTCGGCCTGAGCCACTCCGGGACCGGCCTGGAGAAGCTCAAGAACGGCCTCATCGACATCGGCAACGCGAGCGCCCCGGTCGACGCGGAACTGCCCGACCTGAGCAAGGAGGAGCTCGACAAGTTCACGAACCACGTGGTCGGGGTCGACGCCCAGCCCATCGTCGTCAGCAAGGAGATCTACGAGGCGGGCGTCACCAAGCTCACCGCCGAGCAGGTCCGCAAGATCTACCAGGGCGAGATCACCAACTGGTCCCAGATCCCGTCGTACGACGGCGAGGACAAGCAGATCCAGGCGGTCGGCCGGGCGGAGGGGTCGGGCACCGACACCGCGTTCCGGCTCCACATGCTCGGCGACGCGAACGCGCCGATGTCGGGCGTCGACGTCCGGAAGGGCCAGAACCAGCAGGTCAAGACCATCGTCGCCCAGTCGACCAACGCCATCGCCTACATGGCGCTGGCGTTCGTCACCAGCGAGACGCCGCCGATCAAGCTCTCGTTCGACGGGAAGGTGTACGAGCCCGGCAAGAACCTGGCCGAGAAGGGGTATCCGCTGTCGCGCGACCTCCACTGCTACACATACGAGGGAACCTCGCACATGGAGGCCGCCTACCTGCGGATGCTCATCAGCGAGTTCGGCCAGGAGAACTTCGTCAAGGCGTCGGGCTACTCGATGCTGACGAAGAAGCGCCGGGAGAACCAGCTCTCGAAGCTGCCGGACGCGCAATGATCGGGGGAATCGACGCCCGCGTCAGGTCGGCCCGCGCGTCGGTCGACGAGATGGACCGCGGCGCCCAGTTCGTCGACGCCGCGGCCGTCGTCTCGGTGCTCGCCGCGCTGGCGGCGTTCCTCGCCGCGCCGGCGTACACGGTGTTCCCGGTGCTGGCGTTCCTGGTCGTGACCGGCTACGGGTGGGCCGCCCACCAGGCCGACACCGCGAAGCTGCTGATGTTCCTGATGACGGCCTCGACCGTCGTCATCCTCGGACTCATCACGATATACCTGGTGCTCCGGTCGGTTCCGGTGTTCCAGGCGATGGGACTCGACATCGTCCTCCGCACCGAGCAACCCCTGTGGAGCACCAGCCAGGAGATCTACTCGCTGGTGCCGATGATGTGGGGGACCCTGGTGACGACCGTGCTCGCGATGGCCATCGCCGGTCCGCTCGGCGTCGCGGGCGCGCTGTTCATCAGCGAGATCGCGCCGCGGTGGGCCCGCGAAGTCATCAAGCCCGGCGTCGAGATCCTGGCCGGCGTGCCCTCCATCGTCTACGGCTTCATCGGCTACGTCATCATCAACACGTACATGATGGAGGAGTTCGAGCTGGCGAACTTCGGGAGCCTGTTCGCGGCCGCGCTGGTCATCGGCGTGATGGCGCTGCCGACGGTGGTGTCGGTCGCCGAGGACGCCATCGGGAGCGTACCCGAGTCGATGAAGAGCGGGTCGCTCGCGCTCGGCGCGACCGACTGGCAGACCGTCAAGAGCGTCACCGTCCCGGCGTCGTTCTCGGGGGTGTCGGCCGCGGTGCTGCTCGGCGTCGGCCGGGCGGTCGGCGAGACCATGGCAGTGACCGTGATGCTGCCCCACCAGCAGGTGCTGCCCGACCCCATCTACGACGTGTTCCGGGGGACCGAGACGCTCACCAGCCTCATCGCGGGCCAGTACGGCGTCGCCTCGGGCAACCAGATGTCGGCGCTGTTCGCGGCCGGCGTGGTGCTGTTCGTCACCGTGCTGGGGCTCAGCATCGCCTCGCAGCTCGTGGAGGCCCACATGGAGCGCAAGCTGGGTGGTAGCCGATGAGCTACGGAACCGGCACCCTCGTCGCCGACGAGTCGACGCTGGCCGAGCGGGTCGCCTCCGGCGTCGTCGGCCTGAACGTGCTGTCGGTAATTCTGGGCGTCGCGGCCGTCTTCAAGTGGACCGAGGTCGACAGCGAGTTCTTCGGCGTGACGCTGTTCAACGTCTACGGCGCGAGCCTGGTCCTGGCCGGCGCCGGCGTCGTGGCGCTGGGGCTGGCGTCGCGCGCCGACCTCGTCGACACGGCGCCCGACCGGAGCGCCGGCCTGCTCACGGGCGGGCTGTTCGGACTCGTCGGCGTGGTCGCCGGCGGCCTGTTCGCCTCCCAGACCCTGGGGCTCGGCGCCGTCGGCTGGGTGCCCGCCGCGCTGCTGGTCGGCGTCGGCGTGGCCGCGGCGACGGTCCTGCCCCGGGAGGACGTCGGGTCGACGCTGCCGGCGGGCGGGCTGTCGGTGCTCGTCGGCGCCCTCCTCCTGCTCGACGTCATCACCCCCGCGTGGGAGTGGGCGCCCCAGGGCTTCTCGGCGACCTTCACCGGCCCCGTCGCCGGTCCGGTGCTGACCATCTTCGCGGGGCTCGTCTCCGCGTGGGCGGCCGCGAAGGCCTACGAGGGGTTCGGCACCCGCGGGCGCCAGGCCGGGGCGTACCTGCTCGTCGGCATGAACGCCTTCGCCATGCTCGGGGTGCTCCTGCTGCTCATCCTCTTCGTCGCCGGGAAGGGCTGGTCGCGGATGGTCGAGGGCATCAAGTTCGGGCTGTTCACCGAACCCGCCTTCTGGTTCCACGCGCCCGTCCTCGACCGGTGGGTCATCTTCGAGATCCCCGGCGTCTGGTTCTACTGGCCGTTCACGATGAACGGCTACTCGCTGTCCCAGGACGTGATGAACGGCGTCCTGCCCTCGATCGTCGGCACGGTCTGGCTGGTGATCGGGGCGGTGCTGTTCGCGGTCCCGCTCGGCGTCGGCGCGGCGGTGTTCCTCACCGAGTACGCCGAGCAGGGCGGGTTCACCCGCGTGGTCGAGATCGCGACCAACGGGCTGTGGAGCACGCCCAGCATCGTCTACGGCCTCTTCGGCTACGCCTTCCTCGTGCCGCGGCTCGGCAACACCACCTCGCTGCTGGCGGGCCAGCTGGTGCTGGGGTTCATGCTCCTGCCGCTGGTGCTCATCACCAGCCGTGAGGCCATCATGACGGTGCCCGACGAGTACCGCGACGCCAGCGCCGCGCTGGGCGTCAGCCAGTGGGAGACCATCAAGAGCGTGGTCGTGCCGGCCGCGATGCCCGGCGTCATCACGGGGGTCATCCTGGGCGTCGGCCGCATCGCCGGCGAGACCGCGCCCATCCTGCTGGTCGCGACCGGGAACCTGCGGGCCACCGGCGGCCCGCAGGTGCTGTCGTCGTTCCAGTTCACGTCGAGCCCGCCGTTCGTGGCGAACCCCGCGCTGCTCGACAGCATCAGCGCGCTGCCCTACAAGCTGTACGCGACCATCACCGCCGGCGTCGTCAGCTCCGACCCCGCGTTCGGGTGGGCGACCGCGCTGGTGCTGCTCGTGGTGGTGCTGTCGTTCTACGCGATCGGCATCGCGTCCCGCATCTACTTCCGGAGGAAACTCGAACAATGAGCAACGCAGAATTCAGACAGACCGAGGAACAGCCCGACAGCCAGCCCCAGTCGACGACCGTCAGCGGGGAGAGCCAGGAGGAGCTCCGCGACGAGTGGACCGAGTACGAGTTCGACGGCGCGCCCAAGATCTCCGTCGAGGACCTCGACGTCCACTACGGCGACGACCACGCGATCAAGTCGGTGTCGATGGACATCCCCGAGAACAGCGTGACGGCGCTGATCGGCCCGTCGGGCTGCGGGAAGTCGACGTTCCTGCGGTGTCTCAACCGGATGAACGACCGTATCAGCTCGGCGCGGGTCGACGGGTCGGTGGAGCTCGACGGCGAGGAGATCTACCAGGACGGCGTGAACCTGGTCGAGCTCCGCAAGCGCGTCGGCATGGTCTTCCAGTCGCCCAACCCCTTCCCGAAGTCCATCCGCGACAACATCGCCTACGGGCCGCGCAAGCACGGCGACATCAACGACGGCCTGCTCGACAAACTCCTCGGTCCCGCCGATCCCGAGAAGGAGGACGAGCTGGTCGAGCGCTCGCTGAGGCAGGCCGCGCTCTGGGACGAGGTCAGCGACCGCCTCGACGACAACGCGCTCGGGCTCTCGGGCGGCCAGCAGCAGCGCCTCTGCATCGGGCGCTGTCTCGCGGTCGACCCCGAAGTCATCCTGATGGACGAGCCCGCCTCCGCCCTCGACCCCATCGCCACCGCCAAGATCGAGGACCTCATCGAGGACCTCTCGCAGGACTACACCGTGGTCGTCGTCACGCACAACATGCAGCAGGCCGCCCGCATCTCCGACCAGACCGCGGTGTTCCTGACGGGCGGCGACCTCGTGGAGTACGGGGAGACCGACCAGATCTTCGAGAACCCCAACAGCCAGCGCGTCGAGGACTACATCACCGGGAAGTTCGGATGAAACTTTTCCAGCGGTCGGGCGCATGAACGCGCCCACCCTTGGAAAACTTTCATGAAAAACGCTGCGTCACCCCCTCGGTCGCTTCGGCGAGGCGGCGTGGCCGCCTCGCCTTCGCTCCGTCGAGGGTACCTTGGTCCGCTCGCTCACTTCGTTCGCTCGCGGAAGATTGCGGTGTACGGTGGGAAGTCGGACATTCGAGAGACAGAAAGGGACGCCTGACAGCCAGCACCGCTCGCCGCCGCATCGCCGCGCCCGACGGACTCATCACGACAGCGCGTCAAGAACGCTGTAAGTAAACGCATGCCCCGAACCGGCTTTCAGGACCAGCTCGAGACCCTGCGCGAGGAGGTCGTCGACCTGGGCGACCTCGTCGTCCTCCGACTGCGCATGGGGTTGAACGCGCTCGACCGACAGGACCACGACCTCGCGTGGGACGTGATCGACGGCGACGACGAGATCAACCGGCTCTATCTCGACCTCGAACAGGACTGCATCGACCTGCTGGCGCTCCAGCAGCCCGTCGCCGGCGACCTCCGGCTCGTCACGGCGTCGTTCAAGGTCATCACCGACCTCGAGCGCGTCGGCGACCTGGCGGCGAACCTGGGCGAGTACGCGCTGTACGCCGACCGCGACGTGTTCGCGGACGTCGACCTCCGGGCGCTCGGCCGGCAGGCCACCGAGATGGTCGAGGACGCGCTGGCGGCCTACGAGACCGCCGACCCGCAGGCCTGCGAGGCGCTGGCCGACCGGGACGCCGAACTCGACGCCGCCTGCGAGCGGGCCAGCGAGCTGGTGGTCCGGGACCTCATCGAGACCGAACTCCCCGACGGCGCCGACGCCGAGGAGGTCGAGCTGCTGCTCCAGGACGTCTCGCGCGTGCTGCTCACCGTCCGGGACCTCGAGCGGGTCGGCGACCACGCGGTCAACGTCGCGGCCCGGACCCTCTACATGGTCGAGAGCGACGACCGGCTCATCGAGTGACCGCGGTCGGGCCCGGAGACCGGGCCGGTAGCGCGCGGCGGCACTCGGGTAGCGCGGGCGAAAGGTACAACACCCGGACACGCGCATGCGTAGGTATGCCCCGAGAGGACTACCAGCAGAAGCTCACCGACCTCCGCGAGAACGTCCTCTACATGAGCGAGGTCGTGATGGAGCGGCTTCGCATGGGACTCGACGCCCTCGAGCAGAAGGACGACGACCTCGCCTGGGAGGTCATCGACGGCGACGAGGAGGTCAACCAGCTCTACCTGGAGCTCGAACAGGACTGCATCGACCTGCTGGCGCTCCAGCAGCCCGTCGCCGGCGACCTCCGGTTCATCGCGGCGTCGTTCAAGATCATCACCGACCTCGAGCGCATCGGCGACCTCGCCACCAACCTCGGCGACTACACCCTCGACGCCAACCACGACGTGTTCCCCGAGGTCGACATCCAGGAGCTGGGCACCATCACCCTCGACATGATCGACGACGCGATGGAGGCCTACGCCGAGGAGGACGCCGAGGGCTGCTACGGCATCGCCGAGCGCGACGACGACCTCGACGCGCTGTGCGAGCGGGCCAGCGAGCTGGTGGTCCGGGACCTCATCGAGACCGAACTCGAGAACAACACCGAGGAGGAGGTCGAACAGCTCCTCCAGGACGTCTCCCGGCTCCTGCTTACGGTCCGGGACCTCGAACGGGTGGGCGACCACGCGGTCAACATCGCGGCCCGGACCCTCTACATGGTCGAGAACGACGACGAACTCATCTACTGAGCGCGGGTCGGTCCCCGGGCGCCCTCAGTCGCCGCCCCGGCCGTCGCGATTCGCCCGGATTCGGTCGCTGCGTCCCGATCGAACTCCTCGGACACGTCGAAGCCGTCGAGCAGCTCGTCGAGGTCGTCGGACTGCGCCGACAGCGCCTCGACCTCCGTGCGGACCTGGCGCAGCGACGCGGTCTGCTCCTCGGCCGCCGCCGAAACCGTCTCGGCCTCCGAGGAGGTCTGCTCGCTGATGTCGGCGACCTCGCCGGCCATCGCGACGACCTCCTCGGTCGTCGTGGCCTGCTCGTCGGTCGCCCCGTGGATCTCCTGGACGCCCGTGTTCGCCTCCGCCACCGACTCGACCACCTCGTCGAGCGCGCCGAGGCCCTCGTCGATGGTTTCCGCGCCGGCGTCGACCCGCTCGCGCATCTCCTGCATCTCGGCGACCGTCTCGGACGTCGAGTCCTGGACGCGCTCGATGAGGTCGCCGATCTCCTGGGTGGCGTCCCGGGTGTCCTCGGCGAGGTCCTTGACCTCGCTGGCGACCACGGCGAAGCCCTCGCCGGCTTCCCCGGCCCGCGCCGCCTCGATGGACGCGTTGAGCGCCAGGACGTTGGTCTGCTCGGCGATGTCGTCGATCATCTCGACGATGGCGCCGATCTGGGCCATCTCGTCGTCGAGCCGTTCGACGGTTTCGACGGTCTCGACGGTCGTCTCCTCGATCCGGTCCATCTCCTCGATGGCCTCGCCGGCCACCTCGCGACCCGACCGGCCCTCCCGGGCGGCCTGCTCGGAGAGGCTCGCGACCTCGTCGGCGGAGGCCGCGACCTCCTCGATGGTCGCCGAGAGGGTGCTCATCTCCCCGGTCACCTCGTCGAGGTGCTCGGCCTGCTCGACCGCGCCGGTCGAGATCTCCTCGATGGAGTCGGCGACCCGCTCGCTCGTCTGCTCGACCTCGCGCACGCCCTCGGTGGCCTCTTCGCTCGCGTCGGCCACCCGCGTCGAGAACGCCTTGATGCGGCCGGTCGTGCGTTCGAGCGCGTCCATCATCTCGTTGAACTGCTCGGCGATCTCTGCCATCGCGTCGCTCCGGCTCTCGGGATCCATCCGCCTGGTGAGGTCGCCGTCGGCGGCCTCCGCCATGACGTCACCGAACTCGGCGGCCTTCCGTTCGAGCGCGGCGTTGAGGTCCTCGGCCTCCGTCCGGGCCCGCTGGGCCTCGGCCCGGGTTTGCTCGATGTCGTCGATGAGCGCTTCGAGGTCGGCGCTCATCGTCCGGAGCGTCTCGCCGAACTCGCCCGGCACGTCCTCGTCCATCACGGGCGCGTCGAACTCCCGGTTCGCGATGGCGGTCGCCTGGTCCGCGGCCGTGTCGAGGTACGCTCGCATCGAGACGAACGCGTCCTGGACCTCTCCGACCTCGTCGATGCGGTCGCTCTCGTCGAGTTGCACGCTGAGGTCGCCGTCGGCGATGGCCGCGGCCTTCTCCGAAATGTCGTCGAGCGCGTTGGCGGTGGTCCGTCCGAGGGTCGCGCCCACGAAGGCGAACCCGAGCGCGACCAGCCCGACCAGCACCAGCAGGTTGGACTCGATGCCGGACATCACCGCGTAGGCGGTCGACTGCGGGACGTGCATCAGCACGACCCAGTCGGTCCCCGCGACGGGGGCGTACGCCATCAGGTGCTTCGAGTCGATGACGCCCTCCATCGGCTGGCTCATCTCCATGACCGCCGCGTTGCCCCGGAGGCCGCGTTCGACCGCCATCGAACTCCCGTCGCCGTAGGTCTCGAGGAGGTCGTCTCCGGTGTCCGAGAGGACCACCGTCCCGTTGGCGTTGACGACCCGCGTGACGGTCCCCTCGACCGGCTTGCGGAAGCTATCCCCGCGCGCCGTGGCGTTGAAGGTGACGACGACCGCCGCGTTCTGCCCCCACACCGGCGCCGCGAACGCGACGCGCTTCTCGCCGTCGCGCGAGTAAGTCTGAGACACCGCCCGGTCCTGCTCGTTCTCGAGGTCGAACGTCCCGTTCATCCACGTCACGCCGAGTTGATCGAGCGACTTCCCCTCGACTCCCGAGGCGGTACTGGACCGGATCTCCCGGGAATCGACGTCGACGTAGTGGATCGCCTCCGTGTCGTCGGGCGCGTTCTGGAGCTGCTCGTGGAACTCGATCTTGATCGTGGTCGGCTCGCCGCTCTGCATCTCGCCCTGCTCGGCGATGATGCCGGCCAGCCGCTTGCGCTCCTCGATCCACTCGTGGAGCTGGGTCGCCTGGAGCGACGCGAACGTCCGCAGTTCGGTGTGGGTCTGGCGCTCGAGCGTGGCCGAGGCCTGGCTCTGGGTCCACATCCCGTACCCGCCGACCACGACGAGCGCCACCAGCAGGACCGCCGCGAACTTCCGGAGGTAGCTCCGCCGGACGAGGTCGGGAACGAGCGTGCCGAGGGTCATGTCCGAAACCTATTCCGGTCCGTACATAACTCTGCTTGAGATTATCAACCACGATATTCGCGTCCGCTGGCGGTTCCCCTCGACGGACACGCTGCCGGGAAACCCGACGAGGTCCGGCGCCTCGCTCGCCGGACGCCGCGAGCGACGTGCTGGCGGTTGTCCCTGGGCTCGTCGGAGAAGTCCCCCGAACTGGAACGCGTCCGTGGTTCCGTCCGCAGAAACGCCGGGGCCGTTGCGCGACCCCTCGAAAAGCTAGTAGCAGCGGGTTACTGGAAGCCGATGCGGCCGCCGCGCCGGCCCTGGGTCGGGCTGGAGGAGCCGCCCTTGAACTCGTCCTCCATCTGCTCGTAGTAGTCGAGCAGGTCCTCGGTGATGGTGGGCCGGACGTTCTCCATCGCCTGCCGGAAGTGGCTCATGCCGACCTCGGTGGCCTCGTCGTCCTCGCGGAGCGCCTCGATGGCGGCCTCCCGCGCGATGGACTCGAGGTCGCTACCCACGTAGCCGTCGGTGATCTCGGCGAGCTCGCGCAGGCTGACGTCCGGGGCCAGCGGCGTGTCGTCGGTGTGGATCTTCAGGATCTGCTCGCGGCCCTCCTCGTCGGGCTGGCCGATCATGACGAGGCGGTCGAACCGGCCCGACCGGATCAGCGCCGGGTCGATCATGTCCGGACGGTTGGTCGCGCCGATGACCATCACGTCGCCCTTGTCCTCCAGGCCGTCGAGCTCGGTCAGCAGCTGGTTGACCACCCGCTCGGAGACGTTCGAGCCCATCTCCTGGCTGCGCGAGGGCGCGAGGCTGTCGAGCTCGTCGAAGAAGATGACGGTCGGGGAGACCTGCCGGGCCTTCCGGAACGTCTGGCGGATGGCCTTCTCGGACTCGCCGACCCACTTCGACAGCAGCTGGGGCCCGCGGACCGAGATGAAGTTGGCGTTGGTCTCGTTGGCCACCGCCTTCGCCATCAGGGTCTTGCCCGTGCCGGGCGGGCCGTACAGCAGCACGCCGCTCGGCGGTTCGATGCCCAGCCGCTGGAACTTCTCGGGCGAGGAGAGGGGCCACTCGACGCTCTCCTTGACCTGCTGCTGGGCCTCCTCGAGGCCGCCGACGTCGTCCCACGAGATCTTGGGCAGTTCGACGAGGACCTCGCGCATCGCCGAGGGCTCGACCTCGTTGAGCGCGCCGTTGAAGTCCTCGCGCTTGACGATCATCCGGTCGATGAGGCTCGGCGGGATGTCCTCCTCGTCGAGGTCGATCTCCGGGAGGTAGCGCCGCAGCGCCTTCATCGCGGCCTCCTTGGTCAGGCTCTCGATGTCGGCGCCGACGAAGCCGTGGGTGTCGTTGGCCAGCGAGTCCAGCGCCACGTCGTCCGAGAGGGGCATCCCCCGGGTGTGGATCTGGAGGATCTCCTCGCGGCCGGTCTCGTCGGGCACGCCGATCTCGATCTCGCGGTCGAACCGGCCGGGCCGCCGGAGCGCGGGGTCGACCGAGTCGACGCGGTTCGTGGCGGCGATGACGATGACCTGACCCCGGGACTCGAGGCCGTCCATCATCGTCAGCAGCTGGGCGACCACGCGGCGCTCGACCTCGCCGGTGACGTCCTCGCGCTTGGGGGCGATGGAGTCGAGTTCGTCGATGAAGATGATGGAGGGCGACTCCTCGGTGGCGTCCTCGAAGATCTCCCGGAGCTGCTGCTCGGACTCCCCGTAGTACTTCGAGATGATCTCGGGCCCCGCGATGGAGAAGAAACTGGCGGAGGTCTCGTTGGCCACCGCCTTGGCGAGCAGGGTCTTGCCCGTGCCGGGCGGGCCGTGGAGCAGCACGCCCTGGGGCGGCTCGATGCCCAGCTTCTTGAAGATCTGGGGGTGCTTCATCGGGAGCTCGACCATCTCCCGGACGCGCTGGATCTCGTTCTCCAGGCCGCCGATGTCCTCGTAGGTGATGCCGCCGCCGGTCTTCTCGAAGCCCGAGATGGGCTCCTCGCGGAGCTCGACCTCGGTGTCCTCGGTGATGAGACAGACCCCGTCGGGGTCGGTCTCGACCGCGATGAGCGGGATGGCCTGGCCCGGCGACCGCATGAACGGGTGGTTGGTCGAGGACATCACGGGGACGATGTCGCGCTCGACCACCGGCCGCTTGAGGATCTGGCGCTTGACCATGCCGGCGGCGTCGGAGCCGAACTGGACGCTGGCCTCCTCCGGGGGCGCCAGCACCAGCTTGTCGGCCTTCTCGGCCTCGGCCTTCCGGATCTCGACGCGCTCGCCGATGCCGACGTCGGCGTTCTGCCGGGTGAAGCCGTCGATGCGGACGGTGTCGGTGTTCCAGTCCTGCCGGTCCGCGCGCCACACCTTCGCCGCGGTGGTGTCGCCGCCTTCGATCTCGATGATGTCGCCCGGACTCAGCTTCAGATGCAGCAGCGTGTCCGGGTCGAGACGGGCGATTCCGCGACCCGAGTCGTTCGGGTACGCCTTTGCCACCTCTAGTTGAACTTCATTCATGATTCGATAGTACGGGGATTGTTTGTC
Source organism: Halorussus sp. AFM4 (assembly GCF_051194995.1). NCBI lineage: Archaea > Methanobacteriati > Methanobacteriota > Halobacteria > Halobacteriales > Haladaptataceae > Halorussus > Halorussus sp. AFM4. The sequence continues at coordinate 590,052 of NZ_JBNTJT010000001.1, read as the reverse complement.
GGTCCGCGCCCGCGAAGGATAAGTCCTTTGCTACCGGGGATACGTCCTGAATCGGCCGACGGAGTCGTCGCGACGGGGCGCATGCTATGGCTTTGCATACGTGTTCGCGCTACAAAGCCGTTTGGCCTTCGGGGGTACTTTCCGGTCGCGTGGTTCGGGCGCCGAATACGTGTCGTCACGTGGGTCCGGACGGCAATGGGTCTTCCGGCGGAGCGCGCTCCCGCCCTGTTCCCTCTTCTGAACTCCGCCGTCCGGACCCGACGCGCGGACAATCACCGCCTTTTTCGCCGCGAGCGACCCACCATCAACCATGAGGACGCTCGCATTCGACGGCCGGATGGGCGCCAGCGGCGACATGATACTCGCCGCCCTGCTCGCGGCCGGCGCCGACCGCGGCGCGCTCGCCCCCGTCGAGGACGCCCTGCCGGTGCGCTACGAGGTCGGGGAGACCCTGAAGAACGGCATCTCGGCCACCGCGGTCTCGGTCCTGCTGGAGGACGACGACGCCGTCGCTCACGACGACGCGGGCGAAGGCGGTCACTCGCACAATCGAGGCCATTCACACGGAGGCGGTCACTCGCACGCCCACGACTCGCAGGACGCCCACCACGCCCACGAACACGGCGACGGTGACCACGACCATTCGCACGAGAACCACGACGGCCACGGACACGACCATTCGAAGGGCCACGGTCACTCGCACGACCACACCCACGCCGAGGGGGCCGGCCCGCTCCGGACCTACCCCGAGGTGGTCGACATCGTCGAGTCGATGGACCTGCCCGAACCGGTCGAGGCCGACGCCCTGGCGGTCTTCGAGATACTGGGCGAGGCCGAGGCGGGCGTCCACGGCACCGACCTCGAATCGACCCACTTCCACGAGGTCGGCGCGGACGACGCCATCGCCGACGTGGTCGGCGCGGCGCTGCTCGTCCACGACCTGGACCCCGAGCGCGTCGTGACGACGCCGCTCGCCACCGGCGGCGGCGACGTCGAGATGAGCCACGGCACCTACCCGGTTCCCACGCCCGCGGTGGTCGAGATCGCCGAGCGCGCCGACTGGGCGCTCCGGGGCGGTCCGGTCGAGGCCGAACTGCTCACGCCGACCGGCGCGGCGATCCTCGCCCACTTCGCCGAGGGCGTCGACTCGCTGCCCCCGCTCCGGGTCGACGACTCGGGCTACGGCGCCGGCGGGTACGACTTCCCGGACCACCCCAACGTCCTCCGGGCGATGGTCGGCGAGAGCGACGGCCCCGGCGACGAGGCGGACGGGACCGAGGCCGCAGCGGCGGGCGGACCGCACGGCGAACTCGTCTACGACGACGTGGCGGTCCTCGAGACCAACCTCGACGACGCCGCGCCCGAGCTACTGGGCGGCCTCCACGACTCGCTGGCGGCGGTCGGGGCGCGGGACGTGTCGATCGTCCCGCTCACGATGAAGAAGTCCCGGCCGGGCCACCTCGTGCGGGTCATCTGCAAGCCCGACGACGCCCAGGCCGTCGCCCGTCGCCTCGCCGAGGAGACCGGCACGCTCGGGGTCCGCCAGACCGGCGCGACCCACCGCTGGATCGCGAACCGGGACGTCGAGACGGTCGCGGTCGAGGTCGGCGGCGAGCGCCACGAGGTCGACGTGAAGGTCGCCAGCGACGATTCGGGCGAGGTGTACGACGTGAGCGCGGAGTACGACGACTGCGAGGCGGTCGCCAGCGAGGCGGACGTCCCCGTCCGGGAGGTCATGCGGCGGGCCGAGAACGCGGCGAGGGGCTCGTAATCCGGCCTCGGGCTACCGGTCGCCGTTCCGGTGCTCGTCCATCGCCTCCTCGAGGGTGAGGTCGCCGGCCGCCACGCGCCGGGCCAGCTCCTCGTCGATCTCCCGGTTGTCGTCGGCCCGCTCGCGCGACCGGTTCTGGATGACCTGGAGCTCGCCGGCGGTGGGTTCGACGTCCCGGCCCTCGACGCGCTCGCCCTCCAGCCGGGCGATGTTGACCGCGGCCAGCACGTCGCCCATGCCGCGGGCGCCCGTCCCGAGGTAGGGCGTGGTCCCGGTCTCGTCGACGAGCTCGACCGGCACGTCCTCGAGCTCGCGGACGAGCTGGGCGCCCTGGAGCCGCGCGCCGTCGCCGATGCGGACCACGGGGTCGACCGCGTCGGCGACCTCCCGCCGGACCGTCTCGGCCACGTCGGCCAGCGGGACGTGGAACGCCGCCACCACCACGTCGCCCGACAGCACCGCGATGCCGGGCCGGGTGCCGGGGTCGACCCCCACGACGGTCCGGCCCTCGCCGCCCCGGAGCCGGGCCAGCGCCTCGTCGACCGCCCGTCGGGGGTCCTCGGGGTCGGCGACGACCGTCTCCACGCCGTCGGCGCCGGCAGCGGGCTCGCCCTCCGCGGCGTCCGCGTCGCTCTCGACTTCCGCAGCGTCCTCGTCGCTCTCGGCGCGGATCAGCACCGTCGCGCCGTCCGGCAGCGGGTCGCCGGGCTCGACCGTGGTGAAGGTCACGCCCCGGTCGCGAAGCTCGTTGACCACCCCGTGGTACACCTCGAAGTCCGCTGTGGCGACGACGACTGTCACGGTTCGCGCTTGGCCGCCGGGGATGAAAAGTGCATCTGCCTCCGTCCGGGGGCGTCCGACTCGGACTCGACGCGTTTGACTCGAACCGGGGCGCGGTCCGAACTCCCCGTTCTCCGGGCTCCCGCCGCGTCGGCGGACCGCCCCGCGCGCTCGGGGCCGACAGGCGCCCCCGGTCACCCCGCTTCGGGGTGCGGGCCGTCGGCGAGCGCGCCGCAGCACCGCATCCGCCACACCCCGTCGCCGTCGACGAGTCGCCCCGTGAACTCCGCCTGGTGTTCCTCCGAGCACTGGGGGCACTCGAGCACGGTCGCGACGATCATGCTAGACGAAGTGCAACGTTGGATAATATAAAATAATACGATAGTAGTTGATTCGGTTACCAGTTCCGCGCGGGTCCGGTCGCGGTACGGACATCGGGACGTCACCCCCAGCGGAGAAGTCCGGCGAGCGACTTGGACGCTGAAACCCGAGTGCGGGCCGCGACAGCCCCGGACGGCGGCGTCTCGGCCGTCGGCGCGGGCACCGGGACGCTCGCCCGGGGCGCTCGCGGCGTTCGACGTTCGCGCCGCGGCGGGCGCTCTCCGGACCGACCGACGCTTCCGGACCGACCGGCGCGCCGGCCGCGCTCGGAGTGTCAGTCAGGAACTCGTCGTGGTCGCCGTCCCGCTGCCGTCGTCGTACAGCTTCCCCCGGAAGAACGACCGCGGGATGGTCTCGACCGTCTGGGTCTCCCCGCCCGAGATGCGGAGCAGCGCGAACCGGTTGAGGGGTTCGAGCCGCTCGTTGAGGTCGACCGGGCTCGACGCGCCCTGGTAGTTGATCTGCTCGCCGTTCGCCAGCAGGTCCTTCGCCCGCTGGAACTCCCCGACAGTGACGGTGGTGCCCGGCGGCCGCGACACCGACCGGATGTTCCGGGCGATGGCGGTCCCCGAGGCCTCGCCCGCCTTCTGCATGGCGAGCGCCTGGAGGAAGAGGGCGTCGTAGGCGTGGGGCGCGAACAGGGTGTTCGCGTCGCCGATCTTCTCCAGGTAGCGCTCTCGGCCCTCGGTCGACTCCGGGCTCGGCGACGCGAGGTACATCCCCTCCAGGATGTCGCCCATGCTGCTGATGAACTCCGGGGAGTTGACCGCCTCGCTGAGCACCCACTGGCCGCCGTAGCCCCCGTTCGACCACTGCCGGAAGATGGTCCGGGCGTTGCCCGGGTAGCCGATGAACCCGACCGCGTCCGGGTCGTCGGCGAACACGTTGTCCAGCGTCGAGGTGAAGTCGGTCGTGTCCTGGCCGTAGCCGACCACCGCGGTCGTCTCGCCGCCGAACGCCTGGCTGGCCTTCTCCGCGAGGCCGGCGCCGTACGGGTTGTCGACGTGGAGGAACGCCACCGTGCTCGCGCCGACCTGGTTCTCCATCGCCCGGGCCATCACGATGCCCTGCTGGGCGTCGTTGGGCGAGGTGCGCGCGAAGTACTTCACCCCGTCGCGGTAGCCCGCCTCCGCGAGCACCGGGCTGGTGCTGCCGTGGCTCACCTCCATCACCCTGCTGTCGGCCGCGACCGGCGCGAGCGTGGTCGAGACCCCGCTGGAGAAGGCCCCGACGAACCCGACGATGTTCTGCTCGCTGATGAGGCTCCGGAGCTTCACCACCGCCCGACTCGGCTTCGTCTCGGTGTCCCGGTTCGTCATGTCTATCTGCCGACCGAGCGGGCCGCCGGCGTCGTTGACGTCCTGCACGGCGATGTTGACCGCCCGCTGCATCCCCTCGCCGTACGGGCTCGCCGACCCGGTCACCGGCACGAGCGACCCCATCGGGATCGGACCGCCCTGCCGGCCGGCGGCCGATCCGGTGGTCGCCAGGCCCGTCACTCCGGCGGCCCCCACGCCGCCGAGCGCTTTCAAGTACGTTCTCCGCGTTCGTCTGGTTTCCCCCGACATGCGGACCAAATCTCTCCGTCACCGTGGTTATTGTTAACGGTTATCAATACCGCTCGGCCGAATGGTTTTACCGTCCGCCAGTTCCGAGGAAACCGGGTTCGCCGCGGCGTCTCGCGGACCCTCCGCGGCCGGAACCCGGCGCCCCGACGGAGTCGCTGACGCGAATCCGGAGGCTTTTGGCGGGGTAGCCCCAACCGCCGGTCGTGAACGAAGAGGCCATTCCGACCGGGTGCGGGCCGCTCGACGACCTGCTGGGCGGCGGATTCGAGGCCGGGACCGTCACGCAGGTGTACGGTCCGCCCGCCGCGGGCAAGACCAACGTCGCGCTGGGCGCGGCGGTCGAGGTCGCCGCCGGCGGCGGCACCGCGGTGTACATCGACACCGAGGGGCTGTCGCTGGCGCGGTTCCGACAGGTCGCCGAGGCCCGCGCGGACGCCGCGGGCGGCGCGGACGACGTCGAGGACCTGACCTCCCGCATCATCGTCAAGGAGGCCTACGACTTCGACGAGCAGGAGCAGGCGGTCCGCGACGTCGCCGAGCTCGCCGACCGGGCCGACCTGGTGGTGCTCGACAGCGCGACCGGGTTCTACCGGCTCCAGCGGGCCGAGGACGAGGAGGGCGGCGAGGCGCTCCGGGAGGTCGCCAGCCAGGTCACCCACCTGCTGTCGCTGGCGCGCAAGCACGACCTGGCGGTCGTGCTCACCAACCAGGTGTACACCGACCCCGACAGCGACCGCACCCGGCCGCTCGGGGGCCACACCCTGGAGCACTGGACCGGCACCGTGGTCCGCATCGAGCGGTTCCGCGGCGGGAACCGACGGGCGACCCTCGAGAAGCACCGCGCCAAGCTCGCGGGCGAGAAGGCCAAGTTCCGCATCACGGACTCGGGGCTGGAGGGCGCGGACGACGCGACGCCCTGAACCGGACGTTCGGCTCCGCTACCGCGGAAGTGATGCCGAGCCAGGAAAAACAGCGTCGCTCTACTCCTCGTCGACCAGGACCGCGTTGACGTTGCCGGTCTGGCCGGGTCGGGAGGTGACCCGGGCGCGGCCCTCGCTGGTCTCGATGATGGCGCCCTTCGTGATGATGTTCCGCCGGACGTAGTTGGGGTTGGCGTCGTTCTCGACGACGTCCTCGATCTCGGCCTGGACGGTCTCGCCGTCGACCGCGACGCTGGCCACGTCCGTCGAGAGCGCGCGGACCTTCTGGGTGTTGCCCCGGGCGTCGGTGGTCCGGAGCCGCTGCTCGCCCACGGTGGTCTCGGTGGGCTCGCGGCCCAGTTCGTGCTTCTTCTTCTTGTGGGAGGGTCGGAGTCGGCCGCCGGTGCGCTTGCGCGTGGAACCGCCTTGGTCCTTCATACCCCTGAATTCGGCTACGGGCGTACTTATATCCAGCCTTTCGCGCTCGCCGGAGACCGGTCGGCGTCGCGGCCACCGACTCGGCCAATCACCCGATGGCGTCGGCGGATTCGATCCGGTGACACCGGCGATGCGTCTCGGAGCCGGTCGACGCAACAGCACGGCAAATCGGACTCGGATATTGAAGAGAAATGTTCTCCAAAAACGGCGACTGTGGCCGAAACTCCCTACTCTTAAGTACGTCCGATACGCACCTCCTCCGAAGGGAAACCATGACAGACGGAGTCCGGACGGAGGAGCGCGTGACCGTCTCGCAGGTGATGGACCGCATCCCGGTCGGGCGGTTCCACCGCCGACTGCTCGCCATCTGCGGGAGCGCGTGGGCGTTCGACGGGATGGAGGTCATCATCATCAGCTTCACCCTGCCGGTCCTCATCTCCGCCTGGGGGCTGTCGGGGCTGAGCGCCGGGCTCCTCGGGAGCGCGAGCCTGATGGGCATGATCGCCGGCAACTGGGTCTGGGGCCGGTACGCCGACGAGCACGGTCGCATCGACGCCTTCCAGTGGACGGTGCTCACCTACTCGCTGTTCGCCGGCCTGACCGCGTTCGCCACCGGCTTCTACTCGGGGTTCGCGCTCCGGTTCCTGACGGGCGTGGGGCTGGGCGGCGCGCTCGCGGTCGACACCTCCTACCTCTCCGAGCACCTGCCGACCGACCGGCGGGGCCGCTACCTCGTCTACCTCGACGCGTTCTGGCCGCTGGGCAACGTCCTCGCGGTCGTGCTGGCGTGGGTGTTCCTCTCGGCGCTGGCCGGCCCCGCCGGCGCCGTCGCGGTCCCCGTCCTGGGCGACGTCGCCGGCTGGCGGCTGCTGTTCGCCAGCGCGGCGTTCCCGGCGCTGCTCGTGTTCGTCATCCGGAGCCAGCTCCGGGAGACGCCCTACTACCTCGCCCGGAAGGGCGACGTCGACGCCGCCAACGACCGCATCCGCGAGATCGCCGAGGAGAACGGCGAGGAGTTCACGCCCATCTCCGCCGCGTCGGTCGAGACCGGCTCGTCGCCGAGCTACGGCCGGCTGTTCGAGCCCGACCTCCGCAAGCGCACGGCGATGATCGCCGCGGCGTGGTTCGCGGTCAACTTCGGCTACTACGGCGTGTTCATCTGGCTGCCCCAGACGGTCGGTGCGGCCGGGGTCGTCGAGGGCATCTCCGTCGCCGGCCTGACGGTCGAGGGCCTCTACGTCTACTTCCTGCTCATCGGGCTGGTCCAGTTCCCGGGCTACTTCAGCGCGGCCTACCTGGTCGAGAGGATCGGCCGCAAGCCCACGCTCGGGAGCTACCTCGTGCTGTCGGGCGTGTTCACGTTCGTCTTCGCGGCCTCGATGCCCGACGTCTCGCTGTTCGGCGCGGGGCTGTCGGGCTTCTGGCCGTTTTTCGGCGGCCTACTCGCCGCGAGCTTCTTCACCCTCGGCGCGTGGGGCGCCATCTACGCCTACACGCCCGAACTGTTCCCCACCGAGGTCCGGGGCACCGGCAACGGGTTCGCGGGCGGGGTCGGCAAGATCGGCGCGGTCGTCGGCCCCGTCCTGGCGGGCGCGCTGGTCGAGACCGGCTACCTCACGGCGCTCGCGCCCCTCGCGGTCGCCTTCGTCCTCGGCGGCCTGGTCGTCCTCGCGTTCGGCCGGGAGACGAAGGGCGAACCGCTGTTCTGAGGTCGGTCCCCGCTTCCGGAACTCCCCGGCGGCGTCGACTGGCCGCCGAGCTGCCCGACGACTTATTGTCCGCGAGCCGAAGAATCTGGCATGGGCTGGGTACGGGAGTTCTCGTTCGACCGCGAGCGCATCGCGTGGTGGCTGGTCGCGGTCGGGCTGGCGGTCGCGGTCGGCTACGTCGTCGCGTCGTTCCTGGGCACCTTCCTGCTCGGGCTGTTCGTCTACTACGCGACCCGGCCGATGTACCGGCCGCTGCTCGGCCGGATCGGGCAGCCGACGCTGACCGCCGTGACGGCGCTGTTCGGGCTGGCGCTGCCCGGGCTGGTCCTGCTGGGCTACACCGTGGTCGTCAGCGTCCGCGAGCTGAGCTCGCTGGCGGGGGTCGGCGCCGACGAGCTCGAGGGCGTGGTCGGGAGCGAACTGAACCTGGCGCGGCTGCTCGACGTGCAGCAGCTGTCCGGGCTCCTCCAGACGACGCCCCAGCGGCTCCAGCAGCAGCTCCGGCAGTTCGCCGCCGAGCGCGGCGCCGACGCCGTCCGCGAGATCCTGGCGTCGGTCGTCGCGGTGCTGGGCGTCCTGGCCAGCGCCGCGCTGGGCATCGTCATCGTGCTCGTGGTCGCGTTCTACCTGCTCCGGGACGACCACCGGCTCGCGGCGTGGTTCCGCGACGAGGTCGCCGGCGATGACAGCCCAACGGTCGCGTTCGCCCGGGCGGTCGACGACGACCTCGAGACGGTGTACTTCGGCAACATCCTGACCGCGTTCGTCATCGCCATCGTCGCCGCGGTGGTGTTCAACGCCCTCGACATGGCGGCCCCGGCCGCCGTCTCGGTCCCCTCGCCGACCCTGCTGGGCCTGCTGACCGGCCTCGCCAGCCTGATCCCGGTCGTCGGGATGAAGCTGGTCTACGTCCCGCTCGGCATCGTGCTGGCCGTCGTCGCGGCCGCGACCGACCCCAGGCTGCTGTGGTTCCCGGCGCTGTTCCTGCTGGTGTCGTTCGTGATCGTGGACACGGCTCCGGAGCTGCTGCTCCGGCCGTACGTCTCGGGCCGGGACCTCCACACCGGGCTCGTGATGCTGGCGTACGTGCTGGGGCCGGTGCTGTTCGGCTGGTACGGGCTGTTCCTGGGTCCGCTGCTGCTCGTGCTGGTGGTCCACTTCGTCCGGGTCATCGTGCCGGAACTGGTCGAGCGCGGCGAGTTCGACGTCGAACCCGACACGCCCACCTCCGGGACGCTGGGCCGGTCGGCGACCCACCGTCACGTCGGCGTCCGCCCGCCCGTCGCCGCCCTCTCGGGACGCGAGCGCACCGCGGACGGCGGGGCGGCGCGGTCCGGCGATGCGGCGCAGTCCGGCGAGTCAGCGCGGTCCGGCGACCTCGACGCGCCGCCGGAGTCGACGACCGACGACCGCCGGGAGTAGCCAGCCGTCGGCCTACTCCCGCCGCTCGAAGACGGGCGTCCCCGGCTCGCCGGTGTCGGCGTACCCCCGGCGCCGGAGCGCGAACACCACCTCGCTCAGCGCGCAGTCGCCGTCGAGGACGGGCTCGCCGTCGTCGGTGTGGTCGGCGGTCGCCCGGTTGAGGTCGTCGAGGCCGAACGAGTCGCCGACCTCCGCCAGCGCTTCTCCGACGAGTTCGTCGTTCTCGTCGGGCTCGTAGGCCTCGACCTTCGCCGCTACGCGGTCGGCCATGTCGTCGTAGGTGCGCCGGCCCGACCGCTCGGGGTCCCGGATCTCCTTCGCGTACTCCAGCATCCGCCGGCTCTCGGCGACCGCCTCGTCCCAGTGCTCGACCGCCCAGACCGCCAGGTCGGGCAGCTCCTCGATGGCGCCGGCGAGCTCGTAGTCCCGGGGCACGGCGTCGTAGATCCACGGCTGGTTCCGGGCGATCAGGACCTGCCCGCTGCCGGCCTGCTCGAACCAGGTCCGGGCCAGCGTCTCGTACTCGGTCGCCGAGATGCAGAGGTCGCCCTTCCGGAGGGCGGCCTCGAACTCCTCGCGGGAGGCCTGCGGGTAGGCCTCGACCCACGGCAGGTCGGCGTACTCGGCCGGGATCTTGGACATGCTGGTCATCACGGTCCGGATGCCGAACCGGTCGTGGAGCAGCTCGGCGATCTCCATCACCGTGCCGACCTGCTTCTTGTCCCAGATGGAGCCCGCGATGTGGAGGTACTCGGGCTCGTCGGCGTACGCGGCCTCGAACCGCGAGAAGTCGATGGGGCTGCCGGTCTGGACCGCGTCGTCGAGCGCGGCGTCGACCACCGACTCCCGCAGGAACTCGTGGCCGAACTCCCGCATCCCCTCCAGGTCGACCGCGGCCTTGAACCACATCCCGTCGCTCAGCACGGCGTCGCTGATCTCGGTCCGGCGCTGGAACTCGTCGCGCCACCCGGTGTGGGCGTACTTGAACGGGAGCTGGAGGTCGTGGACGTTGGTGACGACGTCGACGGGCCACGGCTTGCCGACCCGGTGGCCGTCGAGCGCGAACAGCCACTTGGCGAGGTCGGCCCGTCCCCGCCGGAGCTGGTCGACCACCACGTCGACGTAGCCCAACTGGTCGTAGGTCGCCTCGGCGAGCGCCTCCAGTTGCTCCTCGCTGTACCCCGACTCGGTGAACGCGTTCTGGTAGCGGTGGCCGTGCATGAAGGGCTCGGCCTCGATCAGCGTCACCCGGTCGCGGTCGGCCAGGACGTACTCGGGGTCGTAGTTCGCGGTCTCGGGCGGCGCCAGCAGCCAGTAGACGTGGAGGTCAGGGTCGACGTCGAGCCACTCCTCCACCCACACCACCGCGTCGTTGAGCGTGCCGTTGGCGGTCGCGTCGTCGGGCCGGTAGAGTTCAGGAACGATGAGTACGCGCATCTGGGTCCCCCAAGGTGACTCCGAAAACGGTCGACGCCACCTTGAATCATGCGCCGAGAGCGGCGGACGTGCCGGGACGCGGACTCGCTACCGGCGAAGCCTCAGACGACGCGGTTCTCCATCGCGTCGGTGTCGCCCGCGACGAACGCCTCGTAGTTCCCGGCGAACAGGTCGGCGCAGCGGTCGTAGTAGTGGGGCGTCGACCCCGCCATGTGGGGCGTCAGGATGACGTTCGAGAGGTCCCAGAGCGGCGAGTCGGCCGGCAGCGGCTCCTCCTCGAACACGTCGAGGGCCGCCCCGCGGAGGTGGCCCTCCTGGAGCGCCTCGGTCAGGGCGTCCTGGTCGACGATCTCGCCGCGGGCGACGTTGACGAGCACGGCCGACGACCGCATCGTCCTGACCTCGTCGTCGCCGATCAGCCCCCGGGTCTCGTCAGTCAGCGGGAGCGCGACCACCACGTAGTCCGACCGCGCCAGCACCTCGTACAGGCCGTCGGGACCGAACGCCTCGTCGACGGCCTCCGGGGCGGTCTCTGGGTCGCGCTTGGTGCCGAGGACCTCGGTGCCGAACGCCGACGCGAGCTCGGCCACCCGGCCGCCGATGGCACCGAGCCCCAGGACGCCGACCGTCTCGTCCCGGAGCTCCCGGCCGCCGTAGTTCTCCCAGACGCCGCGGTGCTTCTGGGCCATCCCCTTCTGGACGTTGCGCTCGAACGCCAACAGGTAGGCCAGCACCTGCTCGCCGATGGGCTCGGCGTGGACGCCCGAGGCGCTGGTGAGCGCGACGCCGGCGTCCGCGAACTCCTCCTGCGGGAAGTGGTCGACGCCGGCGCTGAGCGACTGCACCCACCGCAGCTCCGGCGCCGCCGCCACCTTCTCGGCCGGAAACCGGTCGGTCACCACCACCTCGGCGCTCGACAGGGCCTCGTCGGTCTCGGGCGGCGTCGCGGCGACCGAGAGGTCGACGTCGGGCAGCAGGTCGGCGATGCTCTCGCGCAGGCTCCGGCGGGCCGACTGGGAGACGTAGTGCGGGATCAGGACGTCGGGTCGCTCGCTCATACGTTCCGGGTCGGCCGAGGGCGGCTAATAGCTGGTGCCCCGCGAACGTGCGGCGGAAGGCGATTCAGTCCACTTGCCCCGACGACAACCGATTTACGACGCCCCGCCGAACCCCCGCTATGCGACCTGCGATCCAGTTGTACACGCTCCGCGACCTCGACGAGCCGCTGCCCGACCTCCTGGCCCGCGTCGGCGACACCCAGTTCGAGGGCGTCGAGTTCGCCGGTCTCGGCGACGCCGACCCCGCCGAGATCCGCGACGCGCTCGACGACGCCGGTCTCGACGCCGCGGGCGCCCACGTCGGTGCCGAGGCGCTGGAGGACGACCTGCCGGGCGTGGTCGAGCGCTACGAGGCGCTTGGCTGCGACCGCATCGTCGTCCCGTACCTCGACGGGTCCGCGTTCGAGAGCGAGGACGCGGTCGCCGACACCGCCGACCGGCTGTCGGCCCTCGCGGACCGCCTCGACGACCGGGGCGTCGCGCTGGGCTACCACAACCACGACCACGAGTTCGTCGACCTCGGCGGCCGGTCGGCGTTCGAGGCGCTCGCCGACGCGACCGACTTCGACCTCGAACTCGACGTCGGGTGGGCGAACGCCGCGGGGTACGACCCGGCCGACCTGCTCGCCGAGTACAGCGACCGCGTCCCGCTGGTCCACCTCAAGGACGTCGCGGGCACCACGCCGGTCGAACTCGGCGAGGGCGACCTCGACGTCGGGGCCGCGGTCGAGGCCGCCGAGGACGCCGGGACCGAGTGGCTCATCTACGAGCACGACGAGCCAGACGACCCCGCGGCGTCGCTGGCCCACGGCGCCGAGACGCTGGCCGACCTGCTGGAGTAGTCGTTCCTGTGACCGACCGATACGACGTCATCGTCGTCGGCGTCGGCGGGATGGGGAGCGCGACGACCTACCACCTCGCGTCGCGGGGGCTCGACGTCCTCGGACTGGAACGCTACGACGTCCCCCACGACATGGGGTCCTCGCACGGCGTCACCCGGATCATCCGCAAGCCCCAGTACGAGGACCCGGCGTACGTCCCGCTCGTCCGCCGAGCCTACGACCTGTGGCGCGACCTCGAAGAGCGGACCGGCCGGGACCTGCTGCACGTCACCGGCGGCATCGACGCCGGCCCGCCCGACAGCGACGTGTTCGCCGGGTCGCTGCGGTCGTGCGAGGCCCGCGACATCGACCACGAGGTGCTGTCGGCCGCCGAGGTGAACGACCGGTTCCCCGGCTACGACCTGCCCGAGGGCCACCGCGCGGTGTACCAGCCCGACGGCGGGTTCCTCGTCCCCGAGCAGGCCATCATCGCCCACGTCGAGGCGGCCCAGGCGGAGGGCGCGGCGGTCCGCGCGAGAGAACCCGTTGCGGACTTCACCGCGCTCTCCGACGGCGGCGTCCGCGTGACCACCGCGAAGGACGCCTACGAGGCCGACCGGCTCGTCGTGACGGCCGGCGCGTGGGCCCGGAAGCTCCTGCCCGGACTCGCCGACGTCGCGGTCCCCGAGCGCCAGGTGCTGGCGTGGCTCCGGCCCAGCGCCCCGGAGCGGTTCGACCCGGAGAACTTCCCCGTGTTCGTCCACGCGACCGCGGACGGCCACTACTACGGCTTTCCCCGGTACGACGTCCCCGGGTTCAAGTTCGGGAAGTTCAACCACCTCGGCGAGACCGTCGACCCCGACGGGATGGACCGCGAGCCCCGCCCCGAGGACGAGCGGCTGCTGCGGGCGTACGCCGAGCGCTACTTCCCCGAGGGCGCGGGGCCGACGATGCGGCTCGCCACCTGCATGTTCACGAACACGCCGGACGGCCACTTCGTCCTCGACACGCTCCCGGACCGTCCGCAGGTCACGGTCGGCGCTGGGTTCTCGGGCCACGGCTTCAAGTTCGCGAGCGCCGTCGGCGAGGTGCTCGCGGACCTGGCCGTCGACGGGGAGACGGACCGCGAAGTCGGCCTGTTCGGCCTCGACCGGTTCGGGGACGCTCCTTAGGTCCCCGAACCGGCACTATCGCCGGCCGGCACGAACGCCGGCGTCCCCGGATTTCCGGCGTCGGCGTAGCCGAGCGACCGCAGCGCGTACACCAGGTCGGTGACCGTGGGGTCGTCGACCCGGTCGTCGGCGTCGACCCGGTCGGCCAGTTCGTCGAGGGGCACTTCGCCGTCGAACGCGCTGGCGGCCGATTCTACCGCCGCGAGGACGTCGCTGCTCCCGTTGTCCTCGAACGCTGCGAGTCGGCGCTCGACGCGGTCGACGAGGTCCTCGCGGGTCCGGCGGCCGCACTGCGCGGGACCCCGGACCTCGCGCACGCGGTCGACCATCCGGCGGTTCTCGGCGACCGCCTCGTCCCAGCGCTCGACCGCGCGGACCGCCAGCGATTCCAGGTCGTCGAGGCCGCCGGCGAGCCGGTAGTCCTCGGGCACGCAGTCGTAGGCCCACGGCTCGTCCCGGATCACGAGCACCTGCCCGCTGGCGGCCTGCTCGAAGGGGGTCCGGGGCATCGTCTCGTGGTCCGAGGCGACCACGGCGAGGTCGCCCGTTCGGAGCGCGGCCTCGTAGCGCTCGCGGGAGCACTCCGGGTAGGCGTCGACGAAGGGGTACTCCGCGAGCCCCTCGGGAATCGGGTCCATGTTCGTCATCAGGGTCCGGATGCCGAACTCCTCGTGGAGCGCCTCGGCGGCGTCCATCACCACGTCGAGGTTCTTCTTGCCCCAGCCGGAGCCCGCGACGTGGAGCCACTCGGGGTCCTCGGCGTACGATTCCTCGAACTCCTCGAAGTCGAGCGGGCTCCCGGTTTCGAGCGCGTCGCCGAGCAGGTCGTCCAGGAAGTCGTCGTCGAGCACCGAGCTGCCGTACTCCCGCATGCGCGAGGCGTCGACCCCGGCCTTGAACCAGAGCCCGTCGGCGACGGCCGCGGCCGACAGCTCGGCCTTCATGGGCTTGTCGTCCGGCAGTTCCCGGCCGTGGCGCTTGAAGGGGAGCCGCAGGTCGTGGACGTAGCCGACGACGTCGGTCGGCCGGACGCTTGCTTCCCGGCCCCCGCCGAGGCGGTCGAGCCACTTGGCGAGGTCGTACCGGCCGGTCACCTGCTGGTCGACCGCGACGTCGACGTAGCCGGTCTGCTCGAAGACGGCCTCCTCGACGGCCCGGAGCTGGGCCTCGGTGTAGCCCGTCTCGGAGAAGGCGTCCTCGTGGTCGTGGCCGTGCATGAAGGGCTCGGCCTCGACGAGGGTGACCCGGTCGCGGTCGGCCAGGACGTACTCGGGGTCGTAGTTCGCGGTCTCGGGCGGCGCCAGCAGCCAGTAGACGTGGAGGTTCGGGTCGACGGCGAGCCACTCCTCGACCAGCGCCACGGCGTCGTTGAGCGTGCCGTTGGCGGTCGCGTCGTCGGGCCGGTAGAGTTCGGGAACGAGGAGAACGCGCATCCTTCGCCCGACGGACGGCGGAGACGGCCTTTACCGTGGCGGCCGGTCGACGGAACGCGATCTCGGTCGTGCGCGACGGCCGGCGGTCGGCGGAGATGTAACGTTTCGGGTAGGATAGGCCCGCAAACAGTTCTGCTGACGACAGGTATTTCAGTCACGGCGTGTGATTTTAAAACATCCATGGCCGCGCTGCTCATGGACACATCACAATCCAGCCCCTCGCCGGGGCAGTTCACCACTCATGGACGACACAGCCAAATACGTCATTCACGCCGACATCACCGCCGACGGGGTGGTAGAGCGGAGTGACGTCGTCGGGGCGGTCTTCGGGCAGACCGAGGGCCTGCTCGGCGACGACCTGGACCTCCGGGACCTTCAGCAGTCATCCAAGCTGGGCCGCATCGACGTCGACGTCGACAGCGAGAACGGACAGTCCTTCGGCACCATCACCATCGCGTCGAGCCTCGACAAGGTCGAGACCTCGATCCTCGCGGCGGCGCTGGAGACCATCAGCCGCGTCGGCCCCTGCCGGGCCACCGTCTCCATCGCCGGCATCGAGGACGTGCGGGCCGCCAAGCGCCGCAAGGTCGTCGACCGCGCGAAGGAGCTCCTCTCGGAGTCGTTCGACGAGGACGTGATGTCCTCCCGCGAGATCATGGAGGAGGTCCGCCAGAGCGTCCGGGTCGAGGACATCGCCGAGTATGAGGGCCTGCCGGCCGGTCCCCGGGTGACCGACAGCGACGCCATCGTCGTGGTCGAGGGCCGGGCAGACGTACTCAACCTGCTGAAGTACGGCGTCAAGAACGCCATCGCGGTCGAGGGGACCAACGTCCCCGACGCGGTGGCCGAGCTCACCCAGAACCGGACGGTCACCGCGTTCCTCGACGGCGACCGGGGCGGCGACCTCATCCGGAAGGAGCTGGCGCAGGTCGGCGACATCGACTACGTGGCGTTCGCGCCCGCGAACAAGTCGGTCGAGGACCTCGCGCGCCACGAGGTCATGTCCGCGCTCCGGAGCAAGCGCCCCTTCGAGGAGTCGATGGTCGAGGAGGCGCCGGACGACGCCGACGGCGAGGACGCCGAGTCCGACGGCGCCGGCCCGGACGACGCGGAGGGAGCGCAGGCGGCGCGCGCCGACCCCGCCGCCGGCGAGGCCGGCCCGGCCGCGACCGACGGGAGCGCCCGCCCCGCGCCCGAGAGCGACGAGGACGTCGGACCGACCCCGGACGCCGCGGCCGAGGTGGCGGGCGCCGAGTCGCCGAGCGGCGGGGACGCCGCCACCGACGCCGAGACGGTCGGCGACGGGCCGGCGACAGACGCCGCCGCGACCGACGCCGAGCCCGCCCAGTCCGCTCCCGGCGCGGACGCCGACGACGAGACGACGGCCGACGGGACCGCGGACGACTCGACCGCGACGACCGGGGCCGCGGACGCGGAACCCGCGACCCTCGGCGAGCACGTCGCGGCGGTCGTCGACGCCGAGACGGGCACCGCCCGCCTGCTCGACGACGCGTTCGAGACGGTCGCCGAGGTGGCGGCCGAGAACGCCTTCGACGCGGTCGAGGGCGCCGACGAGCCGCCGTACGCGGTGGTCGTCGACGGCGTCATCGACCAGCGCCTCCTCGACGTGTCGGCCCAGCGCGGGGTCGGTCAGGTCGTCGGCGCCGACGTGGACGAGTTCGTCAAGCAGCCCGCGGACGTGCGGGTCCGGACCGCCGACCAGTTCTGAGGCGGCGACCGACACTGTCGGCTGCGTCCGGATCTGCCGCGGTTCCTCCGACTGGTCTCCGATTCAGAGCGCCCGCTCCATCGTTACCCCCGCGCTCCCGTCGTCGTAGTAGTCGGGCTCGCGACCGACCGCCTCGAAGCCGACCGACTCGTAGAGGCCCCTGGCGGCGCCGTTCGCCGGGTGGACCGTCAGCCGGACCCGCGAACAGCCGGCGTCGCGGAGCCCCTCGAACGCGGCCGCGAGGAGGCGGCGCGCCCGGCCCTCGCGGCGGTGCAGGGGCTCGACGGCGATCTCGGCGACGTACCCGACCGTCTCGTCGTGGAAGGCGACGAGGTAGCCCACCGGCTCGTCGTCGGGCGTCGTCGACACCAGCACGAGCGGCGGGCCGTCGGCGGCGTAGGTCAGCAGCGCCGGGTTCGGCTCGCGGAGCGCGGTCTGGATCTCGCCCAGGCGCTCGCGGTCGGCCGCGCGGGCTGGTCGGATCACGCCAGCGCGACCACCGCCAGCCCCGCCCCGACCAGCGCGCCCGTGAGGGTGGCGAGGAAGTTGACGGCCTGGTTGCCGAGGCGGTCGCCCTCCAGGGTCGCGCCGAGCAGGCTGTCCATCGTCATCCCGCCCGCCCCGGCGACCGTGATGACGGCCGCCCCCGCCGGGCCGACGCTCTCGAACAGCAGCGCCGCGATGCCGGCCACGACCGCCGCGCCGGCGACGCCGGCGAGTTCGCCCTGCCAGGTCACCCCGCCGTCGGTGCCGGGTTCGACCCGTTCGAGCGTGGTGATGAGCCGCGGCTCGTCGAAGATGCCGCCGATCTCCGAGGAGAGGGTGTCGCTCATCGCGGTGGCGATGGAGCCGGCGAACGCGAACAGGAAGATGTCGCCGGGAACCGTGAGCCGGCCGCGGGCGGCGTACGCCAGCACGGCCACCAGTGCCACCGCGGCGTTCCCGAGGACGTTGCCGCTGCCGCGGGCGCCCTCGTTGTCCTCGGCGACGCCGCGGGCGGCCTTCTCCTCGTAGCGGAACTTGGTCGAGAGGCTCCCGATGCCGAAGAAGGCGATGAGCACCGCGAACCAGCCGTACCCGCCGAGCACGATGGTCAGCATCGCCAGCAGCGCGCCGGTCATCATCCCCGGGATCGAGGCGGCGTCGAGCGCCCACGAGATGTAGCCGAACAGCGCGGTCACCGCGAGCGCGACCGCGATGCCGTCGACGGTCACCGTCACGGTGAGGTCGGCGAACAGCCACAGCAGGAACGCGACCGACAGCATCACCAGCGGGTCGTCGCGGGCGAACAGCACCGACCGGAGCAGGCCGGCCAGCAGCGCGCCGCTGGCCGCCAGGAAGACGACCTCGGGGAGCGCGATCGGCAGGCCCTGGAGCCGGAGCGCGAGCACCTGGCCGGCCACCGCGGCCAGCAGCGCGCCGGTGACGAACGCGCCGGTCCGGAGTATCGACTCGGCGTCGAGCTCCCAGGCGACCTGCTGGGCGAGGTTGCCGTAGCCGACGATCAGGACGCTGGCGACGAAGACGTGGTCCGGCAGGCCGGCGAACGAGGTCAGCAGCGCCAGCCCGGCGGCCGCGAAGGCGAACGCGGCCAGCCCGTGGAGCCGGCCCTCCTGGCGGTCGGCGGGCCGGGCGAACGTCTCGAACACCGGCCCGTCGGTGACCGACAGGCCAGCCAACGCGAGCGCGCCGAACGCCACCGCCGCCGCCCACTCCGCCGCCGGAGCCGCGAGCGCCAGCGTCGAGACGGCGGCGTACGCCGCCGCGCGCCGAACTCTGGTCGTCACGTTAGACGTGGGTTCCGCCGACGCCCACTTAATCTTCCCGAAGCGAGGGGACCCGTCGCCGTCGAATCGTCGGACGAGCGTCGGACGAACGGCCGACACGGCGGCTCTCGCGGTCCTCCGCGTGCGACCGTTTCCGCCTCGCTCGGGGAGGCGGGTCGCCGTTCCGGCGGAGTTCGGCGGACGTCACTGTCCCCGGAGCCGGGCCGCCGGCGGTCCGTGACGTTTAGGGCGGTGGACGGCAAACTACCGCTCGTGGGACTGTACGACCGGTATCTCGCCGCCCGCCTCCGGAGACACGACGCCGACCCGCCCGGTCACGTCGCGGTCAACATCACCGAGCGCGACCTGCTGGAGCAGGGGGCGTACGCGACCCTGGAGGCCTTCTTCGAGTGGGCGTTCGAGTACGACGTCGAGCGCATCACCGTCTACGTCAGCGTCCTCGACTCCGGGGCGGCCCCGACCCTCCGGCGGGAGCTCGACCAGGTGTCGGCCCCGCGCCCGCTGGCGGTCCGCGGGCCCGAGGACACCCACCGGGCCGACGCGCCAATCCAGGTCTCCATCGGACTCGGCGGCAAGCACGAGTTCGCGGGCGCGGTCCGGAAGATCGCCGAGAACGTCCGGGACGGCGAGCTGTCGGCCGAGCAGGTCGACGAGACCGACGTCGAGGACCACCTGGTGTTCCCGGAGAACCCCGACCTCGTGCTCAAGACCGGCGCCGAGCGGCTCTCGGACTTCATGATCTGGCAGTCGGTGTACTCGGAGCTGTACTTCACCGACGTGAACTGGCGGGACTTCCGGAAGCGCGACTACCTCCGGGCGCTGCTGGACTACAAGAACCGCCAGCGGCGGTTCGGCCGTTAGGGCGAACCTCGACGGTCGAGCGAAGCGAGTCCGTCGGCGGTTCGGTCGGTAGACCGAACGCCGTCGCGAGCGGAGCGAAGTGACGGTAGTTCGGCCGTTAGGGCGAACCTCGACGGTCGGGTCGGGCGGGCCTTAATCCATCGACGACTCGCTCTCGACGTCCATCTCCTCGATGCGCAGGTCGTCGGCGCTCAGGTCCTCCACGCTCGACTCCTCGGGGAGGCTCCCGCGGAACCGGTCGATGATGCTGCGGGCCTCGGCGAGTTCGACGCCGCCGATGGCCTTCACCAGCGCCGCCGCGCGCTTGACCCGGGCGCGGCGCCACGACTCCTCGCGGGACTCGTAGGTCCGGATGCCCCGGAGGAAGTCCACCTTCGAGAACTCGGGCCAGTAGGGCGTGCAGAAGAAGACCGCGGCCTCGTTGCCGTTGGCGTGCCACGGCAGGAAGTTGGAGGTGCGCTCGTCGCCGCCGGTCCGGATGATGAGGTCGACGTCGCGGACCGGCTGGTCGTAGAGCCGGCTCTCGATCTCGGCGACGTCGACGTCCTCGGGGTCGAGCTCACCGTCCTCGACCGCGCGGGCGACGTCGCGGGCGGCGCCGAGCAGTTCGTTCCGACCGCCGTAGGCCAGCGCGACGTTGAGCGTGAACGAGTCGTAGTCGGCGGTCCGGCGCTCGGCGTAGGCGGTGGCCTCGCGGACGCGCTCGGGGAGCCGCTCCCGGTCGCCGATGACCCGGATGCAGACCTCGCCGTCGTGGACCCGGTCGTCGTCGCCGAACTCGTAGAGCTTCTCCTCCAGCAGGTCGAACAGCGCCTCGCGCTCGTGGTCCGGCCTGTCGAAGTTCTCGGTAGAGAAGGCGTACAGCGTCAGCTCCTCGACGCCCATGTCCTGACACCAGTTCAGCACCCGCTCGGTCGTCTCGGCGCCGGCGCGGTGGCCGTCGGGGGCGTCGCCGCCCTGCTTGCTGGCGTAGCGCCGGTTCCCGTCCTGGATGACGGCGACGTGCGTCGGGGCACCTGAGATCTCCCGTCTGAGGAGGCGTTCGTATGCGGCCCGGGCGCGCCGCTGTACCCACGTGAACATCCGTTACCGGCACGGACAGCGCCGAGCGCAATTAGCCTTTTGACCCCGAAACGTCCGGGTCGGTGACCTGTCGCCCCAACACGTTCAGCTAGTTGCATACCTTTTTAAGCGTGGAGCGACTCAACACGAATGCAATGGCGAAAGGTACGGTTGATTTCTTCAACGACACCGGCGGTTACGGTTTCATCGACACAGAGGACTCCGAGGAAGACGTGTTCTTCCACATGGAGGACATCGGCGGCCCGGACCTCGAAGAAGGGCAGGAAGTCGAGTTCGAGATCGAGCAGGCGGACAAGGGTCCGCGCGCGAAGAACCTCGAGCGCCTGTAAGCGTCACACATCGAACTGAGCTTTTATTGGAGCAAGTCCGCTAGCGACCGCGCCGGTCGGCGTCGAATTGCGGCGTCAGGTCGGGAGCCGCGTGTACAGTCGGGAGAAACGGGGTTCGGCCGTTGGTAGCACGTTCGACCAGTGGCAACGCTTTCGGCTACCACGGACGGCTCCGGTTCGTCGCAACTCGTTCGGCCGAGAGCGCCGACCGCGCGCGGTCGAACCGCAGGGCGTTTAACCGGCGGTCGGCTTCGCTCTCACATGGACGACGCAGTCGACGAGGACCTCTACCGCCGGACGAAGCAGTTGCTCGAACCCGGCGACATCGAACTCAACGGCGCCATCGTCAGGACCGACCTCGGCAGCGACGAGGAGACCGAGATGCACCAGGCGACCGTCGACGTCGGCGAGATCATCGCCGAGCACGCCGGCCACGATCCCACGGACACGTTCGTCTACTCGGGCACCGACGACCCCGAGTTCGCCTCGAACCAGCACCAGGGGCTGACGCTCGACGACGAGTCGTTCGTCTGGGAGTGCCAGCAGCTGCTCCGGGACGGCACCTTCGACGTCGTGTTCTACTACGAGGCCGACGCCGACCACGAGGCCATCCTCGAGGACGTCCGGGAGCTCGGGTTCGACGCGGTCGGCGTCGAGGGGTGACGCCGGGTTGCAGGTACCTGCAGAACGTGTCTCGTTTGGAAGGCTTTACGTACCGGCCGTCCATAGCTTTCGGCAACGACGGTTCGACGGACGAACACAGGGTGACAACATGACTCTCGAACTCTCTCTCTCTGACACGCGGGCCGGGGGGCGGTCGCCGTGACCGCCGCGACCGGCGTCGTCTCCGGCGTCCGGGTCAGCCACGACCGGGCGAGCCTCGAGGCGGTCGAGGCGGCCTGCCACGCCGACGACGAGGCGGTCCTCCGGCGGCTGCTCGACGCTCCCGGCGTCGAGGAGGCGTTCGCGCTCCAGACGTGCAACCGCTTCGAGGCCTACGTGGTCACGGACGGCGAGGCGGTCGGCCGGGCGACGCTGGCCGACTTCGCGCCCGACGTGGCCGACCACTCGGTCGTCGAGATGGGCCACGAGCAGAGCCTCCGGCACCTGATGCGGGTCGCGACCGGGCTGGAGTCGCTCGTGCTCGGCGAGGACCAGATCCTCGGCCAGCTCCGGGACGCCTACGCGCTGGCCCACGACCTCGGCGCGCTCGGCCCGATGCTCGACGCGGCGGTCACCAAGGCCATCCACGTCGGCGAGCGCGCCCGGACCGAGACCGCCATCAACGACGGCGCGATGTCGGTCGGGAGCGCGGCGGTGAAGCTGCTGGCCGAGGAGACCGCCCTCGCCGGGGCCACCGCGCTGGTCGTCGGCGCGGGCGAGATGGGCACCATCGCGGCCCACGCGCTCGCCGACGCCGGCGTCGGGACGCTGTACGTCGCCAACCGCTCGCCCGAGGGCGCGGCCGAGGTGGCCCGCGACGTCGACCACGGCGACGTCCGCACCCTCGCGCTCGACGAACTCGACGCCGCGCTCGCCGCCGCCGACGCGGTCGTCTCGGCGACCGGGAGCAGCGGTCACGTCCTCACCGCCGACGACTTCCGGGGCGTCGGCGAGATTCGGGTCGTCGACATCGCCCAGCCCCGCGACGTCTCGCCGGCCGCCGACGCGGTCGACGGCGTCACCGTCCGCGGGATGGCGGCCCTCGAGTCGGTCACCGACGAGACCGAGCGCAGACGGCGGGCCGCCGCCGAGTCGGTCGAGGCGATGATCGACCGGGAGTTCGACCACCTGCTGGAGAGCTACAAGCGCAAGCGCGCCGACGAGGTCATCTCGGCGATGTACGAGAGCGCCGAGCGCGTCAAGGAGCGGGAGCTCTCCGAGGCGCTCTCGAAGCTCGACGCGACCGGCGACCTCTCGGAGCGCCAGCGCGAGGTCGTCGCGTCGATGGCCGACGCGCTGGTCTCCCAGCTGCTCGCGCCGCCGACCAAGAGCCTCCGGGACGCCGCGGCCGAGGACGACTGGGCCACCATCAACACGGCGCTCCAGCTGTTCGACCCGGACTTCGGCGGCGACGACCGCCCGCCGGAGTTCGTCCGCGACGCGATCGCCGACGGCGACGTGCCCGACGAGGTTGCCGAGCGGATGCCCGACGACGTCGCGGCGAGGGTCAGCGCCGACGACGATTGACTCCGGTTCCGGCGACCGGGGGCTGATTCTGCGTTCAGTACGGAGGTAGCGACTGTCGGGCCGGGTGCGTCCCGCTCACCGGCGGTGGGCGCGGGCCTCGACCGTCAGCGCCGCGGTGACGGCGCCGCCGAACAGGAGCGGCGCCCAGTAGGTCGCGCCGCGGTAGAGCACCACGCCGGCCGTCGCGCCGGCCACCGGCACCCCGCCGACGGCGACCAGGAGGCCGACCAGCGCCGCCTCGATGCCGCCGACCCCGCCCGGAAGCGGAATCGCGATGGCGAGCATCCCCACGGGCAGGACGAAGGCCGCCAGGCCGCCCCCGACCGGGTGACCCACCGCGCGCAGCGAGAGCCAGAACGCCAGGACCAGACACCCCCAACCGGCGGTCGAGAGCCCCAGGCAGACCACCAGCCGGCGTCGGTAGCCGAACACCCGGCCGACCCCGCCCAGGAACGCCTCGACCCGCCCGGCGAGGCGGGCGGTGTCGACCGGCAGCACGCGACCGGTGACCCGGTTCGCGGCCGCGACGGCCCCGACGGTCGTCCGGGTGAGCGACCGCCCGACGTCGGTCCGGAAGCGCCAGGCGAGCGCCCCGGCGACGACCGCGGCCATCGCCACGCCGAACACCGTCATCGCGGCCAGGCGCAGCTCGGCGGAGCGCTCCCCGGCGGCGACGAGCGACACCAGTCCGGCGAGCGCGAACGCCGGCGACGGGGCGAGGTTGACCAGGTCGACGCTCGCCACGGCCGCCAGTCCCGTCTCGTACTCGGTATCGGTCGAGCGCGCGATGACGGCCGCCGACAGCGCCTCGCCGCCGACCTGCGCGAACGGCGTCAGCCCGTTGAAGAACGTGGCGCTCGCGTAGACCAGCACCGACCGCCACGGGGTCACGTCCACGCGGAGCGTCCGGAGCGCGACGTACAGCGAGAGCCCCCAGGCGACCAGCCAGGCGGCGGCGACGCCGAGGGCGGCGGCGGTCGCCCGCGGCTCCGCGTCGGCGAGTCCCCCGACGACGGCGTCGATGCCGACGACGGCGGCGAGGGCGGCGAGGGCGAGAAACGCGGCCAGGAATCCCCAGAGGACCGTCCGGGCCGAGACGTGGGTGTCTGCCATCGTGACTGAACCAACGTTCAGTCCGAACTGACAAAAGGACGCCGTCCGGCCGAGCCGTCGTCGCAGGCGGTTCTGGCCTGACCGGCCTCGCGCGGCGGAAGCGCTAATTGGCCGGGGGTAGAAATCGGGAAAGTGACACTCGTCCCCGACTTCCTCGCGAAGGGCCGCGAGTCGGTCCGGCTGTTTCTCGCCGGCGCACCCTCGGTCCGGGACCTCCTCGCCAGCCGGCACAGCGAGTTCGAGAGCGCCCACGTCGTCGTCCCCTCGACGGCCGTCGTCGGCGAGTCGGCCTCGCTCACGGTGCAGGCCTGGGACCGCTACGAGCGACTCGTCGCCGACCCCGCCGAGCGGTTCGTCGTCGAGTCGACCGATCCCGCGGCGACGCTGCCGGACGCGCTCGAACTCGACGGGAACCCGGTCGTCCGCGCCCGGGGCGTCGAGTTCGCCACGCCCGGCGTCCACTACGTCACGCTCCGGCGGCGCGGGACCGACGAGGCGTTCGTCAGCAACCCCGTCCGGGTCCACGAGTCGGCGCCGGACCACCGGGTGTACTGGGGCGACCTCCACTTCCACTCCCGGCTCTCCGACGGGGTCGGCAGCGTCGAGAAGGGGTTCCGGTTCGCGCGCGAGGTGATGGCGCTCGACGTCGTCGCCTGCACCGACCACGACACGATGGGCTTTTTCATCCCGCCGGCGCTCCAGCTCCGGCAGATGCGCCGGCGGTACGTCGACCGGACCAAGGCGGCGGTCGAGGACCACCACGACCCCGGCGAGTTCGTGACGCTGTTCGGCTACGAGTGGACGAAGCAGCCCACCGTCGGCGGCCACGTCAACGTCTACTTCGAGTCGGTCGACAGCGCCCGGCTGTTCGACTCGCGCAGCCCCGAGTCCGACACCTACGAGGGGCTCTGGGACAGCCTGCGGGCGTGGCGCGAGGAGACCGGCGACCGGGTGCTGACGATCCCGCACCACCCCGCGGAGGCGCTCTACCCGTTCGACTTCGACGCGACCGACTACGACGACGAGCTCGCGCCGCTGGTCGAGGTGTACTCCCAGTGGGGCAGCAGCGAACTGCGGGGCGCCGACGGGAACCCGAAGCCAATCGGCGGCATCGGCAGCGGCGAGGTCGACGAGCCCGGCCACTACGTGCAGGACGCCCTCGCGATGGGCAACCGCGTCGGGATGATGGCGGCCTCGGACATCCACGGCCCGTACCCCGGCCACTCCCACATCCACGTGCCGCCCCACCTCCCGCGGCTCTCGGAGTGGCTGGGCGACGGCGTCGGCTGGGGACTCATCTGGCGGGTGTGGAACGAGCGGAGCTACCCCGGCGGGCTCACCGCGTTCTACGCCCCCGAGCTCTCCCGGGAGGCGGTGTTCGACAGCCTCGACCGTCGGGCGGTGTACGGGACGACACAGCCCCGCCGCATCCTCGTCTCGTTCGCGGTCGACGGCCTCCGGCTGCGAGACGCCCGGAGCGTCGTCGCGGCGGACGGTCCCGAGGCCGACCGCCGGGTCGAGCTCTCGGTCGCCGGCACCGCGCCGCTCGACCGGGTCGAGGTCGTGAAGAACAACGACGTCTGGCGGGTCGCCGAGGGCGTCGCCGCCGACTCGCGCGCGGCCGCGGCCACCGCGGACGGCGGAACCGGTGCGACGTCGTCCGACGCGGACTCCGGGACGACGATCCCGGCCGAGGTCGGCGAACCCGGCCGCTTCGGACCGCCGAGCCGGTACGCGCCGTCCGGCGACCCCGACTTCGACGCGTACACGCTGGAGGCGACGTTCGTCGACACCGAGCCGGTGACCGGGCTCTCGTGGGACGGGGACCGGGGCACCGACGACGACCACTACTACCTGCGGGTCCGCCAGACCGACGGCGGGATGGCCTGGGCCGGCCCGATCTGGGCGAGCGCCGGCGACGACTGACCGCGGACCCCCGTCTGGCCGACCCCACGGTTCGCACGCCCGCCACCGAACTTTATCAGCGATCACGTCGAACTACCGGACATGGCAGACCTGCTTTCCGACGACGAGATCGAGGCCGAGATGCCAGACGACTGGGAGCGCGTCGGCGACGAGATCGTCCGGGTGTACGAGTTCGACGACTACCTCGAGGGGGTCGCGTTCGCCAGCGAGGTCGGCGAACTCGCCGAGGAGGAGTTCCACCACCCGACCATCGAGATTCGGTACGGGGAGGTCGAGGTCCGGTTCACCAGCCACGAGGAGGGCGGCATCACCGACGCCGACATCGAGATGGCCGAACTGACCGACGACCTGCGCTGACCCCGCATGGACGCCAGCTACGTCTTCGCGGTCCGGTTCCGGCTCGACCCGGCGGCCGAGGGCGTCTCGCTGTCGCCGAACGAGTTCGAGACCCGGTTCCGGCGAGAGGCCGACCCGCCGGGCGAGGAGGGGTGGCTGTTCTTCCGGGACAACCTCTGGCGCGGCGAGATCAACGACGACCGGCACTTCCGGCGGCTGGTCGAGGAGGCGCTGGGCGTGACGGTGCTGTCGGTCGAGTACCGCGCGTTCGAAACCGACGAGGAGTACCTCGACGCGCTCAAGGACGCCGTCCGCGACGACCTCGCGGAGTTCAACGCCGACTCGGTGTCGGAGGTGCTGAACAAGTACCTCGGCAGTTCGCTGGAGGTCCGGCGGGAGTAGGGCTCGGTTCGTCCGAATCCCGGTCGCGGACGGACTGCACTCGGACCCGGACGGACTGCACTCGGTCGCGGTCGAGCCCCGGAAAACGCTTAAATTCCCCGAGTGCTTACTCAGTTGTCCCTATGGTCGCCCGCGAGTACGACTACTGGCTGCTCGACCTCGACGGCACCCTCATCGACGTGGACTGGTCGTACCCCCGGTCGGTGTTCGACCGGGTCGGCGATCGGCTCGGCCGGGAGTTCACCGACCGCGAGGCCGAGATCCTCTGGCACGGCCTCGGCGGGAACCGCAACGACCAGCTCCGGGAGTGGGGCATCGACCCCCAGGAGTTCTGGCCCGCGTTCCACGACGTCGAGGACCCCCAGCGCCGGGCCGAGGAGACCTACCTCTACGACGACGCCGCGTTCGTGGGCGATCTCGACTGCCCGGTCGGGCTGGTGACCCACTGCCAGTCATTCCTGGCCGACCCGGTGCTCGACGAGCTCGACATCCGCGACTGGTTCGACGTCGTGGTCTGCTGCGACGAGGACCTGGGCTGGAAGCCCGACCCGGCGCCGCTCCACCACGCCAGCGAGCGAATCGGCGTCCACCGGGACCGCCACGAAGGGGTGTACGCGGGCGACGGCGCGAGCGACGTCGGCGCGGCGTGGAACGCCGGCCTCGACGCCATCCACGTCGAGCGCCACGGCCACCACCGCCGCGAGCAGTGCGTCCTGGGCGACTACCGGGTCGAGTCCTTCGAGGAACTGCTGACGACCGCCAGCGCGGACTGACGGGTCCCGCGGTCGGCCGGTCCGGAGTCGGCGAACACCTCGGAGATGAATCTCCGGCGACAGCAATTCGGATTGGTCGATTTGGGGCCCGCCTGATTTCCGAATCCGAGACGAACCGCTATCTTTTCGTTTCCCCCGAAGGGACAGTCTCGAAAGATGTACATCGTCATCGTCGGCGCCGGCAACATCGGCACGCCGCTCATCGAGATCGCGACTGCAGGGGGGAACGAGGTCGTCGTCGTCGAGAAGGACGAGGCGAAGGCCGAGCGGGCCGCCTCGTCGTTCGACTGCCTCGTGCTCAACGACGACGCGACGATAAAGGACACGCTGGTCGACGCGGGAATCGACCGCGCGGACGCGCTCATCTCGACGACCGACCAGGACGCGACCAACATCATGGTCAGCCTGCTCGGCCAGGAGCTGGCGGTGCCCAACATCGTCTCTGTGGTCCACGACCCCGACCACATGGAGCTGTTCCGCCGGATCGGCGTCAACACCATGCAGAACCCCCAGCGGCTCATCGCCGAGTACCTCTACCGCGCGGTCAAGCGGCCCTCCATCATCGACTACATGCGAATCGGCGACGAGGCCGAGGTGTTCGAGATCAGCGTCGGCCCCGACGCCGATATCGCGGGCAAGACCATCGAGGAGGCCGCCTCGGCGGGGCTGCTCCCCGAGGACATGCTCATCGTCGCGGTCGAGCGTAACGGGGCCGACCAGCCGATCACGCCCCGCGGTGACACCGAGATCGAGGCCGGGGACGTCGTGACGGTCTACTCCGAGCGGGGTGCGACGCCCGAAGTGACCGACGTGTTCGGCCACTTCGAGGACCACGACGACGCCGACCGCTGACATGGCCGGGAACCGGACCGTCCGTCGGATTCCGGCGGACCTCGCCACCATCGCGCGGGACGTGGGGTCGCTGCTCGCGATGGAGTCGGCGATGATGGCGTTCACCGTGGGCGTCGCGCTCGTCTTCGCCGAGTGGTACGGCGCACTCGCCTTCCTCGTCGCGGCCGGCGTCACCGCCGCCGTCGGGCTGGGCGCCCGGCGTGCGTTCGCCGACGCGCCCGAACCCCGGATGAAACACGGGATGATAATCGCCGCCTCGGGGTGGTTCTTCGTCGCGGTGTTCGGGGCGCTGCCCTTCCTCCTGATGGCGTACCTCACGCCGCCGGCGGTGATGGCGACGTACGTGTCGTCGCCGGGACCGGAGTCCTACGAGGCGGTGACCGTGTTCGGGGCGACCTCCCGGTCGAGCCTCGTCTACTTCCGGCACCCGCTCCACGCCTTCTTCGAGAGCATGAGCGGGTGGACCGGGTCGGGGCTGACCATGGCGGTCCACGAGCCGACGCTGCCCCGCGCGATCCAGTGGTGGCGGTCGTTCATGCAGTGGGTCGGCGGCGTGGGCGTCATCGTGCTCACGACCGCCATCCTCGCCCGGCCCGGCAGCGGGAGCTACGCGCTCTACCGGAGCGAGGCCCGCGAGGAGAAAATCCACCCCAGCATCATCTCGACGGTCCGGACCGTCTGGAAGATCTTCGTGCTCTACACCGCCCTGGCGGTCGTCGCGATGTTCGTCGCCATCTCGCTGTCCGACTACGGCGCCCGGCTCCCGACCTGGCAGGCGTTCTGGCAGGCGCTCAACCACGCCATGACCGGGCTGTCGACCGGCGGGTTCTCGGTCACCGACAACTCCATCGGGACCTACGACTCGCCGCTCATCGAGACGGTGCTGCTGCCGATCATGGCGCTGGGCGCCATCGCGTTCCCCATCCACTACGTCGTGCTCGCCGAGCGCGACCCCGAGCCGCTCTGGGAGGACCTCCAGACCCGGTGGCTGCTGCTGCTGTTCGGGGTGGGCGTGCTCGTCCTCTCGCTCCAGAACGCGACGGCGGTCACCGCGGCGTTCGAGGCGGCCGACTACGCCGGGCTCCAGTCGGTCGGGCTCACGGCGGCCCAGACCACCGCGGTACGGGACTCGGCGTTCCAGTGGATCAGCGCGCTGTCGTGCACCGGATTCCAGTCCTCGCCCATCGGCGGCTGGCAGGCCGGCGGGAAGCTGCTGCTGTCGGTGGCGATGGTGATCGGCGGCGCGGCCGGGTCGACCGTCGGCGGCATCAAGATCATCCGGGCCTACACCATCGGCCGGGGCATCATCTGGCAGTTCTCCAGGGTCTTCCTCCCGTCGAGCGCGATAGTCACCGCCGAGATAAACGGCCGGCGGCTGGGCCGCAACGAGATGGAGCGGGAGTTCAGCGAGGCCGCCATCGTGAGCATGCTGTGGGTCACCCTGCTGGTCGCGAGCGCGCTGGTGATGGTGAACGTCACCGGCCCCGACCACGACCTCGCCGACGCGCTGTTCGAGGTGGCCAGCGCCCAGGGCAACGTCGGGCTCTCGACGGGCATCACCGGGCCGGGGATGGCCCCGGTGGCCGAGGGGATGTTCATCCTCAACATGTGGGTCGGCCGGCTGGAGATCATCCCCGTGCTGGTGTTCGCCCGCTCGCTCCTCTACGGCCTGAACCCGCAGTGAACGCCCGCCGCTCTCCCCTTCCAGGCCGTTCTACTCCGCTATCGACCGAATCCCGGCAGCTCTGCGACGACCCCGTCTAGCTGCTCGTCCAGCGCGGCCGACAGGTCCCGGACGCCGGGCTTGTCCGCCCGGTCGGGGTTCGCCAGCACCCGGACCGTCTCGGTCCCGACCGGCACGAACCCCAGGCCCAGCTTCTCGGCGGTCGCGCGCAGGCCGAGTCCGGCGTCGGCCTGACCGCCGGTCACCTTCCGCGCGGGGCTCTCGTGGGCCTTCGCGGCGAGTCCGAAGCCGTCGATGCTGTCGGTCAGCTCGCGCCGACCGGTGTCCCGCTCGTCGGCCAGCGCCGCGAGCGCGTCGTCGAGGCTCGCCCGCAGCCCCGAGTCCGACCCCCGGTTGACGAACCGGAGGTCGCGGTCGACCAGGTCCGCCAGCCCCTCGACTCCCTCGGGGTTGCCGGCGGGCACGACCAGTCCCCACTCGCGCTCGTAGGCCGCGAACTCGGTGGCGTCGACGCCCGACTCCCGCCCGCTGTCGCCGGTCGCCACCGCGAAGTCGGGCACGCCGTCCCGGAGCCGGCGCAGCCCGCCCCGGGTCCCGACCGAGAGGTACCGCGGCCGGTCGACCGCGTCCAGCAGCCGGGCCAGCGCGGGGTCGTCCTCGCCGACCCCCAGCACCGCGGGCGGGCGGACGTCCGGCGAGAACAGCCGGACCTCGACCTGCTCGCCCGCGGCGACGTAGGCGGTGTCGGCCGGCACCTCGACCACGCCGTCGGCCTCGACCAGGCTGGTGGTCGCGCCGCTGCCCTTGTCGACGACGTAGGCCAGCAGGTCGCCCTCGTCGGATTCGCTGCTGGCGGCACCCGCTTCCGCTTCGTCCCCGCCGGTCTCGACCAGCCCGACCGGCATCAGCCGCGTCCGGCCCTCGCCGTAGCGCTCCTCGGCGGCCATCCGGGCCTCCACGGTCGCGGTCCGCGGCTCGGGGAGGCCGGCGGCCCGGCGGATCGCGGGCGCGACGAACGTCCGGAAGATGGTGAGCGCCGACACCGGGTAGCCCGGCAGGCCGACGTAGGCGCTCTCGCCGACCCGGCCCACGAGCATCGGCTTGCCGGGCTTGACCGCCACGCCGTGGAGCAGGAGCTCGCCCCGCTCCTCGATCACGCGGTAGATGACGTCGACCGCGCTCGCGCTGGTCGATCCCGACGACAGCACCAGGTCGCACTCGTCGGCGGCCTCCCGCAGGACGGTCTCCATCTCGTCGTAGTCGTCGCCCGCGTGGGGGTAGAGCTCCGGCTCGCCGCCGGCCTCCTCGACCGCGGCGGCGACGGTGTAGCTGTTGACGTCGTAGATCTGGCCGGCCGCGCTGTTGAGCTCCCCGCCCGGCCGGACCAGCTCGTCGCCGGTCGAGACGATGCCGACGGTCGGTCGCCCGCGGACCGGCACCGACTCGACGCCGAGCGCCGACAGCAGGCCGATCTCCCGGGGCGTCAGTCTGGTGCCGGGGCCGAGCGCGCGCTCGCCCGCGGCCACGTCGGCGCCCGCGAGCATCACGCTGTCGCCCGGCGCGACCGCGGTGCGGACGAGGACGCGGTCTCCGTCGTCTGCTTCTTCGGTGCGCTCGACCATCACCACGGCGTCCGCGCCCGGCGGCATCACGGCTCCCGTGGAGATCTCGGCGGCCTCGCCCTCGCCGACCGCGACGTCGGGCTCCTCGCCGGCGTGGACCGCCCCGACCAGGTCGAGGGTCGCGGGATCGGTCTCGTCGGCGCCGAAGGTGTCGCGGGCCCGGACCGCGTAGCCGTCCATGCTCGCCCGGTCGAACCCGGGCACGTCGAGGTCGGCGTCGACGCGCTGGGCTAACACTCGTCCTCTGGCCTCGGCGAGGGGGACTTCCTCGGGGTCGGGCGCAAGGTCGAGGCTCGCGATGGCGTCTTTTGCGGCTTCGGGGTCGGCGAGGTCTCTGAACTCCTTTCGCTCTGTCATCGGGTATCAGCTCCTGGTCTCTGCTTCGTCAGGTCGGTAGCTGTTGCTTGACTCTCGATACTCTTCGCACCCGGAATAATCACGGGAGAGACGGCCCAGAGAGCCCCCGGCCGGTCGCGGTCGCTCAGCGACATATCCTCGGCTCGCTTCGCTCGCCGGAAGACGGTCCTGCTCGCTTCGCTGTGCGGGCTGCGACTTCCGAGGTCACGCTCGCTGCGCTCGCGTGACCGCCTCGGATAGGGGTCTCTGAGACGACCAGGTGAACGCGACCGGCCGGCCCCTTTCATCCACCCAGACGGAAAACGGAGTTCCTCTGGCGAGAGCCTCACACCTCCCCAGCCGCCTGCGCTTCTCGGCCTTCGGCCTGCGATGCTCGTCCCTCGCGCGGCTCGGCGTGGCATGAAGCCGCGCCAGCGCGCGCCAATCGTCGAGGAGGTGTTCATGCTATCCACTCCCAGTCTTGGACCGACACGATTTCACCTTCGGGAATCCCCTCGCGGCCCTCGGGCACCTCGACCCAGCCGTCGGCCAGCGCCACGCTCGACAGCACGCCCGATCCGGACGCTCTCGTGGGCGTCGCGGTCGTCTCGCCGTCCTCCTCGTCCAGTTGCACCCGGGCGAACGTCCGGATGCCGGGCTCGCTCCGGATCTTCCGCGCCAGTCGGGCCTCGGTCGTCGGGAACCCCTCGATGGGAAGCCCGCCGGCCGTCTTCATCGCGGGCCGGAGGAACTGGACCGCGTTGATGATGCAGGCGACCGGGTAGCCCGGGAGCATGACGACGGGGGTGTCCTCGACGACTCCCACCGCGACCGGGTGGCCCGGCTTGAGCGCGACGCCGTGGAACAGGAGCTCGCCGAGGTCCGAGACGACTTCGGGGAGCAGGTCGCGCTCGCCGACCGACGACCCGCCGGTGGTGACCACCACGTCCTTCGTCAGGTCGCGCTGGACGGCCGCCCGGAGCGCGTCGGGGTCGTCGGTCACCACGTCGCGGTAGGTGGCGTCGCCGCCCCAGCGCTCGACGTAGTGGGAGACCGTCAGCCCGTTGGTCTCGACGACCTCGCCCGGCTCGGGGTCGGCCTGGACCAGCTCCTCGCCCGTCGGAATCACTCCCACGGTGGGACGGTCGCGGACCTCGACCGTGTCGACGCCGACCGACTTGAGCAGTCCCAGGTCCGAGGGTCGCAGGCGGTGGCCCGGGTCGTAGAGGCGCTGGCCCGCCTCGACGTCCTCGCCGACCGGGGCGACGTTCTCGCCCTCCGCGACGGCGTCGAAGACCTCCACCTCGTCGCCGAACTCGTCGGTCTGTTCGATCATCACCACGGCGTCGGCGCCCGGCGGGAGTTCGCTGCCGGTGTGGACCCGGACCGCGCCGTCCGGGGGCACCTCGTCGGCGTCCTCGGGGCCGCCGGCGTGCCGGAGCACCTCGGGCGACCGGTCGCTCGCGCCGAAGGTGTCGCGGGCCCGGACCGCGTAGCCGTCCATCGCGGCCCGGGGGTAGTGGGGCACGTTCCGGGCCGCGACGACCGCCTCGGCCAGCGCCCGTCCGTCGGCCGACGAGAGCGGCACCTCCTCGGTCCGGCCGTGGGGCCTCACGGCGTCGAGGAGGCGCTCGCGGGCCGCCGCGAGCCGCGTCTTGTCCTTGAACCCGGACCGCTTGCGGTCGGGTCGTTCGTCGCTCATGGGGTGAAATCGGCCGCCCGAGGCCAAAAGCGTGTGGGACCGCCCGGACGGACCACACCCTTTTTCGCCCCGCCGTCCTAACACGCTGGTATGTCAGCGCTTCGTGATGCCATGCGGGAGTTGCCGGACGCGGTGTTCGCCGACCTGCTGGAGAGCGACGAGGCCTACCTGCTGGTCATCGACCTGCCGGGTGCCAACGAGCAGACGGTGGACGTCGACGTGGTCGACGGGCGGCTCGAGATCGAGGCGCGCCGCGAGAAGGACGTGCCGACGGAGTTCTCCTACCTCCAGGAGGAGCGCTCGCTGTTCCTCGACGCCGAACTGCCGCTGCCCCCGGACGCCACCGGCGCGGGCGCCGAGGCCACCATCGACCGTGGCGTCCTCGAACTCCGCCTGCCCAAGCGCGACGCCGCCCCGGAACGGGACATCCCCGTCGAGAGCCGGTGACCCCGCGGGGTGGTCACACTGGCTCACCTCCGTGCCTACCGGCGGTTCTTCGTCGTCGCGTACCACTTCCTGCCGCTCCTGCTGAGCTACGCCCGCGACAGGCGCCGGTTCCTGCTGTTCGGCGGTCCCCGCCGGGTCGACAGCCGGACCCGGATCGAGCGGGCCGAGACGCTGCTCGAGTCGCTGCTCACGCTCGGTCCGACGTTCATCAAGCTCGGCCAGCTGCTCTCGACCCGGCCCGACGTCCTGCCGCCCGAGTACGTCGACGTCCTCTCGCAGCTCCAGGACGAGGTGCCGCCGGCGCCGTGGCCCGAGGCCCGGGCGGTCCTGGAGGACGAGCTCGGCCCGATCGAGGAGGAGTTCGACGCGTTCGACACCGAGGCCATCTCGGGCGCGAGCCTGGGTCAGGTGTACACCGCCGAGGTCGACGGCGAGGAGGTCGCCGTCAAGGTCCGCCGGCCCAACATCGAGGAGCTGGTGAACGCCGACCTGCGCGTAATTCGCTGGTCGCTGCCGGTGCTGCTGCGGTTCCTCGGCCAGGCCCGGGCGTTCTCGCTGGAGAACCTCGCCGACGAGTTCGACCGGGTCATCAGACAGGAGATGGACTACCAGCGGGAGGCCGAGATGCTCGCGGAGATCCGGGCGAACTTCGCGGGCGACGAGGACGTGGCGATCCCCGCGGTCCTCGACTCCCACTCCGGGGCCCGCGTGCTGACGATGGAGTACATCCGGGGCACCAAGATCAACGACGTCGACGAGCTCGACGCGATGGGGCTCGACCGGCACGAGCTGGCGGTGACCCTCCAGCGGGCCTACCTCCAGATGCTGCTGGAGGACGGGGTGTTCCACGCCGACCCGCACCCGGGGAACCTCGCGGTCCGGGAGGACGGGACCATCGTCTTCTACGACTTCGGGATGTCGGGCCGGGTCGACGAGTTCGTCCAGGAGAAGATCGTCGACTTCTACATCGCGGTCGCCAACCAGGACATCGACGCCATCCTGGACGCGCTCATCGAGATGGGCACCCTCAGCCCGGAGGCCGACCGGGCGACGATGGGCAAGGTGATGGAGCTCGCCATCGAGGACGCCCGCGGCGAGGACATCGAGACCTACCGGGTCCAGCAGATCGTCGGCCAGGTCGAGGACACCATCTACGAGTTCCCGCTCCGGCTGCCCTCGAACCTCGCGCTCGTCCTGCGGGTCGCGACGGTCGTCGAGGGCGTCTGCGTCACGCTCGACCCCGACTTCGACTTCATCGCGGTCGCGACCGACTACCTGACCGAGCAGGGCTACCGCGAGGAGTCGATCCGGCAGTTCGCCGAGGAGACGAGCGACCAGGTCCGCCGGTCCGTCCAGTCGTCCATCCGCGTGGCGCCGAAGCTCGAGCGCGCCCTCGACCGGATCGACCGCGACGACTTCTACGTCCGGGCCGACGTCGAGGACGGCAACGACGTGTTCGAGACGCTGGCCAAGCGGCTGGTCTACGGGATGCTGCTGGCCTCGGGCGCGTTCTCGACCGCGTTCCTCTACGCGCTGACCACCGTCGAGGCCGCGGCGGTCGCGGGACTGTTCTCGGTGGGTATCGCCGCGCTGCTCTACCGGAACTTCCGGGGGCGCCGGGGCACCCGCGTGACGCCCCAGTTCACCCGCCACGAGATGCGCCAGCGCCGCGGCGGGGAGTAGACGCGGGCGGTGGGAGTCGTCAGGAGTGCGGCGCCGCGCCGCCGCTCAGGTCGCCGTCGCGAACGCCAGGGGGAGGCTCGGCCGGAGGGCGAGCACGGTCAGGCCGGCGGCCAGCGAGACGACGCCCGTCCCGACCGCGATCTCCCGGCCCCACGACGGCAGCCGCTCCATCGTGACCACGGTCGTGAGCGCGACCATCCAGAGGAGGTTCATCTCGCCGAGGAACGGCATCAGGAGGAAGAACGGGCCGAAGCAGATGAGGACGCACTGGACGCCGTGCCGGAGGCCCGCCTCGAACGCCGCGGCGGGGCGGTCGGCGTGGGGTCCGACCTCGTCGCAGCACGAGCGTAGCAGCGACTGCTTGACCGACGTGAGCTGGTAGAGCCCCGTCAGGACCAGCGCGCCGCCCACGACGGGGACGGTGTGCGAGCGGGTGACCCCGTAGATGCCGCCGGGGAGCACGGCGTGGAACGCCAGCGGGATCACCGCCGAGAGCGCCCACACCAGGTGGTAGCCCGTCAGGAACGACGCGAGCGAGCGGCCGGCGTCGGCGTTCGTCCCGCGGTGGGCCGCGGCGTAGTCCCGCGCGAACCGGGTCATCGCGGGGAGCATCATCGCCCCCATCATGACGCCCCACATCGCGACGTACCCGACCACCGCGCCGAGGGTCCCGACGTGGAAGACGCCCAGTTCCGGCGCGCCGGGCGCGGCCATCGGGACGCCCCGCTCCATCAGCCACGTCATCCCCGGCATCGGCACGTGGCCCTCGTACAGCAGCACCCACCACGCGGCGTCGAGCGCGAGCACGGCGGCGACGACCGCCGTCGTCCGGTCGCGCGACACGTCGAACACCCCGCGGTCGAACGCCTCGCGGTCGAGCAGCGACCGGACGTCCGGGCTCATCGGGCGACCCTCCCGGCGGGTCCGCTCGCGAGTCCGGCCGGTGGGTCGTCCGCGACGGGGGACGGTTCGACTGTCGTCGGTCGATACGCCTGGTCTCCGTGCCGACTTTCGCAGTCGACGGGGGTTCGTGCGAGCATGGTGTCGGGGGACGGCGAGCGCCGCGGCTCCCGCCGGGGTCGACGAGCACCCGGTCGCCCGACGGACGCGGTCGCGGAAGCTCGTCGTCAGTCTGCGCTTCGAAAGTCGGGTCGAACCGTCTTAATTTCTCACAATGTGGTACAGAAATATACGGTTCGTCGGAGCGACAGTTCGTGCGAACGTGGGGAATCGACCGAGCTTCCGGGTTACCGACGAAAGCCCGGCGACGCGCGGACTGTTTTAGGATAGCCAAAACGAGTTCGCGTTTTGGAAAGTCTTTTTGAACAGGAGTTAGAACGGTACGACATGGCGTTACTGGAGAACCTCGTCCTGGTGTTCGTCGCGGGGCTCGTGACGGCGCTGGCGACGGGGCTCGGCGCGCTCCCGTTCTTCGTGGTCGACGACTTCAGCGACCGGTGGAACGTGGCGCTGTGGGGGCTCGCGTCGGGCATCATGGTGTCGGCGTCGCTGTTCGGCCTCGTGAACGAGGGGCTGGCCTACGCCGCCGGCGGGTTCCCGACGCTGATGGTCGCCGGCCTGCTCGCGGGCGTCGCGCTGGTCGAGGTCGCAGACCGGGCGCTCGAGGCGGTCGACCTCGGCGGTGACGCTGGCGGGGGTCACGACGAGGAACACGAGCACGCCGCGGACGACGACCACAGCCACGAGCGCGACGAGCCGGTCCACGCCGACGGCGGCCACGGCCACGACGACCACGCGGCGGAGGCCGAGGCCATCGCAACCGGGGACCTCCGGACGCTCGTGCTGGTGTTGGGTATCCTGACGGTCCACAGCTTCCCGGAGGGCGTGGCCATCGGCGTCTCGTTCGCGGAACTGGGCTTCGGGGGCGGCATCCCGATCCTCGGCTTCTCGGTGCCGCTGCTCGCGGTCTTCATGACCGTCGCCATCTCCATCCACAACGTCCCGGAGGGGCTGGCCATCTCCATCCCGATGCGCGCGATGAACGTGAGCAAGTGGCGGATGGTCGGCGCGGCGGTGTTCTCCAGCCTGCCCCAGCCCATCGGCGCGGTCGTCGCCTTCGCGTTCGTGCGGTGGGCCCGGGAGTTCCTCCCCTTCGGCTTCGGGTTCGCCGCGGGCGCGATGATTTACCTGGTCGCCACCGAGTTCATCCCCGAGGCGCTGGAGACCGGCGAGGACCTGCCCGGCGAGGGCCACCGGGAGCTGCTGGCCGGACTCGCCGCGGGCATCGCGGCGATGGTCCCGCTGATGTACGTGTAGGCCGCGCCGGGCGATCACCGGTTCCGATACGCTGCCTCTTTCCGTGCCTTTACCCCCTTGTCCGTCCACCTCCCCGCATGGACATCGCGCCCTTCGAACTCGAGCGGTGGTTCGCCGAGTACGAGCACGAGGCCGACATCATGCTGGCCGAGAGCGGCATCCGGAGCCTGGCGGCCGACCGGTTCGACCTCGACCCCGGCAAGCTCGACTACGTCATCCCGACCGACGGCGACCCCGAACTCCGGGCGGCGGTCGCCGACCGCTACGACCGGTCGGCCGACGAGGTGCTGTTCACCTGCGGGGCCCAGGAGGCCAACTTCCTGGCGTTCCTGGCGCTGATGGACGGGGCGGACGGGAGCGACGGCGCGGGCTCGGCCGGGGACTCCGCGGCCGACCCCCACGCGGTCGTGGTCACGCCGACCTACCAGGCGCTCCACGCCGTGCCCGAGTCGCTCGGCGAGGTGACCCGGGTGTGGCTCGAACCGCCGGAGTGGGAGCTCGACGTCGACGCCGTTGCCGACGCCATCCGGCCCGAGACGGCGGTGGTCGTGCTCAACAACCCGAACAACCCGACCGGGCGCTACCACCCCGAGGAGACGGTCCGGGCGGTCTACGACCTCGCGGCCGACGCCGGGGCCCACCTGCTCTGCGACGAGGTGTACCGCCTGCTCTCGGACGACCCGCTGCCCACCGTCGCGAGCATGGGTGAGCGCGGCATCAGCACCGCCAGCCTCACCAAGGCGTACGGCCTCGCCGGCCTGCGGTTCGGCTGGATTGCCGGCCCCGAGGCGGTCGTCGAACGGGCCTGGCAGTGGAAGGACTACACCACCATCTCGCCGTCCATCTTCGGCCAGCACCTCGCACGCCAGGCGCTCGGCGAGCGCGAGGACGCCATTCTGGCGGAGAACCGCGAACTCGCCGCCCGCAACCGCGAGCGCGTCCGGGAGTTCGTCGCCGACCGCGACCTGTCGTGGTACGACCCGGTCGGCGTCAACGGGTTCGTCTCCGTCCCGGACGGGTTCGACGGGAGCAGGGAGTTCTGCCGGGCGGTCGTCGAGGAGGAGAGCGTCGTGCTCGCGCCGGGCGCGCTGTTCGGCTACGACGACTACTTCCGCATCGGGTTCGGCCTGCCGACCGACGAACTCGACGAGGGGCTGGCGCGCGTCGGCGACTGCATCGACCGCCGCGCGTGACGACGGCTCCCGGGCGTCGGTCGCGGTCGGAGGCCGAGCGGGCGGACCGTTCGTGGCGGCCAGCGATTAGTTCCGGGGACCGGATGTCGTGAGACACACTGGAATCGAGGAAACTTCCTCAGATCGGATTTTAAAATTTCTAGAGTCCTCTGAACCGGTAGTAAAACGTCGCCGGGGCGCCGTGAAACGACGGGAAATCGGGACGCGAGGGGTGAAAGACGCGAAACATCGCGAAGGCTCTGACCGTTATATGGTGTCGGGGGTCCAAGGGAAGGACAGGATGTCGAACGCTCCCTCCACCCTCGACGCCCCCATCACCGAGGAACTGTCCGACGACCGCCTCGGCGGCGCGACCGACGCCGCCAGGTCGGCGCTCGACCTCGTCGCGACGCCGGTCCGGTTCGCCGGCTTCTGGTCGGCCGTGGCCCTCCCGCTGGCCTACCTGCCGATGCTGGCCGGCGGTTTCGCGGCCGGCGAGGCCCCCGTATTCGCGGCTCTGCTCGCGGCCCACGCCCTCGCGCTGGTCGCGGGCCACGGCTACCGCAAGGACTGACGACCGCTGCAGCGACCGCTCGACCGACTGTCCCCGGTCGACCGCCCGACCGGTCCCCGCGGTCACCGGTTCCCCTTTCCCGATATTTCTGCTACGCCGCTTCGCGACCACCCGCCGATTCTCCCCGCAGGTCCCGGCCGAGCGTCGGTCGTCCCGTCGCTCCGTCCCGCCGGCCGGAAACGCCGGAAACCCATTCCAAACCGTTTATACTACCCCAGACGCTATCCCGCCCTATGGCAAAAGAGCAGAAGGAAGTGCGAGACCTCCAGGAAGGCAACTACGTGATGATCGACGACGCGGCCTGCGAGATCAACTCCTACAGCACGGCCAAGCCGGGCAAGCACGGCAGCGCCAAGGCCCGGATCGAGGCCGTCGGCGTCTTCGACGGCAAGAAGCGCAGCCTCTCCCAGCCGGTCGACGCCAAGATCTGGGTCCCCATCATCAACCGCAAGCAGGGCCAGGTCGTCTCCGTCGAGAGCGACAACGTCGCCCAGGTGATGGACCTCGACACCTACGAGACCATCACCATCAAGACCCCCGACGACGTCGACCTCTCGCCCGACGACGAGATCGAGTACCTCGAGATGGAAGAGCAGCGCAAGATCCTCGGATAGATGTTCCCCGGCGCGTCCGCCGACCGCGAGGCCGCGGCCTACGTGGTGGTGGGCGCGCCGCTCGACGTCTCGACGACGTTCCAGCCCGGCGCCCGGTTCGGCCCCGACCGGATCCGCCGGTTCGCCCGATCCTACGACGACTACGACGCCCGCACCGACCGGCACTTCTCCGACCTCGCCGTCCACGACCACGGCGACGTCCGCGCGTGGGACGACGCCGCGGAGTACCTGGAGTACCTGGCGGGCGTGGTGACCGACGCGGTGTGGGACGACGCCGTCCCGCTGGTCCTGGGAGGCGAGCACACGGTCACCGTCGCCGGCGTGCGGGCGGTCGACCCCGACGTCTTCGTCTGCCTGGACGCCCACCTCGACCTCCGCGAGGAGTACGACGGCAACCCGCTGAGCCACGCCACCGTGACCCGCCACGCCCTCGACGTGGCCGACGAGGCGGTGATTCTGGGCGCTCGAACCGGGAGTGAGGACGAGTGGGAACGCGCCGCCGAGTCGGACGTCACGGTCGTTCCGCCCGAGGAGGTTGCTGACTGGTCGCCCGACTTCGGCACGGAGGACGGCGGAGACGACGAGCGGACGGTCTACCTCAGCGTGGACATCGACGCGGCCGACCCGGGGTTCGCGCCCGGCACGGGGACGATGGAGCCGTTCGGCCTGATGCCCCGCGAGATGCGGGACGTCGTGCGCGAGGTGGCGGCCACCGGGTCGGTCGCGGGCTTCGACGTCGTGGAGGTCAACGACCGCGACGACGGCCAGTCGGCGGCGCTGGCGGGCAAGCTCCTCCGGGAGTTCGTCTTCGCCGACGCGGCGGGTTCCGACTCGGACGGCGAGTAGCCCTTCCGCTTTTCTACTTCGGCGCACGCTGGCGTCTGCACGAGCGGAGTGAGCGAGAAACGCAGGAGGCTGGGGAGGTGTGAGGCTACGGTGCTGTGCGGTGGCGGTGCGGGACAGATGTGACGGCAGTAGCTGGCTTCGATGTCGTGGTCAGACGATAGCTTGCTCTTTCGACTGATCCGACCTACAGTGCTCGCAAACGGAGATACAGATACAAGCCCCTCGCCCCGCAACGTCCGAACCAGAACCATGGACCTCGCCGAATTCGCCGAGCGGTACGACGACGAGCTCCGAACGAGCGACTTCGCGGACGTCGACGCCAGCGCCAACGGCCTGCAGGTCGGCCCCGACCACCGCGAGGTCGAGACCGTCGCGTTCGCGGTCGACGCCGCCGAGCAGACCGTCCGGACAGCGGCCGACCGGGGCGCCGACGCGCTGGTCGTCCACCACGGCCTCTCGTGGGGCGGCATCGAGCGCGTCACCGGCCGGCAGTACGACCGCATCGCGCCGCTGATCGAGAACGACGTGGCGCTGTACGTCTCCCACCTGCCGCTCGACGCCCACCCCGAACTGGGCAACGCCGCCGGCCTGGCCGACCTGCTCGGCCTGGAGGACCGCGAGCCGTTCGGCGAGATGGGGCCCGAGCACGTCGGCCAGCGCGGGCGCGCGCCCGACCCGATTCCGACCGACCGCCTCCGCGAGACCCTGGAGGCCGAGCTCGACCACTTCGGGCAGGGGCTGCGCGTGCTGGACTTCGGCCCCGAGGAGCTGGAGGACGTGGCCATCGTGACCGGCAGCGGCGTCGACTGGCTCGACGAGGCCGCCGAGAAAGGGGCGGACGCGCTCATCACCGGCGAGGGCAAGCAGAAGGCCTACCACCAGGCCCGGGAGGCCGGCCTCACCGTGGTGCTGGCGGGCCACTACGCGACCGAGACGTTCGGCGTGCAGTCGCTCCAGTCGCTGGCCGACGACTGGGGGCTCGAGACGACGTACATCGACGCGCCGACGGGGCTCTGAGCCGGCGTGTCGTCCGCCGACGGTCCCGCCCACGAGATCCGGGACACGTACCACGCCGCGCTCCGGCACGGCCACGTCGACCCCGGCGAGGAGGACCTGGTGGTCGGTGTCGTCCGGCGGCCGTCCTACGGCATCGGCAACTACATCGACCGGAAGGTCCCGGCGCTCGCGCCGCCCGACGACCTCCTGGACGAGTTCAAGGGCCTGCTCGACGAGCGGCCGGACCTGACCCACGACGGGGCCTGGGACGAGGTGGAGTTCGGCGAGCGCTACCGTGAGCACCTCCGGACGCCGGCGGCGCGGGCCGCGATGGACGACCTGCTCGCCGAACTCGAGACGCGGGACGTGTGGCTGGTCTGCTACGAGGACACCGACGACAAGCGCTGCCACCGGACGATTCTCCGGG
Source organism: Halorussus sp. AFM4 (assembly GCF_051194995.1). NCBI lineage: Archaea > Methanobacteriati > Methanobacteriota > Halobacteria > Halobacteriales > Haladaptataceae > Halorussus > Halorussus sp. AFM4. The sequence continues at coordinate 547,381 of NZ_JBNTJT010000001.1, read as the reverse complement.
ACGTGCTCCGGGAGCGGGCCGAGACGGAGTAGTCGATTAGGCGTTCCGTCGGAGGAACCTCCGGACCGGACCGACGAGGTCCGGCCCGACCTCCTCGGGGACGAAGTGACCGACCCCGTCGTAGACCACCGTGTCGGCCGCCGGGAACAGCGCCTGCCACCGACGCAGGAGCGGTCCCTGCACCGGATCTCGCGCACCCCACAGCAGCAGCGCCGACGTGTCCGCGACGGCCGCCCGGCGGTCCCAGAGTGCCGCGAGCCAGTCGCGCGACCCGAGCAGTTCCCGGACGAGGGTCCACGACCCGATCCGGTCGGCGGGCGACCCGAGCGGTCCGAGGTAGTGGCGGTACGCCGTCTCGTCGACGCCGAGTCCGGCGACGTGCGGGAGTCCGACCGCCGTGCGGGCGAAGGCGTTGTGCCGCAGGACGAGGTACCTGCCCGCGGGATTCCCGACGGCCCGCGAGATGACCCGGGGCAGCAGGCGCTCGCGGGGCCACATCCAGGTGTTCAGCGCCGCGATTCCCGAGACGGCGTCCGGATTTCGCGTCGCGTAGTCGAGCGCGAGCGGACCGCCCCAGTCGTGGCCGACCACGACCGGGTCCCGCAGGCCCAGGTCGTCGATCAGGCGCTCGACGACCCGTGCGTGGGCCGCCGGCCGGTACGAGAAGTCCGACGGCGAGGGCTTCGCCGAGCGACCGAAGCCGAGCAGGTCGGGCGCGACGCACCGGTACTCGTCCGAGAGCCCGCGGATCAGGTGCCGGTAGAGGAACGACCAGGTCGGGTTGCCGTGGAGCAGCACCACCGGGCGGCCCTCGCCCTCGTCGACGTAGTGGACCCGGCCCGCCGGGCGGTCGAGCCACTTGGGGTCGAACGGGTACTCGGTCCGGTCGAGCCACGCCGGGGGTCGGTCGAGCGCAGTCGCGTCGGGCATGCCCCCACCGACGCCGCCGGGGGGTAACTCTCTTGGGCCGGCCCCCGGCAACGCACTCGCCCCTGAATTGCCACGGTCGGGGCCGCCGGCTCACTCGAACCGGGAGACCGCGAACGCCGAGACGTCGGTCTCGGGCTCCTCTCCCCGGACCGCGTCGGCCACGAGCTTCCCGCTGTAGGGCCCGAGCTGCAGGCCGGTCGCGCCGTGCCCGGTCGCCACGAACGCGCCCTCCACGTCCGGCACCGCGCCCAGAATCGGCAGTCGGTCCGCGGAGACGGGCCGGAGCCCCACCCGGACCTCCGCGAGTTCGGCGTCGCCGAGGCCGGGGGCGACCCGGAGCGCCTCGTCGAGCACTTCTCGGACGCCCGCGGCGGTCGTGCGCGGCGCGAACCCGGACCCGGTCTCGCGGGTCGCGCCCGCGGCGACTCGCCCGTCGGGCCAGGAGACGAGGTAGTGCTCGCGGAACGCCGAGACGATGGGCCAGTCGCCGGTGTCGGGTCCGTCGGTCGCGGCGTCCGCGCCGGTCGTCGCAGCGTCGACGCGGGCGTCGGTCCCGCCGGCCTCCGCACCGAGGTCGAGGTGCGCGATCTGGCCGCGCTGGGGCTCGACCGGGAGCTCGACGCCGAGCTGATCGCCGAACGCCGGGGACCACGCGCCGCCGGCGACCACCGCGGCCGCGGTCTCTATCGTTCCCTCGTCGGTCTCCACGGCCGTGATCTCGCCGTCCTCGACCCGGAACTGCTCGGCGCTCGCCCGCCGGACGTCGAGGCCGTGGGCCTCGCCGGCCCGCCGGAGCGCCGCGGTCAGGAGCTTGCCGTCCACGCGGGCCGCCTCCTCGTAGTAGGCCGCGCGCTCGACGTCGGCCAGCGGCGGGAAGCGCTCGCGGGCCTCGCCGGGGTCGACTTCGGCGAACGAGTCGGGGTCGGGCCGACCGAGCGCCTCCTGGCGGCGCTCGATGCGCTCTTTCGCCCGGTCGAACGCCTCGACCTCCGCATCGTCGACTGCGACGCTGAGCAGGCCGCACTGCTCGTAGCCGGTCTCGCCGTCCTGCTCGTCGGCGAGCGCGGCGACGAGGTCGGGGTAGTAGTCGACCGCCTCGACCGCGAACTCGAACCACGGGTCCGAGCCGGTGCGGCTGCTCGTCGCGGGCGAGAGGATGCCCGCGCCAGCGTCGGTGGCCCGGCCCTCGTCCTCGCGGTCCACGAGCACGGTCTCGGCCCCCTCGCGGGCGAGGTGGTAGGCGACCGACGACCCGACGATGCCACCGCCGACGACGGCTGCGTCGTACATGCGCGGGGGTAGCGCGCCGACGCTCAAAGTACTGTGGTCGGGTCCGTCGCGGTCCGGTGGTCGTCAGGTACCACCCGCCGGCCCGTCGACGGCTCGCAACGACCGGTTCCGCGCCGGCGGGTCGACGGGCCCGATTCAGACATTGCTCCGACATATCGGCCGACGCCGAAAAGGGCTAAGGACCCGACTCCTGTCTCTCGGCGCGATGGCAGGCACCAACTCCGGGGCGTCGCCCTCGCGACGGAGCGTCTTGAAACGGACCGCCGGCGCGCTCGCGCTCGGCGGTGGCGGCCTCGCGGCCGGCGGCGACGTCGGCGCGCGACCGGGCGACGCCGACAGGGCAGACGCGCACCGCGGCGTCACCTGCGGCGACGGGCACTCGGAGGGGAGCACGTTCACCGTGGAACGCCGGTGCGAGGGGACCGACTGCGACACGATCCGGCTGACCGGGCTCTCGGCGTGTGCGGGTGGCCGCGAGCAACTGTACGCCGACCTCCCCGGCACGGAGCCGACCGTCTGGACGGCGCCCCGGAACGGCGAGGTGCCGCCGGGCGCCTACCGCGTGGTCCGGGCCGAGCGCTGCGAGCCGGCCGCGGGCGACTGCGATGAGCGCGCCCGCTATCGGCTGGCGTTTCGACCGACGGAGGGCTGATCGGCCGCCGTCAGCGACCGAACCGCTCGCCGACGATCGCGACCGCGGTGCGAGCCGCGCCGGCGACGTACGCGACGACCGCGAAGCCCGCCTCGAGCGACACGCCGGCCAGCACCGCGAGCGCGACGAGACCGACGAGCAGGCCCGCGAACAGTGCGACGCCGAGATAGCCCGCGTACTGGACCATAGCGGCGAGCAGAAGGACGGTGAAGCAGGCGACCGCGGCGACGACGAGCAGGGTCACCTGCTTCACCGGCGGACGTGGGATCGCCACGTGTCGGCTTGGCGCTCCAGAGCGATAAGTGTTGACAACTGTCTATGAACTGGGGCTGGCCCGCCGTCTCCCCGACGGCGAAGGGATAATATTAAAAGCCCCCCGTTCGACTTGAATCACGTGTCCGCCGGGTTTCAACAACCCGCCAGGGTTGCCGGAGCAATGGTCACGCGACGGTCCTCGGCGGAGACGGGCCGCGGCCAACCGGCCCCCGACAGCCGACCCTCGGGTGCGGCTAATTGAACCGCCGCTGGCGCCCGACCGACGCCACGCGGGCCCCTCGGGGTAGTTGGCACTACCGCTTTTGGGCGAACCTGACGGACGTCGGACGGAGAGCGTCGTCGCCGAGCCGTCGCCACCGCGACGCCCGAACCGAAGGGATTGAACCCCGGCCCCGAGTAGGGACGGGCATGAGCGACGACGCCGCGGAATCTCACGGCCACGACGAGCGCGAGGACGCCGGCGACGGAAGCGAGGAGCGACACGACGAGCACGGGGGCCACCACGACCCCCACCGCGAGGAGTTCCGCCACGACCCCATCGCCCACGCTGAGGTCCGGGCGGGGATGACCGTCGGCGAGCTCGCCGACGCGTACGGCGACGCCGGCATCGGCGCGGCCGACCTCCACGAGGCGGTCGACATCTACGCCGAGATGCTGGGCGACGACGAGGTGACCAACTTCTTCGGGCTCGCGGGCGCGATGGTGCCGACCGGGATGCGCCGCATCGTGGCCGACCTCATCCGGGACGGCCACATCGACGCGCTGGTCACGACCGGCGCGAACCTGACCCACGACGCCATCGAGGCCATCGGCGGCAAGCACCACCACGGCACCGACGAACCGGGCGAGGACCGGAGCCTCCGCGACCACGACGAGCAGCTGCGCGACGAGCAGGTCGACCGCATCTACAACGTCTACCTGCCCCAAGAGCACTTCGCGCTGTTCGAGGACCACCTGCGCTCGGGGGTGTTCCCGGCCGTCGAGGGCGAGAGTGCGGTGAGCATCCGGGAACTCACGGAGGCCCTCGGCCGGGCCAACAGCGAGGTCAACGACCGCGAGGGCGTCGACGAGGGCGCGGGCGTCGCGGCCGCCGCCTACGAGAACGACGTGCCCATCTACTGCCCGGCCATCCAGGACTCGGTGCTGGGCCTCCAGGCGTGGATGTACTCCCAGACGGCCGACTTCACGCTCGACGCGCTGGCGGACATGACGACCATCACCGACCAGGCGTTCGACGCCGAGAAGTCGGGCGCGATGGTGGTCGGCGGCGGCGTGCCGAAGAACTACGTGCTCCAGACGATGCTAGTCTCGCCGGAGGCGTACGACTACGCGGTCCAGCTCACGATGGACCCGCCCCAGACCGGCGGGCTCTCGGGCGCGACCCTCGACGAGGCGCGGTCGTGGGGCAAGCTGGAGAAGGCCGCCCGGAACGCCAGCGTCTACGCCGACGCGACCATCACGCTCCCGCTGGTCGTCGCGGCGGCCCGCGAGCGCATCGAGTGAGCGGGGCGTCGCCGACACGGTCAGTCGACGAACGGGACGAGCAGGGCTGCGTAGAAGACGGCCGCCGTACCGACGACGAGCAGCAGGCTCCCCAGCACCATCGAACACGTGACGCACCAGTCGGGGACTCGGTCGAACGCGTCGGGCGGAGGGCTTCGAGACACGGCTCGAAGACATTAGCTATCCTACGTAAACCTTCCCCACTACCCGTGGTAGCGGGACGACAGTAGCTGGGCGCGTTAAATCGGATCGTCGGGCTCGTGCTCTTCGGCCATCCGCGAGGCCTCGGCGGCGTACTGCTCGCGCTCGTCGGGGTCGTCGACGCTGCCGAGGTTGTCGGGCGACACGTCGAGCGCGGCGGTCGTGTCGCGCCGGTCCGAGAAGCTCGTGAGCGAGCGCTCCTTCCGGTAGTACCGCTCGCCGTCGGGCGTGGCGTAGACGAGGATGATGAGGTTCTGCTCGTCGTCGGAGTAGGTGCGCTCGACCAGCCAGACGCGGACCGCATCTGGGTCTGCCTCACCGTCCGCGCCGGCCTCGGCGCCCGTGTCTGTTCCCATACTCGGAGAGAGGAGCGACGCGAAGTTAGGCGTTCGGGAGCCCCGGCCGGCCCGCTCGGGACCGGCCGCCCGACCCACCAGCCGACCGAGCCCACCTGCTGACCGACCCCACCAGCCGCCTGACTCCACCTGCCCACCGACCCGGACGGTTCCGTCGCCCGCCCCGTCGGGAAACCCTCATGAGGGTGGGGTTCGTCGGCCCGCCAAGGAGCCTCGATGTCCGAGTCCCGCCGCCTCTCGCCAGACGACGACCCCGAGCGGTCGCCGACGGTCCGGGCGCTGGCCCACGCCGGCACCCACGAGGAGCTGATCCTGGGGTCGCGGGCCTACTGCCGGGAGGCCGCCCGGGAGTACGGCTTCGACGTGGAGTTCTCGCTGGTCGACTGGGAGGTCTCGACCCGGGCGAAGCGCCGGGCCGCCGCGGTCAAGCGCCCGAAGATCCCGGAGACCGAGGTCGGCGAGCCGGTCGACTGGCGGGCCGCGGCCGACCGCGTCGGGTCGTCGCCCGCCGACCTCCGGCAGTGCACCCTGTCGCTGACGTGGGCCGCGTTCGAGTCGTTCGACGTCGGCGAGTGGACCACGACGCTGCGCCACGAGCTGATCCACGTCGAGCAGTTCCAGCGCTACGGCACGACCGACCACGGCCCGGCGTTCGAGGACCGGGCCGACGCGGTCGACGCCTCGGTCAAGTGCCCGCCGTTCGCCGACCCCAAGTACGTCCTGACCTGCGCCGACTGCGGCGCGGTGGTCGGCCGACGCTACCAGGAGTGCAAGCTGGTCCGCCAGCACGACCGCTACCGGTCGTCGTGCTGCGGCGCGTCGGTGGCGTGCTCGGGCCCGGACGACGGGTGAGGGTGCGCGCTTCTCGCCGACGAGCGCACCGCCACCACCGTCAGTAGTCGGCCCGGAGCCGCCGCCAGTCGAGCTTCAGGTAGTGGTACAGCGTCCCGGTCAGCCCCGACTCCGCGATGCGCCGGGCCGACGTCGCCGCCAGCACCTCCGGGTGGTAGCCCGTCGGCCACTCCCTGCCCAGCTCGCGGCTGAACGCGGTGTCCTCGTTGGGCACGTCCGGGAAGCCGCCGACGTCGGCGTAGGCGTCGCGCCGGACGAAGCAGTTGAACCCCGGCAGCACCGGCCGGTCGAGCCGCGGGAACGCGTGGTTGATGGTCGCCTCCATCACCTTCGCGCGAGCGGGGCCGACCAGCCGACAGCGCGAGGACGCCGCGGCCAGCCCCGCCTCGCGGACGAACCCGAGCATCGCGTCGACGTAGTCGGGCCGGACCGCGGTGTCGGCGTCGACGAACGCCAGCCAGTCGCCGTCGGCCCGCTCGGCGCCGCGGTGGCGGGCGTCGCCGATGCCCGGCGGGGACTCGTCGCCGTCCACGCGCGACGCTGAGGCGGGTCGGCGCTCCTCGCCGGTCGCGCCCCCGTCGGCGGCGGCCCGGTGCTGGTGGACCACGGTGGCGCCGAACCGGCGGGCGATCTCGGGGGTGGCGTCGTCGCTGTCGCCGTCGACGACCACGACCTCGTAGTCGCGGTCGGTGCGCTGGCCGCGGAGGCTCGCCAGGGTCGCGGGGAGCGTCGCCTGCTCGTTGCGGGCGGGCACGACGAAACTGACCACTGGGTCTGGCATGGGCGGAGGGGCGTTCGGTGGGGGTCGAGTGGTTCGCCCGGAAGGAGTAAGGGTCTTTTCGCCCGAGCGGATAGGTCGAGGTGGCCGATGACGAGGCGCCCGCTCCGAACCGGTCTCGGCAACCGGTGGTGACGAGCCCTATGAGTGCCGAGGCCACCGAAATCCCGGGGAGTAACCGCGACCCTTCTCGCCCGGACCCGTCAAGCACTACCCGTATCGCGTCCGGGCGCCAATGACCGGCTATGCCCATACTAGAACTGGCAATCGCGTTCTTCGTGCTGGCGATCATCGCGGCGGCGCTCGGCGCCGGCGGGGTCGCGGGACTGTCGATGGACGCGGCGAAGTGGCTGGTGATCGCGTTCCTTGTGTTGGCCGTGCTGTCGTACGTCGTGTGACCGGTTCGCACTGACGGCCGGCCGACGATTCCCGAACGCACTGCTACCGAAACACGCCCCACTGCCGGCGTGTTCCCGCGTTCGCAACCGAAACTACTCCGAGTCCTTCGACAACGCCGAATTACTCCCGCGAGTCGTTTCCGGGCGCACTCGGACCCGGGCAGTAGTGCACAGTACCGCTTCTCGTGGCACTCAATAACAAAGTCCGCTCCCGGAGAGACTGTGTCCAACTGCGGGACCTTTCCCCCGCGACTTCTCGGAGCACAATGACAGGCTCGAACACGAATCCGACCGGACCGACAGCGGCGAGACGACGGACCCGCCGGGCGTTCCTGGCGGGCGTCGCCGCGGCGACCACCGGCCTCGCCGGCTGCTTCGGCACGAGCGACGGCGGCGCGACGGGGCCGAAGAACGGTGACGACCTCCCCAGCGACTCGGACCCCGACGACGGCTACCCGCCGGCGTTCGAGGATACGCCGACGTCGCGGTCGGTGAACACCGACGCCTTCGACACGACGACTGTCGAGGGCACCGCGGTTCCGCTGGCGCCGGTCGAGGACGTCTACTACTGGTACGCCCGGCGCGAGGCGCGGTTCGTCGACGCCCGCGGGCCGTCGTCGTACGACCGGTCGCACGTCTTCGGCGCGGTGCTGAGCCCGGCGCCGAACGGGACCGAGGGGTCCGGCGGCGACCCCGTCGACCAGTGGCCCAAGGACGCCCGGGTCGTCTGCTACTGCAGCTGTCCGCACCACCTCTCGTCGCTCCGGGCGGCGTCGCTGCTCTCCGAGGGCTACCGGAACGTCTTCGTCATCGACGAGGGCTTCCGGGAGTGGCACGACCGCAACTACCCCGTGGCGGGCCAGCGCACCGAGCGGCTCCCGCCGATCCGGGTCGTCGAGGGCCGGACGGACGCGGCGTTCGCCGGCGAGACCGCCTGGGCGCGCCACCTCGGGTCGGGTCAGCGCGAGGCGACCCGCATCCGGTCGGACGGCGCGTACCGGCTCGAACTCCCGTTCGCCGGCGTCACCGACTCGTCGGTCGTCGCGGTCCGCACGCCCGCCTACCGCGTCGAGGCGCCGCTCGGCGAACTCACCGCGGGCACGCTGACCGGTCGCGACGCGGCCGGTCGAGGGACGGCCGGTCAGTGAGGCGAGGCCTGTTCTCGATCAGCTAGCGTTCTCGGTCGCCCGACGTTCCCTTCACCCCGCGCTTCCGTCCGTCCAGCAGTCGCTACGTCTCGACGGCCGAGCGGGTCGCATCGTGTCGCTCACCGTCGGGAGTAAGGCGCGTCGAAAGAAGGAGTCCGGCGGAGCTCGCGTTCAGCGCACGAGGACCGCGCCGGTCAGGCTGCTCGAACTGCTGTCGTCCTCCTCGTCGTCGTCGCTCGACTTCTGGTCCTGATCGGTGCTGATCGACGCCGACTGGTCCTGCTCCTGGGTGTTGTCGCTGCCGCTGTCGGTCTGCTGCTGGTCCTGGTCGACCGAGACGTCGGAGCTCTGCTGCTGGTCGTTCCCGTCGCCCTCGGCGGTCTGGCTCTGCTCCTGGTCGACGTCGCTGTCCTGGGTCTGGTCCTGGTCGGAGCCGTCGCCGCTGGCGCTCTGCTCCTGGGTCTGGTCGGTGTCGGCGCTCGCGTCCTGCTCCTGGGTGTTGTCGCTGCCCTCGGCGGTCTGGTCGGCGGTCTGGTCGGTGTCGCTCTCCTGGCTCTGGTCCTGGGTGTTGTCACCGCTCGAACTCTGGCTCTGCTCGCTGTCCTCCTCGCTGCTCAGTTCGCTGTCCTGCTGGTTGTTCTCGCCGGACGAAGACTGGTCGATGCTCTGGTCGGTGTCCGAGTCCGACTCCTGGCTCTGGTCGGCGCCCTCGCCGCTCGAGGACTGCTCCTGGACGTTCGACGAGTCGGACGCCAGGTCGGCGTCCTGCTCGGCGTCGCCGCTGGCGTCCTGGTCGATCTCGCCGTCGTTGCTCTGCTCGTTGGACTGGCTTGCCTCGCCGCCGTCGGTGTCGCTCGACTGCTCGTTGCTGTTCTCGTAGTCGACGTCCGCGCTCTGCTCGGCCGACGAACTCCCGTCGTCCTCCGACACGTCGGCGTTCTGCTCGACGGTGGCGTCGTTGGACTGGTCGTTAGACTGGGTCACGTCGCTGCTGCCCGAGCGCTGCTGCTCGTTGTCGTTCTCCTCGTCGACGTCGGCGTTCTGGTCGACCTCCGCCGACGCCGACTCGCTGTCGCCGTCGGTGCTGGCCGAACTATCGCCGATCTGCAGAACGTCGGCGTCGTTGTCCTGGTCGTTGGTCTGGTCGGTGTCGCCGCTGGCGTCCTGGCTCGACTGGTCGTTGTCGTTCTCCTGGTCGGCTTCGGCGCTCTGGTCGACCTCCGACTCGGCCGTGCCGTCGCCGTCCTCGTTGGACGCCGACGAGTCGGCACCCTGGCCGAAGTCGGCGGTGTTCTCCTGGTCGCTGTCCTGGGAGACGTCGCCGGCGTTGTTCTGCGCGTCCTGGTCGTTGTCGTTCTCCTGCTCGCCGACGGCGTCCTGCTCGGCGTCGGCGTCGGCGTCCTGGTCGGTCGACTCGCCGCTGCTGCGGGAGCCGTCCTGGTTGCTCGCGTTCACGTCGGCGAGCTGGTCGCCCTCGATTTCGTTGTCCTGGTCGCTGGTCTGGTCGCTCTCGCCGTCGTTGTTCCGCGCCTCCTGGTCGTTGTCGTTCTCCTGGTCGGCGAGCAGCCCCTGGTCGGCGTCGGCGTCGGCGTCCTGCTCGACCGAGCCCTGGGACCCGGTGTCCTCGTTGCTCGCGTCGGCGTCGCCGCCCTGCGCCAGGTCGGCGTCGTTGGTCTGATCGTTTTCCTGGTTCGCCTCGTCGCCGGCGCCCTCGATCAGCTGGTTGTTGTCGTTCTCCTGGTCGCCGATGGCGTCCTGGTCGGCCTCGGCGTCGGCGTCCTGGTCGCTCGTCTCCGAACCGCCCGAGTCGGTGTCCTGGTTCGTCGCCGACGCGTCGCCGTCCTGGAGGAAGTCGCCCAGGTTGAGTTGGTCGTTCTCCTGGTCCGTCGGTCCCCGGCTGTCCCGGGCGGTCTGGTCGGCGTCGTTGTCCTGGTCCGACTCGACGTCGAGGTCGGACTCCGCGTCGGCGTCCTGGCTGCTGCTCCCGACCGCGGAGTCGGCCTCGTACTGGTTCGCGGCCTCCGAGTCTCCGCTCTGGTCGGACTCCTGGTCGTTGTTCTGATCGCTGGACTGGGACTCCCCGAACAGGACGTCGTTCACGAACGACTCGTGGTCGTTGTCCTGATCTACGTCGGCGTCGTTCGACGAGTCCGCGTCCGCGTCCTGACACACCTCGAGGTCGGCTTCCGAACCGTCTTCGTCGGGACACGGGTCGGCGGCGGTGGCCGCCGGCGCTGCCGCGCCCGCGAGTAGCCCTGCGACGATGCACAGACAGAGTAGTTTGTTGAACGTTGTTCTCATTGGTACCCCCGCTCAGTAGACAGGAATCGCGGCGCTAAGTTCCCGCAATCGTTCAACCGTATAACGCGGATTGAGAACGACCTATGGGCGTGTTTCTCGGATCGGGTCCGGGTGAACGCGCATTACGACGGCCGCGTTCCTCGGAGACGGTCCGGTATGCCGACCATCCGTTCAGCACAGGCGGCAATCCGCGTCCCGCGCTCCGTCGAGGCCCCACGGGATGGCCGGGACTGGACCCGAACATCGCTACCCGGTGCCCTCGCTCTGAATCACCGGAGGCCGGGCCAATCGCCGCGACACCGCGGGCCGATTCCGACCCTGGTCCGGTGCTGGCTCCGGTCGCAGGTGTCCGTGACGAGTCCTGCCGACCGCCGCGTCGAGCCTCGTTGATTGTTGCGACGAAACTCGCTGATTGTCACGACTCTCTCCGTAGTCAGGTGTACGCTTCCTCCGTGGACGACTGCGCGCCCGTTGGAGACTGTATCACTCGCGGATACGGCCTATCGCTCCCGGATACGGAACCGGAGCCGCACCGGTCGTCGAGCTCCCGGTCGCCGAATCGCGCCGAAAAATGAGAAATACGTGACGAAGCGACTGCAGGTTTACGCTTCGGCCTCGTCGTCGCCGTCGTCGATGTCGATCTCGCCCTCGTTCTCGGCCTCAGCCTCGCCGTCCTGGTCGACGTCGGCGTCGTTGTCCTGGTCGATCTCGTTGTCGCCAGTCTCGACGTCGTTGGAAGATTCGGCCGTGTTGTCGTCATCGCTGTCGTCGACCTCAGCGCTGGACTCGGTGTCCTCGACGTCGTCCTGGTCCTCTAGGTCGGCGTCGTTGTCCTGGTCGACGTCGGCGTCGTTATCGACGTCCGCGTCCGCGTCCTGGTCCTGGTCGACCTCGTAGTCGTCACAGTCGATGTTCTGTGCAACCTCGTCGTCCGCGTCGTCCACGTAGTTCTCACACTCTTCCTCGCTGCCGAAGTCCTCTGCGGCCGCGCTCCCGGTCAGCGCCACACCGGCCATTCCGACTGCGAGTACGAGCGCGAGCATCACGCTTAGTGCTTTTCTCATTGGTGTTCACTCCGTTGGTGGACGCCGTGTCATTGGCGTTCCAGTGGTCCGCCCACGGACTTCCACTGCTCCCGGTGGGCTCGGCGTCCGGTTGAATCGAACGACAGAGTTCTGCATTAATGGCGCTGAGCGTTCATTCCGTGCAAGTATCACGTGCCGAACTGGAGTACTCGGTGACATATTCAGACAGAATTATGTTATAACTGATACGGGTGTAGAGGCCTTCAAAGGACCTGTTCATCCATATAGAGGTAGGAACAGTAGCGGGACAGGTTTCGAATTACACCAGTCTATTCGATGGAAATGCTACTGATGCGTCATCAGTTCCGATGGGTGGATTGCATCGCCGTATCCCCCGGTATCGCCGTCCAACGGAAGTTTTCGAATAGAACCGTCGCTTTGCGCTCGCCCGGCCTCGTTCAATCGGCGAGCACTCCACGGACTCGGACGAGGTGACAATGATTGACACGCCGAATTTACAGTTACGACCAATTGTTGCGCCCGTAGTTCCGTTCGATGAGACCTATCGCGAGGGCGGCGAACCCGGTCACGTCGGGCGAAACGCGTCCGTTCGAATCGCAGACGATTCGAAATCCCGACTTGACTCCGTTTACCGCCTCGACCGGTCGACCGCTGCGGGGAATCGGCTTCGAACTCGATGGCCCGGTCGCGGCGCGGACGCCCGCCGGGCCGGCGATCGACCGTCCGGTCCGTCCCATCGGATGTTGACCGACCGTATCGGGTGTGACCCGCTGGCAATCCCGGTTACAACTGTCCGGAATCCGAGTGGACGCCGAGTTTCGACACGTGCGCGGATTCAGATATAACAGGCTCGTAATCCTCCACGCTCGATGGAGCGTTCTACCAGAGGTGGAGCTGTGGCCGGTAGCGGGAGTTCTGGCACCGGACCGCACCCGTCCGGCGCAGTCCCGGCTCGCCCCCGGGTCCGACGGACGCAGTGCCGGTCCGCGCTCGACCACTCCGGTCGGCTCCGCTCGCTGGCGTCCGACTCGAGATCGCGGCCGTCCCGCGTCGACCCCGCGGGTCCCGCGGAAGAACGAACCGCTTTTGCCGCCCTTGCGCCCAACACACGCCATGGACCGGCTCCTCGACTCGCTGCACGAAGCGCCCATCGTCGACAAGGACGGCTACCAGTACCTCGTCCACCCCATCAGCAACGGCGTGCCGATGCTCGAACCCGCGCTGCTCCGCGAGGTCGTGGTCGGGGTCACCCGCGCGGCGGACCTCGACGTCGACAAGATCGTCGCGCCCGAGGCGATGGGCATCCACATCGCGACCGCGCTGTCGCTCCAGACCGACGTCCCGCTGGTGGTCATCCGCAAGCGCGAGTACGGCCTGGAGGGCGAGGTCGCGCTCCACCAGACCACCGGCTACTCCGAGTCGGAGATGTACATCAACGACATCGAGGCGGGCGACCGCGTGCTCGTCGTCGACGACCTGCTCTCGACCGGCGGCACGCTGGCCTCCATCTGCGACGCGCTCGACGAGATCGGCGCCGAGATCGCCGACATCGTCGTCGTCATCCGGAAGGTCGGCGAGACCGCGCTCGACGAGACGGAGTACGAGGCGACCAGCCTGGTCGACATCTCGGTCGAGGACTACGAGGTGACGATCCACGAGGCGCGGGACTGAATCGGCTTCTTCTTGGGGATGACCGGAATCATGTCTGAGTAGTTGGGCGGACTGGAGGGTTGATTGTTTAGAAAGCTCCCGTTCGATCGCTCTCAGCCAGTGGCAGCACGAGTATCGTGAACAGCAGTGGAACGGGGACCGCCCAGAAAGCCCCCGCCCGGTCGCGGTCGTCTCAGCGACATATCCTCCGCTCACTTCGTTCGTTCCGGATAGGGGTCGCTGAGACGCCTGAAGTGTACGCGACCGGACGGCCCCTTTCATCCACCCCAACACTGCACCGCGACAGCCTCACACCTCCCCAGCCTCCTCCCTCGTTCGCTTCGCTCACTCGGTATTCCCTCGCACGACGATGGCGGACCACCAGGGTCCGCCGTGGGAGCACGCTCCCACGAGCCTCGGCTCGCTCCGCTCGCCGAGACGCCAGCGCGCGCCAGTCTGTAGGTACCACCGAGCTATCGGAGGACGCCGACGTGAAATGCACGAACATGCATATTATTACCCTCCCGACGCCGAATATGGGCTCGAACGCGAAACTATTATTCATCAGGCCTCGCACGGGGGAAGTATAGCATGACAGAAACGGACGGGGAAATCGAGCTCGAATACGGACGCGACGAGAAGCCGCCGCTGCTGAAGTCCCTGCTGCTGGGGCTCCAGCACGTCGCGGTGATGATCGTGCCGGCGACCGCGGTGGCCTACATCGTCGCGGGCGCGGTCGGGCTGAGCGCGGCCGACACCGCCTACATCGTCCAGATGGTGCTGCTGTTCTCCGGGCTGGCGACCGTGGTCCAGGCGTACACCGTCGGGCCGGTCGGCGCCCGGCTGCCCATCGTGATGGGGACCAGCTTCACCTTCGTCGGCGCGGCGACCAGCATCGGCGCGGACGCCGGACTCGCGGCGGTCTTCGGCGCGATACTCGTCGCCGGCTTCGCCGTCGAGGGGCTCATCGGCTGGCAGTTCGAGCGCATCAGGCCCTTCTTCCCGCCGCTGGTCACCGGGCTGGTCGTGGTCATCATCGGCCTCTACCTCGTCCCGGTCGCGGTCGACTACGCGGCCGGCGGCGTCGGCGCGAGCGACTACGGCGCGCTCCACAACATCGGGCTGGCCGCGCTCGTGCTGGGCGTCGCGGTCGTCCTCAACCTCTTCACCTCGGGCATCACGCGGCTGCTGAGCACGCTGGTCGGCATCGCGGTCGGGTACGTCGCCGCGGTCGCGGTCGGCCTCGTGAACTTCGCGCCGGTCGCCGACGCGGCCTGGTTCGCGGTCCCGCGGCCCGGCGCGTTCGGCTTCGCGTTCGAGCCGGTGCCGATCGTCACCTTCGCGTTCCTCTTCCTGGTCTCGGCGATGGAGACGGTCGGCGACATGTCCTCGATCACCGCCGCGGAGGGCCGCAACCCGACCCACGAGGAGTTCCGCGGCGGGCTGTTCACCGACGGCCTCATGAGCTCGCTGGGCGGCGTGTTCGGCGCGTTCCCCGTCACCTCCTTCTCGCAGAACGCGGGCGTCGTCAACTTCACCGGCGTGATGAGCCGCCACGTCGTCGGCGTCGCGGGCGTCATCCTGGCGCTGCTGGGCTTCAGCCCGAAGGTCGGCGCCGCGGTCACCACCATCCCGAGCGCGGTGTTCGGCGGCGCGGTGCTGCTGATGGCCGGCATGGTCGCCGCCAGCGGCGCCCGGCTCATCTTCCTCCACGTCGACCTCGACCGCCGGAACATGGTCATCGTCGGGGTCGCGCTCGGCCTGGGGCTGGGCGTCGCCACCCGCCCGGACGCGATCCAGGGGCTCCCGGACGCGGCCGAGACGTTCTTCGGCGAGCCGGTAATCCTGACCGCGCTGACCGCGCTGGTGCTCAACACGCTCACGCCGGGCGAGCAGAGCCCGCTGTTCGACGCCGGCCCGAAGGGGACCGCCGGCGAGTCGCCGGCCGAGTCGAACGCGGTCGCGACCTCCGGCGAGGACTGACGGGTTCTCCGGCTCGTTCTACCTCTCCGGCCTCTTCCGCCCGTCGGGCTCCTCCCGCATCTCCGACTGGCCCGATTTCGACTGCCGCCGCTCCTACACCGCGTCGGTGTCGACCAGTCGCTTGCCGTGGTACTCCCGGAAGTGCCGGACCCGGAGCTTCCAGGCGTTGTTCTCGTCGGCGGCCGGCAGCTCCATCCCGCAGAGCCCGCAGACGTCGCCCCCGTCGCGCTCGACCGACAGCAGCGTCTCGTCGTGCATCGACCGGAAGTGGGAGAAGATTCGTTTGACGCGCACGTCCCGGCGGCACCGGGCGCACGGGTACATCCGGTCGGGGAAGGGCGTGTTGCTCACGGGTACAAGGCCGCGCCGAACCGCCAAAAGGGTACGGCCCGCCGGCAGATGACCCGCCCCGGCCGACGGGCGGTCCGCGTCACACGTCGTAGACCGCCGCCGCGATCAGCGCCGCAGCGCCCACAAGGGCGAAGCCCACGAGCGCGAAGTACGGCAGTGTTGGCGGCGGATCGAACGGGACGGCCCCGAGCCAGAGCCCGACGACCGGGATCAGCGTGAACACGACCACGAGGCCGAGGAACGACCACCAGACGATCCGCGCCGCGGTCGCGAGGCGGTCGGCGACCGTCGCCGGGGTCGGCGACCCGTCGTCGGACCCGGAACGGTCGCCCGGCCCGGAGCGGTCGCCGGGCCGCGGTTCGGCGGCGGACTCGGACTCGGCGTTCGAGGCGGTGGCCATGTGCGTACGGTCGGCGGCCGGACAAATCGGTCTGTCGGTCGTCGCAGGCGACGGAGCGACCCCTTCGCCGCGGCCGCCAGTCGTTTCTCGCGCGGGTCCGAAGCCGCGCCATGGGGGAGACAGCTCTCGTCACCGGCTGCTCGACCGGCATCGGCCGCGAGACCGCGGCGCAGTTGCTCGACGCCGGGTGGACCGTGTACGCGACCGCCCGCGACCCGGCCGACGTCCGCGACCTCGCCGACCGCGGCGCCGAGACCGCAGCGCTCGACGTGACCGACCCGGAACGGGCGGAGGCGGTCGTCGACGGCGTGTATGACGACCGCGGCCGCCTCGACTGCCTGGTCAACAACGCGGGGTACGGCCAGTTCGGCCCCGTCGAGGACGTGCCGATGGAGGCGGTCTACCGCCAGTTCGAGGTCAACACGTTCGGCCCGCTCCGGCTCGCCCGCGCCGCGCTGCCGCGGATGCGCGAGCGCGGCCGCGGGACGATCATCAACGTCACCGCGGGAGTCGGCGGCCTCACGATGCCCGGGCTCGGCGTCTACACCGCCTCGAAGTTCGCGCTGGAGTCGCTGACCGACGCGCTCCGGCAGGAAGTCTCGCAGTACGGCGTGGACGCGGTCACGGTCGAACCCGGCATCGTCGCCACCGACTTCTACGACCGCGTGCTCGCGGAGGTCGCGGCCTACGACCACTCGCCGGCCTACGACGACCTCTACGCCGTGCTGGACGACCTCGGCGTCGTCGAGGCGGGCGGACCGGGCGTCAACAGCCCCGAGCGCGTCGCCGCGGCGATACGGCGGGCCGCGACCGCCGACCGCCCGGACCCGGTCTACCGCGTTGGCCCCAGCGCGACGCTGGGCACCTACGCCGCGGCGGTCGTCCGGGGCCGGGCGCGCGACAGGGCCTCCCGGCTGGGGCTCGGCGTGCTCTCGGACGAGCGGGCCCAGCGCCTGCTCCGGAAGCGCGACCCCCTGGGTCGGACCGGGGAGTCGGATTCCGAGCGCAGGGCCGGTCGGCGGGAGGACCGGCGCACCCGGGCCGGAGAACCGACCGATGAGTGACCACTCGCGGCGCGACGTGCTGTCGGGGCTGCTGGCCGCCGCGGGGTGGCGGGCGACGACCGGCGCGGCCGCCGCGGCCCGGCAGGAGGCGGTCCCGGACACCGTCGTCACCACGACCGAGCAGCTCCAGCGCGCGTTCCGGGACCTCTCGGCCGGCGAGAACGTCTGGATCAGCGACGAGGGCGCGCCCTACCGGACGACGGAGTGGCTCGACGTCGACGCGGACGGCGTGACCGTCGACGGGCCGAGCGTCCGCCGGCTCGTGATGCCCGCCGACGGCGCGAACGTCGGCGGGTTCCGCGTCGGGCACAACAGTCACTGCGAGAACGTCGAGCTCCGGGGCGTCGGCTACCACGGCAATCCCGGCGGGCAGCGCGCCACCGCCAAGCGACTCCACGGGTTCGTCGTCCGGGACGCGGCCGACGTCCTGCTCTCGGGCAACGCGGTGACTCGGACCCACCCGTACCACGAGCACAACGACGGCGGCAGCGGTATCAGCGTCGAGCGCCGGGCAACCGACGTGCAGGTGGTGAACAACTACGTCTACGACATCGGCGACCGCGGCATCCAGCTGGCGGGCGACCGCATCGCGGTGGTCGGTAACACGCTCGTGAACGGCTTCGACCACGCCGTCGCGCTCGACGCGTGGGTGCCGAACGAGCGTCACGCCACCAACGTCTCGGTCCGGGGCAACGTGATGGGCGGCAACCCGCAGGGCGCGCTCGTGGGCGCCAGCGGCGGTCGCCAGGACTCGAACGTCGGCCGCTTCGACATCTCCGACAACATCGGCTTCGGCGAGCACAAGTCGCTGGTCCTCATCGGCTTCGGCCAGGCGCTCCGCGGCATCCAGATCGAGGGCAACGTCAGCGTCCAGGCCCAGAAGGAGAAGTACTCCGGCATCTCGCTCGCCATCGAGCGCGCCGAGGACGTGGCCGTTCGGGACAACGACCTGTACGACTACGCCGGGCGGGGCATCAACGTCGGCGGCGGCGTCGAGGACTTCAGCGTCACCGACAACGCCGTCTACGACGCCGGCCAGGCGGGGATCAGAGTCACCGGTGCGACCGACGGCGTCGTCCGCGACAACTACGTCGACGGGGCCGCCGGCGAGGGCGTCCTGCTCGACGCCGCCCGCTTCGTCACCGTCAGCGGGAACCGCGTCCGGCGGGTCGGCGGCGCGGGCGTCGCGACCCGAAACGCCGACCGGCTCGCGCGCCACGTCGTCGCCGACAACTACCTCAAGGAGTTCGGCCTGCGCGCGTCGGCCGGCGGCGGAGACGGGTCCCAGTCGGCCCCGCCGGGCGTCCTGGTCGCCGACTCCGGCGTGACCGTGCGACACAACCACGTGCTCCAGTCGGGGGCGCCGGCCCTCGTCGAGCGCGACGGGGCGGGGCGCAACCGCTACGAGGACAACTGGGCCGACGGCGACGGGCCCGACCCGTGGCGCATCGGGGCGCCCACCTCCGCGGTCGAGGACCACACGCCGCCGGTGGACGCCTAACCCGGCCTGACGCCCGAGGACCGGACGGTCCGGGTCGAGTTCGACAAGCCCTACGCCGACCCGCCGAAGCTGGCGTTCGGCCGTCGGGGCGGCGGTATCCGGAACGTCCGGTACGCGACCGACGAGAGCGGCGACTTCGTGGCCGCGACGGTGACGCTCGCGGCGGGCGACGGCGGGGCGGTCGACCTGTTCGTCGAGTCGGCGTGAGCGGGCGGTCGGTCCCGACCGCCCGTCGCTCGGTCGCCGACCCGCCGGGCGGCCACACGACCTAACAGCGCGGCCGCCGACGCTCCACCCATGACGGAGTACGAGCAGCTCGGCGGCGCGTCAGTCAGCGGCGACTCCCGAGAGGTCCCGGTCCCCCAGCAGGCCGTCAACATGGAGCTGGTGAAGTCGGGCGGCGAGGTCTACTGGGGCGTCCGCGAGACCGACGGCGCGGTGGTCGCCTCCCAGCTCTACGACCCACTGGAGGACGACCCCGACGTGCGGTTCCTGACCAGCACGGCCGTCCCCGACGACAGCCGACAGCTCCGGGTGCCCGACGCGGTGTTCGACCACTGGGACGACGTGTACGGCGGCGGCACCGCGGTCGTCGGCGGCGACCGCCTCGAGTTCTGGACGACCGACGAGCTGGCCGAGAACGAGCAGCTGCTGGTCCTGCCCGAGTGGCAGGTCGAGGACGTGACGGGCGAGGAGTGAGCCCTCTGCGGTTCCGACCGCGAGGGTCGAACAGGAGGTCTCGCTGCCGGCGAGAGGTCAGGCGTAGAGGTTCGCCACGTTCACCACGACGCCGAGGACGCCGGTGTTGTAGGCGAACGCGAGCAGGACGTGACCGAGCGCGGTCGTCCGGAACCGCCGTGACGTGATGGACACGTCCGAGGTGGAGATGGCGGTCCCCAGCGTGAACGCGAAGTACGCGAAGTCGACTCGGGCGGGCGCCTCGTCGCCGGGGAACGCGAGCCCGGCCTCCGGCGGGCGGTCGCCGTAGTACAGGGCGGCGTAGTGGGCGGCGTACGCGGCGTTGAGCGCGAGCCACGCGAGCACGACGGCCAGCGCGCTCAGCCCGATCTCCAGGTGGTCGACCGGCCCGGTCGGCCGCCGGGCCAGCGTCGACAGCCCGAGCGCGAACGCGAGCCCGAACAGGCTGAAGCCGACCGCGAGCGTCCGGTCGCGCCGGGAGCGCCGGTACCCCCGCAGCCGGGCCCACGACCGGGTCTCGGCCGCGGACGCCGCCCGGGCGCTCCGCCACGTGAGCGCCAGCCAGACCAGGGTGGCGAGGTCCCACGCGAGCACGATCCGTGGAGCGGTCCGCAACCGGAACGAGACCAGCAGCGCGACGACGAAGCTCGCTACGGCGGCGACGCCGCGGAGCCGCCGGCGGACGTCCGTCCGGTCGGCGGTGGGCCCCGGCGCCACGGTCGGCTACTCCCGGCCCTCCTTCCGGGCGGCCCCGTGGTCGGCGCAGAGTATCTCGCCGGTGTCGGTGTCGAAGTATAACTCGTCGCCGGCCGCGATGCGCTCGCCGCCGACGCCGCAGCCGTCCGCGTGGTTCAGGAAGTACTTGCCCTCCGCGCGGCCGGTCTCCAGGCGGTCGGCCCGCCGCGCGAACTTGACGATCCCCTCGCCGATCTGGGTGCGCTCGGGCGAGTCGGCCTCCTCGAAGTGGATGACGGGCATGGCTCGGCCCCGGGGTACCACGCCGTCCCGTATAAGGTCTCGGCGCGGGCGCCTCGCACCCGGAGACCCCGGCGCGACTAGGACGGCCGTTCAGGAGGCTTATAGGGCCACGACGGGATACAACCACCAATGGGAACGTCAGGGTCGCCCCAGCGCACGCTCGCGGAGACGCTGGGTGTGTTCACCCGGCGGGAGACCGCCGGAACGCCGCTCACGACAGACGAGGTCGCCGACGCGCTGGACTGCGAGCCCGCCGCGGTCGCCGGCCACCTCGAGGAGCTCGCCGACCGGGGCGAGCTCCGGTCCAAGCCGGTCGGGTCGGACGGTCGCGTCTGGTGGCGGCCGGCCGAGGACCCCGACGACGGGGGCACCGACTCGGCGGCGCCGCTCGGGGACGCGCAGTTCCACGAGCTGGTCGGGGCCGTCACCGACTACGCCATCTTCGCGCTCGACGCCGAGGGCCGCGTCCGGACGTGGAACGACGGCGCGCGCCGGATCAAGGGGTACGACCGGGACGAGATCGTCGGCGAGCACTTCTCGACGTTCTACACCCAGGCCGAACGGGACGCGGGCGTCCCCGAGGAGAACCTCGCGGGAGCGAGGCGGAACGGGCGCGTCGAGGACGAGGGCTGGCGCGTCCGGAAGGACGGCACCCGCTTCTGGGCCAACGTCACCATCACCGCGCTCCGCGACGACGACGGCGACCTCCGCGGGTACCTCAAGGTCACCCGGGACATGACCGAGCGCCGCGAGTACGAGCAGCGGCTCCGCGAGCAGAAGGAGCGGTTCGAGACGCTGGTGCGCGAGGTCAAGGACTACGCCATCTTCCTGCTCGACGCCGACGGCGTCGTCCAGACGTGGAACGACGGCGCGCGCCGGCTCAAGGGGTACGACGAGGACGAGATCGTCGGCCGGCACTTCTCGGCGTTCTACACCGACGAGGACCGCGAGGCGGGTCGGCCCGAGCGCAACCTGGCGACCGCGGCCGCGGAGGGCCGGGTCGAGGACGAGGGCCTTCGGGTCCGCAAGGACGGGACGACGTTCTGGGCCAACGTCATCATCACGGCGCTCTACGACGACGACGGCGACGTCCGCGGGTTCGCGAAGGTCACCCGGGACATGACCGAGCGCCACGAGTACGAGCAGCGGCTCCGCGAGCAGCGCGACGAGCTGGACGAACTCGACCAGATCAACGCCGTCATCCGCGACATCGACCAGGCGCTGGTCTCGGCGACGACCCGCGAGGAGATCGAGCAGGCGGTGTGCGACCGGCTGGCGGCGTCGGACACGTACTCGGCCGCGTGGACCGCGGAGTACACCGAGGGGTACACCGACATCACGCCCCGGGCGTGGGCCGGCGTCGGCGAGGACTACCTGGAGGCGATCCGAAGAGCGGACGCCGCCGACGAGACCGAGAAGGGCGTCGGGACGACCGCGCTCCGGACCGGCACGGTCCAGCCCGTCCAGCGGCTCGGCGGCGACCTCGCGGGCGAGCCGTGGCGGGAGGCCTCGGTCGCGGCGGGGTACGAGTCGGCGGTCACGGTCCCGCTCGTCCACGACGGGGTCGAGTACGGCGTCCTGACGGTGTACGCCGAGAGCGAGTCGGCGTTCGACGGGCGCAAGATCGCGGTCCTGAGCGAGCTCGGCGAGACCATCAGCCACGCCATCGCCGCGATCCGGCGCAAGGAGCGCGAGCGGACGCTCACCGCGCTCCAGAAGTCGACCCGCGAGCTGCTCCAGACGGCGACCGTCGGGGAGATCAGCGACATCATCGTCGAGACGCTCACCGACGACATCGCCCTCGACGACGCGGTCGTGTACGCCCTCGACGACTCGGCGGACGCGCTCGCCCCCGCGAGCTCGTCGGTCAGCTCCGGGGCCGACCCGGACGAGCGCTCGCCGATTCCGGCCGGGTCGGACTCGCCGGTCTGGGCGTCCTTCGCCGACGGCGAGACCAGGTACGTCTCGTCCGGCCTCCCGGCGACCGGCAGCCACCCGGCGATGGTGGTCCCGCTCGGCGACCACGGCGCGCTGGTCGTCGGCGCGGCCGACGCCGAGACGTTCGACGGGAAGATGCAGCACCTGGTGGAACTCGTCGCGGCGACCACCGAAGCGGCGCTCGAACGCACCGACCGCGAGCGCCGGCTCCAGCGCCAGAACGACCGGCTGGACAGCTTCGCCAGCATGCTGGCCCACGAGCTGCGCAACCCCGTCCAGATCGGCCAGATCTACGGCCAGCAGCTCTCGGGCGGGCAGAACGCCGAGGCGGTCGAGTACGTCACCGAGGCGTTCGACCGCATCGAGCGGATGATCGACATCATGCTCGTGCTGACCCGGGGCCGGAAGGCGGTCGGCGAGCCGACCCCGACGCCGCTCGCCGCCGCGGCCCGCGAGGTGTGGGCCGACGTCGACGCCCCCGACGCGGCGCTCGACGTCGACATCGACCGCACGATACGCACCGACGAGACGTACGTGCGCCACCTGTTCCGCAACCTGTTCGAGAACGCGGTCGAGCACGGCGGCCGCGACGTCACCGTCACGGTCGGCGAGCTCCCGATCGGGTTCTACGTGGCCGACGACGGTGCGGGCATCCCCGAGGCGGACCGCGAGCGCGTGTTCGAGGAGGGGTACACGACCGCGGCCGACCAGGGCGGGACCGGGCTCGGCCTGGCGTTCGTGGCGGAGCTGGCCGACGTGTACGACTGGGAGGTCTCGGTGACCGAGAGCGAGTCGGGCGGGGCGCGGTTCGAGTTCACGCGGGTCCACCGCGAGTCGGGGCGATGAGCCGACCGAACCGCGACCTCCGAGCGCCCGGCGGCCGGCCCGGCCCAGATCCTCACTCGCCAGCGGGCCCGACCGGAGCCCCCACAGGGAGGAGTCGCTTCCGTCCCCGTCAGGGGGCAATTACGCATAACCGGCTGGCGGTCGAGGCGACACCATGGAGCGAGTAGCGCCAACTGCGGGTCGGTCCACCGGCGTCGGTCGCGCAACCGCCGACCGCGACGCCCCGGCGGTCGTCGCGTCCGGACCGCGCAGCCCCGTTCGCGTCGCGCGACTTCGGACCCGTAGCGGACTCGCCGGCGAACCCGTCCGGCGGTGCTCGGGGACACGGAGGGCCAGCGATGGCGGCGACTGACGGCGACACCTCGCGGGTGGTCTCGTGGCTGCGGACCACCGACTGGCTGTGGATGATCATCGCGGGGTTCTACTTGCTCGCCTACCTGTTCTGGTACGTCCCCGCGCTCGCGAGGCTCCCCCGGAGCGCGCGCGACCCGCCGGAGCAGTTCCCCTGGCACTGGCCGCTGGACTTCGCGACGACGGCGCTCTCCGGCGGCGTCCTCCTGCTGCTCGGCTTCCGCCGGGCCACGGAGTTCGCCGACGGGTCGCGGGGCGGAACCGCCCGCCGCCCGACCGACGAGTGACCCGCTCAGGCGGGCGCGGTCCGCGAAAGCGCCGATTCGTCTCCCTGCTGCTCCTGTCGTAGCTTCGTCCGCAGGTACAGCGTCGTCAGCGTCAGTCCGGCGACTACCAGCGCGACCAGTCCGAGGAGGAATTCGAGTCGTGCCGTCATGCGTCGCGGAGGCACGGCGGCGACGCTGATAAAAGGGACTCCGTGCGGGGTTCCGCCGGCGTCCGGCGGCCGGAGCGCCGGCGACGGCTCCAGGGGTCGGCCCAAACCCTCAATCGCCCGCGGGGCCTACCGGAGTCACCCACGGGGAGGAGTCGCTGGCGTCCCCGCCGGCCGGGACGGCCCGCCGGGAACAGCTCAGCCGGCGAGGACACGCTACCGATGGACATCGAAGACTACGAACGACACGAGCGAATCGAGCGCGTCGAGGACGCCGAGGCCACCGCGGACGACCTGCTGACCGTCGCGGTCCCGCCCGACCACACCGTCGGCGAGGCCCTCGAGCGCGTCGAGGAGGACCGCGCCGAGTCGGAGTTCATCGAGGAGGAGAGCGAGGACGCGGCGTACCTCGACGCCCTGGAGGCCGCCCGCGGCGTGCTCCAGCACCGCGAGTCGACGCCCGAGAACGGCCTGGTCGTCTTCGCGGGCGTCGTGGACGGCGAGGTCGTCGACTACGTCTTCGACGACCTGCCGTCGCCGGTCTCGGAGTTCGTCTACGAACGCGGCAACGGGTTCGAGACCGGCGTGCTCGACGCGGCCGCCGGCGCCTCGAAGACGTTCGGGCTGCTGATCGTCGAGCGCGGCGGCGCGGCGCTCGGCCTGACCGAGAACGACGACGTGCAGGTGATCGAGACGTTCGAGAGCGACGTGATGGGCAAGACCAAGGCCGGCGGCCAGTCGGCCCAGCGGTTCGAGCGCGAGCGCGAGCGACAGAAGGAGGATTTCTTCGAGTCGGTCGCCGAGGAGGCCGAGCGGGCGTTCCTCGGCGAGCACGACGACGAGTCGGCGAGCGCGTCCACCGACGT
This sequence comes from Halorussus sp. AFM4, assembly GCF_051194995.1. NCBI lineage: Archaea > Methanobacteriati > Methanobacteriota > Halobacteria > Halobacteriales > Haladaptataceae > Halorussus > Halorussus sp. AFM4. The sequence goes on along the minus strand of NZ_JBNTJT010000001.1, from coordinate 522,590 downwards.
CGACGGGCTGCTGCTGGGCGGCACCGACGTGACGGTCGACGACTTCCGGGAGGGCGACCACCTCGACTACCGGCTCGAGGACATGCTGGTCGGCGACCCGGTGTCGGTCGAGTACGCCTCCGAGCAGGGGCTCCGCCAGCTGGTCGAGAAGGCCAGCGACCGGATCGAGGACGAGGAGCGCCGGGAGATGCGCGAGGCGCTCGACCGGTTCTTCGGCGCGCTCGACGCCGGGAACGCGGGCGGCGGAGACGCGACCGACGGCGACGACGTCGTGTACGGCCGCGACGCGGTCGAGGAGGCGCTGGAGTACGACGCCGTGGAGACGCTGCTGGTCTCGGCCGACCTCCCGGTCGACGAGGTCCGGGACTACCAGGAGCGGGTCGAGAACGAGGGCGGCGACTGCGTGGTGGTGCCCGCCGACTTCGACCGGGGACGGCGGTTCCGCGAGGCGTTCGGCGGACTGGCCGCTATCCTGCGGTTCCCGGTCGAGTAGGCTCCGGACGTCCGCCGCGGAATCGGTTGTCCGCCGCGAGATTCGGCAGGCGCTCCGCCTCCGCGGGACGCCGGACCGCCTGCCCGGCACTCAGTACGTCTGGTAGCTCGCCGACCCGACGTCGACCCGCACCAGCACGTTCTCGGCGTACTCGTCGACGTCGGCGCCGTACTTCGGGTTGATGCGGCCGGCCGCCGCCCTGGTCTCGTCCTCGTCCTCCACGACGGTCGCGGTCCCCCGTAGCGTGACCATCCACCGGGCCCGCCCGCCCTCGTCCTTCTGGACCGACACCGCGACCCGCGGGTTCTCCCGGACGTTCCGGAGCTTCCGACCGGTCGTGAGCACCTCGAGCACGCCGTCGTCGTAGTGGTACCACACCGGCGCGACGTGGGGGTTGCCCCCGGAACAGGTCGCGAAGTGGGCCATCAGCGGCTCGCTGGTCAGCAGTTCCTCGGCCGCCGCGGGAACCGGGTTCGACATGTGAGAGACCAGGACCGTGGTCGGCAAAACGCTTTCCGCGGCGGGTCGCCCGGTCCCGACGTGTCACCCGGACAGCGTCAGGTCGGCCAGCACCGGCGAGTGGTCGGAGGCCAGCGAGTGGCGGACCTGCGCGTCCTCGACCGACACGCCCTCGCCCGCGAAGACGTAGTCGGCCTGCGTCCGGGGCCGGTAGGTCTTGACGAACAAGTCGCCCTCCGTCTCCTCGACGTACGGCGAGGGGTGGGTCCGGGCCGGCTCCCTCCCGAGCGCGGCGAACGCCTCCCGGAACTCGTCCTTGAGGGCCATGACCGGCTCGCTGTCGGCCGCGGCGTTGCAGTCGCCGACCAGCACCTGGTTCGCCGCGTCGTCGTCCAGCCACGCCACCAGGTCCTCGACCTGCCGCCGGCGCTCCTCGTGCTCGATGCCGAGGTGGGTCGTGACGAACCGGAGCTCGGTCCCCTCGACGTCGATCCGCGTCCGGACCGCGGCCCGGGGCTGGTTCTCGTCCGGACTCGGCAGGCGGTGGACCTCCGCCGACTCGATGGGACGCTCGCTCAGGACGAGCTGGCCCATCTGGCGCGGCTCGCCGTCGGACGCCAGCGTCGGGTCCTCCTCCAGCACGACGCCGTACTCGGCGTTCATCCCGGTCAGCTCCTCGAGCCGGGCGGGCTGGTCGTCGAAGTCCGTCTTCTCCTTCCGGTGGCGGTTGACCTCCTGGAGCGCCGCCGCGTCCGCGTCGCTCCGCCGGACCACGTCGGCGATCCGCCGGAGGTCGTAGCGCCCGTCCATCCCGATGCCCTGGTGGGTGTTGTACGAGAGCACGCGAATCGACTCGGCCATGACCTCCGGAACTCCGCCGCTGTCGCGGAAAGGCCCGGCGGCCGCGGGGCTACAGCACCAGCCACGCCACGAGCGCGATGACTATCAGCTTCTTCACGAGGACGACCGCGATGATCGCCTGCTTCGCGGTCATCGTCCGCGCGACCCGGACCAGCCGCCGGAGCGCGGTCGGCAGTCGGGCCAGCTCCCGACCGAGCAGCCGGAGCTCGGCCCGGAACGTCTCGCGGACCGACCCCTCGCCCTCGGCGTGGGCGAGGTGGGCCTCCGGCACCCACTCCCCGCCGGTGTAGACGACGTCCAGCGTCTCGCCCTCGAGGAACGACACCTGCTCGAACGCGAACCCCCGCGACTCGGCCAGCGCCTCCAGCCTGAGCACGTCCCGGTCGTCGTCGAGGTCGTAGGCGAGCCGGTCGGTGTCGGCCGTCCAGTCGAAGCCCAGCGTCAGGACGACCCGGTCCTCGCCGACGGTCACGTCCCGGACCGCGGCGGACTCGGCGTTGCCCTGTCGCTCCTTCTTCCTGGCCCGGAGGCGCTCGAACTCGGCCGCGTCGGGGTCGCCGCCTCCGGGTGTCGGTGCGCCCGCGCCGGTCGGCCCGTCGCCGGCAGTTCGGCTCATCTGTTCTCGGCTCCGCGTACGCTCCGTGCGGCCATAAGTGTGACTCGCAGTGGCACGCCCGGGGTCGAACCGGTGGCGCGCCGTCGTTCGGTTCCGCGCTCGGAACCGCGACCGATTCGCGGTCGCGGCGCTCGGTGGCGACCCGCGGCCCGAACGCATTCGGGCGCGGCGGCCCTACCCGCGGCCATGGCCGACTACTCCGAGGACCACATCGGCAAGCGCGTCGTCGCCCAGAGCGGCGTCGAGATGGGTACCGTCGAGGACGTCCGGGACGGGGACCTCTACGTCTCGGTCGAACCGGACGCAGACGACGAGGCGGCGTCGGAACTGGGCTGGGACGGGCCGGTCTCCCAGGACGTCCACCACCTCCGCGACCAGTACGTCTCGAACATCACCGAGACGACAATCAGGCTCCGGGTGTGAGCCGGGGACGGCGCGGCGACCGGCCCCCTGCGACCGGTAGCCGGCGACGGGGCCGACGGACTTTCCTTCGACGGAGCCCTGGCGTCTCCCATGAATTGGCCCTCGGACCGCAAGCGGGCGAGCGGTCCTGCGCTCGGCGACGGCTCGCTCGGACTCGACTGGCTGATGCTCCACGGCAACCGGCTCGCGGTCGCCGGCCTGCTCGTCGTCGGCGTGTTCGGACTGCTGGTCGCGGTCGAGCTCGTCGTGCTCCGGGCGATCCGCTGGCCCGTGCCGCTGCTGTACGTGTTCAGCGCCCAGGTCGGCGGGAACCTGACCCTCGTCACGCTCGTGCTCTCGATCAACCAGCTGGTGCTCTCGCGCCAGCTGAGCTCGCCGGGCGAGCTCCGCGAGGAGATCCGGGAGGTCACCAACTACCGCCAGGCGGTCCAGAACGCATCGGAGGGCGAGATCGCCCCGGTGACGCCCTCGGACTTCCTCGCCCGGCTGCTGGAGAACACCGACGACCAGGTCGAGCGGCTCTACGACGTCGCCACGGAAGGCGAGCACCCCGCGCTCGACCGGGAGCTCGACGCCCTGGCGACGTCGCTCGACGAGCACATGTCGGAGGTGAGCCGGCTGCTGAGCCGGGGCGACGTCGGGACGTTCGCCACGCTGTCGGCGACCCTCCACACCAACTACGGCGAGCAGATCCGGCGGGTCCAGTCGCTCGCGGCGCGGTACGGCGACGCGTTCACCGAGGACGACCGCGAGGTGCTGACCGAGCTGGTCAGCCGGATGCGCCAGATCGACGTCGCCCGCCAGTACTTCAAGACGCTGTACATGCAGAGCGAGCTCGCCTCGCTGTCCCGGCTGCTGCTGTACGTCGGCGTGCCCGCGGAGGTCGTCTCGACGGTGATGCTGCTCGCGGCCGCCGGCCCGCAGGCCCAGTCGTTCTACTCGACGATGCCGCCGCTGGTGCTCGCCGCGACCGTCGCCGTGGGGTTCGCGCCGCTGGCGGTGCTGTTCGCGTTCGTGCTCCGCATCGCCACCGTGGCCCAGCGGACCGCCGCCATCACGCCGTTCACCACCGAGGAGCAGCAGTACCCCTGAGCGACTGCCGGCCGAATACGCCTCGCGAGAAGCGCGCGGTTCGGCGGGTCGTCTCGTTTTCGCCGTGCGCCGCCTCCACGTGTTCCGCGCCGCGCGGCTACTCGTCGCCCTCGAAGTCGAGCGCGACCGAGTTGATGCAGTAGCGCTTGCCGGTCGGCTCCGGGCCGTCCTCGAACACGTGGCCGAGGTGGCCGCCGCACTCGGCGCACAGCACCTCGACGCGGTCCATCCCCTTGCTGGTGTCGCGCCGGGTCTCGATGCGGTCGTCGTCGGTGTCGTAGAAGCTCGGCCAGCCGCAACCGGACTCGTACTTGGTCTCGGAGTCGAACAGCTCGGCGCCGCAGCCGGCGCAGGCGTAGGTGCCGTCGTCCTTGCGGTCGACGTGCTCGCCCGAGAACGGTCGTTCGGTGCCGGCCTCCCGGAGCACGCGGTACTCCTCGTCGGTCAGGCGCTCGCGCCACTCCTCGTCGGAGTCGGGCAGGTCGTCGGCCTTCGCCTCGCCTCTCTCGCTCATGGGCACTCATTGGGTCCGGGGAAGGATAGGGGTTGTGCGTGCTGGCGGTCCGGGGTTCAGTCGGTGTGCTCGGCGTACGCCCGTCCGCTTCCCGCTTCACCCCAGCACGATGTCGAGGTACAGCATCACGGCGACACCGAGCATCGTGCCGAGGGTGGCGATCCGCTCGTGGCCGCGGGCGTGGGTCTCGGGCACGATCTCGTCGCTGATGACGAACAGCATCGCCCCGGCGGCGAACCCCATCGCGTAGGGGAGCACCGGCGCGGCCAGTCCCACCGCGACCGCGCCGAGCACCGCCAGCGGGATCTCGACGAGGCCGGCCCGGACGCCCGCGAACGTGGCGTAGGCCAGCGAGCCGAACCCGGCGTTGGCGGCCGCGACCGACACCGCCAGCCCCTCCGGGACGTTCTGGACGCCGATGGCGAGCATCAGCGCGAGCGCGTCGCCGACGTTGCCCGACCCGAAGCCGACGCCCACCGCGAGCCCCTCGGGCATGTTGTGGATAGTGATGGCGACGATGAACAGTAGGACCGAGGCGGTCCGGGCGTCGTCGGGGTCGAGCGGCACTCGACCGGCCGCCGTGTCCTCCTCGATGCGGGGCTCGCCGTCGGTCGGATTCTCGACCGCTGACGTCGACGCGGCATCGCTCGCCGGCGATTCGATCGCCTCCACCTGCGCCTCGTTCGCCGGCGCCTCGTTCGCCGACGTTTCGTCTCCGCGTTCTTCGACCCCGCGCGCCTCGCCGGCCGCGTCCCGCCGGTCGCGGCCGGTGATGACCACGTGGACGTGGGGCACCCACTGGTCGGCCCGGTCGAGCAGCACCACGCCGAGCGCGAAGCCGACCAGCACGGGGAGGACGCCGGCCAGTTCGACGCCGCCGACCGACAGGGCGCGGTACCCGGGGTCGGACGCCGCCTCGATGCCGGGCAGGATGAGGCTGGTGAAACTCGCCGACAGCATCACGCCAGCCGCGAACCCGAGCGCGCCGTCGAGCGTCCGGTCGGAGGGGTCGGGCCAGACGACGATCAGCGCGGCGCCCAGGGTGTTCATCGCCGCAATGACGATCCCGCCGACCAGCCCCTGCATCACGGGGTCGTGGCCCGCGACGCGGACGAACCACTCGGTCAGCACCGCCGAACCCTCCCCGGTCGCCCGCCGACGCGTCGAACACTCATCACGCCGATACGTCGGACGACGGCCCCAAAAATCCGCCGGCACACCGGCGGGCCCGACCGGGCCGTGTCGGCTGGCCGAACCGGCGCGTGTCGGCGGTCGCCGACCGACCGGGCCGATGGCATGACAGGGGCGACCCGCGGGTCGGACGCGAGCCGAGTCGGCAGTCGCCGGTCGGGAGGCCACCGACGTCGGGTCGGCCGGGAGCCCGTTCCACGGCGGTCTCCCGGCGTGACGCCCGAGAGATTCAAACCTCCGGCCCGGCTACGTGAGCTATGCGCGTCTGTGACATCTGCGAGTCCCGGAAGTCCGACGGGACCCGGCTGGTGGCCCGCACCGGCGGCGACGTCTGGGTGTGCCACGGGTGCATGATGCGGGCGGTCACCAACAAGGCCGACGAGCTGACCTATCGCGAGTGGTGACTCCCGGACCGAGTCCGGGGCCGCGCGGGGCGGACGGGTCCGCTCGGCGCTACTCCTCGTCCGCGGCGACCCGCCACGCGTCGCCGTCGCGCTCGACGCCGTCGAGCGCCCCGATCGCGGGCCGGATCGTCTCGGTCCACCACGACGCGGCGTCGTCGTGGCCGGCCGGGTAGTTGGGGTACACCTCCGCACGGAGCTTCTCGGGCGCGGCCGGGCCGTACTCCGCGAGGAAGTAGCAGGTCGCGTACACCGCGCCGCGCTCGCGCTCGTCGGGCACCGAGAGGGTCGAGATGGCGTTCTCCAGCCCGGTCGAGAGGCCGCCGTCGTACTCCCGGGTCGCGCCGGGCATCGGTCCGCGGCGCTCGTTCGTGTCGGTGTGGCCCGGGAGCCACCAGACCGCGCCGTCGCCGACCGACTTGCGCTCGACGACGCCCTCGCTCGCGAGCCGTTCGAGCCCCTCGGCCGTGGCCCGCCGGCCGAACGGGACCGTGTCGCTGACCTCCCCGGTCGTCAGCACGGGGTCGTCGGTCTCGCGGAGCGGCGCCAGGAGCGCGTCGTCGGCGAGCGTCGGCCCGCCGCCGCGCTCGCCGGGCGGCGCGTCGTTCGCGTCCGAGGTCATATCGGTAGCAGGGCCGACGCGCTGAAAAGGGTTGTCGCCAGGCGGGGGTCAGATCGTCGGGTTCCGAGAGTCTGACGCGGAATCACGGCCTACGCCGGCGCGTTCGCCAGCAGCTCCGCGCCGAGGTACGCCGCCGCGGCGGTCGCGAAGACGCCCAGCGCGAACAGCGCGTAGTTCCAGACCGAGTTGTCGGCGGTCGTCACCGACAGCGAGTAGCGCCGCCCGGACAGCGGCCACAGCACCGCCACGCCCATCGGGGTCAGCAGGTCGGCCGCGAGGTGCGCGAGGATCGCCAGCGCGGCGACGCCGGCCGCGAACGCCTGGAGCGATACCGGGCCCGCGACGGGGCCGCCGAGGTCCAGCGCGGGGTCGGCCGCGGAGACGACCGCGCCCGCCACCAGCCACGCGGCGCCGGCCACCAGCGCCGCGAACGGCAGGGTGTGGGTCGGCCCGCGGTGGGCGACGAAGGGGAGCCGGCTGTCCCAGTCGGGCAGCATCGTCAGCCAGAGGACGCCCGCGCCGCCCGCGACGGCGGCCGTCGGGTGTCCCGTCGTGAGCAGCCACCCGCCGACGGGGGCGTACAGCGCGAGCGCCACGCCGTAGTGGCCGGGCCTGAACATGACCGACGGTCGGGGCCGGCCGGACGTAACTGTGGCGGAGCGGCGCGGACCGGTAGTCCGCCACGGACGCTCAACAGATGGCGTAGACGAGTTGGACCGACCCGTCCGCCGCGAACCTGGCGGACGCGCTCCCGTAGCACTCGTTCGTGGCGATGGTCGCGCAGTCCCGGCGAGAGGCGTCGGCGGTGGTGGTCTCGGCGTCGGTGCTCGCGGCGGTCTCGGTCGGCGTGGACCCGGCGGTGCCAGACTCGGTGGTGGTACTGACCTCCGTGGTGTTCGCGGTCTCGGCGGCCGACTCGTCGGCAGGGGCCGCAGTCGTCGTGCCGGCCGCCGTCGTGGTAGTCGTCTCGGCAGTCGCCGTCGCGGCCGTCGCGGTCTCCGCCTCGCCCGTCGCGACCAGTTCGGCGCAGACCTCGAAGCGCTCGACGCCCTCGGGGTCGGCCTCCCGGAGGTTGTACACCCCGACCTCCGCGCCCGGCCGGACGCGCCGGGTCGCCTCGAAGACGGTCTCGCCGGTCGCCTCGCGGACGACCGCGACCCGGAGAGTGGCGGGAACGCTCGCCTCGTTCTCGATGGAGATGCCGTGATCGGGGTCGGGCTTGTTCGAGAGGCGCTCCACCCAGTCGCCCGTCGTCGCGTCGCCCGCGGGGGTCTCGGACGGCGGCGAGTCGGGCCCGGGCGTCCCCGACGGCGCACCTCCGGTCGTGGTCCTCTCGGTCGGCGGTCCGCCGCCGCTGCCGTCGGGGGCGTCGGTCAGACAGCCCGCGAGTGCGAGGCTCGCGCCGGCCGCCGCGAGGACCGAGCGCCGTGTCCACTCCGTCATACGCCCGCCTTCGGAATCCCCGGGAATAAGCCTTCCAGAGACTGAAACGCGTCTTTCACCCTCCTCGCGCTCGCGCCCGGAACGGCGTCCGGACCGCGAACGACGCGCCGGGCGCGTATCGGACCATCGGGTCTTCCGCGGGCGCGGGCAGCCCCGCCGCCTCCAGCAGCGCGTCGGCGTGGACCGACGCCTCGGCCGGGCAGAGCCGCCAGGGCTCGTGCTCGACCCTGGCGCACCGGACCGTCCCGTCGCGCACGAGGTAGAGCCGGTGGCGCTCGGCGAGGAACGCCGACAGCGAGTCGGGGTCGGGCCGGACGGCCTCGCCGGTCGGGCGGTACGCGGCGGCGAACCGGGCCGGCGGTTCTCCGGGGTCGACGCGCCGGCTGTCGACCCGCCGGGTCTCGCCGACCGTCTCGAAGTCGACGTCCGCACGGTGGTACGGCAGGTCCCAGAGCGCCCGGGCGATACCGACGCCGAGCGCGGTGTCCGCGTCGACGCTCAGGAAGTAGACGCCCGGCCGGGTCTCGTGGCGCACGTAGGTCCGGAGGGTGACCTGCGGGAACGTCAGGCCGACCGCCTCGGGCAGGAACCACGGCCGACTCGCCGTGACCAGCGACGGGAGCGCCGACACCCAGGCGGTCCCCTCGCGGGTCTCCACGTCGAGTTCGTCGGGGACCAGCGGCCGGACCCGGGAGGGGTCGACCGGCCAGTGGGCGAACAGCCCGTCCCGCCACGTCAGCGACAGCGCGGGGAGGTCCCGCGCGTCCGAACCGTCGAACACGGCGGAACCGACGGGTTCGACCGTCATATGCCTCCCGCCCGCGAGCTTCGGGTCGGCGCTCGGACCGTCCGACTCCGCCGCTGTACGACTCGTGCTCGAGCGAACCGACGCCCTTATTAATTACTGGTTTAGAGTTAATAACATGCGTCTCTCGCGCCTCGGCCTGGTCGGTCCGCTCGCACTCCTGGTCTTCACGCCGCTCGCACTCGGGGCGGGGTTGACGAAGGTCGTCGCCATCGCGTGGATCGCGTTCGCCGCGATGGGCGGGGCGGCCTTCCTCGGCGAGCGCACCGGTGCGACGACCGACGCCGGGCGGCTGGTCTGGGGGTACGGCCTCGCCAGCGGCGCGATGATCACCAGCGCGGCGGTGTTCATCGTGCCCGGCGCCATCGGCCACCACCCCAAGTTCGGCGGCTTCGGCATCGCGGCCGGCGTGCTCGCGGGCTTCTCGGCCCACACGCTGGGCCACCGGGCGATGCACGCCGACCTGCCGTTCGACCACACCGCCGTGGAGCTCACCGCCCACTCGCTGTCGGCGGGGGCCATCATCGGGCTCGTCTACGGCAACATGGCCGACGTCGGTTACCTGCTCGGCCTCGCCATCGTCTCCCACAAGGGGCCGGCGGGCTACGCCGCGGCCGACCGGCTCCGGCGGGCCGGCAAGCCGGTCACGATGCTGCTGCTGCCGGCGGCGGGCGTCGGCCTCACCGCGATTCCGTCCGCGCTCCTCGAACTGCCCAGCAGCGCTCCCGTCAACGCCGTCGTCTTCGGGTTCGCCGCCGGGGTGTTCCTCCACGTCGCGATGGACTTCCTGCCGCGGTGCGAACTCGGCGGCGAGGTGTACGAGGTCGCGCAGGTGACCGACGACGCCCACGCGCTGCTCGACCGCCTCCGGGCCCAGGCGGTGGCGAGCACGGGGCTGGGCGCGGTCGTCGTGTTCGTGGCGTGGCTGGCGCTCCGGGGCGGGGCGTGAGCGCCCGCGCCGCGCTTGGGACCCGCGGAACCGGCCCGAACCGATAACTCCCTCTCTCCGCTAGACGGGACACATGTTCGCCGTCGACCTGCACACCCACACGCGGTTCTTCCACGGCGTCCCGGCGCTCGGCCGGGCCTTCGACCCCGTCGGCGCGCGCCTGCTGGCGGCGGCCGCGAGCTACCGGGGGCTCGACGCCGTGGTCACGACCAACCACGACTTCTACCGCGAGTTCGACTTCGGCGGCGACCCGGTCGCGGTGCTGCCCGGCATCGAGGTGACCACCACCCGCGGGCACGCGCTCGTGATCGGCCCGGACCCTCCCGAGCGCACCCCGGAGGGCGAGCTCCCGCCGAAGCGGGTCGTCGAACTGGCCCACGACCGCGACTGCGCCGCGGTCATCGCCCACCCGTTCCGCAACAGCACGGTCCGGGAGGCCGACGCCGACTTCGACGCGGTCGAGGTCAACGGCAAGGGGACCGACCCGCCCGAGTGGGTCGAGCAGCTGGCCCGCGAGCGCGACCTCCCGCTGGTCGGCGGCAGCGACGCCCACTACCCGGTCGAAGCCGGCCGGGCGTACACCGAAATCGAGGCCGACGAGCTCACTCCCGAGAGCGTCGCGGCCGCGATCCGCGACGGCCGGGTCCGGCCCAGGGTCGACCGGAGTCCCTCCCAGCAGTTGCTCCGGCGGGCGTATCAGGCGATTCACCGACGGAAGGGGTGGCTAGAGCACCCGGCCCCGGAGCCGCCGGGTCTCGGCACGCCGCCCGGGGAGTCCGAGACCGCTCCGCCGCCCCGCGAGTCCGACGCGGGCGAATCTCGACCGCGGCAGTGAGCCCCGGCGGACTCGCTCGTCAGTCGGTCGCGCTCGGACGTCCCCGATTTCTACAGCTTTCTGTGTCGGTTGTCGGTACTGCGAGGACGCGGGGAAGAGACGTCGCGCGCCGGTTGGCGACCGAGTCCGCGACGACCGATAAACGGGCAACATTGTAAGCTACCCGAACGCTGATACGTGCGTGGCCGAGTGCCCCGGTCGATGGACAGACGAGAGTATCTCGCGACGGCCGCCTCGGCGGCCAGTGCCGTAGCCATCGCCGGCTGCTCGGGCGGGAGCGGCAGCGGCGACGGAACGACGACTGCGGAGACCACGACCAGTGCGGACGCGCAGCAACACCTCAGCGCCGCCGGAGAGGCGCTCCGGAAGGCGGGCGAGGAGCTGTCGGCGCAGAGCGACAGGCTCGAGGAGGCCGACATGACCGACGGCGTCGACGTCCGGACGGAGTCGCTCGACGGGTATCTGGACACGGCCGCGAGCGAACTCGACGCCGCCGAGGAGTCGGCCACCGACCCACAGCGCGAGCGCATCGCGGCGGCCCGCGGCTACGTCTCGTTCGCCCGCAAGTTCGGGGAGTTCCTCGACGTCTTCGCGGAGGGGTACACCCGGCTCGGCACCGGGCTCACCTACTTCAAGTCCAAGCGGTTCGAGGACGCGGCCGGCAAGCTCGAGACGGCGCGGAAGACGATCAGCCGCGCCGAGGACGTGCTCGCGGTGCTCCGGGACCGGGCCGAGAAGCTGGACACGGACACCCTGAGCGAACTGGAGCGGGTCGACGTCGAGTCGATGCAGACGGGCCTGGCGACGCTCGACGAGCTGGTCCCGGTGCTGACCGCGTTCGCCGACGGGCTCAGGGACGTCTCGCTCGGGATGGTCGATTTCAAGGCGGCGAACGCGAAGCTGGGGAACGACGAGTTCGAGACCTCCGAGCGACGCTTCGCGGCGGCGAAGGACCACTTCGCGAGCGGGTACCAGACGTTCAAGAAGCAGGAGGAGTCGGCGCCGGCGTCGGTCGAGTCCTCGGTGGTCCAGCTCACCTGCTACGCGAAGGCGCTGCGCGACGCCAGCGAGCACTTCGCGGCCACGGCCGAGGCGCTGGCGAACGGAAACAACGAGCGCGCGAAGTCGGAGGCCGAGAAGGGCAAGCAGGCGGCGAACCGCTGCAGTTTCGACGTCTGACCGCCGGTCCGACCGATGACCGACTCGGAAGTGTCGGACCCGTCACGCGATGGCAGCCCGGCCAACCCACAGTCCGGGCGGGCTGAAAGGGGCCGCCCGGTCGCGGTCACGCGAGCAAAGCGAGTGTGACCTCGGGAGACGCGGTTGTCTCCCGGCGGCCGGAGGCCGTGGTCGCCGATTCGGTGGAGCTCGGTCCGATTTCGAATCCGGCCATCGACAAACAGCCAGCACTCCTTCAACCAGACTCGTCACCTCGTCGACCAACACGGTGCCGCCACACCGACCTTTAAGCCCGCCTCCGCCCACCCTCTACCCATGAGAGTCGCCGTACTCGCCCACGAGAAGTTCCCCGACCGCGCCAAGACCGCGGTGGGGCTGCTCCGGTACTCCGACTACGAGATCGAGGCCGTGCTCGACCGCGACAACGCCGGGTCGCGGGTCTCGGACTTCGTGCCCGACGTCCAGGACGCCCCCGTCGTCGCCGGGATGGCCGACGTCCCCGAGGTCGACGCGCTCGTCATCGGCATCGCGCCCATCGGCGGCGGGTTCGACGAGTCGTGGCGCCCGGACGTGACCGCCGCCCTGGAGCGGGGCTGCGACCTCGTCTCGGGGCTGCACTACTTCCTGGAGGACGACGAGGAGTTCGCGCGGCTCGCCGCGGAGAACGGCTGCGACATCTGGGACGTCCGGAACCCGCCGGACGACCTGACCGTCGCGAAGGGGGTCGCCGACCGGGTCGACGCCGAGGTCGTCCTGACCGTGGGCACCGACTGCTCGGTCGGGAAGATGACCGCCACGATGGAGCTGCTGGAGGCCGCCCGCGAGCGCGGGGCCGACGTCGGGTTCGTCCCGACCGGCCAGACCGGCATCATGATCGAGGGGTGGGGCACCCCCATCGACCGCATCGTCTCGGACTTCGCGGCGGGCGCGGTCGAGGAGATGATCCTGGAGCGGGGCGACGACCACGACTACCTGTTCGTGGAGGGCCAGGGCAGCATCGTCCACCCCGCCTACTCGCCGGTGACCGACGCCATCCTCCACGGGTCGATGGCCGACCGGCTCGTGCTCTGCCACGAGGCCGGCCGGGAGGTCGTCCACGGCTACGAGGAGTTCGACCTGCCGCCGATCGACGAGTACGTCGACCTCTACGAGGACCTCGCGCGGCCGGTCCACGAGACCGAGGTGGTCGCCGGCGCGCTCAACACCCGGTCGATCGAGGACGACGAGACCGCCCGCGGGGCGGTCGAGACGTACGGCGACCTCCTCGACGCGCCCGCGACCGACCCCGTGCGGTTCGACCCCGACGAGGTGGTGGACGCGCTCCTATGAGCCTCGCGACCGACTTCGAGCGGGTCTCGCTCGAACTGGAGAACGCCTTCACCATCGCCCGGGGCACCCAGGAGACCGTCGAGAACGTGGTCGTCCACGTGCGGGACGACGACGGGACCGTGGGCGTCGGCGCGGCCGCGCCCTCGGCCCACTACGGCGAGACCGCCGCCACCGTCGAGGCGGTCCTGCCGGAGCTGCTCGCGGTCGTCGAGGACGTCGGCGATCCGCACCGGCTCGACCGCATCGAGCGCCGCATGCGCGAGACCGTCGAACGAAACCCGGCCGCCAGGTGCGCGGTCAGCATCGCGCTCCACGACCTGGTCTGCAAGCGCCTCGACGTGCCACTCTACCGGTACTGGGGGCTCGACCCCGAGGCGGCGGTCTCGACCTCCTACACCATCGGCATCGACACGACCGAGCGCGTCGCCGAGAAGACCGAGACCGCGGTCGAGCGCGGCTACTCCACCCTGAAGGTGAAGGTCGGCACCGACCGCGACGAGGAGATCGTCTCGACGGTCCGCGAGCGCGCGCCCGACGCGACGATCCGGGTCGACGCCAACGAGGCCTGGACCCCCCGCGAGGCGGTCCGGAAGATCGACGCCCTCGCCGCGTACGACCTGGAGTTCGTCGAGCAGCCGGTGCCCGCGGGCGACCCCGACGGACTCGAGTTCGTCCGGAACCGCTCTGCGCTCCCCATCGCGGCCGACGAGTCGTGCGTCACGCTCGAGGACGTCCCGCAGATCGCGGGCAGAGTCGACGTCGCGAACCTGAAGCTGATGAAGTGCGGCGGCCTGCGCGAGGCGACGCGGATGATCCACGCCGCCCGCGCCCACGGCCTGGAGGTGATGCTGGGCTGCATGGTCGAGACGAACGTCGCCATCGCGGCCGCGGCCCACCTCGCGCCGCTGCTCGACTACGCCGACCTCGACGGCTCGCTGCTGGTGGCCGACGACCCCTACGACGGCGTCCCGATGCCTGCCGGCGAGATCGACCTCGAATCGCTCGACCGACCCGGGACCGGCGCCCGACACGCGTAGAGTGGTCGCTCTCGCGGCCCCGGCAGGCGCTCGGCCCCGCGTAATCGAGATTACGCCGCCCCGCGATTCCGGGCGCGAACTCGCGAGACTCGCCGATTCGGGTTCGGCCGACCCTATACCCCGTTCAAGACCGGCCTACGGCCCGAATCCCTATGTCCGCCGGCCTACTCGTAGGTGAAAATGGGAGGTCGGGAGACGCCCGCGGACGCGGTTCGCGAGACCGGGGAATCGCTGTACGACGGCCTGCTCGACGTCGTGGTGACGGGCATCGCCATCATCGTCCCGCTCGTCGTCACCGTCTACGTGCTGGCGATGGTCATCGAGTTCATCGCGAGCGCGCTCACCCCGGTCGTCGCGGTGCTGGAGTGGTCCGGCGCGGTGGCGTTCGTCGAGTCGCTGTGGCTCTCGCAGCTACTCATCGAACTCGGCGTCTACGGCGCGCTGTTCGACTTCGTGTCGGAGCTGGTCGCGGTCCTGCTGCTGGCGGCGACCGTCGTGACGGTCGGGACGCTGGCCCACGTCCGGTACGGCGAGCGACTCGTCGTCGCGCTCGACTCGGCGCTCGCGAAGGTGCCGGGCGTCGGCACCGTCTACCGGAGCTTCCGGCGGGTCGGCGACGCGATGCTGGGCAGCGACGCCGAGAACTTCGAGGACGTCAAGGTCGTCGAGTACCCCCGGAAGGGGTCGTACATCCTGGGCTTCGAGACCGCCGACTCCCCGTCGGCCATCGGCGAGGCGGTCGGCGAGGACGACCTCGTGGCGATGTTCCTCCCGTTCGCGCCCAACCCGGTGATGGGCGGCTACCTCGCCCACATCCCCGAGGACCGCGTCTACGACGTCGACATGACCGTCGAGGAGGGCATCCGGACCATCATCACCAGCGGCATCGCTGCGGGCGACGACGGCGACGTCGACGTCGGCAGCATCCCGGGCGTCGACCGCGAGGACGACGCCCCGGCGAAAGCCGACTGAGGGGAGCGACCGGCGGTCGGCCGGTCGTGTTCTCCGCCGCCGGTTCGTGTAAACTGCGGTTCCGGTTTTCAAAGAAAGGAGAATATTTATAAACTGTCGGCGGGAGCACCGACCACGCGCATGGCACGCGATACGAGCGTCGGTACGGAACCAGAGGCATCACTCAGCAGACGCGGCTACCTCCGGGCGACCGGGCTGCTCGCCGGCAGCCTCGGACTCGGCGGGGTCGCCACCCGAGCGACAGCGCTCGCTCCCGCGATTTCGGTCGACGCGGGCTCGGCTTCGACGGACCACGAGTGGCGGACGGTGGGGCTGTCGGGGTCGGCCGACGACCCGGTCGTCCTCGCGGCCGGGCTGAGCTACCGGGGACCCCAGGCCGCCTCCCCCAGGCTCCGCAACGTCGCGAGCGACGCGTTCGACGTCGCGGTCGAGGAGTGGGACTACCTCGACGGCACCCACCGCACGGAGACGGTCGGTTACCTCGCCACCGACCCCGGACGCTACAGCCCCGCCGACGGCACCGACTTCGAGTTCGGCCGGGTCCGGACGGACCACCGGTGGGAGTCGGTCTCGTTCTCCGCGTCGTTCTCGGCGACGCCCGCGGTGTTCTCGCAGGCCCAGACGGTCGCGGGCGGCCAGCCGGTCGTCACGCGCCACCGCGACGTGTCGGCCTCCGGGCTCTCGGTGCGCCTCCAGGAGGCCGAGTCCCGCGGCGCCCACCGGGTCGAGGACGTCGGCTACCTCGCCGTCGAACCCGGGTCGGGGACGCTCGACGGCCGGGCCTACGAGGCGGGCACCCGCTCGGACGTCGGCAGCGCCTGGACCACCATCGAGTTCGGCAGCACCTACTCCGACCCCGTCCTGCTGGTCGACGTGCAGACGTTCCGGGGGTCGAACACCTGCTCGGTCCGGTACCGGAATCTCACCGGGTCGTCGGTCGACGTGCGGGTCCAGGAGGAGCGCAGCGCCGACGCCGAGACGGCCCATCTGGGCGAACGCGTGGGCTACCTCGTGGTCGAGGGCGCGGCGGAGCAGGGCGGCGGAGGCTCCGGCGACGGGGACACCCCGCTCTCGGAGCTCGACCGGAGTCGGGTGGAGAAGCTGATCCACAAGTACGTCAACGAGCGCCGGACCGAACACGGCCTCGGGACGCTGAGCTTCGACACCGACCTCCGCGAGATCGCCCGGTACCACAGTAGGGACATGGCCGAGAATGACTACTTCAGCCACACGTCCCCCGACGGGGAGACGCGGGCCGACCGGTACGAGAAGTTCGGGTACGACTGCCGGGCGTACATCACCGACACCCGGTACTACACCGGCGGCGAGAACATCGCCTACACCTACTACGACACGGACGTCCGGGCCGACTGGGGGACCGTCCACTACACCAACGCCGACGATCTGGCGGCCGGCATCGTCCGCCAGTGGATGAACTCCCAGGGCCACCGCGAGAACATCCTCACCGAGGCGTGGAACAACGAGGGCATCGGGGTGTACGTCACGGCCGAGGGCAAGGTGTACGCGACGCAGAACTTCTGCTGAGTCGCTCTCGGTCCGTCCCTCGCTCGTCGGGTCCGCCGAAAGAATAGTGCGGTTGGTCAGCGTCCGGACTTAGAGCCCGAGGGGCGCGACGAGCTTCGAGTCCTCCGAGTCCTGGTCCTGGTCGGTCTCGACCGACACGGACTGGCTCTGCTCCTGGTCGTTGCCGCTGCCGGAGGAGGTCTGGCTCTGCTCCTGGTCGACCTCGACGTCCGAGCTCTGCTTCTGCTCGTTGTCGTTACCGTCGGTCTCCTGCTCGCTCTCCTGGTCGACCTCGGCCTCCTGGCTCTGCTCCTGGGTGTTGTCCTCGCCGCTCACCTTCTGGCTCTGCTCCTGGTCGACGTCGGCCTCCTGCTCGCTCTCCTGCTTGTTGTCGTTACCGTCGGCCTCCTGCTCGCTCTCCTGCTCGACGTCGCTCTCTTGCTCCTGCTCCTGCTCGTTGTTGCTACCGCTGGCCTTCTGCTCCTGCTCGCTGTCCTGCTCGATCTCCTGCTCGCTCTCCTGCTTGTTGTCGTTACCGTCGGCGTCCTGCTCGCTGTCCTGTTCGGCCTCCTGCTCGCTGTCCTGCTCCTGCTCGTTCTCGTCGCCGTTCTTGACCTTCTGCTCCTGCTCGCTGTCCTGCTCGACGTCCTGCTCGTTCTCCTGCTTGTTATCGTCGCCCTCAGCCTCCTGCTCGCTGTCCTGTTCGGAATCCTGCTCGTTCTCCTGCTCCTGGTCGTTCTCGTCGCCGTTCTTGACCTTCTGCTCCTGCTCGCTGTCCTGTTCGGCCTCCTGCTCGTTCTCCTGCTTGTTGTCGTCGCCTTCGGCCTCCTGCTCGCTATCCTGTTCGGCCTCCTGCTCGTTTTCGGCCTCCTGGTCGTTCTTGTCGCCGTTCTTCACTTCCTGCTCCTGCTCGTTCTCCTGCTCGACGTCCTGCTCGTTCTCCTGCTTGTTGTCGTCGCCCCAGATGTCCTGCTCGCTGCTCTGCTCCGCGTCCTGCTCGTTTTCGGCCTCCTGGTCGTTCTTGTCGCCGTTCTTCACTTCCTGCTCCTGCTCGTTCTCCTGCTCGACGTCCTGCTCGTTCTCCTGCTTGTTGTCGTCGCCGGACCAGATCTGCTGGTCGTTCTGCTGGTCGGCCTTCTGCTCGTTCTCGGCCTCCTGGTCGTTCTTGTCGCCGTTCTTGACCTTCTGCTCCTGCTCGTTCTCCTGCTCGACGTCCTGCTCGCTCTTCTGCTCGTTGTCGTTGCCGGACCAGACTTCCTGGTTGCTGAACTGGTCGGCGTCCTGCTCGTTCTCGGCCTCCTGGTCGTTCTTGTCGCCGCTCTTGACGACCTGGTCCTGCTTGTTCTCCTGTTCGACCTCCTGCTCGGCGTACTGGTCGTTGTCGCTACCGAAGACGACGACCTGGCCCGCGTCCTGCTGGACCTCCTGGTCGTTCTCGGCGACCTGCGTGTTGTTGCTACCGTTGACGACGATCTGGTCCTGGTAGTTCACCTGCTCGGCGTCCTGCTCGAGGTCCTGGTCGTTCCTGTCGCCGAAGAGGATGACCTGCGCCCCGCGCTGGGTGATGTCCTGGTCGTTCTCGGCGACCTGCGTGTTGTTGCTACCGTTGACGACGATCTGGTCCTGGTCGTTCACCTGGTCGGCGTACTGCTCGGCGTCCTGCGAGTTGTTGCTGCCGAAGGCGACGAACTGGACCAGCTTCTGGGTGATGTTCTGGTCGTTCTCGGCGACCTGCGTGTTGTTGTCGCCGTTCTCGACGATCTGCAGCTGGTCGTTCTTCTGGTCGGCGTCCTGCGTGGCGTCCTGCGTGTTATTGCTACCGAAGAACGACAGCTGGATCAGCTGCTGGTCCATCCACTGGGCCGACTGCTGACTCTGGTAGTTGTCGTCGCCGTTCGAGACGTTCTGCGTCTGCTCGCTGTCGGCGGTCTCTTCCTGGTCGGCGGTCTGCTCGTTGTTGCTCCCGAAGAGTATCGTCTGGTTCGCCTTCTGTTGGGCGGTCAGACTCTCGGACTGCTTCTGGCAGTTCCGGTCTCCGGTCGCGTCCTGCTCCTGGTCGACGTCGCCGGAGATGTCCTGGTCGTCCGCCTGCGTACTGTTAGTGTCGAAAAGCTTGAGGTCCGTACTGGACTGGTTGGCGTCGACGGACAGCGCCTGGTTCTGCGCGCTCTCGCAGTCTTTGGTTCCGATCGCACTTGCCGCTCCGATACCGGACAAGGCCATACTGCTCGCGACGAGTATCGCGAGGAGTACGCCGATCCGCTTCGTCATGGATTTCTCACGTGTCATTGGATTTCGCACCTGCCGCAGACCGATGCTCCACAGTATCCGACTTTGTTATTATCCGGACCCGTCGAATTCAATCGCTGTTACATACTCGAAACTGACACATGACACTGAGTAACGGATTTTACGGCGTCGAACTGCCGCCGGATCGGGGTCAATCGGCGAATTCGCCTAACACCCGTAGGGCGGTCGCGGATCGGTGATTAGACCGGGCCTAATTCCTCCGGAGAACTTCCCCTTACCCACGGTAACCCCGATTCCGAGCGCCGTAAGCGGAGAAATCTCCGTCACGTCTCCGACTCGGACCACCGCACGACGGACCGCGTGGGTCGGCCGACCGCCGCTGACCGACGGCCCAGTCTGCCACCGTTACTCACACTCGACTACGACTCGGGCGGTCGTTGTACTCCCCGGCCGACGCCGGTCACGAACCGCCCGCTGTCCGGGCGCAGGTGCGGATGGCTGCAGTGTATCAACGCGGCAATTTTAATCCCGAATACGGTGAACGCCAGCGGAAACAGTTTGTACGCCTCCGACGAGATACCGGTATGCCTCGCGTACGAATTTCGCCCTCCGAGGCGCTTCTCGTGGGGGTGGTGATACTCGGCGTCGGGGCCCTCGGGCCGAGTATCGCCGGGGGAGTGACCGAGAATGGAATCGACAGGACGCAGGGAGCGAGTCCGCAGATGACCGCGGACCAGACCGCCGTGAACATCACCGTCAACTGCACCGAGACCAACGTGAGCATCACGGCGCCCGAGGGGTACGAGTACGGCGTGACCGTCGGGGTCGCGAACGTCACGGCCGAGTCCAGCAGCGTGTCGAGCTCGTCGTTCGGCTCCGTCGAGGGGAACGCGACGGTCGACTTCGAGGAGCGAGGTATCGTGTTCACCATCGTGGAGAACGACTCCGAGGCGGTCGTGGCGTCCGACGTGACCTACTGCGGTGATGCCGCCGAGGCGACGACGACGCCGAACGAGACCGACGGGACCGAGACGGAGCGCGTGACCGAACCCCGGATCGAGATCGACTGCGAGGACGAGGAGGTCCGGTTCGTCGCGTCCGAGGACACCGAGTACGTCGGCAAGGTGAGCGTCATCGAACTGTCGGCGTCGGGGACGTCGACCAGCAGCTCCACCATGACGCTCGCTGGGAACGAGACGGTCTCCGTCGAGGGGGACGGCGTCGTCGCGGCCTTCGCCTCCACCGACGACCTCGGCGACGACCGGACGGTGTCCGCGATAGCGAACTGCTCGCCGTTCGGGACCGAGTCGAACGAGACCGAGACCACGACCGGGACGTAGGCCGCGGCGCCGCGGTCCGCTCGTCTTTCTCCGACTGACAACTCGACCGGCCGACCGACTACGCTACGAGCGACCGCTGCGGACCGGCGACGCCGACGCGCTCTCGGGCGGTCGTCGTGCCGTCTTCGCCGTCAGTCGGCGTACTTCCGTCCTCCCCGGTCGTCGGTTCGTCCTCCGTGGTGGTCTCGTCGGGCGTCGTCGCTTCCTCTTCGGTCTCTTCGTCCGCTTCGGTTCCGCCGTCGCCTTCGGTATCCGCGCTCTCGCTGGACTCGTCGTGCTCTTCGGTCGTCTCCTCCTCTGCCTCCTGTTCGGTCGGCGGCTGGTCCTCGTCAGCCTCCTTCTCGGTCGTCGGCTCCTCGTCGGCTGATTCCTCGTCGGCCGACTCCTCGTCGTCCCGTTCGGTGGTCGGCTCCTCGTCGCTGTCCTGCTCGGTGGTCGGTGTTTCCTCCTCCTCCTCCTCTTCCTCGGCCCGCGCTTCAGTCGTCGGCCGCTCGTCCTCGGACTCCGCTTCGCTCGTCGGCCCCTCGTCGTCCGATTCCTCCTCGCTCGTCGTCTCCTCCGTCTCTTCTTCGTCCGCCGATTGTTCGTCCGTCTCTTCGGTCGTCGGTTCGGGCGTCTCCTCGGTGGTGGACTCGGTCGGCTCCGCCTCGTCGGCCGAGTCTCCGTGGGCGGTCTCCTCGGTTGTGGATTCCGTCTCCTCGTCCGCCGCTTGCTGCGCGGTCGTCGACTCTGGGGTTGCCGGCTCGGACTGCTCTCCGGTGGTCGGGTCCGGCTCCCCTTCCGCGGTCGTCTCCTCCGACCCCGCTTCGGTCGTCGAAGCCCGCTCGTCGGTCGCGGTCGGTCCCTCGGTGGTCGCGGTCGTCGTCTCTTCCTCGACCGATTCCGCCGCCGTAGTCGTCGTCTCTTGCCCGGTCGATTCCGCCGTCACGGTCGTCGACGCCTCGTCAGACTGTTCCTCAGTTGTCTCCGCCTCGGTCGGCTCCTCTTCGGTCGTCGCAGTCGTCTCTCCTTCCGCCGTCGCAGTCGCGTCCGTCTCCTCGGTCGTCTCGACCTCGTCTGACGCCGAGCCGGTCTCGGTGGTCGAGGAGTCGACCGTCCGGGTCGTCTCGTTCTCGTTCGTCGACGCGCCGGTCTCGTTCGACACTGTCGTGGTCAGGTTCGCCGACGCGCTGGTCTCGTTCGTCGCTGCGGTGGTGTTCTCCCCCGTGTGCGCGGTGGTGTCGTCACCCCCGGCGTCGGTCGCGTTCGACGCCGACGCGTTCCTGACGCTGTCGTCGGCTCCGGCCGAGACGGTCGTCGTGGCGTTCGGGTCGGTCTGGGCCTGCGTCTGGTTCTGGTCGACGTCAAGCGACTCGTTCTGTCGCTGGGTGTTGTTCTCGCCGGACTGGCGCTGGGTCTGATTCTGGTCGGCGACCACCTCGCCGCTCTGGTTCCCGGTCGCGTTCGTCAGCGTCTGGTTCTGGGTCTGGCTCTGGTTCAGCCGGGCCGTCTGGTTCTGGACCTGCGTCTGGTTCTCGCCACCCGCCTGGGTCTGGTTCTGGTCGGCCTCGACCGACTGGTTCTGGGTCTGGTTCTGGCTCGGCCCCTCGTCGCCCTGGCTCTGGTTCTGGGTCTGGTCGACGTCGATGCTCTGGTTCTGGGTCTGGCTGGCGTTCGGGTCGGTCTGGTTCTGGGTCTGGTTCTGCCGGAGCTCGATCGACTGGTTCTGCGTCTGGTTCTGCGAGACGTTGGTCTGCTCCTGGTGCTGGCGCTGGCTCGCCTCGACCGACTGGTTCTGGGTCTGGTCCTGCGCGTCCCCGTACGTCTGGGTCTGGCCCTGGTAGACGATCTGGACGACCTGGAACTGCGTCTGGGTCTGGTCGTACCCGTCGCCCTGGCTCTGCTCCTGGTCCTGGTCGACGTCGAGGTACTGGGACTGCAGCTGGTCCGGGTCGTCGCCCGCCGGCTGGACCTGGACGAAGGTCACGCTGAGCCACTGGACCTGCGTCTGGACCTGCTCGGACCCGGACTGGCGCTGACTCTGGTTCTGGCCGCCCTCGACGTCCTGGGTCTGGTCCCGCCCGTCGCTCCCGCCCTGCTGCTGGGCGAACCGAATCCGCAGGTGCTGACGCTGGCGCTGGGCGTTGTCGTGGCCGTCGCCCTGGTACTGGCACTGGCTCTGCTGGACGTGGATTCGCTGGAACTGCCACCGGATGCTGATACTCCCGTCCGACTGGGTCTGGCCGCCGCGGACGCCCTGCGACTGGCGCTGGCGCTGCTCGCCGGTCCCAGCCTGGCGCTGGCACTGGTTCTGGTAGAGGTAGATGCCCTGTCGCTGGTCGGGCGTCCCGTCCGCCCGGTCCGGGTTCCGGCCGTCTTCCCCGTCGTCGGGGCTCCCGTCGCCCGGTCCGTCGCCGGAGTCGCCGTCGTCCGGACTGTCGTCGGGGTTCCCGTCGTCCGGTCCGGAGTTTCCGTCGTCGGGGGTCGAATCACCGTCTCCGGGACTCGCGCTCCCGTCGTCGGGCGTCCCGTCCTCCGGCGTCCCGTCTCCGGGATCGGCCGGCGTCGCGTCGGCGGGGTCGCCGTCGCCGGACCGGCTCCCGTCGTTCGCCCCGTCGCTGCTACCGTCCGAATCACCGCTCTCGCCGTTCGATTGACCGGCGTCGCCGGAGCCGTCTTCGCTACCGGCCCCGGCATCGCCGCCGGACTCGTCTCCGCCGGCTACTCGTCGCTCTGCTTCCTGTCCACTGCCCGAGGTCCCTTCGTTCGAGACGAGTTGGACGACCGCGCCGGTCGCGTCTCCGTCCGACCCGCCGCCGAGTTCCAGGGAGGTGTCCCCGTCACTCCCTCCCCCGCTGCGCGAGTTCGAGCTGGCCGCACTGCTGTTCCCTTCCGTCGTCCGCTCGCCGCCGTCTCCGCCGGACTCCGCCCCGCACCCGCGTCGGGGCCGCACCAGGTACACTGCGCCGCTGTCGGTGCGACCGATGTCGCTGCCTGGCGCGCCGACGAGGACGTCGCTCCCGTCGCCGTCGCCGCGTTCCAGGCCGGCGACGCTCGCGCCCGCGAAGTCGCCGGCCTCCCCGCCGACGAGCTTCGTGGCCGCCGTGCCGCCGTCGGTCGACCGGCCGTAGACGAGGTACGCCGCCCCGGTGTCGGCGTTGGTCGGGGCACCGACGACCACGTCCTCGTCGCCGTCGCAGTCGACGTCGCCCGCCGACGCCACCGACCAGCCGAGCCGGTCGCCGGCCGCCTCGCCGAACACCGACAGGTCGGCCGCGCTGGCGGACACCGTCCCGTTCAGCGACGGTCCCCCGTAGACGACGTACGCGGCGCCCGCGTTCGGCCCGGAGGTGTCGTTCGACGGGGCGCCGACCAGCAGGTCCGCGACGCCGTCGCCGTTCGCGTCCGCGGTCCTCCCCACCGCGAAGCCGGCGTTGTCGCCCGCGGACCCGCCGACGAACGTGACCTCGGACTGCGTGAGGTTCTGGCGGCCCGAGGCGTCCGCGTCGGCGAGGTAGACGGCTCCGACGCGGGCGTCGCCGCTCGCGTTGTGGTACGGCGCCCCGACCGCGACCTCCGCGGTCCCGTCGTCGTCCGCGTCGCCCGCCCAGGCGACCGACCAGCCGGCGCGGTCGTCCGGCGCCGCGCCGACGAACCGCGCCCGCGTCGCGTTCGCTCCCTTAGCCTCGGTGGAGAGTGTGACCGACGTCTCGTTCGAGAGCGAGGACCCGGCGACCAGGTAGGCGGTTCCCCGCCGGTCGTCGGTGCGTGTCGCCGGCGCGCCGATTAGTAGCCCCGGAGCGTCGGCGGCGTTCACGTCGCGCGCGCTGACGTCGAAGCCCACTTCGCTCCCGTTGGCCGCGCCGACGAGTTCCGTCCCGGCCTCGCCGAGCGTGACGGTGCCGTTCGCGTCCTCCCGCCCGAAGACGACGTAGGCCGCGCCGGCGTTCCGGCCGCCGTCGTCGTTGTACGGCGCGCCCACGACGACGTCCGAGTAACCGTCGCCGTCGACGTCGCCGCCGTCGACCGACCAGCCGGCGTAGTCGCCGACCGACTCGCCTTCGAGCGTCAGGTCGGCGTCGGACAGCGAGATGTTCTCGGCGGTGACCGGCCCGTAGAAGAGGTACGCCCCGCCGGTGTTGTTGGTGCCGCGTCGCGGGGCGCCGACGACCACGTCCGTGTGTCCGTCGCCGTTGAAGTCGCCCGCAGACGACACCGACCAGCCGAAGCTGTCGTTCGACGTGTTGACCCCGGGCTCGGCCTGTCGTGCCGGGGGTTCGGCCTCTCGTCCGGCGATCCCCGCGCTCGCCGAGGAGGGTCCCGCCGTCCCCGGGGAATCCGTCGTTAGCGGGGCCGTATCCCGCGTTTCGACGCCGAAAGCCCCGATGCCCGCCACCGCCGTGCTGCTCAAGACGAGGCCGCACACGAGAAGTGTCACCATTACTCTCGCCACCCGTCGGACCCGCCCGACACCGTTCGCTCCCGACCGCTCGTGTCTCGATTGCATCGTACTCCGGAGGACATGTACGCGAACGGCACTTTGTTATAAACTGGCCATCACGAAGTAATCGGAGTTAGAGGTCGGTAATCGAACGGTTACCCGCGAGGCGACAGCCGGTCGGAGGCCCCCGCGCTCGACCGGGTCGCCGGTCGTGTTCTGCGCTTCCGCGCCGTCAATCGGGGAACCGCCGACCGATAGTCCGCCCCTAACGGGAGAGTGACGGCGACCCGACGAGTGTCGAGTCCTGTCGAAGGGCCGGAGTCGTTCGGTCCGGTGTGGCCCCGGGCCGGGCCAGTGACGGGACGGCCGCGTCAGTCGTCGGCCGACGGGGCGGTCGACTCCTCGGTCTCCCGCGGGGTCGTGGCCGCGCCGGCCAGCGCCATGGCGAACAGCACGGCCGGCGAGAGGAACGCGAAGAAGTAGTACGGGAAGTACTCCAGCGTCGCGACGCCGAAGACGCTGGACATGTACACCGCCCCGGCGTGCCACGGGATGAGCGCGCCGGTCGGGGTGCCGGCGGCCTCGACCGCCCGCGAGAGGTCGCTGCTCTCGAGGTCGTACTCGTCGTAGAGGTTCCGGAGGGTCATCCCGGGGATCACGATGGCCATGTACTGCTGGGCGCTGAACACGTTGACCAGGATGGCCGAGACGCCCGACCCGATGACGAGTCCGGTCGCGCTCCGGATGCCCTGCGCGAGGTAGTGGGCCAGCACCGCGAGCACGCCCATCCCCTCGAGCAGACCGCCCAGCG
The DNA here is from genome assembly GCF_051194995.1 of Halorussus sp. AFM4. Taxonomy (NCBI): domain Archaea; kingdom Methanobacteriati; phylum Methanobacteriota; class Halobacteria; order Halobacteriales; family Haladaptataceae; genus Halorussus; species Halorussus sp. AFM4. The sequence continues at coordinate 497,024 of NZ_JBNTJT010000001.1, read as the reverse complement.
AGAGCGCGGCGACGACGACCGAGATGGTCCAGGCCGACCCGGAGACGCCGCCGGCGGCCAGCAGGTCGTTGACGAGCTTCATCCCGGTCTCGGGGGTAGTCCCGTTGAGGAACACGTCCCACGCCGCGGTGAAACCGGCGCCCTGGACGACGACGGTGGTGAACACGCCCGCGAACACGCCGGCGACCAGCGACGGGAGCGCGGGGTAGCCGTACAGCGCGAGGCCGAACGTCACGACCAGCGGCAGGAAGACGAACACCGAGAGGTCGTAGGTACCGGCCAGAGCGCTCTGGATCTCGGCGACGCGGCCCTCGGGGATCGCGCCGCCCGCCCGGAGGCCGAGGACGGCGTACAGCACCAGCGCGACGCCGAACGCGACGGCGGTTCCGGTCCGCATCGCCCGGATGTGGTCGTAGAGGTCGGTGTTGGTGACTGCGGCCGCGAGGTTGGTCGTGTCCGACAGCGGCGACTGCTTGTCGCCGGCGTACGCCCCGCTCAGGATGGCGCCGGCGGTCATCGGGGCGGGGATGCCGAGCCCGGACCCGATGCCGACGAACGCCACGCCGAGCGTGCCGGCGGTGGTCCACGACGAGCCGATGGAGAACGCGACGATCGCCGCGAGCACGGCGGTCGCGGGCAGGAACACCTCCGGGGTGAGCACCGTCAGCCCGTAGTACATCAGCCCCGGAATGGTGCCGGCGCTGACCCAGGTGGCGATGAGCGCGTAGATGGTGAACAGGATGAGGATCGCCTGCAGGCCCATCAGCAGGCTGTCGGCGATGCCGTCGTAGAGCTCCTCCCACGACAGCCCCATCCAGTAGTAGCCGACCAGGCCGGTCAGCACGATGCTCCAGAGCAGCGGGCCGTGGGGCGCCAGCTTGAGGTACCCCGACCCGATCCCGAGGAAGACGATGACGCCGAGCACGGGGACCAGCGCCTGGGCCGGCGAGGGCCGCCGCTCGGGCGACAGCTCTCCGTACGTCAGCGGTTCGAAGTCGATCGAAGCCATTGACGTTCGGTCTTATTACCAGAGGGTATTAAGGAGATTGGTTTTATTCCTATAAAGAATATTCAAAGTGCAGTCTGGTATCGTGAAACACGGGTTGGCCGAATCGAGACGGCCTGACGGCGGAGAATCGGCGAGTCGTGCCGAAAGGCGGGTTCCGCGCGAGCAGGTCGATTCCGACCGTGGAACCGCAAACGGAACCGGGAATCAGTGGTTCGCGAGGTCCGGACGTCTGGTGAGCCGTCTCGGCAGCGAGCGCGCCGTCGTCGGTCTATCGCCGACGTCGGCGAGGACTGCCGCCTCCAGTTCGTCGGGCGTCAGCTCCCGTTCGACTCCCTCGGCCCGGACCGTCACCTTGAGCGTCCCGGCGTCGCGCTCGGTCTCGCGGTCGCCCACGACCGCGCAGTACGGCACCCAGTCGTCCGCGGCCCGGGCCAGGCGCTCCCCGACCGGTTCGTCGCGGTCGTCGACGTCGACCCGGATTCCGGACGATTCGAGCGTCGCCGCCAGCGCGTCGCAGTGCTCGACGTGGGTCTCGTCGACCGGGACGAGCCGGACCTGCGTCGGCGAGAGCCACGTCGGGAGGCGAGGGAGTTCGCGCTCGGCGGCGGCCCCCAGCAGGGCGGCGAGCGCGTCCTCGACGCTCCCGATGGGCGAGAAGTGCAGGAGTGGCGGATGCCGGGTCTCGTCGCCGGCGTCGCAGGTCACGCCGAACCGCTCTGCGCTCTCGACGTCGAGCGCGACGGCGGCGGTGTAGATCGGCCGGCCGGGTCCGTCCGTCGTCGCGAAGTCGACCCGGAGCTCCCGGCCGTCGCGACGTTCGGGGCGGAGTTCGACCAGGGCGGGCGCGCCGAGGTCGTCGACCAGCGATTCCACCCAGGCCTCGTTCTCGTCGTGGAACGCCCGCGTCGTCCGGATCACCGGTGTGCAGGTCAGCCCGAGGTCCTCGCCGGCCCGGAGCGCGGTGTCGACCTGCGTTGCGAGCTCCTCCTTGGCCTGCGCCAGGTCCGCGGTCGCGGTGTGCACGACGGGCACGGTCGGTTTCGGACGGTGCGTCGGGTGCGTCGCGTCACCGTCGCTCCCGGTCCGCCGAGCGTCCGGCAGCGACGGGTCGGCGTCGGTCGACAGTTCGTAGAGGGCGACCGGAAGCTCCGAGGTGTCGAGGTCGGCGCCGCGCACGAGCGCGAAGTGGTCGGCGCAGGCCGCGCACGGCGGCGACGGTCCGGAGGCGGAGGACCTGTCGCGGTTGCGGTGCCCGTCGACCGACTCGGCGCGCTCTCCCGGTTGTCGGGCGTCCGGGGAACCGGTCGTAGCGGTCTCGACCGGCATCGCGCCGCGGTCGAGCGCGAGGTCGGTCGCGTACTCGGTCAGGGCGTCCCGGACCAGCGTTCCGCGCGGTAACCACCGGAGCGCGCCCGTCCCGTCGCGTCCGTCGTCCGCCGGTTGGACGTCGGCGGCCAGTCTCTGTTCGCGCACGAGGGCCTCGCGGGCCGGTCTGCCGTCGCTGTCGGCGGTTTCACGCCGGTCCCGGTCGACCGACTCGCCCCCGATTTCCCGGGCGACGAGTGCGCGCAGATCGTCGCTCACGCGGTCGGCGTACCCGTCGTCGAGGGCGTTCAGGGAGTCGGATTCCGGAAGTGTCACCGCGTCGCCGCCCGGGAACGCCAGTCGCCACTCGCTCGGCGGGCGGTCGCCTGTCGCCCCGTCGGCGGCGCTCTCGGGGGTGACGCGCCGCGAGCGGGTCGAGAACGGATGGCCCTTGGCGGCAATCTCGAAGGCGGTGTGGGAGCTCAGGGGCGCGCGCAGGACCGCCCGGTCGGCGTCGAGTTCCGAAGCGAGGTCGCGGAGGACGGTCGCGGCGGTATCGGCGGACGCGGGTGCGTCGCTCAGATGGACGGTGGGGTAGAGAGCCAACTTCCGGGCGTTGAGTCGGTCGGTCGCGTCTCGGAGTTCGGCGGCGGCGTTCGCGACCACCGCGTCCGGGTCGGCCGCGTCGCCGCGCTCGACGGTGACGAAGGCCGCGACGCAGTCCTCCGTCTGCGCCTCGCGTGGCACGTCCTCGTTCTCGGCGGGTCCGTCGCCGGCCCCCGCGGCGGCCTCGAACGCGAAGCGGTCGGCGTGGACCAGCAGGAGTCGCATGCCCGGAGAGAGCCCGGCCGCGATGAAAAGGATACGGAAGTCCGGAGAGACCGGCCACCTAAAGGGTTTTAGGGCGCGAACGTCTACTCCGAGACAAGAACGAACCGATGCTCAAACGCGTACTGATCGGACTCCTGCTCATCCCGCTGCTCGACGCGCTGTTCCTCGTCTTCGTGGCGGCGGAGCTCGGCGCGGCCCTCACCGTCGCGCTGGTCGTCCTGACCGCGCTGGTCGGGACGCTGTTCGTCCGGGCCGAGGGCCGCCACACCGTCCGGCGCCTCCAGGGGGCCCTCGCGGAGGGCGAGGTCCCGGCCGACGAACTGACAGACGGCGCGCTGCTCATCGCCGCGGGCGCGTTCCTGCTGACGCCCGGGCTGGTCACCGACGCCGTCGGGTTCCTGCTGGCGTTCCCGCCCACGCGCATCCTCGTGCGCGAGGCGGTCCAGAAGTGGGTCGTCAAGCCCTACGTCGAGAAGAAGACCGGCGGGTTCGCCACCGGCAACGTCTACACCTTCGGGTTCCCCAACGCCGAGGACGTCGGCGCGGGCGGTGCGGGCGTCGGCGGCACCGGTGCGGGCGGAAACGCCGGCCAGTCCGGCGGGTCGGACGACACCTACCGGATGGACGACGACTCCTACGACATCGAGTTCGAGGACGACGAGGAGAAGTAGCCCGGGAACCGGCGTCGTTCCCGGGAAAACTCCGTGACGGCGTGCCGAACTGACATCGAAAGGAAACGCTTAAACATGCATGGCCGCAACCACTGAATGCGCTCACCTGGGCCAATAGCTCAATCAGGTTGAGCGCTCGGCTGATAACCGGGAGGTTCGCGGTTCAAATCCGCGTTGGCCCACCTCCTTTCCACCCGGTCTCTGGCCGGGCGGAAACTGGGGCCGCAACTCCCCAGCCACCTAACTTTCGGCTTCAACGTTCTCCAGCGACGGGTGTTCGGTGCTCGTCACCGGCGACCCAAACGACCTGAGTCCCGGATGCCATCCTTTATCACTCAGCTACGTTACTGTTCGGCAGAGACATGGAGTACGTCGACGGCGACGGGTGGCGAATGCCGAAGCTCGGTCTCGGGACGTGGCAGAACACCGGAGAGCGCTGCGTCGAGACGGTCCGGACGGCCCTGGAACTGGGCTACCGCCACGTCGACACGGCCCAGCAGTACGACAACGAGCGGGCCGTCGGCGAGGGCATCGCCCGTGCCGACGTCGACCGCGAGGAGGTGTTCCTGACGACGAAGGTGTGGCGCTCGAACCTCGAGTACGAGGACGTGCTGTCCTCGGTCCGAGGGAGTCTCGACAGGCTGGACGTCGAGTACGTCGACCTGCTGTTGGTCCACTGGCCGCACCCGCGCGTGCCGGTCGCGGAGACGCTCGACGCGATGGCCGAACTCCGTCGCGAGGGGTCGGTCGCGCACGTCGGCGTCAGTAACTTCACCCGGTCGCAGCTCGACGCGGCCAGACGGACCGCGGACGTCCCGCTGATCGCCGACCAGGTCCTCTACCACCCGTACAGGGACCAGTCCGACCTCCGGCGCTACTGCGCGGCCAACGACGTCGCGCTGACGGCGTACAGTCCGCTGGCCCGCGGCGACGTCCTCTCGGACGAGCTGCTCGGACGCATCGGCGAGCGCTACGGGAAGACCGCCGCGCAGGTCGCGCTCCGGTGGCTGGTCCAGCAGGACGGCGTCGTCGCGATCCCGAAGGCCAGCAGCCCCGACCACCTCCAGCAGAACCTCGCCGTCTTCGAGTTCTCGCTCACGGACGAGGAGATGGCGCGGATCGGCGATCTGAGGGGACCGCTGGGCGTCCGCCTCCGCAGTCGCCTCCCCTCGCTCGTGCGCCGCCTTCCCTTCTGAAATCGGCGAGCGGGACGACCACGGGTCCGCCAGCGACCGACGACTGGGCCCCCGCGAACCAACCGTCCCATCCTACCAGAATTGGTTAGCAGAAGAACTATAGACGACCCGCGGCTGGACTCGGACGGAGACAGCCGCCCGCTCTTGTCACCCTACCACCCGCGCTGTCCTCCCGGGCCGGCACCCCGTCACCACTGCCCCCAAACTGGATCCGCTTCGGCCCTCCGGCGCGCCGCTCGCGAGCCGCCGGGATGACGTCTAACAGCCGGGACAGCCCACTTGCGAGCGTCGGGGCTCGACCGCCGAGCCGGCCGCGCTCGCCCTGCGGAGCACCGCCGACCGGACTCGGCGGTCGCCTCGCCGGTACGACCTGTTCGGTACCGCTATATATCGCTCATAGCACCCGTTTAGTACCGACTCGCCGACTCCCGTACCAGAACGTGGACATGGCAACCGCACCCGAAGGGGCGCGCGACACCGAATCGCGACCGACGTTCGGCGAGCGCGTCGAACCTGACCACGAGCGGGTCGACGCCGACGCGTGGAACGACATCTTCGTCGTCGGCGACGTGCACGGCTGTCTGGCCGAACTCGAGGCGCTGCTCGACCGCCTCGCGGTCGGGGACGACGACCTCGTGGTGTTCGTCGGCGACCTGGTCCGCAAGGGACCCGACACCGAGGGCGTCCTGGACCTCGTCCGCGACCGACCCAACCTGCGGAGCGTCCGCGGGAACAACGAGGCCAAGGTGCTCCGGGGGGAGACGGGCCTCGACCTCTCGGCGCGCAACGCCGGCTTCGTGCGGTCGCTCCCGGTCGCCATCTCCTGGGACGGCGCGCTGGTCGTCCACGGCGGCGTCGACCCCCGCCGGGACCTCGCCGACCACGAGGCGACCGACCTGCTCACCATGCGGGCGCCCCGCGCCGCCGACGAGTACGAGGGGCCGCTCTGGTACGACGACTACGACGGTCCGCCGACGGTCCTCTCGGGCCACACCGTCCACGAGGGACCGGTGGCGACCGACGCGGCGGTCGCCCTCGACACGGGGTGCGTCCACGGCGGCGCGCTGACCGCCTACGACTGGCGCGGCGGGGAGTTCGTCTCGGTACCGGCCGAGGAGACGTACCTCCCCCGGAGCGACGACAAGATCGTGCGCCCCGACGGCGGGGAATCGGTGTTCGAGTAGATGACAGACGACCGGCCCCCGTCCGGAGCGGAGCGGCCCGACGCCGAGAACCCCCCCGAAAGCGAGGAGCGGCCCGACACCGAAGATCGGTCCGGCACCGGAGCGGAGGCGGGCGCCGCGACCGGCCGCGACGGGTTCGACCGCGACGACCCGCAGTACTACCTCAACCGGGAGCTCAGCGAGCTCGAGTTCCAGAAGCGCGTGCTCGCGGAGGCCGCCGACGAGCGCAACCCGCTGCTCGAGCGGGTGCGGTTCCTCGCCATCTTCACGACCAACGTCGACGAGTTCTTCCGCAAGCGGGTCGGCGGGCTGAAACAGCAGATGGCGGCGGGCGTCGACGAACGCACGCCCGACGGTCGGACTCCCCGCGAGCAGTGGACCGATGTGCTCGAGACCGCCCGACCGATGTTCGAGCGCCAGACCGCCTGCTACCGCGAGACGCTCCGGCCCGCGCTGGCCGACGCCGGGATCGGCATCCTCGACTACGACGACCTCACCGACGGCGAGCGCCGCGAGCTCCGGGAGTACTTCGAGAGCTCGGTGCTGCCGACGCTGACGCCGCTGACGTTCGACCCCGCCCACCCGTTCCCCCACATCTCGAACCTGAGCCTCTCGCTGGCGGTGCTGACCCGCGCGGACCCCGACGACGACCTCACCTTCTCGCGGGTGAAGGTCCCGCGGAACCAGCCGCGGCTCGTCCGGGTCGGTCCGGACGGCGACGGACCCGAGAGCGCGAGGCCGGACGGCGACGCCCTCCCGAGCTCAGACGGAGCGACGGACGCCGACGCCGGCGGGGACCGGTTCGTCCTGCTGGAGGACGTGATCGCCGACAACCTCGACCTGCTGTTCCCGAACGTCGAGGTCGTCGACTACTCGACGTTCCGGGTGACCCGCAATGCCGAGGTCGGCCGCGACGAGGAGGTCGCCGAGGACCTCATCGAGATGATCGAGGAGGTGCTCGAGGAGCGGCGGTTCGCCACCGTGGTCCGGCTGGAGCTCGAGGACGACGCTCACCCGCACGTCCGCGAGATACTGACCGACCAGCTCGGCGTCGACGACCGCGAGGTGTTCGAGCGCCGCGGCCCGCTGGCGCTCCGGGACTTCGACTCGCTGCTGGAGCTCGACCGCCCCGACCTGAAGCTCGACGGCTGGTCGCCGAAGCCCCACCCGCGGTTCGCCGACGCGAGCGCAGACGACACGGACGTCTTCGCGGAGATCCGCGCGGACGACGTGCTGGTCCACCACCCGTACCACTCGTTCACCGGGACGGTCCAGCGGTTCCTCGAGGCGGCGGCCCGCGACCCGGACGTGCTGGCCATCAAGGCCGCCATCTACCGGACGGCCAGCGACTCGAAGGTGGTCGAGACGCTCATCGAGGCCGCCAGGAACGGCAAGCAGGTCGCGGTGATGGTCGAGCTCAAGGCCCGGTTCGACGAGGAGAACAACCTCGAGTGGGCCAAGCGGCTCGAGTCGGAGGGCATCCACGTCGCCTACGGCACCATCGGCTACAAGACCCACACCAAGACCTCGCTGGTGGTCCGCGACGAGGAGGACGGCGTCGAGCTGTACTCCCACGTCGGCACCGGCAACTACCACTCCGGGACCGCCGAGCGGTACGAGGACCTCGGGCTGTTCACCGCCGACCGCGACGTGGGCCAGGACCTCGTGAAGCTGTTCAACTACTTCACCGGCCACTCGCTCCACGAGCAGTACCGCGAGCTGCTGGTCGCGCCCGGCAACATGCGCGAGCGGTTCGTCGACCTGATCCGCAACGAGGCCGAGTGCGCCCGCCGGGGCGAGGACGCCCGCATCGTCGCGAAGATGAACCGGCTGGAGGACCCCGAGATCGTCGCCGAGCTGTACGAGGCGTCGATGGCGGGCGTCGATATCGACCTCGTCGTGCGGGACATCTGCCGGCTCCGGCCCGGCCTCGACGGTGTGAGCGAGAACGTCGACGTGTACAGCGTGGTCGGCCGGTTCCTCGAGCACTCCCGCATCTACTCGTTCGCCAACGACGACCCGGGCTACTACGTCGGGTCGGCCGACTGGATGACCCGGAACCTCGACAACCGGGTCGAGGCCGTCGCGCCCATCGAAGACCCGCGGCTCCGGGAGCGGCTCGACTGGGTGCTGGCGACGCTGCTGACCGACAACCGCCAGCGGTGGGAGATGCGGGCCGACGGGAGCTACGAGCAGATCCGGCCCGGCGAGGGCGAGGACGTCCGGAGCGCCCAGGAGACGTTCATGCGGGAGGCCGAGGCGACGCTCCGGGAGCGGACAGACCCTTGAGCCTCGGCCGCGAACCCCAGGCCATGCCAATCGAGAGCGTCGTCCTCGACGTCGACGGCACCCTGGTCCGCGGCGACGAGCCGATTCCGGGTGCGGTCGCGGCGGTCGATCGGCTCCGCGAGCGGGGCCTCGACGTGCTGCTGCTGTCGAACAACCCGACCCGGTCGCCGGCCGACTACGCAGACTGGCTCGCGGGCCTCGGCTTCGCGGTCGGGCCCGACGACGTGGTGACTTCGGGTTCGCTGACCGCCGACTACGTCGCGAGCCAGCACCCGGACGCCCCGACCTTCCTCGTCGGCGAGCCCGGCCTGCGCGAGATGCTGACCGCTCGCGGGGTCCCGCTGGTCGGCGAGCCCGACGCGGCCGCGGTGGTCGTCGTCTCGGTCGACCGCGAGTTCACCTACGACCGGCTCCGCGAGGCGCTGTGGGCGCTCGACGGCGCGGCCTTCGTGGCGACCGACCCCGACCGAACCATCCCCGCGGCCGACCGGCCGGTGCCGGGGTCGGGCGCCATCGTGGCCGCGGTCGCGGAGGCCGCGGACCGCGACCCCGACGCGATGCTCGGGAAGCCGGGCCGGACCGCCGCCGCGGCGGTCGAGTCGCGGGTCTCGGGTCGCGGGGCGGAGATCCTGATCGTGGGCGACCGGCTGGACACCGACCTCGCGCTCGGCGAGCGCGCCGGCATGACCACCGCGCTCGCGCTCTCGGGCATCGCGACCCGGACCGACGCGGAGGCCGCGGACGTCTCGCCCGACCACGTCGTCGACTCGGTGGCGGACGTCGAGTCGCTGCTGTGAGAGACACGAGCGACACTGACGCCCCGGAGACCGGCGACGAACCGCCGGTCAGACCAGGTGGCCGGCGAGCACGACCAGGAGCCACAGCGCCGCGCCGGCCCAGAAGGCCGTCGTCCACTCGCCGCCGTGCCCGCTCCCCGACCCCGTACCGTCGTCCCGGTCACGCCTCGCGCCAGCACCGGCGGCGAGCAGGCCGACCGCGATCACCGCGACCGAGCGGTGGGTCGCGACCGGAATCGGCAGGACGCTCACCCCGAGGGAGGCGTAGTCGAGCACGACGCCGGCGCCGAACCCGACCGCGGCGAGCGCCCCGGCCGGCGCCGGGCGGACCCGCCGGCCCAGCGCGACGGCCGCCAACGGGGTGCCCCCGACCAGCACCGGGTACCACAGCGCCACCACTGCGTCGTGCGACAGCCACGGGAGGTGTCGCTCGGAGAGGATCCCGCCGAACCGGACCGCCAGCGGGAGCGCCGCCAGCCCCGCAGCGAGCGCGACCCGGCGGCGGTTGCGTCGGGTGGCGAGCCTGCGGAGTCGGCCGATCGCACTCCGGAGTCGGCGCCGGGCCAGCAGCGGCGCCAGCGCCAGCGCGACCACCGTGGTCCAGCCGTCGGCGTCGTAGGTGTCGCCGTTGGCGTGGTACACCCGCCGGACGTCGAACGCGGGGTCGCCGAGGAACGGCGCCTCGACCCGGCGCTGGGCGTCCTCGACGCTGTCGACGGTGTGGGTGATGGTGAACCAGTCCCAGTGCTCGGCGTGGGCCTGGATGGCGGTCCAGTCGCCGTCCCGGACGCCGTACGCCCGGAGGTGGTCGCGGGAACCGAAGTAGGTGCCCCGGTGGAGCTGGTAGCGCTCGGCGGTCCAGCCCCGGTCGGCGACGTAGACGTACCGGTGGGCGCCCGGCGCGTCGCGCCACGGGACGCGCTCGTCGGCCACCACCGCGGACTGGTTCTGCGCGTCGGCGACCGACTCGTCGTCGCTCCGGTTCCACTCGCCCCGCCCGGCGAGGTACCGCCGGACGCTCGCGGGGTCGTCCCGCACGACCACGTTGATGGCGCTCGCCCGGCGCTCGAACGACGGGTCGGGGCCGACGTACGGCCAGAGCCGGGCGTCGCCGACCTCGACCAGCGTCGGACTCGTCGACTCGTCGGCGGTCGCGCTCGGACCCGCGCCGCCCAGCGCCGCCGCGAGCGCCAGTGCGAGCAGCGCCGCGGTCGCGAGGCGTCGCATGGTCGGCGTTCGCAGGGGCCCACTAAGAAACTGTGGTCGCGCGGCCGGTGTCCGTCGCTGAACCGGTGGGGTCGGTACTCGGCGAGGGGCGTCGCGGGCGGACCGATACGTCGACGTCGGGAGCGAGGTGTATCAGTACAGAGAGCTATAGTGTGCAATTAGCGAGCCTTTTGGCACTCGGGTGGGTCGACCCGAACGTGGCGTGCGACGCCCGTCGCGCCGCATCACACGAAGGCACCTGTCATCTCGCCCCGCACGCCACAACCAGTCAGTCGAAAATCGTTGCCAGATCGCCTCACCCGTCCCCCGCCTTTCCGTCCTCCACTTCGGCATTCCCTGCTCGACCGCGGAACCCGTACCGCTGCTCGCAGTCCCCGCCGTGCACCCAATCCGGGGCAGCTGTGGCCGCCCGCGCGTCGAACCGAGGAGTTGACCTGTCGGGAGTGCCTACCGTCGGGCATGACGCTACGGAACTCGGGTGGTCGCTGATGGGCGCCGGCGAGAAGGTCCGCCTCGGGCTGGCGCTGGCGCTGGGCGTCGTCGTGCCGGGGCTGCTCAAGTACGCGCTGACCGCGGCCGGCTACGCCGCGCTCGGGACCGCGGTCTGGGTCAGCGGCTACCTGACCGCGGTGCTGGTGGTCTGGTACGTCTGGGTGCGGCCGCTCGACCTGACCGGGACCGCCGGCTGACGAGCGACTCGCGCTCCGTGAGCCCCCGCGCTGCCGTCCGGGGCGAGCCTCGCCGCCGGGACGCGCCGCGGCCACCGGGACCCGCGACACGGGTGACGCCGCGCTCGCGACGAGCCGCCGACTCGGCGGCGCCGGCGGCATAGCGGAACTTTAAAGGGTATTTCGGGGCGACTTTCGGGTAAGGATGCAAGGGTTCGTGCCAATGCCGCTCATCGACGACTTCCTGCTCCAGTACAACGTCGGGCAGGCGCTCCTGCTGCTGTTCGTCCTGTCGGTGCTGGCGGTCATTCCGCTCGGCTCCAGGAAGATACTGTCGCTGAACGCCATCGCGTTCGGGGTGCTGTTCGTCGTGGTCCCCTCGAGCCTCGCGCCGCTGCACTACAAGTTCCTCGGCCTCGCACTGCTGGTCGTCGCGCCGCTGCTGTACGTCACGGCGCGCCGATAACCGAGCCGAACTCACGGACTCGCCCGGCCCCACTCCGCCGGTCTGTCGTTCTCTCTCCTCTGGCCGTTCGTCCTCTTTCCACCGGTCGCTCGTTCCCTCCGCCAGTCTCCCGTTGCTCCCGCCGGCCCCGTCTCCACGCGACGCTTCCTGTCGCTCCGCGGCGTCTCCCGTCACTCCTCGCGCGGGAGCGCGACGCTCAGCAGCTTCTCGCCCGCGGTCACGGTCGCCTCCCGGGTCAGCGAGTAGAGCACGCCCGCCCGGTCGGTCTCGACGACCTGGCGCACCTCGTAGGTCGTCGGGTCGTAGAGCGTGCCGACCCGCTCGCCGGCCTCGACCCGTTCACCGACCTCGCGGTCGGGGTCGGCCCGGAACAGCCCCGAGTCGACCGCCGAGACCCGGCCGAGGTGGTTGCGGGCCAGCGCGGGCCCGCCGCTCGACCGGACGCCGTTCGGCTCCGGCTCGCCGTCGAGCAGGCCGAGGTGCCGGAGCGCGTTCAGGGTGCCCGTCACGCCGGCCTCGATCGCGTCCTCGGCGAGTCGCTTGTTGTGGGCCAGCTCCGGCGTGATGGTGGGGATGCCCTCGCGGGTGGCCGCGACCCGGAGCTTCCCGCCGAAGTCGCGGGCGGCCCACTCGGGGTCGGCGTCCTCGCCGGCCTCCTCCGAGAGCAGCAGGTCGGTGCCGAACGCCTCGGCCAGCGCCCGCGACTCCGCGTGGCCCTCCATGAACACGACGTGGGTCAGCATGTCGGCGCTCCCGGTGTGGAGGTCCAGCACCGCGTCGGCGTCGGCGACGTGTTCCCAGAGGGTCGCGGCCATCCGCTCGTGGAGGGTGCCGTCGAGGTCGCCCGGCCAGACCCGGTTCATGTTCGGGTTCACGCTGTCCAGTTGCTCGGGCGTCGTGTACGACACCCGGTCGAACGTCAGCGGGTCGGCCACCGGGACGGCGACGACCCGCCCCGCGAGGTCGGCGTCGAGCAGGCGGTCGTGGACCCGCCGCAGCGCCTCGGTGCCGTTTATCTCCCGGCCGTGCTGGGCGGCCTGGACGTAGACGGTCGGGCCGTCGGCCGCGCCGTCGTAGGTGTGGACCGTCGTCGCGATCTCGACGCCCGACGGGAGGCGCGCCAGGACGACGCGCTCTGCGGTGTGTTCCATGTGCGTTGGTCGCCGGCGGCCCTGTTGAAGCTACTGCCTTGGTCCCCGGTCGCGACGGACCGTCCGGGAGACGTCGGCGCAGTAGACGAGTCGCTCGCCAATTTAATAATTGGACGTCGAAAGACTACTAGGGTCTATTGAAGAATGACCGTTCTATGGCAGCCATTTTCATAAGTCGGGCGTGGTAAGTCCGAAGCGAGATGGGCGAACGCGAGTCGGGTCACGGTCACGACAGACCGCACGACGACCGGAGCCGCGGTCCTGACAGCGAGGAGGAGCGTGACCGCGGCGGTGACCACGATCGCGGCGGTGGCCACGACCACGGCGCGTCGTCGACGAGCAGCCGGAAGCTGGCGCTCGTCTCGGCCATCAACCTGCTGGGCTTCCTCGCCGAGCTCGCCGGGGGTCTCCTGTTCGGCTCGGTCGCGCTGCTCGGCGACGCCTTCCACATGCTGTTCGACGCGCTGGCGTACGTGCTGGCGTTCGCGGCGGCCTACGTCGCCGACAACTACGGCGGGGGAGACGACTGGTCGTACGGTCTCCACCGGCTCGAACCGCTCGCGGCGTTCCTCAACGGCCTGCTGCTGCTCCCCATGGTCGGGTTCATCCTGTGGGAGTCGTACCAGCGCTTCCTCGACCCGGTGGCCATCGGCGTCGGCCCGACGCTCGCCATCGCGACCGGCGGTCTGCTCGTCAACGTCGGGTCGGTGTACGTCCTCCAGGGCGGCGAGATGAGCCTCAACGAGCGGGGCGCGTTCTACCACCTCCTCGGCGACGCCGGCGGCTCGGTCGCGGTCATCGTCTCGACTATCGTGGTCGAGCTCACCGGCCTCCGCGTCGTCGACCCCATCACCGCAGCGCTCATCGCGGTCGTCGTGACGTGGTCGGCCGTGCGGGTGCTCCGGGGCAGCGGCGCCATCTTCTTCCACCGGACGCCCGTCGACGCCGAGGCGGTCCGGGAGCGACTGCTGGCGGTCGACGGCGTCGCGGCGGTCGACGACTTCCACGCCTGGCAGGTCTGCAGCCGGATCACGGTCGCGACCGCCCGCGTCGAGACCGACGCCGAGCGCATGGCGGAGGCCGAGGCGGTGACCCGCCGAGTCCACGAGGCGCTCGCCGACCTCGGAGTCGACCACGCCACGGTCGAACTCGCTCCCGGCGACGGCGACCGCGACACCCACCTCGACGCCCACGCCCACTGACGGGGCGTGACCGTCCCCGACCGGGCCGTTCCGGCGGTCGAATCTGCGTCCGCCGAGCGCATACTTTTTGTTCGGTTGACGTGACTGTCGACCGTGGACCGACGCTACGTCTATCACGGGTCGTACGCACTCCTGGGTGCGGCGGTCGGGCTCGACGCGTTCGTCTCGGCCGCGACCGGTGGGCTCTCGCTGCCGGTCGGACTGATGGCACTCGGCGCGACCGCGATGCTACTCATCGCGCTCTACGAGGTCCTCACGAGCGATTCTTCGGAGTTCGCCGTCCCGGCCTACGCGGTCTTCGGCCTGATCCTGGCCGCGCTCCTCGCCTTCCTCGGTGCGGTGCTGCAGGTGGCGGAATACGTGGCTTAGGGCAGACCAAGCGGTCTCAGACCGAATGTCGTCCGAGAAGGCGGTTCGCAGAACTTACTCGTCCTGCTGGGCGTCGACGACCGCCACGCCCGCGAGGTTCACGATGTCCTTGACCTCGTCGCCGCGCTGGATGACGTGGACCGGCTTGTCCATGCCGACCAACATCGGGCCGATGGCGTCGGCGCCGCCGAGCCGCTGGAGCAGCTTGTAGCCGATGTTGCCGGCTTCGAGGTTCGGGAAGATGAGCACGTTCGCGGGCTCCTCGAGCTCCGAGAACTCGTAGGTGCCGTTCAGGATGTCCTCGACCACCGCGGTGTCGGCCTGCATCTCGCCGTCGACCGGGAAGTCGACCTCGGGATCCGCGCGCAGCCGCTCGGCCGCCTGGCGCGGCTTGCGGGTGCCCTCGTTGTCGACGCTGCCGAAGTTCGAGTACGACAGCATCGCCGCGCGGGGCTCGACGTTGAACCGCCGGGCGAGCTCGGCGGTGTGGCGGGTGATCTCGGCCAGCACGTCCTCGTCGGGGTCCTGGTTGACCGTGGCGTCGGCGCAGAAGACGACCCGGTTCTTGAACGTGAGCATGTAGACGCCCGCGGCGTAGTCGGCGTCCTCGGCCGTCCCGACGACCTGCAGCGGCGGCCGGAGCGCCGAGGGGTAGTGGTGGGTCAGCCCGGTCAGCATCGCGTCGGCGTCGCCCCGCTCGACCATCACGCTCGCGAAGTAGTTGCTGTCCTTCCGGACCAGGTCCTCGGCCTCGCTCTCGGTGATCCCCTTGCGCCGCCGGAGCTGGTAGAGCCGGCGGGCGTACTCGTCGTGGTCGGCGTCCGCGGGGTCGGCGATCTCGGGGTCGAAGTCGAGCCCGAGGTCGGCGGCGGTCGCCTCGATGCTCTCGGCGTCGCCGATGAGCACCGGGTTGGCGATGCCCTCCTCCTGCATCTGGTAGGCCGCCCGGATCATCTTCTCGTCGTCGCCCTCGGCCAGCGCGACCCGCTTGGGGTCGGACTTGGCCTTGTTGAGGACGACCCGCATCATCTCGCGGGACTTGCCGAGCCGCGCTTCGAGGGTCTCGACGTACTCGTCGGTGTCGAGCTCGCTCCGGGCGACGCCGCTCTCCATCGCGGCCTCGGCCACGGCCGGCGCGACCTGGAAGAGCACGCGGGGGTCCAGCGGCTTGGGGATGATGTACTCCGGCCCGAACTGGAGCGGCTGGTCGCCGTAGGCCTTCACCACGGCGTCGGGCACGTCCTGCTTGGCGAGATCGGCCAGCGCCTCGGCGGCCGCGATCTTCATCTCCTCGTTGATCTCGGTCGCGCGGACGTCGAGCGCCCCCCGGAAGATGAACGGGAACCCCAGCACGTTGTTGACCATGTTGGGGTAGTCCGACCGGCCGGTCGCCATGATGACCGTGTCGTCGCGGGCGTCCTTGGCCTCCTCGTAGGGGATCTCGGGGTCGGGGTTCGCCATCGCGAAGATGATCGGATCGTCGGCCATCGACCGGACCATCTCCTGGGAGACGATGCCCGCGACCGACAGGCCGACGAGCACGTCGGCGCCCTCCATCGCGTCCTCGAGGTCGCCCTCGGGGATGTCGCGGGCGAACTGCGCCTTGTACTCGTTGACGTCGCCGTGCTCGGCCCGGTTCTCGGTGATGATGCCCGAGGAGTCGCACATGATGATGTTCTCCTTGCGGGCGCCCAGCGAGACGTAGAACCGGGCGGTCGCGATGGCCGACGCGCCGGCCCCGGAGAAGACGATCTCGAGGTCCTCGAGGTCCTTGCCGTTGATGTCGACGGCGTTGAGCAGCGCCGCCCCGGAGATGATGGCGGTGCCGTGCTGGTCGTCGTGGAACACCGGGATGTCCATCTCCTCGCGGAGCGTCTCCTCGATCTCGAAGCACTCGGGCGCCTTGATGTCCTCGAGGTTGATTCCGCCGAACGTCGGCTCCATCGCCTTGGTCGTCCGGATGATGTCCTCGGCGCTCTCCTGGTCGAGCTCGATGTCGAACACGTCGATGTCGGCGAAGCGCTTGAACAGCACGCCCTTGCCCTCCATCACGGGCTTGGACGCCTGGGCGCCGATGTCGCCCAGGCCCAGCACCGCCGACCCGTTCGAGACGACGCCGACCAGGTTCCCTTTCGCGGTGTACTGGTAGGCGTCGTCGGGGTTCTCGTCGATGGCGCGGCACGGCGCGGCCACGCCGGGCGAGTACGCCAGGCTGAGGTCGCGCTGGGTGTTCGTCGGCTTCGTCGTGGAGATCTCGATCTTCCCCGGCGGCTCCGACCGGTGGTAGTCGAGTGAGTCCTCGTCGATTCCCATGGTCGGGCCAACCGCGCCCGGGCACAAAAAGCTACTCGAACGCGTCGAATTTGCTTTCGTCAGCTGTCGAAATCAACCGCGTCTCACGCCCGGTCGTCTACTCCGCCTTCTTCCTCCTGTACCAGCACGTCGGGCCGCTCGATGATGGCGTCGTAGTCGTAGGCGTCGACCGGGCTGGTCGGCCACCGCCCGGTGTCGGTCAGCACCTCGAAGCCGTCTTCGGTTACCAGCACCGTGTCCTCGCTCTTCGCCCCCTGCACCGTCGGGTTCCACGCGTAGGCCATCGGCGTCGTGACCGCTGCCGACTCGGCCATCTCGGGGGTCGCGATCCACTCCCGGCCCGCGTAGCCGGCCGCGCCGCCCTGGTGGTGGCGCTCCCACTCGTCGGGGTGGCCCAGGTGCTCGTAGGCGGCCTGGACCGCCTGGAAGACGCTGCTCGGGTCGCCCGAGAGCCCCGCGATGGCCTTCGTGGCGCCCAGTGCGGTCACCTCCACGATGCGGGCGGCGTGGTGGCGCTCGCCGAGTTCGTTCAGGTCCGCGTCGGCCATCTCGGACTCGAAGGCCACGGTGCGGGTCGCGCTGGCGTGGAGGCCGTCGCGCTCGGCGGTGACCGACACCAGCGCGTACTCGCCGAGCTCGGCGTCGGTCGGCGTGTAGTGGCGGTACTTCCGGGCGCGCTCGGCGCCCCCGACCAGCGCCACCGGTGTCTCGATGCCCCGCGCCGAGAGCGCGACCCGGAGCGCGGAGGCGACCTCCGCCTCGTTGTCCCCGGGCCGGAGCTCCCGGCAGACGGCTTCGAGCGCCTCGGCGGTCTGCCGGCCCAGGTCGCGGTACTTCTCGACGTCCTCGTCGGTGAGGGGCTGGCGCAGCGGCGAGGCGTCGACCGACGACAGCCCGGGCGCGTCGAAGTCCGCGGCGGCCGGCTCGGGGCTGTGGTCGGCGACGGCCTCGCCCAGCGACTCCGCGTACCAGTCGTACTCGGTGACCGGAGTATCGTCGGGAAGCTCCTCCTCGCGGAGGCGGTCGGCCTCGATGTTGTTCGTCACGACTTCGAGGCCGTCGCCGTCGTATCCCACCGCGGCCTCGCCGACGTCGCCCTCGCGGTCGACCACGTTGCTCCCGCCGGTGAGCCACGCGAAGGAGTTCGGCCGGGCGAACCAGACGGCTTCGAGGTCGTGCTCCGCGAGGTAGGCGTCGAGGCGCTCCTGCTTGGTCATGCCCGGTGGATGGGTACCGACCGCCTTCAAGGACGCGGGTTCGGAGATTCTTGACGGTCGCCCCGTCGACTCCCGCTCGTCCGTGGCGGCGTCGCGCCACGCCGGTTCTCTGTCGGGCACACGCTCGATGACACGTCACGTCTCTCCGGCCCGGGCGCAGTCGAACAGACCTAAGTACGACCGGCCGAAACGTCCGATAAGGGGAGTTCCAACCGTGCAACACCACACGCTCCGACTCGCGTCGGGAGGTGCGCGCTGATGGTCCGGTTCCGCCACCTCGCGGCCGCCACGACCGGTCTGACGTTCGCGCTCATCCTGCTGGGCGTCTACACCGCGGCGATGGGCGCCGGGCTGTCCTGCTCGGCCCAGTGGCCGTTCTGCGACGGCGGCCTGATCCCGCAGTCGTTCCCGAGCTTCGTCGAGTGGTTCCACCGCCTGATCGCGATGATCACCGGCTTCTTCATCCTCGGGACCGCGGCTGGGGCGTGGAAGTACACCGGCGAGAAGCGCATCCGGGGCGCCGCGACGCTCGCCCTCGCGGTCACGCCGCTCCAGATGGTGCTCGGCGGCGCGACCGTCTTCGTCTACACGCCGCTGGTCCAGGTCGCCCACCACGCCGCCGCGCTGATCATCTTCGGGGCGCTGCTGGCGACGACGCTGTGGTCCTACGAGGCCGAAGGGACGCCCGACGCCCGCTCGACCGAGTCGGCCGCGGGCTACCCGAGCGACTGAGCCGCGACCGCGAGCCGTCCGACCCCGGACTGACGCTGATTTTAGCGCCTCTATCCTCCGAATTTGGGCGTTTCGTCCCAACGGTTATGTGGTATCGCGTAGTCGTGAGTTCGGGGGAAAACACATGGACATCGACAGGCGGTCGTTTGTCAAGGGGAGCGCAGGAATCGTCGGCGGTCTCGCGCTCGGGGGCGTCTCCGGGGCGCAGGACCAGCAGACCGTCCGGATCGGCTCGGACATCCCGTACAAGCCGTTCGAGTACCGGACGCAGGACGGAACACTGACGGGGTTCGACCCGGCGATAGCGGAGGCCATCTTCGTCGAGGAGATGGGGATGCAGTACGAGTTCGTGGACACCGGGTTCGACACCATCATCCCGAGCCTCAACAACGGCAACTTCCGGATCATCATGTCGGCGATGACCATCAACGAGCAGCGCGACCAGAAGGTCGACTTCTCCGACCCGTACTTCGTGGCCTACCAGACGGTGGCCATCCTGAAGGGGAGCGACATCCAGAGCCTCGAGGACCTCAAGGGCAAGACGGTCGCGGTCCAGAAGGGCACCACCGGCGAGGCGGCGGCCGAGGAACTCAAGAAGCAGTTCAACGGGAACCTCACCATCGACAGCTACGACCAGATTCCGGGCGCGTTCCAGGCGCTGCTCCGGAACCAGGCGGTCGCGGTCATCAACGACAACGCGGTCAACGCCCAGTACACCCAGGAGCAGGAGAACATCGTCCTGCTCAAGGGCGAAGGGGTGGCGGCCGAGCGCGGCAAGAACGCGCCGGACTACCTGACGCTGACGGTCGAGGAGTACGGCATCGCGTTCCGCCAGGACGACGACCAGTTCCGCAAGCGCGTCAACGAGGCGCTCAACGCGGTCATCGGGAGCGGCCGGTACGAGGAGATCTACAGGGAGTTCTTCCCCGGGAATCCGCCGGCGAGTATCCTCGCGCGCGCACGGCCCGCGCCGGGGACGACGGCGATGAACGGGACGGCGACCGGCGGCGAGACCACGACCGGGAACGCGACCGACAGCTGAGGCCGACGCAATTTTTGCAGGTCCATCGGACTATTGTGGTCTGACTGCCACGTTCGGGCTTCGATTCCGGACGCTTTTCCGTGAATGTACGGAACGAAAGGGACACCTTCATATGTGTAAAGTGAGCTGTGGACAGGTATGAAACGACGCACGTTCGTCAAGGGAACCGGCACCGTCGCCGGCGGACTGACGCTCGCGGGCTGCCTCGGCGGCGGCAGCGGGGGCGGCGAGACCACGACCGAGTCGTCCGACGGGACCACGACCGCGGACGCGTCCGACGAGACGACGGCCGCGGAGACGACGAGCCAGTACGACGTCGAGGAACCGCTCGTCATCGGCTCGGACATCCCGTACAAGCCGTTCGAGTACCGGACCACGAGCGGCGAGCTCACCGGGTTCGACGTGGACATCGCCCGGGCGGTGTTCGGCGAGGAGATGGGGCTCGAACACGAGTTCAAGAAGACCAGCTTCGACACCATCATCCCGAGCCTCAACAACGGCAACTTCCGGATCATCATGTCCGCGATGACGATCAACGACCAGCGCGACAAGAAGGTCGACTTCTCCGACCCCTACTTCACGGCGTACCAGACCGTCGCCATCCGGAAGAACGGCGGCATCTCCAAGCTCGAGGACCTCAAGGGCAAGACGGTCGCGGTCCAGAAGGGCACCACCGGCCAGTCCGCGGCCGAGGACCTCAAGAAGCAGTTCGACGGCGACCTCACCATCGACAGCTACGACCAGATCACCGGCGCGTTCAACGCGCTGCTGAACAACCAGGCGGTCGCGGTCATCAACGACAACACAGTCAACGCCCAGTACGTCTCCGAGCGTGACAGCGTGGTCTTCCTGGAGGGCGAGGGCGAGGCGGCCGAGCAGGGCAAGAACGCCCCGGACTACCTGACGCTGACGGTCGAGGAGTACGGCATCGCGTTCCGCCAGGACGACGACCAGTTCCGCAAGCAGGTCAACGAGGCGCTGGCCGCCATCAAGGAGAGCGGTCGGTACGACGAGATCTACGCCGAGTACTTCGAGTAGCGCCGGACGAACGAGCGATTTTTGGCTATCGGTCTCTCCTTGACAAACATTGGTTCGCAATGGCTGGAACATACCAAGACGAAACGACCGTAGAACAACCGACTGAGGACGGGGTCCTCACCGACCGACGGGTGAAGCTGGCGGGGCTGGCGGTCGCGGTGACGTTCACGGTGGCGATCTTCGCGTTCATCGGCTACATCCTGCTGGAGTTCGTCGACTACGAGCTCCTGATGGCGGTGTGGCCGCGGTTCGTGGACGCGACGCTGCTGGTCATCCAGATCGTGCTGATCTCCAGCGTGCTCGCGCTGATCGGCGGGGTGTTCGTCGGGCTCGGGCGGGTGTCGCGCACCTCGCTCACGCAGTCGATCGCCACCGCCTACGTCGAGTTCTTCCGGGGGACGCCGCTGCTGTTCCAACTGTTCATCATCTACCTCGGCATCCCGCAGCTCTGGCCGGCGTCGTGGGGCCCGTTCCCGGTCACCAACTGGAGCTTCGCGGCGGCCATCATCGGGCTGACGCTGAACCACGCCGCCTACACCGGTGAGGCCGTCAAGGGCGGCATCAACGCGGTGCCCGACGGCCAGATGGAGGCCGCCCGGTCGCTCGGGATGTCGTACGTCGACGCGATGCGCGAGGTCATCCTGCCCCAGGCGTCGCGCAACGCGCTGGCGGCCATCGGCAACGACCTCGTCATCCTCGTCAAGGACACGTCGCTGCTGACGGTGATCGCCATCCCGGAGATCATCAGCGTGTTCCGGAACATCAACTCCAACCAGTTCGACGCCTGGACCCCCATCGTGCTGGTGTCCATCTCCTATCTCATCATCACGCTCCCGCTCATGCGGACCGTGCGGTACTTCGAGGCCCGCGCGGAGTGGGGGTCCGGCGACGACGAAGACGACGAACCGCGCGACTGGCTCAACTGGGGTGACCACTGATGAGTGACACGACGGACACGCTCGGAGCGAGAACCGACGCCGCCACCGACGTACCGATGGTCGAGTTCGACGGGGTGGACAAGTACTTCGGCAGCGCCCACGTCCTCAAGGACGTCGACCTCGCGGTCGAGAACCGGGAGGTCGTGGTCATCGTCGGCCCGAGCGGGAGCGGGAAGTCGACGCTGCTGCGCTGCGTCAACCGGCTCGAGGAGATCCAGGACGGCGAGGTCCGCATCGCGGGCGAGGCCATCACCGCGCCCGACGTGGACGTCAACCGGCTCCGCCAGAAGGTCGGGATGGTGTTCCAGCACTTCAACCTCTTCCCGCACAAGACCGCCCTGGAGAACGTGACGCTCGCGCCCGTCCGGGTCCGGGGCCTCTCGAAGGCCGAGGCCCGTCAGAACGGCGAGAACCTGCTCGAGGAGGTCGGGCTGGGCGACCAGATGGACTCGTACCCCGCGGAGCTGTCGGGCGGCCAGAAGCAGCGGGTCGCCATCGCCCGCGCGCTCGCGATGGACCCCGAGGTGATGCTGTTCGACGAGGTCACCTCGGCGCTCGACCCCGAGCTCGTCGGCGAGGTGCTCGAGGTGATGCGCGGACTGGCCGACGAGGGGATGACGATGCTCGTCGTCACCCACGAGATGGGGTTCGCCCGCGAGGTGGGCGACCGGGTGGTACTGATGTCGGACGGCCGGATCGTCGAGACGGGGCCGCCGGCCGAGTTCTTCGACAGTCCGAGCACCGAGCGGGCCCAGCAGTTCCTCGGCCGGGTGCTGTAGCCTCGACCGGCGCCCGTCGGACGTCCCGATTCCACCCGTTGGATTCCCTGAAATTCGGGTCCGAGAAGGTTTCTCTCGGTCGAAACTCCTTTCCCCCGCAACCCGCCACTGTCGGGGTAGATGGCTCTCGAAAGCATCGACGCCGGCGTCTGGTCGCTCGTTCCGGCCATCCTGGCGATCACGCTGGCGTGGACGACGCGCGACGCGCTCATCGGGCTGTTCGTCGGCGTGGCGAGCGCCGGGCCGATATACGGCGCCCTCCGACCGGGCGCCGACGCGGTCGGGGTGCCCCCGGACTTCGTGGGGACGCCACTCGGCAACGCGCTCGGGGCGCTGTTCGGACTCAAGCTGATCCCGACGCTGGTGGCGACCGCGCCGCTGTTCAGCGACGCCTGGTACGTCGAGAACGTCCTGCTCGCGATCTTCGCCATCGGCGGGATGATCGGGCTGATGATCCGGGCCGGCGCGATCCAGGGCGTGCTGGAGGCCCTCGCGGAGTGGGCCGACTCCCCGGCGGACGCCGAGAAGGCCGCTTACATTGCCGGCGTGGCGGTCCACATCGACGACTACTTCAACTGCCTCGTGGTCGGCTCGATGATGCGCCCGCTGACCGACAAGTACGACGTCTCGCGGGCGAAGCTGGCCTACTACGTCGACTCGGCCGGGAGCCCGGCGGCCAGACTCGCCTTCTACTCGACGTGGGGCGCGGCGCTCATCGGTTTCATCGGCGGCGGGCTCGAGGCCGCCGCGAGCCAGAACGTGCTCCCGCAGACGTTGAACACCTTCGTCCGGGCCGGCAGCGACGGTCCCCAGGCGGTCACGGCCGAGATCTGGCCGCTGTTCTTCAACAGCCTCTTCTTCGGCTTCTACTCGTGGATCGCGCTGGTCATCGCCGCGCTGGTCGCCTGGCAGGTATTCCCCAACATCTTCGGCATGGCCCGCGAGGAGGAGCGCGCCCGGTCGGGCGGCGGCGTGGTCGGTCCCGACCAGGACCCCATGATCTCCGAGGAGATCGACGAGTACGAGGTGTCGCCGACCGCCGACCCCGACTGGCGCAACTTCGCCGTCCCGGTCGCCACCATGATCCTGGTCGGGCTGGGCGCGATGTTCTGGCGCGGCAGCCCGGTGCTGTACGTCCCCGGCGAGGCCTCGAACCGCCTGTTCGCGCTCGGGGGCTACGAGCTGCTGGTGCCTCCCACCGGCCCGTGGGCGTTCAACATCGGCGGCGTCAGGCTCGGCCTGGCGGCGACCGCCGCGCTCGTGGTCGCGGCGGTGCTCTACCGCCTGCGGGGCGACATCCCGAGCAACGACGACGCCACCGACGCGATGGTCCGGGGGTTCAAGGGCATCTTCCTGGCGGCGCTCATCCTGACGCTGGCCTCCTCCATCCAGAACAGCGTCACCGTGCTCGGCATCTCGGACTTCGTCACCGACTGGTTCCGGGGCGTCCCGGCCGGGCTGATCCCGCTGCTGCTGTTCCTCGCGACCGCGGGCATCAGCTTCGCCGACGGGAGCTCGTGGTCGACCTACGGCATCATGTTCCCCATCGCCATCCCGGTGGCGTTCACGACCGGCGCGAACCTCCCGCTGGTGCTCGGGGCGGTGTTCAGCGGCGGCATCTTCGGCGACCACTCCTCGCCTATCTCGGACACCACGGTGCTCGCGTCCTCGACCAGCGGGAGCGACCACCTCGTCCACGTCCGGACCCAGATCCCCTACGCGGTCATCACCGCGACCCTCGCGGGCCTGCTCTTCCTCGTGCTCGGGTTCGTCCTCCCCGAGGGTTTCGAGGTCGTCCCGTACTGAGTCGGGGCGGTCTCGCGCGCCGGCCCGGGGCGACCCGCTACGGGTCGGCCGTCTCCGTCGGCCACCCCGCCGTCCGGTTCGCCCCGGCCAGCACGGTCCCGTTGCCGGCGACCAGCGCGCGCTGAGTGGCCAGCGTCTCGTTCGCGACCTGGCTGCCGATGGGCCCGTCGAACTGGTAGAGCGCGCGGGCGCGGTCGGCCAGGTGCCGGACGTGGGTCGCGTTGATGCCGTAGCGCTCGCGGACGGACGCCGACAGGTTCGCGGCCGCCCGGGCGGTCTGGTTGGCCCGGAGCTCGGCGGTCCGGGCCCGGACGACGAACGCCGCCAGCGAGGTGCGGTACTGCCCCTCGGAGATGTCGCCGTCGGCCCACTCCTCGGTGAGATTCGCCCGGACGCCCGCCAGCCGCTCGATGTACTCGGTCAGCGTCTCGTTCTCGTCGGCGACGACCGCGGCGCGCTCGCCCGGCGTGGTCGCGTTCGAAAGCCGGTCGGCGAGCGTCCGGTTCCAGAGCTCCCCGCCGAGCGACGCGCCCTGCGCCCCGACCGCGCCCGCGAGCTGCTGGCCCGGCGACACGCTCGTCCCGTTGCTCTCGTTGGTCTGCCCGTCGCCGCCCGGCCACGACTGGCTCCCGTGCTGGACCGGCGACTCCCGTTCGACGACCGACTCCCGTCCGACGGCCGCTCCCTGTCCGCCGTCCGCCGCGACGACGCCCGTCGCGCCGACTACGGCGACGAGACTCGCCAGCAGGACCACGCTCGGTTTCATCACGTCGTTTCCACGGACGCCAGGGCCAATAAGCCGCCGTTACTGAACCCGGATTTAGCCGAATTAAGGGCGGTTCAGGACTGCTGCCGTTCCCGGGCGAGCGCGAGTACGTTCTCCCTACCGAGCCGGAAACTCTCTATTTTGCCCTCCTCCCGGAGGCTGCCGACCACCTGGCTGGTCTTGGCCTCGGTCCAGCCCAGTTCGTCGACGACCGCCTTCTGCTTGACCCGACCGCCCCGGCGCTCGAGCAGCCGGAGCACCCGCTCCTCGTTGCTCAGCAGGTCCTCGGGCGGCTCGTCGCCGCCGGTGTCGCCGTCGGACTCGGACCGCCTGCGGTAGAGCCACGCCCCGCCGCCGAGCAGCGCCGCGAGAACCGCGAGCGTCCCCGCCGCCGCGGCGAGCGGCACCCACGGGACGTCGAACCCGCCGGCGCCGGGCGCGTCGAGCACGATCTGGGGCTCGTTGCCCGCGAACGTGATGGGACCGTTCCAGATGACCGCGTGCTCGCGCTTCTCGTAGCCGGTTTCGGGCTTGGGCCGGATCTCCGTGGCCTCGTACCCCTCGGGCCACTTCACCAGTAGCCGGGTCTTCTCGTTGAGGATGAGTCCGGACAGCGAGTCGCCGATGCGGAGCCGGTCGCCCGACACCGCGGCGAACCCGTGCCACCGGAACGAGTAGACGACCACGCCGTACCGCTGGGGGAACTCCCGGATCTCGGCCCGGACCGAGTAGTTGGTCCCCCGCATCTCCCGGCCGGTGGCGTTCTCGGCGCTCCGGATGGTGGTGTTCATCCGGCCGACGAACTGCCGGCTGTACTTCGTCGAGTTGCGCTCGATGTCGGCCTTGTAGCTCCGGAACGCCGCGGTCGTGTCCGGGTCGTCGAGCCGCGTGCGGTAGACGACCTGCCACGCCGCGGTGCCGTTCTCGAACACCCGGACGTCGAGGACCACCGTGTCGGGCGTCACCTGCTGCAAGCGGGCCTGCGTCGCGTCTGCGGTCGCTCCGCGGTCGGCGGCGCCGGACGCCCCGCCGACCGCCGCGCCGACCGCGGCCGCGAGACAGAGGGCCGCGGCGAGCGACGCTGCGAACTGTCGCGCCCCCATTCGTCGCGTACGTGCGTGGCGCAAGGAAAAAGGGGTTGCGTCGTTTTGGGGGAGCTTACCGCGCTCGCGGGGCTTCCACGGCTCGTTTCTCGGCGGTAGGGCGACGTTACTCCGAGTAGTCGCGGGTTGGGTCGCTTAATCCGGGTTAACTCGGCGCCAACCCGGACCCAGGCCCGGCAATCGGCTTTCAGCGTTTGGGGGCTTCAAGCACCTGTCCGCCATGGGTGGAAGTGGCGAGATACCATGTCGAAGACGGAAACGCACACGGTCGACGCGGTCGAGTACGACAGCGAGACACCCTTGCGCATGCAGGCCGACTGGTCCGGCACCGAGACGCTGGACTCGGCGATCACCTGCGCCATCTCGCGGGCCACCGGCGAGTCGGTGACCGAGCTCGCGCCCCTCTACGAGTACATGGACCCCGACGCGCTCCACGAGTTCGTCGCGTCCATGCGCGACCGCGAGACCGAGACCTCGATCACGTTCCAGTACGAGGGCCACGACGTCACGGTCCGCAGCGACGGCGAGATCATGGTGTGGCCGCCGCGGTGAGCGGTCGGTCGGCGGCCCGCGATACCCGGTCGGGCCTCAGCTGAAGTCGGCGAGTCCGGCCTGGCTGTCGTCGCCGTCGTCGCCGCCGGCGTCGGCCTCCGCGTCGGCCTCTGTCCCCGCGGACGCTGCCGCCTCGGCGTCCCCGTCGGAGTCGGCTCCGCCGGCTCCGTCTCGGTCCGCGCCGTGACTTCCCGCGAACGCGCCCCCGGAGTGCTCCACGGCCGCCTCCTCCCGGAGCCGCTGGGCCTCCTCGACGACGTTCTGGACCTTGTTGGTGTCCTTGCCCGACCCGGTGACGAACGAGACGTGCTCCTCGTCGAGGTCGTACTTCGCGGCCATCGCGACGGTGAGCTCGCGGTCCTTGCAGTGGTGGGTCATCGCCGCGAGGAACGGCAGCATCTCGCGCCGGGCGGTGGACATGCTCACGCCCTCGGCCTCGGCCATCTTCCGGGCCACGTAGTCGCGCTTGGCCCGGTTGGCCTTCGAGCTGCCGAGCTTCCGCCAGTAGCTCGGCGGGCCGTACCGGGTCCAGCCGCCCTTGTCGCCGTCGCGGGCGGCCGCGACCCCGGCCGCGATGTTGTCGGTGGCGTACCGCCACATCGAGTAGTCCTGGGTTGCCCGGACCCGGCCGAGCCACTTGTCGGCGTTCGCGAGGAACTCGTAGGCGATCGCCAGCTCCTCGCCCTCGTAGTCCTTCGGGACGTTGTCCTCGACCCAGTTGAGCAGGTCGTCGGGCGTCTCGTCGACGTCGTAGGACTCCTGGAGCGCGCCGCGGGCGTCCTCCTCCTTGAAGAGCACGTCGAGGAAGTCGAAGATGCCGCTGGTCCGGTCGCGCTCGCCGGTGACGTCGACGTCGGCGGCGGTGAGCGTCTCGCTGGTCTCGGCGATGGCCTGGAGGTCGTTGACCGCCGACCGGAGGTCGCCGGCGTTCTTCTCGGCGATGGCCTCCAGGGCCTCCTTCTCGTACTCGACGCCCTCCTCGTTGCAGATGTGGCGGAGCGCGGGCACGATGGACCGCGCCGAGACGTCCCGGAACTCGATGGTCTCGCAGGCGTTCCGGAGCGTGTTCGACATGTCGTAGAACTCGTTGGCGATGAGGATCATCGGCTGGCCGGCGTCCTTCACCACCTCGGTGATCGCCTTCGAGCCGCCCCGGTCGACGTTGCCGTGGAGGTTGTCGGCCTCGTCCATGATGACGAGCTGTCGGCCGCCGGCGCCGCCGGTCAGCGCCCGGTTCTGGGCGGCCCCGCCGGCGAGCCGCTCGACCACGTCGGCGGTCCGGGTGTCGCTGGCGTTCAGTTCGATGGTCGGCCAGTCCATGTCGTTGGCCAGCGCGTGGGCCGCGGAGGTCTTGCCGACGCCGGGGCTGCCGTGGACGATGACGGCGTCGCGGTGGTCCTCCCACGTCTCGGCCCACTCCCTCAGCTTGTCGCGGGCCTTGTTGTTCCCGCGGATCTCCGAGAGCGAGGAGGGCCGGTACTTCTCGGTCCAGTCGGTCATTGGCCGGAGGTAGGTGCGAGCGGCGTTTAGTGGTTGCGGAGCGCTACTCTCTGTCCGCGGTCGTCAGGTCGAGGCGGGGCGCGAACGACTCGTACGTCTCGTCGCTAGAGACGATGGTGTCCCCGTCGGATTCGACGAGGTGGAGCGCGTCGAACGGCGTGAAGTCGTGGTCCTCAACGTACGTCGCCGCCGCGACGACCGTGTCCGCGTCTCCTCGAACCTCGACGAGGTTGGCGGCGTTCGCGACGACTCGCTCGGTGTTTCGGTCCTCTCGGTAGGCGACGAGTAGCAATTCGACCAGGGCGAACCGCGAGGTCCACAGTTCGTCCTCGTGGTCGCGGTACACTGTTTCGGCGGCCCCGCCGAGCCAGTCCTCGTCCTTGATTAACGCGAGCAGGAAGTCGGTCTCGACGTACATCTATCGACCGGCCTCGTCCAGCGCCGCCTCGCGGGCCTCCTCGCGCAGCTCCCCGCTCGTCTTCTCGACGTCCCTGAACTCGTCCCTGAGCGCGTCCAGCGAGTCGTCCGCGACGGGAATCAGCTTGATGCCGTCGTGGAGTTCCACGATGCGGTAGTGGTCGCCGTATCGCTCCCGTAGCTCCTTCGGCAACGTCAGCCGCCCGCGGTCGTCGAGCGTCGCGTCGGACATGCGTTCTAGTCCGGTGGGCAAAACCAAGAAAGTTCCCCACATTTACGAGGTCACCCATCTAAGACTCCGACGAACTACGTCCATCTACCGCGTCCTCCGAGACGCCGACCGACGCGCCGCGTCGGCGGAGCGTGGCCCGGGAACAGCTGTTCGAACCCTACTTCTATGCGTCTGGACGCGGTGTGTCCGGTTGATGGTGGGGCCCACCGACCTCGTCGAACGGTCGCTCCGGGACGACACGCGCGAGGAGTTCGACCGCCGCGTCGACGAGCAGGCCGACCGGGTCGCCGACGCGCTCGGCGCGGGGCGGTTCGACAACCCCGACTTCGCCCTCGGACTGGAGCTCGAGGCCTACGCCGTCGACGGGGACGGCCGGCTCGCCCGGGTTCCGGACGCCGTGTTCGAGGGGCGCTGCGAGCGGGAGCTCGGGCGACAGAACGTCGAGTTCCACACCGACCCGACGTCGTTCGACGACGAGGGGATCGCGGCACAGGCGGCCCAGCTCCGCGAGGACGTCCGGAACGCGCGGCGGACCGCCGGGCGGGAGGGGACGGAGATCGTCCTGGACGCCATGTGGACGATTCCGCCGCCGGGAGGGAGCCGCGACTACCTGTCCGACGTGCGCGAGTGCGACGGGGTGACCCTCGCCGAGAACATGACGGCCTCGGCGCGATACTCCGCGATCGACAACGACGTCCTGTCCCGAACCGGGGGGACGCTCACCTTCTCGGTCCCGGGCGCGGACCGCGAGTTCCCCTCGATACTGTTCGAGTCGCTCGCCAGTTCGATCCAGCCCCACGTCCAGGTTCCGGACGTCGCCGAGTTCCCCGACTACTACAACACCGCCCTCCGGACGCTCGGTCCGGTGCTCGCGCTGGCGACGAACTCGCCGCTGTTACCGCCGGACCTGTACGACGCCGACGAGCCGGACCGCCTCCTCGACGAGACGTACCACGAGCTCCGGATCCCGGCGTTCGAGCAGTCCATCAACCCGGCGTGGGAGAAGGTCCGCTTCCCCCACGACATCCGGAGCGTCGAGGACTGCGTCGGCAGGCTGGTCGCCGACCCGACGTGCGCGCCCTTCCTCCGGGAGTGGCTCGCCGACGGCGACCGCGAGACGT
The DNA here is from genome assembly GCF_051194995.1 of Halorussus sp. AFM4. Taxonomy (NCBI): domain Archaea; kingdom Methanobacteriati; phylum Methanobacteriota; class Halobacteria; order Halobacteriales; family Haladaptataceae; genus Halorussus; species Halorussus sp. AFM4. The sequence goes on along the minus strand of NZ_JBNTJT010000001.1, from coordinate 467,103 downwards.
TCGCCGACCGGTACTGGGAGCTCGACCACAAGCGCGGGACCTACTGGCGCTGGCTCCGGGCCGTCATCGGCGGTCAGCCGGTCGACGGCGGCGACCAGTGGTCGGTCCGCATCGAGTACCGCCCGCTGCCGACCCAGCCCACGGTCGCGGAGAACGTCGGGTTCCAGTGCCTGGTCGCCGGACTCGTCCACGGCCTGTGCGCGGCCGACCACCCGCTCGCGACCCTCGACCGGGACGCCGCCGAGCGGAGCTTCTACGCGGCGGTCGAGAACGGGCTCGACGCCGACCTCGCGTGGGTCACCGCCGACGGCGACCGGACCTCGGACCGGACGCGCATCTACGGGGAGCTGTTCGAGTTCGCCCGCCGCGGCCTCCGGGACCGGGGCGTCTCGTCGGACACCGTCGACGAGTTCCTCGGGCCGCTCGAGGCCCGCTGGACCGAGCGGACGACGCCGAGCCGGTGGAAGCTGGCCCGGGTCGCAGACCGCCTCGACGCGGGCGACCCGTTCGACGAGGCCGTCCGGGAGATGCAGACCGAGTACGTGCGCCGGGCGGGGACCGGAGAGCCGGTCGCGGAGTGGTCGTGAGTGCGACGCGACGGCTGACGGCGGTCGGCGCCGACACCGACGCCCCCGGGCCCCGACGCGCCGACACCGATAAGTCCGTCACGGGCCAGAGACCGACCATGGACATCGCCGTCCTGTCGGTCGGGGACGAGATCCTGGCGGGCGACACCGTGAACACCAACGCCTCGTGGCTGGCCGACCGCATCGACGAGCGGGGCGGCAGCGTCAGGCGCATCCTGACCGTGCCCGACGACCGGGCGGTCATCGCCGACTACGTCGGGGAGTGGGCCGACCGGTTCGACGCGGTGATCGCGACCGGCGGTATCGGCGGGACGCCCGACGACGTGACGATGGAGGGGGTCGCCGACGGGCTCGGCCTGGAGCTCGCGGTGTTCCCCGACCAGCGCGACCGCCTCGCGGAGAGGGCCCGGGAGTTCCGCGAGGAGAACCCCGAACTCGCAGCGGACTACGACATCGACCTCGACCTCGACGCCGCGGCGACCCTCCCCGAGGGCTGCCGACCGCTGACCACCGACGCGGGGTGGGCGCCCGGCTGCGTCGTCGAAAACGTCTACGTCCTGCCCGGCATCCCCGACGAGATGAAGGCGATGTTCGAGCTGGTGGCCGGGGACTTCGGCGGCGACGTCGTCTCCGAGACCCTCTACACGCCCGAGCCAGAGGGCGCGCTCGGCGACCGGCTCGACGCGGTCCGCGAGCGGTTCGACGCCGCGGTCGGGAGCTACCCCGGCGTGGGGTCGACGCCCGGCCGGCTGAAGGTGACCGGGACCGACCCGGAGGCGGTCGCCGCCGCGACCGACTGGCTCCGCGAGCGCGTCGAGACGACCGATCCGCCCGAGACCGAAGCCGAGAAATGAGAGCGACCGCAGGCGACTGACATGGCTGACGCGAGCGCCGTCGCGGTCGACCTCGCCCTGGTCGCCGGGAGCGTCGGCGCGCTCTGGGTCGGGGCGAAGCTCCTCGTCGAGAACGCCGCGCGCATCGCCCGCCGGGCCGGGCTGTCGGAGCTGGTGGTGGGGCTCACCGTCGTCGGGTTCGGGACCTCGACGCCCGAGCTCGCGACGTCGGTCGACGCGGCGCTCGTCGGCGCGGGCGACGTCGCCGTGGCCAACGTCGTCGGGTCGAACCTCTTCAACGTCGGCGTGGTGCTGGCGCTCGTCGGCCTCCTCAACCCGGTCCCGGCCTCGCGCGCGATGGTCCGCCGGGACGGGGCGGTCGTGGTCGCGGTGGCGGTGCTGGCTGCCGCGGTCGTCCGCGACGGCGTCGTCGCCCGGACCGAAGGGGCGGTGCTTGTCGCCCTGCTCGCCGGGTACGTCGGGTGGCTGCTCGCCCGCGGCAGTCCGGGCGACGCTGCAAAGGAGCGCCCGGACGACGCTGCGGGCGACGCCGGCAAAAGCTCGACGCCCGTGGCGGTCGGCCCCTCGCCGGGCGCGGCGACCGCCGACGGCGGTGTCGAGCGGTCCACGCTCCGGTCGGCCGCGCTCGCGGTCGGCGGACTGGCGGTGATCCTCGTCGGCGCGCACTTCCTCGTCTCGTCGGCGACCGACCTCGCGCGGCTCGCGGGCGTCTCCGAGTGGGCGATCGGCGAGACGGTGGTGGCGGTCGGCACCTCCACGCCGGAGATCGCGGCCTCCGTCGTCGCGGCCCGCCGGGGCAACAGCGACATCGCGGCGGGGAACCTGCTCGGCAGCAACGTCTTCAACGTGCTCGGCATCCTGGGAACCGCCGCGGTGGTCCGCCCGCTGTCGGTGTCGCCGGTCGCGTTCGACGCGGCGGTCTGGCTGGTCGCGCTGTCGGCGTTCGTCGTGGCGCTGCTGGCCACCAGAGGTCGGCTCACGCGACCGGAGGGGCTGGTCGCGCTCGCGGCCACGCTCGGCCGCTGGACGATCGACGCGCTGTGATCCCCTGCGAACCGGTCGCACGCCCGGACAACGCTTTTGGTCCGGGCCTCCGACGCTTCGAGCATGTCGCCGGAGCGCGACGCGGAGGCCGCCCGATGAGCGACCGCGGCCTGTTCCCCGAGCGCGTCGAGACCGACCGGCTCGTCCTCGAACCGCTCACGCCGGAGTACGTCGACGTGCTGGCGTTCTACCGGCACGCCTCGCGTCACAATCCCCACATCGAGGAGATCACCGAGTACCTGACGTGGGAGCCCCACGCGACCCCGAAGGAGACCCTGGAGTTCCTCGAATCCCGGGCGGAGGCGTGGGAGGCGGGCGAGGACGCGAGCTACGTCGTCCGCACGAAGGACGAGGAGGGCGGAGCGGTGGAGGGTGCAGACGGTGATTCCCGTGGCGGCGAAATCGCGGGCGCGGCCGGCCTCCACCCCGACTGGGACCGCCGGACCGGTACCCTCGGGACCTGGCTCCGCAAGCCGTTCTGGGGCCGGGGCTACTCGGGCGAGCGCGCGGCGGCCCTGATGGACGTCGCGTTCGACCGCCTCGACCTGGAGGTCGTCGCGGTCACCCACCAGGACGGCAACGAGAACTCCCGCCGGGCCATCGAGAAGTACGTCGCGGCCCACGGCGGCCAGCGCGAGGGGCTGCTGCGGAACGGGGGCGTCAGCCCCGACGGACCGGTGGACGTCCACCGCTACACCGTCACCCGCGAGCAGTGGAGCGAAGCGACGAAATAGGCCGGCCGAGAAGCCCCGGCCATGTCCGGCGAACGATTCGACGTCCACGACCACCGCCACGCCCTGAAGCTCCACAGGGACACCGGCGACACCCGGCACTGGGAGAACCGCGAGGACCTCGACTGCCCGGCCTGCGAGGAGCCGTTCTCCGACCTGTTCGTCTCCGAGAAGCGGTACAACAGCTTCAATCCGCCCGAGGGCCGGTTCTGCGTCGTCCGGGAGACCGACCGGATTCTGCTGTTCGCGCACTGACCCGGCCGGGGTCGCCGCTATTCGCCTTCCGCGAGCCGGTCGAGCGCCGTCCCGGCGACCACCTCGCCGCCCTTGACGACGGTCTCGGGGTCGCGGACCGCGCCGATGTCCTCCAGCGGGTCCTCGTCGAGCATCAGGAAGTCGGCGTAGGCGCCGGGTTCGAGCACGCCGGCGTCCTCGAGGCCGATGACCTCGGCCGCCCGGCCGGTCATCGCGACCAGCGCGTCGCAGGGATCCATCCCGTACTCGACCATGAACGACAGTTCGGTCGCGTTCGCGCCGTGGTAGTTGAACGGCGTGCCGGCGTCGGTCCCGCCCACGATGTCGACGCCAGCCTCGACCGCGGCGCCGAACGACTCGATGTGGCGCTCGTAGACGTCGTTGGTCTTCTGCACCGCCTCGTCGGAGACGTGGTCGGCGTTCCGGACGATGCGGTAGGGCGCCGACAGCGTCGGCACCAGCGAGACGTCCTCGGCCACCAGCAGGTCGATGGTCGCCTCGTCGAGGAAGGTGCCGTGCTCGACGGTGTCGACGCCGGCCCGTATCGCGGCCCGGGCGCCCTCCGAGCCGTGGGCGTGGGTCGCGACGTGGACGCCCCGGCGGTGGGCCTCGTCGACCAGCGCGTCCATCTCCTCCTGGGTGAACGCGGGCTTGTCGGGGTCGGTGCCGGGCGTCGTGACCCCGCCGGTCGCCATGAACTTGATGAACCGGGCGCCGCGCTTGACCTGCTCGCGCACCGCCTTCCGGCACTCGGTCGGCCCGTCGACCTCCCGGCCGAGGTGGTGGCCGTGCCCGCCGGTGATGGTGATCGACCGGCAGTTGGCGACCATCCGGGGGCCGGGCAGGTCGCCCCGGGCCACCCGCTCGGCCAGCACCACGTCGAGGTCCCGCGCGCCCATCGCCCGGACCCCCGTGACGCCGGCTTCGAGGGTCTCGCGGGCGTTCCTGGCCTCGGTCAACACGAGTTCGGCGTCGCTCATCGCCACCGCGTCGTCGACGCTGGCCTCGCCCGACAGCGAGAAGTGGACGTGGGCGTCGACCAGCCCCGGCACGACGGTCCTGCCCGGGCAGTCGTACGCCGGTTCCCCCTCGCGCGGGTCGACGTCCCCGACCGCCTCGACGCGACCGCTGTCGGGGTCGAACCGGAGCGACGCCTCCTCGAAGCGCTCGCCGTTCCCGTCGACGACGCGAACGTCGCGCAGAATCATCCGTCGGATTTTCCACCTCCCGCGCCTTGAATCCCGCGAACGAGGCGCTCGCTCGACCCCTTGTCGGTTCGCTCCGCGACCGCCGCGGGCCAAAAGATACTCGACGCGCCGGTCGGTGCCCCCGACCATGTCCACGGCAGACGAACCAGCACTCGCGAGCGACTCCCGAATCGGTCGCGGGGCGCTCGCCCGGGGCGCCGTCACGGGCGTCGCGGCGTGGCTGCTCGGTTACCTGGTCGCGTACGTGTGGAAGGCCGAGGCGGTCGCGGAGGCGCTGCGGGGCGTCGGCGTGGTCTCCCAGTTGCTGGGCGGCGACGCCGTCCCGGCCTGGAAGGGCGTGACCTGGCTGTTCCTAAACGCCCACTTCGTCGCCACGCGCGTCCCGACCGTCGCGGGCGGGACCCGGACCGCGAACTTCGCGACCGGCGAGGGCGGGTCGGTCGCCCTGCTCGCGCTCCCCGTGCTCGTGCTGCTCGCCGCCGGTTTCCTCGCGGCGCGGGGTCGCTCCGGCGGCCCGACCGCGGGCGCCGCGGCGGGGGCGACGCTGGTCGTCGGCTACCTCCCGCTGTCGGCGGCCGCCGCGTTCGCCGCGACCCACGCCATCGGCGACACGCAGGCGACCGTCTCGGCCGACCCGGTGACCGCGATTCTGCTCGCCGGCGCGGTCTACCCGGTGGCGCTCGGCGCGGTCGGCGGCGCGGCCGCGGCGCTGGTCGAGTGATCCGTCCGGTCGGTTCGCGTTCCGGACCGTTCGTCGCCGTTCCGGAACTGAATTCCTCCCTTACGGTCGCCGCGCCGGTTCTCGGTGTCGTCGCCCCGATTCCAACGCCGCCTTAGCTGGCGAAACCGGACGACGACTCCCGGAGCCGAACCGTTTACGAGTCGCCGACCGGCGATTACGCGCCGCGGTCGGTGGATTACTCGACGCTGGCGGTCGATTACCGCGTCCGATTGTCGGCTTGAACGTCGAACCGTGCGGAACGTTCGTTCCCCACTAAGGAGCCCGGCGCCGACCTCCCTCTCGATGGAGGCGTGGTGCGACCACTGCGGGGAGCGACGCGAGGTCGTCAAGACCGTCTCGTGGCAGTCGAATCTGTGCGCCGAGTGCGGGAACCCGATCGAGGAGACCGAGGAGTAGGCCCGTTCCGCGACCGGTCTACTCCAGCTTCCGGGCCACCATCTCGCCCCAGTGCTCGAAGCCGTGGCGCTCGTAGAAGGCCCGCGCGCGGTCGTTCTCCCGGTCGACGTCGAGCACGAGGCGGTCGAGCGGGAGGTCCTGCTCCGCGGCGACCGCGACCGCGGCGTCCATCAGGTCGTCGGCGACGCCGGTGCCGCGGTACTCGGGCCGGACGTAGAGCTCGTTGAGCACCGCGGCGTCCCAGATCATCGCCAGCTGCTGGGGGAGGACGAAGACGTAGCCCGCGAGCGCCGGCTGGTCGGCGGACTCCTCCCCGTCCGTGGACTCTTCCTCGCCGGCGGACTCCTCGTCGCCCGAGGTCTCGATCTCGGCCACGGTCACGCACCGGTCGTCGTGCTTCGCGCACCAGAACACCCAGTCGAGGTACCGCTCGCCGTACGCCTCCGTGAGCTTCTCCTCGTAGACCGCCCGCTTCTCGTCGCCCCCGGTGCCCGACCCCAAGCCGAGCTCGAAGCCGCGCTTGAGTTCCCAGAGGTCGCGGGGGTCCCGGTCGGGGTCGTACGGTCGGATCGTGACGTCGTCGGTCATGGCCGGGACTTGGCCCACGGGAGTGTTAGCGGTTGCGAGTCCGGGCGGGGCTCGGCCGGACCGCGGGGCGGACGCCCGCCCCGACCCGGGACCGGGCGGTCGGCTCACGCCCGGCGGCGCTCCATCCAGACCCGGAGCCCGACGACGGTGTAGCCGGTCAGTGCGAGCAGGGCGCGCTCGCCGCTGTACGCGATCGGGAACAGCCGCTCGACCGACCCCTCTTCGGCGCCCTTCTCCGGGTCGATACCGGTGCTGTAGTGGGTGTTCTCCGTGGTGCGGACGGGCTTCGAGCCGCCGCCGGAACCGCCTCCCGACCCGCCCGCTCCGCCGGACCCGCCGCCTGCGCCCGAACCGCCCGCCTCGGCCCCGCCCGGCGCGGGGTCGCTCGGGAGGACGGCGTCGGCCAGCGACTGGAGGTCGACGCGGACGAGCGTCTGGACGAACCCGTCCTTCGTCGAGTAGAAGATCTTGCCCGAGAAGGTGTAGAACCGGTCGTGGACCGGGTAGAGCAGGTTCGCGCCGTTGAAGAACGCGTCGAGGCCGATGCCCGCGAACGCGACCGCGACGAGGGCGACCCACGCGACCCGGACCCCGCGGGCGCCCCACCGCGCGCGCACGAGCGACCGGTCGCTCACCAGCGCGAGCGCGGGCGACTCCGCCCCTGAGCCGAGCCGGGACTGCACCCGCGGCAGTCCGCGGCCCCGGAGGTCTGCCCAGAGCAGGGCGCCGCCGAGCGCGGGCAGCAGCAGCGTGTGGAACGCCGCGCGGTGGGCGCCCTCGATCCAGAACCCAAGGAACACGTCGAAGTCCACGAGCGCGACGGCCGCCATCACCACCGCCACCGCCTTCCCGTCGAAGTGTTCGGCGAGCAGGGCCGTCCCGATGAGGCCGGCGAGCGCGACGTGAACGACCGTCGATGGCATCGTGATAGCCGTGAACGCGCCCCACTATCAGTGTCCCGGTGCGTTCGTCGCGCGTCGAACCCGAACTTCGACACGTTTTTCCTCTCGACCGGCGCACTCCGGACCATGACAGAGCCAACCGACCCCCGCGAGGACCTCGCCGAGCGCATCGCGGGCGAGATAACGCTCAGCGACGACCCCGGCGCGACCCTCCGGAAGTGGCGGACCGACTTCGGCGTCTCCCAGACCGACCTGGCCGACCAGCTCGACGTCTCGTCGTCGGTCGTGAGCGACTACGAGAGCGGCCGCCGGGCGAGCCCGGGCATCGGCGTCGTGGCTCGGGTCGTGACCGCGCTGCTCGACATCGACGAGCGCCGGGGCGGCGACCGCATCCGCCAGTACGCCCGGGTGCTCTCGGCCGGCTTCGAGAGCGACATCGTCAACGACCTCCGGGAGTACCCCACCACGGTCCACCTCGACCGGTTCTACGACGCGGTCGGCGCGACCGAGCTGGCGTCCGGCGACCAGGACCACGTCACCGGCCACACCGTCATCGACAGCATCCAGGCCATCACCCGGCTCTCCAGCGAGGAGTTCTACCGGCTCTACGGCCAGAGCACCAGCCGCGCGCTGATGTTCACCAACGTCACCCGCGGGGAGTCGGCGCTGGTCGCGATGCGCGTGGTCAACCCCACGCCGAACGCGGTGGTCCTCCACGGGCTCGACCGCGATGACCTCTGGGAGCACGCGCCCAAGATGGCCCGGCTCGAGGGGTTCTCGCTGGCCATCACCGACGAGCCGATGGACGACGTGCTCCGGGAGCTCCGGGACTTCCCCTGAACGCCGTCGCCACTGTCGTCTCTCGGCCGGTCCGGCAACCGCGGGTCGGCGTCAGACGTTCGGTCCACGCGCCCGGCTAAAATATATTTTAGCTAATATTTTTCGGGGACCGGCCCCTACCGGAGTCCGATGCAAGACGTCAACCCCCGACCGACGGTCGGCGCGAGCGGGGACCCCCGTTCGTCGGCCGACGCAGACCCGGAGCTCACGAAGACCGGGACGACCACCGTCGCCGTCACGGCCGCGGACGCGGTCGTCGTGATGGCCGACAGGCGCGCCAGCGCCGGCGGTCGGTTCGTCACGAGCAAGGACACCCAGAAGGTCGAGCGGGTCCACCCGACCGCCGCGGTCGCGCTCTCCGGCGCGGTCGGCGGCATCCAGGACTACACCCGGCGGCTCCGGTCGCACGCCGACCAGTACGCGCTCCGGCGGGGCGACCCGCCGAGCGTCGGCGCCTTCGCCACCTTCGCGGGCAACCTGCTCCGGAACGGCCCGTACCGGCTGGTCCGGCCGGTCCTCGGCGGCGTGGACGACGCGGGTCCCCACGTCTACGACCTCGACGGCGGCGGCGCGGTCATGGAGGCCCCGTACGCCGCGAAGGGCAGCGGGACGCAGTTCGCCCTGGGCGTCCTCGAAGGCGAGTTCCGGCCCGGCCTCGACGTGGACGGAGCGACCGCCGCCGCGGCCCGGGCGGTCGAGAGCGCCATCGAGCGCGACACCGCCTCGGGCAACGGCGTCACCGCGGCGGTCGTCACCGCGGACGGGGTGACCATCGACGCCTACGACGACCCCGCCGAACTCTACGACGAGGCGTCGACTCGTCCGGACACCGCCACCGACTCCGAGGAGGGCGCCTGATGCAGGGTGACCAGCAGGCGTACGACCGCGGCACCAGCATCTTCTCGCCCGACGGCCGGCTCTACCAGGTCGAGTACGCCCGCGAGGCGGTCGAGCGCGGCAGCGCCAGCGTCGGGGTCCGGACCGACGCCGGCGTCGTCCTCGCGGCCCGCCGCCGGGTGCGCTCGCCGCTGATGGACCCCGAGAGCGTCGAGAAGCTCCACCAGGTCGACCACCACCTCGGGGTCGCCTCGGCCGGCAACGCGGCCGACGCCCGGAAGCTCGTGGAGTTCGCCCGCGAGACCGCCCAGCGCGACCGGCTGACCTACGACGAGCCGATGGGCGTCGAGCCGCTCGCGAAGGCGGTCGCCGACCGCGTCCAGGAGTACACGCAGTCCGGCGGCGCCCGGCCGTTCGGGACCGCGCTGCTCGTCGGCGGGGTCACCGACGGCGAGCCCGCGCTCTACGAGACCGATCCCTCGGGGACGCCCTCGGCGTGGCGCGCCGCCGCGGTCGGCCGCGACAGCGCCGACATCCGGGAGTTCCTCGAAGCCGAGTACGCCGCGGACGCCGACCTCGACGCCGGCGTCGACCTCGCGCTGGCGGCGCTGGCGGCCCCCGACGACGCGTCGTTCTCGCCCGCGGACGTGGCGGTCGCGACGGTCGCGGTCGGCGAGGGCTACCGGGTTCTTCCGACCGACGAGCGCCGGAGCGCGCTCGACGCGCTCGGCCTCCTGGACGAGGAAGGGAATCCGCAGGCGTCCTGAAGCCCGAGATGGACCATCCGCGATAGGGCGACTCGCGGGAGACCCGACGCAGGAGAGAGACGACGTGCCGCGGGACCGCCGCTGCGAGACCGCCGCCGCAGGACCGCCGCAGGACCGCCGCGGGGCTACCGCCGCTCCCGTCAGAACGTCGCCCGTTCGAGGAGCCGGCGCGCGAACGACGGCCGGCGCGACTCGTGGGGGTAGACCGTGACCGTCGTGCAGCCGGGGCTCGGGACCACCGGCCGGTCGTCGAACAGCGCGTGCCGGAGCCCGCCGTCGGCGCCCCGGCGCACCAGCAGGTCGGGACGGGACTGCCGTCCGCCATCGGTCCGGACCGACTCGCTGCGGGCCGGGACCGAGAGCAGTTCTGACAGCTCGGCGTGGTACGCGTCCATCGCGTCCCGGCGTCGGTCGGTCCCCCGCCGGTCCCCGGGGTGCCAGAGCGAGACCGCGCCGTCGTTCGCCGCGGCGATCGTCTCGGCGACGGTCACCGCCGCGGGCGGATACGGGCCGCTGTCCGCGGAGAGGACGATGCGCTCCGGCCGGTCGTAGCCGAGGTTGTCCACCAGGAGCACGTCGCACGGCGCGTGCCGGACGATCCAGTCGATCGGGTCGCCGAGGAGCCGCGACCGGAGCCGGAGGGGTTCGTGCTCGGCGACGACGGCGTCCACGCCGCGGTGCTCGGCGAAGTTGACGACGGCGTGCTTCGTGTCGTGGCTGACGATCTCGTCGGCCTCGACCTCGACGCCGAGCTCCGCCGAGAGCGCCTCCGTCCGGGTCTCGAACGAGATGTCGGACGCCGACTGGACGGTCGCGTCCTCGGTGAGCGGCGCCTGGTCGGGGATCTCCTCGAACCGGACGGCGACCACGCGACCGTCGTCTTCGCGGACGAGGTCGGCGGCCATCGCCACGAGCGAGCGCTCGCGGTCCTCGTCGACGTTCTTCGTGAGCGCGACGAGGACCTCGCGGGTGTCCTCGGCCATGGCGGACTCGACGTCCGTGAGCGCGTTCCGGCCGACCCGGCGCCGGATGGCGTCGGTCGCTGCGCCCTCCCGGCTGACGCGCGGGCGGACGTAGAGGAGGTACCAGGCGACGCTGCCGACCGTGATGAGGGCGGTGCCCGCGAGCGCCACGGTCCCCATCTGGGTGAGGAGCACCGCCCCGGTGACGACGCCGAACACCTGCACCCAGGGGTACAGCGGCGAGGTGAACTCGGGGTCGTACGCCGCGTCCCCCTCTCGGAAGGCGACGACGGCCACGTTGATCAGCGCGAACACCATGATCTGGAAGGCGCTGGCGAGCTTCGCGATCTCGAGGATCGGGACGAACGCGATGAGCACCAGCAGCACCGCGCCCGTGAGCGTGATCGAGGCCGCGGGCGTGCCGAACCGATCGCTGATCGCCGAGAGCGACGGCGGGGCCAGCCTGTCCCGGCTCATCGCGAAGGGGTAGCGCGACGAGGAGAGGATGCCGGCGTTGGCCGTCGAGACGAGCGCGAGGAGCGCCGCGGCGATGACGGCGACGACGCCGGCCTGGCCGAGCGTCACCTCGGCCGCGACGGCCACCGGCGTCAGCGAGCCGGCGACGCTCCCGGGGTCGGTTATCCCGACCAGCACCGCGACGATCGCCACGTACAGCGCGGTCGTGAACGCCAGCGATCCCAGGATGCCGAGGGGGATGTTCCGACCGGGGTCCTCGACCTCCTCGGCGACGCTGGCGACCTTCGTGACGCCGGCGTACGAGACGAACACCAGCCCGGTCGCGGCCAGGAGCCCGCCGATACCCGCGTCGAAGAAGCCGACGTAGTTGGCCGACCGGACGCCGGGCGCGCTCCCGGCCGCGAACCAGCCCAGCGCCGCCAGCATGACGACGACGATGGCGAGCTGGAGTCGCCCGGTCTGCTTCGCCCCGACGAGGTTCACCAGGATGAGCACTGCAGCGAGCCCCAGCGCGACCGGCTTCAGCGGGAGGTCGAACAGGAGCAGCAGGTAGGGGACGCCGCCGACGAGCGCGAGCGCGCCCTTGAACGACAGCGAGAACCACGTCCCGACGCCGGCGACGGTGCCGAGCAGCGGCCCCATCCCGCGCTCGATGTAGATGTACGTCCCGCCGGCCTCCGGCATGGCGGTCGCCATCTCGGACTTCGAGAGCGCTGCCGGCACCACGAGCAGCCCGGCGATCAGGTACGCCACGATGACGGCGGGGCCGGCGATCTCGAGCGCGAGGGCGGGCAGGATGAAGATGCCGCTGCCGACCATCGCGCCGATGCTGATGGCGAGGACCGACGGGAGTCCGAGGTCCCGTTCCAGTTCCTTCATGCGGGCGCCTCCGCGTCGACCGCCGGCACCTGCGTTTCGCCTGCGAAACCGAGCGAATCGCCGGTCGACCGGGGACGCCGGGCTCTCGGCGCTCCCGGCCGGTCGCCACTGAGGGCGTAGACGTGGGGTTGGGCCTCCGCATGGAGCGATTCCTCCTTCGCGGGACGGTTCTGCTTCGCAGTCGAGATTCCGTCGATGATCGTGGACATGGTGAGTGGTGCCCGGTGCGGGCGTGTACTCCGACGTAACCGACGGAACACCATAAACTAGTGGTTTCTAATGACGTATCGTCAAAATTAGGGACTTCTAACGCGTTTTCGTCTTCTGAACGTCCGGTTCCTGTCCGGGGACGACGGCCTGCCGTCTCTCTCCGACTTGCAGGGTCGCCCGACGGTCCCGGTGGCCCGTGCCGTCACGCCCGGGGGAGATCAGGCACGGAGCCAGCCGGTCCGCCGGGCCGTGGCGAAATCAGGAGCCATATTACACCGGGCGCCGAACCGCTCGCCAGATGAGAGACGGCGTACTCGACTCGGTCGACAAGTCCATCCTCTACTACCTCCAGCAGGACGCCCGGGGGACGTCCTCGAACGACATCGCGGAGAAGCTGGACCTGTCGCCGAGCACCGTCCGAACGCGGATCAACAAACTCGAGGAGGAGGGCATCATCCGGGGCTACCACCTCGACATCGACTACGACCTGGCGGGCTATCCCCTCTACACCAAGATCATCTGCACCGCACCGGTCACCGAGCGGGACGAGCTCGCGGACCGGGCCCGGGAGGTACACGGCGTCACGGCCGTCCGCGAGATCATGACCGGCAAGCGAAACGTGTACGTGAACGCCATCGGCCGGAGCCACGACGAGCTCAACCGGATCGCCGAGGAGCTCGACGAGCTCGGACTCGACATCGTCGACGAGCAGATCATCCGGGACGAGCACGTCTGCCCGTACCACGGGTTCCTCGAATCGGACGAGGAGTCGCCCGGAACCGACGAGTAGTCCGAGCCCCGGGCTTCGGTCGGCCCGTCCCACTCCCTTCTCCAGCGTCGAACGCCCGACAGGCCGTCGCGCGTCGGAGTACCGGCGTTCTCGGGTTCGACACGTCGACAGGTCACCCGTATCGCCCGGTCACGAGCGTCGTGAGCTCAGTTAGACCGCCGGACACGCCCGCGAACGGAGACTGCACTACGCAGTCCGTGAACGGCCTCGCCGGAATTTTATATTGCGATAATTGGTTTATTAGTGACGGCCGCGACGGTCTGTTCCATCTCGCGGCGGCGTCGCTCGGCGCTCTAACGCGGAAAAGGTGTCCTCGATCGACAGCTACGACGCCTGCCGGACCTCCTCGACGGACCGCCGCCGCGTCGCGGCGACCGAGCAGTCCGCGGCGACGAACAGCTCCAGCACCTCGTCGTCGAGTTCGACGCTCACCCGGACGCACCACGGATCGTCGGAGACGACGGTCTCGGCCCACTCCGGGCCGACGTTCCAGATCGGGCGGTCCCGGACGTTCAGCCCGCGGTCGTGGAAGAACGCCACGACGGCCGGGTGTTCGAGCACCGCGAGGGTCACCGGCGCGTGGAGGCGACAGCCGCACTGCGCGCAGTCGAGGCGGACCTGCGCCCGCCGGGCCTCGCTGTCGGGCAGGCGCTCGGTCACCGAGTCGGGCGGCGACGCCAGCGCGGCGTCCATCGTGGCGGCGCACTCGGGGCAGTGCCCGTCGGACATCACCGAGAGCCGGTGGCGGTGGTGGCGGTCGAAGGCCGCCAGCAGGCGCTCGGGGTCGCGGTCCCGGCGCGCGCCGGGCGGGAACGGCAGGGTCAGGACCGCGCGGTCGCAGTCCCCGCAGGCGACCGTGACGTAGTTGGCCTCGCAGACCGCCGCGAGGTCCCCGGACGCGCAGAGCGGACAGGCGTCGCCGGTCGGCACCGGGCCGAACGACACCCGGTCGGTGTAGGTCCCGGCGGCGATGGCGCGGGCGACCCGGCGACCGGCGTAGGTCAGCCCGTACTCGTCGCCCTCCTCGCCGGTCTTCTCCAGGAAGAGCCCGGTGAGCTGCCGGAGGTGGTAGGCGAACCCCGCGGTGGTGTCGGCCGGGCTCGCCTCGAACAGCTCCGAGAAGGTCATGGTCCGCACGGCGCCGCCCTCGCCGCCTTCGTCGTCCCTCTCGGGGTCGACGAGCGCCCGCAGGACCGCCATCCGGACCTCGTTGCCCAGCGCCTCGAAGGCGTCGCTGGGCGCGGCGGACTCGACCTCCGGGTCGGGCGCCTCGGTCTCGGTTCCGGAGTCGGCGGCTCTCGTCTCGTCAGGCTCAGACTCGACCGCCTTCTGGGATTCGAGTTCGGCCGGGCCTCCGCCGCCGGTCGGCTCGCTCGCGCCCTCCGTGCCAACGTCGCTCATGCCCCGGTACTCGGGGGCGCTCGTTTATAAGGACTCGGCCGGCTTGGACCGCAGTATCGGGGAGAACTGGAGGGAGGGGAGACGTGGTCTCTGTGCTCCGGCGCGCGCTGGCGTCTGTACGAGCAGAACGAGTGCAGGCTCGTGGGAGCGAAGCTCCCACGGCGGACCCTCGTGGTCCGCCAAGCGTGCGAGGGAGGCGGGCGCGTCGATGCGGCCGCCGAGGCTGGGGAGGCGTGAGGCTGTCGCGGTGCGGTAATTCATCGGTGACGGGAGTCGCTAGCTCTCGCGACAGTCCTCTGTCCGCCGACACCGACGAACTCATCTCTGACAGGAATAAACAGCAAGGAGGCAGAAGAACCGGGAATCGACGCAGAACCGAAACGGGAACGCCCGAACCCGCTACTCGACGTAGTCGTAGAGCCGCTCGTTCATCCGGCCGCGGCCGGTGAACACGAACTCGCCGTCGGGGACCGTGAACTCCTCCATCTCGACGGTCTTGTCGTGGTTGTGGCGGTCGTGGACGTCCTCGTACTCCGCGAACGAGAGGTCGTAGCGCCGCTCGTTCTGCTCGTCGATGGTGAGCTGCTCGATCTCCTCGCGCCAGCCGTCGGCGACCGTCTCGGCGTGGACCTCGGCCTGGGCGCCCGAGCCGTACGAGCCGACGCCGAGCTTCTCGCCCGCGAGGTCGAGGCCCTCCTCTGCGGCCCCCTTGAGCGCGGCGGCGCGGGCGATGTGGACCGACCCGGTGTACCAGTTGCCGACCTCCCGGGAGATCGAGAGGGTCGGCTCGACCGTGTCGGCGTACCACTCGCGGTACGCCTCGGTCGCCTTCAGGTCGTCCATGTGGTCGCGGATGGCCTCCTCGTAGGCCTCGCGGTCGTCGTACTCCTCCTCGCGGGGCTGGAAGCCGATCTCCTCGGCCAGCTCCTCCTCGATGGGCGTGTCCCGGATCATGTGGCGGTAGGCCAGCAGCGCGGCCCGCCGGACCATGCCGGGGAACGGCGTGTGGAACGGGATGTACGCGAAGTCCTCGGGGTGGGAGGCCCCGGCGACCGACTCGTAGTCCTCCAGCGCCTCGCGCATCCGGGCGAGGTACACCTGCATCGAGCGCTTGCCGTCGACGCTCGGGAACTGCTGGTTGGGCTTGAGGAAGTCGGTCTCGTCGGCGCTGCCGTACCCCTGGTCGGTCGACAGCTCCACGAGGTCGGGGTCCTCGTCGATGAGCATCGCCACCGCGCCCGCGCCCTGGGTCGCCTCGCCGGGGTCGCCCCGCTCGTAGAGCGCGGTGTCGGTCGCCACCACGAGCGCCGCCCGACCGCGGTTGCGCCCGGCCTTGATCCAGTTGTAGGCGTCGTCGAGGCTCTGCGTGCCGGCGATGCAGGCGAACTTGCGCTCGCCCTTGTTGGCGTGGTGGAAGTCGCCGTCGTACACCTGCTCGAGGCAGCCCGCGATGTACGTCGACACCGGCTTGGAGTTGTCGAACGCCGACTCGGTCGCCACGTCGATGCGGCCGATGTCGTCGGGGGTCAGCCCCTTGCGGTCCATCAGGCGCTTGGCGGCGTTGGCGCCCATCGTCACGATGTCCTCGTGGGCGTCCGGGAACGAACTCGCGTGCAGCCCCAGCCCCTTGGTGTACTTCTCGGGGTCCTCGCCCTTCTCCGGCGCGAACGTCCCCGGGAGGTCGAGCTTCAGTTTCCCCGTCCAGATTTCGACTGCGTCGATACCGACGGCTGTCATGTCCCTAGCTCCGGCGACCGGCTATAAGATTTTGTCGATAAGGGATTCGACGAACGTCGAACTGTGGCGTCACGACGGATCGACGGTGAACGTCACCGAATCGGTGGTGCCGTCGGCGAGTTCGTACCGGAGGGTGATTTCGACCCTCCTGTCGTTCATGGCCACGTCGCTGACGCCGCCACCGTTCTCCCTCCGGAACTTGTAGAGGTATATCGTGGCGTCCGAGTTGCTCGACGCCACCGGTTCGACGCTGGCGCCGGAGTGGCCGTCCGCGTCGACGTCGATAGTCGTCGGGAGGTCGGTTCCGCCCGGGATGTCGGTTCCGCCGTTCCGGACGTCGGCCTCGACGTACAGTT
Source organism: Halorussus sp. AFM4 (assembly GCF_051194995.1). Classification (NCBI taxonomy): domain Archaea; kingdom Methanobacteriati; phylum Methanobacteriota; class Halobacteria; order Halobacteriales; family Haladaptataceae; genus Halorussus; species Halorussus sp. AFM4. Next base: position 450,540 of record NZ_JBNTJT010000001.1, on the reverse strand, counting down.
CGCTGTGCCACTTGCCTTCGTCGGTCGACGGGTCGCTCAGTCGGTTAATAAAGCCGTTCTGCGGATCGACCGTGACGTCAGTTATCGTCACGTCCTGATCGTACTCGTTGCTGACGCTGAACGTGAGCGAGGACTCGGTGCTGTCGCTGTCCTCCGGTGAATCGACGGCCTCTCCGTCGTCGTTGTACGCGAGGGTGTTCGACGGACCTCCGCCGGAGTCGTACGTCTCGATCGCCAACCTGTCCCCGGTCCCGCCGCTAGAGGCGTAGACCGTGACGTTTCCGGGGCTGAGTTGGTCGAGGTCCACTTCGACGCGCCCGTCGCTTGCGGTCCTCGCCCGGTCGACGGCGAACTGCCCCGTGTCCGTGTCGTTCACGCTGAACGCGACCGTCGCGCCGTCCGCGACCGGGGTCGTGTTCGCGGTCAGCGTTACCGAGTTGCCGTACGCGAGGTCGTACCGACAGGTGTCGTTCGCGTAGCAGGTCATGCCGGGCTGGGCGCGGATGGTCTCGTTCTCCCAGCGCGTCCAGTAAGCGCCGTCGTCCCGATCGTCGGTCCCACCGCCGTCTGCGCCTCCCTCGATGTCGATCTCGACCGTGGCCTTCTCTCGGGGGACCGGACTGTCACTGATGGCGAGGGTCACCGTCTCCGTGCCCGCGTCAGCGGGGGCGTGGTAGACGAACGTCGCTCGCCCGTCGGAGTCCGTCTCGACCGCTGCGGGCGACACCGACCCTGCCGAGACGCCGATCGGCTCCACCGTCGCGCCCGCGACGGGATTGTTGTACCGGTCCCGCACCTCCACCACGACCTTCTGGGTGCCGCCTGTCGGAACGCTGGTCCCGTCCCCTCGCACGTCGGTGACGTAGTGTGCGTCGACGTCGGGAACACCCGTTCCGACTCCGACCTTGGCCAGTCGCAACTCGTAGGTGCCGGGCTCGAACGCGATTCTGACGGCGCCCGCCCCGGCGTTCTCCACCGCGGAGACGTACCGTTCGGGGTCGTTCGAGTCCGGGTCGAGTTCGTCCGCGAGCAGTTGCTCCCACTTGCCGGCGCTCAGCACGGTCGGAACGACCACCGTCACCGACTCGCCGGGATTCTCGTTCCGGACGGTGATCGTCCGGGTGGCGGTGCTGACCGCCTCGACGTTCACACTCGCGGTTCCGCTGCTCGACTTCGAGAGGCTGCCGTCAAGCGTGACCAACGTGATGCTGTCACCCTCGACTACTTGTTGACCCGCGACGGTCAGCCGCGCACCGTTCTCGAACCGGTTGTAGAGCACGCTGTTCCGGTAGACGGTCGTCGGCGGGTTCTGGTAGACGTGGTAGTTCGGCTCGTAGGTCAGGCCCTTCGTCGCGAAGGTTCTGTCGTCGCCGGTCCAGTAGTCACCGGTCTCGCCGGTCGCCTTCGCGTTCTTCACGACGATGTCCGCCGCCGACGTGGTCGACAGCGTCCCCGACGGCGGCGCCGGGTTGACGAAGACGGCCCGGACGGGGTACCGGGTCCCGAGCGCGACCGACGACGACCCGCCGCTGCCCGTGGCGGCGGTCCGGAGGAGCTCGTCCCGGAGGTCCTGGAGCTGGCCCTGGACCCGCTGGTTGTGGTCGAACTCCACCTGCTCGTTCTGCTGGGGGACGACCGAGGCCTGGTAGGTCGACAGCAGGACGACCACCACCGCGAACAGCAGCACCGTCCCGACCTGGACCGTCACGCCGCGGTCGTCGGTTCGCAGTCGCACTACCCGCTTCCTTTCAGGGCGGACAGATAAAAATAGCGCTGCGAGCGGCTACTCGTCGGCCTCGTCTTCCTCTTCGACGACCTCGGGGTCGCTCATGGCGCTCTGGAGGCTGTCGAGCCCGTTGACCCACTCGGTGACGAGGCCGTACTCGATGTCCTCGGTGACCGTCATGTCGAGCTCCTCGCCGTCGATGATGCGCGTCCCGGCCGCCGCGACCAGGCCGAGCGCCGAGTCGAGGTCCTCGCCCTCCTCGGCCCGGCCGGCCTCCACGACGTACTCCTCGACGCTGCCCTCCTCGGCGGGTCCGTCGGCGACGTACTGCTCGGCCGCGTAGAAGACGCAGACCAGGCTGGTCTGGACGCCGTCGATGAGCATCGCCTTCTCGTCGTTGTCGAACTCGACCTCGTCGAGCACGACCTCGCGGATGTCGGCGAGCTCCTCGAGCGCCTCCTCCTCCTCGACCTGCCCGTCGTCGTAGGCGGTGACGATCTTGGCGACGGCGATGGCGACGTCGTCCTGGAGGTTGAGGAGCAGTCGGGCCGAGTCCTCGTCCTCCGGGTCGATCTCCTCCTCCCGGATGCGGTCGAGCCAGTTCTGCCAGCGTTCGTCGGAGTAGAATTCCTCCGGAGGCGCGCTCATATCCTTTCCGAGTGTTGCCCGCTTCATATGCCTTTCTGCTTGGGCTGCGCTACCGGTCCCACGTTTCTTCCGTATCGAGGCCGTACACCCGCTTCGGCGTCTCCACGTGGGCGGTCCGGACCGCGTCGTCGTACCCCTCCTCCCGCATCCACCTGACACGTCGCGGCACCGTCTTGGGGCCCATCACCGCGCCGGGCCGGTCGGGGTCGTCGACGAAGTCGGTCTCCATCAGGAACGGCTCGCCGCGCTCGGCCGCCCGCTCCAGCCGGTCCTTCTCGCTCATCACGCTCGGGGTCGGCCCGGCCAGCTCTCCGGCGGCGTAGTGCTTGACCACCTTCAGGGGGTCGAGCCCGGCGTCCTCGGCCCACTCGGCGATCTCGGTCAGGTCCTCGCTGGCCTCGGTGTGGAGCTGGACCGCACAACCGCGTTCGGCGCCCAGCGCCAGCCCGTGGCGCAGCACCGCGTTCGACGCCTCCCACACCGCGTCAGTGGTGTCGTAGTGGGGCCGGCCGGTCTTGAGCGCGACCACCTCGCCCGCGTCGACGTACTCGGCCGCGAGGTCGAGCCCCGCCTGCATCAGGTCGCGGGCCTCCTCGGGGGCGTACCCGCGGTCGTCGACCAGCTTCGAGACCAGACCGGGGTGGACCCCGAGCACGGGCCACGCCCGGCCGTCCAGTACCTCGTCGGCGCGCGAGACGACGTCGATGGTGGTCTCGAAGACGGGGCGGAACTCCTCGCCGGTCTCGGGTTCGACCCCGAGCAGCCACGAGGGCTTGTTGACCACGAGCAGGTGGGTGCCGCCGCTCCGGGCGAAGTCCTTGACCGCCTCGATGCCCCGGCCGTGGTCGGGGTCGAGGTGGAGGTGGTCGTCGAGCACCGGCGTGCCGAGGTCCTCGCTCATGGCCGTCCGTTGGGTGTGCGGGGAGAAAACGGCTGTGAATCGGTCCGTGCTCCGGCGCGGCTCGGCTCCGTAGCGCGGCGCCGGAGCGCGAACGCCAAGTGGCTCCGGCCCGCACGCCACCACATGAGCACCGACCCCCGGGACGTCCGGTCGCTCGCGGTCACGACCGGCGACGTGGTGACCGCCTACGAGGCCCGGCGGCGGAGCGACCGCCGGCCCGTCCTGCGGGCGACTCCGCCGTTCTCGGGCCGGATGCGGGCCAGGCTCCACGACCCGGGGCCGGGCGCGGCGGCCCGCGAGGGCGACGACCGCGACCCCGAGACCGGCGCGGTCCACGTCCCGCCGGCGCGGTTCGTCGACGAGGGCGCGGTGCCCGCCTACCCGACCCCGGACGACACCGAGGACGCGCTCCGCGCGGACCCCGACGCCGAGTTCACGGTCGAGCGCCACCGCGAGCGCCACGTCGCGGCGGTCGAGGCGTGGCGCGAGGCGGTCGCCGACGCCATCGCGGACTCGGTGGTCCTGCGGCTCGACGGGGACGACCACCGGGTCGCGGTGGCGACGCTGGGCGACGCCGGCGGTCCCGGCGAGTAGCCCGGACGAATCGAGGGCCAGTTCGTCCCTTCTCCGTCCGACACGCTCACTCCTCCAGGACCACGGTGTCGTGGGCCGCGTTCCGGAGCGCGTCCGACCGGCCGTGCTCGCCCGGCGCGATGGCGACGGTCCGGACGCCGTTCCGGGCCGCCTTCTCCAGCACGGGCTTGAAGTCGGTGTCCCGCGAGGCGACCGCCAGCACGTCGAGCCCCTCGGTCAGCGCGAACTCGGTCGCGTCGACCGCGAGCTTCACGTCCACGTCGCCGCTGGTGACCGTCACCTCGAAGCCCCTGGCCTCGGCGGCCTGGATGAGCCCGGGCGTGGCGTGCTCGTCGAGGTAGAGCCGCGCCACCGAGAGCTGGCCGAGCTCCTCGGCCGCCGCCCGGACGTCGTCGAGGTCCACGTCGAACTCCTCGCGCAGCACGTTGGGCCCGTCCACGAACAGCGCGACCGTCGTCGCCCCGTCGAGGAGCGAGCGCAGCGGTTGCATACCCGCCGGTAGCCGACCTCGGACCATAGCGGTGGCGGTCCGCCCCGGCCGGTCGTTCCCGCCGGCGCAGAGCCGGCCCTCGCCCGGCGGTTCGCCCGGCCCGCTCGCCACACCACTAATTGAGTAGCTAATTAAACTAAATAAACAGTTTATTTCAGTATGGAAAAAGAATAAATAACTACGGTCGTTTGTATCACGACGCAGCATGTCAGACGAAACCCCCAACCGATTCGGTCGACGCGACTTCCTCAAGGCGACGGGTGCGGTCGGCGCCGCCGCGGCGGTCGGCGGCGTCGCGGCCGCGACTCCCGGCCGCGAGCCGGGCCCGAAGAAGGACGAGATCCTCGTGGGCGTCTCCGCGGGCCACGGCGACGTCGAGGCGACGGTCGCCGGCCACCTGCCCGGCAACGCGGAGGTCGTCCACACCAACGACAACCTCCGGTACGCCGCGGTGGAGTTCCCGAGCCGGGCCCCCGAGAAGGCCAAGCAGAACTTCATCGACGCCATCACCCAGCGCGACGGCATCAAGTACGCCGAGCCGAACGCGACCCACACCGCGTTCGCAACCCCGAACGACCCCAGGTTCGGCGACCAGTACGCGCCCCAGCAGGTCGAGTCCGACCGGGCGTGGGACACCACGTTCGGCGACAGCGGGGTCACCATCGCCGTGGTCGACACCGGCGCCCAGTACGACCACCCCGACCTCCGGGCCAACTACGCCTCTGACCCCGGGAAGGACTTCGCGGACGACGACTCCGACCCCGCCCCGGACGCGCCCAGCGACGAGTACCACGCGACCCACGTCTCGGGATGTGCGGCGGCCGTGGTCGACAACGGCACCGGCGTCGCGGGCCAGGGCAACTCCACGCTCATCAACGGCCGGGCGCTCGACGAGAGCGGCAGCGGGTCGACGTCCGACATCGCCGACGCCGTCGAGTGGGCGGCCGACCGGGGCGCGGACGTCATCAACCTGAGCCTCGGCGGCGGCGGGTACACCTCCACGATGAAGAACGCGGTCTCGTACGCGACCGACAACGGCGCGCTCGTGATCGCGGCCGCCGGCAACGACGGCACGAGCGGCGTCTCGTACCCCGCGGCCTACAGCGAGTGCGTCGCGGTCTCGGCGGTGGACAGCGACGAGCAGCTCGCGTCGTTCTCCCAGTACGGCAGCAGCGTCGAGCTCTGCGCGCCCGGCGTCGACGTGCTCTCGACCACGACCGAGGCCCGCGGCTCCTACGAGAAGCTGTCGGGCACCTCGATGGCGACGCCGGTCACCTCGGGCGTGGCCGGCCTGACGCTCGCGAAGTGGGACCTCACCAACTCGGAGCTGCGGAGCCACCTCAAGAGCACCGCGAAGGACATCGGGCTCTCGTCGGACAAGCAGGGCGCGGGCCAGGTCAACGCCTACAACGCGGTCACCACCCAGCCCGGCAGCGGCGGAGGCGGCGGTGACGGCGGCTCGACCTCCCAGACCGTCAGCGACTCGCTGTCCGGCTCGGCCGACTACGACGACTACTCGTGGTCGTGGGAGTACAGCTCGCCGAGCCAGGTCGTGGTGGAGCTCGACGGGCCGAGCGACGCGGACTTCGACCTCTACGTCAACGAGGGCACGACGACCGCGGCGTCCCCGAGCAACTACGACTACCGGTCGATCAGCACGGACAGCCAGGAGTCCATCACCATCGACAGCCCCGACACGTCGACGGCGCTGCAGATCGACGTCGACTCCTACAGCGGGTCGGGCAGCTACGACCTGACCATCACCGAGTACCAGTAATCGACCGCGGACCTCGCTCGGACCCCGCTTTTCGGACCCGCGCCGGTCCGGTCGCCCGGAGGGCCACGGACGTTTAATGACGCCGGCGACTTACCTCCGGGCATGGTCGCAGAGACTGGCATCGCCGCGGAGCTCATCGACCTGCTGTCGGTGTTCGTCATCGCGGCGGGCGTCGGCGTCTTCGTCGCGAAGATCGGCCGGTTCCCCTACACGATCGCGCTGCTGCTCGCGGGGCTCGCCGTCTCGGTCCTCGGCGTCGCCATCGACATCGAACTGTCCCACGACCTCATCCTGCTGGTCTTCCTCCCGCCGCTGCTGTTCGAGGGGGCGGCGACCACCGACCTCGAGCACTTCCGGACGAACTTCTCGCACATCCTCACCCTCGCGGTCGCGGGGCTGATAGCGGCCATCCTCCTGCTGGGCGTCGTCGGCCACTACGCCTTCGGCTTCCCGCTGCTCGTCGCGCTGCTGTTCGCGGCGATGATCCTGCCCACCGACCCCGTCTCGGTGCTGGCGCTGTTCGAGGAACTCGGCGCCCCCGAGCGGCTCTCGGTGCTGGTCGAGGGCGAGAGCCTCGTCAACGACGGCGTGGGCGTCGTCATCTTCACGACGCTGTACACCCTCGTCCTGCGGTCGACCGAGGCCGGCACCGACCTCGCCCAGCTCGTGACGCCCGACGTCATCGTCTCGGCCTCGACCGACGTCCTGGTCGCCAGCGTCGGCGGCGCGGTCGTGGGCCTGGTGGCCGGCCTCGCGGTGTACCAGGTCATGTACCGCCTCGACGAGCACATGACCGAGATCGTGCTGACGCTGGTGCTGGCGTACGGCAGCTTCCTGCTCGCCGAACACACCCTGAGCGACGCGGTCGGCGGCTTCTACTTCAGCGGTGTCATCGCGACCGTCACCGCGGGGCTGCTCATCGGTAACCGGGGCGCCGAGCGCGCGATGAGCGCCCAGACCAAGATCTCGGTGTTCAACACGTGGGAGACCGCGGCGTTCCTGGTCAACACGCTCATCTTCCTGCTCATCGGCGCGAAGACGCCCATCAACCAGATGCTGGCCCACGGCAGGCTCATCCTGCTGGCCGTCCCGCTGGTCGTCCTCGCGCGCGCGGCGGTGGTCTACCCCCTGACGAACCTGGTCAACCAGTTCGTCACTCGGCCCGTCCCGGTCGACTACCAGCACATCATGGTGTGGGGCGGGCTCCACGGCTCGATCCCCATCGCGCTGGTGCTCGGGCTGCCGCCGAACTTCCCGCTCCGCGACGAGCTCCGGGCGATGGTGTTCGGCGTCGCGGCGTTCAGCCTCGTGGTCCAGGGGCTCACGATGGGCCGGGTGATGAACTCCCTCGACATCGTGACCCGGTCGGAGGCCGAGGAGCTGTACGAACTGCTGGTCGGGCGGGCCCGCGCGGTCGACGCCGCGCTCGAATCGGCCGAGCGGCTCCACGCCGCCGGCGACCTCTCCGGGGCGGTGTACGACGACTTCCGCGGGGAGTACGAGCGCGAGAAGCGCGACCTGAACGAGGCCATCTCCCAGCTCCTGGAGAGCAACCCCGCGCTCCGCCGGGAGGAGCTGCTCGTCGGCGAGCGCCGCGTGCTCAAGCAGGAGAAGAGCGCCCTGATGGACGCGATGCGCAACGGCACCGTCAGCGACGACGTGGGCCGCCGGCTGATCGAGGAGATCGACCTCAAGCTCGACCGGGTGCAGTCGGGCGAGAGCACGGTCACCGACCGGGCGGGCGAGGAGGGCTACGAGGAGTTCTGGCGGTCGCGCGCCGCGGACTACGGGCTGGAGACCCCGCTCGAGCCCCGGCAGGCCGACGACGACTGAGGGCGGGACCTCCCGCTGCGCCGGGCTCCGCGGACACGACCGGCCCGAGCCATCGCTCCCGGGGGTCGACCGATCGCTGCGAAGGTTCAAATGCGATTCCGCACCAGTTCGGGCCGACCGGCGCGCCGAACGCACCTGCCGGTCCGACACCCATGACTCACTGCCACAACTGCGGTCACACCGGTACGTTCGTCCTGCTCGTCCAGTTCGCGCTCGCGGTGTCCGCCCCGGACGCCGACCGGGACTCCGACGTTTCGTCGGGACCCCGCCGCGGTGCGGCGTCCGCGGGCGACCCCGACGACTCGCCGTCCGCCGAAGACGCCGACGCCGAAGACGCCGACGCCGCCGACGTCCGCCCGCCGACGGGCGAGTGCTCGCTGGCGGTCCAGTGCCCGGCCTGCGACAGCACCGACGTCGGCGTCGCGGCCGCGGACCTGCTGGCGCGTCACGGGGCGAGCACGACGTCGTAGCGGTCCCCGACCGCCGCACCGTCTCCGGAGGCCGACTCGTCGGTGTCGCGGGTCGGAACCTCGTGAGTCCAGACGACCAGCCGCGCGTCCGCCCGACGGACGGCGGCCGCGAGGCGGCGTTCGAGCAGGTCGGTGACCGCCTCGCTCCACCACGAGCGGAGCTGGTCGCGGCCGCGGAGCCACACCGCACGGCGGTCGTCGGCGACCAGCAGTTCGGCGACGCGGTCCGCCGCGACGCCGGCGTCCGGGACTCGGTACCGCTGGACGGACCGCTCGCTCGTCGGGCCGGCGGTCACGTACAGCGGCGCGCGTCGCTCCGCGGGCCCCGACACCGCGACGACGCCCGGCGCGACCGTCACGACGTCGGGCGGCCGCGGCGGCGGACGCGCCGCGGCGACCAGCGCCGCCTGCGCGCCGGTTCCCTCGAGCCGCGACCGGAGCCGGTCCGTCGTCCACTCAGTCGCCTCCGTCATTATCGACTATTTAGTCACTCGTAGCCCTCCTTGTTAACTGTGTCGGTGGAGGGTGTGAAAATTAGCTGTGCGCTGGCCGCAGTTCTCCGAGTTAGCCGGGACAGAAGCAGGTGATTCCCCGGTTCCGGACTATCGAGCCATCGTATCGTCACCGAATCGGCCGTATTCCTGAAACACTGCCGGAAACGAGCGCTCTAGTCGATATAGTCGAAATAGCTAAGAGTCCCTAAGAACACCGATAGTCAAGACGACCGTAGATGAGCTCCGACGACTCCGAGGAGAAGATACTCGGCACGACGACGGTGACCCAGCGGTGGCGAATCAGCCTGATCAAGGCGGTCCGCGAGGAGTTCGCCGAGGACGGCGTCGAGGTCGAGGAGGGCGACCGGCTGGTGTACAAGCTCCGGGACGGCCAGATCGTCGTCGAACCGGCGTGAGGCGCCGAACGGACCGAATGGGTATCCGGAAGACAAAGACATTACGTGCCGGGCGTCTAACTCACCTCGCATGAGCCTTCGGAAGCCGCCACTGCGCGACGTCCACGCCGCCGCGGGAGCGACGTTCACCGAGTTCGGCGGGTGGGACATGCCCGTCGAGTTCGACTCCATCAAGGCCGAGCACGCCGCGGTCCGGGAGGAGGCGGGCGTCTTCGACGTGTCCCACATGGGCCAGATCGAGGTCGGCGGGCCCGACGCCGCCGACCTGCTGCAGCGGCTCACGACCAACGACGTGACCGAGCTCGGCCGCGGGGACTCCCACTACTCGATGATCGTCGACGAGGCGGGCACGATTCTGGACGACACCGTGGTCTACCGGCTCCCCGAGGGCCGGGACGCCGAGTTCCTCTTCGTCCCCAACGCGGGCCACGACGACCAGATGTACCGGCGGTGGATCGACCACCGCGACGAGTGGGACCTCGACGCCGACGTCGAGAACGCCACCGAGGAGTACGCGATGTACGCGGTCCAGGGCCCCGACGCGCCGGCCCTCGTGGACGCGGCGACCGACGACGACGTGACCGACCTCGCGAAGTTCGAGGGGGCGTACGCGGAGTTCGCGGGCGCCGACTGCTGGACCGCGCGGACCGGGTACACCGGCGAGGACGGCTTCGAACTGATCGTCCCCGTCGACCGGGCCCGGGCGGTCTGGGACCTGTTCGACTGCCAGCCCTGCGGCCTCGGCGCGCGCGACACCCTCCGCACGGAGATGGGGTTCCTGCTGTCGGGCCAGGACTTCGACGCCGAGGAGAACCCCCGCAACCCCTACGAGGCGGGCGTCGGCTGGACCGTGAAGCTCGACACCGAGTTCGTCGGCCGGGACGCGCTCGAAGGCGTCGACGCCGAGGGGGTCGACGAGGAGTTCGTCGGCATCAAGCTGGTGGACCGCGGCGTCCCGCGCCACGGCTACGAGGTGACCGACGCCGACGGCGAGGTCATCGGCGAGGTGACCAGCGGCACGATGAGCCCGACGCTGAACGAGCCCATCGCGCTGGGCTACGTCCCGACCGAGTACGCCGACGCCGGCACGGTCGTCGGCGTGACGGTCCGGGGCCAGTCGAAAAAAGCAAAGATCGCGGACACGCCATTCCTGAGTGAGTAACAATGAGCTTCGAAGTTCCCGACGACCGGAAGTACAGCAGCGAGCACGAGTGGGTCGAGACGACCGACGGCACCGCCAGGATCGGCATCACCGACTTCGCGCAGGACGAGCTCGGCGACGTCGTCTTCGTCGAGCTCCCCGACGAGGGCGAGGAGCTCTCCCAGGGCGAGGAGTTCGGCGTCGTCGAGTCGATCAAGGCGGTCTCGGACCTCTACTCGCCGGTGAACGCCACCGTCACCGCGGTCAACGACGCGCTCGCGGATCAGCCCGAACTCGTCAACGACGACCCCTTCGGCGAGGGCTGGATGCTGGAGGTCGAGCTGGCCGAGGACGACGGCCTCGACGAGCTGCTGAGCGCCGAGGAGTACCGCGAGCAGATCGAGTAGCGCGGGGAGCCGCGACCGACCGCGGGGCTCCGCGGCTACAGCGGCGCCCACCCGACCGACAGGTCGCGGTTCGGGACGTGCCAGCGCTGTTCTCCGACCCGTCCGTCCGGCGCCGCGTCGGCCAGCCGGACCTCCACGACTGCGTCGACGTCGGCGGCGAGCGACCGCACGAGGTCGCTGTCGTACGGTTCCGGCAGTACGTAGTGGGCCATGGCGTCGTGGGTCCGGACGTGCCCGCCGACGATGCGGAGGCACCGACGGACCACGTCCTCGCCGTAGAAGTCGACCAGCGGCGCCAGCGAGTCGACGCCGACGCGGAGCTCCGCGGGCGCGAGCGGGTCGTCAGCGCGGGCCGCGAAGTCGTCGACGGCCTCGACTAACGCGGCCTGGAGCCCGGTCAGCTGCGGGTCGGCGACCCTGGTCTCCTTGACGCCCGCCAGGTCCGCCGGGGCCGTCGCGTCGGCGGGGTCGGTGACCGACCGGACGGCGCCGACGTGGTTGAGCAGGTGGGTGGTCTCGCCGACCGGACGCGGCGACTCGGCCGGGTCGGGGAGCCGGTCGGCGATGCTGCCCGGGGTCGCGTCGGTGGCCGCGAGCACGCGGTACCTGTTCGCGCCGTCGTCGCCCAGCATCCGCGCGCTCGCACGCGCGAACAGCTCCCGGGGCGCGTCGCCGACGACCAGGAGGTTGCAGCCGGTGGACTTCAGCTCGTTCAGGACGTCGAAGAAGCACGAGAGGTCGTCGTCGGAGGACGGGTCGCCGGCCCCGCGCTCGGGACCCGTGGATTCTGGGGACGCCATTCGTCTGTGTGTGACTCACATTTTCAGGGTCGAGTTATAAATTTTCCTCCTTCGGGCGGTTAGATGCAGAACGGTACAGGGGACGTAAAAGGGAGTTCCGCCGACACGACGGGCGGTCGTCGGCGCCACGCGCTCTCGGCGAGCCGGCCGCTGCCGCAACTGGTGGTTCATCTGTTATTGATACTCTAGGTAAAATTAAGAAAGATAGATATTAACAGGAATCGGATACTGCGTTGCAATGGCACGAACGTCCGACATCACCGCGTGGCTGGCCGACAATCCGAAACTGATGGGCGCGCTCTGGGCGGTGGCGCTGCTGCTCGCCGAGAGCGGGAGCGCGGTCGCCGACTGCGCGTGCGCGAAGTCGGGGCCGTAAGCTCAGCGGTCGAACCACTCGTCGCTCCAGACCAGTTCGTCGTCGACGATCAGCGGCTGGGAGTCACCGACGAACGAGACCTGGAGCGCCCGCGGATCGGTCGATTTCTCGCCGCACGGTCCGACGCCGACGTGGTAGCAGTCCGACTCCTGGAGGTAGGGCCGAACGTTCGTCCCCATGCCCCGCACTCTCGTCGGATACGAGTAGGGAGTCACGTCGAACCGGCCGTCCCCTCGCTCGGCGACGCGGTGGATAATCGGGAGGCCGCTCTCGCAGTACGCCACGGTCACGCCCGGGTCGCCCACGACCACGTACCGGTTGCCGATCGAGGTGTGGTCCCGGACGATTCGCATCGCCGCGCCGACCCCGAAGCCGTGGTGGAGCAGTCGGGCCAGCGTCTCGCCGACCTCGACCGCGCCCGAGTTGAAGAGGTCCGACAGGCTCACCACCGCGGCGCTCGCGCCCGCCCTCACGAGTTCGACCCCCTGGTCGTGCGAGCGACAGCCGTTCAGCAGCGCGGTGGTCGCGTTCGTCTCGCCGACGTCGGCCGCGTCGAGGACGCCGTCGGGGCACTGGAACCCCCGGCCGTCGATGTGGCCGACGAAGTGGAACACGTCGCAGTCTCCCGCGAGCAGCGCCCGGAGCTCGCCCGTCGGGACGCCGACCCGCGCGGTCACGTCGACCGGCAGGTCCTCGCGGCTGCCGTAGATCTCGCCGACCGAGTCCCACTCCTCGCGCATCGCCTCGTCGTTGCAGACCACCGTGACGTCGACGGTCCCGTCGGAGGGCTCGGGCGTCTCGCGGGCGAACGCCTCGGCGACGAGCTTCGTGCCCCGGATCGGGGTGCCGTCGCCCACCCACGCCCGTTCGAGCGCGTCGGTCTCGGGCAGCGAGACGTACTCGCCGACGTCCGGGACGCCGGCCGCGCTCGCGTCGTCCGCCGGGCTCCTCACCGACCGCAGCAGGTCATCGCCGGCGGTGCCCGCTCGCCCGTCGCTCCCGCGCTCGCCGCCCGTCCGTTCGGCGCTCGCTCGCCCGGCGCTCGCCCGCGGCCCGCGGAGGAACGAGTCGAGCGCGCCGTCGAGCCGGTCGTCGACCGCGCCGTCGGCGGCGTCGGCGGCGTCCGCGGCGCTCGCCTTCGGTCGGATCAGCGAGAGGTCGTTGACAAGCGCAGGCAGTAGCCCGAGCGCGTCGGCGTCCGGCCGGACGTACGCGACCCGGTGCCACGGCGAGGCGGCGGCCGCGACGGCGTCGTCGGGTACCGCGAGGTAGGCCGCGAGCCGGTCGGCGGTGTCGGCGTCGTAGAGGCCGGCGAAGTCGATGTCCGCGCGGGCCGCCAGGACCTCGCGCTCGCGGAGGTCGTCGGGGTACAGCCCCTCGGTCCTGGTCGCGCAGTCCAGGAAGAACACCCGCTTCAGCAGTCCCGCGACCGCGTCGGCGACCGCGGTCGGGTCGTCGCCGAGGCGACGGTCGACGCCGCTCCCGGCGGTGATCCGGGCGGTCTCGCCCGGTTCGACGGTGGCACCGAGGTAGTAGGCCAGCGGCGCGACCGCGTAGACGTGTCCGTAGTCGGCCGGCACGCGGAGCGTGATCCCGGTCTCGGGCGCGTCGAGCCCGTCGGGAACCGCGAGTTCGTCGCCGCGCTCGACGGCCGGCGGGTGGCCCCGCAGCGTCGGCCACGCCCGCTCGGGCGAGGTGGTCTTCAGCGCCGACGCGAACGTCGAGACGGCCGCCATCGCCGCCGCGGGGTCGTCCGGGACCGTGACGGTCGCCGCCGGGGCGCTGTGGTACGACCGCGCGCCGACGTCGACCGCGGTGGTCTCCCCGAACTCGAACGCCACGCCCTCCGGGGTGGCCTCGACCCGCACGGGTCCTTCGGTCCGGAGGTACACCTTGATCGGCGAGTGGAGCTCGACGAGGTAGTCGCCGGCCGGCAGTTCGCGGGTCGCGGGGCTGTCGACCGAGGCGATGGGGTCGCCCTCGGGCGTCCGGACGTCCACCGGGAGCATGTAGGGCAGCCCCAGCCGACCGACCGAGACCCGACACGCGGCGTCGACCGGGAACGCGAACCGCCCGGGGTCGACGGGCGTCGGGTCCACCGGCGCGTCGGTGGCCAGCGGGAAGTGGCGGGTCTCGACCGGGTCGACGACGTCGACGCCGGTCGCGCCGGGAGCCGACTCGAACCGCGGAGAGAGCGTCATTCGTGAACCCTGAGCGTACCGTCCCGGTCGGGGGCGGTCGGTAAAAACCCTCGGTCGAGTACCCGCTCGTCGAAACCGCTCGCGCCGATACCCCCTACGTTAAAACCGTCGACTCCCTACCTCCGCCCACATGAGCGGACGACACGAGTCCGGGGACCGGGGAAGCCCCTACGCACCGCACACCGCCGACGAGACGGCGGCGATGCTCGACGCGGTCGGCGCCGACGACGCGGGGGAGCTGTTCGACATCCCCGAGTCGGTGGCGTTCGACGGGGAGTTCGGCATCGACGCCAGGACCGAACGCGAGGCCGAGCGCCACGTCCGGGGGCTGCTCTCGCGCAACGACGACCTGACCGAGTTCCTCGGCCGGGGCCACTACGAGCACTACGTTCCCTCGCTGGTCGACCACCTCTCGCAGCGCTCGGAGTTCCTGACCTCCTACACCCAGTACCAGCCCGAGATCACCCAGGGGTTCCTCCAGGCCCTGTTCGAGTACCAGTCGATGCTGGTCGAGCTGACCGGTCTCGGCGTCGTGAACGCCTCGATGTACGACCACGCGAGCGCGCTGGCCGAGGCCGCCCTGCTCGCGGCCCGGGTCCGGTCGACCGACGGCGACCGCGTGCTGGTGCCCGACTACCTGCTCGACAACCGCCGGGACGTCCTCGAGAACTACACCGACGGCGCGGGCCTGTCGGTCGAGACGTTCGGCACCGACGACGGGAACGTCGACCCCGACGCGCTCGCCGACGCCGTCGACGACGACGCGGTGATGGTGTACGCCGAGAACCCGACCACGCTCGGGACCGTCGAGGAGCACCTCGCCGAGATCGGCGACCTCGCGGCCGACCACGGCGCGCTGTTCTGCCTCGGGTCGGACCCCGTGGCGCTGTCGGTCCTCCAGGAGCCGGCGAGCGTCGGCGCGGACGTCGTGGTCGGTGACGCCGCGACCCTCGGCCTGCCGACCGCCTACGGGATGGGGCTGGGACTGTTCGCCTGCCGCGACGACTTCGTCCGGCAGGTGCCGGGCCGGCTCGTCGGCGCGAGCGAGGACGCCGCCGACCGCCGGACCTACACCCTGACGCTCCAGACCCGCGAGCAGCACATCCGCCGGGAGCGCGCGACGAGCAACATCTGCACCAACCAGGCGTGGGTCGCACTCCGGACCGCCATCCACGCCGCCTACCTCGGCCCCGAGGGGCTGGTCGACCTGGGTAACGACTGCGTGCGCCTCGCTCGCGACCTGGCCGACAGGCTCGACGACGTGACCGGCGTCAAGGCGCCGGTCCACGACCGCCACCACTTCCGGGAGTTCGTCGCCCACACCGACCAGCCCGCCGCGGCGGTCGCCGCCGACCTCGAGGCCGAGGGGTTCGCGGTCCACGCCGTCGGCGAGCACGAGGTCCAGGTCTGCGTCACCGACGCCAACGAGCACGCGGTCGACGGTCTCGTCGCGGCCTTCGAGGAGGTGGCCTGAGATGAGATACGATCAAGCGCGCTGGACCCACGACGCCGACGGCGGCGAGACTGGCGAGGGCGAGGACGCCGAGGGTCAGTACGAGCCGCTGCTCTCGGAGAAGAACACCCGGGAAGTCGAGGTCGACTCGCCGCTGCCCGACGACCTCACCCGGGACAGCGTCGAGCTCCCCGACCTCTCGGAGCCCGAGCTCGCGCGCCACTACACCCGGCTCTCCCAGATGAACTACGGGGTCGACTCCGGGCCGTACCCGCTGGGGAGCTGCACGATGAAGTACAACCCCAAGTTCACCGAGGACGTGGCCGCGCTCGACAGCGCGGCGGTCCACCCCGACCGGTCGGGCCGGAGCGTCCAGGGCAGCCTCGCGCTGATGCACGGCCTCCAGGACTACCTCGCGCGCATCGGCGGGATGGACGCCGTGAGCCTCCAGCCGCCGGCCGGCGCGGCCGGCGAGTTCACCGGCATCCTGGTCGCGAAGGCCTACCACGAGGCCAACGGCGAGGGCGACCGGCGAGACGAGATCATCGTCCCGGACAGCGCCCACGGCACCAACTTCGCCAGCGCGGCGCTGGCCGGCTACGAGGTCGTCGAGCTCCCGTCGGCCGACGACGGCCGGGTCGACCTCGACGCCCTCGAAGCGGCCGCGAGCGACCGGACCGCGCTGTTCATGCTCACGAACCCCAACACGCTCGGGCTCTTCGAGCGCGACATCGAGGAGATCGCCGACGTCGTCCACGACGCCGGCGGGCTGCTCTACTACGACGGCGCGAACCTCAACGCGCTGCTCGGCCGGGCCCGGCCGGGCGACATGGGCTTCGACATCATGCACTACAACGTCCACAAGACGTTCGCCACGCCCCACGGCGGCGGCGGACCCGGCGCCGGCCCGGTCGGCGTGGTCTCGGACCTCGCGGAGTTCCTGCCCGCGCCCCGGGTCCGGGAGGTCGGACGGCGCGAGGGCGAGGGTCGCGGCACGGGCGGCGTCTACGAGCTGTTCGAGCCCGAGCGCACGGTCGGGAAGGTCCACGGCTTCCAGGGCAACTGGCTCGTGCTGGTGAAGGCCTACGCCTACATCGCCCGGCTCGGCGACGAGGGGCTTGCCGACGCCTCGGCGAAGGCGGTGCTCAACGCCAACTACCTCGCGAGCCAGATCGACTACGAGGTGCCCTTCGAGCCGTTCCACCACGAGTTCGTCGCGAGCGCGGGCGATCAGGACGCCGCCGACGTCGCCAAGCGCATGCTCGACTACGGCGTCCACCCGCCGACGACGAAGTGGCCCGAGATCGTCTCGGAGGCGCTGATGACCGAGCCCACCGAGATCGAGGGCAAGGACACGCTCGACCAGCTCGCGGACGCGTTCGACGCGGTCGCCGGCGAGGACGACGAGACGCTGGCGAGCGCGCCGAACCGGACCACGGCCCGGCGGATCGACCAGACCAGCGCGGCGCGGAACCTCCGGCTCTCCTGGCAGGCGCTCGACGCCGAGGAGTGAGGGGAGACCGGGGACGCCGCGACCGCGGACTGCTTCCGGTGCTCGCCCTCAGAGGACCGACAGCAGTTCGGACGTCACGTCCTCGGGCTCGAACGGCTTGGTCACGTAGCCGTCCGCGCCGGCCTTGACGGCCTGCTTCATCTTGCTCTGCTGGTCGACGCTGGTCACCATCACCACCACCGGCGGGCTGTCGTCGGCCTTGATCCGGCTGGTGGCCTCGACGCCGTCCATCTCGGGCATCATGATGTCCATCGTCACCGCGTCGGGCCGGTGGGTCTCGAACGCCTCGACCGCCTCGGTGCCGTCGGCGGCCTCGGCGACCACGTCGAACTCGCTCTCGACGGCCTGCCGGACCATCGTCCGCTGGAAGTCGCTGTCGTCCACGATTAACAACTCTGGAGCCATTCGTTTCCTGTGGTCCGGCCACGAAGCCACCCGAATAAAATCTGTCGAAAGCTGCGGTTCACCGCGGATTCTTGACTGACTGGGCGCTCCTCGCGGGACTACCGTCTCCTCCGGCGGCCGGCCGCCACTGATTGCCGACCTTCCGGAACGCTTAATCGCGTCGCGGGCCGCCTACGGGTCGTGCGCGAACTCCCGCTCGACGACCTGCCGGCCCACTCGCCGTGGCCCGCCCGCCTGCTCGGCCGCGAGGACTGGACTGAGCGGCCGGGCTTGGGCGGAACCGGCGTCGACGTCTACGACGAGGTGTACGGCAAGCTGCTCGGGCTGGCCCGCGAGGACCCGGGGCTGGACTTCCGTGACGTCCAGCGCGCCGCCAACCACCACGCCGAGGAGAGTCCGGTCCCCGTCTCGCGGGCCGAGCAGCTCTACCTCGCGGACGTCGACGAGAAGCAGGAACTCCAGGACGAGGCGCTGGTCGCCTCCCTGGCCGGAACCCTGTCGGGCGGCGAGACGGTGGTCTCGCTGGGCTGCGGCTGGGGGTACGAGCTCGGCGTCCTTGCCGACGCCTACCCCGACTGCGAGTTCGTCGGCGGCGACCCCGCCGCGAACGGCGTCGCGCTCGGCCGCGAACTGCTCGGCGACCGCGACCGCATCCGGTTCGGCCACTTCGACTTCCGCGACGACCGATGGGACCTGCTCGAGGACGCACTCGCGGAAGCAGACGATGTGGTCCTGTTCACCCAGGGATCGCTGACCGCGCTGCCGAGCGTGCGCGACGTCGTCGCCGAGACGCTGACCGACTACCTGGACGACGTCCGCGCCGGCGTCCACCTCGAACACGTCTACGAACTCCATCCGGAGGACACGCTGCTGGGTCAGCTTCGAATGGAGTACGCGAATCTTCGGAATTACAACGACGACCTGCTGACGTCGCTGCGGGCGACCGGGGGTATCGACGTGACTAGCGTCACTTACGACGTGGTCGGCGGGAATCCGCTCCACCCGTTGTCTGAAATCGTGTGGGAGCCGGCCTGAATCGCGGGACAGAAATCACCGGGGATGGTAGCGCGGTTCCGCCGTTCAGAGCGTGGACCTATCGTAGAGGGATTCCCATTCTCGGTTCATTGGCTTCCGGACTCGGGTGGAACTCGCCGTCGGAGTGCGACGAGGACGAGGCCACCAGCGATGCCAACTGGTCCAGTGAGGATTATGCCGATTAAATAAAATTCGTGCCACATTACCATCCGGACTAAAATGTCAACGACTTCTGCGCCCGACGGAATCACCCCCGAGTATGTGAAGGTGGGCCGATTGTCAGCACCTGCGGGGAGACCGAGAAACCCTGAAAGCAGATACAGCACTGGATAGGCAAACCCCTGGATGAGATACCCAACAGCCGCGCCTTGACGGTACGTGAGTACCCCCCGGCGTTCGATGAACAGCCACCAGCACAACGCGCCTGTGATGGCCGCTGCAAGTCCCGCGGCGAGACCGCCCAACAGTCCAAGACAGAAAAACCAAACAGACGCAAGTAGCACCCACCCCAACGAGGTAGACTGACGCCGTAAATACGCGAGAGTCAGACCCGAAGCTATCACAATGACCGTTGCTTCTACCAACGAAAGTGCCACTCCAGCTACGGTAAGCACCCCGGTAACGAGTGTTCCGAGGAGGACAGCAAACCCGATGATGTCATATCCAGTTTCATCGGCGACTTGCAAAGTAGAAAACCAGTAAAACGTCATTACAAATCAATCTACCGACTATTTGGTGGGCGTCACACACTTAACAATTCCACTAAGTCACTTACGGACGATAACTAAGTGAAAACAGGAGTACCGGCTACTGCTACTCTAGGAACGTCACGTCGGTCGCCTTGCTTTCGACCTCTTCTTCGAGATGGTCGCGGAACGCCTCGATCTCGACGTCGTTGCGGTCGCGCTCCTGGCGGTCGCGGACCGACACCGTCCCGGCCTCCTCCTCGTCGTCGCCGACGATGAGCATGTAGGGGACGTTGTCGTCGTGGGCCTGCTGGATCTTCTTGCCGACCGTCCACGACCGGTCCTCGATCTCCACGCGGAAGTCGTCGAGGTAGCGGTTCTGGAGCTGCTTGGCGTAGCCGATGTTGTCGTCGCTCACCGGCAGGATGCGGACCTGCTCGGGCGCGAGCCACGTCGGGAACTTGCCCTTGAAGTGCTCGATCATCACGCCCATGAACCGCTCGAACGACCCCAGCAGCGCGCGGTGGACCATCACGGGTCGGTGGGGCTCGTTGTCCTCGCCCGTGTAGCTCAGGTCGAGCCGCTCCGGGATGTTGAAGTCGAGTTGGACCGTGCCGATGGTCCACTCCCGGCCGATGGCGTCGACGGCGTCGAGGCCGATCTTCGGGCCGTAGAAGGCCGCCTCGCCCTCCTCGACGTCGTACTCGAGGCCCTGCGATTCGAGCGCGTCCTTCAGCGCGTTCGTCGCGGTCTCCCAGATCTCGTCGCTCCCGACCGCGTTGTCGCCCTTCGTCTCGAGCTTGTACTTGACCTCGAGGTCGAAGTGGCCGTAGATGTCCTCGATGATGCGCAGCGTCCGGGTGATCTCCTCGCGGATCTGGTCCTCGCGGATGAACGCGTGGCCGTCGTCCTGGGTCAGCCCGCGGACTCGCAGCAGCCCCGAGAGCTCGCCCGACTGCTCGTTGCGGTAGACCGTGCCGAACTCAGAGAACCGGACCGGCAGGTCCCGGTAGGAGTAGCTGTGGTCGTCGAAGATGGAGGCGTGGTTCGCGCAGTTCATCGGCTTCAGGCCGTACTCGGTGTCGTCCTGCTCCCACGCGAACATCTCGCCGGCCTCCTTGAACGTGTCGTAGTGACCGGTGGGCTTCCAGAGCTCGGCCTTGTTGAGTTCGGGCGTCCAGACCTCGTCGTAGCCCAGCTCGTCGTTCTTGGTCCGGATGTAGTCCTCGAGCTCCCGCCGGATGGTCATCCCGTTGGGGTGGTAGTGGGCGCAGCCCGGCGAGTGGTCGGGGATGGAGAAGAGGTCCATCTCCCGGCCGATCTTCCGGTGGTCGCGCTCCTCGGCCTCCTGGCGGCGCTCGAGGAACTCCTCTAACTCCGCCTCGCTCTCGAAGGCCGTGCCGTACACCCGGGTCAGCATCTCGTTGTCCTCCTCGCCGCGCCAGTAGGCGCCCGAGATCGACAGCAGCGCGAAGCCGCCGATCTCGCCGGTCGACTCGACGTGCGGGCCGCGGCAGAGGTCCTCGAACTCGCCCTGCTCGTAGAACGAGATCGACTCCTCGCCGGCGGCCTCCTCCTCGAGGATCTCGCGCTTGAAGGGGTTGTCCTCGTAGACCTCGAACGCCTCCTCCCGGGAGCGCTCGAACCGCTCGATGGCGAGGTCCTCCTCGATGATGTCGTAGGCCTCCTCCTCGATGGCCTCGAGGTCCTCCTCGTCGAGCTCGACGCCGTAGACGTCGTAGTAGAACCCGTCGTCGGTCCACGGCCCGATGGTCAGCTTCGCCTCGGGGTAGAGCCGCTGGAGGGCCTGGGCGAAGACGTGGGCCGCCGAGTGGCGAAGCACGTCGAGGTACTCGTCGCTGGAGGGGGTGACGATCTCCAGCTTCGCGCCGTCGTACAGCTCGCTGGCCTTGTCGACGAGCTCGCCGTCCACCACCCCCGCGACCGTGTCCCGGCCGAGTCCGGGACCGATCTCGTACGCCGCGTCTTCGACCGTGGCTCCGTCCTCCAGTTCGAGTTCGGACCCGTCTGGCAGGACGACCGTGATCTCGCTCATGTTTCGTTTACGGTCCCGGTCGACTGATAACCCTTTCTACACGCGGGCTCGCGCGAGCGAGTGTGGACTCGTCACCCCACCGGACTTGCGTGTCGACCGCGAGTAAGTGGCAGTGCCCTGGTGGTCGACCGTTGCGAGCCCGGCTGTCGACCACGAGCGTGTCGTTCCGGTCGCTGGGAGTGCTGGCTGGGTTCGGCGTTCGGTTTCCAGTCCCGGCCATCGCAGTTCCATCCGGTCGGACCGACGGGACGGCGGCACCCGGCTGGGGGCTGATTCTGTATACCAATAAGGGGTTTATGAGTTCCGGTAGCACTGCGTTGTTCGGCTGAGAGAGGTCACTACTGTATTCCAGACCATAATCCGCCGGTCAGACGCAACTTCTCTGCATGCCGACTGATTTCGAGCGACGTGGGTAGTTCCTCTCCTCACGGGACTCGCCGGCAACGAGCGACGGTGGATCGAATCGCGGTGCAGTGCAGACCGTCCGGCGAGAAGGGGGAACGATTCCGACCGGTCAGACACTCGATGCCACTGGATCTCGACGCCGCGGAGCTCGTTCGGGGGTAGGGAGTTCCATCACTTACGGCCATCCCCTAACCGGCCACCGGGAGCGAGAGTCGACCGGTCGGTCTGTCGATATCGTCGACTGGGCTCGTTCAGTTTGCCCCAGCCGGGAGTCGCCCGTGACAGGGAAATGGTAGTTCTACGCACAGGTTCGCGAAGGGCAAAGAGACCGGTCCAACCCCGGGGTCATCCCGTCGACGAGGCAGTTCCGGATCGGTGCGGCAAGAACACTGGCGAGTGCTCGCCAACGAGGGACTCACCGATTTGAATTGCGTCACAGCCGAAGGGGAGAACGCGGTCAGGCTTCCGCCGAGTCGATGTCGCCGTCGATGCGGACGAACCGGAAGTCGCACTCCGGGCAGCCCCACTTGGTCTTCTCGCCGAGATGGAGGGTCGTGCTCGCGGTGCGGTAGAACGTCCGCGTCGTGCCACACTGCGGACAGTCGTGCTCGAGTTCCTGGGCCATGTTCGAACGTCGAGTCCCGTTCCATTTGAGGATACTGGTTTGGGCCGCTCCCGGGGCGGCGGCCGCAGCTCGCGCTCGGAGGCGACGGCATCCGTGACAGCGTCGCTCGGCGTTCCGACCGCGGCGCACGGCAACAGGACCGATATAAAATAAACTCTACTACGATATACGAATTCCGCGTTCCGGGGGTGTTTCCGGATCGGCTCGCTTCCCGGCGTCTGCGCGGTGCTCTCCGGCGTCTGGGGCGGATGGCGACGAACGAGTTCCGTTCCTGCTCCGGCGTCTCGCGGCGGATACATTCGCGGCGGCGGTCCCCTCGGTCCCGAAAAGGGCGGCGGTACAGCTCCTCGACTGTTCCCGAGATCGTCCGGACTCGCGCTACGGGGCGACTTCGACGGCGTTCGCCCGGCGCTTGGCGTTCCGGGCGAGCATCACGCGGGCCGCCCTGGTGGTCGCGTACTCGTTCGTCCGGGCGTCCTTGACCCCCTTCCGCACCAGTCCCGCGTCGACCAGATCGCCGAGGTTCCGGTAGAACTGCGAGCGGCTCAGCGCGTCGCCGTAGCGCTCGTCGAGCCGGTCCTTGATCTCGGTCCCCGTCGGGGCGTCGCCCTCGCGCTCGAGTTCGCGGATCGCGTAGAGCACGTCCCGTTCGGCGGCCCGGAGGCCGACGAACCGTCGACCGCCGTCCGCCGCGACGCCGCGCCCGCGGTCGAGGCCTCCGCCGGGGCGACCGACCCCGCGTCGGCGGTGTTCCCGGCTCGGCGGTCGGGCTCGTCCCACCGAATCGCGCGGATCCGGCGCTCGTCCCCGGTCCCGAGCCGTCGGCACGAGACGCCCCGGACGGCCGTACCGCCGCGGGTCGGGGTCGTGGGGCGTCCAGTCGCTCGATTCGACACTCTTAGTACTGTTCGATTCCTGGGACATCGTGTCTGCTCTCCGGTGGACGGTTGCGTGTCGCAGGGCAGACACCGCTCCGGCGCTGGACCCGCCGGAGCCTTCCGCGACGCGTCGCGTCCCCCTGCAACACGAACGAACGTATGGGCCGCCGGCCACTAATAATTACGCAAGGGTGAAAGGAGAACTGAAGGGGCGGCGGGACCGGGCGGCGACCCCCGCGAGTCGTTGCGCGACCAGTTGTCCAAGTCGTCCGTGGCCCCGAGTGTGGTCGGAAATCCTCTGTCGATTCCGAGCGCGATCAGGGACGTGTTTCTCCGAGAGCCCCGCTCTGGAAGGTATCGACGAGTGGAGTTCCTCGTCCGCGCCCGGTTCGGACCGCCCGTGGCTCGATTCAGACCGCCCCGTATTCAGTCCCCGCCCGACACCGGCTCCACGATGGTCCCGTTCTTCCCGACGGCGACGCCGGGGTCGCCGACAGCGACGCCGAGGATGGTCTTCGACCCCGGCCACCCCACACCGGTCCACTCCCGGCCGACCCGCCGGACGTAGATGCTGCCGCTCGTGCCGCCGGCGAGCAGGCGCTCGCCCCGCTGGGCCAGCGCTTCCACGGTGAAGCTCCCGAGGGTGTAGGGCGTCCACGGACGCGACCCCCGGCCCCGGCTCCCGCCCGGTGGTCGGCGCTCGTGGACCCGGCCGTTGCCCCCGCCGACGACGAGCGCGTCGGCCGCGACGCTGGCCGCGTAGAAGCTGTTCTGGGCGCCCGCGACGCCGATCCGGTCCCAGCCCTCCGCGGTCGTCCGCCAGACGTTCCCGTTGCTGTCGGTCCCGTATCCGACGCCGTCGCGGTCGGAACAGACGGCGGTGAGGGCCGTGTCGCCGGCGGGCCTGCGCGGGTCCTCCCAGTCGAGCGCGCCCGACGTCATTTCGCCGGGGAGGGTGTGCCCGCTGCCGTCGCTCGCCAGCAGCTTCTCGGACCCGCGTTCCCCCGTGACCGCGAGGCCGCGGAGCGCGTTGCCGAGCCCCGCCGGCTTCGAGAAGTCCGTCCGGCGGCGCTCCCGGAGGTCGTAGCAGCCCAGCGCGCCGCTCGCCCCGCCGAACCAGACCCGCTCGCCGTCGTCGGTCGCGTCGGCGCAGTAGAGCGTCCGGCCGCGGGCGCCCGGGCCGTTCTCCACGACGACGCCCCACGTCCCGTCCGACGAGCGACCGAGGACCAGTCCGCGCCCGCCGACCGCGCACGGGCCGTGGGCCGTCCCCACGACGTCGTGGAGCGTCGCGGACGCGGGCGAGTCGACCGCCTTCCACGTGGCCGGGTTCATCTCGGAATCGAACCTCCACATACGATTCGGTTCGGGTCGCGTTCGAATAAAACCGGTATTTCGCGCAGCGATCTACACGGTCTCCACTGTTCTTGTGTTCACAGACCCTATCGGTGAACGCAATGTGGGAACTCGGTCCCGACGCGGACGACCCCGAGTGGCACAGCGTCGAAGTTCCCTTCGAGAAGACCCTCTACGAGGTCGTGAGCACGGCGGAGGGCCCGTACGCTATCGGTGCGGGCGGCACTCTCCTCGCCAACCGTCACGACGGAACCCAGTCCCCGGACTGGGAGGTCGTCCTCGACGACGGCCCGAAGACCCGCGACAACCAGTTGCGCGGTCTCGACGTCACCGACGACGGGAAGCGGATCTGGTTCGCCGGCTCGTCCGGCGCGCTGGGCTGCTACGACGTCGTCGAGCGCCGCAAGTACGACTACTCCAGCCCGAAGGAGATGACCAGCACCTGGGAGGGACTCGCCGTGGCGGGCGGGCGCGGGTCCGAGAAGGTGCTCGTCGCCAACGGCTCGGGCGAGATTCTGCCGTTCTCCGTCGACGGCTTCGACGAGAACTGGGGCGTCGTCCACAAGCCGAACCACAAGGGCTCGAAGGTCGCCGCGCTCGCGGCCGGCCCGGACGGGTACGGCTACGCGGTCGACACCAGCGGCAACGCCTTCAGGACGACCGCCGAGGAGGGCTGGGAGCAGATCGGCATCGTCAACGCGCAGGTGAAGTTCTACGACATCTTCGCCGGGAGGAACGGGCGGGTGTACGTCGCCGCGGGCGACGGCCGCATCTACCGGTACGACGACTCGTACCGCGCCTGGACGCCCATCGGCGTCACCGACGGCACCGCCCTCCGGGCGTTCGACGTCCGCGGCGAGCAGATGGTCGTGCTCGGCAACGACGGCAGCATCTACCAGCGCGACGACGAGCAGCGCTGGCAGCAGGTCCACTCGGGCACCAGCAACGACCTGCTCGACCTCTCGCTCGGGAAGCCCGACGTCGCGGTCGGCAAGTCCGGCACCGTCCTCCAGCGCCCGCGGGGACAGACCAGACACGAGGGGCCGAGCCCCGACGGCGACCAGTACGACGGCCGCGGCGAGTACTGGGACGGCGACCCGGCCGGCGCGAGCGAGTCGACCGACGGGAGTTCGGGCGGTTCCACCGACGGCGGTAGCGCCGGGTCGGGCGACTCGACTGACGGGAGCGCCAGCGAGTCGAGCAGTTCGACGGACGGCAGTGCCGGCGGGTCGGGCGAGTCGACCGGCGAGACCACCGCCGGTACGAGCGGTTCGTCGGGCGGTGACGGGACGAACTAGGCCGGGCTCGGGACGGACGAGTGCGCTCAACCCGTCGCTGCGATGGTGCGGAACGTACAACCACCCTCCTTCAGGACCGCCGATCCGGCGACCGCCTCGCCGGCCGACCGTGTCGTCGCTCATTTTTCGCCGCTGTCGGCCGTGCGACCCCCGGCAGAACGACCTGACCGCCGACCGGGTACCGGAACGATCGCTTCCGTGTTCGACGCGGGCGATCGGCCGCGCTCGAAGCAGTCGTCGGCCCGTTCGACACCGCGAAAAGAGGCTGCAGGTCGGCTACCGCTCGACGCCGTAGCCGATGTCGGCGATGACCGCTCTGGCGGCGTCGCCGGCCTCGGCGTCGCCTTCCACCGTGACGCGGTTCGCGCCGCTGTCGGCGGACACGCTCGCGACGCCGGCCAGCCGGGTCACCTCGTCCTCGACGATCCGCTCGCAGCTCGCACACGTCATGCCGGTCACGCGGAGTTCGTGGCGCTCCATTGCGTTCCGACTATGGGTCCGACCAGATTTAATACGCCGAGATAGGATAGGAAAATAACAGGTCGAACTGGCAGCCGAGACACCGTCCCGACGTGCGGCGACGACACCATGACCAGCGGATAATTCCGCAATCCCAGACAGTACTAATTTCTGGATTTCTTCTGCAACTTTTCACCCTCCGGCACCTACTCCCGGTCGGAGCCCGGTCCGGGCGACCGTTCGAGCGGCGAACGGAGATGACCCCCGACCGAACAGCGCTGCCGCTACCGAGAACGATGAAAGGAGAGTACGCATTCTGTCCGAAGAGCGGCGCACCGCTCTCAGAGGAACGACACTACGACGAGCGCGGGCGGCCGGCCCGTCACCCCGTCGGGGAGCGCCACGACGGGACGACCCGGCCCGACGGCGAGCTCACCGGCGGCGCGCTGCGGTCCTCGCGCGTCGCGCTGTTCAACCACTTCCGGAACTGCCACCGGCGGGCCCGCGAGCCCGACGAGGAGCTCTACTCGCGGGCCGGGGTCGAGCTGCTCCGGCTCAAGCGGACCGCGAGCGGTCGGGCGGAGTGGGACCTCTTCGTCTGGTACGCGCTCGCCGAGCGGCTCTCCCGGACTGGGTGGGACGTCGAGTGGATGGGCAGCGACGTCGAGCCGCGGTGCCCCGACTGCGCGGGCGACCTCCGGTACGAGTCGGGCATCGACGGCGAGGTGTTCGGCTACTGCGCCGTCGACTGCACCGGCTCGGGCGCCGACCGGCTCGCGGAGATCCGCGACCGGGTCGCCGACCTGTACCGGCGGGCGTTCGCGGACGCCGAGCGAATCGACGCCGATGGACTCCGACTGCTGTAGCCGGGGCGCCGGGCGGGCCGCGTCGGCCCGGCCCTCGACCTCAGACACGAAGCATGGTCAGGAAAGACATGCGGCTGGTGGAGATTCTCGTACTGTCCGCGGACGTCCGCGAACGAATCGTGGAGCTGTTCGACGATCGGGACCTCGACTACGTCGTCACCGACGACGCGACCGCGACCGACTCGGCGGCCATCGTCAAGCTGCTGCTCCCGGTCCGGGCGGTCGAGTCGGTCCAGCAGGCGCTGGCCGACCTCGACCTGCCGCCGGACCGCTACACGGTCGTCGTCAACACCAAGACCGTCGTCTCGAAGAGCTCCGAGGAGTCGTGGGTCTCGAACGCCGAGCTGGAGTCGGTCAGCCGCGAGCGGGTCGCGCGCGACGAGCTCCACTCGAAGGCCGCCGACCTGCTGCCCGACTTCCTGATCTTCGTGCTGATGACCGCCATCAGCGCGGTCGTGGCCACCGCGGGCGTGCTGCTCGACTCGCTGCCCGTGACGGTCGGCGCGATGGTCATCGCCCCGCTGCTCGGCCCCTCGATGGCGACCAGCGCCGCGACGGTCATCGACGACGAGGGCCTGTTCGCCGAGAGCGCGAAGTACCAGGCGGCCGGCATCGCGGTCGCGCTGGTCAGCGCCGTCGCCTTCGCGCTGTTCGTGAAGGCGTTCGCGGTCCCGAACGCGGCGCTCGACGTCCGGGCGAGCCTCGCGACGAGCAACCACACGTCGCCGACGTTCCTGCTCGTCGCGGTCGCGTTCTGCGCGGGCCTGGCCGGCGCGGTCAGCCTCTCGACCAGCGGGCTCACGACGCTGGTCGGCGTGATGATCGCGGCGGCCATCATGCCGCCGATCGGCGTCGTCGGCGTCGCCATCGCCTGGACCCACCCGACCGTGGTCGTGGGGTCGAGCGCGGTCGTACTGCTCAACGTCTTCTCGATCAACGTCGCCGCCATCGTCTGCCTGTGGTACTTCGGCTACCACCCGGGCGACTGGCGGGCGCTGCGCGAGACCCGGATCCGGATGCTCAAGCGCCTGCTCGTGCTGCTGGGCCTGACCGTCGCGCTGGCGACGTTCCTCGCGAACCTGGACGCTGACGCGCTGGCGCTCGCGCTGGAGGTGTCACCGTGACCGCCGACGGGACCCCGGAGTCGGAGCCGGACGACGCCGCTTCCGACGCCCGACCGAACGAGGACGACGCCGGCGTCGAGTCGCTGGTCGCCGTCCTCGCGACCGCGCTGCGCGTCCTGGCGCGGTTCCTCGCCGTCGGCGGGAGCCTCGCGCTGGCCGGCCTCCGTGTCGGCGTCGCCTGCGCCCGCGACGACGCCAACCAGCGCCGGGCGCGGCGGTGGCTGCTGCTCGAGGGCGACCGGTGGACCGTCGTCGCGGCGATGGTGCTGGGCATCTTCGTCGGGTCGCTCGCGCTCGGGCTGACCAACGTCATCGGCGTCCGGGAGAGCAGCTTCGTCACGACCATGTTCAGCACCATCATCGCGGGGCTGTTCTCGTTCATCCCGCTGGTCATCGCGGTCAACCAGCTCACCGTCTCGCGGCTGTTCGGCACGCCCGACCGGCTCCGCGAGCGCATCGACGGCGTCCACGAGTTCCGGCTCGACGTCGAGGCGCTCGCGACCGACGTGGACGTCGGGCCGACCGACCCCGCCGCGTTCCTCCGGCTGGTCGCCCGGGAGACGGGCGACCGGGCGGTCGCGCTCCAGTCGGTGGCCGGCGAGGCCGGCGACGACGAGGCGCGGGCGCGGCTGAGCGAGTTCGCCGCGTCCGTCGCGGCCCGGGCCGACCGCATCACCGACCGCGTCGGGACGTCCGACCTGCCGGTGTTCGCGGTGCTGCTGCCGGTGATGAACGACGACTACTCCCGGCAGTTCAACCGGACGAGGCGGCTGCGGGCCCGGTTCGGCGGGGCGCTCCCGGACCCGGCGGACGACCTGCTCGCGGAGCTCCAGTCGGCGCTGGTCTCGCTCGACGTCACCCGCCAGTACTTCAAGACGATCTACCTCCGGCAGGAGCTCGCCCGGCTGTCGCGGCTGCTCGCCTACAGCGGGACCGCGGCGTTCCTCACCTCGACGCTGGTGGTCATGATCTACGCGAGCGGCTACCCGCCGGCCATCAGCGAGACCGCGCTGCTGCTGCTGGTGACGGTGTCGCTGGCGGTCGCGTTCAGCCCGCTGGCCATCCTGTTCGCGTTCGTCGTCCGGGTCGCCACCGTTGTCAAGCGCACGTCCGCGCCGGGGGCGTTCACGCCCCCGGGGGAGCGACCCTCGCATGCCCGATAGTCGCCTCCACCCCGCGACGACGTCGGATTCGCCCGAGCGGACGACCGTCACGACGTGGCCGCCGCCGGCCGGAGACGGACGTATCGACCGAGAATCGAGCGGGAAAGCACAGCGATCGAACCGCAGACCGCAGCCATCCAGTGCTCATGAGACGCAAGATTCCATTCGGCGCCGCGGGGATTCCGACCCGCGTCACCGAAGTTCGCGCTCGAATCGACGAACAGCTACTCGACGCCGACGACGTGCCGGACGTCCCGGTCGCGATGCTGACCGTCACCCTCCTGCTGTGGACGGCACTCCACCGGGAGTGGCTCCCGACGCCGTCGACGGCGGGCCCGGCGGCGCTGAGCGACCCCGGCGTCCCGGAGACGATGGGCACCCAAAACGGCGTCGCGGGCGTCCTCGCCTACCTGCTACTGTGGGGCGTGCTGACGTCGGCGGCGACGTACCCCGCGCTGATCCCGTTCGTCGAGCGGTACGCGGCGAACGAAACCGGATCGCGGGCCGGGACGATCCGGGCCGCGGTCGCGCTCCTCGGGAGCTACAGCCTGACGTGGGCCGCGACCGGCGTCGTCCCGCTGGCGGTCGACGCGCTGGTGAACCTCGCCGGGGCCGCAGACCGGTTCGGCCCGGTGCTCGTCGGCGGTGCCGCGGTCCTGGCCGGGCTGTACCAGCTCACGACGACCAAGCGCGACGCGCTGGCGAGGTGCGTCGACTGCTCGTCGCCCTCCGCGCACGACCTGTCGGTCCGCGACGCGGCCGAGCGCGGCGTCGAACGCGCGCTGGACTCCATTCGCTCGACGTGGGCGCTGTTCGCGCTGCTTGTCGTCGTCGGCTCGCTGAACCTGTTCTGGCTGCTGGCGGTCACCGCGGTGGCGACGCTCGAACGGTTCGCCCCGCGCCGCGAGGAGGTCGCCGCGACGGTCGGCGCCGCGGCCGTCCTCGCCGGAACCGCGATCGCGGTCGCCGGCGCCCTCGGCGCGTGAGACGGCGTGGCCCGACGAGACAGCTCTCGACGAGTGCCACGGCGAGAGGAGTCCCACCGGGTAACGCGGCGAGTCGCCCGCCGGGAGGAGGGACGAGACGAGTCCCTGCAAGCGACGCGGCGCGGCGCGCTCGGACTGCTCGCGGGCGGCGCCGCCGGGCTCGCGGGGTGCTCGGCGAGCGACGACCCGAGCGACGGGGAGTGGTCCGCGGTCGAGACGCCGACGGCCGGCGCGCTCCACGGCGTCGCCCGCACGCGGACCGGCCCCTGCGCGGTCGGCGAGGGCGGCCGGGTCCTCGGGCGGGCCGGCGGCGAGTGGCGGGTCGAACTCGACTCCGGCCCGACCGGCGCGCAGAACGGCCTGAACGGCGTCGACGCCACCGCCAACGGCCGCCGGGCGTGGTTCTGCGGCGACAGCGGCGTCGTCGGTCGGTACGACGTCGGGACCGGGCGGGTGACCGACTTCTCGGCGCCGGAAGGCCGGACCTCCACGTGGGAGGACGTCGCGGTCGCCGGGTTGGCCGGCCAGGAGTGGCTATTCCTGGCGAACGGGTCGGGCGAGCTCCTCCGGGGCCGCCACGACGGCGCCGGCGTGTCGTGGGACGGCGTGGTCGAGCCCGGCGGCGGGGCGAGCGCGCTCGGCGTCTCGTTCGTCGACCGCGGCACCGGGTACGTCTGCGACACCTCGGGCGGCGTCTACCAGACCGTCGACGCCGGCCGCGAGTGGCGACGCACGGGCATCGACGCCGCTGGCGTGAACCTCCACGACGTCGCGCCCCGCGGCCCCGACGACGTGGCGGTCGCCGCCGGCGACGGCGTCATCTTCCGGTACAACGGCTTCGCGTGGACGCCGGTCTCGGTCGGCGAGGCCGACGTCCGCGGAATCGACCGCGACCGCCACGCCGGCCTCGCGGTCGACGCGGCCGGCGGCGTCTACGAGTTCACCCGGAACGGCTGGCGCCCCGCCGACGCGCCGGGCGACGCGCCGCTCTGCGACGTCGCGCTCGGAACCGTCGACGTGCCGTCCGTGGCG
Organism: Halorussus sp. AFM4; assembly: GCF_051194995.1. NCBI lineage: Archaea > Methanobacteriati > Methanobacteriota > Halobacteria > Halobacteriales > Haladaptataceae > Halorussus > Halorussus sp. AFM4. The sequence continues at coordinate 418,926 of NZ_JBNTJT010000001.1, read as the reverse complement.
GTCGGCGACGGCGGCACCGTCCTCGAACGACCGCGTTGACGGGGCGGGATCGACCGACCGCGGACGAACTGACCGGAGAGCGATCGACCGACGCGAAACCGACCGACGATACCACGGAGAGACCAACATGTCACTGGTAGGCTCGCTGTTCGAGGGACTCGGACTCGCCGTCGGGATGGCGTGGGAGACGTGGTGGGCCCTGGTCCTGGGGTTCACCGTCACCGGCGCGGTCGAGGAGTTCGCCGGCGACGACCAGATGGCCCGCTACCTCGGCGGCGACGGCTGGCGCGAGGTGGGGTACGGGACGCTGTTCGGCTCGCTGTCGTCGAGCTGCTCGTTCTCGGCGGTCGCGACCGCGAAGGCGCTGTTCAAGAAGGGCGCCTCGCCGGTCGCGAGCCTCGCGGCGTTCCAGTTCGCCGCGACCGACCTGGTGGCCGAGCTGGGGCTGGTGATGTGGATCCTGCTCGGCTGGCAGTTCGTGGCCGCGGAGTTCGCCGGCGGCCTCGTCGCGGTCGCCGTGCTGGCGTACGTCTACCGCGAGCACGTCCCGGACGAGTGGTTCGCAGCGGCCCGCGAGCGCGTCCTGGAGCTCGACGAGGTGACGTGTCCGGCCTGCGGGATGGCCGCCGACCCGAGCGACGGCGACACCGTCGAGGCGACCGTCGACGGCGCGACCGAGTACTTCTGCTGCGGCGGCTGCCTCCGGTCGTACCGCGCCCGGAGCGACGCCCGGGTGGTCGAGGATTCGACCGCCGACCTCCGGTCGCTCGCCGGCTGGAGGACCGCCGCGAGCAACGCGGTCCGCGAGTGGGACATGCTGTGGGCGGACATCGCGCTGGGCTTCCTGCTGGCCGGGCTCATCGCCGCGTTCGTCCCCGACCCGTGGTGGGCCTCGCTGTTCGGCGTCGGCGGCGAGGGCTCGCTGACCTGGGTGACGGTCCACGTCGCGCTCGGGGTCGCCATCGGCGTCGCCACGTTCCTCTGCTCGGTCGGGAACGTCCCGTTCGCGCTGGTGCTGTGGAACCACGGCGTCGCGTTCGGGGCGGTGCTGGCGTTCGTCTACGCCGACCTCATCATCCCCCAGCTCGTCCGGACCTACCGGCGCTACTACGGGACCCGGATGGCCGCGGTCATCTTCGGCGCGACCGCGCTGGCGGCGGTCGTCGCCGGCGTCGCGGTCCACTACCTGTTCGACTTCGCGGGGCTGATTCCGGCCCGCGGCGCGACCGGGGCCGGCGGCGCCCCCGGCTACACCCTGGCGCTGAACCTGCTGTTCACGCCGGTGTTCCTCGCGCAGGTCGGGGCCGCCTACGGTCACGAGCGCGTCGGCGAGTTCCTGGTCGCGCTCCCCGGCGTCGTCGGCCCGCCCCTCTACCGTGTCCACCGCGCGGCCGGCCCGGCCAGGGCCGGCTTCGCCGCACTCGCCGCCGGCGCGAAGCGACTCGCAGGGGCGCTGGCGACCGCCGCCCGCCGCGGGGTCGACCTCCTCCGGGCGCTCGGCCGGGCGGTCCGCGTCGTCGGACGGGCCCTCGTCGAGGCGTTCGACCGGTTCGCCGAGGCCTACCGCCGGCTCAGAGACGAATGACCGGGGACGACTCGCCCGCGGAATCGGCGCCGCCCGGTCCCGGCGACCCGGCGGCGTTCCGCGACCTCCACGACCGCGAGCCCGGCCTGTTCGCGGTCGCCGTGCTGACGCTCGGCGTCGGGCTCGCGACCCGGGTCCTGGTCCGGTTCCTCCCGGCGTACCTGCGGGCGCTGGGCGCCGGCCCCGCGGCGGTCGGCGTCGTCTGGAGCGGGTGGCGGCTCGCCCGCCTCGCGGCCCCGTACCTCGACGATCCGGCGGTCGCAGTCGAGAGCCGCCTGGCGGCGGGCGACCGCTGGCCCGGCGACGCGCTGGCCGACCTTCGGGACCGGTTCGACCTCCGGGAGGGCTACGCGGCGGCGCTCGAACCGACCGGCGAGGCGGACGGCTCCGACTCCCGGTACGTCGTCGCGGGATTCGGGCTTCTGACCGGGCTCGGCTACCTGCTGTGGGTCGCCGCGCCCCAGCTCGGCCCCGTCGGGTCGTTCCCACTGACGGTCGGCCCGTGGGCGTGGACCCTGGCCGGCGCGGCGTGCCTCGCGACGTGGTACTCCCACGGGCCGGGCGCCGCATTCCGAATCGCCGAGCGCCGCCTTCCGACCGGAGCGGTCGCCCGGCGCCTCGCGGCCGCCCGGACGTTCCGCCGGGTCGGCGTGCTCGCGGGGCTCCCGGTGCTCGCGCTCGTCTTCGCCGGCGTCGGCGCGGTCGGGCCGGCGTTCCAGCTCGCGAGCGCCGGGGCCGCGAGCCTCGCCGCCGCGGCCGCGGTCGGGCGAGCGGTCCTGGACCCGGACGACGGCACGGACGTCCCTGACCGGGACGGCGGCCGCGAACCGCCGCGACTCGACCGCGTGCTAGCGGACCTGCGGGGGCTCTCGGGCGACGACCGGGCGCTGGCGCTGGCCGACGGACTCGTCCGGGTCGGCCGGGGGCTGTGCTGTCCGTTCCTGGTGCTCGCGGTCGCCGACTTCGGCCTCGGCGGCGCCGTGCTCGGGATCACCGTCGGCCCGGCGGCTCTGTTCGCGGGGCTGCTCGCGGCCGAGACGCTGGGGGCGCTGCTCGCGGCCGCGCCGGTCGCCCGCCTGACCGACCGCGTCGGCGTCGACCCGGTGGTCGGCGGGGGCTGCCTGGTCGTCTCGCTGTTCCCGCTGGCGCTCGCCGCCGCCCCGAGCGCGACGGCGGCGGCCGGGCTGTTCGCCGGGTTCGGCGTCGGCGTCGCCGCCCGGCCGTTCCGCAGGGAACTGCTGGTGTGTGTCGGCCGAAATTGCGGTGACAGCGCGGCGGCGTCGCTCCGACTCGCCGGGCGCGCCGCGGGGGTCGCGAGCCCGCTGGCCGGCGGCGCGCTCTACGCGGTCAGTCCGACGCTGGCCTTCGGCCTCGCGACCGCGGTCTGCCTGCTCGGCTGTCGGGAGTTCCTGCGGTACGCGCGCTGACTCGGGCGACTCGCACGACGGATTCACCTCCCATGTCCGCGAAACCCGCCGGCGTCAGGCGCTGGCTCACCACGGTGGACAACGAGGACGTCGGGCTCCTCTACCTCGCCTTCGGGTTCGGCTGCGGCGTCGTCGGCGCCGGCGATGCGCTGCTGCTCCGGACTCACCTGCTGACGCCGGGCGCCGACGTCTGGCCGGCCGCCACCTACGACGCGCTGTTCACGACCCACGGGCTGACGATGCTGTTCCTGTTCGCGACGCCCGTCGTCTTCGGCCTCGCGAACTGCGTGCTGCCGGCGCTCGTCGGGGCCGACGACATGGCGTTCCCCCGGGTCAACGCGGTCGCCTTCTGGCTGCTAGTCCCCGCGGCGGCGCTGATCCGGTCGGGGCTGCTCGCGGACCTGGCGGGCGTCCCGGGCGCGTCGCCGCCCGCGACGGGGTGGACCCTCTACGCGCCCATGTCGGTCGAGGCGCCGAACCGGGCGATCGACCTGCTGCTGCTGGGGCTCCACCTCTCGGGGGTCAGTACGATCATGAGCGCCATCAACTTCATCGCGACCGTCGTCGCGGAGCGCCGGATCGCGTGGGCAGACCTCGACATCTTCTCGTGGACGATGCTGACCACCGGCGGGCTGGCGCTCTTCTCGTTCCCGGTGCTCGGCAGCGCGCTCCTGATGCTGCTGCTCGACCGCAACTTCGGCACCACGTTCTTCGCGGTCGAGGGCGGCGGGCCCATCCTGTGGCAGCACCTCTTCTGGTTCTTCGGCCACCCCGAGGTGTACATCCTGGTGCTGCCGCCGATGGGTCTCGTCAGCCTCGTCCTGCCGCGGTTCGCCGGCCGGCGGCTGTTCGGCCGGCCGTTCGTGGTGTACTCGACGCTCGCCATCGGCGTGCTCGCGTACGGGGTCTGGGCCCACCACATGTTCACCACCGGGCTCGACCCGCGCGTCCGGGCCAGCTTCATGGCGGTGACGCTGGCCATCGCGGTGCCGAGCGCGGTCAAGACGTTCAACTGGATCGCGACGCTGTGGAACGGTCGCGTCCGGCTGACTGCGCCCATGCTGTTCTGCGTCGGCGCGGTCGGCAACTTCGTGCTCGGCGGCGTGACCGGGGTCTTCCTCGCGTCGATTCCGGTCGACCGGCTGCTCCACGGCACCTACTACGTGGTCGGGCACTTCCACTTCATGCTGGTCGGGACGAGCGTCTTCGCGCTGTTCGCGGGCGTCTACTACTGGTTCCCGCTGCTGACGGGCCGGCGATACAACGCCGCGCTGGCCCGGCTCCACTTCTGGCTGACCGCGGTCGGCACGGTCGGGGCGTTCGGCGCGCTCATCCTGCTGGGCTTCCGCGGCCTGCCGCGCCGGATGGCGACCTACCCGCCGGCGCTCGCGCCGCTCCAGCAGTTCGCCACGGTCTGGGCCTACGTCCTCGGGCTCGGGCAGGTCGTCTGGGTCTGGAACGTCGCGCGGTCGCTCCGCCGCCGGCCGCTCGTCGCGGACGCGAACGTCTGGGACCTCGACGACCGCCTCCTGACCCCGGAGTGGGCCCGGTTCGACCCGCCGGGCGCGGACGACTCGCCCCGAGAGGACGACTCGCCGGGGGAGGACGAGGACGACCGCTGACAACTGCAGTGAATCGCCCCGACGACAGCCATCTACCGACAGCCACCCACCGACACCACCCATGAACTTCCCAGCCGAGTCGATCCCCGACGGCGCACTGTACGCACCCCACCACTACCTCTACGCGCTGTACCTCGTGCTGTTCGTCAGCGCCCGCAAGTGGGACATCTACCCCCGCGAGGAGCCGGTGTTCGTCGCCGGCAGCGCGCTCGCCGGCCTGTTCGGCTGGGTCCACGTCTGGCGGTACTACCCCGCGCCGGGCGCGGTCCTCTGCCTGCTCGGCGCTGTCGGCGTGATACTCGGCGGCGTCGTCACCACCCGGTACGGCCTCCGGTGGCGGCTCTCCGTCGTCTGGACCGGGCTGGTCGCGCTCGACGACGCGGTCTCGCACGCCTTCGGCGTCTGGACCCCGCTGGACTGGCTCTGGGGCGTCGCGCTGGCGTGGGGCCACCGCGCTCTCGCGGGGGTCGGTCCGTGCCTCGCGTGAGGCCCCCGCGGACCCGCAGCCCGGAGACGAACCGCCCCCGCGACGAGCGATCGCGTCGCGGCGAGACGACTCCGATTCGCAGTCGCGTCACGACGACTCGACTCGAAGCGCGCTCCACCACATCATGACCGTCTACGAGACCGAACTCCCCGGCGTCGGTCGGAAGTACGAGCTCGACCGGGCCGACGACCGGCTCGTCGTGGTGGTCCACCACGACGGCGACCGCGACGTGTACCGACGACTCCCCGAGCGGGACGAGACGACTCACCTGTTCGCGCTCCGCGACGAGCGGGCCCGGAAGCTCGGCGCCGTCCTCGAGGGCGCGTACTTCCAGCCGGTCGAGCTCGACGCCGTCGAGGTGCCGGTCGGCGACGCCGTCATCGAGTGGTACGAGCTGTCGGCCGACGCCCCGCTCGCGGACGGCCGGCTCGGCGACGCCGAGGTCCGCAGCGAGACCGGCGCGACCGTGCTCGCGGTCCGGCGCGACGGCGAGACCCACCCGAGCCCGGACGCCGACTTTGCGCTCCGGCCGGGCGACTGCGTGGTGGCGCTCGGCGACCGCGAGGAGCAGGCCGAACTGGAGCGCCTCGTGACCGGCGAGTGATGGGGGTGACGAGTCCGTTCGCACTCCTCGCCGGAGTCCCCCGGTCGCTCCCGCTCGTCGCCCAGCTCGGCGTCCTGCTGACCGCGCTGGCCGTCGCGGGCGCGCTGGCGTCGCGGCTCGGCCAGTCGGTCATCCCGGCGTACATCCTGGCGGGCGTCGTCGTCGGCCCGAGCGCGCCCACCGCGGTTCTCGGCGTCCCGGTGGCGCTGCTCGGCGACGCGGCGTTCGTCCACGCCTTCGCGGACCTCGGGCTCGTGGTGCTGCTGTTCTTCCTCGGGGTCCACGTCAGCTTCGAGCGACTTGCGGGGAGCTACCGGCGGCTGCTCGCGGCCGGCCTGGTCGACTTCGCGCTCAACTTCGCGGTCGGGGTCGGCCTCGGGCTGCTGTTCGGCTTCGGCCCGGTGGCGACCCTGCTCGTGGCGGGCATCGTCTACATCTCCTCGTCGGCCATCGTGACGAAGGCGCTGGTCGAGCGCGGCTGGATCGCCGACGCCGCGAGCGAGCCCATCCTCGGCGTCCTGGTGTTCGAGGACGTCGCCATCGCGGTGTACCTGGCGTTCGTCGGCGCGCTCGGCCCCGGCGGGAGCGTCGCGGGCGCGGCGGTCCGGGTCGCGACCGGCCTGGGCTTCCTCGGCGCGGTCGCGCTGGCCGGCTGGTACGGGGCCACCGCGCTCGAAGTGCTCCTGACCGTCGACTCCGAGGAGCTGTTCGTCCTGCGGGTGCTCGCGGTCGCGACCCTGGTCGCCGGCGCGGCGACCGCGACCAGCGTGAGCGTGGGCGTCACCGCCTTCGTCGTCGGGGCGGCGGTCGGCCGGACCGACGTCGAGGAGCGGGTCGAGCGCTCGCTCGCGCCGGTCCGGGACCTGTTCTCGGCGGTGTTCTTCCTGTCCATCGGCGTCTCGACCGACGTCCTCGCGCTGCTGGACCTCGCGGGGCTGCTGGCGGTCGCGGTCGCCGCCACCACCGCCAGCAAACTGGTCAGCGGCGCCCTCGGCGGGCGGCTCTACGGCCTCGACGACCGGCGGTCGCTCCGGGTCGGCGTCGGCATGATCGCCCGCGGGGAGTTCTCGCTGGTGCTGGCCGCGCTCGCGCGGGGCCTCGTCGGCGGGCCGGCGCGGCTCGTCCCCGAGTTCGGGGTGGGCTACGTGCTGGCGATGAGCGTCCTCGGCACCCTGCTCGTCCGCCACGAGGGCCTGCTGGCCGACCTCGCCGACGTCGGGGAGGCCTGATCGCCGGGCCGACGGGACCGCGAGCGCGTCCGGTCACTGGTCGGCTCCGCGTCCGGTGGGCCCCGCCCGGACGACGCCCTCCCGACCGAGATGATGACCTCACGGCCCCGCAGCGAACCCCACTACTGAACCATGACAGACGACACGACCGAGCGAGCGGCGAGCGACGCACCGACGAGTGACCGAGTCCCCGCCGGCGCCCGAGCACCGACCGGTGGCGGTCGGTCGGCCAGCGGCGGCGGTCGATCGACCGGCGGCACCGGGCGGCCGACTCGCGGCCGCGGGCGGTCGACCCGCGCCGACAGGTCGGCCCCACGGGGCGGACCCGTCGGCGGGAGCGAGGGCGACACCAGTTCCGCGCAGGCGCGGTTCTGGCTCACGAACGACGTCCTCGCGGTCCTGCTGGTGGTCTCGCTCGTCGGCGTGGTCGTCGGCGCGGCGCTGGGCGCGCTCGACCTCGCGGCCGTCCCGGTCGAGCTGCGGCTGGCGTACCTCACCGTCTCGGGCGGGGCGGCCGTCTGGACGTTCGGCCAGCCGGCCTACCGGACGTGGGCCCGGGCCCGGCGGGGCGGTAGGCGGGCGTCCGGCACCTGCGCCTGCCGTTCGGGGGTCGGCGTCCGAGCGGTCGGCGGGTGCGGTCGGGGGACGGCCGCGTGCCGACCGGCACCCGTCGCTCGCAGGCGGCGGTTCCCGCGCCGCCGGGGTCGCGGCGGTCGCCGACGCGGCTACGGGGCTCGTTTCTGAGACGGCTATCGCGCTCGATTCCGACTGCTACCGCGTTCAGGACCGGCTGACGGCGGGTTCGAGGCCCGCGCGCGGCGTGGCGGCATCCGCCGCCGTGAGAACCCGTGGCAACGACAGACCCGACGACAGAACGCGTGCAGACCGAGGAGCACCGACCCGATCCCGAACCGCTCGCGGGCCTGACCGGCTTCGAGCGGGACCTCCTGTTCACCATCGCCCGACTGGAGGGGACCAACCCCGCCGGGGTCGCCATCGGCGACGAACTCGAGGCCCACTACGGCGAGGAGCTGAACCGGGGCCGGCTCTACCAGAACCTCCGGAGCCTCGTCGACGCGGGCCGGGTCCGGACCCTCCCGCTCGACGGCCGGACCAAGGTCTACCGGCTCGCCGACCCGACCCGCGAGCGACTGATCGCCCACCTCGACTGGGAGCGGGAGTGCCTGACGACGCCCGACGACGGGCGGTCCGACGGCGAAGTGACCGACGACGGAGCCGGTGACGAATGACGGGGAGGGACGCTGACAGCGGCGCCGGCCACGACGCGGTCCGCCGGCAGTTCGAGCGCGCGGCCGACCGGCTCGACCTCGACCCGGCGGTCCGCGAGCGGCTCCGTCGCCCCGACCGGACCCACCGCGTGGCGGTGCACTACGAGCGCGACGACGGCACCCTCGCGACCGCGACGGGCTTCCGGGTCCAGCACGACGGCGTCCGCGGCCCCTACAAGGGCGGCCTGCGCTACCGGCCGTCGGTCTCGCGGGCCGAGTGCGCCGACCTCGCCGCCGCGATGACCTGGAAGTGCGCGCTGGTCGACCTGCCGTTCGGCGGCGCGAAGGGCGGGCTGGCGGTCGATCCGCGAGGACTGTCCCGCGACGAGCGCGAGCGACTCACCCGCAGCTACGCCGACGCGCTCCGGGAGTTCGTGGGCCCGCGCCGCGACGTCCCGGCGCCGGACCTCGGCACCGGCCCGCGGGAGATGGCGTGGTTCGCCGGCGCGTACGGCGACGGCCCGACCGCCGAGCGGGGCGTCGTGACCGGCAAGCCGCCCGCCGCGGGCGGACTGGCCGAGCGCCGCGGCGCCCCCGGCCGGAGCGTCGCGCTGGTGACCCGCGAGACGCTGCGCCACTACGACGAGGCGTTAGAGGGCGCGACCGTCGCGGTGCAGGGGTACGGCAGCGTCGGCGCGAACGCCGCCCGCCTGCTCGACGACTGGGGCGCCGACGTCGTCGCAGTCAGCGACGCGTACGGCGGCGTCTACGACCCCGACGGGCTCGACACCCGCGCGGTGCCGGCGGCGTTCGAGCGACCGGGCGCGGTGACCGACCACGACGCGACGCCGATCTCGAACCGGGAACTGCTCGCAATCGACGCCGACGTGCTGGTCCCCGCGGCGGTCGAGAGCGTCCTCACGGAGGCCAACGCCGACGACGTCGCGGCGTCGCTGGTGGTCGAGGGGGCGAACGGGCCGACCGCGCCCGAGGCCGACGCGATCCTCGCCGAGCGCGACGTGCCGGTCGTGCCCGACCTGCTGGCCAACTCCGGCGGGGTGACCGCCTCGTACTTCGAGTGGCTGGGCGACGTGACGACCCGGCAGTGGTCCGCCGAGCAGATCGGCGAGCGCCTCGACTCCCGGGTCGTCTCGGCGTGGCACGAGGTGCGCGACCACCTGGGCGACGACCGCCGGTGGCGCGACGCCGCCTACGACGTCGCGGTCTCGCGGATCGCGGCCGCACACGAGGCGCTCTCCTGACGGGCCGGGCCCGCGAGCACCGGCCGGACGCATCGCTCGAAGGGACCGACTCTTCGAACTGAACGCACGACACTCGAACGTCACGTCGTCGCAGACAACTCACCATGACACTGGAACAGGACATCGCACTCGCGGTGCTGCAGTTAGTCGCACTGGCGATCCCGCCGGTGGCGGTCCTCATCAAGATGCTCCGGCGGTCCGAGAACCTGGCCTGGCGCTACCGCCGGCTGAGCTTCGGGCTGGCCATCGCGAGCGTCGTGTTCTTCATCCTCTCGGGGATGTCGGTGCTGGGGTACTTCTACGCCCGGTACGCGCTGGCGACGCTCATCGAGGTCGCGCTGGCCGCCACGGTGGTCGGACTCGTCCCGTTCGCGCTCTTCACGGGCGTGCTCTACAAGGAACACAAGGCGCAGTTCGGACCGTGACGACCGGCGACGAGGCCGGCGAGTGGGCGGTCGCCGAGACCCCGACGGACGCGACCCTCTACGCCGTCGTCCAGACGGCGGCCGGCCCCCACGCCGTCGGCGAGGACGGCGTCGTCCTCGCCCGGCGCACCGATTCCCCCGACGATGACGGGTGGCGGGTCGTCGTCGAGGCCGGGCCCGGCGCGCGGCGCAACACGCTGAGGGACGCGGCCGTCACGGCCGGCGGCGAGCGCGTCTGGTTCGCCGGCTCCTCGGGCGCGCTCGGGGCCTACGACGTCGCGGCCGACCGGAAGCACGACCACTCGGCGCCGATGGAGAAGACGAGCACCTGGGAGGCCGTCGCGGTCGCCGGCCCGCGCGACGCGGAGTCGCTCCGGGCGGCGAACGGCTCCGGCGAGGTGCTGCCCGTCGCGACCGACGACGACGGCTGCCCCGAGTGGGGCGAGGTCTCGGAGCCCGGCAGCGGGTCGTCCGTCGCCGGACTCGCGTCGGACGGCCGGCGGTTCTTCGTCGCCGACACCAACGGCGGTGCCTTCGAGGAGCGCGGCACCGACCGGACCGACATCAGCCCGCGGAACGCGGAGGTCGACTTCCACGACGTGGCCGCGTCCGAGGCGACGGTCCGGATCGCCGGCGACGGGGGGCTCGTCTACCGCTACGACCGGGTCTGCCGCAACTGGACGCCGTGCCGGGTCGGCGAGACCGCCCTCCGCGCGCTGGCCGTCGACGGCGACGCGGCGCTGGCGGTCGGCGCAGGCGGCCGCGCCTACCGCCGGACGCCGACGACCGGCTGGCGGAGCGTCCCGACGCCGGTCGAGGAGAGCCTGCGGGACGTCGCGCTCGGGGGTTCCGGCGACGCCGTCGGTGAGACCGACGTGGCGGTCGGCGAGAGCGGCGTCGTCATCGAGCGCTGACCGCCCCTCTTTCGTACTGCGGTTCGCGGATTTCCGTACCGGCGACCGCCTCGGCGGGAGCGTGACGACAGCCGGCGATCAGGCCGGCGTCCCGACGTACTCGAAGCGGCGGTAGAGATACAGCGCGGCGGCCTCGAACGCCGCGCCGACGAAGGCGACGCCCGCCGCGAGCAGGGCGACGTCCGAGACGGTGACGTAGGCGATGGCGAGGTAGACCGCGACGGGCGTTCCGACGGCGAACGCGACGTACGGCTTCCAGTCGGGGTTCCACCGGGTTCCGGCCTCCGCGAGACCGACGGCGTCCCGGTAGAGGGCGGCTATCGCCCCGACGCTCGCGGCCGCGAGGACGCCGCCCGCGACCAGCACCTCGACGGCCGCCAGGAGGTGCGAGGAGCGCTTCGCGAGCACGAGGAGCCCGATCGTGCCGACGACGGTCAGCGCGAGGTAGCCCGCGAGGTACCGGCTGTACCGCGGGGCGACCCCGGTGGCGGTGCGCGGCTCGGTGGGAGACGTCTCGATTCGTGACGGTTCGGAGGACATCCCGTCAACGAATAGGAGCGCTTCGGCCGTATAACCCCGAGAAACGGTAGAAATCCGGACTTTCGCGGTGGCGACGTCGCCCGGCAATAGCTACTTGCGTGTCGAAACCGAAGCGTCGCGCATGTCGATCACGCTCTACGCGCTCGACGGCTGCCCGTACTGCGAGACGGTCCACGACGCGCTCGACGAGCACGGCGTCGACTACGAGACCGAGTGGGTCGAGGCGCTCCACTCCGAGCGCGACGAGGTCAAGCGAGTCAGCGGCCAGCGCGGCGTCCCGGTGCTGGTCGACGAGGAGCGGGGCGTGACGATGGCCGAGAGCGAGAAGATCGTCGAGTACGTCGAGAAGTCGCTGGCCTGAACTCCGGGTAGAACTGGTTCGGGCCGGGAGGGTAGAAGTGGTTCGGGCCGGGAGGGTAGAAGTGGTTCGGGCCGAGAGTTAAGTAGAGCGCGTCGGTACTCGGAGGCATGAAGATATACACCGGCCGCGGCGACGAGGGCCAGACCGACCTCCGGGACATGTCGCGGGTCTCGAAGGCCAGCCCCCGGATCGAGGCCTACGGCACGGTCGACGAGGTGAACGCGCTGGTCGGCCGGATCCGGCCCACCGGCTACGACGACGTCGACGAGCAGCTCCGGGAGATCCAGAACCACCTCCACGTCGTCCAGGCCGACTTCGCCAACCCCGACCCCGACGAGGACGACCCGGTCGTCCGCGAAGACCACGTCGAGCAGCTGGAGGAGTGGATCGACTCCTACGACGACGAGCTCGAGCCCCTGCAGTCGTTCATCCTGCCCGGCGGCGGCGACGCCGGCGCGCGGCTCCACCACGCCCGGACGGTCTGCCGGCGCGCCGAGCGCCGGGCCGTGGCGCTCGAAGCCGACCAGGACGTCAACGACGTCGCGGTGACGTACCTCAACCGGCTCTCGGACGCGCTGTTCGTCCTCGGGCGGGTGGTCAACCAGCGCGACGGCGTGCCCGAGGAGTCGCCGACGTACTGACGGCCGGGCGAAGGCCCGGTCGCCGAGCTTCCGTCGGCGTACTCGAGGCCGCTCGCTGCTCGGTATACTGGCTTCAGAGAGAAGGGAGAGTCGCGTCCGCGGCGGTTACTCGCCGGACTTGCTCTGCCACTCGTAGTCCCGGCGCTTGCTCGACTTGCCGAAGCCGCAGTTCGAGCACTCCTTCTTCTTGCTGTGATACGACTTCTCGCCGCAGCGACGGCACTTGACGTGCGTCGTCTTGTTCTTCTTCCCCTGGCTCGGGGTTCCTGCTCCGGTCATGGGCTAATCGACACGAGGTTGTCGCCGCGTATAATGGTTGTGTCTTCCTCGTCGGTGTCCTCCAGCACCAGGTTCATGTGCTGGTCGTACCCCGTGAGCACGCCCTCGAACTCTTCGCCGCCTTTCAATCGCACCGTAACCTCCTCGTCGAGAGAAGCTTCCAGTACGTCGAGCGGTCGTCCACTCATACACAATAGCGCCACCCGTCGAAGCCTTAAACGTACCGAAAGCGGCTCTCTGGGGAAAGTTTCGTATCGGTGCGTCTGAATCAAACGGAGCAGGGGGCGTCCGATCGGCGGCGAGTCCGGCGGGCCGAACGACCCGGAGACGGTCGCTCACTCCGCCCAGTCGACCATCCGTCCGTAGAGGTCCTCGCTCCGGAGCGCCGCCTCGTCGCCGACCAGGACGAGCGACTTCTTCGCCCGGGTGAGCGCGACGTTCACCCGGCGGTGGTCCTCGAAGATGGGGCTGTCGAGGTCGCCGGTGGCGACGAACGACACCACGATGACCTCCTTGCTCGACCCCTGGAAGCGGTCGACCGTGTCGACCGCCACGCCCTCCGGCACTCGACGGCCGATCTCGGCGACCTGGGCCCGGAACGGCGCGATGACCCCGATCTCTGCGGGGTCGACGCCCGCCGCGAGGAACTCGTCGACCACCTCGGCCACCCGCTCGGCCTCGACCGGGTTGGTGTTCCCGTCGGTGCGACCGCCGGGGTCGACGAACGAGACGCCGCCGCCCCGGAGGTCGTCGGGGAGCGCCGCGGGGTCGACCGCCGGCAGGTCGGCGAGGCGCTGGGCGGCCACGTCGCCGCCGGCGGGCCGGAGCTCGCCGTCGTAGAACTCCCGCGACGCGAACGCCTGGATGCGCTGGCTCATCCGGTACTGGCGGTCGAGCATAACGCCCGCCTCGGGGTACTCCTCGATGAGGCGCTCGAACAGCGAGGTCGAGAGCTCGTTCTCGGTCCTGACGACCGGCGGGAGCTGCTGGTGGTCGCCGACCAGGACGAACCGGTCGGCCCGGTTGACCGCGGCCAGGGTCTCGGGCTCGGTGAGCTGGGAGGCCTCGTCGACCAGCGCCACGTCGAACGACTGCTCGCGCATGACCCGCGACCCGCAGGTCGCGGTGGTCGCGGCGACGACGCTCGCGTCGCGGAGCTCGGCGACGCGCTCGCCGGGGTCGCCGGCCTGCTCCAGCCGGAGGTCCTGCATGTCCTCGCGGACGCCGCTTTCCGTCCCTACGCGCACGACATCCTCGAAGCCCTGGTCGCGCAGCGCTTCGAGCGCGTTGTCGACCGCGCGGTTGGTGAACGCCGAGAGCAGGACCCGCTCGCCCCGCTCGACGAGCGCCCGGATCGTGCGGGCGATGGTGTAGGTCTTGCCCGTGCCGGGCGGGCCGTGGACCAGCGCGAGGTCCTCGGCGTTCACCGCGAGGTTCACGGCCTCGTTCTGGGCCTCGTTGTTGTCGATGTACGTTCGGTGGTCGTCGCGGAACTCCGGGTCCTCGCGCCCGAACAGCACGTCCTTCCGGCGCGGGTCGCCCTTCAGCAGGAAGTCGTGGAGCGCGGTCAGCATCCGGTCGGCCGACAGCTCCGAGGGGTAGACGTCGAGCCGCCGGAGCTCGACCGGCTCGTCGGCGGTGACGATCACTTCGTCGCCGAGTCGCTCGACGCGGGCCAGTTCGGCGTGGCCGTTCACGGGGTCGCCGTCGCTGGCGAGCACCACGTCGCCCTCACGAATCTTGGAGACGGCGCCGCCGGTCCGCTCGGCCCGCATCTCCCACCGGCCGCCGTCGAGCTGGCGCCGGCCCGCGGGGTCGAGGTCGATCAGCGCCCGGTCGTCGTCGGCCCGCTCGGCCGCGGTCTGCTCCCAGAGCTTGGCGTACTCGGCGTGGGTCGCCCGGCGCTCCTCCTCGACCAGCCGGTAGATGCGGTCGAAGTACTCGCGTTCCTCCTTCGGGATAGGAGTGCCGATTTGGCCGGCCTTCGACTCCTGATCGAGCCGGCCCGAGACCACCATGCAGGTGTCCTGCTCGAAGCAGTACTCGCACTTGGCGTCGGCCTCGTAGCCGGTGGGGACGCCGGCCGCCGGGTCCGGCGATTCGACGGTGTGGTACTCCATCGCGGCGATCTCGTTCCTGGTCCGGACGACGAAGTCCAGCAGGCCGTCGCCGACCGAGAACTCCTTGGCCGGCGAGAGGTCGCCCGACTCCTCGCTGCGGTCGAGCGCGCTGTTCTTGGTGTAGAGGAGGGTCCCGGTGTCGGCGGGCACTCCTTTCTCCTGGAGCAGGAGGGCGTAGCACGCCGCCTGGATCTTGTCCTGGAACCGGGGGTCGCGCTTGAGGTTCTTGCCGGTCTTGAGCTCGACCGGCATCCCCCGCCGGAGCGCGTCGGCCCGGCCCTTGATGCCGAACCGCTCGCTGATGAGCGTCTGCTCGCTCCGCCAGTTGTCCTCGTCGGTGAGCGCGCCCTGCGCGAGCCACCCCTCGATGGCGGCGGCGTTCTGGCGGACCTCCTCGGCGACCTCGTCGCGCTCGCGGCCGAGCAGGCCGAGTTCCAGGCCGGCCTCCTCGACGCGCTCGTCGATGGACTCGTCGAGGTCGCGGCCCCGGAGCAGGTCGCCGAACACCTCGTGGACGATGGTCCCCTTGATCACCGGGTACTCCAGGGGGATGCCCGAGAGCTTGTTGAGGTAGTACATCCGCGGGCACTGGACCCACGACCGGACGTCGGTCACGTCCACCAGGAAGGAGGGCTCGACGACGACGTAGGAGTCGCCGTCGGTGGAGTAGGTCGTCTCCCCCTGGTATTCGTCCTCGGCGACGTCGGTCACCAGCAGCTCCATCCCCGGTTCGAGGAGGTCGGCGCTCTCGGTCCACTTGCCCCACAGCGTCACCGTCTTGTGGCCGTCGTCCTCGCGGACCGTCACCTCCGCGAGGTCGCGTTCGCCGTACTGCGTGCTGACGGTTCGAACCTCGCCGACTTCCGCGACTTCTCCCCGGACGTTCACGACAGCACCGTAGCGCCCGACGGTAGAAAAATCCCGACGGTCGCGGGCGGGGTGGGTACCTGTCGGGGTCTCATCTCTGTGGGGACGACTGCGAAGGGAAAAACGACCGTGAGCTGCTGTTCGGTTGGCGGTACGACCGGGGTCGCCGGGTCGTCAGTCGGCGCCGTGCGGCGGGATGTGACCGCACTGCCGGCACGACTCGTACCCGTGCGCGTCTACGAGTTCACCGCTGCATTGGGGGCATCTCATCGTGGAAGTCCGTAACCGCGACGTCCTGATAAGCCTTCCTATAAGATTCCCTAATTCGACATTACCAATATTAGGACACCTATTATTTTTACCCCGTGAATCTCCGCCACGCAGCAGGGAGCTACTATCCACTGAGAGGAGGTCTATCTGGTCCTCAGCGGGGTCACCAGCGAAAAGAGTTCGGCCTCGGAGAACGCTGCTCGGGTTACCCGGACCAGCCGCCGCAGATGTCGTCGGTGATGTTGCTGCGCCACGTCTCGAAGCCGGCCTCGCAGTCCGGGTTCTCCTCGATGTGGTCGATGAACCCCGCGCCGGGGTTCTGAAGCTC
Organism: Halorussus sp. AFM4; assembly: GCF_051194995.1. Lineage (NCBI taxonomy): Archaea > Methanobacteriati > Methanobacteriota > Halobacteria > Halobacteriales > Haladaptataceae > Halorussus > Halorussus sp. AFM4. Next base: position 402,736 of record NZ_JBNTJT010000001.1, on the reverse strand, counting down.
GCTCCCGCAGAACGGGCAGTCGTTCGGGTCGTTCCAGGTCGTGGTGGCTGACATGGTTCGAATCGCCACGTCCGGACGTATAAGTTCTGTCCAGGTATGTCTTAGATACCTTTATCTACCTAGTATGTGCCTTATACACTCCCTGGAGGCTGACGCTATTTCGACGAGAAGCGGACAGGAGAACCGAGGTAACGGCCGAGAACAGTAGTGCTGCTTAGAGATACGGCGGTACGGCTGAGGGTCCCGGCAGTATGGCTGAGAGACCCGGCAGTACAGCTCAGATACTCGACGGTACGGCTCAGAAGCCCGGTCGTACGGCTCAGATACCGAGGTCCGCGATCCGGGAATCGCGGTTGAGGACTTTCTTGACGATGTCGGGGTCCTCGAGCAGTCGGTGCTTGGTGTGGACCCCGCGGCCCCGACCGCGGCCCTTGGTCTCGGAGTTGATGACGTTGAGGAAGTCCTGCTCCTGGAGGATCTCCTGGACCCGGCGCTCGGACAGCGAGTCCATGTCGAGCTTGCGCGCGATGGACTGGTACTGCCGGTAGATCTGCTGGGTCGGGAACTGGTCGCGGGGCTTGTTCTCGGTCAGGACGGTCAGCGCGAGCAGTATCGCCTTCGCCTGGGTCGGCGCGCCCTCGATGAGCTCGGCGAATCGGTCGGCCTCGGTCTTCTCCTTGGCGGCGTAGACGTGCTCCTCGGTCACCATCTCGTCCTCCTCCTTGGTGGCGATCCGGCCGGCGTTCCGGAGGATGTCGATGGCCTTGCGGGCGTCGCCGTGCTCCTGGGCGGCCAGCGCGGCGGTGAGCGGGACGGCGTCGTCCGAGAGCACCCCGTCGCGGAAGGCGTCGGCGCGGTTCTGGAGGATGTCGACCAGCTGGTGGGCGTCGTACGGCGGGAACACGAGCTCGTCGTGGGCGAAGCTCGACTTGACACGCTCGTTGAGCTCGTCGGGGAAATCGATCTTGTTCGAGATGCCGATGATGCCGATGGTCGAGTCGGTCACGCGCCGGTTCTCGCCCGCTCGGGAGAGCTTTCGGAGCACCTCGTCGTCCTCCAGCATGTCGATCTCGTCGAGGATGATGATCGCCACGTCGCTGCAGGCGTCGATGATCTGCCAGAGCCGGTCGTAGTAGTCGCCGGTGCCGAGCCCGCGCTGGGGCACCGAGATGCCGGTCTCGCTCCGGTCGTTGAGCTCCCGGCCGAGGGTCTTGATGACCGACGCCTCGGTCGTCTGCTCGCCGCAGTCGATGAACGCCGTCTCGACGTCGACGTCCTCGTGGCGGGCCTCGTTCTCGACGCGCTTCGAGACGCTGCGGGAGATGAGCGACTTGCCGGTCCCGGTCTTGCCGAAGATGAAGAGGTGGGTCGGCTCCTGGCCGAAGATCGCGGGGTTGAGCGCCTCGGCGACCTTCTGCATGTGCTCGTCGCGGCCGACGATCCGGTTCGGACCGGGGAGGTGGGAGATGCGCAGCAGGTCCTCGTCGGCGAAGATCGGTTCGTCGTACCGGAAGAGCGGGTCGCGGTCTACGTCGTCGTCGGTGGCCATCTGCTGGCAGTGGGTTCGCACTTCAGCACATAAATGGAGGGGGTATCGTCGCGGATGTATCTCGCCGGCCAGCGTCGGGAGGAGTGGGTTTGGAACCTGTTCGAACGAACCGCCGATTCGGAGTACCTTCGCGGATGTTCGGTCGGGAAGGGGGCAACTCCCGAGCGTCACCGGTGTTCGCGGAGAGCTGTCGAGGATTCCCGCAGACACCCCCCTCGCGGATGTAAGACGCCGGACGGAGTGGGGAGGAGGGGTGGCCGGCGCGGAGCTGTGTTCCCGGTTCGGTACGGGAACGTGTTCCGAGTCGGCGTGCGGTGACGGAATTTGTGAGTGGGGGTGGAAGTGGGAGGGGTGAGTGAGAGGGTGTAAGTGTGAGGATGTGAGTGGAAGAGGTGAGTGGAAGGGGTAAGTGAGAATATTTGTAAGTAGGGTTATGCATAGGCGAAAGATGTGGGCGGCAGACAGGATTCGAGTGGGACACTGACACACCCCCGTCGCGTCTGTAACGGCAGACGCGTCTAGTTGTTGAACACACACCACCATCGCGGATGTAAATGCCGTATTTTCTGTGTATTGAATGGCTCTACTGCAGATATCACGTATCGGATTGTCTCTGGGGAAGAGATCCCGAGATACATCCGCGACAGTGGTGTCAGGGGCCGAGGCCCTCGCCGACCGACCGAACCCACCGCTTGCTCTTACAAACGCGACGGTGGTGTGGGCCCCGACTGAAATCCCCGACCCGGACCGAGGGACAGGCGCGGAGACGGGGAACAGACCCGCCGACCGACGGCAGAAAGATTTTGACGACTCGTCTCCAACTGAAACCGTGAATCTCTATCGTAGCGTCCGGGCGATCGCCGACGCGTCGGGCGACGGACCCATCGACTGGGACGCGGTCGGCGAGGCCGCCAAGGCGGTCACGCCGCCCGGCTCGCTGGACCTCTCTGCGGCCGAGCGCGAAGGATACGCGGCAGACGTGCGCGACGCCCGGAGCCGAGTCCGGGAGGTGTCGGGTGCCGACTTCGACGTCCCGGACACCGTCGAGGTGCAGAACCGCCACCACTGGATCGACGCCAACATCGACACCTTCCGGCGGGTGATGCACCCGGTCGAGGAGCACGGCCCCGCGGTCATGCCGGGCGTCGCCCGGACCATCAACACCGGGACGATGTCGGTGATGCTCTCCGTGCTCGCCAAGAACGTCCTCGGGCAGTACGACCCGCTCCTGCTCGCGGAGGGCGACGAGCACGCCCTCTACTTCGTCCGGCCGAACATCGAGCGGATCGCCGGCGAGCTCGACGTGAGCTACGACCGCTTCCGTCGCTGGATCGCGTTCCACGAGGTGACCCACGCTGCGGAGTTCGGCGCGGCACCGTGGCTCTCGGACCACCTCGAGGAGCGGATGGAGTCGGGCATCGACGCGCTGGCGCACGGCCGCCTCGACCGCGAGGCGTTCCGCGAACTCGACGCCGCGATGACCGCGGTCGAGGGGTACGCCGAGCTCCTGATGGACGGCGCGTTCGACGACGAGTACGCCGACCTCCGCGAGAAGATGGAGGCCCGCCGGCGCGGCGGCGACCCGCTCTCCCGGCTGGTCCGCCGACTGCTGGGGCTGGGCCTGAAGCGCCGGCAGTACGAGCGCGGCAAGGCGTTCTTCGACGCGGTCGCCGCCGAGCGGGGCATCGAGGGCGCGAGCGCGGTCTGGGACCGCCCGGAGAACCTGCCGACCGACGCCGAACTCGACGACCCCCAGCGGTGGCTGGCGCGCGTGAGTCCCTGAGACTGCGGGTATCGTCTACTCCTCTCCTGTCACGCCTCCTCTTCTGTCACGCCTCCTCTCCTGTCACGCGATCCGGACCAGGTAGGCGAGCAGAACAGCGCCGACCACGAGTCCCGCGACGATCGCCACCCCGACCTGGAGCAGCGACCCGCCGCCCGACAGCGTGATGAGCCCCGCCGACGCGCCGACGAGCACCACGATGGCGGCCTTGAGCCGGTTCATCGCTTCGCGCTTCTCCTCGCGAGACGGTGGCCCGACCATCGTCACCAGTCGCGGGGGGCGCTGACGTGCATCTGGACGAAGCGCCAGTCGCCGCTCCCCGGACGCTCTGCGGCATCGCCCTCTGGACGTTCCGCGGCTTCGCCCTCCGGATGTTCCGCGACATCGTCCTCCGGATGCTCCGCGACCTCGCTCTCGGGACGGTCCGCGACCTCACCGTCCGGACGCTCCAGGACGCCGCTCCAGCGCGTGTCGAACGACCGCCGGTCGCCGCCCGCGTCGGTCCACGCCAGCCCGACGTCGTCGGTGAACCACGCGACCGAATCGCGGGCGGTGACCCGCAGGTCCCGGCTCTCGACGCGCCAGTCGTCGGTGGTCCGCGTCTGCTCGCGGAGCCCTTCGGCGACGGCCTCGCCGCCCGCGAGCCGCTCGCGTACCCCGAACTTCACGACGTCCTCGCGGCCGGCGAAGTACGGCGCGAGAGGGTCGCCCCGCCGGAGCGCGCCGTAGTACTCCTCGACGGTTTCGGTCGGGTCCATGCGAAATCGGTGTCGGCGGACCCGCTTAAGCCTTCGTTCGATACGCACGCCGGGTGCGCGGTCGGCCCGGCGGCCACGCCGATGGTTACAATCGCCGTTTCACCCTCCTGAAAGCATTTACCGGCCGACCGCCTGGCCCCGACAATGACCCGACCGAACGCGGCGGTCGCCGGCCTGCTGGTCGTCCTCGTCGTCTCCGCGGGCTGTCTCGGCGCGTCCGGCGGTCCGGCGAGCGAGCGGACCTCCGATGCCGCGACGACCGCCGCCGGACCGACCACAGACAGCGGCGAGTCGCCCGCATCTGCGCCCGTCGACTGTCCCGATAGCAGAGATCGGTATCGCGACATCGCCGTCGCCCACGTCGCCGAGGAGGCGGGCGCCGACGCCGCGAACGTCTCGGTCGTCAACGACGCCTTCGTCGACTACCCGCTGCTCGGCGAGTGCTACTACTCGGCGAAGGTCCGGAACCGCGAGTCGGGCCGCACGCTCGGGGTGTTCGTCGCGGAGAACGGAACCGTAGCCGACCGCGACGCGGTCGAGGCCCGGGCCGACCGGGCATACGAGCGGAAGTACGGCAACGTGAGCCGCGAACTCAACCGGCAGCTACGGTCCGCAGGCTCCGACGAGGAGATCCCGGTGACGGTCTCGGTCGCCGAGATAAATCGCACCGCGGCCGGGGCGGCCGTCGACCGCGAGGACCTGACCGACACGGAGTACAAGCAGGCACTTCAGGAGGAAGTCGAGCGCCGGGCCGAGAACCGGACCGCCGCCGTCGCCGCAGAACTCCGCGCGATGGCGGGCGTGACCGTCGAGGGGACCGGGTGGCTCCGGGTCGACGTGACGGCGACGCCCGCGGCCGTCGAGGCGATGCAGTCGGTCGACGGGGTCACCTGGCTCGACTCCCGCCGCGAGGGGACGACGACCTACCTGGACTGACGGACGGCCGAAAAATCACCGACTGCCGTCACTGGAAGCCGCGACCCACGTCGTCCTCGTCGATGAGGTCGTCGAGCTCCTCGTTGAGCAGGTCCTCGGCCTCCTCGAACCGGTCGGAGAGCTCCTCGGCGGGGTCGGGCCGCCCGTACCGGTCGAAGTCCATCGGACCGAACGCCGGGCTGTCGAGCGCCTCCATCACGTCGTCGAAGAAGTCGTCGGGCGTGGTGGGCGCGTCGGCGTGGGCCTTGACGACCTCCTGGAGGTGGCGGGCCTTCTCCTCGGCGTCGTCCTCGTCCTCGGGCGGGCTGCGGACCGCGAACCGGCCGCCCGACTCCTCCTCGGGGAGGAACGAGCCGATCTCGTCGTCGAGCTTGCGCGCGACCCGACTGCCGACCCCCCGGACCTCGTAGGGGTTCTTGGCGTAGGTCTTGAGGAGGTAGACGCCGGCGCGCGGGTGGCCGAGGTAGAGGTCCTCGCCGACGCCGCCGGCCCGCTTGCCCCCGACCGCCCGCCAGTCGTCGGGGTCGACGTCCTTCTCGACCACGTCCTCGACGATGTCCTGCCACTCGCGTATCCGCATGGCTACGTGAATCCAGCGACCGCGAGCGGATTAACGTATCGGTCCCGACAGTACCGCGGCCGCGTTCAGGCCGCGCTTACGGTGTCCTTCCAGCACCTCCGGGCAGTTCCGGTGTGCCTTTCCACCATCTCCGGCGGGTTCCGGTGTGCCTTTCTACACCTCCGCCGTGGTTCCGGTGTGTATTTACATCACCTCCGGCGCGGTTCTGGTGTTCCTGTGACACCGTCAGGGTCGCCCTGACCCCACGCGGCCGCTCTTTGGCGCTGGACGCGCTCTTTGACACTGGACGCGAAATATCCGCGGACGTGCATACTTCGGCGCCGGCCGGCGGAGATTTCGGCACGATAGCGAGGGTTTTTACTACGCCGGCGCGGTAGCTCCGTCCATGCCAGACGGCCGGGACCCGGTCCCCAGTAGTCCGACCGAGAACGCCGATGCACACGACCCCGCGGCCCTCTCCGGGCCGACCGAGAAGTGCGGCGTCGTCGGGGTCTCGCTCGCGGAGCGCGACGCCGCGCGGCCGCTCTACTACTCGCTGTACGCGCTCCAGCACCGCGGCCAGGAGTCGGCGGGCATCGTCACCCACGACGGGTTCCAGCAGCACGACCACGTCGAGATGGGGCTGGTCGGCGACGCCTTCACCGAGGACGACATCGAGAGCCTGCGCGGGAGCGCCGGCATCGGCCACGTCCGCTACCCGACCGCGGGGAGCGTCGACAAGTCGTGCGCACAGCCGTTCACGGTCTCGTTCCGGAGCGGCGCTCTCGGGCTGAGCCACAACGGCAACCTGGTCAACGCCGACGAGGTTCGCGACGAGCTCGCGGCGCAGGGCCACGCGTTCACCTCCGACGGCGACACCGAGGTCATCGCCCACGACCTGGCGCGCAACCTGCTGGAGGCCGACCTGGTCCGGGCGGTCAAGCGCACGATGGGCCGGATCCACGGCTCGTACTCGCTGACTATCATGCACGACGACACCGTGCTGGGCGTCCGGGACCCGGAGGGCAACCGGCCGCTCTGCATCGGCGAGCTCGACGACGGCTACGTCGTCGCCAGCGAGTCGGCCGCCATCGACACTCTCGACGGCGAGCTCGTCCGGGACGTCCGGCCCGGCGAACTCGTCGTCCTCAACCCCGACGGCGAGGGGTTCGACTCCTACCAGCTGTTCGAGCGCGAGCACACCGCCCACTGCTTCTTCGAGCACGTCTACTTCGCCCGGCCCGACAGCGTCATCGACGGCAACCTGGTCTACGAGGTCCGACGGGAGCTGGGCCGGAAGCTCTGGGAGGAGAGCGGCATCGACACCGACGTCGTGATGCCGGTCCCCGACTCCGGGCGCGCCTTCGCCTCGGGCTACGCCGAGGCCGCCCAGGAAGACGGCGCCGACGTCGAGTTCGCCGAGGGGCTGATGAAGAACCGGTACGTCGGGCGGACGTTCATCATGCCGACCCAAGACGAGCGCGAGCGGGCGGTCCGCCTCAAGCTGAACCCCATCAAGTCGACGGTGGAGGGCAAGACCGTCACGCTGGTCGACGACAGCATCGTGCGCGGGACCACCTCGACCCAACTGGTCGCCCTGCTCAAGGACTGCGGCGCCGCCGAGGTCCACATGCGCATCGGCGCGCCGCCCATCGCCGCGCCCTGCTACATGGGCATCAACATGGCGACCCGCGAGGAGCTCATCGCCGCCGACCGGTCGGTCGAGGAGATCCGCGAGGAGATCGAGGCCGACAGCCTCGGCTACCTCTCGCCGGACGCGGTCGCCGACGCGCTGGGCGAGGAGCGGGCCGACCTCTGCATGGGCTGCGTCACCGGCGAGTACCCCTACGACATCGAGGGCGAGGAGATGGACGCCGACCACGCCGACAACCCTCGCCCCGACGTCGGCGAGTCCGCGAGCGCCGACGACTGACGGTACCGCCGACGAGTGACTGTCCCGCCGACGAGTGACGGTACCGCCGACGACTGACGGTACTCCCCATTCCCTCCTCCCCGGCCGGAGAACCTATGCCCGCGAGTCACGGAGTCCCCCCGTGCGATACAAAGAGCTATCGAACGTGCCGGAACCGGTCGGGGCCGAGCGACCGACCGTGGAGGTGTCGGTCCGGCAGACCGGCGACCTCTCGAAGCGCGCGAAGGGCCACCCCGAGGCGCAGGTCGCGACGTACGTCGAGCGGGCGTTCGAGCGACTGGGAATCCCCTACCGCGTGGTCTGGGACCTGCCGCCGGTCCAGGACGTCGCGCCGTCGCGACCCGGCCGGGAGAACAAGCGCACCCAGCTGAACCAGTGGGCCGAGCACCTCGCCGACGGGGCCACCCCGCAGGTCCGGAAGGACTCGAACCTGCTGCTCACCGACCGGAAGGGCGGCGGCATCTCGAAGCTGGGCAAGCGGGCGGCCGTCGCGCCCGGCGGGACGCTCACCGAGGACGCCGACGTGGCCGAGTGGGTGCGACCCGACGACCCGCGCCACTGCGTCTACGGCGCGCTCCACGAGCTCGGCCACAACCTCCACGCCGGCGGCCACGAGCGCAGCTGGGGCCGGACCTGGGTCGACGAGGAGACGCGGTCGTGGAACCGGACGCCGATGGGCCACGGCGGCGGCGGGGTCAACCTCTGCGGCGAGCGCAACGACCCGCGCCCGGAGGGGTACCCGAAGCGCGACCACCTCTACTTCGCCGACTGCGCCCGCCAGCACATCCAGATCCAGTGAGCGCCACGCTCCAGATCCAGCGAGCGCCACGCATGTTGACACGCGACCCCGCCGACGGCGGACGGCCACAGTCACTACCCGTTTCGAGGCCGACAACCCGCTATGGTCGAGGAAGACCTCGGCGAGGCGACGATCACCTACGAGGCACCGGACGGCGAGACCGCCGAGAAGAACGTCCAGAACGAGCACCTGGCGTACTTCCAGGACCACTGGATCGTCAAGACCGGCGAGGACGACCGGGGCCGGGACCTGGTGCGGCGCATCCCCGCCTCGCGTGTGTACCACGTCGAGCGGACGGTCGAGGAGTTCGAGCGGGAGGTCGAGACGCTGCGCGACCAGGTCCAGTCGGTCGCCGACGACCTCCGGACGAAGTTCCTGGGCGAGGGCGGCGGGTCCGACGGGAGCGAGCGGACCGAGAGCATCAGCATCGACGTCGGGAGCGACGAGTCCGGTAGCGACGACGGGAGCGGCGACAGCCGCAAGTCCGGCGGCGACGGCTCCGACGGGCAGTAGAGTCGCGCGACCGTCGGCGCTCGACGGGCCACAACTGTTAATCCGGTTGACACCGTGGGTTCCGGAGATGGCTCGCCGCCGCGACAGGTCCCCGCGCGGAGAAGCCGCCGACGACACCGCCGAGCGCGCCGAGGCCGAGGAGTCCGGGCCGGCCCGCCCGCGACCTGAACTCCGGTGGGTGCAGCTCCGGGAGCCGCGACACGCCGTCGAACTCGGGCGCAACGGCCGCGTCCTCGCCAGCCACTACCACGCCGGGTACGACGCCTGGGAGGTGCTGCTGGAGACCTACGAGGGCGAACTGTCGGAGTGAAGGCGAGGGGGTGACTCGCCGGAGCGAAGGCGGTGTCCTCGTCCCGGACGGAGCGACCCGGCCTCAGAACAGGTACAGCATGAGGTACACGACCACGCCGAGCGCGAACGACGTCAGCCACAGCGACGCCGCGACCCGGCCGACTCGGGGGTGGTTCGTTGACGCGAGTTCGGCTGCGGGCCGGGTCAGCGCCAGCAGCAGCACGTAGTACAGTAGCGGGATGCAGATGACGGCCAGCAGGACGTGAATCCCGAGAATCGGGTAGTAGACGAACTGCTCGACGAACTGCGGACCGTCGAAGTGGGTCGGCCCGAGCAGCGCGACCCGGTAGAGGTAGAGGGTCAGGAACGCCGCGAAGAGGACGACGCCCGCGAGCATCCCCTTGCGGTGGCGGTCGACCTTCCCCCGCCGGATCGCCCGCCACGAGGCCGCGACGACCGCGAACGCGACGGTGCTGATGGCGGCGTTGACGTGCGGGATGGCCGCGAGCACGGCGTCGGGGGCCCGCGGGAGCGCGCCCTCGGGCACGACGCGCAGGGCGGCCGCGAACACCAGCGCGAGCGAGACGACGGTCAGGAGCCCGGTCAGGGCGGGGACGTGGCGCTCGGCGAGTCGCTGCATGGTCGGCGGTAGGGACCCCAGCGAAATACGCCTTGCCGTGTGTGGCGGTGCCGTCCCCGTGTTGAAACGAAAGGCATTTTATTCGGGTAGTGTCTACCTTTGACTGCGGAAAGTGACCCGGCGAGCGTGGGTAGCCAAGCTAGGCCAACGGCGCAGCGTTGAGGGCGCTGTCCCGTAGGGGTCCGCCGGTTCAAATCCGGTCCCACGCATCGCATAGCGCGGTTCCGCCGCGCGAAGGATGCAGGTGGAGTCCCTTGGGACTGCACCCACGCACAATTCCTTTCGACGCAAACTTCCGAGCGATGGCTCTCCGTTTCTCCCGAGCGACGGCTCTCCGCTTCTCGGCGACGCCCGGAGTCGGACAGACGGCCGCCTACAGCCCCTCGAACTCCCGGATCTGCTCGCGCCAGTCGTCGGGGAGCGGCCTCGACTCGCCGGTCTCCTCGTCGACCGCCACCTGCACGGTCTCGCCGACGGCGGCCACCGCACCGTCGGCACGGACCTCGTACCGCATCGGGATGGACGACCGGCCGAGCTCCGGTACGAGCGTGGCGACCGTCACCTCGTCGCCGAGTTCGACCGGTCGCCGGAAGTCGAGTTCGAGGGTCGCCAGGACGGTGCTGACCTCGGCCAGCGAGGCGTCCAGCACCGCGTCGAAGTAGGCCGTCCTGGCCTGTTCGAGGTACGTCGCGTACACCGCGTTGTTGACGTGTCCCATCGCGTCGATGTCCCGGAAGCGGACCTCCACGTCCGCGGTGAACGAGTAGTCGGTCATCGGTCACACGTCGGGGGTCGGCCAAGTTCGGTCTATCGCTTTCCGGCTCGCTCGTCCCCGTACGTCGCCCGGAGGTACTCGTCGACGTCGGCGACCGTCCCCGGGTCGTAGGTCCAGAACCCCCGGAACGACCGCGGGTCGTCGTCGACCTGCTCGGCCAGGAGCGCGCAGGCCTGGCGGTCGTCGCCCCCGCCGTCGAACACGACGAACCAGTGGCTCGCGATCTCGTCGGCGTCCACGGCGTGGACCGCGGCGTCCGCCAGCTCCGGTTCGGCGTCGGGCAGCCCGTAGACGTGGACGTCGAGCTCCGTCTCGCCCGCCAGTCGCTCGTACTTGCGCCGCTGGGGCACCAGTCGGCCGAGCGTCTGGAAGCCGGACCGGAGCGTGCCCCGGCCCCGCCGGTAGGCCCGGTCCTCGATCTCGCGGGTCGCCACCAGCAGCTGGCGCGCGTCGAACGAGACGAAGGTGGTGTCCGCGAGCAGGTTCATCGGCACGCGGATCGACTCGTTGGGGCCGAGCTCCCGCTCCTCGACCGTCGGCAGGACCAGCTCCCGGACCGCGGGCAGACCCAGGCTCCCGACGAACTCCCCGTCGGCGGTCACGACGACGAACCCGCCCGAGCCGTCGTCGGGGATCGGCTCGTGCTCGACGGTCACGTTCCGCGTCTCGAAGTAGCGCTCGAGCGCCCCGTCGGGCTCGGGCGCGTACACGGTGAGCGTCCGGCGGTACGACGCGATCTCGTCGACGAAGTCCCGGAGCGTCATCTGTTCTCGGGGTCGGTCTCGTCGGCCGTTTCGCCGGCGGTTCGTTCGGCGACCAGTCGCTCCTGGGCGAGCGCCTGGGACAGGATGTCCTCGAACACCTGCGGCGGCTCGTCGAGCGCGACCTCGCCCGACTCGCGGTCGCGCCGGACCAGCTCGGCCGCTTCGAGTCTCGGGAGGTCGACGTGGTGGAGCGACGCCCGGACCCGCTCTCGCTCGCTCGGCGTCACGACCTCGGTCGGATCCCGGCGGGCCTGGAGCCAGCCCGCCACCGCGGTCGCCAGCTCCTCGACGGAGGCCGCCTCCCTGTCGCGGAGGTAGTAGAGCAGCAGCCGGCGCTCGGGCCGCGAGAGGACGTCGAATATCTCCCCCACCGTCTCGGAACCGTCGTCGGGTGGATCCGCGCCCATCGTCACCACGTCTCGGGGTTCGTGCGTAAAGAGTGTTCGGCCGCCGGAGAGTCTGACCGGGGCCCCGGACCGCGAACGCGGTTCCGACCCGGACCGCCACCGCGGGGCGGGCCCGCTCGCCCGCCCGCCAAGCGGGGTATTCAAATGCGTCGTGCCCCAACAGGGGTGTATGGCTAAGTACTCGACTGGTGGGTCGTCCGGCGGCGGTAGCGGCGGCTCGTGCGAACTCTGTGGCAAGTCGAGCGACGCGCTGACCGAGGCGAACGTGGCGGGGGCGCAGCTCCGGGTCTGCTCGAACTGCGCGTCCTCGCACAACGACAACGCGAAGAAGACGCAGTCGCGATCGGGCGGCGACGACGGGCGAGACCGGAAGAAGAAGGCCGCCCAGAACGCCGCGAAGGCCAGCGGCGTCTACGACGGCGACTCCAGCCACTGGGAGAAGGAGGGGACCAACTACGACGACGATCCGCTGCCGTACCTCGTGACGGACTACGGCGAGACGGTCGAACGCGCCCGCCAGGACGAGGGGCTCACCCGCGACGAGCTGGCGGCGGAGCTCGACGTGCCCGAGAACGACCTGCTGGCGGTCGAGCAGGGCCGGGCGAACCAGGCCAACGTCGGCGGGTCGCTCATCGAGGCCCTGGAGGACCGGCTCGACGTGCAGCTCGCCGAGAGCCGCTGAGGCCCCGGCCGCCCCACAATTTTATTCCGGCGTCCGTGGTGAGACGAGGTATGGACATCGGCGTTCTCACCGTTCCGCTCGGCGGACAGTCGCTCGACGACGCCCTGGCGTACCTCCACGGCATCGGGGTCGACGCGGTCGAACTCGGCTGCGGAGGCCACCCCGGCGACGACCACCTCCCCCGCGAGGAGTACCTCGACGACGACGAGGCCCAGAACCACCTGTTCGACCTGCTCGACGAGTACGAGATGCGCATCTCGGCGCTGGCGACCCACAACAACCCCCTGCACCCCGACGACGAGACGGCCGAGCGGGCCGACACCGAGCTCCGGGAGGCCATCGAGCTCGCCGACCAGCTCGACGTGAACACGGTCACGACGTTCTCGGGGCTGCCGGCGGGGAGCCCGGACGACGAGACGCCCAACTGGATCACCGCGCCGTGGCCCGGCGAGCACGCCGAGGCCCACCGGTACCAGTGGGAGGAGGTCGCCGTCCCGTACTGGCAGGACGTCGCGGAGCACGCCGCCGACCACGGCGTCGACGTCGCCATCGAGATGCACCCGAACATGCTGGTGTACGAGCCCTCGGGGATGCTCCGGCTGCGCGAGGAGACCAGCGAGCGCATCGGCGCGAACTTCGACCCCTCGCACCTCTACTGGCAGGGCATCGACGTCACCGACGCCATCCGGTTCCTGGGCGAGCACGACGCCATCCACCACTTCCACGCCAAGGACACCAAGGTGTACGACGCCAACGCCCGGTACAAGGGCGTGCTCGACACGGTGCCGTACGACGAGGAGCCCGACCGGTCGTGGCTGTTCCGGTCGGTCGGCTACGGCCACGGCGAGGACCACTGGAAGGACGTCGTGAGCACCCTCCGGATGGTCGGCTACGACGGCGCGCTCTCCATCGAACACGAGGACTCGCTGACCAGCTCCAACGAGGGGCTGGAGAAGGCGGTGGCGATGCTCCAGCGCGCGGTGTTCCGCGACCGGCCCGGCGAGGCCTACTGGGCCTGATCGGGGCCGGTTCCCGGAGCCCGAGGACCGCCACTAGCACTTTTCCTGCTGCGGGTCGACGGTCCAGCCATGGGGGACATCGCAGCGGACGAACTCGCCGACCAGCTCGTCAGCGCCGCCCGAACGAGCGTGGGCGACGAGCTCCGGAGCATCACGTACTTCACCGAAGACGAGGAGGAGCAGGTCTACCTCCGCGAGGGCCTCGAGGCCGACGCCGACCTCGTCGGCTTCGCGGACAACGAGCGGCTGGGGTTCCGGACGCAGGCGGTGTACCAGGACACCGAGCTCGGCGACTACCTGTTCAACATCCGGGTGTTCGAGCGCGGCTACGTGACCCGGGTGATCGTCGGCGACCACGGCGCCTTCGTGACGACCGACGAGATGGAGATGAACCTGTTCAAGGAGCTCGCCTCGGCGGTCGGGTCGGTGCTCGAAGAGCACGACCCGGCGTGAGCGACTCCCCCGCGGCCGGGTAGCACCGAATCCCGCGCCGCCGGACGGAATAGAAAGAATATCAGTCGCTCCGTGCTACGCGGTGGCGAGGGAAAGCTTGGGAGAGGACAACTCCGATGCTCCGCGTTCGACGGTCGCAGCGGGATACGACCAACTCGCCGAGAGCGCCGACGCCGGCGACCTCGACCCGACCGAGAGCCCGTGGGGCGACAGCCACTTCCAGCGCCACTACGCCTGGCCCGCGCTCGCGGCAGTCCTCCCCGACGTCGCGGGCGACAGGGTGCTGCTCGCCGGGTGCGGCCGGGGCGACCACGTCGGCTGGTTCCTCGACCGCGGGGCCGCGGTGGTCGGCGTCGACGTCAGCGACCGCGCTATCGCGGCGGCCCGCGACCGGTTCGGCGATAGCGCTACGTTCCGCCGGGCCGACCTGACCGACCCCCTGGACTTCGCAGACGGGGCCTTCGACCTCGTCGTCAGCAACCTCGCGCTGAGCCACGTCGAGTCGTGGCCGCCCGTCTTCGAGGAGTTCCGGCGCGTCCTCGCCGTCGACGGGACGCTCGCGTTCGCCACCGTCCATCCCCGCTACCTCCGGGAGGGGACCGACGCCGACTACTACGAAGTGGCGGAGTTCGCCAATCCGTGGCCCGGCGCTGACATCCCGACGTACTACCGACCGATGGGCGAGGTCGTCGACGCCGTCGTCTCGTCGGGGTTCCGGATCGAGGCGTTCGAGGAGCCCAGGCCGCGCGAGGCGTTCCGCGAGCACCGCCCCGACCGGTACGCGGCCGCGATGGCCGACCCGCAGCTGCTCGTCGTCCGCGCGGCGGTCGACTGACAGCAGAGTCGCGAAGCGGATTCCCACCACCCGACGCCTGAAACGATAAGGGCCTGCCCCGAGTACGTCCGAGGCGATGACCCTCAAAGTCGGCGTCCTCGGCTACCGGTTCATGGGCAAAGCGCACGCCAACGCGATGGCGCGGCTACCGATGTTCTTCCCGGAGGCCCCTGAGGTCGAGCGCCACGTGCTCGTCGGACGCGACGAGGCGGCGCTGGCCGACGCGGCCGACCGCCTCGGCTTCGAGCGGACCGCGACCGACTGGGCGGACGTGGTCGACGAGGTCGACGCCTTCTACAACCTCGGGCCGAACCACGTCCACGCCGAGCCCTCCGTCGCGGCGCTGGAGGCGGGCACGCCCGTCCTCTGCGAGAAGCCGCTGGCCAACGACCTCGAATCGGCCGAGCGCATGGCCGACGCCGCCGCTGAGGCCGGGGTCCCGACCGCCACCGCGTTCAACTACCGGTTCGTCCCGGCCGTCCGGTACGCGAAGAACCTCATCGAGGACGGCGAACTCGGCGAGATCCACCACTTCCGGGGGCGCTACCTCCAGGACTGGCTGGTCGACCCCGAGGCGCCGTGGTCGTGGCGGAACAGCGAGGAGCTCGCCGGCAGCGGCGCGCTGGGCGACCTCGGCGCCCACACCGTCGACCTCGCCCGGTTCCTTGTCGGCGACGTCGAGCGCGTCTCGGGCCACCTCCGGACGTTCGTGGACGAGCGCCCGGTGGAGGGCGGCGGGGGCGACGGCGACCCCGAGACCCGGCCCGTCACGGTCGACGACGCCTACTCCGCGCAGGCCGAGCTCGAAGACGGCGTGATGGCGACGTTCGAGGCCTCCCGGTTCGCGAACGGTCACAAGAACGACCACGCCATCGAGGTCCACGGGTCCGAGGGGAGCCTGAAGTTCTCGCTGGAGCGGTTGAACGAACTGGAGGTCCTGCGGGGCGGCGACCGGGGGTACGAGACGGTGCTGGTCACCGACGCCGAGGACCCCTACGTCGACCACTGGTGGCCGCCGGGCCACGTCATCGGGTGGGAGCACACCTTCGTCCACGAGAACTACGAGTTCCTCTCGGCTATCGCCGACGGCGAGGAGTACCACCCCGACTTCGAGGACGGCCTCGCGGTCCAGCGGGTCCTCTCGGCGATCCAGGAGAGCGACGAGCGCGGCGAGTGGGTCGACGTGGCGTAGGGGGTCCGCGGGTCACTCCATCTCCTCGACGTCGTCGACGTCTTCGCCGAAGCGGGTCTGCTCGACGAACTCCTCCGAGAGGAAGTCCTCCAGCAGGAGCAGGACGTTGTAGAGGAAGGTGGCCTGGAACCCCACGAGCGGGAAGGCGATCCAGCGCGGGGTGGCGGCGCTGACGACGAACCGGACCAGGAGGTACGAGAGGACGAGGTTCCCCAGCGTGGAGACGACGTGGACCATCGAGGTGACGACGAGCGGCGTGTCGTCCTCGTCGGGTTCGCGGACCATCTGCCTGAAGGCTATCGCCCCGAGCACCGCGAAGGCGAGTATCGCCCCGAACGCCAGCAGGAGGATGTGGAAGAGGTCCGGCGTCCGGACCTTGTAGATGAGCATCGCGCCCGACCCCCAGATGGTCAGGGTGTAGCCGTAGGCCTCCGACTCGGCGGTGAGGTTGTGTGCGAGCCGGCTTCTCGGTTCCATGGCGCGGACTCACGACAGGGGAGCCCTTCGGCCTGCTGGCTACGGCACTCGGGCGTCCGTCGCCGGGAGTCCCGGCCGTCCGTCGACAGAATTCCCGGGCGTTCGTCATCAGAACGTTCGGCCGTCCGTCGGCAGAACTCCACCGCCCGTCCTCAGCACTCCCGGACGCCCTCGTCGGTGACCACGGCGTCGAGCAGGTCGGTCGGGGTCGCGTCGTAGGCCGGGTTCTCGACCGTGAACCCCTCGGCGGGCTCCAGCAGCACCTCGCTGGGCGACCGGAAGTCGTTCTCGAACCGGAACCCCTCGCCGACGAGCTTGGCCGACGACCCCACCACGGTCACGGGCACCCCGACCTCGTCGGCGGTCGCGGCCAGCGGGAACGTGCCGATCCGGTTGTAGAGGGTGTCGTCGACGATGCAGTCCATCCCGATGAGCACCCGGTCGCACTCCGGCAGGTAGTGGCCCGAAGCGCCGTCGACCACGAGGTGGGCGTCGACCCGGTCCATCTCCGCGAGCACCCGGGCGGTCTTCCGGCCGAGGTAGCGCGGCCGGGCCTCGGTGACGTACACCGTGAGGTACCGGCCGTCCGAGACCGCCCGCTCGATGGCCTCCAGCACGGTCGAGGAGTAGTCGTGGGTCAGGATGGTCGCGCCGTCCGCGAGCAGTTCCTGGGCGTTCTCGGCGGCCCGTTGCTTGGCGGTCTCGACCTGCTCGACCACGTCGTCGACGGCCGCCGCGAGCGCGTCCTTCGCCTCGGCGACCGTCCCGGGGTCGGCGTCCTCGACCATCGAGACGATGGCGCGCTGGGTCGTCACCAGCGAGGCGTGGGAGGGGTTGGCCCGCCGGAGCGCCGACGAGTTGCGTTCGAGGTCGCGCTGGAAGTCCTCGACCGACGCGAACTCGCGGTCGCGCAGGTCCTCGAGCGCCCGGGCGGCCTTCACGGCGACGACGGAGGAGCTGTGGGTCTGCATCTCCCGGATCTCCTCGACCGTCTCGTCTATCATACCCGAACGGTCTCTGCGGCGGGCCAAAGGTCTTGCTTCTCGGGGGTGAGTTCCTCCGAACCCCCGCTCGGAATGGCCGGGGCGAGTCGGCCTCGTCTCGGTCGACGGTGAGCCGCCGGCAGTCGGCCTCACCCGTCGAACGACAGGAGCGGCGTGTAGCTCCCGGCGAGTCGACCGGAGACGGGGAGCGAGCCGGCGACGACCCAGCCGTCGGGCCGCCGCAGCATCACCGTGCCGCGGTGAGTCGCCGCGACGAGCGCGCCGTCGACGTCGCTCATTCCGGTGACGGTCTCGTCGGGTCGGGGGTGCTCGACCCGTTCGAGCGTCTCGCCGTCGCGACACGCGAACAGCTCCGGGTCGGCGTCCTCGTCGTCCCAGGTCGCCGTGTGGGCGAGCGCGGCGCCGGCGTAGATCACGCCGTCGACCGCGACCACCGAGCGGAAGTATCGCTGGTCGTACCCCTCGTCGAGCCGCGTCCACGACCGACCCGCGTCCGCGGTGCGGAACAGCCCGAACCCCGTCGCGGCGACGAACTCGTCCGGACCGACCAACCGGAGTTCGTGGACGTCGTCGTCGACGCCGTCGCGGCGCTCCGTCCAGGTCTCTCCCTCGTCGTCGCTCACGTGGACACCGCCGACCTCGACGCCGACCACGACCCGGCCGGGACTCGCGGGATGGACGTGGACGTCCCGGACCTGCGCGAGGTTCTCGTGCCGGGGCAACCGCCACTCGTCCCGCGACGGGAGCTCCTGGATCCCCCGCAGCTCTCGCCACTCCAGACCGCGAGTGAACTCGCTCTCGTCGCTCGCCCGAGCGACGTACAGGTGCGCGGGACGGGTCCCCGCGTACAGCCTGCCGCCGGCGCCCGCAGCGACCGCGTACACCTTCTCGCGCGGGACGTCCAGGTTCGTCCACTCGTCCGCGTCGGACGAGTGGTACAGCCCCGTCTCCGTGGCGGCGAACACTCCTTCGAATCCGTCGAGCGTCCGAAGGCGCATCACGGGTCCCGCGTCGAGGACGCGCCGCACGGTCACCGGTCCGTCCCCGTCGATGCCGGTCACCGCGTGCACTCCGTTCTCGCTACCTGCGACGAGCATACGCGACTCCTTCGTCGAGGGCCCCGGTAAGTGTTTGCCGTACTGTACTTTTGTAGTCCGAGTTAGGGTTCCGCCGACTCCTCGCCGTCTCGAAACGCCTCGTGCTCGACGACGTCGACCACCTCGAACTCGTCGTCGACGGTCAGGCTGATGGCCTCGCCGCCGGCGGTGAACGTGAACCGCGCCTCGAACGGCTCGCCGGCGAGGACGGTCTCCTCGTAGTCCATTACCGCGGACGCGTACCGCTCGTACTCCGGCGAGACGAGGTTGATGCCGTGCCCCGTCAGGAACGCCTGGAGCCTCGCGTCGTCGAGGAGGGCGAGCCCGAACGGGACGCGCTGGTCGAACGTGCAGTTGGTGCAGCTGGCCGAGTGCAGGACGGCGTACCGATTCCCGCAGCGCTCGCAGCCCCCGTCTTCGCGGTCGTGGTCCCCGCAGACGTCGATCCACTCGTCGAACGTCGCCGCGCAGCGCGGGCAGGTGTCGCTGGCCGCCAGCAGCCGGTCGGCCAGGCTCCAGGTGTGGGCGGCAGCAAAAATCTCGCTCGGGGTCCGATCAGTTACCCCCGCGGGCGGCAGGTCGAGATTGCCGAGGAAGCCGTACTCGTCCGGAATGGCCGGCTCGGCGTCCTGGACGTTGCTGCTGCCGAACGTGCCGTCGCACTCCGGGCAGTAGGCCGCGACCCGCTCCCGGCGGTAGGTCACCTCGATGGGGGCCCCGCAGTAGTGGCAGGACTCGTCGATCCGGCTCAGCTCCACGACGGGGTCGTCGGTCACCGCGCCCGAGAGGATGGCCTCGGCGACCCGCTTTCCGGCCGGCTGGAACCCGTAGCCCTCGTCGGTTCGCTCGACGAAGTGGCCGACGAGCTCGTCGAGGTGGTAGTTGAACTTCGCGGAGTCGACCGTCCCGACGCGCTCGCGGAGCGCCGAGAACGGGACCGGCCGGTCGGCCCGGTCGGTCGTCGCGAGCGCCTCCAGGATGCCGACCCGGATCTCGTGGCCGATGGCGGCGAACGCCTCGTCGGGCGAGAGCGGTGCGGCGTCGTCCCCGTTCGGCTCGCTTCCCATGTAGGTAGCCTCGGGCAGCAATGCACGTAAACCCCGAGTCGTCTCGGTCCGCTCTCTCGACCCGGCCCGGCGAGCCCGTCGGGCGACAGGCGAAAGTGCGCGCCGGCCCAATCCCCGTCCATGACCGAGGTCCGGTACTACTGTCCCCGGTGCGGGGCCGTCGCCGCGCTCGACCGCGAGGGGTACCTCGCCGACAAGTGCGTGACGCCGACGCCGCTGGACGGCTGGGAGTACGCCGCGCCGTACGAGGAGTTCGAAGCGGCCGACGGCGTCGAGATCGTCTGCGGCGCCGCGGAGACCGACGGCGAGGGCTGCGGCGAGGTCTTCTACCTCAGCTTCGTGAAGTTCGAGGACGGCGAGGAGGTCGACCCGGCCGACCGGTCGTTCGTGCCGCCCGCGGTCCGCGGACCCTCGATAGACGACGCGAAAGAAGAGGAGGACGGCCCGCGGTTCGACTTCAACCCGTAGTCTCGATCCGGTCGCCGGTCCCCGTTCACTCGTCGGCCTGCTCGGCCGCTCCGCGCTGTTTCAACCACTGGTCGAGGAGTTCGCGGATCGCGGCCTCGCGGTTGTCCCGGTGGTCCGCGAACGCGATGTCGTCGATGCGTTCGAGCTCCTCCTCCTCGAGTTCGAGAGTGACCGACTCCATGTCGAGGTGGTCCTGGTGCATATTCCGAATCCACCGATGCACGGACACAAATAAATTCGTCAGACGGGCGGCCGACGAGGCGCAACTCCGTCGGATTCGGGGGGACAGAACGAGAACCGGAGCCGTTTGGAAAGAAAGTCGAAGCGGAGAGGATAGAGGGAGAAGGCGGCGGAGAACGTTCAGTTTACTGCTGGGCGGCCGGGGCGGCGGGCGTCTCGGTCGGGGTCCGGACGAACATCGCGTGACCGATCATGCCGACCGAGACGGTGCCGGCCAGCGGGACGGCGGTGGTGAGGCCCACGCCGACCGTGGTGAGGATCGCGGTCAGACCGAGGAGGGCGAGCGGGATCAGGCCGAGGATGAGATCGTAGTAATTCATCGCGTACTCTATACTACGAGGTATGGGTATATAAATCCACAGGGTTGCACACAGTCTGGATTCAGAAATAATCGCTATAAGTTATGAGTGGCTAACTGCCGACTGGACGCTCTCGGCTCGTCTCACGGCCGTCGAATCCTCCACCGGCTGAGTGTACGCCCCGGACTTGTACTGCCTCGCAGTGGTGGGGTCAGTACCGGAAAGGGAATCCGTCAGGTCGGTCCCCGCTACTCCCTGCGCTCGACAACGACCTCCTTCGTCTGCTTCGCGTCGATGCCGAACAGGAACCCCGAGACGAACAGCAGTTCGTTGCCGAGGTAGTACCGGTCGACGACCTGGTTCACGATGCCGATCTCCGGCGCAGCGACCCCGAGAACGACGAGGACGAGCGCGACGACGGCGGCCAGGCCCGCGATCCAGCGGACCACGGTCCCGGAGACGAACCCCACGACGAAGGCGACGACGGCGGTGAGGAGACTCATGGTCGCCTGTATGGTCGATTCGCGCTTCAAACTGCCGGGATTATGGACGCTCGGACGACTGAACCGGACGCGGGCGACCGGTCGCTTTCAGTCAACCAGAGGGTGAACCGCCCCTCCGGACCTGCACGAGCGAAGCGAGTGCAGACACCCGGACCGGTAGTTCGTCCCACTGTCGCGCTCCCGGTGGATTACGTCACCGAGCGCGCGACCTCGAAAAGCCAGCCTTCGGGCTACCCCTTGATGTTGCAGACCGGGAACGTCCGGGCGACCTTGTCGCCGATGCCCAGCGCGTCCGAGACCCGGACCACCTCGTCGACGTCCTTGTAGACGCCCGGGGCCTCCTCGGCGACCGTGGCGCCGCTCTGGGCCTTGACGTAGATGTGCTCCTGTTCGAGCTCCTCCTGGACGTCGCCGCCCCAGTAGTCCTGCTTGGCCTGCGTGCGGCTCATGGTCCGGCCCGCGCCGTGGGCGGTCGAGCCGAAGGTGAGGTCCATCGACGCCTCGCCGCCCCGGAGGACGTAGCTGCCCGCGCCCATGCTGCCGGGGATGATGATGGGCTGGCCGACGTCGAGGTACGCGCCGGGGACCTCCTCGTGGCCCGCCGGGAAGGCCCTGGTCGCGCCCTTCCGGTGGACGTAGAGCTCCCGCTCCTCCCCGTCCTCCACGGTGTGGGTCTCCTTCTTGGCGATGTTGTGGGCCACGTCGTACAGCAGGTCCATGCCCATCGACTCCCAGTCGGAGCCGAACACCTTCTCGAACACCTGCCGGGTCCGGTGCATGATGAGCTGGCGGTTGACCCACGCGAAGTTGATGGCCGCGCACATCGCGTCGTAGTAGTCCTCGGCGAGCTGGCTCCCCGCGGGCGCCGCGGCCAGCTCCTTGTCGGGCAGCTGGGAGAGCAGCCCCGCGTGGGCCTTCTCGATGTCCCGGAGGTAGTCGGTGCAGACCTGGTGGCCCAGCCCGCGGCTCCCGCAGTGGATGAGCACGACGATCTGGCCCTCCTCGAGCCCGTAGGCGTCGGCCGCGTCGTCGAGGTAGGTGTCGGTCACGCGCTGGACCTCCAGGAAGTGGTTGCCCGACCCGAGGCTGCCGATCTGGTTCTTGCCGCGGTCCTTGGCCTTCTGGGGCACCTTCGCGGGGTCGCTGTCGTGGCGGACGCCCTCGTCCTCGCAGTGGGCCAGGTCCTCTTCCACCGCCCAGCCCTCCTCCAGGGCCCACTCCATCCCGCGGTCGAGGATGGCGTCGACGGTGTCGATGTCGCCCTCGACGACGCCGCCACCGCCGAGGCCCGAGGGGATGTTGGCGAACAGCGCGTCGACCAGTTCCTCCTCGCGGCCCCGCACGTCCTCGTAGGTGAGGTCGGTCTTCAGCATCCGGACGCCGCAGTTGATGTCGTACCCGATGGCGCCGGGCGAGATGCACCCATCCTCGGCGTCGATGCCGGCCACGCCGCCGACCGGGAAGCCGTACCCCTGGTGGCCGTCGGGCATGCAGACGGTGTACTTCCGGACCCCCGGCAGGTGGGTCGAGTTCTCGAGCTGTTCGAGGGTCTTGTCGTCGGCGATCTGGTCGAGCAGCGCCTCGCTGGCGAACACCCGCGCCGGGACGCGCATGTCGCCCTCCCGCGGGATCTCCCAGACGTAGTCGCGGACCTCGTGGAGCGTCACGTCGCCCGCCTCGTAGGTGGTGTCTTCCGCCTCGTCCGTGGTCATACCCGTCCGTTGGGCGCGGACGCCGAAGTGGTTTCGCCATCCGCTCCGGCGTGGGACCTGTCACCAAACGGGGACTCCCGGAGCCAGCTGTCGACCGCGAGCGGCCCCGACCCCGTGATGAACAGCATCGACACCATCCCGAACAGCGAGACGTGGGCCAGCACCGGGTCGTCGGCCAGCCCGAACAGCGTCAGCGTGAGCATGGTGAACGCGGTCGCCGCGGTCGCCCTGGTGAACAGCCCGAGGAACAGCGCGGCGCCCACGGCCATCTCGGTCAGCCCCGCGCCGACGACCCACAGGCCCGGGTCGACCGGCACCACCGCGGTCAGGTCGTACTTCTCGACGACCGCGAGCGCCGGGCCGGGCGCGAACAGCTTCTGGGTGAACCCCAGGTAGAAGAAGTTGAACCCCAGCGCCAGCCGGACCAGCGTCGGGGCGTACCGCCGCCGCGAGGCGGTCCGGGCGTTCAGCCACGACGCCGCGCGGTGGACCGGGTCGAAGCGCCCGTAGAGGGTCCCCTCGGCGTCGGCGACCCGCTGGAGCATGTGGTCGGCGCTCGGCCGGCCGCCGCCCAGCAGCGCGATGGCCACCAGCCCGCCGACGTACTCGCTGGCCAGCACCAGCGCGGGCTCGGCGAGCAGACCCACCAGGTACGCCCCGAGTCCGACCAGCGCGACGACCCGCGTCGCCAGCCCGAACAGCAGCAGGAACCCGACGGCGACCTGCAGGATCCGCGCCTCGGCGTGGACCACGGGGCTGAAGAAGTACCCCGCGAACCCCGCGCCGACCAGCGGCAGGCCGACCGAGAGCCGGAGCATCCACGGCACGAGGTCGTCGTACCCCCGGAGCGTCTCGCGCAGCACGTCGACGTCGCGCTCGGCCGGGCGGAACCGGAGGTAGGCGACCGCGGCCGCGACGACGGCGAGCGCGCCACCGGCCAGCACCGCGGCGTTGAACGGCTCGGAGACCACCTCCGCCAGGAACGCGAGCGCGTCCCCGACGTCCTCGGCGCTGTCGACCACGTACTTGACGTGCGCGCTGGCGGTCCCGCAGACCGCGAGGAGCACCGCGAGCGCGAGGAGGCTCGGCCGTCGCCAGTTCATAGCGGTTCAGTTGGACCGAGACGCCGTAAAGGTCGGGTCTCTCCGGGTCACGGACTGGACTGTGGCGGCAGGTGCGTCATCCATTCGGACTCGCTCGATCGTAGAAAGGACAGTTCGGGTAGACTGAAAGGGGCCGGCCGGTCGCGGTCACGCGAGCGAAGCGAGCGAAATCCTCGAAAATCGAAGATTTTCGGGCTGTGGCGAATCTTCGATTCGCGACACCTCGGAAGTCGCAGCCCGCGCAGGCCGCAGGCCGAGCAGGACCGTCTTCCGGTGGCGACCGGCCGGGGGCTTTCTGAAACGTCCTCCTCCGATTTCGCGGACGGCTCTCAGCGTGACTTCCGTCCATATGGTGCAGCACGTTCACGAAACGATGGAACAGCACGTTCCCGATCTCCCGTCCCGCAGCGAATCACACGTCGAAGACCACGTACGCCCGCCACCCGTCGTCGGTCTCCTCCAGGGCCATCTCCGAGTAGGTGACCGCCTTGAGGTCGCGCGCGCCGAGGCCCGCCAGCGGGACGCCGCGGGCGCTGCCCGACACCACCCACTCGGCGGTGCCGTCCTCCCCGGCCTCCGCCCTGACCTCGGCCTCGTTGTCCACCGGCAGCACGCCCCGGACGTCGCGCTCGTAGATGAGCTCGTCGAGGTAGTCGAACAGCAGCGCCTCGCGGCTCTCGGCCCCGACCGCCAGGTCGAACCGGTCGCCGCCCGTCGCCGGGATCTGGTCGCACATCGCCACCGCCATCCCGTCGGCCGCCGCGGCGAAGACGGCGCCCAGAGTCGGCCCCGTGGCCTCGACCGCGACGTCAGCGGTGTGGTCGCGGAGTTCGTAGCTCATACCGTCGGCCACGCGGTCCCGCCGGAAAGGTCTCGCCATCTCGGTCGGCGCGTCGGCCCGCGGTCGCGGCGACGACCAGTCGTCACGCCGACGAGCCGCGACCGCTCGTCGCGGCGGGCCGGAGGGCCCCGCACTCGCGGCGAGCGGGACGACCGAGGGTCGGGGCGGTGGAATTATATTGGCCACGGGCCTACGCCAAACTAGTGAGCGTCAACGTCGACACCGAAATCGCCCGCCCCGGCGACGACAGTTACGTCGATGCGGCGTGGGAGCTCAAGGAGCGCATCCGGCGCACCGAGGACGTCCTGAAGCAGCGCAAGGGCTTCTTCACCGACGCCTACCGGCGCTCGACCGTCCACCTGCTCGTGACCCGCGACGACGAGAGCGAGGAGCTGATGGGGTTCGCCGCGGTCCGGCGCGACGGCTACATCCTCTTCCTCGCGGTCGCGCCGGAGTTCCGCGGCGAGGGGGTCGGCAAGCGCCTCGTGGGCCGGGTCGCCGAGGACCACGACAGCATCACCTGCCACGCCCGCGCCAGCAACGAGAACGCCCTGGGCTTCTACGAGCACCTCGGCTTCGAGGTCGAGCGCCACATCCAGAACTACTACGAGGACGGCGGCGACGCCTACTACCTGAAGCTCGGCGGGAACGGCGGGCTCACCGACAAGATCTCGGAGTTCATGCGCGGCTGACCGCCGGGCCGAGGCTCGCGAGCGACAGGCGGTCGGCTCAGCACGCACCACTGCCGGGGCTTCCGTCGCCGCTGCTGCCGGGATTTCCGTCGCCGCTGCTGCGGGGACTTCCGTCCGCACCACTGCCGGGGCACTACTTCGCCAGCGCTGCTGCTTCTCTCTGACGGTAGTACACGAACGCTCGAACGACTCGCTCCGCGAGCGACAGGAAAAGTAATGGGGCGACCGGCTCAGGCCGACGTCGAGTTGCCCGCCGTCCCGCCGGGCTGCGTGGGCAGTCCGGCGCCCGGCCCCGTGCCGGTGCCGGCACCGGTCGAGCCGCCGACCATCGGCACGCCCGACCGCTTCTCGCCGGTCACGAGGAAGCTCGCGAGGTTGCCGACGAGCGCGTCGTTGTCGGCGACCGTCGCGCTCGCGGGCGCGAGGAAGTCGGTGTCGCCGACCGCGGTCAGGTTCCCGTTCCGGGCGGCGACCGCGTAGTCGCCCTCTCGCCGGGTCGCCGAGCGGCGGACGCTCTCGGCCTCGAACACCGGCGTCGCCTCCGGGCCGAGCGAGAGCGCCGCCGCCTCGCGCAGGACGACGCGGTCGGCCCCGTCCGTCAGCGGCCCGCTCCCGGTCCCGTTGGCGTAGACGCTCTGGAAGTGGTTGGCGTTCTCCGCCATGTCGAACAGGTAGCCGGTGTCGAACGAGACGTCGAACCGCGCGGCGAGGTTGGTGGGCTGGCCCGGCGTCACCGACGACGAGGAACTACTGCCGATCAGCGGGATGGTCGTCCCCGACGACCCCGAGGAGCCGACCGGGTCGGCCAGCACGAGCACGCGACCGCCGGCCTCGGCGAACGCCTCGATGGCGTCGATCTCGCTCTCGCTGTACGCGCTCCCGGGGTTGACGACGACGAAGGCGTCGGCCGACCGGAGCGTCTCGTTGAGCGACGACCCGGACGACCCGGTCGAGAGCCCGGCGTAGCTCTGGCCGCTGCCGCTGTGGAACCGGACCTCGTGGCCGCCGGCGACCAGCGCGTCGACCAGCGGCTGTATCCCGCCCTTCGAGACGGCGTTCGAGTGGCTCCGGTCGACGACGACCGTCTTCGACTCGCCGGTGTCTGGCGCGGCGACCGCTCCGTCGTCGGCGACCGGCGTCGCCGGCAGCGAGCCGGACGTGAACGCGGGCGCGTCGGGTCGGTCGGACGCGTCGGTCGGCCCGTCGGTGAGCGTGCCGACCGCCACCGTGCTGCCGACGATGACGACTGCGATCAGCGCGAACGCGCCGACGCCCCGGAGGAGCTCAGTGCGTCGCATTCGCGGTCACCTCCCGGGTCCCCGCAGTCGGCTGCACGAGCCGGCCGTGGAGCATCAGGTACCGCACGGTGTCGACGCGCGGCGACGCGACCACCGTCCCGGTCGCGGACCCGTCGGCGGAACCGCGCAGGCCGAGCTGCCCGAGGAGGCTCGGCGTCGGCGACTCCATCCGGACGGTCCGGTAGTCCGAGAGGTTCGCGCGGTCGGCCGCCGCGGCGATGGCGGCGTCGAGCGCGCCGACCTCGTCGGCGAGGCCGACCTCGATGCCCCGCGACCCCGCGTAGAGCTTCGCGTAGGAGAGCTCCTCGGCGGTGAGTTCGAGCGCGTCGCCGCGCTCGGCGAGGACCGAGCCGACGAACGCGCGCCGGAGCGTCTCGACCCGGCGGCGGATCTCGGCCTCGGTCGCGGTCGAGCCCTTGTCCGGGCCGGTGGCGATCTCGCCCGAGACGGTTCCCTGCGAGGGCATCGTCGCACGGACGCCGACGCTACCGACGCTGCTCGCGGGCGTGACGAAGATCCGGTCGGCCGGGGCGGCGGCGTAGTAGCCGCCCGAGGCCGCCATCCCGGTCACGCTCACGACGACGGGCATCGTCTGCTGGGTCCGCTTGACCGCGAGGTACAGCTGTTCGCTGGCGGCCGCGGTGCCGCCGGGGCTGTTGATGTCGAGGGTGACGGCCCGTATCGAGTCGTTCTTCCGGGCCTCGCGGAGGTCCGCGACGGCGGCCGCCGCGGTGTCGCCCGTGATGGTCCCGTGGACCTCGATGACGGCGACGGTGCCGTCGGGGCCGGTCGCGGCGTTCCAGGCGGAGGGCGCGACCGCCGCGCCGACGAGCAGGCCGAGCACGCCGAAGACGACGACCGGCCCGCCGAGCCGGTCGACGACGGAGGGCCGGTTCGGCTTCACGCCGCGACCCTCCCGTCGGTCGGGGTCGCGTTCGGGACCGACAGCGAGGTGTTCGTGAACCGGAGCGTCTCGGTGATCTCGCCGCGCTCGCTCTCCCACGTCGAGACGACGCGGAGCGGCACCCGGCGCTCGGCGTCGATCCAGACTCGGCGCTCGACCAGGGCCGTGGCCGTCTCGTTGCCGTTCGGTTCGAGCGTGAGCACGACGGCGGGCCGGCCGTCGAGGACGGTCGTCCCGGTGTAGGTGACGTTGTTGGTCCGGACGAGGTTCGCGGCGACCGCGCCGTACGAGGCGGGCGTCTCGCCCACCGCGGTCTCGGCCCGCGCGGCGTCGGTGGTGAGCAGCGTCGACGGCGTCGGGTCGTCGACGACCGTGACGGTGCCCGCGCGGGGACCGGTGCGGTAGGCGATCCGGAGCGACTCGCCCTTCACGAAGCGGAGGGTGGCTCGCGTGGTGGCGGTCGCCTCGCCCGTCGAGACGGTCCGCTCTATCGTCGTCCGGTACTCGTCGAGCGCGTCGTAGCGCGCCTCGACCTGCTGCGCGACCGACCGGGGGTCGTCGACCGAGGTCCCGACGGACCCGAGGCACCCGGCGGTCAGGAGGAGCCCGACCGCGCCGACGAGCAGGACGCTCCGCCGGCGCTTCGGCAAGCGGTTTGAGGACATGCACCTGTCATTTTCAAGCCGGGGGTTAAAAATGTAGTAGTTTCGCATAGCTAACAAACTTCGTCTGACAGTAGTCCCTCGTCAGGTGATTATGCGACTTCCGGAGACCTCGACTGCCGACAGCGCGATACGGGATCAGACGGACTGGCCCTCACCTCGGCGCCAGAACAGTTATGTGCCCGACGTGAGCCGTCTCTCTCATGTCGCCTCCGGTACGAGAGCGTCTCGACGCGGTCGAGGCGCGGCTGAACCGCGCGCTCCCCGGCCCGGTGAAGGTCGGCTTCCTGACTCTCTACCTGTTCTCGACGGCGACCCCGGAGCGGCTCGACGCCGCGGCCGACCACCGGGCCTGGGACCGGTGGACCGACGCCGGCGTCGCCGCGCTGCTCGCGCTCCAGGTCGGCGGGATGGCCCTGCTCGCGGTCGCGGCGTGGCGGGCCGCGACCCTCACCCGCGCCACGGCGCTCAACGACCCGGCCAACACGGTGGCGGTGCCGGGCCTCAACGACTTCATGCCGGTCGCGGCCGCGCCCTACGTCGTCGCCGGCCTGGTCGTCGCAACCGTCGTCCACGAGGCCGGCCACGCCGCGGCGTGTCGCCGGGCCGACGTCGAGATCGAGGAGTGGGGCGTCGCGCTCCTGCTCGGTGTCCTCCCCGTCGCTGCGTACGTCCTGCCGGCCGCGGCCATCGACCGCGCCCCGGTCCGCGCCAAAATGCGGCTGTACGCGGTCGGGGTCTTCCACAACCTCGTCGTCGCCGTCGCCGCGCTCGCGGTCCTCTTCTCGCCGCTCGCGGCCGGCCCTCGCGAGGCCTACATGACGTACTTCGGGTGGGCGCTGGTCGGCGGCGCCCCGCCGACCGCCGCGACCGTCGGCGCCCTCGGCGTCGCGACGAATCTCTGCTTCTGGCTGGCGCTGCTGAACGCCAACTTCGCCCTGCTGAACGCCCTCCCGGTCTCGATCTTCGACGGGGGCCGGGTGCTAGCGCTGGCGCTCCGCGAGGCGGCCGACCGGGCCGGCGTGGGACTCCCGCCGGTCGCGGAGTCGGCGGTCGTCCACGGCACGTCGGTCCTCGCGCTGGGACTGGTGGTTCTCGCCGTCGTGGGGCCGCTGCTGCCGATCTGAGAGCGCGGAGGAACGGCTGGGAACCGACCGACACCTCCCTCGCGCCGGTTCCGAACACCACTCCCGCGTCGATAGACAACGCTTTTAGAGCCGGCCCGAGCATGGACCAGACAGCATGGAAGAGCGCACCCGGGCGTACCTCCGCGGCCGGTTCCGGGACCACTACCGCCGGACGGAGATCGCTCCGCCGCCGGACGCCGAGGCCCGCGAGTGGGGCTACATCCCCTGGACCGCGGGGCCGACGACCATGGTCCGCCACCAGTCGCTGCTGGAGCTGGGCGACCTGGAGGACTTCCTCCGGCGCGAGCGTCCCCGCCACGTCTACTTCTCGGCCGGGCGCTACGACGACCCGGGCGCCGACGACATGGAGGCCAAGGGGTGGCGCGACTCCGACCTCGTCTTCGACATCGACGCCGACCACCTCTCGGGGGTCGACCCCCAGCGCGACGCCTACGGCGAGATGCTCGCCGCGGGGAAGGCCGAAGTCGAGAACCTCATCGACCTCCTCGACGCCGACTTCGGCTTCGAGGACATGACGGTCGTCTTCTCGGGCGGCCGGGGGTACCACGTCCACGTCCGCGACGAGGGCGTCCGCGGCCTCAACCGCGACGAGCGCCGCGAGGTCGTCGACTACGTCCGCGGCGAGGGGATCGACCTCGACGCCATCCAGCGCACCGAGATGGGCGGCACGGCTACCCGCCGGGTGCTCAAGACCGACGGCGGGTGGGGCCGCCGGGTCCACCGAGAGCTGCTGGCGCTTGCCGACGAGCTGCTGGCGATGGACGAGGACGAGGCCCTCGACCGCCTCAAGGAGTTCGACCGCATCGGCGACGGCCGGGCGAAGACCATCCTCGGGGCGGTCTCGGAGGACTACGAGAAGCTCGCCAGCGGCAACGTCGAGCGCGGCGGGCCGGGCATCCGCCAGCTCGCGAAGGTGACGACCGAACGGGTGGTCGCCGAGCAGTCGGCGGCCATCGACGAGCCCGTGACCACCGACCTCCGGCGGCTCATCCGGCTGCCGGGGAGCCTCCACGGCGGTACCGGCCTGGCAGTCACCCGCATCCCCCGCGACGAGGTCGACGACTTCGACCCCCTGCGCGACCCGGTGCCCGAGACCTTCGAGGGCCACGAGGTGGCCGTCGAGGTGACCGACCCCGGCCCGGTCGAGCTCAACGACGAAAGCTTTAGGCTCTCGGAAGGTGACGTATCGCTTCCCGAATACGTGGCCGTCTTCCTGATGGCGCGCGGCCGGGCCGAGAAGGGCCGCGAGTGACGGAGGGCGGACCGACGATGCCACGAATCGACCGACGGACGGCCGGTGCGCGGGCGCGCACGCCACCGACGACGGATCGAACGAGGCGACGCACGCGACGAACCCGAACGGACCGACAATGACAGCACGACGATGAATCTGGACGAACTCCGCACGGTACAGAGCAAGGAGCGGTCGAAGGACAGCCTCCAGCACCTGCGGGAGTCGTTCTACGCCGACGTCGCCGACTACATCGCCGACCTCAAGGACCAGCGCGAGCGGGCGGCCGAGCGGGCCGACAGCCCGTTCGACGACCCCGAGGTCGAGCGGCTGACCGACGAGATCAACACCGCCGAGGACGTGGTGGAGGCGATCTACGAGCGCCGCGTCGGCAAGATCGTCAAGCGCGCCAGCCTCGCCGCGGCGGGGATGCCCGCCGACGAGGACGGCCTGACCAGCGAGGAGCAGGAGCTGTTCGCCGAACTGGTCGACCGCATCGAGGAGAACAAGCAGGACGTGCTCGACGTGCTGGCCGGCGAGGCCGACGACCCCGCGGGGTCGACCCCGACGCCCACGCCCGCCGACGCCGGTGAGGCAGCCGAGCCGTCGTCCGACGCTGCCGATGCGACTCCCGGAGAGGCGTCGGCGCCGGACCCCGGCGAGCCCCCCGCGGCGAGCGCGGACTCGACGAGCGGAGACGCGGCGGGCGGCGACGTGAGCGCCGCGGACGTGATGGACGGGGACGGCGCGACCGACGCAGGCTCCGAGAGCACCACGCCGGATACCGGCGCGTCAGCCGACGATGACACTCGCCCGGCGGCTGCCGAGGCGACAGCGGTCGCGGACGGCCCGGACACCGACCAGTCGTCGGAGGCGGGCGACGAGACGTCACCCTCCCCGTCGGAGTCCGACGCGGACGCTGACTCCGGGGACCCGACGGCGGGGCTCGACGAGCGCACGACCATCCGGATCACCGACGACGTCGGCGAGATCTTCGGCGTCGACGAGCGCACCTACGACCTCGAAAGCGAGGACGTGGTGACGCTGCCGGAAGCGAACGCCGAGCCCCTCGTCGAACGCGGCGCGGCCGAGAAGCTGGAGTAGTCGGTTCTGGTCACTGGCAATCAGCAGTCGCTACGCTCGGGTGCGTCGTTCTGCCCTGCAAATTGCAGCAACCGAAGGAGTACACCGTCACTGGCCGCGAGCGAGGGCGTTAGCCCGAGCGAGCCGACCAAGGAACCCTCGAACGTGGCCCGAACGAAGTGAGGGTCGCGTGAGGGGGTGACGACGTGTCTGCGTGAACGGAGTGAACGCAGGCTCGGGAGAGCTTCGCTCTCCCGGTGTTTTTCATGAACGTTTTGCAAGCGGCGCGTTCAGGCGCCGCCCGCAGCAAAAGGTTCTACTGGAACGTGCGTCCCAGCTGGTCCTGCTCGGTCTCGGGCTCGGCCGAGTCGAACTGCTCTTCGATCTCCTCGTAGCGCTCCTTGGTCTCCTCGGTGACGCTGGGGGTCACCTCGTCGAGCGCCTGCTCGAAGTGCTCGCGGTTGACCCGGACGTTCCCGACGCTCTCGCCGATCTCCTCGGGGTCCACGCTGTGGATGAACTCCCGGCTGGCGGCCATCGAGGCCTCGCGGGTGACCGCCTCGATGTCGGCGCCGACGTAGCCCTCGGTCTCGCTGGCCAGCCAGTCGAGGTCGACGTCGTCGGCCAGCGGCTTGTTGCGGGTGTGGACCTCGAAGATGGCCCGGCGGGCCTCCTCGTCGGGCACCGGCACGTGGACGTGGCGGTCGAGCCGACCGGGGCGCAGCAGCGCCGAGTCGATGAGGTCGGGCCGGTTCGAGGTGGCGATGACCACGACGTCCTCGAGCTCCTCGAGGCCGTCGAGCTCGGTCAGCAGCTGGGAGACGACGCGCTCGCTGACCTGCGAGCCGCCGCCCCCGCCGCTGCCGCGCTCGGTGGCGATGGAGTCGATCTCGTCGAAGAACACCACCGTCGGGGCGTTCTCCCGGGCCTTGCTGAACACCTCGCGGACGCCCTTCTCGGACTCGCCGACCCACTTCGACAGGAGCTCGGGGCCCTTGATCGAGATGAAGTTGCTGTCGGCCTCGTTGGCGACGGCCTTCGCCATCAGGGTCTTGCCCGTGCCGGGCGGGCCGTACATCAGCACGCCCTTGGCGGCCTCCATGTCGAGCTCCGCGAACACCTCGGGGTACTCCAGGGGCCACTGGATGGTCTCCCGGAGGCGCTCCTTGGTGTCCTCCAGGCCGCCGACCTGGTCCCAGGTGACGTCGGGCACCTCGACGAAGACCTCCCGGAGCGCCGAGGGTTCGATGCCCTTCAGCGCGTCCTTGAAGTCACCCTCCGTGACCTGGAGCGAGTCGAGCACGTCGGCGGGGATCTCCTCGGACTCGAGGTCGATCTCGGGCCGGATGCGCCGGAGGGCGTTCATCGCGGCCTCCTTGGCGAGGCTCTCTAAGTCCGCGCCGACGAAGCCGTGGGTGTTGTCGGCGTACTCCTCGAGGTCGACGCCGTCTGCCAGGGGCATCCCGCGGGTGTGGACCTGCATGATCTCGAGCCGGCCCTCGCGGTCCGGCACGCCGATCTCGATCTCGCGGTCGAACCGGCCGGGCCGCCGGAGCGCGGGGTCGATCGCGTCGACGCGGTTCGTGGCCGCGATGACGGTGACCTCGCCCCGCGATTCGAGCCCGTCCATCAGGCTGAGCAGCTGGGCCACGACGCGGCGCTCGACGTCACCGCCGGCCTCGTCGCGCTTGGGGGCGATGGAGTCGAGCTCGTCGATGAAGATGATGGCCGGCGCGTTCTGCTCGGCCTCCTCGAACACCTCGCGGAGCTGCTCCTCGGACTCCCCGTAGTACTTGCTCATGATCTCGGGGCCCGAGATGGTCTGGAAGTGGGCGTCGATCTCGTTGGCGACGGCCTTCGCCATCAGGGTCTTGCCGGTGCCGGGCGGGCCGTGGAGCAGCACGCCCTTCGGCGGGTCGATGCCGAGCCGGCTGAACAGCTCGGGGTGGCGCATCGGGAGCTCGATCATCTCCCGGACCTGTTCGAGCTCGCCCTCGAGGCCGCCGATGTCCTCGTAGGTCACGCTGGGCGTGCCCTCGGGGCCGCCGCCGGCGCCCTGCTGGATCTCCTCGGCGGCGCGCTCGCTGATGTTGATCTCGGTCGAGTCGGTGACGACCACCGTCCCCTCCGGGTTGGTGCTGGCGACCTTCAGCGGGATGGACTGCCCCGAGCCCATCCCCATCAGGCCGAAGCCGAACGGGACGTTCTGGCCCTGCGTGATGGCCTGCCCGCTGAGCTTGTCCCGGATGTGGGGCGTGATGTCCCCCCGAATCTGGAGGTTCTGGGGGAGCGCGATGGTCACCGAGGTGGCGGGCTTGACGTCGGCCGTCTCGATGGTGACCTTGTCGTCGATGCCGACGCCGGCCTCCTGGCGGAGCTGGCCGTCGATGCGGACGACGCCCCGGCCCTCGTCCTCGGGGTAGCCCGGCCAGACCCGGGCGACCGCCCGGCCCTGGTTCTTCCCCTCGATGACTATGTAGTCGCCGTTCTCGACGCCGAGCTCGTGCATCGACTGGCGGTCGATGGCGGCGAGCCCGCGCCCGGCGTCCTTCTGCTTTAACGGCTTGACAGTGAGTTTCATAGTCCCACCTCGATAGTGAGCACGCCGTTGGTGATAAACGCTTCCGCCCCCTCTCCGTCGGGGAGCTCGAGCTCGAGCTGGCGGGGGCCGTCCTCGTCCTCGAAGACGACGATGGCCTCGTCGCCGAGGACGTCCACGGACGCCTCCCCGGTCGCGCCGAGGTCGGCAACGAGGACCTCCGCGTCGTCGTAGGCGTAGCGCCGCGCGAACACGTCGTCTCTGTCAGCGATTTGCTTCAGTGACATTCCAATCCTAACCTACGGTTAGTGACTCTAGTACTTAAGCCTTTCTCCAAAAAATCGCAGGAGGGCGTCGGGGCGACTGATAACCGATGAATTGCGGTTCGACCGCGCCGTGGTGGCGGCCGCGGTGCAGTTCGACCGGTCCGGCCGGAGACCGGGAACACCACCGCGCGCTCCGACCCCGACCGAGCGTATTCCGACGCCGACCGAGCATATTTTGAGTCGCGCGGGCGTTGGCGACGTCATGGAACGAGTCACGCACCGCGGCCGGACCACGGCCTACCGGGTCGCCGACCGCGGCGCCGAGGGGTCGCCGCTGCTCGCGGTCCACGGCTCCGGCGGCACCCACGAGGTCTGGAAGGGACAGCTCGGCCGGCTGGCGAGCGAGCGACCGGTCGTCGCGCTCGACCTGAGCGGACACGGCGAGTCCGACGACGTCGACGCCGACCCCGGCTGGGAGACGCTGTCGGCCTACGCCGACGACGTGCTGGCGGTCGCCGACGAGACCGGCGCGGGCGTGCTGGTCGGCAACTCGCTTGGCGGGGCGGTCGCGCTCCGGATCGCGATCGGGCGTGACCACGGGTTCGACGGCCTCGTCCTGGCCGGCACGGGCGCGAAGCTTCCCGTGCTCGACGACCTCCGGCAGTGGCTCGACTCGGACTTCGACCGCGCGGTCGAGTTCCTCCACGGCGAGAACCGGCTGTTCCACGACGCCGACTCCCGGTACGTCGAGCTCTCGATGGAGGCGATGCGGGCGGTCGGCCGCGAGGTCACCCGGCGGGACTTCGAGTCGTGTCACACCTTCGACGTGCGCGACCGCCTGGGCGAGATCGCGGTCCCGGCGCTCGCGGTGGTCGGCGAGAACGACCACCTCACGCCGCCGGAGTACCACCGGGAGCTGGCCGACGAGATACCCGACGGTCGGTATCGAGAGATCGAGGACGCGGCCCACCTCGCCATGCTGGAGGACCCCGAGGGGTTCAACGAGGCGGTGCTGGAGTTTCTGGACGACGCCGGTATCTGAGTTCCAATCGGCCGGAGCTACGACCTGGCCGTCGGGCCGGGTGACTCAGTAAATATCGTCGATCTCTTCCTCGTCGTAACTGTGTTCCTCGGCCGGGAACTCGCCCGACTCGACGGCGTCGCGGAAGCCGGCGACCGCCCGCTCCATCTCGCTCCTGACGTCGCCGAACTGCTCGGAGAAGTAGGGGCTGCGGTCGCTCAGGCCGAACACGTCGTTGAGCACGAGCACCTGGCCGTCGGTGTCCGGACCGGCGCCGATGCCGATGGTGGGAATCTCCAGCGCGTCGGTGATCTGGGCCGCGACGTTCGAGGGGACGTGTTCGAGCACCAGCGAGAACGCGCCGGCGTCCTCGTGGGCCTTCGCGAGCTGGAGCATCTCGGCGGCGCTCTCCTGGTCGGTGCCCTGCCGGAAGTAGCCGCCGAGCTGGTTGACCCGCTGGGGCGTCAGCCCGAGGTGGGCCATCACGGGGATGCCCAGGTCGACGAGGCGCTCGGTCAGGTCGACGGTGTGCGGGCCGCTCTCCAGCTTCACGGCGTTGGCGTCGGCCTCCTTGAGCATCCGGCCGCAGTTCTCGACGGCCTCGCTCTCGTCGACGCCGTAGCTCAGGAACGGCATGTCGGCGACCACCATCGCGTCGTCGGCCGCCCGCGCGACCGCCGCGGTCCGGCTCTGCATCTCGTCGACGGTCACCGGGAGGGTCGAGTCGTAGCCCAGCACCGCGTTGCCCATGCTGTCGCCGACCAGGATGAGGTCGACGCCCGCCTCATCGACGATCGCGGCGGTCGGGGCGTCGTAGGCGGTCAGCATCGTGATCTCCTCCTCGCCCGCCATCTCAGCGAGGTCCTGAACGGTCGTCGCCATGTTCGGCCAGTGGTGCGCGGCGTGTTAAACGTGTTCGGTTCCCAGAGAACGACGCCGGCAATCTGCAAGGTTTAAGCCCCGAGCGCCGCGCCTTCGAACTGTGCCCGAACCAGTCGAGACCCACGACCCCGAGGGCGTCGACTACGGGTGGGTGATGCAGACCACCTTCGTCCTCACCATCGTGGTCGGCGCACCCGTCGTCGCGCTGGTCGCGTGGGTCGCCGGGGTCTCGCTCCCGACCTGGGCCGCCCGCGCGGAGTTCGCGGTCCGGGTCGGCGCGCTGGTCTGGTTCGTCGTCGCGGTCTGCGTCTTCCTCTACGCCCGGCGGACGGAGGCGGCGTCGGATTCGGCGTCGTGACTCGTCGGTTGGGTGTTTCTATGGCCGTTGTGCGGGACTCTCGTTGACCCTCTGCTCTGTGCCGGCAGTAGAACGAGTTCTTACGAGACCTACGACAGACAGAAATGGAAGACGGTCTCGAAAGCCCCCGCCCGGTCGCGGTCGTCGTCCGAGAGAGCGAAGCTCTCTCGTGATCACGAAAATCTCCGATTTTCGAACGACTCAGCGACATATCCTCGGCTCACTGCGTTCGCCTCGGATAGGGGTCGCTGAGGCGACTGAAGTGCACGCGACCGGGCGGCCCCTTTCAGTCCCCCGCAGTGGACTGCGTCACCGGGCGCACCCAGTGGTCTGCGCCACCGAACGTCGCGACTCGGATGTCGGGCGTCGCTACACCCACTCGAACCGCGTGCCGGCGCGCTCGGCGGTCTCCTCGTCGCTGGCCGAGTCGCCGACGAACAGCACGTCTTCGGGCGCGACGCCGAGCTCCTCGACCGCCGCGAGCAGCGCCTTCGGGTGGGGCTTCCGGTGGGGAACGGTCCCCCGGCCGACGACGCTGTCGACGTGGCCCGTCAGGTCGTGGCGGTCCAGCGCGATGCGGACCGCCGCCTCGTGGTTGAGCGAGCAGACCCCGACCGGGACCTCGCGGGCGAGCAGTTCGTCGGCCAGCGGGAGGCGCTCGGAGTCCCGGGCGCCGTCGCGCTCGGCGTCGGCGATGAGCTCGTCGGCCTCGTCGCCGACCCCCGCGTCCTCGGCGGCGTCGAGGAGATCCCACGCGCTCAGGGGGTCGGCGTCGACGCCCTCCCGCTCCAGCAGGTCGACCAGCCGGCGCTCGACGTCCTGCCAGTCGACGTCGAGCCGGACCAGCGTGCCGTCCAGGTCGTACACCACCGCCGCGAGGTCGTCGGTGCGGGCAGCTCCCGCCGTCGTGGCGTCGTCTCGGGTCACGGTCCGCGGTAGGACCACCGGCGAGAAATGGGTGTCGGTCAGCGGAGCTCGGCCTCGACCGCCTCCACCAGCGCGGTCACGTCGGCGTCGGGGTCGACCGCGAGGAACAGCCCCTGCTGGCCGACCAGCACGCGGATCACCGCGACGTGCTCCATGAAGGTGACGAACGACCGGACCTCGCCGGCGCCCCGGAACACGTCGGAGAAGAGGTCGCGCTCGGTGAAGTCGACGTGGACGTACGAGTGGACCTCCTCGAAGTGGTCGACCATCGCCTCGCGGTCGCCGCCGTACAGTGCCAACGTCTGGTCGTCGGCGTAGAGGGTACGGAACTCCTCGGGCGTGTACTCGACGCAGAGGCGCACCGCGTCGCCGGCCTCCCCGCGGGCCGCCGCCACGGCAGCGTCCGCCTCGAAGTCGACCAGCCCGGAGGGTTCGGAGATGACCATCTCGTTACCCCGATTCCCGTCGCAATTAATAAACGTGCCGGTAGTTCCAACCGTTGCGTGCGACGGCGACCCGGTGCCGGCCGCGAGTCGCTGGCGCTCGCCCCGCCGATCCGGACTCCGCGCTACTCCAGCACGTTCCGGGCGATGACCTTCTTCTGGATCTCGCTGGTCCCCTCGTAGATGGTCGTGATCTTCGAGTCCCGGTAGAGTCGCTCGACGTCGAAGTCGGTGGTGTAGCCGTAGCCGCCGTGGATCTGGACCGCCTCGTTGGTGACGTCGACCGCGGCCTCGCTCGCGAAGTACTTCGCCATGCTGGCTGCCAGCTCGACGTCCTCGCCCCGGTCGTCCCGCTGGGCGGCGTCGCGTGTCAGCAGCCGGGCGGCCTCCAGTTGCGTCTTCATGTCGGCGAGCTTGTGCCGGACGGTCTGGATGTCGGCGATCGGCTTGCCGAACTGCTCGCGGTCCCGGGCGTAGGCGACCGCCTCGTCGAGCGCCGACTGGGCGAGCCCGACCGCCTGGCTGGCGATGCCGATCCGCCCGCCGGTCAGGATGTGGAACGCCGCCGAGAGGCCCTTCCCCTCCTCGGTCAGCCGGTTCTCGACCGGAATCCGCACGTCGTCGAAGAGCAGGCTCGTCGTGTCGCTGGCCCGCAGGCCGAGCTTGTCCTCCTTCTTGCCCACTTCGAGGCCGTCGGCGTCCTTCGGGACGACGAACTGGGTGACCGACCGGGGGTCCTCGCGGTCGGTCTTGGCGAACAGCACGACCACGCCGCTGCGCTCGCCGTTGGTGATCCACTGCTTCTTCCCGTTGATGACGTACTCGTCGCCCTCGCGCCTCGCCTCCGTGGTCATCTCGGCGGGGTTCGACCCGGCCTGGGGCTCCGAGAGCGCGAACGCGCCCACGGGTCGGCCCCCGGCCATGTCTGGGAGCCACCGCTCCTTCTGGTCGTCGTCGCCGAACTCCGCGATACAGGAGGTCGCGAGGCTGTGGACCGACAGCGCGGTCGCCACCGACAGCGCCCCGTAGGCGACCTCCTCGTTGACGACGCTGTACGTCAGCCGGTCGACGTCGAGGCCGCCGTACGCCTCGGGGACCGTCAGGCTCGTCACGTCGAGGCCGCCGTACGCCTCGGGGACCGTCAGGCTCGTCACGTCGAGGGCCGCGAGCCCGTCCCACACCTCCTCGGGGAACCGCTGGTCCCGGTCGCACTCGGCCGCGGTCGGGCGGATCTCCTCGACCGCGAACTCCCGGACCGCGTCCCGGATCGCCCGTTGCTCGTCGGAGAGCTCCATGCCCGACCTGTCGGGGAGTGCGTGGAAAAAGTTGCCTGTTCTCGGTTCCCCGTCGCGCGCCGGCCCGTCGAGTACCCCTCTCAGTCCCCGCGGTCGCCCGACAGCCCGGCGCGGGTCGCGAGGTACTCCTGGCACACTCCCTCGACGACGACCCGGAGCTCGGGTTCCGGCAGGTCGGAGGCGGCGATCAGGTCGGGCAGCGCGGCCGCCGCGGCGACGAGGTGGTGGGCGTGGACCTCGACCTCCACGAACGCCTCGCCGTCGCGCTCGACCGTCTCGGCCTCGCCGAGCCGGACCGCGAGGTCCCGCAGGACGTCGAACTCCTCGAACGCTCCGACGCCGGCCAGCGTCTCGACGTCGAACCCCTCGTCGGGCGGCTCCGCGACGCCGTGGCTCGCGAGCAGGCCGGCGACCGCGTCGGCCAGCCCGTCGTACCGTCGCTTCCGGAGTCGTATCGTGGTCGGGCTCATGGGCGCGCTCCGCGTGCCGTCGAGGCCGTCATCGGTCGTCCCCGTCCTCCGGGTCGCTGCTCGTCGCGTCCTCGTTCCCGCCGTCGTTCCCCACGCCCATCACGTTCTCGTTCGCCAACAGCGCCCGGAGGTGCGGGAGCTCGTCCGACTCGTCGGGGACCCAGCGGTCGAGCGACGGCGCCTCCCAGTTCCGGACGGTCCCCGTGCGGGCGTCGTAGTCGACGAGTCCGGCGTCCGCCAGCCGGGGCAGGTGGTTGTGGTGCAGGTCGACGCGGACGCGCTCGCGCCGGTCGCCGGAGTCCGAGTCCCCGGCGTCCTCCCCGTCTCCGGAGGCCTCCCACTCGCGCTCCCACTCGGCGACCCGGGCCGCGACGTCGTCCAGGTCGAGGACCCGGTCCTCCCCGACCGCCGCCAGGCAGTAGAGCGCGTACCGGCGCCGGCGGTCCGCGAGCAGTTCGAAGACCGTGTCGAGCGACGGCCGCGTCTGGCTCACGCGTCCACCACCTACCGGCGGAGCAGGGTCTGGAGCGCCACCCGGGCCCCGGACGGGCGGTCGGCTCCCGACGGGCGGTCGGCCTCGGATGGTCGGTCGGCCTCGGATGGTCGGTCGGCCTCCGATAATCGGTCGACCTCCGATAATCGGTCGATCCC
The DNA here is from genome assembly GCF_051194995.1 of Halorussus sp. AFM4. Taxonomy (NCBI): domain Archaea; kingdom Methanobacteriati; phylum Methanobacteriota; class Halobacteria; order Halobacteriales; family Haladaptataceae; genus Halorussus; species Halorussus sp. AFM4. The sequence goes on along the minus strand of NZ_JBNTJT010000001.1, from coordinate 362,167 downwards.
CGACGGGCTGTCGATCCCCGACGGTCGGTCGGCTCTCGACGGTCGGTCGTCGGCCGACGGTCGATCGGCGCTGGATGGCCGGTCGTCGGCCGACGCGGACGGCGGCGAGGTCGTCGTCCGCTTCCCGCGGTACGCCGCGACGGCGTTGCGGACGTCCCGGACGAACGGGCCGGGGTCGTCCGCGCTGAGGTAGTCGAACCGCGGGTGGCGCACGAGCGAGGCGCCGATCTCCAGCGCCCGGCGGGCCAGCGAGGGGCGCTCGACCAGGGGGTAGTCGTCGGCCGCGACGCTGTGGAGGTGGAGCAGCTCGCCCCGCAGCAGGTGGCCGGCCGCCCCGACCTCGTAGTCGGGCGCCCGGTCGATGGACTCCCCGCCGGCCAGCCGCCAGAGGAGGCCGGGGAAGTCGACGCCGGCCTGGACCGTGAACGGCAGCGACGACCAGAACCGGGGGTTGACCTCCATCAGCTTGAACTCGCCGGTGTCGGGGTCCCGGAGGAACTCGACCATCGCCACCCCGTGCCACTCCAGCTCGTCGAGCAGCCGCAGGCCCGCCGCCTCGAGCTCGGGGATGTCGACCGACTCGCGGTAGGCGCTGGGCCCGCCGGAGTACTTCCAGCCGCGGCGCTGGCGGTGCTGGAACGTCGCGACCGCCTCGCCCTCGTCGTACAGCGCGAAGAACCCGTACTCGTCGGACGCGGGGACGTACTCCTGGACCAGCGGGACGTGACCCATCTCGGCGACCAGCTCCTCGCGGTCGAGGGACTCGTCGGGCGCGACGTACCGGGTGGAGCTACACTGGGTGTGGCTCTCGGCGAACCGGTCGGAGTACTCGGCGGCGTGAACGGTGTAGCGCGGCTTGACGATGACGTCGCGGTCCCAGTCGTCCCACTCGTCGAGGCGACGCGTCGCCGGCATCCCGACGCCGGCGCGCCGGGCCGCGGCGAACAGCTCGACCCGGTCCTGGGCCCGCCGGAGCGCGTCGAGGGTGGGCCACGGCGCGCCCACGTGGTCGGTCAGCGCGTCCCTGTTCCGGGCCAGCGCGTACACGTCCGACTCCCGCATCGGCAGGACGGTCCCGACGTCGTCGCGCCGGGCGAGGTCGATCAGCGCCGTCTCGTACGCCGCCAGGTCGACTGTCGGGTCGGGAACGGGTACGGTTTCGTCGCAGTACTCGGACGCGAACCCCGGCGGGGTCGCCTTCTCCGAGACCGCGACGGTCGGGACGCCGCGGCGGCCGAGCGCGCGGAGCGCCGCCGTGCTGCTCGCCGTGTCTATCGCAGGAACCACCGCTCCCGCATCGGGGGGAAACCCGGGAGGGTTCATGGGTCAACCGACGGAGCCACCGGCCATTGTTATGCGGAACGTATCACCTCCCGGGTAGGTCCGAGAATCCTCGCTAGGGAGTAACAACCAACGAGCGGCGGAGCGGATTGGTGTTCCTGAACCCTAAACGGTTTTCGCTGTCAAGGCCGCAGGGTTCTGCCGACCGGAGATGTCCGCGTCGGCGATGACGACCGCGTGCGGGTCGGACCGAGCTAGCACTTCGGGCCCCGGCGGGGTCCGGGTCCGGTCGGCTACCCGTCGGTACCGAACGCCACGTCCGAGAACTCGAACCGGGCGCCGCCGGACTCGCTCTCGGTCACGTCGACCGACCAGCCGTACACCTCCGCGAGCTCCTCGACGAACGCCAGCCCGAGCCCGGTCCCGCCGGTGTCGGCCGCCGTGGTGAACCCCGCCTCGAACACCTGCTCGCGGCCCTCGGGCGGGATGCCCGCGCCGTCGTCGGCGACGTAGAACCCGACGACCTCCCCGTCGGACCCGCTCCCCCCGGGCGACGCGCCGTCGGCCGCGTCGCCGCTGCCCTCGGTCAGCGCGCCCACCCGAACGGCGACGTCCGGGCCGCCGTGCTGGACCGCGTTCTCGAACAGGTTGCGGAACAGGTGGCGGACGTACGTCTCGTCGGCCTCAAGCACCCGGTCGACGTCCACCGTCAGGGTCGCCTCCGCCGCGGTCACGTCCTCCCAGGCGTCCCGGGCCGCGTCGGCCAGCGACAGCGGTCCGCTCTCGCCGACCGCCTCCCGGCCGCGGGTGAGCACCAGCATGACGTCGATCATGTCCTCGATGCGGTCGAACGCCTCGGTGACGTACCCGACCGCCTCCGAGTCGGCGTCCGCGGGGAGCTGCTCGCTGTATATCTGCCCGATGGTGACCGGGTTCCGCAGTTCGTGGGCCAGCATGCTGGCGAACGACTCGAGCCGCTCGTTGTGCTCCTCGAGCCGCCGCTGGGACTCCCGGCGGTCGGTGATGTCGGTCAGCGTGGCGACGCCGCGGGCGACCGCCCCGTCGGCGTCGCGGACCGGCATCCCGTGGGCCATGACGACCCGGCGCTCGCCGTCCTCGGCCTCGATCTCGAAGACGTCCGGTTCGGTCACCTCCTCGCCGTCGAGGACCCGGGCCAGCGTCCACTCAGCGGGCGCGACCCGCTCGCCGGTGTCGGCCCACCGCGCCCGGTAGCGGGCGTAGTCCGCGACGGCGTCGGCCTCGAACGACCCGACGCCCCAGATGCGCCTGGCGGCCTCGTTGGCCTCGATGAGGCCGCCGTCGGCGTCCGCGACCAGGACGCCGACCGGGAGCACCTCGAACAGCGTCTCGAGCTGCTTGCGGTGGTCCTCGAGCTCGCGCTCGGCCCGCTTGCGCTCGGTGATGTCGGCGAGCGCGCCCGGGAACGTGGTCGGCTCGCCGGACTCGTCGCACTCGACGTAGCCGCGGGCCACGACCCACCGGAGCTCGCCGTCGGCGTTCCGGACCCGGTACTCCTCCTCGTAGTCGCCGCAGGTCTCGACGGCCTCCTCGATGGACCGCTCGACCCGGTCGCGGTCGTCCTCGTGGATGGACGCGACGAACCGGTCTATCGAGACGCCCTCGCGGGCCGCCTCGGGGTCGACGCCGAACACCCGCGCGAACGAGGTGCCGCAGACGAACTCGTCGTCGGGGATGTGCCACTCCCAGGTCCCGACCGCGCCGGCCTCGGCCGCGGCTTCGAGCTGGGACTTGGCGTCTCGGAGGTCCCGCTCGCGCTCCTTGCGCTCGGTGACGTCCTGGGACATCCCGAGCGCGGCGAACACCTCGCCGTCGTCGTCCCGGACCGGGAGGAAGTGGAACTGGTAGATCCCGCCACCGACGCGCTCCTCGAACGAGGCGGCCTCGCCGTCGAGCGCCGCCTCGTAGTGGGGGACGACGACGTCGGCCAGCTCCTCGGGCAGTCCCTCGCGCAGGCGCCGCCCCACGAGTTCGTCCCTGTCGACGCCCTCGACTTCGGGCGTCCCGCCGAAGCTGACGTACCGGAGGTCCTCGTCGACCAGCGCGACCGCGCCGTTCGGGAAGTGCTCGTTCAGCGTCCGGAAGTGCGACCGATACCTCTCGAGCTCGCGTTCGCGCTCCTTCTGCTCGGTGACGTCCTGGGACATCCCGAGCGCGGCGAACACCACGCCGTCGTCGTCCCGGACCGGGACGATGCGGACCTGGTAGCTGCGGCCCTCGAACTCGATGTCGAACGCGCTCGGCTCGCCCCGGAGGGCGGCCGCGTAGGACGACTCGAACTCGTCGGCCAGTTCGGGCGCCAGCACCTCGCCCACCGGCCGGCCCTCGAGGTCGTCGGACCCGACGTAGTCGCCGATGGGGTCGCCGCCGACGGTCCGGTACCGCAGGTCCTCGTCGACCAGCGCCACCGCGCCGTTCGGGAAGTGCTCGACCAGCGTGCGGTAGCGCCGCTCGGACTCCTCGAGGCGGCGCTCGCGATCCCTGCGTTCGGTCACGTCCCGGAAGTACACCGACAGCCCGGTCTCGGAGGGGTAGGCGTGGACCTCGTACCACGCCGCCAGCGGCTCGGGGTAGTAGAACTCGAAGGTGGTCGGCTCCTGGGTCGCCATCGCGGTCCGGTACTCCTCGCCGAGCCGCGAGCCGTCGGCCCACTCGAACACCTCCCAGAACTCCTCGCCGACGAGTCCCTCGCCCCGGTAGTCGATGAGCTCCTCGGCGCGGTCGTTGGCGTAGGTGAACCGCCAGTCGGCGTCCAGCGCGTAGAACGCGTCGGTGAACCGGCCGACCATCTCGTCGAGCTCGTCGGCGAGCTCGCGCTCCCGGCGCTTCATCGCCGTGACGTCCTCGTAGGTGGTGACGATCCGGTCGACCGCGCCGCCGGTCGCGATCGGCGCGGCGCTGACCGACAGCCACCGCCGCTCGCCGCCCGGTCGCTCGAACCCCAGCACCCGGTCGTACACCGGCTCGCCCGTCGCCAGCGCCCGGGCGAAGGGCCACTCGTCCGGCGGCACCGGGTCGCCGTCCTCGCTGACGAAGAGACACCCGTCCCCGTCGAGGCCGAGTCCCGCGGCGGGACCGGAACCGGCCGATCCGTCGCCGCCGAGCCCGAGCAGCTCCCTGGCCCGCTCGTTGGTCCGCGAGACGTCGCCGCCGGCGTCCCGGACCACCACGCCGACCGGGCTGGCGTCGAGCACCTCGTCGGTCAGGTCCCGCTCGCGCTCGAGCTGCCGGTCGCGCTCGCGGAGCGCTCGCTCGGTCCGGCGCCGGTCGGAGACGTCCCGGACGACTCCGAGCGTCCCCCGGAACGCGCCGTCCTCGACCAGCAGGTTCAGCCGGAGCTCGCAGGGAATCTGGCCGCCGTCGGCGGTCCGGACGTCGAACTCGAAGGTGTCCCGGCGCCCGTCGGCGCCCGCGAGCCGCCGGTCGATCTCGCGCTCGACCGCCGCGACGTCGTCGGCGTCGAGGAGCACCGAGACGTGCTCGCCGAGCAGTTCGTCGCGGGGGTACCCCGTCGTCTCGACGACGACGTCGTTGACCGCGACGAAGCGGCCCTCGGCGTCGAGTTGGTAGATCCCGTCGTCGATGGCGTTGACCAGCGTCCGGTACCGGGCGAGCGCCTCCCCCTCGTCGGCGTCCGCCCAGAACTCCGTTCCCGACGCCTCCGCCCGTTCGCTCATACCCGCGATAGTGAACCGAGTCGAATAAGTCTTCATGCGACTCCGTTCTCCGGGTCGGCGGCGCCGCCGGCCCGCGGTCCGTCCCCGCCTACCGCTCCCGCAGGAACGCGACCACCTCCTCGGGGTCGGCGTCGAGTCCGCCGCCCTGGGCGAACGCCGGGCTGCCGCCGCCCCCGCCGCCGAACTCGGCGGTCACCTCGTCGACCACCTCGCTCGCGTCCGGAGCGCCGCCGGTCGCGGCCACGACGAACGTCCCGCCGTCGGTCCCCGCGAGGACCGCCGCGTCCGGTGCGTCGGACTCGCCGTCGGCGTCCGATCCGTCCGCGTCGCCGGCCACCAGTTCGCGGGCGCGGTCGGCGACCTCGTTCGGGCCGAACGCCGACACCGTCCCGACCAGCCACTCGCCGCCGTCGCGCTCGACGGGGTCGGCCCGGAGGTCGGCGAGCCGGGCGTCAAGCAGTTCCGCCCGGGCGTCGCGGAGGTCGGCCTCCAGTTCCTCGATCCGGTCGCTGACGCGCTCGGCCGCCGCCGGCAGTTCGGCGACGCCCACGTCGAGGGTCCGGGCGGCCTCGCGGGCGGCCAGCGCGTCGTCGGCCCGGCGGCGGACCGCGGTCGGCCCCACCGCGAACTCGACCCGGGTCAGCCCCTCGCCGGGGTTCGACCGGTCGAGGACGGTGACCGGCCCGATCTCGCGGGTGTTGGTCACGTGGGTGCCGCCGCAGGCCGCCCAGTCCCAGCCCTCGATCTCGACCACCCGGACCGAGTCGGCCTCGCTCATCACGCCCTCCTCGGTCTTCGTGTTGAACGCCACCTCGTCGCGCTCGCGGGCCTCGGCCTCGGGGATCTCCGCCCACGAGACCGGCAGCGAGTCCCAGACCGCCCGGTTCGTCAGCCGCTCCAGTTCGGCGAGCGTCCCGTCGTCGATGTCGGTCGACGTGGTGAAGTCGACTCGGACCTTGCGCTCGCCGATGTCGAACCCGCCGTAGCCCAGGTCGTCGAGCACCCGGCGGCCCGCGCCGTAGAGGGCGTGGCTCGCGGTGTGGGCCCGGGCGCAGTAGGTCCGGAACTCGTCGTCGATCTCGGCGGTGACGGTCTCGCCCGGCTCGACGTCCGGCTCCGCCGCGAGGCGGTGGACGACGGTCCCGTCCTCGCGCTTCCGGACGTGCTCGACGTCGGTCCCGGCCAGGGTCCCGCGGTCGGCGGGCTGGCCGCCGCTCTCGGCGTAGAAGTACGTCTCGTCCAGCGCGACCGTCCGGCCCTCGACCTCGGCGACGGTCGCCTCGAACCGGCGCACGTCGGGTTCGCGTGCCGCGAGTTGGCTCATACCGTGTCGGGAGTCGGCCGGCGGACTAAAAGCTCACGCCGTCGGGGCGATCTCGCCGGGCGAGGGCCGTGAGGAAGGGCCGGTCCTCACCTGCCGTCCGCCGACTCGGCGGCGACCAGGTCGGCCCGCGCTCGCGCCTTGAGGTAGTCGATGGCGGCGATGGCGACCGGCGCCGCGAGCAGCAGCCCCGCCAGCAGCGCCCGGTCGCGCGGGCCGAGGGCGACGCCGAGCGCGGACATGGCGACGACGAACAGCGCCGCCGCGCCCGCCACGCCGCCCACCCGCCTGCTGGCCCGGCCGAGGTCGAACCCGCCCGCGGGCCGCCACACCAGGTTCTCGGCCGCGACCGCGAGGCCGACGCCCTCCGCGACCCCGAGCAGGGCGTAGGTCCCGGCCGGGTACGCCGGCAGCGGGTCCGGGAGCGCGACCACCGCGACGACCGCGAGCACGCCGAGCGCCCCCGCGGTACGGCTCCGGAGGGCCGCGAGCAGCCGTGTCGCCGGCGAGGGCTCCTCGCCGAGCGAGTCGCTCAGTCGATACACGGGCGAGGGTTCGGCGATGGCAGTTATCAATCTTCTCGGCGGTCGCTCGCCGGTCGGACGAGAGGCACACCGCGCGGCCGCCGCGTGCCGTTGCCGCGGTCCGGTTCTCCCGGGTTTCACTGGAAGGTAAAAATTGATAACGGGTGGTCGATAGCCGCCGCTATGTATCTCTGGCACGCGACCTGGACCCCGGACGGCGACTCCGACGAGGAGCGCCGGGTCCGATTCGAGGCCGACTACGACCGACTCGGCGACGCGGACGTCATCAGACGGGCCTACAGCGCGACGCGCCGCCAGAAGGTCGTCGACGAGTACGCGCTCACCCGGTACTGGCGGCTCGCCGACCTCACCGGCACCTACGCCGCGATCGCCGACACGCTGGGCGAGAAGCGCTACCCCGAGCTGACCGCGTGGCTGGAGGAGCGCCCCGAGGTGCTCGACGTGCGTCCGCGGACCCCCGTGATCGACGCGATACTGGAGTCCCGGGAGGACGGGCCCGCCCTCGAACGCGCGCTCCAGGAGCGACTCGGCGCCGACGTCTCGGCGATCGTCGACCGCACGTCGACCCGGAAGCCGGGGTCGCCCGGCGTAATCGGGCAGTTCCCGCGGCTCCAGCTGAAGACGGAGTTCAGCCTCGCCGATGCGGTCGAGCGCCACGCAGACGACGAGTAGAGAGCGAGAAACAGCCCGATCAGGCCACGTCCTCGACCGCCGCGCGGAACACGTCGAAGCCGAGTTCGATCTCGCGCTCGGTGACGTCGAGCGGCGGGAGCAGCCGCAGCGTCTTGTAGCCACAGCCCAGGGTGAGCAGTCCGCGCTTCAGCGCCGCCTTCACCACCGCCTCGCGGCGCTCCTTGGTGTCGAACTCGACCGCGAGCATCAGCCCCCGGCCCCGGACGTCGACCGCGTTCGGCAGGTCGGCGTCCTCCAGCAGTTCGCGGAACTGCCGGCCGCGCTCGCGGACGTTGGCCAGCAGGTCGTGCTCGCGGATGGCGTCGATGGTGAACACGCCCTGCATCGCGTCGACGATCTTGCCCGCGCCCCAGGTCGAGGAGAGCCGGGCCTTCTCGGTCGGGAACAGGTCGGCGTTCGCGACGGTCGCGCCGGCCCGCAGCCCCTTGGCCGAGGTGATGACGTCGGGTTCGAGGTCGAGGTGGTCGACGCCCCACATCTCGCCGGTCCGGCCCAGCCCGGACTGGATCTCGTCGGCGATGACGTTGACGCCGAACCGCTCGCGGATGTCGGCGAGGTCGTCGACGAACCCGTCGTGGGGGACGCGGTAGCCGCCCTCGCCCTGGACGGGTTCGAGGATGAGGAACGCGACCTCGTCGGGGTCGACGACGCCCTGCTCGGGGTCGAGCTTGTCGGCGATCACGTTGCCGCCCGGCCCGTCGGTCAGCCACTTGCGCTCGTAGGCCTCGTCGGTCGAGGGGTAGGGCACCGACATCACGCCGCCGATCTCGGGGTAGCCCTTCCGGTGGTTGACCTTCGAGCGGTTGAGCGACAGCGCGCCGAGCGTCCGGCCGTGGAACGCGCCGTCGAACGTGAACGCCCGGTGGCCGCCCCGCGCGTAGCAGATCTTGACGGCGTTCTCGACCGCCTCGGCCCCGGAGTTCGAGAGGAAGACGGTGTCGAGGTCGTAGTCGGCGGTCAGGTCGGTGAGCCGCTCCATGAGCTGGGTCGGCCCGGGGAGCTCGGGGTCCTCGGGCGGCCAGCCGCCGGCGGCGTAGAAGTCCTGGCCCGCTATCTTGAGCGGGTCGACCAGGTCGAACTCCGCGAACCTCTCCATGATCTTGGGGTTGTTGTACCCCAGCGGCGCGGCCGCCACGTGGCTGGTGAAGTCCATGAGGACGTTGCCGTCGACGTCGGTGCAGAACGGCCCCTCGGCCTCCTCGGTGAAGTCCCAGACGAAGTCGTAGACGTAGGTGCTGGGGGCGGAGAACTGGTGGTGGTAGTCCGCCCACTCCTGGGCCCGTTTTCCGGGCATCTCCTCGACGCGGGGTTCAGCGGTGTCTCGGTCCATGCGACGGGGTATGGAGACCCGCCCTATAATTAAATTGGTTTCTTGCGCTTCGTGCAAAAGTTGCAGCAGTTTCGAATCGGCCGGGCCGGATTCAAACGGCCGCCAACACCGCGGCGGCCGCCGACCCCGCGAGCAGGACGCCGCTCCACGCCGCGACCCGGTAGGCGAACGACCGGTTCGGCGCCGAGAGGGTCAGCGCTGCCTTCACCGTGATCGAGGAGGCGGTCGCCAGCAGGATGCCGAACACGGACGTCTGGTGGCTGATGGTCCCGCCCATGTAGAGCAGGACCGCCGAGGACGTCGCGCCGGCGCTCGAGACCAGCCCCGACAGCACGGCGGTCACGTAGAACCCGGCCGAGCCGAACTGCTGCTGGGCGAGGGCGCCGCCGACGATGACCAGCAGGAAGATGGCGCCGAAGCCCAGCGCGTTCCGGAGCGAGAACGGGCTCTCGAGGTCGATGTCGACCTGCTGGGACCAGTCGGCCGCGTAGGCCGCGATGGCGACGCTGCCGAGGATGACCGCGCCCAGCGGCAGGACGGCGCCGTAGAGCACCGGCTTGTCGCTCGGCAGGGTGAACGCCAGCGCGATGGCGAGGTTCCGGACCGCCATCGCGGCGTCGGCCAGCAGGATGGCCGCCACGCCGTAGGAGGCCGCCTCCGGGCGCTGGTTCACGTGGTCGAGCATGGTGCCGACGACCGCGGTCGAGGACGCCAGCCCGCCGAAGAAGCCGGTGACCGCGATGCCCCGGCCGCCGTACGTCTTGACCACGGCGTAGTTGACGATGCCGATGGCCGCCACGGTGACGACCATCAGCCAGACCGTCCGGGGCTCGATGCCGTAGGCGAACTGCTCGGCCGGCAGCAGCGGGTAGATGACGAACGCCAGGATGGCGAACTCGACCGCCGACCGGAGCTCCTCGCGGGACATCCCCCACGCGAAGCTGTGGAGCTCGCGCTTGAGGACGAGCAGCAGCGACGACAACACCGCCACCGTCACGCCCACCAGGATGTGGCCGTCCATCACGAGCGCGCCGACGCCGAACGCGACCAGCATCGACACCGAGGTGGTCAGCGACAGGCCGACGTCCTCGTCGTCGGCCAGCAGCCCCTGGACCGCCAGCAGGACGCCCTGGACGATGACGAGCAGGCCGCCCAGCAGCAGCAGGACGTCCCGGTCGAGGATGGTGAACACCGCGCCCAGCAGGCTGATGAGCGTGAACGTCCGGATGCCCGCGGGCTTGTGCGACCACTCCCGCTCCAGCCCGAGGAACAGCCCCAGCGCGCCCGCGATGGCGATGCGCACGACGTCGCTGTCCAGCGGTACCTGCGTGAGGAGGTCGACGATACTCGGCACTTCTCTCACTATTGCTATGTAGGCATAAATATCTCTCCCCCAAACCGCACGCTGGCGGCCGGAGCGCCCCGAGGCGGGCGTCGTGACTCACCCGGAGACTGGCGCCACGAGTCGCCCGAGACTATCGTCGGGGGCCGGCGGAAGCGCCCCGGGCCGCCCGGACTCTCTCGACTGCGAACATTTTTACCACCGGGCTCCCCTCCCATGGGTATGGTCGCCGGTCTGGACATCGACCGCGGGCGTCTCGCCTGGTGGCTCGTCGGGCTCGCGCTCGGCGCAGCCGTGCTGTTCGTGGTCTTCTCGTTCGTGGGCACCTTCGTCTTCGGCGTCTTCCTCTACTACGCGACCCGGCCGGTGTACCGGCGGCTCCGGCGGCGGGTCCGGCCGCCGAGCCTGGCGGCCGCCACGGCGCTGTTCGCGCTGGCGCTCCCGGTGCTGCTGCTGATGACCTACACCGCCGCGATCGCCCTCCAGGAGTTCGACAAGATCGCGAGGCGGACCGACGTCGACGGCCTCCGGACGGCCATCGAGCCCTACATCGGCGTGTCGTCGCTCGCGCTGCGGCCCGACGAACTGCTGGCCGACCCCGACCCCGCGCTGCTCCGGGAGATCGGCCTGTCCGCGCTCGACTACGTCGGGTTCATCGGCAACGGGCTGCTCCACCTGTTCGTGATGATCGCCATCGCGTTCTACCTGCTGCGGGACGACCACCGACTCTCGCGGTTCTTCCGCCGGCAGTTCGGCGACGAGGGCGGCGTCGTCGAGTCGTACGTCCGGGCGGTCGACCGCGACTTCAACTCCATCTTCTTCGGCAACATCCTGAACGCGCTGCTGACCGGCACCATCGGCGCGGCCTCGTACAACGTGCTCAACATGATCGCGCCGACCGAACTCGTGGTGCCGTACCCGACGCTGCTCGGCCTGCTGACCGGCGCGGCCAGCCTCGTCCCCATCGTCGGGATGAAGCTGGTGTACTTCCCGGTGTCGGCGTACCTCGGCATCGAGACCGCGGTGGCCGACCCGACGTTCCTCTGGTTCCCGGCGCTGTTCTTCGCGGTGTCGCTCGTGCTCGTGGACACGATCCCGGACCTGGTGCTCCGGCCGTACGTCTCGGGCCGGAACCTCCACGTCGGGCTCGTGATGCTGGCGTACATCTTCGGCCCGCTGCTGTTCGGCTGGTACGGCATCTTCCTCGGGCCGATGGTGCTGGTGCTGGTCGTCCACTTCGTGCGCATCGTGCTGCCGGAACTGATCGCCGGCGAGCCGATCCGGCCGTGGGCGGTCGACCCGACCTACCTCTTCGACCCGGAGCCGGCCGACACGCAGCTGGCGAACGAGGTGGGCGCCGACGGCGGCGAACCGACCGGCACCGAACCGGCGGGCGCGACAGACGCGGGGGCCGACGACGGCGGTTCGGCCGGCGAGGCGACGTCGAACGAGATCGACGACCCCGCGCACGGGGAGACCGACGCCGACGGGTCGACGCGGCGGCCGACGGACGGGTAGCTCGGTGACAGGCGAGGTGCGCAGAGCCGTTCGGTGACCGACAGGTGACTCAGCGTCGTTCGAGGGACGTCCCGTCACGGGGGCAGTGCGAGAACTCGGGGTCGCGCGTCCGGAAGCCGCAGCGGGGGCATTCCTTCACCGGCGGCGCGTCGGTCGCCGCGCCGACCCGTCCGTCGGCGGAATCCGGACTCCCGCCGCGGCCGCGAAAGAGGATAGGGACGAACGGCAGGACGAAGAAGACGACCAGCGTGTCGAAGTAGTACCAGGCGGCGAGGCTGACGGCGAGGCCCGCGGCGAGACCGACCAGCGCCGTCGCGGTCCGCGAGCGCATCTCACGCTTCGACGCTCAGGTCGATGTACTGGGACTCCCACTCCCGGCGGGCCTCGATCTCCCTGTCCCCCCGGCGGGTCAGCGTGTAGTAGTTGGTGCGGCGGTCGCGCTGGCCCTTCTCGACCAGTCCCTTGTCGACGAGCGTGTCGAGATTGGGGTAGAGCCGGCCGTGGTGGATCTCCTTCTCGTAGTAATCCTCGAGTTCGTCCTTGATAGCGAGCCCGTGCGGTTCGTCCAGCCCCGCGATGACGTACAGCAGATCCCTCTGGAAACCTGTCAGGTCGTGCATCGGTAACGTGCGAGCTTGGTCGCCGACCGAAATGAAGATAACGGCCCCGCGTTGCCGACTCTCGGCGTGTAACTGCCGCGGTACGTTCCGGAGACGCCGCCGCCGCTCCGCCGACTTCTCCGACCGGCGTCACGACCGGCGGCGAACTTAAGCGGGTCGCGCGCCTCTGTCCGGACATGCCAGAGGAAGTGCTGTTCGAGACCGAGAACCGGATGTCCCGGAGCGACGTCGCGGCGTACCTCCGCACCGTCGCCGAGAAGCTGGAGTCGGGCGGCGACCTGACGCTGTCGGCCGGCGACCAGTCGGTCACCCTCGACCCGCCCGCGCAACCGACCTTCGAGGTGAAGGCCGAGCGCGAGACGCCGGGCGGCGGCGGGCCGGGCGAGCTCAGCGTCGAGTTCGAGCTGGAGTGGGACGAGGACGGCGGCGACGGCGGGACCGGCGGCTCGCTGGAGATCGAGTAGCCCCGACGCCCGAACTGCCCGTTCCTCTCGGTTCGCTCCGTCGTCTCAGATAGCGAACCGCCATCTGGGATACGGAACCTGCGGCCGCGCTAAACCCACGGACGCGGCTCTCGTGTACGTGAATTGGCGCAGTACGTGAACCGGCGCAGACGCACCAGTATCTACAGGAACACGGACTCGGAACTGCGAGACGTGATCTCCGAAAGGATATGGAAATGAAGCGGAAAACGCGGGGGTGAAAAAGCCCCGCGAACCGCTTGCCGCCCTGAATTGGTCCCCGCTGACGCTTCGGCCCTCCAAGCGAAGCGTCACCTGAACCAAAACGCCCCATAGACTTAAACCTAACGCCGCCGGTATCCTGTTCCGGTTCGGTGGTGTAGTGGGGCCTCAGGTGCCCTACGGCGGAAACCGCGCGGAGCTGTTGGCTGGCTCATATGTGTTCCTCCTCGAGGACCCAGCCGAGCGCCCGCTTGTAGTACGTGAACATCTGCCGGACTCCCTCGTGGCGCATGTTCTCGTCCTCGAGGTGCTCCTTCAGGAACTCGTACTGCTCGCGGATCTCCTCCTCGTCTCGCATACCCGCCGGTTCGGGGCCGCGGGTAATGAGTCCGGCGGGACTCCGGACGGCCGAGACCGCCCAGCCCGGACGGACCAGGGGTCGCGCGCCGCGCACACCGCCGCCCGGCGAGGCGGCGCGCCGCGTGGTCACTTCCGGTCGAGCCGCGACAGGCCGTGCCAGATGGCGTCGACCAGCCGGTCCTCCCCGGTCCCCGCGGCGTCGTCCCACCCGCGGGCCAGCGCGTCCTCGACGGCCGCGAGGTCGTGGTTCTCGAAGTTGTTCATCCCCCGGAACGCCTCGAGCGCCTCGCGGTCGGCCGGGCCGAACTCGCCCGCGTCGGTCGCGTCGGGCGCCCCGCTCTCCTCGTAGAATCCGAGGTCGGCCAGGGTCGCCGCGACCTCCTCGGCCGCCTCGCCCGACAGCTCACGCAGGTCCTCGGGCTCCTCGCGTTCGAGCAGGGTCACGTCGTAGATCTTGAACACCCGCTCGAGCTCGTCGATGGGCGCCTCGTGGTCGTCGACGCGGACGTCGATCCAGCGGTCGTTCTTCCCGTCGTAGCCGCCCTCGGGCTTGGCGACGTACATCGCGGCGCTCTGCTCGCCGCGGCTGTCCCCGCCGGCCTCGTTGCCGGCGTGGAGGGCGGCCAGCAGCCGCTCGGGCAGGCCGGCTCCGGCGGTCTCGGCGCTCTCGTAGGCCCTCGCCATCGCGTCCAGCGTCTCCTCGTTCTCTAGGATGTTGCCCTGGACGGTGTAGGTCTCGCCCTGCCGGTCGCCGGCGACCTCGAAGCACTCCTCGCCGGTGAACGCCGCGACGGAGCCGTCCTGGCCCACGACGCCGACCTGCCGCTGGGCCGCCTCCGGGTCGTCGTCGGTCAGGGCCGCCACGACCTCCTCGGCGGACTTGCCCGCCCGGAGCAGGTCGAGCCCGTCCGGGCCGTAGGCGACGTTCGCGAAGCTCTGCGTGGCGACGGCCCCGGCGTCGGCGCCGGCGAAGGGGACGACGGAGCCGACGCTGACGAACTTCGACTGGACCGCCACGCCGACCGCCTCGGTCTCGGGGTCGCGCGCGACGATGGAGAACGTGGATGGTCGCGGTTCCATGGTGGGCAGGTCGGAACCGACGACGAAAAGGGTTCGGCCGGCGGCCGTGGTCACCGGTTCCGCCGCCGACGGGCTCGGTCTCCGGTTCCGCCGCGGCCGACGTCAGTCCCCGGTATCACCTCCGGTCTCGTCCCCGGAGGTGCGCTTCGCGGCGGTCAGCGGCTGGCGCTTCGCCAGTCCGCAGTCGAACGCCGGGTGCTCGGCGAAGTGCCGCACCAGCATGTGGCGCCGGCCGCCGGTCAGTCCCGACCGGCCGACGTCCTCGGCGGTGAACTCCGCGGGCAGCCGGTCGTACAGCCGGCGCAGCGCCGCGAAGCTCTCGAACACCTTGCTGTGGCCCGACGAGTCGGCGTTCCGGCGCTCGACGACGTAGCTGCCGTCCTCGCGGTGGGTGCCGACCGTGCGGACGAACTCCCGGCGCTCGGTCAGCGCGTCGCCCAGCGCCGCCCGCAGCTCGTCGGCCTCGGCTCTGGAGAGCTCGTGGCGCTCGCCGGCGACGGTCACCGCGACCGTCCCGCCCGCGTCGGACTCGGCGGTGGAGTGGTTACGCTCGGCGGCGAATTTCTCGACCAGCCGCCGAGTGGCGACTTACTCTATCCTCGGACGCCTCGGTGGAGAGGCCGTGACTCGACATTGCGTCCGGTGCTACCGCGACCGAGGTGATAAATGTCGGGGGCGGTCGCAAGGTTTTCGACGGCCGCCCCGGTGGCGTCGTCACCGACTCGCGTCTCGCCCTCACCGCTGGGCGGCCAGCAGCAGCGCCACGACCACGTTGTACACCACCAGCCCCGCCAGCACCGCGCCGACCGAGAGCCCCAGGAAGGTCGCGCCGACGACGACGCCGCGGCCCGGGTCGGCGGCCACCGCCACCGCGACGGTCGACAGCGAGATCAGCACGAACCCGAGCGGCACCCCGTACGCGCGCCAGAAGTCCCCCGAGACCGGGAGGCGGACCGTGACGGGCCCGAGTCTGCCGCTCGGTTGCATGAGCTAGGCTGTCTCGCCGTTCCGGTATAAGTTTTGAGGGGTCGCCCGCGATACTCGGCGCGTTTCGGCGTCTGCGCCGGCCGTGGCGTGGCGGCGTACCGTTGACTGCTCGACACCAGTCGAGGGGAACGTCCGCGCCGCGGAGGCGGGGCGTCCGGCCGCGAGAGCGACCGTGTTTTGTGTCGGGCCGACCAACGACCCGACATGAAGGTTCGCGGCCAGCGCGAGTGCTCGGACTGCGGCGCGCGGTGGTCCTACTACGAGACGGGCAGCGTCGAGTGCCCGGAGTGCGGCAGCCTCCGGAGCGTCGGCGTCGACGACGACCGGCGGCTCCACACCGACTCCCCGGCCGAGCTCGACCTGACCGAGGCCCGGGAGGCGGTCGACGCCCGACCGCTCCGGGAGGTCGCCGACCGGGCCGACGAGCTCGCCCGCGGCTACGTCCGGAAGCGCGGGTTCGTCCGCGGCGGCGACCTGCTCGACCTCGACGAGACGTACCTCGCGGCCCAGGAGCTCCGCCACGCCGCCGACGTGGTGCGCCGGGGCCTCGACCTGAGCGACGACGAGGAGTGGTACTTCCTCGCGCTCCTCCGGGGCGCCGACGCCGACCCGGAGACCGACCGCGACGCCGACCCGCGGCCCGCGCCCGGCGAGGTGCCGACGTCGATGCACCCGGTTCGGGGGCTGGCCTACGCCGAGGCGGTCGAGGAGTACCGCGGCGACGCGGCCGACTGGGCCGACGAGAACGACGTCGACGCCGCCGGCCGGGACGCCCTCGAGAGCCTGGGCGACCGCGTCCGGCGCGTCGAGGCGCTTGAGGGCGACGTCGACGCCGAGACGTCGGAGCTGCTCGTGACGGCCGCCCGCGAGGTGGGCCGGTACCTCCGGGCGGGCGACGCCGACGCGCTGGCGAGCGCCCGGCAGCGGTTCGACAGGCTGGCCGAGTGACGCCTGGCTACTCGAACGTCTCCCGCAGGTCGTCGCCGATGGCCTCGACCGCCTCGTGGGCCCGGTCGACGGTGGGCTCCTCCAGCATGCCGACGAAGCCGTGGATCATCCCCTCGTAGTTACGGTGGGTGACGTCCACGCCGGCGTCGGCCAGCGCCTCGGCGTAGGCCGCGCCCTCGTCGCGCAGCGGGTCGAAGCCGGCGGTGACGACCGTCGCGGGCGGGAGGCCGGCGTGGTCGCAGGCCTGCAGCGGGAACGCGTAGGGGTTGCGGGCCTCCAGCGGGCTCTCGAACAGCTGGTCGGCGAACCACTCCATCTCCGACTTCGTGAGGAAGTAGCCCTCGGCGTTCTCCTCGGTCGAGGGCCAGTCGTCGCTCGGGCTGGTCGCGGGGTAAACGAGCACCTGTCGGTCGATGTCCGGTCCGCCCCGGTCGCGGGCCACCAGCGCGGCCACCGCCGCGAGGTTGCCGCCGGCGCTGTCGCCGCCGACCGCGAGGCGGTCCGGGTCGACGCCGATTTCGGCGCCGTGCTCGGCCACCCACTTCACGGCGGCCACGGCGTCCGCGGTCGCGGCCGGGAACGGGTGTTCGGGCGCCAGCCGGTAGTCGACCGAGACGACCGCGCAGTCGGCTGCGTTGGTCAGGTGCCGACAGAGCGTGTCGTGGGTGTCGATGCTGCCGACGACCCACCCGCCCCCGTGGAAGTACACCAGCACGGGGTGCGGTCGGTCGTCGTCGGGCCGGTACACCCGGATCGGCAGTTCGCCGCCGGGGCCCGGTATCGTCCGGTCGGTCGCGTCGGCGACCGCCTCCGACGACTCGCGGGTCCGGAACTCCTCGAAGAGCGCCCGGGCCTCCTCGGGGTCGAGCGTCGAGAGGTCCGGCATCCCCTCCTGGTCGAGCTGTTCGAGCACTTCCTGTATTTGCGGGTGGGGTTCGGAGGCCATGGGTGTCACTCCTCCCGAACCGAAATAAAACTCCGCCTCGACGACACCTTTTCAACACACGTTAACGTACAACACGACATGGCGTCAGGCGCCACCTCGCGGCTGCGGCAGATAGCCAAACTGGGGGTCGTCGCGCTGGTCGTGGGACCCCTACTGGTCCGGTGGGGGTTCGTCGGGGCCGACCTCGTGCCCCGCGTCTCGTCCGAACTTCCCGCGCTCGCAGTCCCGTCCGAACTGCTCGCGCGGGCGGTCGGCCTGCTGGTCGTCGCGGTCGTCGTCGGCCTGCTCGTCCGCCAGAAGCGCAGCGTGCGCGGGCAGCGCTCGTCGGCGGACGCGTCGGAGTGGAACGCGGACCGGCAGATCGACGGGAGCGAGGAACGCGACACCACGGGGCGCCGGTAGCACCGGGTCGAGCCGACCGATTGCAGCGACCTCAGGGGAGGTCTACCGCGACGTCCTCCTGCAGACCGGCCGCCTTCACGGTGTTGTAGAGCAGCATCGCGCGGGTCATCGGGCCGACGCCGCCGGGGACCGGCGTGATGGCGGCTGCCTTCTCTTCGGCGCTCTCGAAGTCGACGTCGCCGACGAGTTCGTAGCCCTTCTCGTTGTCGGCGTCGACGCGGTTGACCCCCACGTCGATGACGACGGTCCCCTCCGAGAGCATCGACCCGTCGACGAGCTCGGGGACACCCGCGGCCGCGACGACGATGTCGGCCGCGCGGGTGTGGGCCGCGAGGTCCTCGGTCCGGGAGTGACACACCGTCGTCGTGGCGTTGCCGAGCGGCGACTTCTGGATCAGGAGGTTGGCCATCGGCTTGCCGACGATGTCCGAGCGACCCACGATCACGGCCTCGGCGCCCTCGGTATCGACGCCGGCGTGTTCGAGTAGCTTCTGGATGCCGTGGGGCGTGCAGGGCTTGAACCGCGGGTCGCCGGCGACGAGCCGGCCGACGTTCTCGGGGTGGAAGCCGTCGACGTCCTTCTCGGGCGCGACGCTCCGGAGCACCCGGCGCTCGTCGACCTGGTCGACGACCGGCATCTGGACCAGGATGCCGTGGACGTCGGGGTCGGCGTTGAGGTCCTCGACGGTGTCGTACAGCTCCTGTGCGGGGGCGTCCTCGTCGATCTCGACGTGGATGCCCTCGATGCCGACCTCCTCGCAGTCGCGCTGCTTCATCGAGACGTACGTCTCGCTGGCTGGGTCGTCGCTCATCAGCACCGTGGCCAGTCCGGGTTCGACGCCCGCGTCGGCGAGCGTCTCGATGCTGTCCCGCAGGTCGTCGCGGATCCGCTGGGCGACGGCGTTCCCGTCGATTACCTCCGTCATGCGTTCAGGTGGGACGCCGAGCCATTTCAACCCTCGGGTTCGTGCCTATTTTCCGGAACGAAACTGTGATTATGTGCATGTTCGTGTGATTTCTCGGTCTCCCTACCCGGAGATCCGTCACCGATGGGCCGTCGCCGTGTCGCCCGAGTCCACCGTCCGAGTGCCGGCAGAGACGACGTGACCGCTCGCGTCGACTGGACGACAGCGGAGACCGATCGTAGAATCCGACGTTCCGTCAGCGGAACGAGTCTCCCGCCGACGAAAGAGGGATTCCGACCGTGTAAGAAAGCATACGGCCGGAGTAAGGCGTGCCTACTCGTAGAGCGGGTTGGCCTCGCAGAGCTCCTGCACCTGTTCGGCCACCTCGCCTCTCACGTCGTCGTCGTCGACGTTGTCGACCACGTCGGCGATGAGGTCGCCGACGTACCGGGAGTCGTCCTCGTCGAAGCCGCGGGTCGTGAGCGCCGGAGTGCCGGCGCGGATGCCGCTGGTGACGAACGGCGAGCGGGTCTCGCCCGGCACGGTGTTGGCGTTCAGCACGATACCGACGTCCTCCAGCGCCTCCTCGGCGTCCTTTCCGGTCACGTCCTCGTGGGACTCCCGGAGGTCGACCAGCACGAGGTGGGTGTCGGTGCCGCCCGAGACCAGGCCGAAGCCGCGGTCCTGGAGCTGCTCGCCCAGCGCCTCGGCGTTGGCGACGGTCTGCTCGGCGTACTCCTCGAACTCGGGCTCGAGCGCCTCCCTGAACCCGACCGCCTTGCCCGCGATGTTGTGCATCAGGGGGCCGCCCTGCATCCCCGGGATGACCGCCGAGTCGACGTCGTCGGCGTACTCCTCGTCGCAGAGGACCATCCCGCCGCGGCCCGCCCGGATGGTCTTGTGGGTCGACCCGGTGACGAAGTCGGCGACGCCGACCGGCGAGGGGTGGACGCCGGCGGCCACCAGCCCGGTGATGTGGGCCATGTCCGCGAGGTGGTATGCGTCGACCGCGTCCGCGGCCGCCTGGATGGTCTCCCACTCGACCTCGCGGGGGTACGCCGAGTAGCCCGACACGATGATGTCGGGCTCGAACGCCTCGGCGTGCTCCCGGAGCGCCTCGTAGTCGAGGTAGCCCGTCTCGGGGTCGACCTCGTACTGCTCGACCTCGTAGAGCTGGCCGGTGAAGTTGGCGTGGTGGCCGTGGCTGAGGTGGCCGCCGTGGGTCAGGTCCAGCGACAGGATCTTGTCGCCGGGGTCGAGCATGGCGAAGTAGACGGCCATGTTGGCCTGGGTGCCCGAGTGGGGCTGGACGTTGACGTGCTCGGCGCCCCACAGCTCCTTCGCGCGCTCGATGGCGAGCTCCTCGACGGTGTCGACGTGCTCGCACCCGCCGTAGTACCGCGAGCCGGGGTACCCCTCGGCGTACTTGTTGGTGAGGACGCTCCCCTGGGCCTCCATCACCGCCTCGCTGACGTGGTTCTCGCTGGCGATCATCTCCAGGGTGTCGCGCTGGCGGTCGACTTCGGCCTCCAGGGCGTCGGCGACCTCCGGGTCGACGGCGCGGACGCGGTCGTACTCCATGGGAAAAATCGGTGCGTCCCGGAGTATAAGCTTACCTTTCGAGGGAAAGACGCCGGGCGACAAAAATATAAAGTCCCGGTGAGACACGTTGTACAACGCCGACATGATCGAGTGGGAGGAGACGAGTTCTGGGTTGCGCGTGTTCGACCGGACCAAGACGGAGGTGTCGATCGAGACCGACGCCTGGACCCCGGTCGAGGACGGCTACGACATCGACCGCCCGCTCGACGAGACCGTCTCCGGCCGCGTCTCCGAGCTCCGGCTGCCGCCCGCGCTGGTGAAGGCGACCGAGCTGGAGACGGGCGAGGAGTACACGCACGGCGGCGACGCCGACCCGCTCGACCTGCCCCCGGGGGAGTACCTGCTCAACCTCAGCCTCAACGTGAAGACCTACCTCCGGTTCTCGGGCGCCGCGACGATAGCCAAGACGCCGGACTACAACGAGCTCCACGTCTCCTTTCCGGACCCCGTGCCGGTGACCTTCGGGTTCCGGAGCCACCACGAGGAGCCGGTCGACACCGTGACGGTCCCGCCGACGCCCGCGGGGGTGGCGACGGCGGTCACCCACCTCTCGTCCTCGCACAAGGTCACGGGTCCGGACCGGTCGTACCCCACGCTCCGGGGCCATCCGCCCCGCATCGACCTCGGCGACGAGACCGACGTGCCCGACCGGGTCCGCGACGAGCGGTTCGACGTCGGCATCGAACTGGTCGTCCCCGACAGCGTCGAGTACGCGTTCGTGGCGGCGCCGCTGGCCTACTACCTCCAGGCCGAGCTGCGCGTCGAGGACCGCCGCCGGCCGGTGCTGCGGGCCCCCGAGAGCGGGGTGGACCGCCGCTTCGGGTCGCTGCCCCGGTTCCAGCACGAGGCGGCCGCCCTGCTCCGGCGGACGTTCTTCATGGACTGCCTGGTCCGCAACGCCGGCGAGTACAGCTGGGACCTGGCAGAGCTCTCGCTGCTGGACGACGTCGACGTCGACGCCGCGGCCACCTACGCGGCCTCGCCGGCCGAGCAGCTGGCGACGTACCTCGACGCGCCGTACGAGCGCATCGACGACGACCTGCCGGAGTGGCACCTCGCCATGCACGTCACGCCCCGGGCCGAGAACGCCGCGTCGCTGCCGTACTTCCTCGACAAGCTCAGCCTGGTCTACCTCCCCGAGTCGACCGACCTCGAGAAGGACGAGCTGCTGAACAAGTCTATCGACGACTTCTACCGCGCGGACCCGGATCGGACCGGGTCGCCGCGACCGTCGCCGGCGGCCGGGCTGGTCCGGAAGGGGCCGGGCCCGGTGCGGTCGGTCGACCGGCGCAACCCCGTGCTCCACGAGGGGCAGGTCAACGGGTGGCTCGCCGAGGGCGTGCCCATCGACGTGTTCAAGGCCGTCCCCGACGCCTACGAGAACCGGTTCGACTACTTCGACCGCGACGGCGGCGACATCGACGTGACGGTCGTCCTCAACGACGAGGAGATGGTCGACGAGCACGAGACCGTCGCGGGCATCTACGAGGAGCGGGCCGAGCGGCTCCCCATCGACGTCACCGTCCACGAGCACCTCTCGAAGGCGGAGCTCGCCGACGTGCTGGAGTCGCCCCACGACTTCGTCCACTACATCGGCCACTGCGAGGAGGGCGGGCTCCGGTGTCGCGACGGCAACCTCGCGGTCGCCGACCTCGACCGCAGCCGGGTCCAGACGTTCTTCCTGAACGCCTGCGGCTCCTACTACGAGGGCCGCGACCTGATCGAGAAGGGCAGCGTCGCGGGCGCGGTGACGTTCACGAAGGTGCTCAACAAGCAGGCCGCGAAGGTCGGGGTCGCGTTCTCCCAGCTGCTCATCAACGGCTACGACATCGCCCACGCCATCCAGCTCGCCCGGCGCCGCATCATGATGGGCAAGGACTACGCGGTGGTCGGCGACGGGACCCACCAGCTCACCCAGTGCGACAACCGCTACCCCATCACCGCGACGCTGGAGGAGGACGGCGACGACTACCGGGTCGAGTACACCACCCTCTCGATGCCGAACATCGGGGGCGTCTACCAGGTGTACCGGGACGGCGACGAGAAGCCCAGGCTCCACGGCAACGAGTCGGCGTTCACGCTCGACGAGCCCGAACTGCTCTCGCACCTCGAACGGGCGAAGGCGCCGTTCGTGTACGACGGCGACCTCTTCTGGTCCGAGGAGCTCTCCGCAAAAATCAGGGGTTCTTAAGGTCCGCTGGTCGCGCCGGCGGCCTCCTGTGTTCGCACGATGACCGCCCCGCTGAGCGCCAGGGCGTACGCGACGTCCATCGCTCGCGGGCTGTCGACGATCCGCTGTCGGATTTTACCTCGCATGGTCCGGTTCTTGTTAGTCAACCTCACTACTTGATTGTTGCGCATCTTTCATCCGTTAGTACTCGGAGAATAACTCCGGAAATCTGCCGTTAAACCTACGGACGCGCGTCCTGAATCCGCGACGTCGACCTCTCCACCGCGGCCCCGTCCCCGGGTTTCGGCCGGCGGCTCGGCCCCGCTCGTCGACCACCACGAAAACCAAAGCCGCTGGCCGGCTTTCGTCTGGAATTGTGTGGCTGACTGCCGGGTACGGCCGCATAATCGCTGATTTCCCCCCGTTACTAACGTTAAAATTAAGTAGGGGTAAAACGTTTGTCGGTACATGGAGACCGAATCGAATTTACTCGACCAGGAAATCGCCGAAATCCTTCGGACGGTCATCGACGGCGCGCCCGACACGCTGCTCGTCGTCAACCCCTCGAAGAACGCGATCGAGGAGCTCATCACCGTCGCCACGGAGTACGACGGCGACCTGCCGGAACTGCGCATGCTCGCGCAGTCGGGCACGCTGAAGGACGTGATGGAGGACTTCATCGTCGCCAGCAACGCCGCCGACCTCATCGACGCGGGGTCGCTGTCGCTCCGCACCACCGACGAGGTGCCGAGCAACTCGCTGCTGGTCACCGACGAGGTCGTCATCGCGCTCGTGACCGCGGACGACCGCGTCGGCGGGCTGACGGCCGACGACGAGGAGTTCGTCTCCGAGGCGTACGACTCCTACTCGGCCCAGTTCGAGGACGCCGACGAGTTCTCGCTGCGCACCCCGCCGCTCTCGCGCGTCCGCGACACGCTCGGCGAGGAGATCAGCCCCGAGGCCCGGGAGGACTTCGACGAGGTGCTCGCCTCGATGGAGACCGCCCGGGGCGACGGCGACGGCCTCGACGAGGTCACCATCAGCCTGCTCGTGGCCGCGAAGAACGAGGCGCTGCTGTACGACATCAGCAAGTGGGGCGAGGACGTCGGCATCGCCAGCAAGGCGACGTTCTCGCGGACGAAGACCAAGCTCGAGGACATGGGCCTCATCGGCACCGAGAAGGTGCCCATCGACGTCGGCCGGCCGCGCCTGCGCCTGAAGCTGGCCAACGACGACCTGCGCGACGCCGACACCGACCAGCTCGCCAGCGCGGCCCAGAGCCTGCTGAACTGACCGCCCGGAACGACACTCTTCTGCGTGCAGACCGCCGACCGATAGCACCGCGCTTTTGCCCGCCGACTCCGACCGTCCCGGTATGAGCACACCGACAGTCGGCCTCGTCGGCGCGGGGCCGGCGACCGACGCCGTGCGGGCCGCGCTCGCCGACGCGCCGGCCGAACCCGTCGACTGCGACCCCGAGCGCGTCGGGGCCGCCGACTTCGCCGTGGTCGTCGGCGAGGCGGGCGCCGAGAGGTTCGCCGCCGCCAACCGGTCGGCCCGCGAGGGGGAGACGCCGTGGCTCGCGGTCGAACTCGGCGGCGTCGGCGGGCGCGCGGTCCCCGACGTCGCGGCCGCCGTCTCCGGGTTCGCGCCGGCGACCGCCTGCTGGGCCTGCCTCCGGACCCGGGTCGCGGCGAACCTGAACGATGCCGCGACGTCGACCGACACCGCCGCTTCCGCGACCGACGCCCGGTTCGCCGGCGCGCTGGCGGGCCGCGAGGCGGCGACGCTGCTCTCGGGTGGCGAGTCCACGGTCCTCGGCGGCGTCGTGGAGGTGCCTCACGCCGAGCGGACCCTGTTGCCGGTACCGGGGTGTGGGGGCTGCGGGCGCGACGCGGAGCAGGAGCTCCGGGCCGACCGGACGCTCGACCGCGAGTACCGCGACGCCGACCTGGAGGACGCGCTCACCCGGGCCGAACAGGCGGTCGACGAGCGCGTGGGCGTCGTCTCCTCGATCGGCGAGGCCGAGTCGTTCCCGACGCCGTACTACCTCGCGCAACTGGCCGACACGACGGGATTCAGCGACGCGCAGGCGGCCGAACAGGCCGCGGGCGTCTCGGTCGACTGGAACGAGGCGCTGATGAAGGCGCTCGGCGAGGCGCAGGAGCGGTACGCCGCCGGCGTCTACCGGACCGCGGCGTTCGAGACCGGCCGACCGAGCGACGTCGACGGAGCGATCGCGCCGTCGGCGTTCGTCCGCCCCGACGACTGGGCCGACCCGGGGGACGACCCCGTCGCGTGGGTCCCTGGCGAGGACCTGCAGACCGGCGACCCCGTCGGCCTGCCGGCCGAGTTCGTCCACTTCCCGCCGCCCGAGGTCCGGCACAAGCCCTCCATCACGACCGGTCTCGGCCTCGGCAGTTCGACCGTCGAGGCCCTGCTGTCGGGCCTCTACGAGGTAGTCGAGCGCGACGCCGCGATGCTGGCGTGGTACTCCTCGTTCGAGCCGCTGGCACTGTCGGTCGAGAGCGAGCAGTTCGCGGCGCTCCGCTCGCGCGCACGTGCGGAGGACCTCGACGTGACGGCCCTGCTGGTCACCCAGGACGTCGACGTCCCCGTGGTCGCGGTCGCCGTCCACCGGGAGGGCGCGTGGCCCCGGTTCGCGGTCGGCTCGGACGCCGACCTCGACCCCGAGGCCGCCGCGACGTCGGCGCTGGCCGAGGCGATCCAGAACTGGATGGAGCTGCGGTCGATGGGGGAGGACGACGCCGCGGAGGCCGACGGTGCTATCGGCCGGTACGCCGACTTCCCCGAGTCCGCCCGCGAGTTCGTCGACGCCGAGACCGCGGTGCCGGTCGGCAGCGTCGGCCCGGCCGACCCGCCCGCGGGCGCGGCCGAGCTCGACGCCGTGCTCGACCGGCTCGCCGACGCCGGCCTGTCGGCGTACGCCGCCCGGCTCACGCCCCGCGACGTCGAGCAGCTGGGGTTCGAGGCGGTCCGGGCGCTGGTCCCGGCGGCCCAGCCGCTGTTCACCGGCGAGGCGTTCTTCGGCGAGCGCGCCCGCGAGGTGCCGGCCGAACTCGGCTTCGAGTTCCGCCCCGACCGGGACCACCACCCGTATCCGTAGTTCCGGCCGCAGGGGTCCCTCGCGGACTCGCGCCCGGCGGCCTCCCCCGTTTCTTGCCGGTTCTCCGCCACGAAATCGCAATACACAACAGGGGTCGTCCGGCTATCCGGGGACCGTGTACGAGCCGACTCGTATCGCCGGGTACGCCGTGTTGTCGCTGACCCCCGCCGCACTGCTCGCCCAGTCGCTGTTCGCCGGCGGCGCCTCGACCCCCGCCGTCGGCGTCGAGGCCGGACTGATCCTCGCCGGCGGCGCCGCGGTCGCCGCCGAGCGGAACCGGGCGCTCGGCGCGACCGACGAACACGTCTTCGACCGGACCGACGCCCGCGACGCGCTCGCGGTCGCCGCCGCGGCGGTCCTCACCTACGGGCTGAGCGTCCGCGCCGGCCTCGGCCCGGTGGTCGCCTCCGCGGTCGTCGGCCTGGCCGCGGCCGTCTTCGCCCCCGACGTCGACGTGCCGGCCTACTGCGGGTCGTTCGTCGGCATGGCCTCGCCCGCCCTGTTCCCGTCGGTCGACCACCTCGCCGGGGCGGGGCTGGTGGCGGGCCTGGCGTTCGTCGCCGCCGACCGGTCGTTCGCCGGCGTCGGCGGCAAGCTGGGCACGCTGGCGCTGTTCGGGTGCGCGACCGCGGCCGCGCTGACCGGCGCCGACTACGCCGCCGGCACCGCGCTGCCGTGGACCCGCGCGGCGCTCGTCGTCCCGGTGACGGTCGCCGCCGCGGTCGCGACCGCCGTCCTGAGCGTCCGGCTCGACCTGGGGTCGGTGGTCGGCTCGGCGCTCGTCGGGCTCGCAGCGGGCTTAGCGGCCGCGACCCTCCCGTTCGTCGGCGGGACGCTGGCCGCGGCCGCGTTCTGCGCGTCGTTCGTCGGGATGTCCTCGTTCGACCGACTCGCCGGCGAGGCCCGGATCGCGCTCGCCGGCGCGGTCTGCGGGCTGGTCTTCGTCGCGGTGGGGACCGCCTTCGCCGGCGCGGGCGGGAAGCTCGGCACCGTCGCGTTCGTCTCCTGCGTCGCGACCGCGGGCGCCGAGCGTCTGTTCCACCGGACGCTCCGGGCGTGAGCGGCGCGGGCGGGAGCCGAGCGCCGCCCGCAGAAACCGCTAAGGTCGGCTGCTTCGAAGGCCGGGCATGGACCGCGACGACCTCCCCGCGCACTTCGAGTGGTTCGCCGACTGGTGCGTCGGGACCTCCCCGCTGTACGAGCGACTCGCCCGCGGCGTCGCCGCCGACCCCGACCTGCTCGCGCTCGCCGCCGAGACCCCCGAGGGCCGGTCGCCGGCCCACCTGCTGTTCGCGGCGGTCCACTCGCTGCTGCTGGCGGGCCGCGAAGCGCCGCTGGCCGACTACTACCCGACTGTCGTCGCGGACGCGCGCGACCCGGACGACGGCGATCCGGTGGCCGCGTTCCGGGAGTGCTGCCTGGCGAACGCCGACGAGATTCGGGACCTGCTCGCCACGCGCCGGACCCAGACCAACAGCGTCCGGCGGTGCACGGCGCTCCTCCCGGCGTTCGAGACGGTCTCCCGCCGGGCGAGCCGCGGGCGAGCCGACTGCGATTCGCGGGAGCCGCTGGCGCTGGTGGAGGTCGGGCCGAGCGCCGGCCTCAACCTGCTGTGGGACCGCTACCTGTACGACTACGATCCCGCGGGCCGGTACGGCGACCCCGAATCGGTTGTCCGCATCGAGTCGGCGGTCCGGGCCGGCGACCCGCCGCTGCCCGCGGCGTTCCCGCCGGTCGCCTCGCGGGTCGGCGTCGACGTGAACCCGCTGGACGTGACCGACGAGGCCGACGCCCGGTGGCTCCGGGCGCTGGTCTGGCCCGAGCACGCCGAGCGCCACCGGACGCTCCGGCGGTCGCTCGCGGCGGCCCGCGAACACCCGCCGGACCTCCGCGAGGGCGACGCGCTCGAACTGTTGCCCGAGGTGGTGGCCGAACTCCCCGACGACCGGCCGGTCTGCCTGTTCGACACCCAGGTCCGGTACCAGCTCGGCGACGACGAGCGCGACCGGTTCGACGCGCTGGTCGCGGACCTGGGCGCCGACCGCGAACTCTACTGGGTGTCGGGCGACGCGGCGGCCGACGAGTACGACCAGGCCATCGACCTCACCCTGACGACGGTCGACGGCGGACTCCGGACCGAGCGCCTGGGGGTCTACCAGCAGCACGGCGAGTGGATCGCGTGGGACCGATAGCGGCCAGAGTCGCGGAGGGCGAGGAGTTCGCCGGAGCCGTGTCGGTTGAGTGAGCAAGGGTTTTATAGCGCGGCCGACCGTACGTGGTAACGTATGTCACGATTTATTGTATCGGTTAGGGGTGTCCGTCGGTGATCTCGGAGTACGACCTCGGCTGTGCGACCTGCGGGGCGTCGCTGACCCGGCGGGAGGTGACAGGGGAGGCGCTCGGCCTCGGCGCGGCCGACTCGCTGGAGGTGGCGGAGTGTCCGAACTGCGGCGGGCGGTACTTCCCCGAGACGACGCTGGAGCGACTGGGGACGTAGTCCGCCGGAGGTCGACGGGACCGGGGTGTGGCGCAATCGGAACCAGACAGCGAAAACAGCCGAGGCGACGCGAGCGTCGCGCGGCGACGGACCGCGAGCCCTCCTCAGATGCCGAACGTGGCCCGGAGCATGTCCCGGGTGCCGGGACCGAGTCCGACCGCGACGATGGCGACCAGCAGCAGGATGGCGTAGCGCGGGCTCTCCTCGAAGATCTGCTCGTCGAACACCCAGACGACCAGCACCGCGGCGACAATCTTCACCACCAGGAACGGCCACGCGGTGCCGACGAGGTCCACGACGGGGTCGGGGAACTGCTCGCCGACGCCGATGAGCGCCCGGTTGACCGGGTGCTTCGGGACGAGGTCGGCCGGCAGCCCCAGTTCGCTCGCCCAGTCGATGCCGACGACGTTGGCCACGCCGTCGACCGCGTGGGCCCAGATGACCACCAGCCCCATCCGCTCGGTGCCGCGGTTGACCTCGGGCGCGTAGCGCTCGACGGCCTCCCACGTGAGCCACGTGACGAGCGTCGCGCCGATCAGCACGACCACCGTGATCTGGGGGTGGAAGGCGACGTCGTCGGTGGTGAACGCCAGCACGGTCAGGTAGCCGACCGTGATCGCGAGCAGCGCGGTGCCGACGCCCGCGAGCGGGTAGTAGTAGCTGTCGGTGGCGTCGGCGTTCCGGAGCCAGACGCTGGCCAGCAGCGCCGCCAGCGTGAGCCCGAACATCGTGAAGTAGATGACCGGGCTGATGATGAGGGTGTTCCACGGGAACGAGACGGCGGCCTCGCCCGGCGCCATGCCGTCGAAGGCGTCCTCGACCACGCGCAGCGCCCCGCCGAACAGCATGAACGGGAACAGCGCGTAGAACAGGCCCCGGTCCCGCCCGACGTCGAGCCGCCGGAGCAGGAACACGACGCCGATCAGCGCGAGCAGCATGGTGAGCGCGTAGCCCACCTCCGAGACCAGGGTGTAGCCGGGGTAGGCGACCGGCTCGGCCGCCGCCCGGCACGCCGCGGCGTCGTAGAGGAACCGGACCGAGCCGTCGGCGTAGACCGCACACTGGGCGCTCTTGGCGTCGGCGACGACCGGGCCCCAGAAGTAGTGCCAGACGAACCCGTAGTAGACGCGCTCCGGGAAGGCGAGGGCGCCGCCGACCAGCGCGACCAGCAGCGCGAGGACCGTCGCGCCCCAGAGGCGCTCGGTGTCCATCCCCTCGGTTACGGTGCTCATGTGTTGCACACCGGAAGCGGGTGGTTTTACGGTTCCGGTCTCCTGCGGACGCGGGCCGCGAGCCGTTCGCGGCGTCGGCCGCGAGTGGTCTCGCTCGGGCCCGGCGTCAGTCGTCGCCGGCGTCGACCGGGAGCTGTTCGGTCTCGTACGGCGTCCCGAGGATGACCATCGTCTGCGAGCGGGCGAACCCGTCCATCTGGGCGATGTTCTCGAACATGAGCTCGCGGAGCCTGTCGGCGTCCTCGGCGAAGACCCGCATCAGCACGTCCCACGACCCGGTGGTGAGGTGGACCTCCTGGACGCCCGGGACCTCCTCGAGCTCCTCGAGGGTGTCGTGCTCCTGGCCCTGCTCGACCTGGAGGCCGACGACCGCCGAGATGCCGTAGTCGAGCGCCTTGGGATCGACCTTCGCGTGGTACCCCTGGATGACACCCGCGTCCTCCATCCGGTTGACGCGGTCGTGGACGGTCGCGCTCGACATGTCGATGCGGCGCGCGATCTCGCTGAACGGCGTTCTCGCGTCCTCCTGCAGCGCTTCGAGGATCGCGCGGTCGGTATCATCGAGTTCCATACCTCCCATGAGATTCTTTCAGACTAAATAACCTTAGAATTCACCTCGGCCGCGGCGAGGCTTTCTGTGGTTGAGCCAGCGACACGTTCCGGCCCCGGACGGAGCGCGACTCCGGGACGGGAGCGCGCGTTCGGACCCCGGGGAACGCGTTCCGTCCCGGGGACCGCAGTCGGGCTTCGCGGGAGGGCGACCCGGCTTACGCGGCGTCCCGGAGGGCGGCCAGCAGCTCGTCGTGGGCCTCGCCGTTCGAGGCGACGATGCCCTCGGAGTCGTGACGCCACCGGTCGCCGTCGAGGTCGGTCACCGTCCCGCCGGCCCGCCGGACCATGTGGACCCCGGCCACGGTGTCCCAGGGGTTCGGGTCGACGGTCGACACGGCGGCCTCCAGCGACCCGGCCGCGACCATCCCGAGCGTGACCTGGGCCGACCCGTACCGCCGGACGTCGCCGAACCGCTCGACCAGCGCCGACAGCACGGCGGCGTACTCGTCGCGCCGGTCGAACCCCCACCAGATGGTCGGCGCCACCGCGAACGTCTCGGGGTCGGACCGGTCGCTGACCGACACCGGCTCGCCGTCGCGCCGGGCGCCGTCGGGGCCGGCGACGAACGTCGTGTCGAGCGCCGGGCAGTCGTTGACCGCCGCGAGGGGTTCGCCGTCCCGGACCGCCGCGACGCTGGTGGTCCAGATCGGGATGTTCCGGACGTAGTTGTTGGTCCCGTCGATGGGGTCGATGACCCAGGCGTCGCCCTCGTCGGGAACCGTTTTGAGTTCGTCCTCCTCCTCGCCGACGATGGCGTCGTCGGGATGCTCCTCGCGGATCACCTCGATGACCCGGCGCTGGGTCCGGCGGTCGGCCTCGGTCACCACGTCGGTCTTCCCCGACTTGGTCTCGACGTCGATTCCGCGTCCGTAGCTCTCGGCCGCGACTCGGCTCCCCGCGCTCGCGGCGCGCTCGGCCACCGCGAGGCGGTCCTCGGCGTCGGTCATGTGTCGGTGGTCGGCCGTCGCGGGAAAAGCAGTGTCGGTTCGCGACCGGTGCGCGGGGCCGGCGGCGTCGCCCCGGTCGCGGCCGACCCGGACCGGTTACTCCCCGGCCGCGTCGCCCTCTCCGGGGCCGACCGCGCCGGCGTCGGGCGACAGGTCGGCGTTGAGCTTCGCGACGCCGCAGTCGATGCAGAGCGCCACCTCGCCGCCGTCCCTGACCGTCCGGCCGCCGGCGTCCGACCCGGAGCGCCGGACGTGTCGCTCGGCGTCGACCGACACAGACTCCCCGCAGTCCGCGCAGGCGGTCGTCGCGTCCCCGCCGGCGGTCGGGGCCGACTCGGCCGACTCCTCGGGGGTCACCACCCGGGTCGAGTCGACCTTGGTCACCTCGCGGCCGTGGGCGTGGAACGACCCGAGGCAGTTGTAGAGGCCCCGCTCGTAGACGTCGGGCTCCTTGCTGATGCCGACGTGCGAGCCGATCTTGGCGTCGGCCCAGTAGGCGCTGTGGGGCCCCTCGAACAGCCGCTTCAGCAGCCGGGGGTCGACCTCCATCTTCACCCACGCGTCGTAGTCGTCGGTGTCGGCGTCGGCGAGGAAGCGGTAGCCGCTCCCGTCCATCGACAGTTCGAGGGTGACGCCCCCGACCAGCGGGAGCAGCACCGCGGTGTCGGTGCTGTAGCCGATCTGCTCGCGCTTGTCCTCCAGGTTGCGGTAGGCGGCCGGCACGTACGCCCGGAGGTCGCCCAGCGTCGGCATCGGGTCGGCCTCGTAGTCGAACTCCCGCTCGGCGAGGACGTTCTCGATGTACTCGCGCTTCTCCTCCTGGTCGACCGGCTCGAAGGGCGCCGACCGCTCACCGGTCGCGAGGTCGACGTGCTCGCCGGAGTTGAGGAAGACGCACTCGGCGTCGTCGGGCGCGTTGGCCTCGAAGAACGCCTTGGCCTGCTCGCGGGGCGGGTTCGCGGTGTACTCGTTCAGCTCCGCGAGGTCGCCGGCCAGCACGTACTCGCCGGCGAACGGCATGTAGTAGTCGGGCTCGAACAGGTCGAGGAAGTTGAGCGCGAGCTCGTGCTTCTCCCGGATCACGCGGTCGCGCTCCCGGAGCTTCTCCTCGTGGGTGTAGTTGGTCACGGCCTGCGGGTAGAACTGGGCCGCGCTGTACTGGTGACACAGCATGTCGATGTCGCCGTACTCGTGCTTTATCTTGCGACAGCTCGACTCCGCGATGGGGTACGGGCAGTCGTTCGTGTTGACCAGCGTGAACTCGCCGTTGTCGATGACCGCCATCGAGTCGACCTGTGTCGAACCGGTCTCGTCGGCCTTCTCGTCGTACCACGAGCAGCCGAAGAAGTTGCCGCACAGCTCCGGGTCGCAGCCGTCGGCAGCCAGGATGTTGATGTGCATGCCGTCCTGGAGGTGGGTCCGCTCGCCGTGGGGGAGTTCCGTCACCTCGAAGCCGAGGTCCTCGACGGCGTCCTTCAGGTAGTCCCACCGGTAGTCGTGGACGAGCACCGGGATGTCCGAGTCCAGCCGCTCCAGCGTGGTCGGGTCGAAGTGGTCGGGGTGGATGTGGGAGATGTAGATGTAGTCGACGTCGTCGAAGTCCTCCGGCTCGAAGTCGGGTTCGGGGTAGTGGGCCCACGACCCGTAGTAGGCCCCGTCGACGAGCCACGGGTCGCAGAGGATGCTGGTGTGTTCGTCCTCGACCAGGACGGCGGCCGACTCGAGATACGTGACTTCCATGTGAACGCTGGTCAACACGTTCGCTTTTCGTTATACGCCTCGTACGCGCGCGTTTCTCGGACGGAGCACGCGTCTAGGCGGTCCCTGCGATCTGTTCGCGGCGCCTACCGTCGCGTAGGGACCGCCTACGCCCGACGCGCAGCGGCGGTCGTCGCGGGAGGGGAGCGGTCCGACACCGCAGGAGGTTTATATAATCCCGGCTGTAGGGCCCGTTGTCGGGTGAACCCCGAGAGGCGAATCGCGTGCGAGGGTAGCCAAGCCCGGAAACGGCGGCGGACTCAAGATCCGCTCCCGTAGGGGTCCAAGGGTTCGAATCCCTTCCCTCGCATCGCGAACGTGGCTCTGCCACGTTGAACGTGCGCGGCACCGCCGCGCCGAGATGCACGCAAGACCGCTTCGGAGCGTCTTGCCCTCGCAACACTTCCGACGTCACCCTTCCCGCCGAGCCGCGGCGCCGTCCCGGTCCCGACCCGCACGGCGCCGTCCGTTCCTGCGACTCGCGTCCGGCGCCGGCGTCTGACGCTTCGCCTGGTTCGGGTGGAACGGGTGGAGAAGAACTAAGTAGTTCGCATGGGAGTGCGACCCCATGGGGACGCGCACCAAGCGGGCGGAGGCGCGGAATGGGGCCGTCGAACACCTCGAACGCGCGCTGGCGACCGAGGACCTGTCCGAGAAGGACTTCCACATGAAGCAGGCGTTGCAGCTGCTCGACGTCGCAGCTCGCGAGACGTAGCGAGGACGGTAGCGACGAAACGGGGTACCCTGCCGGGAGTTCTCGGTGTACCCCTGGCTACCGCCACCACGAGCGACCGCGAGACCCTCGGCGGAGAGAACGAGCCCTTCGGGTGGTAGACCCCGCCGGCTACCCGCCGTCCGGGACGTCGCCGAGCGTCAGTTCGCCCGCGAGGTACGCCTCGCCCCGGTCGGTCAGCCGGTAGACGGCCTCGCCGGTGACCTGCTCGAGCAGTCCGCAGTCGACGAGGCGCTGACACCGGCCGTCCACGTAGTCGAGGTGCATCCCGAGGCGGTTCGCTACGAGCGGAATGTACTCCGGCTGGCTGCGCTGGAAGTACTCGAGGATCGCGGTGTCGGCGCTGTGCATCCAGTCGGGCGTCGGTCGCTCGGCGTCCACGGTCGGCACACACCGAGGAAGGGTTCTCGGCTATATAGTGTTAACGACTAGCACGGGCGGGGTCGCGTCCCTCCGCCCGCTCGGATTTCACTGCGGATGGGCAGCCGGATACCGTCAGCGGTCGCGTCACGGCCGGTGGAATCTCCAGTCAGTCGAACAGCCGGATCGGCTCGGCCTCACGCTCCGCGAAGTGCGACTCGAACGCCCGGGTGCGCTCGCGGATCTCGTCGGGGGCGTGGGCGTCCGACCCGGTGACGAACTCGACGCCGCGCTCCCGCAGCGCCGCCCGGAAGTCGGGCGCGGGGTGGTACTCGCCGTACTCCCGGAGCCTGCGCCCGGCGTTGAGCTCCGGCACGGTCGAGGACCGCCGGAAGGCGTCGGCGACCATCGCGCGGTGGTCGGCGGTCGCGTACCCCCGGAGCTCGGGCGTGCGCTCCGGGAGGTCGACGTGGGCCGCGATCTCGAACAGCTCCGACTCGACGAGCGCGACCAGCCGCTCGTAGTAGTCGTCGACGAACGCCCGGCGCTCGCGCTCCGACCGGTCGGCGAAGGGCGCGCTCCGCTGGACGTTCGTCCCGTCGACGCGGTGGACGCTCCCGACGGCGTAGTCGAAGTCGGCCTCGTCCAGGAACGCCGCGATGGCCGCCTCGTCGCGGGGGTCGTAGTCGAGCTCCACTGCGTCGAAGATCCGGAGGTCGTACTGCCCGCGCAGCGACGCGATGGCCTCGCGGCGGAGCGGGTAGGTCCGGTCGAGGTTGAGCCCCTGTTCGCGCTTGAGCCGCCGGAGCCGCTCGCGGTCCGCGACGTTGCAGTGGTCGGCGAACCCGACCGCCGCCAGGCCCGCGTCGGCGGCGGCGTCGAGCATCAGCGGCAGTCGGGTGCCGTCCGAGTAGTTCGAGTGGACGTGGTAGTCGTGGCCGACGGTCACGGCTCGACGTTCGGGTTCGCGCAGCGTATCTGTTTGGGCAGGCCGCCGGCGCTCGCGGTCCGGTCCGACGACGTTACACGGCTGGGTCCCGTCGTGTCGGGCATGGACGAACACGCCCGCGACGAGCCGGTCGGCCCGCCCCGCGCGGGGAGTCCGACCGGGCGGCTTCCGGCGGCGGGCCGCCGGAAGCCCGACGCGATCCGGTGCCCGACCGTCCGCGGCGTCCGGCTGTTCGGCGCCGGGGCGGTCCCCGAACCGCACGACCGCTTCGGCGACGGTCGGCCGAGTGCGAACGAACTGTGCCCGTCCGTCCGGCCATCCGGACCGGCAATCCCGAACCGATGAACGACCACACGCGGGACCACACGGTGAGCCCGCCGACCACGGGCAACCCGACCGGGTGGCGAGACGACCGGGCCGAATCCAACGGGTGGGAGCACGGAACGCTCCGCCGGGCCGTGATGCACGGCGTCGCGCTGTACAACTCGGGCGAGTTCCACGAGTCCCACGACTGCTTCGAGGCGGAGTGGTACAACTACGGGAGCGGGACGACGGAGAGCGCGTTCCTCCACGGGATGGTGCAGGTCGCGGCGGGCGCGTACAAGCACTTCGACTTCGAGGACGACGGCGGGATGCGGAGCCTGTTCGACACGGCGCTCCAGTACCTTCGGGGCGTCCCGGACGACTACTACGGTGTGAACCTGGTCGACGTCCGGACGACGCTCGCGAGCGCGCTCGACGACCCGACCGCCCTCCACGGGTGGGAGATAGAGCTCGACGGGGACCACCCCGTAGCGACTGAGGCCGACTTCGAGTACGCCGACGGGCTCGAGTGAGGTCGTCCGTTCCGGGGGACGCTCCCTCCCCGGTCGTAACTTATATAGGATGCCCTCCCCGATGTCAGAGGGTACGAGGGACTCCGTCCCGTCACTTCTTCGCTCGCTCATCGGGTTGCCGCCGGCGCGGGGGCATCATCCGATGGCACTGCTCTGAGACGCGCCGTGCCGGATGATTCCCGCCGCTCGCTCGGCGGCCAGCCGCGGGGCCACCGACCGACGGGGCTGGGAAGCCATCCACAACCATGACCACCGAAACAGACCTCCCCTGTGCGGACTGCGGCACGGACCTCCGCGAACGAACTCTGCCGGCCCACACGCTCTTGCATCCGGTCGAGGGCCACCAGTACCTCACCGTCGCTGACTGCCCCGGCTGTGAGGCCCGCTACTACCCCGACGATACGGTGACCGTGCTCGCAGAGGTGCTGGGAATACAGCGGCCGAAGGGAGGCAGTTGATGTCTGTGGACGCTCGTCGCCGTCGGACCGCCGACCACGAGGACCGACTCGGCGAGGTTGCGGACGCGATCTCGGCACCGACCACGGTGCTGATCGCGGGGACCGTCGATCCGACCGAGTACGCGCTCGGCCTCCGTCTCCTGTCACACGCCAGGAGTCCGGACGATACCGCGATAGTCGTGACGACGACCGAGAGTCGAGACGCGGTCGTCGCGGGCGCTACCGACACGAGGACCGCCAGCGGGGAGCCCTCGCTCGCGGTGGTCGATACCAGTTCGAAGGAGCAGTATCTCACTGCACCGTACGAGGACGTTCCCACCGTGTACATGCCGACGGCCGACGATCTCGAACGGGTCGCGATCGGCCTCTCCGACCTCAGCGGGACCGTCGTCCCGTCCACGGGGACCCGGCACTTCGTCGTCCGGTCGCTCACGCCGATGATCGACGGGGCGACCACGGAGCGGGTGTGTCGGCTGCTCGAACGGACGACGGGGGTCCGCGTCGGCGACGGCCTCGGGATCTTCGGCGTCGATTTCACGGCCCACGACGACCGGACCCTCGCCGAGCTGACGGCGGTCGTCGACCGACTGCTGTGGGTCTCTGCGGACACCGACGGGCAGTTGCAGTTCGAGCTTCGGAACGCGGGACGGGGACCGACCTCCTGAACCGGCCGCGGCCGGCTCACCGCCTAGCCGACACCGTCAGTTCGGAGTCCGATTCTTCGACTGAGGGGATCGCGGTGCGGAGCGTCCGCCGGCAGCGATCTCCGATTCGGCGTGTCCGCTGTACTCCCGATAGACGAGAGTTCGAGAGGCCATGTTCGAGAGGCCATGTTCGAGAGGCCGTGTTCGAGAGACCGTGTTCGAGAGGCCGTGTTCGAGAGACCGTGTTCGAGAGGCCGCGTTCGAGTGCGGCCTCCGAGATGGCGTCCGACCTGCTCGTACCGTTGTCCGTGTACCGTTCCGCCGTTCGAACAGCGGGACCTGAAGGCCGATGCTGACTCACGACTGTCTCGGTCGGGGGAGAACCACTGTCGCCCGATACGCGGCCCTCGACGCTGCCCCGGGAAACAGGTGTGCGTCGGATCACCAGGTGAACCGAATCGGACACGCTCGGGACTAACGGAGTTTCGCGAAGCGTCCGGAAAGGCAAAAGAGCAGAAGGATACTGCGAGAAGGCAAGACTCGCAATCCTCCCGCCGACGCCCTCAGCCGGACTGGCCTCATCGGGCGTCGCTCGTTCTAAGAGCACGTACGGTCTCCTGCGGTAAGAGTCTTGCCGTGTTCTACTCCGCTTTTCGGGCTGCCGTGTTCTACCCCGCCCTTCGGGCGCACGACAGCCGACTTGTCGCCGGGCGCGCAGCCGACCGCCGATTGGACGAAGAGAGTGGTACGACTACCGAACTTGACGGAACCTGTCCGGTGGATGACGGGTCGGCCGTCGCCGACGCCGAACCGCCGGACCGAACCCCGGCCTTTCTTGCGCTTCCCGCCGGCGCCTCGATAATTTGCCTCTCATATCCAACACGTAATCAAAACGAATCGACAACTTATATAGCTCGCCTAGCGACTGTCGAGACAGAGTGGTCTCGGACTACGCGCTCTCAGCACAGGAGGTCAGGACATGACGACAACCGATTCCCGCCGGGAACGGACGGCCGACGCCCGCCGCCACCGCCCCGAGCGAGACGCCCCGCTCGACGCCGCCTTCGAGGCGCTGTCTGACCGGACGTGTCGCGCTCTGGTCGGGCAGCTCGACGAGCGTGACGGCGAGGCGGTCGTCGTGACGGACCTCGCCGCTCGACTTGCCGAGACGGACGAGGACGGCGGTGCTGCCGACGCCGCGCCGGACCCGGAGTGCCGCCTGCGCGCTCGCCTCCACCACACCCTGCTGCCGAAGCTCGACGACGCGGGACTCGTCGACTACGACGCCGACCGCGGCCTGGTCCGGTACCGGCCGGACTCCCGGTTCGCGGCGGCGGCCTCGGCCGTCGCGTCGTTCGAGGCGGCCGACCCCGACGTCTCGCTCGACGCGCTCTGCGACCTGTTCGCCGACTACCGGCGCCGGACCGCCTACCTGACGCTGGTGGCCCACGACGACCTGTCGCTGCCCGACCTCGCCGACGAGGTGGCTGTCGCCGAGCGCGACCGGCCCCTCCAGGAGATCGACCCCGACGACGTGCTGGAGGTCTACCTCTCGCTGTACCACACTCACGTCCCGAAGCTCGCCGACGCGGGGCTGGTCGACTACGACCAGGAGGCCGACTACGTGGCGCTGACCGACGCCGGCCGGGCGTTCGAGTCGCCCGTCCGCGAGCTGGCCGAACCGGCCGACGGCTGAGACCCGAAACCCTCAAGGCCGAGCGTTTCCGTTCTTCCGGCGATGCGAATCGAGCAGCTGGGCGAGGGCACCCCCGAGATCGCTGTGGTCGCCGCCGTCCACGGCGACGAGCCCTGCGGCGTCCGGGGAATCGAGCGCGTGCTGGCCGAGTCGCCCGCCGTCGAGCGCCCCGTCAAGTTCGTGATCGCCAACGAGGAGGCGCTGGCGCGGGGCGTCCGGTACGTCGAGGAGGACCTCAACCGCGCGTTCCCCGGCGACCCCGACGCCGACACCCACGAGCGCCGCCTCGCCGCGGACCTCGCGCGCGAGATCCGGTCCTGCACCACCCTGTCGCTGCACTCCACCCAGTCGTACGCCCAGCCGTTCGCGCTGGTCGACACGGTCGACGCCGTCGCGCGGTCGGTCTGCCCGTACCTCCCGGTGTCGGTGCTGGTCGAGACCGGCGCGCAGAGCGAGGGCCGGCTCATCGAGTACCCCCACGTCGTCGAGGTCGAGTGCGGCCTCCAGGGGTCGGACCGCGCGGCCGACAACGCGGTCGACCTGATCTACGGCTTCCTCCGGGCCACCGGCGCGCTGCGCGACGCCGAACCGGTCGCGGGCGAGGACCGCGGCGAGGTGACCGTCTACCGGCTCGGCGCCCCGATACCCAAGAACGGCGCGGGCGAGTACGCGGTGTTCGCCGAGAACTTCGAGCGCGTCGAGGCCGGCGAGGCGTTCGCGGCCGCCGACGGCGAGGACCTGATCGCCGACGAACCGTTCTATCCGGTGCTGCTGTCGCCGTACGGCTACGAGAACGTGTTCGGCTACCGCGGCGAGCGCGTCGGCGTCCTGGACGGGTAGCGCGAGTACGGGCCTTTTCTCAGTGCATCGCGTATCGACCTGCAGTCCACAGCGTGCGCTCGGCGAGTCGACCGGCGGGGCGGGACTGAAAGGGGCCGCTCGGTCGCGACCGCCCGGGGCTTGCTACCTGTTCGTCTCCGATTTTGCAGATAATCGCGCTCCTGACACGAGGTGAACGGGAACGGAAATCGGTACAGAAGCCGCTACCGAGTCGTCGAAGACCGCGGGAAAGAAGGCGGTTAGCTCACTCCTCTTCCGGCTCGCCCTCGTCGCTGCCGCCGCCGAGCATGCCGAGCTCGCTGAGGTACTCCTCGGTCTCGTCGTTCGAGAGCTCCATGAACTGCTCGGTCTCGGCGTCGACCGTGGCGACGCCGACGCCCTCGGGGCTCAGCTCGTTGTCGTTGACCGAGCCGAGCGCCCGGAGCGCGAGCTCGATGCCGCCGTCGAGGTCCATCGCCTCGCTGTAGTTGTCCTCGAGGTACTCCTGGATCTCGCCGCGGTCCGCGCCGACGGCGAGGGCCTTCCACTCGTAGGGGGTCCCGGACGGGTCGGTCTCGTACAGGCGGGGCTCGCCGTCCTCGATGCCGCCGATGATGAGCGCGACGCCGAACGGGCGGGCGCCGCCGACCTGGGTGTACTGCTGGATGTGGTCGGTGACCTCCTTGGTCAGCGTCTCGACCCCGATGGGCTCGCCGTAGCGCAGGCGGTTGACCTGGGCCTGCCGGCGGGCGAAGTCGATGAGCTGGCGGGCGTCGGCGACGTGGCCCGCGGAGGCGATGCCGATGTGGTCGTCGGCCTTGTGGATCTTCTCGACGCTGGTCCGCTCCATCAGCTCCGAGCGGATGCGCTTGTCAACCGCGAGCACGATGCCGCCTTCGGTCCGGATGCCGATGCTCGCGGTGCCGCGCTTGACGGCCTCGCGGGCGTACTCGACCTGGTAGAGGCGTCCGTCCGGGGAGAAGATGGTAATCCCACGGTCGTAGGCCTGCTGTTGGGCTTGTCCCTGCATAGTATCACTCGAAATCGAGTTCCGTCGCGCCCGCGAACGCCCCGTCGGTTCGCACGTCGAGGAGTCCGTCTCGCTCGACTGCGGTCCGCTGGGCGTCCCCGAACACGACTTTTCTCTCATCCCGAAATTGGCCGCCTCGTCGTAAATACTTTTCTTCACAGGCACGGACCGTACCGCTTATACCGCGGACGCGGAGGCCGACGGGGTCGTTCTTGACTTCGTCGATGCAGGCAAGGGCGGCCCGTGCCCGGTCGGCGTGGCCGTGGCGGGCCCGGACCACGGCCTCCCCGGTCCCGTCCCCGAACTCGAACTGGAGCACCGACAGGTCGGCGTCGGCGCTGCCGGCGTCGCCCAACAGGTTCTGTGCGGCGAACCAGACGCTGCGCTGGAAGTCCCGGCGGTCGAACTCGGCGTCGGGCCACGCCTCGATGCCGACCGCGAGGTAGCGCCAGCGGGGTCGGAGGTGCTTGGGCAGGTGCTTCATCGACGGGTCTCGGCCGGTGGTTGGTCGGGACGCGGCTTGAAAGGTTGGTGTTCGCGCTCGACCGCGTCGGGCGGGGTTTATCACCCGCCTACACAGTTCAATATTGAAAGGTAATTATTTACTACCGTCTGCGTAACTGGGTGTGGGGGTACGGAAATGTTTGACACGACTGCGGACTCCGAGTCCGAGTACGGGGGAGTACCGACCGCGACCGGCGTCGACCGGCGCTCGGTTCTGAAGGGCGGTGCCGCGCTCGTCGCCGGGGGCGCGCTCGCCGGTCGCGTGGGAGCGCAGGACGGCGGCACCACGCACATCGCCATCGTCTCCAGCCCCGCCGGCTTCGGCGACAAGGCGTTCAACGACCTCGCGCTCCAGGGGCTGCGGAACGCGGCGAAGAACAACAACATCGAGATCCAGCGGGTCGAGGAGACCGACCAGTCCCAGTACCGGACGGTCCAGTCGCGGCTGGCCGAGAGCTCGAACCCCGACTACGACCTCATCGTCCTGGTCGGGTACAACCACACCCAGGCGCTCGAGTCGAACGCCAGGCAGTACTCCGACCAGCGCTGGATGCTCATCAACGACTACGTCGACCAGCCGAACGTGGCCGGCTACACGTGGGCCAACCACCAGATGTCGTTCCAGGCCGGCGTGCTCGCGGGCACGATGACGACCCGGCAGCTCGAACACGCCGGCAACTCGCTGAACTCCGACACCGCCACCGTCGGCTTCGTCGGCGGGGTCGACGGCGCGCTCATCAACGCCTTCGAGCGCGCCTACAGAGCCGGTGCGAAGTGGGTCGACGAGGACGTCGGCGTCAAGGTCGGGTACATCGGCAACTACACCGACACCC
The DNA here is from genome assembly GCF_051194995.1 of Halorussus sp. AFM4. Lineage (NCBI taxonomy): Archaea > Methanobacteriati > Methanobacteriota > Halobacteria > Halobacteriales > Haladaptataceae > Halorussus > Halorussus sp. AFM4. The sequence continues at coordinate 320,684 of NZ_JBNTJT010000001.1, read as the reverse complement.
AGACCGCGAGCAACATCGCCGGGTCGCAGTACGACGCCGGGGCGGACATCGTCTACCACGCCGCGGCGGCGGCCGGCCAGGGCGTCTTCCAGGCCGCGACGGAGGCCGACCGCTTCGCCATCGGCGTCGACGCCGACCAGTCCAAGACGCTGCCCGACTACAAGGACGTCATCATGGGGTCGGCGGTCAAGTTCATCAACAAGGGGACGAAGGACGTCGCGACGGCGGTCGTGCAGGGCAACTGGGACCAGGTCAACGGCCAGAACGTGCTCGGCCTCGAGGAGGACGCGGTCAAGCTCGTGCTCGGCCAGGCGGTCGGACCGAAGCTCCCGGACGTCGTGACCCAGAACCTCCGGAAGTCCAAGCAGGCCATCGTGAACGGCGACGTCACGGTGCCGTGCACCGCCTCGGGCTGCCAGAACTGACGCCGCGCCCGCCTCGGCGTCATTCGTGATACGATATCCCATACCAGGCCAATGAGCGACCCACAACCACCCGCCGTCCGACTCGACGGCGTCACCAAGCGGTTCGGCGACGTCGTCGCCAACGACGGGGTGAACTTCACCCTGGAGAAGGGGACGGTCCACGCCCTCGTCGGCGAGAACGGGGCGGGCAAGACCACGCTGATGAGCGTCCTCTACGGGCTCTACGAGCCCGACGCGGGCGAGGTACGCGTCGACGGCGAGCGCCGGTCGTTCGACTCGCCCCGCGACGCCATCGACGCCGGCGTCGGGATGATCCACCAGCACTTCCAGCTGGTCGACACCATGACCGTCGTCCAGAACGTCGTGCTCGGCCACGAGCCCTCGGAGAACGGGCTGGTCGACGAGGAGAGCGCCCGGGCGGCCATCGCGGACATCTGCGACACCTACGGCTTCGACGTCGATCAGTATCTCGACACCCGGATCGAGCAGTTGGGGGTCGGCGTCCAGCAGCGCGTCGAGATCGTCAAGAGCCTCTACCGGGGCGCCGACGTGCTCGTCCTCGACGAGCCGACCGCGGTGCTCACGCCCCAGGAGGTCGAGGGGCTGTTCGAGGTGATGACCGAGCTCACCGACCGGGGCCGGTCGCTCATCTTCATCACCCACAAGCTCGACGAGGCGCTGGCGGTCGCCGACGAGATCACCGTCCTGCGCGACGGGGAGGCGGTCGGCACCGTCGCGGCCGCCGACACCTCCCGCCAGGAGCTCGCCCGGCTGATGGTCGGCCGCGACGTGCTGTTCGACTACCCCGAGCGCGAGACCGCGCCCGGCGACGTCGCGCTCGACGTCGAGGGCCTCCGGGTCCGCGACGACCGGGACCTCGTGCAGGTCGACGGCGTCGACCTCACCGTCCGCGAGGGCGAGATCCTCGGCGTCGCGGGCGTGGAGGGCAACGGTCAGGCCGAGCTCGTGGCGGCGCTGACCGGGCTCCGGGACGCCGAGGCCGGGACCGTCACCTTCCGCGGCGAGGACGTCACCGACGCGAGCCGCCGGCGGCGCATCGAGAAGGGCATCACCTACGTCCCCGAGGACCGCCAAGAGGAGGGGCTGGTCCAGGACTACGACCTGGTCCGCAACGCCCTGCTGGGCAACCAGACCGTCGAGCCGTTCGCGGACGGCCGGTTCATCGACTGGCGGGCGGTCCGGGACCACGCCGAAGACATCGTCGCCGAGTACGACGTCCAGCCGCCGAACCCCGACGCCGAGGCCCGGTCGCTGTCGGGCGGCAACCAGCAGAAGTTCGTGGTGGGCCGGGAGCTCGAACACGAGCCCGACCTCGTGGTCGCGTCCCACCCGACCCGCGGGGTCGACATCGGGAGCATCGAGTTCATCCACGAGCGCCTGCTGGAGATGCGCGACGCGGGGACGGCGGTGCTGTTCGTCTCCTCGAAGCTCGACGAGCTCCGGAAGCTCTCGGACCGCGTCGCCGTGATGTACGAGGGCGCGTTCGTCGATGTGGTCGACCCCGACGCTGTGACCGAGGAGGAACTCGGCCTACTCATGGCGGGTCGGAGCCGAGATGCGGGCGACGAGACCCGCGAATCGGTCCAGTCGGAAACGGCCGACACGGACACCGGCGCCGAATCCGCGACCGACGGAGGTGTCGAGCCGTGAGCGGCGACACCCGCCGGGGCCGGGCCGCCCTCGACCGGGCTGCCGACCGCATGCTCAGGGCGACGGTCCTCGAACGGTTCGCCATCGCTGTGGCCGCGGTCCTGCTCGCGCTCCTGCTCGGGGCGATCATCGTCGCCGCCTCGGGCTACGACGCGGTCGAGTTCGTCTCCGCGCTGATTTACGGCGCGTTCGGCACCAAGTCGAACGTCGCGTTCACGCTGCGCCAGTCGACGATGCTCGTCCTGGCGGGCGTCGCGGTGGCGGTCGCGTTCCGGGCGGGGGTGTTCAACATCGGCGTCCAGGGCCAGTTCGTGGTCGGCGGGTTCGCCACCGCGGTCACGGTGCTGTTCCTCGCGCCCCACCTCCCGACCGGCGCGGTCGGCGGCGTCGCGCTGATCGCCCTCGGGACGCTCGCCGCGGTACTGGCGGGCGGAGCGTACGCCGCGCTCCCGGGCCTGATGAAGGCCTACGCCGACGCCAACGAGGTCATCACGACCATCATGCTCAACTTCATCGCGTCGGGGGTCGTCTTCTTCGCCGTCGACCGCTACCTCAGGCCGGCGGGCGCCTCCGCGCCCAACACCGAGAACTTCCCCGAGTACGTCGCGCTCCCGTCGGTCGTGTTCGACAGCCCGTCGTTCTCGGTGATCGGCCTCGCCGCGGCGCTGGCGACGGTGGTCGTCGTCTACGTGGTGATGGCCCGCACCCGGTTCGGCTACGATCTCGTGACCAGCGGCCACCAGGAGCCCGCGGCGGCCTACTCCGGGGTCGACCCGAAGCGAAACGTCGTCGCCACGATGACGTTCTCCGGCATGGTGGCCGGCCTCGCCGGCGCGGTGTTCACGATCATGATCCTGGGGTACTACAGCGACCCCGCGACGTTCCCCCGGTTCGGCTTCGACGCGATCGCGGTCAGCCTGCTGGCGGCCAACAACCCGCTCGGCGTGGTGCCCGCCGGCCTGCTGTTCGGCGGCCTCGACGCCGGCGGTCAGTACATCGGGTTCACGCTCGACGTGCCCCCGGAGCTGGTCGACGGCGTGGTCGGGCTGGTGGTCCTGTTCGTCGCCACGCCCGAGCTGTTCCGGATGGCCGGCCGGCGCACCGGCCTGGGAGGCGATAGCGAATGAGCGTCGCCGACTACGCCGGTCGCCACCGGCGCGGCGTCGCCGTCGGCGCCGGCGCGGTCGCGCTGCTGGCCGTCGTCGCGGTCGCGTTCGACCTGCCGGTGGCCGACCTGCTGACCGTCGGGACGTTCGAGCGCGCGCTCCGGGCCGCGACGCCCATCGCGCTAGCGGCCATCGGCGGGCTCTACGCCGAGAAGAGCGGCGTGTTCAACATCGGGCTCGAGGGGTTCATGATCTTCGGCGCGCTCTCGGGCGCGGCCGGGGCGTGGCTCGCGTCCGGCGCCGGATCGGTCGGCCAGGCCGACCTCTGGGTCGGCGTCGTCGCCGCGGTGGCGGTCTGCACACTGCTGACCGCGATGTTCGCGGTGCTGACCATCCGGTACGAGGCCGACCAGATCGTCGCCGGGCTGGCGGTGTGGTTCGTCGGCCTCGGCTTCGGCCCGTTCACCGCGACCGTCATCTGGGGCGGGGTCTCCAGCCCCTCGCTCCCGAACATCGACAACCTGACCGTGCCGGTGCTGGCCGACCTCCCGGTGGTCGGCCGCCTGCTCTTCGACGCGTCGCCGCTGGTGCTGTTCACCGTCGTCGCCGCGGTCGCGGCGTGGGTCGTCCTCTACCGCACCAGGTACGGCTACTGGGTCCAGGCCGCGGGCGAGAACCCCGAGGCGCTCGACACCGCCGGCGTCGACGTCAACCGCGTGCGCTACGGGGCGGTGCTGTTCTCGGGCGCGATGGCCGGCCTCGCCGGCGCGGTGCTCTCGATCGGCATCGGCAGCGGCTTCACCGGCACCGGCGTTACGATGGTCGACGGCCGCGGGTGGATCGCCATCGTGGCGTACCTGTTCGGCAACTACAACCCGCTGGGCGCGTTCGGCGCGTCGCTGCTGTTCGGCGCGACCGACATGCTCCAGGTCCAGTTCCAGACCGTCGGCATCTCGCTGCCCGGCAGCATCGTCGGGCTGTTCCCCTACGTCGCGGTGCTGGTGGTGCTGACGCTCGTGGGGTACACCCGGGTGCCGGCCGCGGTCGGCGAGCCCTACGACACCGAGGAGTAGGTCGCTCCGACCGCTATCGACTGTTCCTCTCGAGCAGCGATTCGACGTCCTCGCGGAGACCCTCGGCGACCGCGTCTCCGGTCCCCTCCGGAAGCCGCGGGCGCAACTGCTCGAAGTCGTTCATGATGCGGACCATCGCCAGCAGTTCGTAGAGCGGGCGGTACGTCGCCGCGTCGTCGGCCAGGTCGGGCGCGGTCGACCGGTAGCCCGCCAGCAGCGCGTCCCGGACCATCTCCTGACGGTCCGCCACCTCGGGAATCGCCGAGAGGAACCCGCCGCCGAACAGGTACGCGGCGAACTGGAGGTCGTAGGCCGGGGTCACGGCGAGGGTGTACGCCCAGTCGAGCAGCGCGGTCAGGTCGCCGGTGTCGGCGTCGACCAGGACGTTGTGGAGGCCGTGGTCGTTGCGACCCAGCACGGGACTGAAGCCCCCGTCCCGCTGGTCGAGCCGCTCTATCCGGTCCTCGCACCACGACTCCAGCCGGGGCGTGAGGTCCGAGAACCCCGATTCGGCGTGACGGCCCAGTTCGCGGTCGACCCGCGCCCGGAGGTAATCCGGCCACGAGTCGACGCCGTCCCGGACCCGGAGCTCGTCGACCGTCCCCGACGGCCGCCCGCCGGCGAGCTCCCGCGACTCGTCGTAGAACACGTAGCCGAACGAGTCGACCGCGTCGATGCGGTGGAGCTCTCCGAGCGACTCGCCGAGCTGTCGGGCCGTCGTGCGGAGCACGTCGTCGGAGACCCACCCCACTCGCTCGTAGGGCACTTCGTCGCCGGGCATCGCTTCCACGAGGAAGTACGGCGCCGGCAGGTCGGGGTGGTCGTCGACGGCGCCCAGGATCCCTGGCACCGGCGCAGCGGTGTGCTCGCCCACGACCGCCGAGACCCGGGCGTCGGCGGCGACACCCGCGTCGCGGCCCTCGGGCACCGCCTTGAGGTAGCACTCTCTGGTCGACGTCGCGGTCCCGACGACGAGGCGGTACACCCGGCAGAACCCGCGGTCGACCGGCGTCGCCTCCCGGAGCGTCCACTCGGAATCGACGACCGACACCATCCCCCGGAGGGTCCCGTCCGATAGCTCGTCGGCCATGTCGGTCACTGGACGCGCCGCGGGAGAAACGTTCCGGTGCTGTGCTACTCGTTCCCGGACGCTCCGCGCTCGGCCACCAGCACGCCGACCTGGTCGTGGACGCGCTCGACCGCGGTCAGCGCGAAGCCGGCGTCGGTCAGGGCGTCCGCGAGGTGGCCGACCGTCGAGGGGTCGTCGACCTCGGGGCTGTAGAACGGCTCGTCGGGGTCCGGCTCGCCGAAGAACATCACGTCGCCGAGCACGAACTTCCGCGGGCCGAGCCCGGCGATGGCCTCGATGGCCTCGCGCTTCTCCTCGTCGCCGAGGTGGTGCATCGCGAAGTTCGAGACGACGACGTCGGCCGAGTCGACGTTCGGCTCGCGGAAGCGGCCCTCGCCGAACGCGACGTTGTCGATGCCCTGCGAGTCGGCCTTCTCGCGGGCCCGCTCCATCATCCCCTCGCTGATGTCGCGGCCGACGACCTCGCCGGCCTCGTCGGCGAGCGCCAGCGCGATGGCGCCGGTGCCGGTGCCGAGGTCGACCACCGTCTCGTCCGGCCCGGGGTCGGCGTGTTCGACGACCAGCGACACGCAGGCCCGGTACTCCCCGGTGTCGTTCTGGCTGTCGTCGTACTCGCCGGCGACGTCGTCGAAGCGAGCGGCGTGCTCCTCAAGCGTCCTCTTCATGTCTGCCGCGTTTGACCCCCGGTGCAATGAACTCGTCGGAGAGCCGCTCGCGGTTGCGCTCGGCGAGGGCGGCCCACTCCGCGAGCCCGGTACGGATCTGGTCCTCCGAGAAGCCGACCGCTTCGCCCACCGCGGCGAGCTCCCGGGGCGCGCGCACCTGGAGGTGGCTGGTCGGGTTCGCGCTGACGACGTAGGGCGCGTCGTACTTCTCGACGAGCTCCCGGAGCTTCCGGAGGTCCTGGAGCGCCCGGACCCGCGGGCCGCCGTCGGCCCGGAGCACCCGCGAGAGGTCGAACTCCACGCGGGTCCCGTGGTCGGCCGCCGCCTTCGCCAGCACGTGGTTGAAGTCGCCATTGCCCCGCATCGGGTGGGCCAGCACGTCCACCCGGTCGGACTCCACCGCGAACCGGTTGAGAGCGTTGGTCCCGCCGTGGAGCGCCAGGACGGTGTGCTTGGGCCGGTAGTTGCCGACGTGGCCCGACGCCACGTCCGGATTGTCGGCCCGGATCTCGATGGCGTCGACCACGTCCACGCCGTACTCCTCGGCGATGCGCTCGCGGTCCGCCGCGTCGAGGTCGGGGGTCGCGTCGCTGTGGCTGCGCAGGACGACGCCGTCGAACCCGTACTCGGCGGCGGTCGCCGCGAAGCGCGCCGCGGTGCTGTCGCCGTCGGGGTGGGCGTGGACGCCCTCGTAGCGTGGCATGCGTGGGTTCGGCTCGTCGCGTGGGTTCTCGCGGCGAGGATTTGGGTCTGTCCCTTCGGGTCGCGAGCGTCAGCAGTGCGAGGTGGCCGGGCGAGCGCTCAGAACTGGTAGCGCCGGTCGTCGTTCTGCTGTTGCTGGGGGAACTGCTGGCCCCCGCCGGTCATCTCGTCGTAGGTCATCCCCGAGAGGTACTCGTCGTACGTGACGTCGTACTCGCTCCGGAGGTGGAAGTCGAGGTTGCCGGTCTCGACCGCGGTCTGGAACAGCATGTGGACCGCCCGGCGCAGCAGCTCGTCGGTCTCGTCGGGGTCGAACGCCGCGCTCAGCATGGCGAGCTCGTTGCGGGTCTCGCGGTCGAGCGACACCGCCACCTCGTCGCCGAGGTCGGCGTACTCGCCCTCGAGTTCGCCCTGCAGGTCGTCGAGGCTCATGCCCCGAGAGTCGGTCCCGGGTCGGAAACGCCTTTCGACACCTGGCGGCGGGACCGGACTCCGCGGCCGTCCGGAGTCGTCGACGCCGGCGGCCCGCCGACCCACCCTACCTTGAAGTGGCCCGGCGTCGTCCCCTGGTCGGGAACCATGCAACAGAACGTCGGCGGACTCGACGAGGGGATCCGCATCACGCTCGGACCGCTGCTGCTCGTGCTGTCGATCGGGTCGTTTCGAGGCGCGCTCCGACTGCGGCGGTCGGTCGCGGTCGGCGCGCTCGTCGTCGGCGCCGTCCTCACCGCGACCGGCCTGACCCAGACCTGCCCGGCGAACAGCGCGATGGGTCGCGACACCTACCGGGACGCCGGCGAGGGCGCGACCGGGGGACTGAGCGAGGAGGCCCGGCAGGTCCGCGACCGCGCGCTCCGGTGAGCGCCGGCCGGGACCGGCGACACCGCGAGCCCAGTTCCGAACACCGGCGCACCGCCTCGCCGAACCACTGTTCCTTTACCGGCGTCGTCCCTACCGAACCTCGATGAGCGACGCCGAATCGGAGCCCGACTACGCCCTCCCCGACGACCTCCCGGCGGTCCGCGAGGCGCTGGTCTCGTGGTACGAGGCCGACCACCGCGAGTTCCCGTGGCGCGAGACCGACGACGCCTACGAGATCCTGGTCTCGGAGGTCATGAGCCAGCAGACCCAGCTCGGCCGGGTCGTCGAGGCCTGGGAGGCGTTCCTCGACCGCTGGCCGACGCCCGAGGCCCTCGCCGACGCCGACCGGGCCGACGTGGTCGGGTTCTGGACCGACCACAGCCTCGGCTACAACAACCGCGCGAAGTACCTCCACGAGGCCGCTCAGCAGGTCGTCACCGAGTACGACGGCGACTTTCCGACCACCCCCGACGAGCTCCAGGAGCTGATGGGCGTCGGTCCCTACACCGCCAACGCGGTCGCCTCCTTCGCGTTCAACGACGGCGACGCCGTGGTCGACACCAACGTCAAGCGCGTGCTCTACCGAGCGTTCGACGTGCCGGACGACGACGCCGCGTTCGAGGCCGCCGCGCGCGAGGCGATGCCCGACGGGGAGTCGCGGGTCTGGAACAACGCCATCATGGAGCTCGGAGGCGTGGCCTGCGAGCAGACCCCCAAGTGCGACGCCGCGGGCTGTCCCTGGCGCGAGTGGTGCACGGCCTACGAGACCGGCGACTTCACCGCGCCCGACGTCCCCACCCAGCCGAGCTTCGAGGGGAGCCGCCGGCAGTTCCGCGGCCGAGTCGTCTCGACGCTGAAGGAGTACGACGAGCTCCCGCTGTCGAAGCTCGGCCCCCGAATCCGAGTCGACTACGCGCCGGACGGGGAACACGGCCGGGAGTGGTTGGAAGGGCTCTTGAGCGACCTCGCGGACGACGGACTCGTCGACGTGACCGATCGGGACGGCGAGACGGTCGCGCGGCTCCGTCGGTGAACGAACGTCGAACCTTCTACACGTTCACAACGTTGATACCAGTCGCCGCCGAGTAGCCGCCATGGCTATCGTGACAACCGGTGACATTGAGGGCGGCGGACGAACGGCGGCTCGCAGACGGGGCGGGTGGCCACGATGAGCTACGACCGCTCGGTGTCGGCGCCGACCCGCGACCTCGCACCCGAGACCGTCTGGAGCGTCCGGATGCCCGCGATCCGGTTCGGCCGGAACGCGACCGACGAGCTCGCCTTCCAGCTCCGGGACCTCGGCGTCGGCGGCGGCGCTCGCGGGCTGGTCGTGACCGACGCGAACCTCGTCGACCTCGGCCACGCCGGCCGGGTCGCCGACCACCTCGCGGACGCCGGGTTCGCGGTCGACGTCTACGACGAGTCCGAGCGCGAGCCCTCCGTCGAAGCGGCCGAGGACTGCATCGCGTTCGTGCGCGACGAGACCGGCGGGGACGGCTACGACTTCTACGTCGGCCTCGGGGGCGGGAGCTGCATGGACACCGCGAAGGTGACCCGGGCGGTCGTCGCCAACGGCGGGAGTCCGCTCGACTACGTCGCCGAACCCACCGGCGCGGGCCGGCCCCTCGAAGAGTCCGGACCCCCGCTGGTGCTGATGCCGACCACCGCGGGCACCGGCGCCGAGATCTCGCCGGTCGCCATCCTCTCGGTCCCCGAGAAGGAGATCAAGGAGGGCATCTCCAGCGACCACGTCCGGGCCGACGCGGCGGTGCTCGACCCGACGCTGACGACGACGCTTCCGCCGGACCTGACCGCCGAGACCGCGATGGACGCGCTGGGCCACGCGATGGAGGGGTACACCACCCACGAGTACGACTCGCTGCTCCGGGCCGCCGACCCGGCCGAACGCCCGGTGTACGCCGGCCGGACGCCGCTGACCGAGATGTTCTCGGAGAAGGCCATCGACCTGCTCTCGTCGAACGTCCGGCGGGCGGTCCACAACGGCGACGACCTCGACGCCCGCGAGAACATGCTCCAGGGCGCGCTGTTCGGCGCCATCGCCGGGCTCACGGCGGGCGCGAGCCTCTGCCACGCGATGGCGTACCCGGTCGGCAACCGCTACCACACGGACCACGGCGAGACCATCGCGGTGCTCACGCCGGCCAGCACCATCGACTACAACTCCGCGAGCGACCCCGCCCGGTTCGCCGACCTCGCCGACCTGTTCGGCGTCGACACGACCGGGAAGTCGGACCGCGAGGCCGTCGACGCCCTCAAGGAAGAGTACGTTCAGCTCCAGCGAGACCTCAACGTCCTGCCGAGCGGCCTCGACGAACTGGCGGGCGTCACCGAGGACGACGTCGACTGGCTCGCGACCCAGACCGTCGAGACCCAGAAGCGCCTCCTGCGGACCAACCCCCGGCCGGTGACCGAGGAGGACGTCCGGGACGTCTTCGTCGACGCGCTCCACAACTGGGAGGAGTGAGCGCGGTACGCCGGGACACCGTTTCACCGCGTGTCCGCCTCACCGAAGGTGCTCTATCAGTTCGATTCGAACGCCGCTCGGGGCGGTGAGGAACGCGATCTTCAGGTCGCCGAACGTCGTCGGCTCCATGACGAACCCGACGCCGGCGGCCGTCAATCGCTCGTGGGCCGCCCCGACGTCCGCGACGACGTAGCCGAAGTGGAGGAAGCCGGTCGGGACGGAGTCGACCAGTCCGGCCGCCTCGTAGGGCGCCTCGTCGAAGAGGTACACCAGTTTGTCCGCGACGTCCAGCGCGACGTGGTCGACGGCCGTCGCACCCTGGCCGTCGCCGGCGTCGCCGCGTTCGACCACCTCGGCGTCGAAGTGGTCCCGGTAGAACGCCTCGCTCGCGTCGAGGTCGTCGGTCTTCACCGCGACGTGGAAGAACGATTCCGGCTCCATATCCGTGGGAGTCGATGTCGAGCGATAAAACGTTCTCGTCGTTCGGACTGCGGCTCGACCGGGAATCCCGAGCGACTCGGACGTGCTGACTGAAACGCGCCCTTCACTCTACGGAAGAGGTTTACCACGACCGGTGGAACGACGGGTCATGACCCTCCGCCGACGCGACACCCTCGCGCTGACCGGCGCCCTGCTCGCCGGGCTCGCGGGCTGTACCGGCACCGACGACCAGGGGACGACCCGAACTGACACCGCCGCCCCCAACGCCGACACCTCGACGCGGGACGACTCGCCGAACGACGGGACCACGACGACGGAGTCCCCCGGCTTCGATGACCTCGACGCCCCGCCGTTCCCGCAGGTCGACTTCGTCACCGACCCCGACCTCGCCGCCGACAAGCTGGCCGAGCAGCTCCGGGGCAACGTCGGGTTCGCGCTCGACCTGCTGGGCGTCCTGCGCGAGCAACGGGCCGCCCCTAACCTGTTCGTCTCGCCGTACAGCGTCTCGGTCGCGATGGCGATGACCTACGCCGGCGCCCGGGGCGAGACCCGCACCGAGCTGGCCGACGCGCTCCGCTACGAGCTCGACGGCGGGGACCTCCACGCCGCGTTCGGGGCGCTGGCGGCCGAGTTCGAGCGCCGCAACGCCGACGGGAAGACCGCCAGCGGGCGGGTGATGACCGAGCGCGAGGCGGACGCCGGCCCGGCCTTCGAGCTCACCACGGCCAACTCGGCGTGGGGGCAGGAGGACTACCCCTTCAGCCGGGCGTACCTCGACCTGCTCGACGCCTACTACCGGGCGGGCCTGCAGCTCGCGGACTTCTCGGGCGACCCCGAGGCCGCCCGACAGCGCATCAACGAGTGGGTCGCCGAGCGGACGAACGACCGCATCGAGGACCTGCTGCCGAAGGGCTCGATCGACGCCACCACGCGGCTCGTGCTGACGAACGCCGTCTACTTCTCGGCGCGCTGGCGGGTCCCCTTCTCCGAGGAGCAGACCGAGCCTCGGCAGTTCACCGCGCTCGACGGGACGACGGCCGAGGTGCCGACGATGCATCAGTCGGTCGAGACGAACTACGTCGCGGTCGGCGGCCACCGGCTCGTGGAGCTCCCCTACGCCAACCAGCAGACGAGCATGGTCGTCGTCCTCCCGGCGGAAGGGGAGTTCGAGGCGTTCGAGCGCGCGCTGACGGTCGACCGCCTCGCCGTCATGCTCGACCGGGCCGAGGAAGCGCTGGTGGACCTCGCGCTCCCGAAGTTCGAGGTGCGGTCGGCGTTCAGTCTGGTCGAGGCGCTCGAGGAACTCGGCGTGGAGACGGCGTTCACCGGGCAGGCCGACTTCGGCGGCATGGTCGAGGGCGAGGGCGGTCCGTTCCTCGACGACATCGTCCACCAGAGCTTCGTGACCGTCGACGAGCGCGGCACCGAGGCCGCGGCCGCCACCGCGGCGATCGTCGCGGAGAGCGCCCCCGCCAGGCAGGCCGAGATGACGGTCGACCGGCCGTTCCTGTTCTACATCCGCGACAGACCGACCGAAACGCCGCTGTTCGTCGGACGCGTGACGAGCCTCGGAGAATCCTGACCGCCGTTCGCGGCTTACGGCGCTCCCGCCCCTGACCCGGCGCATCGGCTTCGGCCGAGCAAGCAAACCCTAACGGAGCGAACCCGATGCGCCCGCCGTCTCCGGCGCTCGCTCCGCGGTCGTCTGTTCGGTTACCTCTCCTCGCCGAGTTCTACGGCCAGAGCCCCCGGCTCGACTTGGCCTCGCCGACGCGTTCGAGCGCCACGACGTAGGCGGCGTCGCGCCAGCCGATGTCGCGGGCCTCGACCTCGCGGCGCACGTCGTCCCACGCCGAGAGCATCTGGGACTCAAGCTCGTCGTTGACGCGCTCGAGCGACCACTGCCGTCGGTTGATGTCCTGGAGCCACTCGAAGTACGAGACCGTGACCCCGCCGGCGTTCGCCAGGATGTCCGGAATCACGGGGATACCGCGCTCTTCGAGCACGGTGTCGGCCGCGGAGGTGGTCGGGCCGTTCGCGCCCTCGACCACGATGTCTGCCTGGACGTCGTCGGCGTTGTCGGCGGTGATGACGTTCCCGACGGCGGCCGGCACGAGCACGTTCACGTCGAGCTCCAGCAGCTCCTCGTTCGTGAGCGTGTTCGGCGCGTCGTGGGCCATCACGGCCTCGGGCTCCTCCTCGTGGGAGGGCACCGCGTGGGTGTCGAGGCCCCCGATGTCGTAGGCCGCCCCGTTGACGTCGCTGACCGCGACGACGTCGGCGCCCCAGTCGTCGAGCAGTCGGGCGGCGTTCGCGCCGACGCTGCCGAACCCCTGAACCGCCACCGTGGACTCGTCGACGTCCTTGCCGTAGTACCGCATCGCCTCCCGGGCGATGATGGCGACCGACCGGCCGGGCGCCTCCTCGCGGCCCTCGCTGCCGCCGACGACCGGCGGCTTGCCCGTCACGACGCCGGGCGTCGTCTCGCCCACCTGCATCGAGTAGGCGTCCATGAACCAGGCCATCGTCTGGGCGTCGGTGCCCATGTCCGGCGCCGGGATGTCGCGCTTCGGCCCGATGGTGTCGCGGATCTCCTCGGCGAACCGTCGGGTGAGCCGCTCCTTCTCGCCGGTGCTGAGCTCCTTCGGGTTCACCACGACGCCGCCCTTGCCGCCGCCGAACGGAAGGTCCATCACGGCGCACTTCCAGGTCATCCACATCGACAGCCCCACGCACTCCTCGGCGGTCACCTCCGGGTGGAAGCGCAGGCCGCCCTTGTAGGGCCCGCGGACGTCGTCGTGCTGGACGCGGTAGCCCGTGAACACCTCGACGGTGCCGTCGTCGCGCTTCAGCGGCACCCCGACCTCGACGACCCGGGTCGGGTGCTTCAGGCGCTCGATGACGCCCTCGTCGACGTCGACGTGGGCGGCCGCCGCCGAGAGCTGTCGCAGGGCGGTCTCGAGCGCCGATTCGGTCTCCTCGTACTCCTCGGCCTCGCCGTCTCCGAGCGTGTTCGTGGCCATGTATCGAGCGAGTTACTCGTAGGGCATCCGTCGGTTCCGCATCGCGTTCCCGCACTCGGTGCAGGTCCCGGGGTGGCTGTCCGCCGTCGCGATGGCGCCGCACGCCATGCACTCGTACTCGCTGTCGGCGTCCGATTCGTACTCGACGTCTCTGTGGGTCATTCGGTAAAAATTGCTAAGGCGACCCGACGCAATGGGTGGTCGTGTTGAATAGTAAACCGTGCGGCGCACCGACGATGTTTACTATTCAACCTCGGCCGGTCGCGCCCGGCGCTCGAACAGCGAGGCGAACAGCTTCCGCTGGACCCGGCGGACGTGGTCGTAGAACGCGGTGTGGGAGACCTCGAGCATCGACGCCACGTCCCGGCCGGTCACGTCGCGGTCGGCGTCGAAGAAGCCGACGTGGTACGCCGTCTGGGCCACCTCGAGCTGGCGCTCGGTCAGGTCCTCGCGGAACCGGTCGGCCGGGCGGGCCGCGTCGGTCGGCCGGGTCCGCTCGCGCTGGGCGACCAGTTCGGCGTCGCCGTACGTGTTCGACACCACCTCGTCGACCGCCCGGGTGCCGACCGACCTGGGGGCGACCAGCCTCAGCGAGAGGCCGTCCGGCGTCGCCCGCAGCCGGTCGAGGGCCGCGCCGTGGTCGGCCAGCACCGTCGCGACGAACTCGCCGCGGAGCCGGAGCCCGACGAGGCCGCCGTCGTCGGACTCGCGGATCACCTCCGCGCCGGCGACGTCGACGAGACTCTCGGCAGTCGCGACGACGTCGTCGAGCCTGTCGCCCGCCTCGTCGAAGCCATCGTCCGCTGCCCCCGGCCCGTCGGCCTCGACGGTCGCGAAGACCAGGGTGGTGTCGTCGTCCCGGACCACGTCGCCCTCCACCGCCAGCGAGGCGCCCGTCTCGCGGGCGAGCCGGTGGAGGACCCCGCCCGAGTCCGCGCTCCGGTACTCGAGCTCGACGACCGCGTCGCTCTCGAGGGCCTCCTTGCGCTGGACCGCGTTGATGGCCGACGCGACGGTGTCGCCCAGCTCGCACAGCACCGACCGGACCATCTCGTCGAAGGCGTCCGGGCCGTCGGCGTAGACGCTCAGCGTCCCGAACAGCACGCCGTCGTACGTCAGCGGAATCGACAGCACCGACTGGAACTCCCGGGACACCGCCTCCCGGCGCCACGGGTCGGCCCGGAGCCGGTCGGCGACGTTCGAGACGAGCGCCGGCTCGCGGTCGTCGGCCGCCCGGACGCTCGGCTCCGGGGTCCCGGCGTCGGCGCCGGCCTCCAGCGCCACGGCGTCGAGGTAGCCCCGGTCGTCGCCCGCCCACGCCCGCGGCCGGAGCGTCCGACCCGGCCCGGTGGTCTCGCCGATCCAGGCGAACGCGAACCGGTCGTCGGCGGTGAGCCGCTCGCAGACCGCGGCCTCGATCCGGTCGCGGGACTCGGCGCTCACGAGCGCCTGGTCGATCTCGCGGATGAACTCGTTCACCCGGTTGAGCTTGGTCAGCCGGCTGTTGCGGGCCTGGAGCTCCCGGTCGCGCTCGCGGAGCTCGGTCTCGCGCTCGACCCGGTCGAACGCCGCCTCCGTCGTCGCCGCCAGCAGCTCCGCGACCTCCTCGCCGACCTCGTCGAAGCCGCTGCCGTCATCGGTCGCGACCGCGACGAGGACGCCGTGGTCGCCCAGCGGGACCGCGACGTACTCGCCGACCGCGGCCAGGAACCCGCGGTCCCCCGCGGTCTCCGCGCGGTCGTCGGAACGGCCTCCGGCGTCCGTCCCGGTCCGCGTCTCGCCGTCGATGAAGGCCCGGCCGACCGCGGTCTCGCGGTCGAGGCCCAGGTCCGGCGGCGTCCCGAGCCGCGCGGTCAGCTCGTCGGTCGCGGCCGCCGGGGAGAGGACGTTCCGCTCGCGGTCGAACCGGTAGACGGCCGCGGCGGCCGACGGGAGCACCGCGGCCGCGTCGGCCGCGACCCGGTCGGCGATCTCGGACCGGGTCTCGGCGTAGAGCAGGTCCCGGCTCGTCCGGTGGAGCTGGGTGAGCGCCCGCTCGCGCTGCTTGCGCTTGGTGACGTCCCGGCAGCTGAACAGGGTCGTGCCGCCCTGGATGGCGACCCGACGGACGTTGACCAGCAGGGTGTGCTCGCGGCCGTCCTTGTCGGTCGCGGTGCACTCGACGTTGGTCAGCACGCCCCGGTCGTCGAGCCGGTCGCGGTCGAACAGGTCCTCGCCGAGCAGCGCGTCGATGGTGCCGAACTCGCGGATCTCCTCGGCGCTGTAGCCGAAGATGAAGTGGACGTTCGGGCAGACGTAGGTGAACCGGCCCTCGTCGTCGGTCACGAGGACGGTGTCGGTCATGTTGTTGAGCGTGACCCGGTGGAGCTCCTCGGACGCCCGGAGCTCCTCCTCCAGCCGGACGCGCTCGGCGACCTCCCGGCCCTCGGCGACGAGGCGGACGACCTCGCCGGCGTCGTCGGTGACGGGCCGGACGGCGAACTCGAACCGGCGCTCGCCGTCGCCGTCCGGGAGCCCGGCCTCGAAGTCGGCGTACTCGCCCCGGCGGGCCCGCCGGACCGCCCGCTGGAGCGGCCTGGTCGCGTCGTCGGTCCACGGGAGGCCCCAGAACCGCTTGCCGAGGACCCGGTCCTCGTCGGCGCCGAGGCGGTCGAGCGCGGCCCGGTTGACCCGGACGACGGTCCCGTCGGCGTCGAGCACCGCGACGAACTGGTCCGGCGCGGCGAACAGCGCCTCGAACTGGTCGGCCCGCTCGCGCCGCCGGCGCTCCGCGGCGCGGCGCTCGACCGCCTCGCGGCACCGCCGCCGGAGGGCCGCGGGGTCGGCGTCGGCCGGGACGTAGTCGGCGGCGCCGGCGTCGAGTGCCTCGCTGGCGAGCGCCCCGTCGCCGTCGCTCGGCGCCAGCACGAACGTGGCGCCGACCCCGCGCGACCGGAGGGCCGACAGCAGGTCGGGCCCGGTCGCCTCGCCGACGCTGCGGGCGGCGACGACGCAGCCGACGTCGTCGGCCCCCGTCGCGATCGCTATCGCCCGGTCGGCCGTCCCGGCGGTCCGCACCGAGAACGCGACGGCGTCGGCGAACGCGGGTCCCACCCGCTCGCGCCATCGGTCCGGCCCCGCGAGGAGGACGTCGATCCGGTCGCTGGCGGTTCGCGGTGACCGAGTGGTGTCCATCGCAGCGGACGTAGCGGTCCCGAAAACAAGAGTCTTCGCTGTTACCGACCGGGGACCGCGCGCTGCGGCGCCCGCCGTCGGACCCCACCGCGTTCCCGGAGGGCCGAATCAGCGGTCCGCGTTCACTGCGAGGTCGTCGTTTCGCTCGGCGGTTCGGTTTCGTTGCCGCCCGTGGCCGTCCGGCTGTCGGCGGCGGTGGTCGCCTTCGCGGTGCCGAGACCCCCGACGTAGTCCATGACCGACCCCTCGTCGGGCGCGGGGAGCTTCTCGGCCTCCTCGCGCTGGCGCTCGGCGGGCAGGGTCACGTAGTTGTTCGCCTCGACGAAGCTCGCCTGCCCGAAGTCCGAGATGAGCATGAGCAGGAACGCCGCTTCCGTCTTCGAGGTGTCCTTCCACGTGTAGCAGTGGAGGTCGCGGTTGAGCGGGTACTCCTTCGCGCCGAGGTTCTGCCCGTACCGGTAGACGGTGTCGTCGATCTTCAGCGCCACCGCGGGCACCGATTCGGGTTCGACGAACGCCAGCGCCATGTACGCGATGGCGTTGTCGGACTTGGCGACCAGCGTCTGGACCTGCTGGTTCTGGCCCTTCCGGACGTCGACGCCCGGCATCGGGGCGTTCGGGTCGCCCAGGACGTTGAGCCGGAACGCGGTGTCGGTGCCCGACCCCTCGGCGCGGCCGACCGCCTGGATCTCCCTGTCGGGGCCGTTGTACGAGGGAACCTGGGACCAGTTACTGATTTCGCCGCGGTAGATCTTCTTCACCTGCTGGAGCGTGAGCTGTTTGACGCCCGCCTCGTAGATCTCCCTGCTGACGACGATGGGCTGGGCGTCGACCCCGACCACGTGGTCGACGAAGTTGCTCAACTCGTCCTCGCTGGCCTCGGGGAACTCCGCCGAGACCGGCGCGCTGGAGTCGCCGATGTCGAGCAGCCCCTTGCGGAGCTTCTCCAGGCCGGTCCCGGAGTGGCTCAGGCCGACCGTCACCTGGAACGGCGGCGAGTTGTTCTGGCCCTGGAAGCCGTAGATCCCGCCCCAGTAGTTGGCGAGGCGCTGGTCCGTGTCGATGTCGTACTGGCCCGGTCCCCAGTACTCCTCGTCGCTGGCGGGCGGGTTCGAGTTCCAGACCGCGCCCGCGGTGCTCGTAATCGGGTAGACGGTCGAGGAGCCCCCGATCTTCAGCGGGCCGCTGCCGCCCCCGTCCTGTCGTGCCACCGCGGTACCACTCACCGCGAGACTCCCGGCCGCCCCCACCGCCGCGAGGTACTTTCTCCGCGAGACCTCTCCCCCGTTCTCTGACGTGTCGAAGGTCATCGAGTGAAGAGAGAACGTTTCCCCTCAAGTCGCCTGCTATGAACGGCATATAGCGGAGTCACCGGTCTATAGCCCCCGCAACTCGGCCGTACCGATGTGTGGCGAACGGACCGAAAATACCCTGATTCCGTATCTGTCACTTCGGATTCAGTCCCTTCTCGGCTTCTCCGGGGGCGATTCTCGATTTCGTTCACCGGTCGTATCAGGATCGTGAATTCGTCTCCGGAATCAGTCCTGTCAGTAGAATGTAATACAGTCCCGGTGACGACCCGTCCGCTCCGCTGTCGTTCCGACCGCGCTATCCTCGGTCCAGCCCGCGCCTATTAGTCGCTCGCAACCCTTTCGACGGATATGCCAGAGACGCCCCACGTGGTCGCGGTCAGCGGCAGCCTCAGAGACGAGAGCGTCACCCGGGCGGCGCTGGAGCGCGCGCTCGACGGCGTCGCCGAGCGGGGCGGCGATCCCGAGCTGCTCGACCTGCGTGACTACGACCTGCCGGCGTTCGACCCGGACGTCGACGACGCCGCGGCGGGCGACGTGGCCCTGCTGACCCGCGAGCTCCGGGAGGCCGACGCGGTCATGCTCGGGACGCCGATGTACCACGGGTCGTACTCGTCCGTGCTGAAGACGGCGCTCGACTACTCGGGGTTCGACGAGTTCGAGCACACCACCGTCGGCCTGCTCGCGGTCTCGGGCGGGGCGTTCCCCATCACGGCGCTCGAACACCTCCGGTCGGTCTGCCGGGCGCTCGACGCCTGGGTGCTGCCCCACCAGGCCGCGGTCCCGCGCTCGCACTCGGCGATCCGGGACGGGGAGTTCACCGACGAGAAGATCGAGGAGCGCGTGCTGGAGCTCGGCCGGGAGGTCGTCGACTACGCCTTCATCGAGCCCACGCCGCCCACGCCGGAGAGCGAGGACAACATCGGTGCCGAGTAGGCCGGCGCCGTCCCGCTTTCGGGCTCGACCGCCGCGCGCTGTACCGTCTAGTTCCCGACCCCGGCCGGCTTCCCGACCGCGCCTGCCTCGACCGCAGGTCCCTTCCGGGCGGTCGCCCTGGGTACCGGTATGGCCGAGACCAACCGGAAGTACCTGCTGGCGAAGCGCCCCGAGGGCAAGCCCGACCGCGACACGTTCGACCTGGTCGAGGAGGACGTGCCCGAGCCCGGACCGGGCGAGGCGCTGGTCCGGACGCTCTACCTCTCGGTCGACCCCTACATGCGCGGCCGGATGGACGCCGGCGAGTCGTACGCCGAGCCGTGGGACGTGGGCGAACCGCTCCGCGCAGGGGTCGTCGGCGAGGTCGTCGAGTCCAACGGCGCCGGGTTCGAGCCGGGCGACGTGGTGACCGGCAATCTGGAGTGGGCCGACTACGCGACCGCGCCGGGCACCGAGCTCCGGCCGGTCGACCCCGACCTCGGTCCCGTCTCGACCGCGCTCGGGGTGCTCGGGATGCCGGGCCGGACCGCCTACTTCGGCACGCGGGAGGTCGCCGAACCGAAGGCCGGCGACACGTTCGTCGTGACGGGCGCGGCCGGCGCCGTCGGCTCCGTGGCGGGCCAGATCGCCAAGCTGTCGGGCGCCCGCGTGGTCGGCTTCGCCGGCTCCGACGAGAAGGTCGCGTTCCTCGAAGAGGATCTGGGCTTCGACGCCGGCATCAACTACGAGGAGACCGACGACTACCGCGCGGCGCTCGACGAGGCCGCGCCCGACGGCGTCGACAGCTACTTCGACAACGTCGGCGGCCCCATCACCGACGCGGTCTTCTCGAAGCTGAACGTCGACGCCCGCGTCGCGGTCTGCGGCCAGATCTCGCTGTACAACGCCGAGGAGCTGCCCACCGGACCGCGGAAGCTCGGCAAGCTCATCGAGACCCGCGCCCGGGTCGAGGGGTTCCTGGTCGGGGACTTCGCGCCGCGGTTCGAGGCGGCGACCCGGCGACTCGCCGAGTGGGTCGCGGCCGACGAGATCCGGTACCGCGAGACGGTCACCGAGGGGCTGGAGGACGCGCCCGACGCCTTCCTCGGCCTGTTCGAGGGCGAGAACATCGGCAAGCAGCTCGTGAAGGTCGGCGAGCGCGGGGAGTGATCCCGTCGGCGAGCGGAGTCCGTCCCTCGTCCGCCGAACGACCGCCGTCCCTCGTCCGCCGAACGACCGCCGTCCCTCGTCCGCCGAACGACCGCCGTCCCTCGTCCGCCGAACGACCGCCGTCCCTCGTCCGCCGAACGACCGCCGCTCCCCCGACCAGCGAGCGACGCTGCATAGCCTAGCGGCGCTCTCAGTGCGAAAACGATAGTAACTAATTTTTCGGTGGAGCCGACTAGTGGACGACGAGGAGGTGACCGACCGTGCCAGTGGTACCGCACTACCCATCGGACGAATCGGGAGACGACCGCGAGGCGCCCGACTTCGGCGAGATCGTCGACGACATCCTGGACCGCGGCGACCCGACGCCGTCGGTCCCGGTCGCCTAGCTGCGGGATCCGGCGAGTCGGTCGCCTCGACGCGAGGAACCCGGCGAGGCGGTGAGACGAGCGCTTCGCCCGGTTCTCGACCGGTGACGCGCTCGACGCCGCGGTCCGCGACCCGAATCGGCAACCCTTTTCTCCCTCGATTGAGCGCACAATCGACGTGCACAAGATAACCAACAGCGGCTGGGTCGAGGTCATCACCGGGTGCATGTTCTCCGGCAAGACCGAGGAACTGCTCCGACGGCTCCGCCGGGCCGAGATCGCGGGCCAGGACGTCGCGGCGTTCAAGCCCTCGCTGGACGACCGCTACGGCGAGGGCACCGTGGGGTCGCACAACGGCCGCCAGTGGGACGCGACCGTGGTCGACCCCGAGGACGGCGTCTGGGACATCCCCGAGGCGCTCAACGGCGAGGCGGTCGTCGCCGTCGACGAGGCCAACTTCTTCTCCGAGGAACTGGTCGAGGTCTGCGAGTTCCTCGCGGCCGACGACCGGCGAGTCATCGTCTCGGGGACCGACCAGACGTTCCGGGGCGAACCGTTCGAGCCCCTCCCCAGACTGGTCGCGCTGGCGGAGTACGTCGACAAGTACCAGGCCATCTGCGCGGAGTGCGGCGAGCCCGCGACCCGCAACCAGCGGTTCGTCGACGGTGAGCCCGCCCACGTCGACGACCCGACCATCGTCGTGGGCGCCGAGGAGTCCTACGAGGCGCGATGTCGGAACTGTCATACCCTCCGGACCGACTAGTTCGGACGTGAACCGACCGTGCTGAGTGAACCGACCCCGACCCGGACCGTGAGTCGAGTCGCGGCCCAGTACCACGCGGAGGGGCGAGCGTGACCCAGTGGGTCGAGAACCCGACCGGCGGGCGCGACCGCGGCCCCGTCGCCGTGGCCCGCGCGTGGGCCGAGGTGCTGGTCAACCCCCGGCGCTTCTTCGACCACGGCGTCGCGCCGGGCGACCAGGCCCCCGGACTCGTGTTCGCCGTTGCGGTCGTGGTCGTCGAGGAGGCGACCCGGTTCGCGCTGGTCCCCGGTGCGGCCCCGGTGTTCGGCGGCCGGCCCGCGCTCTCGGCGCTGTTCGCGCTCTCGCTGGCCGCGCTGTTCGTCGCGCCCGCGGTGCTCCACCTGATCGCCGCGCTCCAGACCGTGCTCCTGATGGCGGTCGTGCCGGACCGCGCGGGCACCAGCGAGACGGTGCAAGTCATCGCCTACGCCACGGCGCCCTGCGCGCTCGCCGGAATCCCGTCCCCGACGCTGCGGGCCGCCTGCGCCGTCTACGGCGCCGTGCTGTTCTTCGTGGGCCTCCGGACGGTCCACGACACCTCCGCCCTCCGGGCGCTGGTCGCGGGCGCGATCCCGGCGGTGCTGGTGTTCGGCTACGCCTTCCGCGGACTGGCGGCGCTCGACGAACTGGTCGCCGTCCGGGCGAGCGAGGTGTGCTTCCGGGTCGTGGAACTCGGCTGGCAGGTCTGCGTCGCGCTCGGCTGAGGCGCACGGCTTTCGGGCGAGTCGAACGGACGATCGCACCGACTGAACGCCGACCGACTAGCAATTACTTATAAATCGCCGGACGAATCCGGCGCCACTGACTCACCCCCGCGGCGAGTAGCTCCGACACATGACGACGAGGCCGCCCGACCCGCCTCCGCGCGGGTCCGACCGCGACGGCGACCGGACGGCGACCGCCCCGCTGGGCGACGACCGGCGACTCGCCTACGCCGAGTACGGCCGCCCCGACGGGACGCCGGTCGTCTTCCTCCACGGGACGCCGGGGTCCCGCTTGCTCGGCGGACTGCTCGACGAGCCCGCCGACGAGCGCGGGGTCCGAGTGCTCGCGCCCGACCGCCCCGGGTTCGGCCGGTCGACGCCCTGGCCGACCCGCTCGGTCCGCGACGCCGGCACTGTCGTCGAGGCCGTGCTCGACGACGCCGGGGTCGAGACCGCCGGCATCGTCGCCTTCTCGGGCGGCGGCCCGCGGGCCCTCGCGGCCGCGGCGACCCGACCGGACCGGGTCGACAGGGTCGACGTCGTCGCGGGGGCGACGCCGCCCGACGGCGACGCGGAGACCCCCGCGATGCAGCGACTCTTGGCGGGGCTGGCGACCCGGACGCCCGCAGTCCTCCGGGGGCTGTTCCGCGGGCAGGCGTGGCTCGCGGCGCGCCGCGACCCGTCGTTCGTCGTCTCGCAGTACGCGGCCGACGCCGAATCGGTCCCCGACCGCGTCGCCGAAGTCGTCAGGGCAGACTTCCTCGAGGCGTTCGCGCGTCACCGGAGCGGCGCCGTGACCGAGTTCCGCAACGCGGCCGCGGACTGGGGGTTCGACGTCGAGGACGTCGAGGCGGAGGTCCGCCTCTGGCACGGCGAGGACGACGCGAACGTCCCCGTCGAGGGCGCTCGCGACCTCGAAGCACGGGTTCCGACCGCCGACCTCCGCACGATCGAGGGCGCCGACCACCTCGGGACGCTGGTCCGGAGCGTCCCCGAGGTGCTGGAGGGACAGCGGTGACGCGCCTCTCCACTCCCGTGACCTGGCGGTGAGCGTTCGCACACTGCCTCGTCCAGTTCGGCGCACGGCGTTCCTCGGCCGCTCGGTCGAACCGACTCGCACGACTCGGTGCCACGACGTCGCCTCGGCCCGGTCCCGCCGCGTCGGGCCCGGTCCCGCCCGGGGACACCACGCCGATTGATATGCCGGGGCGGCCAACTCGCTCCCGAAGCGAGATGAAACGCGTCCGGTTCTCGATCCGATATCCCGACCGCCTCGCGCACCCGATCCACCGTCGGGTGGCGGGCGACGCGGCGGTCACGCGGGCCGAACTGCTGCTGTGGAGTCCGACCGCCGACGCGACCACGCTGCTGTGGTGCGACGGCGACCGCGCGGCGACGGAGTCGGTGGTCGCCGGCGTCGACTCCCTGGTCGCGAGCGACTTCGTCGCGGACGCCGACGGGACCTACGCGTTCCTGCGCCAGGACGACTACGAGTTCCCGGCGGCGCTGCTCGACACCGTCGCGGACGCGGCGGTCATCTTCCTCCCGCCGGTGGTGTTCCGCGAGGCGGGCGACGTCCGGTTCGAGGCGGTCGGCCCCTCGGCCGCGGTGAGCGCGCTCCACGACGACCTCTCGGAACTCGGCGAACCGACCGTCGAGCGGGTCCGGCCGTTCGAGCGCCGGGAGTCGCCGTCGCGGCTCACCGACCGCCAGCGGGCGGCGCTCGAGGCGGCGGTCGCGGTCGGCTACTACGAGGTGCCGCGGTCCGGGACCGTCGAGGACGTCGCGGCCGCGCTCGACTGCTCGTCCAGCACGGCCGGCGAACTGCTGCGCAAGGCGGAGGCGGCCGTGGTGACCGGCTACACCGAGACGCCCTGAGTTGCGTCGGCGGCCGGCGGAGAGCCCCGTCCGGTGCCCGACCACCGAGGTACAGGCGAGCCACGACCGTCACCGTTCTCGGCCTCCCGCACACCTATAAGGCGCCGCGCCACGAACCACCGTCGCATGCTAAATCTCATCCTCGACGACTTCATGGTCGAGCTCAAGGACGGCGCCATCCGGAACGTCGGCCCCTCGAACAAGTCCGGCACCGCGAAGCTGTTCGACGTCGAGTCGGCGGAAGCCCGGGAGTTCGGCGACAAGCGCGTGAAGATCGTCTGTCGGGACGACGACGGCAACGAGGTGCAGGTCGCGCTGTTCCCCGAGCAGGTCCGGGCCATCGCCGCCGACATCGAGGCGCTGGAGGACGACAGCCCGGTCTTCGAGTAGCGACTCGGTTCCGCTCGTTCCGGCTTCAGTTCGTGGTCGCCGGTCACTTTCAAGGGCCTCCGCGTTGCCACTCCACCGATGGCACCTGACGACGGGAGCGATGCCGCCGACCGCGCCGGGCACCGGAAGGGCGACCACTACAGCCACGGCGACGGCACCGACGAGATCGTCTTCGCGGTCGACGAGGGGCACGTGCTGGCGATTCGGGAGTACCGGAGCGTCGAGGACTTCGAGCGGGCGGTCGAGGACGCCGAGTACGTCGGCGTCCACGATGGCGTCGCGGACCTGCCGGGGGCCGAGGCGTTCGAGCCCGGCGGCCCAGACGAGTAGCCGGGCCAGTTTCGACAACAGTTTTAGGCCGGGGCTATTTTGCTCGCGTATAAGATGGGTTCGTGTATCATCTGCGGGACTCCTGCCGACGGCGCCATCTGCGAGAGCCACGAGCAGGACGTCCTCTTCGAGTTCACAGGTAACAATCCGAATCAGTTGACGTCCGGGCGGTACTACAAGGGAACGGTCGACGGCTTCGCCGACTTCGGCGTCTTCGTCAACATCGGCGACCGGGTGACCGGCCTGCTCCACAAGAGCGAGCTCGACCGGCGGCTCGACTCGCTCGACTGGGAGGAGGGCGACGAGGTGTTCGTCGAGGTCACCGGCGTCCGCGACAACGGCAACGTCGACCTCGGCTGGTCGATCCGCCAGTCCGAGCGGGAGTTCCGGGGCAAGCTGATCGACGATCCCGAGCGCGGTGCGGTCCTCCCCGAGGAGGCCGACGACGGCGACGAGTCCGACGAGAGTGACGACCAGCAGGCGACCACCGACGGCGCCGGGGCGGGGACGGTCGACACCGCCGACGAGTCGTCGTCCCAGTCGTCCGCCGAGCAGTCCTCGGAGTCGACGAGTGGCCGGCAGTCCGAGTCGGCGTCCGAGTCCGAATCCGAGGCCGCGTCGGAGTCGAGCGCCGACGCCGAACCGACCCGCGTCGAGATACAGAGCCTGAGCGACCGCGTGGGCGAGGAGGTCCGCATCGAGGGCGAGGTCGTCGGCGCGCGCCAGACCAGCGGCCCGACCGTCTTCGAGGTCCGCGACGAGACCGCGACGGTCGACTGCGCTGCGTTCGTCGAGGCCGGCGTCCGGGCCTACCCCGAGGTCGAGACGGGCGACCTGGTCCGGCTCGACGGCGAGGTCGAGCTCCGGCACAACGAGCTCCAGGTCGAGACCGAGGACCTGGAGAAGCTCACCGGCGAGGACCGCGAGACCGTCGAGCAGCGCCTCGAAGACGCGCTCCGCGCCGAGGCCCGGCCCGACGACGTCGAGCTGCTGGCCGACCACGAGTCGGTCGCCGCGGTCCACGACCGCATCCGGGACGCCGCCGAGGCCATCCGGCGCGCGGTCATGGAGTCCCGGCCGGTCATCGTCCGGCACAACGCCACCGCCGACGGCTACGTCGCCGGCGCGGCCATCGAGCGGGCGGTCCTGCCGCTGGTCCGCGACGAGCACGCCAAGAGCGACGCCGAGTACCACTTCTTCGACCGGCGGCCGCTCGAGGGCGGCGACTACGACATGGCCGACGCGACCAAGGACGTGACGACGATGCTCGACAACAAGGAGCGCCACGACGAGAAGCTCCCGCTGTTCGTCATCGTCTCGGCCGGCAGCACCGCCGAGTCCACCGACGGGCTCGAACTGCTCGACATCTACGACGCCCCGCGGGTCGTCGTCGACGCGACCTATCCCGACGAGGACGTGGCCGACCTCGCCGACGTGGCGGTCAACCCGTACCTCGAAGGCGCCGACGCGGCCGACCTGACCGCGGGCGTCCTCGGCGCGAACGTCGCGGCCCACGTCAACACCGACGCCCGCGGCGACGTCGCCCACCTCCCGGCCGTCAGCTACTGGGAGGACGCCCCCGAGGCGTACGTCGACCTCGCCACCGAGGCCGACTACGACGAGGACCACGTCACCGCGCTCCGCGAGGCGGTCGCGCTGGAGGCGTACTACCAGTCCTACGAGGACAAGCGCGAGCTCATCACCGACCTCCTCTTCGAGCACGAGAAGCGCGACCTCGCCGAGCACGTCGGCGAGCAGTTCCGCGAGAAGCTCCAGACCGAACTCGACACCGTCGAGCCCAACCTCTCGATCCGGGGCGAGAACGGCGTCTCGTTCACCGTCCTCGACACCGAGGCGTTCACCCACCGGTTCGACTTCCCGCCGACCGCGCTGCTGCTCGACGCCATCCACCGCCAGGAGCTCGGCGCGCAGGGCGCGCCGGGCGACGACCACGTCACCCTCGGCGTCGACGAGGACGAGATCCACATCCGGAGCGACGGCCGGGTCAACGCCCGCGACGTCGCCGCGGCCGCCGCCGAGGAGGCCCCGAAGGCGGGCATCTCCGCCAAGGGCACCCGCGACGGCGCCGTCGAGTTCCTCGCCGGCGAGCGCGACGCGGCGCTCGACGCCGTCGTCGCGGCGGTCAGCGAACAGCTGTAGACGGAGAACTGCAGTCGGTTCCTCT
Source organism: Halorussus sp. AFM4 (assembly GCF_051194995.1). Classification (NCBI taxonomy): domain Archaea; kingdom Methanobacteriati; phylum Methanobacteriota; class Halobacteria; order Halobacteriales; family Haladaptataceae; genus Halorussus; species Halorussus sp. AFM4. The sequence continues at coordinate 293,919 of NZ_JBNTJT010000001.1, read as the reverse complement.
CTCGACGGTACGAGTATCCGGTAGCGACGCCGACACTAAAAGCCGCCCAGCAGCACGGCGCCCCAGAACAGGAGCAGGAACGCGGCGGCGAGCAGCCAGAACGCCTTCCAGGCGACGTGCATGTCGTCGAACGCCGACGCGTCCGGCTTGGTGACGTGGTCGTTGCTCATCGGGCGGACTTCGTGTCGGCACGCTAAATACTTTCTTCCGGACCGGGCGCTCCGTACTGCTGTCGCGGGCTCGGTAACCGCGGCTTTACGGAGTTACGCCGCCGCATCCGCCACTGCGGATTTGGGGGCCACAGTCGTACATGCGACCATGAGCGCGTTCGACGCGGCGATGCGGTACTACCCGTACGTGTTCCACCCCGTCACGGTGCTCGGCGTCGGGGTGCTGGTACTCGTCCACCACGAGTGGGCGCGCCAGGACGCCGACCGGTCGGCGCTCTGGCGGCGCGCCGGCGGCTTCCTCGGGGCGGGGCTCCTCTCGCTTGTCCCGACGCTCGCGTACGGTCTCGTCACGGGTCAGGGACTGCTCGCGGTCACGCACGGCAACAGGTGGCAGGTGGACGCGCTGGTCGCAGGCGGCATCTTCGTCGCCGCCGGAGTGACGTGGTGGCTGTGGACCCGCTACGACTGGGGCGGACTCGTCCCCGGCGCGATGCAGGCGCTGGTGCTCGCGACGGTCCCGTACGCCGCGCTCTCGCCGGTCTGGAACGTCTCGGGGCACGTCATCGTCTCGCTGACGCCGACGCTGTACCTGACGCTCGTGGACCGCAAGTTCTGGCCGACCCTGCTGGTTCCGACGGTGATGGTGTACAACCGGGTGTACCTCGACGAGCACACCGTGGCGCAGTCGGTGGGGGCGTTCGTCCTGACGACGGTCCTGGTCGTCGGGCTCTACTGGGTCCAGACGGGCGGGTCGCTGCGACCCGACCCGGACTCGACCACCACGTGACGACCCGACAAGCGACGTCTCGCGGACGGCCGACACACCGAGCCTGGCGCGACTGAACGGGGCCGGAGCTTCCGGCGCAATACCCCGGTGTCGTCGCCCGCTGCGGAGGCGCCGTGGCTCCCGGACGCCGGCGCTCTCGCTCCGTCTCGAACCCGTAGACGACACCCTTATCCCGCCGACCCGACCAAATAGCACGTAATGAGTACCGAGACGCCGGACGCCACCGAGACCGAGGCGTTCGAGCGGGTCTGCGAGGAGCTCGTCGAGCGCATCCTCGACGGGGAGGTCGAGCGCGACGACCTCGAGAGCGTCAAGCTCGAGGTCTGCTCGGAGCACTCCTCCCCGAAGGTCCCCAAGAACTCGGAGCTGCTCGACCACGCGCCCGAGGAGCGCCGCGAGGACCTCCAGGAGGTGCTCCAGCGCAAGCCGGTCCGGACCGCCTCGGGCGTCTCGCCGGTCGCCATCATGACCAGCCCCCACCAGTGCCCGCACGGCAAGTGCCTCTACTGTCCCGGCGGGCCGGGCTCGGAGTTCTCCTCCGCCCAGAGCTACACCGGTCACGAACCCGCCGCGGCCCGCGGGGTCCAGAACGACTACGACCCCTACGGCCAGGTCACCCTCCGGCTCGAACAGCTCCGGGAGATCGGCCACCCCGTCGACAAGGTCGAGCTCATCCTGATGGGCGGGACGATGACCGCCCGGAGCCACGACTACCAGGAGTGGTTCGTCAAGCGCGCGCTGGAGGCGATGAACGACTACGACACCGACAAATCGCCCGAGCCCGCCGAGGGCGAGAGCTTCGCGGAGGACCCCGCGGACGTCGAGTTCCGCTACCTCGAGGACGTCATCGCGGAGAACGAGACCAACGACATCCGGAACATCGGCACCACCTTCGAGACCAAGCCCGACTGGTGCGACCCCGAGCAGATCGACCGGATGCTCGACCTCGGGGGGACGAAGGTCGAGGTGGGCGTCCAGACCACCTACGAGCGGATCAACCGCGAGATGCACCGCGGCCACGGCGTCCAGGCGTCCATCGACGCCAACCGGCGCCTGCGCGACGCCGCGTTCAAGGTCGGCTTCCACATGATGCCCGGCCAGCCCGGCATGAGCAAGGAGATGTGCCTGGAGGACTTCCGCCGGCTCTTCGAGGACGAGAAGTGGAAGCCCGACTACCTCAAGATCTACCCGACGCTCGTGGTCCGGGGCACCGCCACCTACGACTGGTGGTACCGGGACGAGTACGAACCCCTCCAGAACGAGGAGGCCGCCGAACTCGTCGCGGAGATCAAGTCGATGATCCCGAAGTACACCCGGCTCCAGCGCGTCCAGCGCGACATCCCCGCCGACTTCATCGACGCCGGCGTCTGGAAGTCGAACCTCCGCCAGCTGGCCCGCCAGAAGATGGAGGACCACGGCTGGACCTGCGACTGCATCCGGTGCCGGGAGGTCGGGATGAACGACGAGAACCCCGAGAACGTCGAGCTCGACGTGCTGACCTACGAGGCCGCGGGCGGCACCGAGCACTTCATCAGCTACGAGGACCCGGACAAGGACCTCCTGGTCGGGTTCTGCCGGCTCCGCGAGCCCGGGAACCCGGTCCGCCGGGAGCTGGAGAACGCCGCGCTGGTCCGCGAGCTCCACGTCTACGGCCCGATGGTCGAGGTCGGCGACGAGAGCCACGACTGGCAGCACAAGGGCTACGGCCGGAAGCTCCTCCGGAAGGCCGAGGAGATGGCGGCTGACGCGAGCTACGACAAGATCAGCGTCATCTCGGGCATCGGCGCCCGGGAGTACTACCGGGAGAAGCTGGGGTACTACCAGGACGGGCCGTACGTCTCGAAGCGGCTCTGACTATCGGGGACGCGACCTACTGCGTCCAGTGGCGGTTTTTCATCGACGTTTTGCAAGCGAGGGAGCGGGAGCGCGGCCGGAGGCCGCGCGCCGCGAGCGGTGAAACCGCGAGCAGCGACCGAGCGCAGCAAAAGGTCGGACTGGGCCGTACGTCTCGAAGCGGCTCTGGGTTGCGGTAATCGCTGCGTCCTCGCGAGCCCCGGAAACGGCCACTCTCGTGAAGTGCGTCGACCCACTACCATCGCCCATGCCACCGTCTACCGAGCCGTCGCTGACCGAGGTCAGCTTCGACGAACTCGAGAGCGTCGACCAGTACGAGGCGACGTTCACCGGCGGGCTCGACGGGGAGGAGCTCACCCTCACCTACACGCTCGAGAGCGCCATCGACGCCGACGACCAGACGGTCCACACCCCGGGCGACGCCGAACTGGAGCGGGTCGTGGTCCAGCCCGAGACCTACGAGTTCGAGACCGACGACCGCGAGACCGTCCGGTTCACCGCGACCGACGACGACGGCGAGGACCTGTTCATGGTCTACGCGTTCGCCGAGGCGGAGGACACCGACGCCAACGCGGTCGGGCTGAACGTCGAGTCGGAGGCCTGAGCCGGGGCGCTGTCGGGTCCGTTACCGGGTGCGACCCGCCAGTGGGCTCTTTGCCCTCGGCGGGGAATCGACGCCATGAACCTCACGCTCCTGGGGTCGGGCGGCGACTCCCAGACGCCGATGCCGACCTGCGACTGCCGGGTCTGCGCGCCCGCCCGCGAGGAGGGCGGCCCCCACGCCCGGCTCGGCAACTCCACCTTCGTCCACGACGCCGACGCGGTCGTCGACGCGCCCGAGTCCATCTGGGCGATGCTGAACCGCCAGGACGTCGCCGACGTCGACTACATCTTCATCTCGCACCACCACATGGACCACGTGGGCGGGCTCCGGGTCGTCCAGGCCATCGGCCGGCCGGAGTTCCCCATCGCGGACTGGGACAACGTCGACCCCGCGACCGTGGTGATGAGCGAGACCACCTACGACCGCATCGCCGCGTCGCTCGACATCGAGGCCGAGTACGACGACCGGGGGTACGCCGAGTTCGAGTTCATCGGCGACGGCGAGACGATGGCGCTCGGCGACGGGGTCGAGGTGACCGGCGTCGGCGCGCCGATGGACCCCGGCGGTCCCGAGGACGCCGCGATGGGCTACCTGTTCCGCAGCGACGGCTCGTCGGCCCTCGTCTCCCCCGACGAGACGACGTTCCTCGACCCGGCGAAGGTGCCCGACGACCTCGACCTGTGGGTCAAGGAGTGCGGCTACTTCCGGGAGACCGGCGACGGCGAACCCATCATGTCCGAGGAACTGTGGGCCCAGGAGCGCGAGCACCAGACGACCTTCGACCAGACGGTAGAGCAGGTCCGGACCGTCGACCCGGACCGGACCGTCCTGACCGAGATCGAGGAGATCTACCGGCGCCGCCCCGAGGAGTACGCCGACCTCGCCGCCGAGTACGGGGAGCTCGGCATCGAGTTCGGCCGCGACGGGATGTCCATCGAGGTCTGAGTCCCGCGACGGTCCGCACCGGGCGGAACCCCGGCGGACTGACGTCATCGGTCGACCCCGGTCGCGGCGATTCTGGCTGGGACCTACGACCCGCAGTTCCACGTCCCGTTTCCGTCCGGCGGTCGCTCGCCAGCGCCGTGCCAGGAATCGGCAAATGTGTCCGCTATTTCGAGGCCGCGCCAGTACTCGCCGTAACGCGACCTTAATCGTCCGTGGCGAGCGTCCGGTTAGACGAATGACTTCGCTACGTGGTACCGTTTGCCAGTCGGGCGCGGCGGACGGGGGAGCACGATGAACACGGTCGAACAGTGGAAGCAGCGCAAGCATCCGCTCGACGTGCTCGACGACGTCGAGACGTACGCCGAGGCGGGGCTGTCGTTCGACGAGATCGAGGCGCGGGGCGGCGAGGGCGAGTGGGAGCGGCTGAAGTGGGCCGGGCTGTACGCCCACGGCACCCACCGCGGCTACTTCATGCTCCGGACGAAGGTGCCGGGCGGCCGGCTCACGCCCGAGCAGGCCGAGGTGATCGGCGAGGTCGCCGACGAGTACGCGACCGCGCCGGACGAGTACGGCGGCGCCGAGCAGAACGAGCTGTGGGGCGACGCGTTCCTCGACATCACCACCCGCCAGGACGTCCAGATGCACTGGATCGAGATCGAGGACGTCCCCGACATCTGGGACCGCTACGACGAGGTCGGGCTGACGACCGTCCAGGGCTGCGGCGACTCGGCCCGGAACGTCCTGGGCTGTCCGGTCGCCGGCGTGACCGACCACGAGTGCTTCGACGCCCAGCCAGTGGTCGATGCCGTCTCGGAGTTCTTCACGGGCAACCGGGAGTACGCCAACCTCCCGCGGAAGTTCAAGCTGACCGTCACCGGCTGTCGGCGGGACTGCGCCCAGTCCCAGATCAACGACGTGGGGCTGGTCCCCGCCCGCAAGACCGTCGACGGGACCGACGTCTACGGCTTCCACGTCCGGGTCGGGGGCGGCCTCTCGGACGGGCCGCGGATGGCCTCGCCGCTCGACGTGTTCGTCCCGCCCGAGGACGCGGTGGAGTTCTGCCGGGCGGTCGCCCAGACGTTCAAGGAGCTCGGCGACCGGCACAACCGCGGCGTCTGCCGGATGCGGTACCTGGTCGAGCAGCTCGGTCCCGAGAAGTTCGAGCAGGCGGTCCGCGACCGGTGCGCGGTGGACCTGCCGACCCGCGGTCGGGACCTGACCGAGGGGTACGCGGGCGATCACGTCGGCGTCCACGACCAGAAGCAGGACGGGCTGCGGTACGTCGGGTTCAACGTCGTCGCCGGCCGGATGGGCGGCGACGAGTTCGCAGAGATGGCCCGCGCGGCCCGCGAACACGGCACCGACGAAACGACCGTCAGGCTCGCGACCGACCAGAACTTCCTGGTCACCCACGTCCCCGAGGGGAACGTCGACGACCTGCTCGCCGAACCGTTCGCCGCGGACTACCAGCCCGACCCCGGCCCGTTCTCGCGGGGCGCGGTCGGCTGCACCGGTAGCGAGTTCTGCAACTACGGCATCATCGAGACCAAGAAGCGGGTCAAGCGCTGGGCGCGCGAACTCGACGAGCGCATCGACACGCCCGACGACCTCGAAGTGGTCCGGATGCACATGTCGGGCTGCTCGGCCTCCTGCGCCCAGCCCCAGATCGCCGACATCGGCTTCCGCGGCGAGACGGTCAAGGTCGAGGACGCCGAGGACAGCACCAACGACGAGGGCGACGCGGTCGTCGAGGGGATGGACTTCGGCCTCGGCGGGAGCCTCGGCGCCGACAACGAGTTCCTCGACTGGGTCGAGACCGCGGTCCCCGCCGACGCCGTGATCCCGGCGCTCGAAGAGCTGTTCCGGGTCTACGCCGAGGAGCGAACCGACGGCGAACGCTTCTACGAGTGGACCCGCCGGGTCGACAACGACCGGCTCCGGACCGTCATGCAGGGGGCCGAGGCGCCCGTCTCGAAGGGGGTCGCGACCGATGACTGACGAGGCGGGCGAGAGCGGCCGTCCCGAGGGCGCCGAGGCCGAGGAACCGTTACCGGGCGTCCCCGAGACCGATGCCGACACCGACCGCGAGCGGACAGTTCCGCGGGCCGAGGGCGTCCGGACCCACCGACCGGCGTCCGAACACGGGACGATTCCCGGCGACCAGATCGGCCCGGCCGACGAGTCGCGGGCCTACGGAGCAAGCGACCGGGGAGGAACCGAGGCCGTGGCCGACGGAGGGACCACGCCCGCGAACGTCGACGCCGACGGGAGCCTCGGCGACGTCGAATTCACGGAACCCGCCGCGGGCGAGAGCCAGGACGTCGAGGACGGCGACCCGACCGAGCGCGTGGGAGTGCCGGAGGGCGCCGACCTCGATACGCCGGGGTACGGCATCCGGGCCGAGATGAACGACATCGAGACGCCCGACGACAAGACCTGGTTCATGGAGCTCGACGAGGCGGTCATCGAGGAGGACCGGTGCATCCAGTGCGGGACCTGCGTGGCCGCCTGCCCCTCGGACTCCATCGGCATCGGCGACGACGACCTCCCGGAGCTGGTGAAGATGTGCACCGGCTGCTCGCTGTGCTGGGACTTCTGCCCGCGGGGCGGGCTCCGGTACGAGCGCCAGTGGAAGATCACCGGCGGCGAGGACAACGTGAAAGGGGCGGGCGACCCCGTCACGGAGTTCTCGGCGCGCGTCGAGGACGACTGGCGCGAGGGCGCCCAGGACGGCGGCGTGGTCACGGCGGTGCTGAGCCACCTGCTCGACGCCGGCGAGATCGACGGCGCGCTCGTCGCCACCGAGTCCGACGACGAACCGTGGAAGGCCGAGAGCTTCCTGGCGACGACCCACGAGGAGCTGGTCGCGAACGCCGGCAGCTTCTACAACCAGACCATGGCGCTGGGGAACCTCGACCTGGCGCAGTGGGAGGACAAGCTCCCCGATAAGGACCCGGAGGACCTCAGCCTGGCGCTCGTGGGGACGCCCTGCGAGATCGAGGGGATACGGGCGCTGCAGGACTTCGAGTGGGAGTACGGGTCCCAGAACGCGATGGTCCGGGCGGTCGAGTACACCGTCGCGCTGATGTGCACGAAGAACTTCAACTACCACCGGCTCATCGGCGAGCAGCTGGCGGAGAAGCGCGACATCCGGCCGGCGGACATCGGCAAGCTCGACGTGCTCGACGGCGAGATGCGGGTGTACGACCGCGACGGCGAGCAGGTACTGGCCGAGGACATCGAGCACTTCCACGACGCCGCGCTCAAGGGCTGCGACGAGTGCGCCGACTTCACCGGCTACTGCGCCGACCTCACGGTGGGCTCGGTCGGAAGCTCCGACGAGTACTCCTCGGTCATCGTCCGAACCGAGACCGGACTGGAGGCGTGGGAGCTGACCGAACCCGACCTCGACTACCACGACCTGGAGGACCGGAGCGCCGTCGGGGGGCTCCAGAGCTGGGACAAGAAGAAGGCGTTCGAGTCGCTGGACCGCCCGTTCGACCCGGACGCCCCGCGGTTCATCGACTACGAGGACCACGCCGCGAACTACGGGACCGAACTGAATCCGCACGAGGCCGACCACTGAAGGCGGTTCTCGCGCCGGCATCTCCACCGCGATCCAGCGGTGGTTTCATTCCGCCGAGTCACCTCCTCGACAACGTCCACGACCGAGTGTTTATACTGTGCCAAGCGCGCATAGCACACATGACCGGGAGTGGCACCGTCGAACGGATTTTCATCGCACCCGAAGCCGAAGCGGAGATGGAAGAACAGGCCGGCGTCGAAGCGGTCGCCGGAAAGGGACTCCGGGGTGATCGCTACTTTCGCGAGATCGAGACGGGAACCTTCGTGGAGTGGGAGCCGGACGAGGAACGCCGCGATGGGTACGACCTCACGCTGATCGAGCAAGAGGCCCTGACGGCAATCGAACGCGAAGCGGGAATCGAACTCGCACCGGGAGAGCACCGACGAAACATCGAGACCCGTGACGTTGCACTCAACCATCTCGTCGGACGGCGGTTCCGGGTCGGTGACGCCATCTGTCGAGGGGATCGACTGTGTGAACCGTGTAGCCATCTGCAGCGCATCACTCGGGACGGCGTACTGCAGGCGCTCACTCACCGAGGTGGGCTCCGCGCGGACATCGTAGACGACGGGATGATTCGCTCCGGAGACGTCATCGAACCGCTCGACTGATTCGCCCACTCCCTCGCTTCGGTACAGTTCGTACTTCCGCTTGCGGTTGTCCGATCTGGCGGCCCTCGATTTGCTTGCGGATCGAGACGCCGACAGGAAGGGGACCGTGCGCCTACGGGAGCGCCGTCCGGAGGTCCTCGCGGAGGTCATCGGCGCCTTCGAGGCCGACGGACACCCGGACCAGCGTCTCGGGGACCGCCGCTGACTCCTCGCTCCGACTGAACTCGTCGGGGAGCATCAGCGACGGGACCTCGACGAGGCTCTCGACCCCACCGAGGCTCGCTCCCGGCGTGAACACCTCGAGCCCCTCGACGAACGCCTCGAGTTCGATGAGCGTGCCGTCGAACTCGAAGGACAGCATCCCGCTGTACCCCGACATCTGCTCGTTCGCGAGCTCGTGCTGCGGGTGGCTTGCAAGACCCGGGTAGCGGACACGAGCGACCCGATCGTGGCGTTCGAGGAACCGGGCAACTGCCATCGCGTTCTCCTCGTGACGTTCCATCCGCGCGGGCAGCGTCTTGATTCCTCGGGCAACGAGGTAGCAGTCGAACGGCGAAAGCACGTTCCCCAGTCCGACCTGCTGCGCGAACGCCAACTGCTCGAAAATTCCGTCGTCGTCGGTGATAACGGCACCGCCGATCGAGTCGGAGTGGCCGTTGAGATACTTGGTGGTGCTGTGAACGACGACGTCGGCACCCAGTTCGAGTGGGGACTGGTAGTACGGACTCGCAAACGTACTGTCCACGCCGAACGGGGCGTCGTGGTCATCGGCGACGTCGGCTATCGCTCGAATATCGCACAACCGGATCAGGGGGTTCGACGGTGTTTCCGCCCAGATCAAGTCGGTGTCCGCGTCGACTGCAGCAGCGACGTTGTCGGGGTCGCGAGCGTCAACGAAGTCGATGTCAGCGCCGAGATGTCCGGCCACGTGCTCGGTGAGCAGCTTTTCGGTTCCGCTATAGATACTGTTCGAGGAGACGACGTGGCCTCCCGGAGGGACCAGCGACAGCATCGTCGCGGACGTGGCGGCCATTCCGGAGGCGAACGCCAGCGCATGCTCGCCGCCTTCGAGGCGGGCTAACTGCTCTTCGAGGGCTGCCCGCGTCGGATTGCTCTCGCGAGAGTAGTCGTGTTCATTGGCATCCTCTCCGCTGGCCCACTCGAACGTCGTCGAGAGGTGGATCGGCGGGACGACGTCGTTCGTTCCGTCTCTGTGAGGCTGCGAACCGGTTTTAGCTGCGCCGACTGCGATGGTTGCGAATCGATCCCCGTCGGACTGGCTGTCGTGTCGCGTCATCAGATACTCACCACGGGACCCGCTCGGACCCGATTCAGCGGGACGCTCAGAGGACCGTTCTCCGTCGCGACGGATAGGCGTGGAGTTCCCGGCGAAGGTGGCCAGGAACCCAACCCCGACTCGGGCGTTGGTCGGCGAGTCGTCGGTTGCTACCCGTAGCGATAGGCCTTTCCCCGGGAACGAGCAATCACGAGGCATGGACCAGAAGCGGGAACTGTCGAGCATCGACCTCGCGGCCGTCGTGGCCGAGCTGGGGGCCTACGAGGGCGCGAAGCTCGACAAGGCGTACCTCTACGACGACGACCTCCTGCGGCTCAAGATGCGGGACTTCGACCGCGGCCGGGTCGAGCTCATCGTGGAAGTCGGCGACGTCAAGCGCGCTCACGTCTCCGCCCCCGAGAACGTGCCCGACGCGCCGGGTCGCCCGCCCAACTTCGCGATGATGCTGCGCAACCGGCTGTCGGGCGCCGACTTCGCCGGCGTCGAGCAGTACGGCTTCGACCGCATCCTCCAGTTCCACTTCGAGCGCGACGACGAGGACACCACTATCGTCACCGAACTGTTCGGTCAGGGGAACGTCGCCGTGCTCGACGAGAACCGCGAGGTCGTCGACAGCCTCGACACGGTCCGGCTCAAGTCCCGGACCGTCGCGCCCGGGAGCCAGTACGAGTTCCCCGACGAGCGGGTCAACCCCCTCGACGTCGACTACGAGACGTTCGTCGCGCACATGGAGGAGTCGGACACCGACATCGTGCGGACCCTCGCGACCCAGCTCAACTTCGGCGGGCTCTACGCCGAGGAGATCTGCACTCGTGCGGGCGTCGAGAAGCGCACGGCCATCGAGGACGCCACCGAGGACGACTACGAGGCCGTCTACGACGCCATCCGGCGGCTGGCCGACCAGGTCCGCGAGCGCGACTTCGACCCGCGGGTCTACCGGGAGGACGACCGGCTCGTCGACGTGACGCCGGTGGCGCTGGAGGAGTACGCCGACCGCGACGCCGAGGCGTTCGACACGTTCAACGAGGCCGTCGACTTCTACTTCGCGAACGTCGATTACGAGGGCGAGAGCGCCAGTGAGCAGGAGGTCGGCGACCAACGCCCCGACTTCGAGGCCGAGATTGAGAAGCAAAAGCGCATCATCGAGCAGCAGGAGCAGGCCATCGAGGGGTTCGAGGAGGAGGCCGAGGCCGAGCGCGAGAAGGCCGAGCGGCTCTACGGCCACTACGGCCTGGCCGACGACATCCTCACCACGGTCCGGAACGCGCTCGACGAGGGCACCTCCTGGGAGGAGATCGAGGCCCGCTTCGAAGAGGGTGCCGAGCGCGGCATCGAGGCCGCCGAGGCCGTCGAGGGCGTCGACCCCGAGAACGGGATGGTCACGGTGAACCTCGACGGGACCTCGGTCGAACTCGACGCCGAGACGGGCGTCGAGAAGAACGCCGACCGGCTCTACACCGAGGCCAAGCGCATCGAGGAGAAGAAGGAGGGCGCGATGGCCGCCATCGAGGACACCCGCGAGGACCTCGAGGAGGTCCGGCGCCGCAAGGAGGAGTGGGAGGCTGGCGGCGAGTCCGGCGACGGCGAGGAAGGCGACGAGGGAGACGACGAGCGGGAGGACGTCGACTGGCTCTCCGAACCCTCGATTCCGATTCGCAAGCAGGAGCAGTGGTACGAGCGCTTCCGGTGGTTCCGGACGTCCGACGACTTCCTGGTCATCGGCGGGCGAAACGCCGACCAGAACGAGGAGCTCGTCCAGAAGTACCTGGAGGGCAACGACCTGTTCTTCCACACGCAGGCTCACGGCGGCCCCGTGACGATCCTCAAGACCTCCGACCCGAGCGAGCCGTCCAGGGACGTCGACGTCCCGGAGCAGAGCAAGCGGGAGGCCGCCCAGTTCGCGGTGTCGTACTCGTCGGTCTGGAAGGACAGTCGGTTCTCGGGCGACGCGTACGTGGTCACGCCCGACCAGGTGAGCAAGACGCCCGAGAGCGGCGAGTACCTGGAGAAGGGCGGGTTCGCCATCCGCGGCGACCGCACCTACTTCCGGGACGTCGCGGTCGGGGTCGCGGTCGGCATCGCCTGCGAGCCCCACACCCGGGTGCTGGGCGGCCCGCCCTCGGCGGTCGTCCCGCGGGTCGAGACCCACGTCGAGGTCGAACCGGGCCGGTACGCCCAGGGCGACGTCGCCAAGCGCATCTACCGCAAGTTCCGCGAGCGGTTCGCCGACACCTCGTTCGTCCGGAAGGTGGCCAGCCCCGACCTGATCCAGGAGTTCCTGCCGCCGGGCGGGAGCCGGATGAAGGAGGAGTAGGCCGTCCGCGAACCGCGCGGTCGGCGAGACAACCCCTACGCGAGATTACACAACGGTTAAGCCGACAGCGCGCGTCTCTCCGGTAGCGAGCCACCTTCTCCGCGGTCGATCGAAGCGCGCGCTCGGGAGTTCACCATGTTCGAAACAGCACTCAGATACCTCGTGGACAGCGACGACGCAACCGAATCCCTGCTCATCGGGGGCCTGCTCACCATGCTGTCGTGGCTGTTGATTCCGGCCGTCCTCGTCTCGGGCTACCTCCAGCGGATACTCGCCCGGACCTACGCGGGCGACCCGGCGCCGTCGTTCGACGACTGGGGCGACCTGCTCGGGGAGGGGCTGAAGGCGATCGCGGTCGCGATCGCGTACTTCGCGCTGCCGATAGTGCTCCTGACCGCGGTGCTGGCGAGCCTGCTCGTCTTCTCGGTCGAGACGACGGTGGTCGACTCGTCGACCGTCACCGACCCCTCGACCGTGGTCGAACCGGTCGCCAACGCCGGCCCCGACCTCCTGAGCGTGGCGCTCGTCCTCGGCGGCCTCTCGCTTGCCGCGCTCACCTCGCTGGCCGCGTGGTACGTCCTGCCCGCCGCGCTCGCCCGCCTCGCGGTCGAGGGCCGACTCGGCGCGGCGTTCCAGTTCCGGGAAATCGCGGCGGCCGCGACCAGCGGGTCGTACGCGACAGGCTGGCTGGCCGCGCTCGTCGTCCACCTCGTCGCCGGCGGCCTGGTCGGCGGGCTCGCCTCGATCCCGCTCGTGGGCTGGGCGCTGGTCCCGTTCGTGATTTTCTACTCGAACGCGGTCGCCTTCTCGCTCTACGGCCAGGGCTACCGCGACGCGACGTCGACCAGCCGGGGCGGAACAGTCGACGGCGACCGGCGGGTCACCGCCTGACGCGGTGCGGGTCGACCGCCGCGTCGGGCGGCCGTCGACAGTCGGCCGGCGACGCGACCCCGCCGCCGACCGCGAGTAGTCAGACCTAACTTTTCGCGTCCGAACCGTCGGGCATGCTCCGCGAGGCGCTGACCTACCCGGTCCGAGGCGAGGCCGCCGACGAGACGCTGGTCGTCGGCGCCATCCTGGCGGTCGCGGCCGGCCTGCTCGCCCGCCTCGGCGTCCTCGCGGTCCTCGCGCTCGTTCCGGTCGTCGTGCTGGCCGGCTACGCGCTGGCCGTCCTCCGCGACAGCACCGCGGCGGAGAGCGAGGTGCCCCCGACAGCCGACGCGCCGCCGCGGTTCGCCGACTTCCGGGGGTTGGCGGCGGACGGCGCGCGGGCGCTGGCCGTCGCGATCGCCTATCTGGTCGTCCCGGCGGTCGCCCTCGCGGTGACAGTCAGCGGGGCCGCCGCGACCGCCCGGCCCGAGGCGCTCGGCACCACGCTCTTCGTCTTCGGCGCGGGCACGGTCGTCCTGTTCGCCTCGCTGGCGTTCGCCTACCTCCTGCCCGCGGCGCTGGCCGGCGTCGCCGAGACCGGCCGGCTCCGCGCCGGGGTCGACCGCGGGCGACTGCTCCGGAGCGCGCGCGACGGCCGGTACTTCGTCGGCTGGGTCGCGGCGGTGGTGGTCGCCGGCCTCGCGGTCGTCGGTCTCGGCTCGCTGGCGACGCTGGGCCGACCCGGCCAGGTGGTCGCGCTGGCCGGCGGCTTCTACGCGATTGTCGTGGTTGCACGGCTGGTCGGACGGGCGAGCGCGTAGGAATCGGACTGCGGCCGCCGCGGTCAGCGGGGCGCACGGGTTCGACCGCAGGTCACTTATCGGCCGCCGGACGACGCTACTGTATGAGAGTAACCGACCGTCACCGGGTCGAGGGGGGCCGCGAGCGCATCACGCTCGTCCCCGAGAGCCTCGACGACCTGTGGCACCTCACCTACGTGCTCGAACCCGGGGACCTGGTCTCGGGCGACACGACCCGGCGCATCCAGCGCAACGACGACCAGATGCGCGACACCGGCGGGGAGCGCGAGCACATGCACGTCACGCTGGAGGTCGAGGACGTCGAGTTCCACAAGTTCGCCAACCGGCTCCGGATCGGCGGCGTCATCGAGTACGCGAGCCGGGAGGACCAGCTCGGCATGCACCACACCCTCAACGTCGAGGAGAACAAGGAGATCGACGTCGAGAAGGTGTGGAAGCCCGACCAGCTCGACCGGCTCGAGGAGGCCGAGGAGGCCACCGACAACCCCGACGTGGCCATCGTCACCGTCGAGGAGGGGAAGGCCTACATCCACACCGTCGCCCAGTACGGCACCGAGGAGCGCGCCGAGTTCACCGGCACCACGGGGAAGGGCGAGTACGCCCGGGGCCGGGACGAGCTGTTCGCCGAGCTGACGAGCGCGCTCGAACGCCTCGACGTCGACGCCATCATCCTCGCGGGGCCGGGGTTCACCAAGCAGGACGCGCTCGACTACGTCGAGGAGGAGGCCCCCGACCTCACCGAGAAGATAACCACGGTCGACACCAGCGCGGTCGGCGACCGGGGCGTCCACGAGGTGCTCAAGCGCGGCGCGGTCGAGGAGGTCCAGAAGGACACCCGCATCGCCGAGGAGGCCGAGCTCATCGACGAGCTCACCCGGCGCATCGGCGAGGGCGCGAAGGTCGCCTACGGCCCGGACAAGGTGAAGGAGGCCGCCGAGTTCGGCGCGGTCGAGCACCTGCTGCTGCTCGACGAGCGCCTGCGCGAGGAGCGCGGCGCGGAGGGCGAGTGGCCCTTCGACGTCAACGAGCTCATCACGACCGTCGAGCAGAAGGGCGGCGACGTGACGGTGTTCTCCGGCGAGTTCGCGCCGGGCGACCAGCTCGCGGGGTTCGGCGGCATCGCCGCGCTCCTGCGCTACCGGCTGGAGTGAGACGATGGCGATGGAGGGCTGGGAGCGCTGGCTCGACCACGTCTTCTTCGCCGGCCTGGAGATCTCGATGCTCTCGATCCCGGCGCTCGTGCTCCTGCTGTTCGCGACCCCGCAGGGACCGGTCGCGCTCGCGGGCCTCACCGCTATCGCGGTCTCGACCTGCGCGGCCGGCACGTTCCGGGGCGGCTGGGTCGACGTCGGCGAGTGGCCCCGGCCGGGCGACCCCTACACGCTGCCGCTGCGGTCGGCCTACTACAGCGCGACCGTCGCCGGGGCGGCGTTCCTCGGGGCGGCCGCCGACGCAGCAGTCGGAGCCCCGTCGGCCGTCGTCGCGACGAGCGCGGCGGTCTCCGTAATCGGCACGGCCGCGCTGCCCCGGGCGCTCGCGGAGATCCGGTCGCTGGCCGACCGGCTGGCCGCGGTCCGATTCTGAGTCAGTCTCCGAGCACCGTCCGCAGCGAGGTCGCGTCGACCCGGTACTTGAACTGCGGCCGCCCGTCCACGAGGACGTACGGGACCCGCTCGCCGTACTCCTCGCGGAGCTCGGGGTCCTCGTCGACGTCGACCGTCTCGACCGACACGTCGGCCGCGACCTCGTCGGCCACCCGGTCGACCGTCTCGATGGCGTCCTCGCAGAGGTGACACGCCTCGCGGGTGTAGACGGTGACTGTGTGCTCGCTCACGTCCGAGCCGAGGGCCCGGTCGGTTGGTATCGGTGACGGTTCGCCGTCGCAATCGGAGTCGGCGGGCCGCGTCCTCAGTCGTCGGCCGTCAGGCTCTCGACCATCTCGGTCACGTACTCGGTCTCGTCCCGGTTCACGCCGTGGCCCATCCCCTCGTAGATGCGCTCCTCGACGTCGCCGTCGAGGTCCTCGAACACGTCGCGGGTCTCGTGGACCCGTTCGAGGGGGATGTGGGGGTCGCTGTCGCTGCACCCGAGGAACACCGGCGTCCCGTCCAGGCTGCCGTCGTAGTCCCGCGGGGTCCCGTCCGGTCCGATGACCCCGCCGCTGAGCGCGGCCAGGCCGCCGTACTTCCGGGCGTTGCGGGCGACGAACTCGCTGGAGAGGCAGGCGCCCTGCGAAAACCCGACGAACATCGTCTTCTCGGCCGGGACCCCGGCCTCCTCGATGCGCTCGCGCAGGTCGCCGAGCCAGTTCAGCGCCGACGAGAGGCTGGGCTCGTTGTCCTCGATGGGCGCCATGAACGAGTTGGGATACCAGGTCCGGCCGCGGGCCTGGGGCGCGAGGTAGGCGACGCCCTCGGCGTCGAACTCGCCGGCCATCTGGAGGATGCTCTGGGCGGTGGCGCCCCGGCCGTGGACGAACACGACCGCGGCGTCGGCGTCGTCGAGGTCCGGGCCGGCGGTGACGACCTCCTGGCCGGCGTGGGGGTCGTCGTGGCCCGCGTGGGGATTGCGTCCCGCCATCAGACGCCCTCCGGGGGTTCGACGAACTCGCTTCCGGGCTCCTCCTCGTCGACGCCGAAGCCCGGCCCCTCGGTGCAGATCTCGATGGTCAGGCCGTCGGGGTCCGAGAGGTAGATGCTCTCGAAGTAGGTGCGGTCGCGGACGTCCGAGACTCGGACGCCCTGCTCGCGCAGGTACGACTGCCACTCTCGCAGCGTCTCCCCGTCTTCGACGCCCATCGCGAAGTGGTGGGACGCGCCCGGGCCGGGCGACCCCCGCGACCCGGGGTACTCGAAGTAGGAGACGACGGTGCCCGGTTCGCCCTCGGGCGTCGGCGAGAAGTAGTAGTGGGGCGTGCCGGGGTCGTCGTAGTTCTCGGTCATCTTGACCGTGTGGAAGCCCAGCACCTCCTCGTAGAACTCCCGCGTGCGGTCCATGTCGGTGCAGATGTTCGTGACGTGGTTGATGTTCACGAGCTCGGGGCGCTCGGTCTGGCTCATACCGACTGTTGTCCGAGCGCGGCCTTCAGCCTTGCCGGACGGAGTGGTAAGCTGGTGACGCGCCCGTCACCGACCTCTCACAGATGCGGCATCTCGTGGCCCCTTCACAGAGCCAGGATCTCGCGGGCCTCGTCGGGCGTCGCGGGGTCGCGCCCCAGCGTCCGGGCCAGGTCGGCGGTCCGGGCGACCAGCTGTGCGTTGCTCTCGGCGAGCTCGCCCTTCCGGTAGTAGGCGTTGTCCTCCAGCCCGACCCGGACGTGCCCGCCGAGCAGGATGCCCATCGTGGTGAGCGGGAGCTGGTGCGGGCCGAACCCCAGCGTGTTGAACAGCGCGCCCGCCGGCAGGTTGTCGGCGGCGTTCAGCAGGTTGCGGGGCGACGGCGGCGACGTGGTGCCCCCGCCGAAGATGAGCGTCGCGTACACCGGTTCCGCGAGGTCGCGCCGCTCCAGCAGCCCCCGGACCTCGTTGAGGTGGCCGTCGTTGAACACCTCCAGCTCGGGCTTGATGCCGCGCTCGGCCATCTCGTCGTACAGCGAGTCGACCATCGCCCGGGTGTTCTCGCTGGTCAGATGCTCGTAGCGATTCAGCGGTCCCATGTCGAGGCTGGCCATGTCGGGCGCCGGGTCGGTCCGGAGCGACTGCCGGCGGGCCTCGAGGGGCGCGGCGGTCCCGCCGGTCGAGTGCTGGACCACCAGGTCGGTCCGCGAGCGCACCTCGTCGGTGATGGCCTGGAAGCGCTCGCGGTCGAACGACCGCTCGCCGTTCGGCCGCCGGGCGTGGAGATGGACCACGGCCGCGCCGGCTTCCTCGCACTCGGCGGCGGCCCGACCGATCTCCGCGGGGGTCTCGGGCAGGTTCGGGTTGGCCTCCTTCCCCTGGACCCCGCCGGTGAGCGCGGCCGTGATGACGACGGGGTCGCCGTCGAGGTAGTCCTGATAGGTCATCCGCGGTCGCCTCCGGTATCGGACGCGCCGCCGGTGTTCCCCGCACCGCTTTCGCCTCCCGCGTCGAACTCCGCCTCGGCCCCCTCGCCCGGTGACGCGGCGGGCAACCCCTCTGCGTCGCGGTAGAACTCGCAGTCGGTCTCGGGGTCGAGGCCGTACCGCAGGTTGCAGACGTCGGCCCGCATCGCCTGGACGAACGTGTCGGCGGCGGTGCAGTACGCCCGGGGTTCCTGAGAACCGGCGCCGTCCGAATCGCCGCCCTCCTCGGAACTGCCCGTCCCTGACAGCGGTCGGTACTCCAGATACTGACACTGGTCGGTCATGGCCGACCCGACGGGGCGTCGGCCTAAAACAGTTCGGCGCGCGGCCGGTCCCGCCGGGGCCGCCGAACGACCTACAAGCCCGACGGTCGAACGTCCGGGCGTGTCACTGGGAATCGGACACTTCGCGGCCGGGGCGGCCGGGGCGCTGTTGTTCCTCATGGTCACGGGCCTGCACAGGAAGACGGCCCAGGACGGGGCCATCGCCATCCTGAGCGGGCTGTGGGCGATGCTGCCCGACATGGGACTGGTGTTGCCCGGCCTGGGCCGGACCGACGGGACGCCGCTGGCCAACGTGTTCTGGTTCCACTACTGGCTCGACACCCACTCGTTCACCGACAGCACCGCGGGGAGCGCGGCCCTGGTCGGCGTGCTCGTCGTCGCGGTGCTGTGGCTGGTCCTGAGCGAGGGCAACGCCGAGCGGGTCGACGCCGCCGAGGAGGGCTGACCGCGGCCGGCGCGCCCTACTCGGCCAGGTCGCCCGGCCCGTAGACCAGCGGACGCCCCGTGATCTCGACGGTCTCGCCGTCGACGAACGACGCGGCCGGGCTCGCGAGGAACCGCACCAGGTCGGCGACCTCGTCGGGGGTCCCCACGTTCCGGGCGGCCTTCGACCGGTCGACGTCGCGCTCGATGCCGAACGTCTCCCGCACCTTCTCGGTGCCGACGAACCCGGGCGCGACCGCGTTGAGCCGGACGTCGGCGTCGGCCCACTCGGCGGCCAGCGCCCGCGTGAGCGCCGAGACGCCCGACTTCGCCGCGCTGTAGGGGACCATCCCCGGCACGCCGTACTCGCCGGCCATGCTGCCGATGTTGACGACCGCGCCGCCCGACTCCTTCAGGGGCTCGGCGAACGCCCGCGTCGCGTTGTACGTCCCGGTGAGGTTGACGTCCACCACCTGGTGCCAGTCCTCGGGCGTCACGTCGTCGAAGGGCTCGCCGCCCGCGCCGCCGGCGTTGTTCACGAGCACGTCCACGCCTCCGAACTCCGTGAGGGCGGCGTCCGCGAGCGCCTCGACGTCCTCGCGGACGGTCACGTCGCACTCGACGGGGTGGACCCGGCCGGGCCGGTCACTCTCGGCGACGGCGTCGGCGACGGCCTCGACGTCCGCCAGCGTCCGGGAGCAGGCCACGACGTCGGCCCCGTCGGCCGCGAACAGTTCGGTTATGGCTCGGCCGATACCGCTCGACCCGCCGGTCACGACGGCCGTGCGGTCGTTCAGCGAGAATCGGTCCAGGTCCCGCGGAGTCGTCGCGTTGTCGGTCACGGTCGGTCGTAGCGCCCTGTCCCGTAAGACGCCACTGGCACCTCGCGAACTTACCGCGAATCGCCGCCGGAACGCGATACTATAAGCTGACAGGAACCTCTCGACTTTGCCTCTACTGAACAATACTATTTCCGGGACTCGAACAGGGAGAAGCCAAGAAAGCTCAGAACAGTTCGGATATTGTCGATTCGCGATGACCTATTTCGCTCGACAGTATTGCCCATACAGTTCAAAAGCGTTAAACCCGACGGGCGGTTACGTCGGTACCCATGGACGACGAACACGGCGTTCTGTTCGACGAGTTCGACCTGAACGGGACGACGCTCGAGAACCGGGTCGGGCTGGCGCCGATGACCCGAACGAGCGCGACGACCGACGGACGCGCGACCGACCGGATGAAACGCTACTACGCGAAGTTCGCCCGCGGCGGCTTCTCGTTCCTCGTCACCGAGGGGACGTACCCGGACGAGGCCTACAGCCAGGGGTACCGCAACCAGCCCGGCCTCGCCAACGAGTCGCACGTCGAGGCGTGGCGGACGGTGACCGAGGCCGTCCACGAGGAGGGCGCACCTATCTTTGCGCAGCTCATGCACGCCGGGGCGCTCTCGCAGGGCAACGAGCACGCCGACGAGACGGTCGGTCCGTCCGCCGTGAAACCGAAGGGCGAACAGTTGGAACTCTACGGCGGGAGCGGGGAATTTGCCGTTCCGAAGGAGATGACGAAGGACGAGATGGCCGACGCCCGACGGGGGTTCGCCCGAGCGGCCGAGCGCGCCGAGGCGGCCGGGTTCGACGGCGTCGAGATCCACGGCGCGAACGGCTACCTCCTCGACCAGTTCCTGACGGAGTACACCAACGAGCGCGACGACGAGTACGGCGGCTCCGTCGAGAACCGGATTCGGTACCCCGCCGAGGTGGTCGAGGCGGTCCGGGACGCGGTCCCCGAGGAGTTCACCGTCGGAGTCCGGATTTCCCAGAGCAAGGTCAACGACCCCGACTACCGCTGGTCGGGCGGCGAAGACGACGCCGAAGTCGTCTTCCGCGCGCTCGATTCGGCCGGCGTCGACTTCGTCCACGTGACCGAGGAGGACGTCACCGCCCCGGCGTTCGGCTCGGGGCCGACGCTGGCGGAGCTGGCCGACGAGTACACCACCGTTCCCGTGGTCGCCAACGGTAATCTCGGCGACCCCGACGCGGCGGCGCGGGTCGTCGAGTCCCACGGGGCAGACCTCGTGGCGCAGGCGACGAGCGCGCTCGCGAACCCAGACTGGCCGACCCGCGTCGCGGAGGGACGCGACCCCGAGGAGTTCGACTTCCAGGAGATCCTCCAACCCGACGCGACGCTCAGCGAGTCGGAGGTCCCGCCCGAATCGGCGGTTCCGGCCGAGTCGGAGTGAGCTGCGTGAATCCACAGAACGATGACAGCTAGGTACAACGCCGGATTCGAACGCACGTTCCGCGAGGACGAACTGACGTTCGGCGCCATCTTCCCGCTCGAGGGCTACGAGGGCGCGACCGCCTCGATGGAGGACCAGGTCGAGCGCGCTCGGCTGGCCGAGGAGCTGGGGTTCGACGCGCTCTGGTTCCGCGACGTGCCGCTGCTCGACCCGAGCTTCGGCGACGCGGGCCAGATATACGACCCGTGGGTCTACCTGAGCCACATCGCGGCCCACACCGACGACGTCGCGCTGGCGACCGGGGCCATCGTCCTCCCGCTGCGCCACCCGCTCCACGTGGCCAAGGCCGCGGCCTCGGTCGACCGGCTGTCGGGCGGCCGGCTCGTCCTCGGGGTGGCCAGCGGCGACCGCCCGGCGGAGTACGACGCGTTCGGCGTCGACCGCGAGACCCGCGGCGAGCGGTTCCGCGAGCACTTCCGGGTGCTCAACACGGTCCTGGAGGAGGAGTTCCCGGAGGTCGAGTCGGAGTTCGGCGCGATGAACGGGGAGGTCGACCTGATCCCCAAGCCGACCGCCGACGGGCTCCCGATGCCGGTGACCGGCCACGCCCGCCAGGACGAGGACTGGCTGGCCGAGCACGCCGACGCCTGGATGTACTACACGCAGGACCTCGACTCGCAGGCCGAGGTCGTCGACCGCTGGCGCGACCTGACCGCCGAGCATGCACCGGGTGAGTTCAAGCCGTTCGGCCAGGCGACCTACGTCGACCTGACCGAAGACCCGACGACGCCGCCCTCCGAGATCCATCAGGGCTTCCGCACCGGGCGGGAGTGGCTTGTCGACTACATCGAGCGACTCGAGGACATCGGGGTGAACCACCTGCTGTTCAACCTCAAGTACAGCGAGCGCCCCGTCGACGAGGTGCTGCGGGAGCTCGGGAACGAGGTCGTCCCGCAGTTCCGGTAGCGGCCGGCTCGACGCCGTAAACCGCTGTCCCGGACGCGGACTCCTCCGCACGTGTCTCGTTCTATAACTCGACAGTCCGCAAATCATCTGCAAACCGCACGTCGCCGTCGTACACCGCCTCGATGGCGTTCAGCATCTCCTCGTGGCGGCCCTCGGTGTGGGGGTAGAGGTGGGTCAGGAACACCCGGCCGATGTCGGCGCCCGACTCCGCCAGCGCCTCGCCGAGCTGGGTCGGCGTCGGGTGGTTGTCCACGTCCACGTCGTCGGGGAACGAGCAGTCGTGGGCCAGCGCGTCGCAGCCGTCGGCGAAGTTCGGGAGGCCGGCGAACGCCTCGCTGTCGCCGCTGTACGTGAAGGTGTCGTCGAACCGGTAGGCCAGGCACGGCACCGAGTGGCGGGTCTCGTACCCCTCGACGTCGAAGCCGGCCACCTCGAACTCGTGGGCGCCGACCTCCCGGACCCGGAGGTCGACCCGGCCCTCCAGGTAGTCGAACACGTCGAGCAGGTCGTCGACCAGCGCCTTCGTGCCCGACGGGCCGACGACCTCGAGGTGCTCCTCGCCCGCGAGCCACCGCGCCTTCAGCAGCGGGAGGAGGTCGGCCACGTGGTCGAGGTGGTGGTGGGTCAACAGGACCGTCGAGACGCTCTCGTAGCCGATTCCCGACTGCTGGAGGCGGTGGAGCACGCCGCTCCCGCAGTCGACCAGCACGCGCCGGTCGGTCGCCTCGCTGCCGACGACGATGCCGGTCTGGTAGCGCTCGCCGGTCGGCATCGCGCTGCCCGTGCCGAGGAACGTGACCTGCATGTTCGACTCCCGGGGACCGAGGGGGTTAATCGCTTCGGGCGCGGCGACCATCGCCAGCTATTCGGGGGCCGCCGACACATCGGCGCCCGAACGTGCCCTCCGCGTCCCCGCTCTGGACCGTCAGTCGCTCGTCGCGCTCGGCGCCGGCGCGTACCTCCTGTACGGCGGCCTGACGCGCTACCGCCAGCGGAAGCGCAGCACGGCAGTTCGGCCTCCGGCGAGTTTCGGCGGACCTCGCCCTCGCGGCGGTCGGGCCTGGCTACTCCTCGCTGCGTTCGTCCTCGTCGACTGAGTTCGGAGGGGATTTATAAGCTTACGGAGTACGGGCCAGGTGTCTCCACCCCGACGGAGCGAGTTCGTCGCCCGGATATACACTTCCACCGTGTGGTAAATGTTTAAATGAAATAGGGTCCGGTCCTGGTTCGAGCGTCGACTCAAGTTGAACCGACCGGTCCCGGGCGAGAGGAATACGGGGCAGACGTCGGGGTCGGCGCTCCGAGGCGGCCAGTTTCACTTTCGCTCCGGTGACCAAACCGTCTTAAGTACCCGGCCCCAACGGACCGCCAGCATGGGAGCGCGCGAGCTACTGGCGCGCGGGGAGTTCGACTTCGACGCGGCGTCGGTCGCGCTGGACGACGCCGACGTCCTCGAATCGCTGGAGCCGGCGGTCAGGGAGTGGTGGGTCGACCAGTTCGGCGAGCACGTCCCCGACAACGGGGGATTCTTCACGCCGCCCCAGAAGGAGGCCATCCCGCTCATCCACGAGGGGGAAAACGCCCTCATCGCCTCGCCGACCGGCAGCGGGAAGACGCTCAGCTCGTTCACCGCCATCCTGAACGAGCTGTTCCGGCGGGAGCGCGAGCGGCCCGACGGCCTCGACAACTCGGTGTACTGCCTCTACGTCTCGCCGCTGAAGTCGCTGGCCAACGACATCCACCGGAACCTGGCCGAGCCCCTGGCGGGCATCGCGGCCCGGATGGACGGCGAGCCGTCGGTCCGCCACGCCATCCGGCACGGCGACACCGACGACGCCGAACGCCGGAAGATGTTGGAGGAGACGCCCCACATCCTCAACACGACGCCCGAGACGCTGGCCATCCTGCTCAACTCGCCGAAGTTCAAGGAGAAGTTAGAGACCGTCGAGTACGTCGTCGTCGACGAGATCCACAGCCTCGCCGACGGCAAGCGGGGCACCCACCTCGCGGTGAGCCTCGAGCGGCTCGAGAACATGGTCGAGACGTCGCCGACCCGCATCGGCTGCTCGGCGACGGTCGAGCCCCTGGAGGAGATCGCCGACTTCCTCGCGGGCTGCGAGGGCGGGGAGGTCCGGGACCGCGAGATCGTCGACACCCGGTTCGTCCGGGAGTTCGACGTCGAGCTCCAGTGCCCGACAGACGACCTCATCGGCACGTCCCGCGAGGTGGTCAACGAGCGGTTCTACGACCAGCTCCACGACCTCGTCTCCGAGCACACCAACACCCTCGTGTTCACGAACACCCGGTCGGGCGCCGAGCGCGTGCTCCACAACCTCCGGGAGCGCTACGAGGACTACGACGAGGACAACTCGGGCTGTCACCACGGCAGCCTCTCGAAGGAGGCCCGCCAGTCCATCGAGGAGGACCTCAAGGCGGGGTCGCTCGACGTGGTGACGACCTCCACCAGCCTGGAGCTGGGCATCGACATGCCTCACGTCGACCTGGTGGTCCAGGTCGGCTCGCCCAAGTCGGTGGCCTCGCTGCTCCAGCGGGTCGGCCGGGCGGGCCACCAGCTCGGCGAGACGGTCACCGGCCGGGTCATCGCCCTGGACCGCGACGAGCTGGTCGAGTGCGCCGTGATGCTCAAGAAGGCCGAGGAGGGGTTCGTCGACCGGGTGTTCGTCCCCGAGGAGGCCTACGACGTGGCGGTCCAGCACGTCTACGGCATGGCCATCAACGACGTCCGACCGGAGCGGGAGGTACGCGAGACGCTGCGGCGGGCCTACCCCTACCGCAATTTCTCGGACGAGCAGTTCGAGACCCTGTTCCGGTACCTGACCTCGGACTACGAGGGGCTGGAGGACAAGAACGTCTACGCCAAGATCTGGCGCGACGAGAACGACCCGCCCGAGGGAGAGTACCACTACCCCGACTACGAGGTCGGCGAGCCCCTGATCGGCAAGCGGGGCCGGCTCGCCCGGGTCATCTACATGACCAACATCGGGACGATCCCGGACTCGTTCACCTGCGACGTGTTCACCCGCGCGGACAACGAGTGGGTCGGCGACCTCGACGAGTCGTACCTCGACACCCTGGAGAAGGGCGACGTGTTCGTCCTCGGCGGCCAGAACTTCGAGTTCCGGTACCGCCGCGGGTCGAAGGTGTACGCCGACCGGACGAGCGCCCGGCCGACCGTCCCGTCGTGGTTCTCCGAGCGCCTGCCGCTCTCCTACGACCTCGGCAGGTCCATCCTGGAGTTCCAGGGCGAGCTCGTCGAGCGGTTCCGGAAGCGGGGCAAGCGCGCGGTCCGGGTGTGGCTCCGGGAGTTCCCGCTGGACGAGAACAGCGTCCGGGCCATCGCCCGGATGTTCGACGAGCAGCTCCGGTACGCCGGCCCCGAGAGCGTCAGCACCGACCGCCGGCTCGCGGTCGAGGTCGAGCTCGACCGCGACGAGTACGAGCGCCACTACTACGTCCACTCGAACTACGGCCGGCAGTTCAACGACGGCCTCTCGCGACTGGTCGCCTACCGGTGCGCCAACGCCGCCAACACCAACGTCTCGGTCGCGGTCGCCGACCACGGGTTCACGGTGTCGATGCCCCTGAACCGGAAGGTCGACGTGGCCGAGATCATCCGGGACATCGACCCCGAGGACGTCCGCAGCGACCTCCGGGCCGCGCTCGACGGCACCGAGCTCCTCCAGCGGTACTTCCGCATCAACGCCACCCGGTCGCTGATGATCCTCAAGCGCTACAAGGGCTACGAGAAGTCCGCCAGCGAGCAGCAGGTCTCCAGCGAGATGCTGCTCGGGTTCGCCCAGGACCTCGAGGAGTTCGCGGTCGTCGAGGAGACCTACCGCGAGATCATCGAGGACAAGCTGGCCGTCTCGGCCATCGAGGACGTGCTGGCCGACGTGCAGGCCGGCGAGGTGTCGGTGGTCGCCAACCGGGTCGACGTGCCGACGCCCAAGGCGTTCGGGCTCGCCACGCTGATGGCCAGCGACGTGGTGCTGGCCGAGGACGAGAGCGCCGTCCTCCGGGAGTTCCACGACCGGGTGCTCGAGGAGATCGGCGGCGAGTACGAGCGCCCGACCGGCACGTCGGCGGTCCAGTAGCGTGGCCGGTCCACCGCGGGCGCCTCCGCCTCCACGACGGCACGGTGCCAGACGCCTCTCCGGAACGGTTTGGCCGCGCACGTCGGGGAGAGGTCGGCCGCGCTCGTTCGGGGGAAATTGCCCGCGCTCGTCCGGGAGGCTCCCCCGACGACTGTCGGCTCCGCGACCGCCCGCCGGTGTCCGGATATTTATAAGAGGCCGACGTGATTGGTACGGTCGATGGGTGAGACGACGGACGTCGACGTCGAGGAGCTCTCGCCGATGGCGTGGCGGCTGCTCCGGGTCGCGGCGGGCTACGAGCAGCGGGCCATCGAGCGCGAGGTCGACGAGCTGGTCCAGGCCCACGTCTCGATGCTCGAGAGTGGAACCCGGGCGCTCTCGCCGTCCCGCCGCCGGCTGCTGCTCGAGCTCTACGCCGAGGAGCTCGACGACGACCAGCTCCGCGCCATCGCCGACCACTTCTGACGTCGTGGTGTTCGATACCACCCGAATCGGAAGATATTAATCGGTACATACCCCTACGAGTGTGTGTATCAATGATACAGCCGTCCTCCGAGCGCGGGCGCATCGTCGTCTTCCTGATCGCACTCCTCGGGACCGGGGTCATCGCGGCGGCCCCGACCCCCGACGGGCTCTCGGTCAGGGGGCAGTTCGCGCTCGCCACGATGTTCTTCGCGGGGCTGCTCTGGGTGACCGGCGCGTTCCCGCTCGCGGTGACCGCGCTCTCGATACCGGTACTGCTGACCGCCTTCGGGGTGTACGCCGACCTCGACGAGGCGCTCGTCGGCTTCGCCGACCACCTCATCTTCCTGTTCATCGCCGGGTTCATGCTGGCGAACGCGCTCCAGAAGTACGACATCGACCGCCGGATCGCGCTGTGGATGATGTCGGCGATGGGCTCGTCGCCCCGCCGGCTCGTGCTGTCGGTCATGCTGGCGACCGCGTTCCTCTCGATGTGGGTGTCGAACACGGCGACCACGGCCATGATGACCCCCATCGCACTGGGCGTGCTCACCCAGGTCATCGGCCGCGAGGGCGTCCAGGCGGCCGCCGCGACCGCGGACGCAGTCGACTCCGACGTGGCCGCCGACGGCGCCGGCGCGGCGGCGACCGCCGACGTCGCCGACGGCGAGTTCTCCAACATCCAGGTGTCGATGCTGCTGGGCACCGCCTACGCCGCGAGCGTCGGCGGGGTCGGCACGCTCATCGGGACGCCGCCGAACGCGGTGCTGGCCTCCCAGCTCAACCAGATGCTGGGCTACGAGATCGGGTTCGCCCAGTGGCTGCTCATCGGCCTGCCCATCGTCGTCGTCACGCTCCCCATCGTCTGGTACATGCTCACCTACGTCCTCTACCCGCCGCGGGTCGAGGACGTCAGCGACGCCCGCGAGGAGGCCAGCCGGTACCTCGCGGAGGAGGGTCCGCTCGACCCGCGGGGCAAGCGCGTCGCGGTCATCTTCACCGCCACCGCGGTGCTGTGGGTGGTGGGCGGCCTCGGCGACTTCATCGCGCCCCACCTCCCCGACGCGTGGGCGGTGACGCTGTTCGGCGGCGAGGGGACCAGCGTCTTCGGCATCGAGGGCCACCAGGGGCTGCTCTACTACGTGATGGTCGGCCTGATGTCCATCCCGGCCCTGGTGCTGGCCGACACGATGGAGTGGGACGAGCTCGCCGACATCGACTGGGGGACCATCCTGCTGTTCGGCGGCGGCATCGCGCTCGCCGACGCGCTGGCCGCTACCGGCGCGACCAAGTGGATCGCCGACACCGTCTTCGGGTCGCTGACGGGCGCGCCCATCCTGCTGGTCGTCGCTGTCGTGGTCCTGCTGGTCATCTTCCTGACCGAGATGACCTCGAACACCGCCACCGCGACCATCATCGTCCCCATCCTCATCAGCATCGGGGGCGTGTTCGCCGCCACGCTCGGTCTCACCGACGTGGCGGCCGCGGTCTTCCTCTCGGTGTCGGGCGCCATCGCCGCGAGCTTCGCGTTCGCGCTCCCGGTGGCGACGCCGCCGAACGCCATCGTCTTCGGCAGCGGCTACCTCAAGCAGAGCCAGATGATGCGGGCCGGCGTCGTGCTCAACGTCCTGATGACGCTGGTGCTCACCGGGTTCATCTGGCTGCTGTTCGAGTTCGTCTGGCCCCACATCCTCTGGTAGCCGGTCCAGACACCCCTTCCGATTCGCCGCGCCGACCGTCGCCGCAGTCTCCGTTCCCGCTCTCGCTGCGGGCGGTGGGCTTATAGATTCGCGTCGCCTGGACCCCTCATGCCGAAACAGTACCGGTCACCGACCGACGGGGCGCCGAGACGGGACCGATCGCGCAGGTCGCGCCCCGACGAACCGGTCGCCCTCCGCGACGCCCGGTGTCGGTTCGTCGTCGACTTCCTCCGGTGGACCAACCAGCGCTCGCCGGTCCACGTCACCGAGCTCGTCGACGAGTTCCTGGTCGGTGAGATGGACGACCTCCCGCGGGAGGAGCGACCGGCCGTCCGCCGGGACGTCTACCACTCGTTCTCTCGGCACTGCCTGCCCGAGTTGGAGGCCGCCGGACTCGTGTTCTACGACCGGTTGCCCGACACGGTGTCGCTCCGGTGAGCCGCGGCCCCGGACCGTCGCTCATCCCTCCACCAGCAGCGTGTCGAGCGCGTCGGGCACCACCAGCACGTCGCTGCCCGGTTCGACCGCGTCCTCGACCGACTTCCGGGCGTGCATCCGGCAGTCCTCGACGATCTCCGGGCGCTCGCTGTTCGTCACGTAGCAGTCGTACGCCCGGAGGACCCGGGCCACGACGAACGCCCGCTGGGCGCCCGGGTCGTACCCTTTCGCATCTCCTCGTAGAGCGCGTTGGCGCTCTCGGGCCCGCGGAGCCGCTCGTAGAACCGCTGCTCGCCCGTGCCCTCGCCGGCGCCCTCCTGCAGGCGAGCGGGGACGACGATGCGGCCGCCGGTGCGTGGGTGACGTTCAGGCAGAAGTCGAGGCCGACGAGGTCGCCGGCCCGGTCGATCGTCTCGCGGAACGGGTTGCCCTCGGCCCGGCCCAGCCGGACGCCCTCCTGCGAGAGCATCCCCGGGCCGTGGGTGTAGCCGATGAGCGACTCGCCGCCCGCGCCGATCGCGACCGTCTTCGCGCCGCCCGAGAACCCGGCGTACTGGTGGGGTTCGACCATCCCGGTCGAGACCACCGCGTCGGCCTCGGCCACGGTCGGCGTGCTCGCCCAGCGCCGCCCGGAGCTCGTCGTCGGACTCGGCCTCCACCGGCCGATGACCGACGACGAGCGCGATCCGGTCGCGCTCGACGCCGGCCGCGCGGAGTTCGCCGACCAGCGCGTCCACCAGCACGTCGTCGGGGGTCGCTCTGGTCACGTCGGTCACGACGATCGCTACGTCGTCGTCGGCGTCGACCCGGTCCCGAGGTCGCCGGGGACTACTCCGTCACGTCCTCGAGAGAGGCCTCGAGCGACTCGATGCTCTTCGCGATCTCCCGGACCATCGCCGTCTGCTGCTCGTTGGCGGCCGCGATGCCCTCGACCGCGTCCGAGACCTCGCCGGCCTGGTCGACGACCGTGTCGGTCATGCTGGCGATCTCCTCGGCGCTCGCGGCCTGCTCCTCGGTGGTCTCGGCGATCTGGGAGACGCCGTCGTCGGTCCGCTGGACGGCCGCCACGATGGCCCGCTGGTTCTCGACGACGGACTCGACGTCGTCGGCGGCCTCGTCGAGCCGCCGGTCGTTGGCCTCGATCTTCTCGACGGTGTCGTGGGTCGTCTCGCGGACCTCCTCGACGATGGCCTCTATCTCGTCGGCCCGCTCCTTCGAGCGCTCGGCGAGCCCCTTGATCTCGTTGGCGACCACGGTGAACCCGGAGCCGTCGGCGCGGGCGGCCTCGATGTTGGCGTTCAAGGCGAGCAGGTTGGTCTGGTCGGCGATGTCGTCGATGACCTCGACCACCTCGCCGATGTCGGTCACGCGCTCCTCCAGCTCCCGGGCGTCGGCCACCACGTCCTCGGACTCGGAGGCCACGGTGTCGACGGTGTCGAGCGTGCGCTCGGCGCTCTCGACCGACTCCTCGGCGGCCGTCTTGGCCTCGGTGCTCTGGGTGCTCACCTCGTCGGCGCTCGACGCGATCTCCTCGACCGTGGCGCTCATCGACGACACCTCCGACTGGACCTCGCGGAGGTTGTCGGCCTGTTCGCCCGCGAGGTCGCTGACCCGCTGGGAGTTCTCGGAGACGTCGGCGGTCGACTCCCGCAGTTCGCCGACCGCGGACTCGACCTCGTCGGTCATCCGGGCCTGGAGATCCCGCATCGTCTCGCGCTGTTCGATGAGCTCGGTGACGCGGTTGAGGACCTCCACCGCGCCCACGACCGCCCCGGAGGGCGCGGTGACGGGGACGCCGAACGCCCGGGCGTGGGCCCGCTCGCCGTCGGCCGTCTCCGCGGACCGGATCTCCTCCTCGCGGACGACCTCGCCCGTCCGGACCACGGTCTCGGCCAGCGTCTCGTCCTGTCCCTCGGTGCCGAAGACGTCGTAGGCGTGCTCCCCGACGACCTCCTCGGCGGGGTACCC
Organism: Halorussus sp. AFM4; assembly: GCF_051194995.1. NCBI lineage: Archaea > Methanobacteriati > Methanobacteriota > Halobacteria > Halobacteriales > Haladaptataceae > Halorussus > Halorussus sp. AFM4. The sequence continues at coordinate 263,423 of NZ_JBNTJT010000001.1, read as the reverse complement.
CGTCATCTCCTCGGCGCCCCGGTTCCACTGCACGATGTTCCCGCCGTCGTCGACGAGGAAGGCGGGCTCGGGGAGGTGCTCGACTAGCTGCTCGAACGCGTGTCGCCAGAACTCGCCGGCGTCGGTCTCGGTCTCCGGACCGACCCGCCCAACTGCGTCGTTGATAGCCATCTGTATCGTTCCCTGCCATCGTTTCGAGGAGGGGTACTTATCGTATTCGAAGACAGAGGACGTCGCGGCCTGATTACGTAAGGGAACGGCGGAGAAACGTTCCGGAGACGATCGTCGAGTCCGGCGCCGGGCTAAATATCCACCGCGAAGCCGTCGCGTCCCGCCGACTCGGCGGCGAACGCCGCCAGCAGGTCGGCCGCGGCGTCGAGGTCGTCGGTGTCGATGACCTCGACCGGCGTGTGCATGTAGCGGTTCGGCAGGCCGACGTTGAGCGACGGGATGCCGCCCTGCGAGGTGTAGAAGGCGTCGGCGTCGGTGCCGGTCGAGCGCCCGGAAGCCTGTAGCTGGACCGGCAGGTCCTCGTTCGCGGCGGCCCGGCGGGCGGTCCGGACCACCTCGGGGTGGTTCGACGAGCCGCGGGCGATCACCGGCCCGCCGCCGAGTTCGACCTCGCCGTGCTGGTCCTTCTCGTCGGCGAGGTCGGGCGAGTCGACCGCGTGGGTCACGTCGACCGCGACGGCGGCGTCGACCGGGAGGTCGAACCCGACCATCTTCGCGCCCTGCTTGCCCAGCTCCTCCTGGACGGTGCTGACCGCGTAGACGGTGGCCTCGACGTCGGCCTCGGCCGCGCGCCGGGCCGCCTCGGCGGCCACCCAGATGCCCACGCGGTTGTCCATCCCGCGGGCCGCCATCCGGGTGCCCTGGAGTTCGCGGACCGGCGTGTCGAAGGTGATGGGGTCGCCGACGTCGACGAGTTCGCGGGCCTCGGCCTCGGACTCGACGCCGATGTCGACGTGCTGCTCGGCGACGTCCTCGACCTCGTCGTCCTCCGTGTCCCGGAGGTGGATGGCGGTCTGGCCGACCACGCCCGGGATCGCACCGTCGTCGGTGTGGATCTCGACGTGCTGGCCCTTCGTGACCGTGCGGTCGGCGCCGCCGACCCGCGAGAGCCGGACGAAGCCGTCCTCGTCGACGCCGTTGACCATTAGCCCGATCTCGTCGGCGTGCCCGGCGAACGCGACGGCGGGGTCGCCGCCCTCGATCACGGCGACCGCGTTGCCGTACTCGTCGGTCCGGACCTCGTCGGCGAACTCCGAGACGTAGTCGACCCAGACCCGCTGGACGTCGGCCTCGAACCCCGACGGACTCGGCGTCGTCAGCAGGCCCTCGAGGAACTCCCTGTTCGACTGGTTCATACCGGGAGAAGCGGCCACGCGTTAATGAACCATTCTACTTCGGTCCGGGGCGGCCTCGGCGGTACGTCGGCGGGCTTCGGCTCCTAGCGGCTAGGGGACGGCCTGCCGAGAGTTCGTCCGCCCCAACCGCTAAGTTCGCGCTCGGCGAACCACCGTGACATGGGAATCCTCGAGATCCACTTCCACGACTCGGAGTTCAGCTGGTCGGTGAACCCCGGCGGTGGCCGGGAGCGGTCGCTCTCGTTCGGCACCGGCGACCGGGCCGGGACGACCGACGGCGGGACGTCGGGACGGTCCGGCCGCGGCGGGTCGACCGGCCGCCCCAGCATGGGACCGAAACTGCGGTCGGCCGCGGTGGTGGCGCTGGTCGTCGCCGGGGGTATCGCGTTCAACCGCATCCGGTCCCGACGGGCGCGCGAGGCGGTCGAACGGGAGGCGGCCGAGCAGGAGTCGAGCGGACCGTTCTCGCTGCTCCGGTCCCGGTAGTCGTCGACTCGGCCGGCCGGGGGTCGGTCGGGAGCGCCGGTCGGGAGGGCCCGACCCGACGGCGACGAGACTGGTCGACGAACCGGACGGTCGCCCACACACTTTTCGCCCGGTACGTCGAAGGGACGGTGTCATGTCCGAGAGTACCTACTCCGTGTATCTCGTCCAGCGACACGGCGAACAGGGCGGTCAGCGCGAAGTGACCTCCCCGGTGCGCGGTCACAGCCTGGAGTTCTACGACACCGGCGTGTGGCTCGACCGCGAGACGGGCCGCAACTTCTTCCCGTACCGGCAGATCCGGACCATCCGGGAGCACCCCGAGGGCGAGGCGGGCGCGGCCGACCGGGAGCCCTCGGACCTCCAGGCGGGCGACACCGGTGCGGAAGAGGAGATGCTGGAGGAGTAACTACACGGTCCGCGTCAGGGCCTGAGGCCGACGACCTCGCGGTCGAGGACGTCGGCGTAGCCCGAGAACGACAGCTTCAGCGCCGGCACGCCGGGGAACGTCAGGGTCTGGAGCGCCAGCATGGGCCGGTCGGCGTCGGCGCCGAGCCGCCGGAGCGCCGCCTCGACCGCGTCGTAGAGCTTGGCGGTCTCCTCGACCTCGAGGTCCGAGCAGACCCCGGCGACCCGGGTGGGTAGCTCGGCGACGACTTCCCCGTCCTCCACGACCGCCCAGCCGCCGCCCATCTCGGCGACGTGCTCGGCCGCGGTCCGGGCGTCCTCGTCGTTCGTCCCGACCGCGAGGAGGCCGGTGGTCTCCCAGACCAGGGTGGTCGCGACCGCGCCCGAGTCCAGGCCGAGCCCGGTGACGAAGCCGGTGAAGCTCGGCTTGTCCGCCGGGTCGCGGCCGGCGGCGTCGTCCCGCGGGTTCCGGTCAAGCAGGGTCGCCTTCAGGACGTCGGCCTCGGGGTCGGCGAGGAGTTCGCCGTCCGCGACCCGCGGGGCGACGGTCGTCTCGCCCGTGACCAGCCCCTGGCGGTGCTCGATGGCCCGGACCGCGCCGTCGCCGTCGGCGGCGTCGGCCGGGACCCGGAACCGGTCGGGGTCGGTCGGGACGTTCACCGAGTCGTAGAAGCGGTCGGGGTACTCGTGGCTCCGGGGCGCGACCTTCGACTCGCCCTTGTTGAAGACCACCTCGCCGCCGCTGACGACGGTGGTGACGGTGACCTCGTCGAGGTCGTCGATGAGCACTACGTCGGCGACGCTGCCCGGCGATAGCGAGCCGACGCCCTCCTCGGCGAGCCCGAAGTGGCGGGCGGGGTTGAGCGTCGCCATCCGGATGGCGTCGGCGGGGTCGACGCCCTCCTCGATGGCCCGCCGGACCACCGCGTCCATGTCGCCCTCGTCGATGAGCTCGCGGGGCCACATCCCGTCGGTCGACAGCGAGAGCTCCGCGGTCGGCACCTCGGAGTAGGCGTCGCCGATGGCCGCGACGTCGTCGCGGATCGAGCCGTAGCGCCCGACGGTGTGGATGCCGTTCTCGACGCGCTCGACGACGTCCTCGCCCGAGATGGCCTCGTGGTCGTCGTCGATGACGGAGGCGAACGCCGCGAGCTTCTCGCCCGAGCAGCCGGCGGCGTGGCCCGTGACGGTCTTGTCCTCCTCGGCGGCGCGCTCGTAGAGCAGTTCCGCCGGGGTGTCCCGGCCGACGGCGTGGATCCAGTCGGTCTCGCCGACGCCCACGACCCGGTCGTCGGCCAGCAGGTCCGCGAGGGCGTCGGCCTCCTCGTCGTCGGCCCGCCGGGGCTCGAAGGTGTCGAGCAGCGGCTGGGGCGGGACGACCGCCCGGACCCGGACCGGCAGGTAGGCGGTCGCCGCGAGGAACTGCTCGACGCCCTCGGCGCCGAACGCCGGGCCGTAGCCCGTGACCTCCGAGACGACGGTGGTGGTGCCGCCCTCGATCAGGTAGTGGTAGGCGTTCTCGAACGTCTGGTGGAGGTCGAGGTGGGTGTGGGCGTCGACGAACCCGGGCGCCACGACGCGGTCCGTCGCGGTGATGACCCGGGTGTCCTCGCCGATCACGGGGTCGGCGTCCTCGGGGAGCGCGGCGACCCGGTCGTCGACCACGACGACGTCGCGGGACTGGAACTCCCCCTTCTCGGGCAGGCAGACCCGGCCGCCGGTGATGACCAGGTCGGCGGTCGCCTCGCCGAGCGCGACCGCCTGGAGGTCGTTCACGCCGTCACCTCCCAGACCACGACGCCGCCCCGCTCGCGGGGCTCGACCTCGCCGCGCTCGTCGAGCACGTCGAGGTGGCCGACCGCCTCGCTCATCCCCGAGAAGTACTCGGTCGCGGGCAGGTCGTCGAACAGGTCGTTCATCACCTCGACCGCGGTGGTCGGGCCCTCGGCGACGATCTCCTTCACGTTCCCGGTGCGCTCCTCGTGGGCGGCCAGCACCTCGTCGATGCGCTCGCTCGGGCGGTCGATCACCTCGCGGTGGCCCGGCAGGAAGCGGTCGAAGTCCCGCTCGCGGAGGTCGGCCAGCGAGCGGTTGAACGCCGGGAGGACGCGGGGACGCTCGCCGCCGTCGGACCGGCGGCCCGCCGAGGACCGCGAACCGGTGGTTCGCTCACCGCCCTCCTCGGCGGGGGGCTGGAGCAGGGGATTGGGCGTGATGTCGGGCAGCACCTGGTCGCCGACGACCGCCCACTCCTCGCCGTCGTCGGTCTCGTAGGTGTAAATGGTCTCGCCGGGGGCGTGGCCAGCCACCGCCTCGGCGGTCACGTCGACGCCGGCGACCTCGACTGCGTCGCCGTCCTCGACGACCTCGTCGGTCTCGACGCCGGGCGCGACCCGGAGGAACGACTCGGGGAGGTCGGTGACGGTCTCGGCGGTCGAGCGGGCCATCCCGTGGCGCTCGAAGAACTCCACGAAGTACGACTGCTCGTAGTCGAGGCGGGCCTCGAAGTCGGCGATGATCTCGGCGGTGGTCGGACTCGCGACGACCCGGGCGCCCGCCTCGCGGAGCCGGCTCGCCAGCCCGAAGTGGTCGGGGTGCGGGTGGGTCACCAGCACCTGCTCGACGTCGGTCGGGGCGAGTTCGCGGGCCTCGAGGCCGTCGAGCAGCGCCGCCCACGCCTCCTCGCTCCCCGGTCCGGGATCGACCAGCGTCCGCCCGGCGATGTAGGCGTTGACGGGGCCGATCTGGAACGGCGTCGGTATCGAGAGCCGCCTGAACATACGCCCACTGTGGCCGCCGCCCGATAAACAGTTTGTGACACGGACTGCCGCGGCGACGGCCCGCCGCGAATCGCGGCGGGGAGCGCGGTCCGCGGCCCGGACGAGGGCAAGAGCTATATCTGTCCTCGCCGTAGGAACACAATGGTGTGCGAACGATGAACAAGCACTTCGAAGACGCCTGGTACTACGCCCGACGTGCCGGCGGCCACCTCGCCCGCGGCCTGCGTGAGGAGCTCCGACCGGCCGAGCGACGACTCCGGAAGGCGACCGGCCGCGAGCGCGAGGAGCAGACCCGAACCGAGCGGTGGCGCACCGAACTGAAGCGGACCGAGGACGCGGCCGCGACCCGGGCGCGACGAGCACTCCGTGCGGCGCGGCGGCGAGTGTGAACCCGCCGGGGTCGTCCCGTTCTGCCGGTCTCTTTTCCGACCGTAAAGTAAGCCTTAAGTCCCGGAAGGCGAAACCTTGAGACGCCCGGGTCGGTAGTCTAGTCCGGTTATGACAGCTCCTTCACACGGAGCAGGTCGGCGGTTCGAATCCGCCCCGACCCATTTCTTAACCTCACGCTCATCAAGGTATGAGTTGCACCGCTGTCTTGCGATTTGGTCGGCGGCGTCATCGAGTTATGACCCGATTGGCGGTTGTTTTTGTCTGAACCCTATATCGGCGTGCGATTCAAGAGAAGTCTTCCACTGGACGAGAAACATCTTCGGGGTATTCGCCTCTCTCCCCTATTGGAATCGTCCTATAGTGCTATCGTAGACTGACGAACTTGTATTGTTCAACACAAAGTATTTAGTATTTTACTACTTTATTATTACTATGACAGGCATCGGAAAATTCGTCGGTGGAATAGTGAGCCTCTACTTCCTATTTGACTTTTTCTTCTGGAACGGTGGCTTAGTGAATCCGAGTATATTACACAGAATGGCAAACGCCGTTTTTCTCACACCCTTTTGATAGAGTCAGTTCGATTCCCTATTACCTCTAAACAATCCATGACGTTCCTATCGTCTCCGTCCCCACTCGCTTCGGAGTTTCTTGTAACAAAACCGTTCGTCTGACGAAATGCTAAGTGCGTTCAGTCGTCTTGTTTTAGACGGCGACGCAGTCGCTCAGACACCATGTCATCAACCACGGCCTCGCTGGGGAACTGTCCGGAGTGTGGGGCGGAGATCGCCGCCGCGTCGAAGCTGATCGAGTACGAGAGAACCGACGGAACGACGGGCGTCTATGCAGAGTGTGACCAGTGTCGAACGGTCGTCACACCGAAATAGAGCCTCTCCGATCGGCCACAATCCGCCCGTCTTTTACTGAATCGGTTGCGACGCGACGAGCCGAGCACGTTTCCGGAACACCTACTGGACGCCCGAAAGCCCGAAACCGCCGGCGCCCGTTTCTCCGCGGAACCATGACCGACGACGCCGCTTCCGAGACGGGCGAGGCACACATCGACGACAGCGTGCTCGACCGGACCGCCGACCGGTTCGACGTCGACGCCGGGACCATCGCGGACGCGCTGGTCGTGCTCCACGCCGACCTGATCGGCCGCCACTCCGCGTTCGAGACCGACCACGAGTACGCGACCGTCGACGACACGAGGGCGTACCGAGTTCCCGAATCCACGTGGGACGATTTACGCGAGGAGTTCGACTTCGAGGACCGCGTCGGCGACGCGGTCGAGTTCGCACACACCGAGCAGGCGAAACTGGTGTTCGCCGAGGCCCACGACGCCGACGAGCGCTTCGAGGAGGACGACCGCGGCGTCGTCGCCGGGATCGACACCGCAGAGGACTTCTAGGCCGACGCGGGGACGGCCGGGCGTCTCCCCGGTCCCGGAGTCGCAGTCCGATTCCGGCGACCGGTCGATGCTGAGCGGGGACCGCTCTCCGGCGGGGTTCGGTCGGCGGTACGGCGACTGCGGGTCGCCGTCACTGCGCCCGCTCCATGCAGGCCTCGTGAGCGGTCTCGCCGTTCTCGTCCGGTCCCCGTCGCTGCCCCGGGCGGATGGGCTCGCCGCAGATCGCACAGCGCAGCTCTACGTCCTCGCTCTCGCTCTCGCGTTTGCTCTCGATGTCGATCGTCTCCGCCAGTTCGTCGGCCGTCTCCGCCAGCTCGTCGGCGCCGGTCGTCGAACTGTACCCCAGCGCGAGCGCGCCGACGCCGGCGAGTGCTCCCGTCGCTCGCTTCCCCTTCCGGAGCGAAGCGATGGCTACGACCGCCAGCGCGGCGGCGAGGAGTGTGCGGGCGAGTCGGCCGCGGCTATCGACGCTGTCTCGGAGGTCCATACGTGGAAGTCGGGCCGCGAGTCCTTGTATCTCACCCCCGACGCGTCGGGGTCGGACGCAGTCCTCCGGCTCGGAGCCGAAAACGCGGATAGAATCGCGGAGCGGTCGGCCGCCAGCGCTACAGCGACCGCTTGGGGACGATCTCGGGATCCGGCGTGTAGGTCACCGCGGCGTCGACCTCGAACACGTCGGCCAGCAGCTCCTCGGTGACGACCTCGCGCGGCGGGCCCCAGTCGTAGGGCTCGCCGTCGTTCAGCGCGACCAGGTAGTCGGCGAACCGGGCGGCCTGCGCGATGTCGTGGAGCACGACCGCGACCGTGACGCCCTCCTCCTCGTTGAGCTTCTTGACGACCTCCATCACCGCGAGCTGGTGGTGGAGGTCGAGGAAGGTCGTCGGCTCGTCGAGCAGCAGCACGTCGGTGTCCTGGGCGAGCACCATCGCGATCCACGCAAGCTGCTTCTGGCCGCCGCTGAGGTTGCCGACCTCCTCGTCGCGGAGGTGGTCGACGCCCGCGAGGTCGATGGCGCGCTCGACCGCCTCGCGGTCCTCGTCGCTCACCGAGTCGAAGAACCCGCGGTGGGGGTACCGGCCGTGGTACACGAGGTCCTCGACGGTGATGCTGCCGGGCGAGCTGTTCTCCTGGGAGAGCAGGCCGAGCTCCCGCGCGAGCTCCTTGTCGCCGTACTCCTGGATGGCGCGGCCGTCGAGCACGACCGACCCCCGGTCGGGTTCGAGGTGCTTCGAGAGCCCCTTGAGCAGCGTGCTCTTGCCCGAGCCGTTCGGGCCGACCAGCGCGGTGATCTCGCCCTCGGGGACGTCGATGCGGTCGCACTCGACGACCGGCTCCTCGGACGTGGGGTAGCTCAGCTCGAGGTCCTCGGCGTGGAGGACGCTCGACGGTCCCGACCCCTCTCCGGGCCGGCCGTCGCCGAGGACTCGGCTGTTCGCTCGCTTCTCGGCCGTGTCGTCGTCCGATTCAGAGTGCGCGGACATCGAGTATCACCAGTGTAGTCGCCCCGGCCGGCATCGTCAGCCGTCATTTTAGGTGGTCCTAAACATAAGATTTTGCTTTCGGGCACGCGCCGTCGGTCCCGCCGGGACGACGGTCAGCCCCCGTCCGCGCGGCGACGTCGCGGGTACCGAGCGTTCAGTTCGCTCCGGTCGGATATATATTACTCATAGAAAATACTTAACCCAGCCTCGGTGTACCGGGAGACGCGGTCGGAGCACCATGAGCACGAACCCCGACACCCGGACAGACCCGGACGCCCCCGACGGTCGCCAGCACGAACCGCGCCTCGACCGACCCGACGTCGAACTCTCCTCGGTCGTCGTCGACTACGAGGACAGGCCCGACCGCCGGACCGTCTACCCCGAGGGCCTCTCCAGCGTCGAGCGCATGTCGACGTGGCTGACGGCCGACGACGACGCCTTCGTCGACCTCGAATCGGCCCGCTGACCGGTCGTATAGCCCCCGACTCCGGTCGCCGACGGTCGCGTCGAGTCGGTCGCTCGCCGGCCGCCGGTTTCCGGTCCCCGACGCTCCCGATCCGGTGGGCCTTCCATTCCTCTCTCGGCGTCGCTCCCGACTCCTTCCTCGTCCGCTACTCGCCTCCGACTCCCTCGCCTGCGTCACCGACCGGTCGGCCCTCCTGTGTCGGATATTCACACCCGTCACCGACCCCACCGGGACATATCAGTACGGATATAGTTTAATGTGGCCGGCGACCGTCGAGTCTTTCGTCCATGGACGGACCCGACTCGACCGACCGGTCGGACCGACCCGGCCGGGCGGACGACCGACCGCTGCCCGACGACCTGCACTGGGTGCTGACCGACCGGCGGCGACGGCTCGCGCTGGCCCACCTGCGCGACCGGGGCTCGGCCACGCTGACCGAGCTGACCGACGCTGTCGCCCGCTCGACCGACCGGAACCCCGAGCGCGTCCGGGTGTCGCTCGACCGCCACCACCTCCCGGCGATGGCCGAGGCGGGCCTGCTCAACCGCGACCCGTCGAGCGGCGCGGTGGCGCTCGCGGACCTCTCGCCCCGGACCCGCGAGCGACTCGACCGGCAACTCGACGGGCTCGGCCTCGACGACGAGTGACGGCGCTGCGACGCGGAACGCCGCGCCGACGGCGACTCGGAGTCCCGCGGGAGCGCCGGCCGCGCCGATTCAATCAATCGGTAGAATTAATATGGGGTGCTGACGCCAGTCGAACATGAACGTCGCCCTCCGACTGCTGATCGCCTGCTTCGTGATCGCCGCACCGACGGTGCTGTTCCTCGGTCTGATGCGCGGCCTCGAGAAGATGCGCGACGACGCGCTGCTGCTCGCGCTCGCGGAACGCGACGACGCCCCGCGAGACGTCTCGAACGCCGCCGCAGAGGCCCTCGACAGGGGACCGATTCGCGCCGACGGCCGCGGGGCCGACGCGGCCGACGACGCCGCGTCGGCGACGCCCGGTCCGGCGCTCGACGCGTTCACCTGCTCGACCTGCGGCGCTTCGAACATGTCCGGTGCGAAGTACTGCGGGCAGTGTCTCGGCGAACTGAACCGGTAGCGCCGTTCGGACTCTCAATCGGACGGTCCGTCCTAGATCGTCGCCGCCTCGGACGCCTCCGTCCCGTACTCCCGAGCGTAGTCGACGAAGTTCCGGAGGACGCGGAGGCCGGTCTCGCCGCTCTTCTCGGGGTGGAACTGGGTCCCCATCACGTTGCCGGCCTCGTTGGCGGCGACGGCGGCGAAGTCGAACCCGTAATCGCACGCAGCGACCGCGTTGTCGTCGGTCGCCGCGCAGTACGAGTGGACGAAGTAGGCGTAGTCGCCGTCGGCGAGGCCCTCGGCGAGCGGGTGTTCGCGCTCGACGCGGAGCTCGTTCCATCCCATGTGGGGCACCTTCACTTCCCCGCTCGGGAGCCGCTCGACGCGGCCGGGAATCAGGTCGAGGCCGGCTACCGTCTCGCCGTCGGGCGCGCCCTCCGCGCTCTCGGTGAACAGGAGCTGGAGCCCGACGCAGATGCCGAGCACCGGCGTGTCCGCCGCGACTTCACGGAGCACGTCGTGGAACGGCGCGGAGTTGCGCATGCACTCCTCGAACGCGCCCACGCCGGGCAGGACGACCGCCTCGGCGTCGGCGATCTCCTCCGGGTCGTCGGTGATTGCGACGTCGGCGCCGGCCCGCTCCAGGCCCCGTCTGAGGCTCCGGAGGTTGCCCACGCCGTAGTCGACGATGGTGACGTTCACGCCGGAACGTCGGAGCGAGCGGTATTGAGGCTTTCCCGTTTCGGCGCGTCCCGTCCGAGTATTCTTGTCGCGCGCCCGAGAACGACCGATTATGAACGTCTCTCAGAGCCGAGAGTTCGAGGGAATCGTCGCCGAGTCGCTCGCCGGACTCCGGGCGGGCTTCGTGGACGCGATCCCGAGGCTGATCACGGCACTCCTGTTCGCGGTCGCGGCCTACGCAGGCATCCGGGTCGCGCTGTCGCTGGCCCGGTCGGCGCTCGACCGGATCTACGCCGACGACCTCGTGGCCGACCTGTTCGCCGCGGTCGCCGGCGTGTTCATGTGGTTCGGCGCGGCGCTCGCGCTCCTGAAGATACTCGGGATGGGCGACATCGCCGCCAGCCTCGGGACCGCCACGGGGTTCGTCGCGCTCGGGGTGAGCTACGCGCTCTCGGACATGATCGCCGACACGGTCGCGGGCGTCTACCTCCTGCGCGACCCCGACTTCGAACCCGGCGACGTGGTCGTCGCGGCCGACGAGACCGGCGTGGTGCGCGAGATCGACCTCCGGAAGACCCGGCTGGAGATCGACGGCGGCGACACGCTGGTGCTGGGCAACAGCCTGGTCGAGGAGCGGTGGGCGAAGAAGGGGCGGGCGGAGTCGCCACCGGCTGCCGGCTCGGAGTCGGCGGCGGGTGACTCGGGGTCGTCTCCGACCGGAGATGCGGGGGCGACTGACGGTTCGGGGGTGACTGACGGCTAGAGGACGACAGACGGTACAACCACTGGCGGCTGGCGTTCCGCGGAAAAAGCCGGACTCGCTCGGTCGAACGGACGGGGCGGCGCTACTCCTTGATGATGAGCATCCCGTCGTTGGTCGTGACCTCCGTCGCCTCCTCCGGGATCTCGAACTCGAACTGGCGGTCGCCGGCGACGACGATGGCCGTCTCGCCCACGACGTCGAGCTTCGCCTCGACGCCGCGGCCGAAGTCGACGGTGATCACGTTCTCGTCCTCGTACTCGCGGCGAGAGATCGTGACGCCGTCCTGCTCGTCGGCGGCCGACTGAAGTGGGGCTGGTGCCTCCATACGTCCGATTGGGTCGGCGCGCACCTAAGGGCTGTGCCCGTCCCCGATTGGGCCGCGAAGTCCGGAGTCTTCCGTGACGAGGCGACTGCGGGACCGGACGAAAAGCGGTGCGGACGAAACGCGGCCGCAGACGACGAAACACGTGCGGGGACGGAGAGAGGGGACGCCGAGACGCGGGACCGGTCTACAGGAAGTCCTCGATGTGGTCGGCGACCTCGTTGGGGGTGTCGCCGACCGGGACGCCCGCGTCGTTGAGCGCGTTGATCTTGCTCTCGGCGGTGCCGGTGCCGCTGCCCGAGACGATGGCGCCGGCGTGGCCCATGCGCTTGCCCGGCGGGGCGGTCCGGCCCGCGATGAAGCCCGCGACCGGCGTGTCCATGTTCTCGGCGATGTAGCGGGCGGCCTCCTCCTCGTCCTCGCCGCCGATCTCGCCGCACATCACGACCGCCTTCGTGTCGGGGTCGTTCTCGAACAGCTCGAGGGCGTCGATGAAGTCGGTGCCGATGATGGGGTCGCCGCCGATGCCGATGGCGGTGGTCTGGCCGATGCCGCGGTCGGTCAGGTTCGAGACGACCTGGTAGGTGAGGGTGCCAGACCGCGAGACCAGGCCGACGTCGCCCGACTCGAAGATGTTGCCGGGCAGGATGCCGAGCTTGGACTCGCCGGGGGTGATGATGCCCGGGCAGTTCGGCCCGATGAGCCGGGTGTCGACCTCGCCGAGGCGCTTGTACACCTTGCTCATGTCCTGGGTGGGGATGCCCTCGGTGATGGCGACCACGAGGTCGAGCGGCGCGTCCAGCGCCTCGAAGACGGCGTCGGCGGCGAACGCGGGCGGGACGAAGACGACCGAGGCGTCGGCGTCCTCCTCGCGGGCGGCCCGATCGACGGTGTCGTACACCGGGACGCCGGCGACCTCCTGGCCGCCCTTGCCCGGCACCGCGCCGGCGACGACGTTGGTGCCGTACTCCATCATCTGCTCGGCGTGGAACTTGCCCTCCCCGCCGGTGATGCCCTGTACGACGACTCTGGTGTCCGAATCGACTAGAACGCTCATTGTGCTTCCTCCTTGGAGAGTTCGACAGTGCGCTGCACCGCGTCCTCGAGGGTCTCCTCGACCGTGACGAGGTCGTCGTTCAGGATCTCGCGGCCCTCCGCGGCGTTGGTGCCGGCGAGCCGGACGACCACGGGCTTGGGGATCTCGTCGAACTGCCCGAGGGCGTCGTTGATGCCCTTCGCGACCTCGTCGCCGCGGGTGATGCCGCCGAAGATGTTGAACACGACCGCGTCGACGTTCTCGTCGGAGAACACCATGTCGAGCGCGTTGGCCACCCGCTCGGCCTTCGCGCCGCCCCCGATGTCGAGGAAGTTGGCGGGCTCGCCGCCGTAGTAGTCGACGAGGTCGAGCGTCGTCATCACGAGGCCCGCGCCGTTGCCGATGATGCCGACGTTGCCCGAGAGCCGCACGTAGTCGAAGCCGTACTCGCCGGCCTTGCGCTCGAGGTCGTCCTCGTAGGCCTCCTCCTCCATCTCGGCCAGCTCCTGCTGGCGGAAGAGGGCGTCGTCGTCGATGTTCATCACGGCGTCGGCCGCGATCACCTCGTCGTCCTCGGTGATCATCACCGGGTTGATCTCGACCTCGCTGGCGTCGCGGTCGTCCCAGAGCTGGTAGAGGGTGGTCAGGATGGACGCGACGTCCGAGGCGACCTCGCGGGGGACGCCCGCGTCGTAGACCGCCTTGCGGGCCTGGTAGGGGTGCATCCCGAACGCCGGGTCGACGTGCTCGCGTGCGATGGCGTCGGGGTCCTCCTCGGCGACCTCCTCGATGTTGACCCCGCCCTTGGTCGAGACCATCGCGACCGGCTTGCCCTCGCCGCGGTCCATCGTGACGCCGACGTAGAGCTCGTTCTTGAAGTCGACGGCCTCCTCGACCAGGACCCGCTCGACGCGGTAGCCCTTCAGGTCCATGCCGAGGATGTCGTCGGCCGCCTGCTCGGCCTCCTCGCGGTCGTCGGCCAGCTTGATGCCGCCGGCCTTCCCGCGACCGCCGACGTGCACCTGGGCCTTGACGGCGACCGGGTAGCCGATCTCCTCTGCGGCCTCGACGACCTCGTCTACCGACGACGCCAGGGTCGCGTCCGGCGTCGGAATCCCCGCATCGGCGAAGACGCTCTTCGCCTGATACTCGTGCAGTTTCATTATTGGCTCGCGTGCTACTTTCCCCGTGCGAGAGTTAGTAGTATCGGAATCTGCCGGGGATGCTAGCTGTCGCTCGCGCCTGTCGTCCCTCCCGAGTCGGCGCATTCGTTCGGCACCTGAAAGCGGAACTTCGACGTCCGCCGTGCATCGATTTTAGATTTGTGTGCGAAAAAGTGTAAAGGATGTGGAGAGGCCAAAAGTCCCATACCGGTCAGCACCTAGCATCCCTCGCGGGGTGTGTTAGATAATGGCACAGAATCGGGGTGTCGTCGATAGCGGAGTCGAACGGGACGGAGTCAACCGCCGAGACTTCCTGAAGGCCGCCGGGGGCGGTGCGACGGCGACGGGGCTCACGGGCTATCTAGAGTATCAAGGCAAGCCGACGATCGAAATCTGGCTGTCGTACTACACCGAAGGCAAGACGAAGCGGCTGTACACCAACAAGATCGTCAACCAGTTCGAGAACCAGACGGGAATCTCCATCAACATCACGGGCGTCCCGTACACCGACGTCCTGACGAAGTTCCGGGCGGCGCGGGCGAGCGGCGACGTCCCCCACCTCATCGAGGTGATGACCCGGCCGGGCATCCTCGCCGGCGATGCGGGGCTCATCGTCAACGACCTCTGGCAGAGCTCCGAACTCGCCGACAAGACCGCCGACAAGATCATGAAGGGCCACAAGGTGTGGGGAGCCCAGTCGACCGGGGAGCAGGGCAACCTGGTCACCTTCCCGCTGGGCTACCGGCCCTACTTCAGCGCCTGGCGCAAGGACTGGCTCAACCAGGCGAACATCGAGCCGAGCGAGGTCAACTACAAGGCGGGCAGCCTCCACTGGCGGAAGGACGTCAAACCGATCTACGAGCGCCTCAACCAGACCCAGCTCGGTCAGAGAGAGGGGTACTATCCCGACACGACGGGGATGAAGCAGAGCGACGAGGAGTACATGTCGCTGTACATCCCCCAGCACGGCGGGTCGCTCTCCGGCGTCGTCAACGTCGAGGGAACGGAAGCAACCATCGACTCCAAGGCGGCCCGGGAGGCCATCAAGATGCAGTTCGAGTTCATCGACGAGGGGCTCTTCCACGAGAACTCGATCAATCACGGCGACGAGGAGGCCACCACGCTCCACTGGTCGGGGAAGACCGCCGTGAATCACATCCAGGACTCGACCGACCTCTGGGGCGACTACCTCGAGGAGCAACGCGGCCCGATGATGAGCGGGGACTACACCTGGGGGCTCCCGATGAACGCCGGCAACAAGGCGGCGCTGGCGTGGCTGCCGTCGCTCGGATTCATCAAGGACGCGTTCAGCGGCCAGCGGGAGAAGGACGCCGCCGTCCGGTTCCTCGAGTGGTGGATCGGCGACGACCAGCGGGCGGTCCAGAACTCCAAGAAGCTCGGGTTCGTTCCGGTCACGCCCCAGACGATCCAGGAGGAGGACTTCTTCGGCAAGACCCAGACCCACAAGGAGTTCTGGCGGGGCGCGTGCCTCAAGACGCTGCGGGAGTTCCGGCCCGCCGTGATTCCCGCGGTGCCGAGCGCGAGCGCCATCACCTACGAGATTCCGCGCACGATGCACCAGCGCATCTCCCAGATGCTCGGGCGGGGCACGGGGCTGGACACGGCCGTCAACAAGGCCACTTCTGTTGCCGCCGACGAGATCAACCGGCTCCTGCAGGAGAACCGGCGCCAGTAGCGGGACGGACGTTCGGCGCCCGCTTTTTCGGGACTCGGTCGGACGCCGTGACGGCCGCCGGTCACTGCCGGACGCCGGAATCGTTACAACTTCCGGCTCGGCGCGGTCCGCGACGCGACCGATGGGCAGTAGCCTCGCGCGCTCAGACTGGCTTCAGCACCCGCCACGCGACGCCCGGCCGCAGCAGCGACGCGGGCGCCTCCTGCATCGAGAGCACGCGGACGAACGCGTCGGTCAGCGCGCCGTCGTCGTGGGCGGCCCGGAGCAGTCGACCGAGGTACCAGCCGAAGAACCGGGTTCCCCGGGATTTCGGTCCCCGGGTCTGCGGAAATCCGAAGTCGGCGCCGACCGCCATCGCCCACGCACCGTCGACGATGTCCGCGACGCTGTCGAAGAACCGGAGCGGGAGGCCCTGGCGGTCGCTCGCCGCGAGCGCGCGGTGGAGCGCCAGGGCTTCGAGCGCGGCGACCGACATCCCCTGGCCGTATATCGGATTGAAGCTCGCGATCGCGTCGCCGACCACCACCAGGCCCGCCGGGAACCGGTCTAAGTCCTCGTACCGGCGGCGACGGTTGCTCGGGAAGGGGTAGCGGGCGACGTCCCCGACCTGCGGCCGCTCGTCGAGGATCCGCCTGGGCTGGGGGACGGGCAGGCTCGCCGCGAAGTCGGCGACGCCGTCCGGGTCCGCCGGCGGGTGGTCGCCGTGGACGCCGTGGACGTTCACCAGCCAGCGACCGCCCTCGACCGGCGCGACCAGGCCGCCGCGGGTCCGGGGCGCCTCGGCCGGCGCGACGATCGCCCGGCGGTCGTCCTCGGGTCGCTCGACGAAGGTCGAACTGTAGCCCACGTCGATGCGGACCTCGTCGACGGGCGGCGGCGCGTACCCGTGCTCGTCGAGCCACCGCGGCGTCCGACTCGTCCGGCCGGTCGCGTCGACGACGAGGTCGGCCGGGAGCTCGTCCCGACCGGCCCCACCGTCGCGGACCGCGACACCGTCCACGGCGGCCCCCGCGTCGTCCGCGAGATAGTCGGTGACTCGGCAGCCGGGCCGCACGCGGACGCCGTCGAGCGCGGCGACGCGGCGCCGGAGCAGCAGTTCGTACAGCGGACGGGTGGCCGAGTACACGGGGAGGTACTCGGTGCCCGCGGCGAGGAAGCCGCCGCGGCTGTACTGCTCGAACTCCCGTCGGCTGTCGATCACCGCGCCGCCGGCCGCGACCAGGTCGTCGCTGTAGCCCGGAAAGAGGTCCTCGATCGTCGCCCGCCCGGCCTCCCACAGGACGTGCGGTTGGCGCGCCTGGGGGACGCCGGCCCGGGGCGTCGGCTCGTCGACCAGCGGATCGCGGTCGACGACGGTGACCTCCTCGAAGCCGTCCGCGAGCACGCGGGCCGCGAGGAGGCCGGCCACGCTCGCGCCGACCACCACCGCGCGTCCGCCGCCGCCGTCGAGCCCGCCGGGGTCGTACCTGGGGACGGTCGCAAGCGTCACGGCGGTCGTTCCGTCGCAGCGCCGTCTCCTCGAACGTTTCGCGCCGTCACGGCTTCGCCTCGAACACCATGTCGAACGGCGTCTCGGTCGCCCGGCGGAACCGGGAGAATCCGCCCTCGGTGACCACCTCGCGGAGCTTCGCCTCCCCGGCCTGGGCGCCCAGGCCGTAGCCGACCTCCTGGCTGAGCGAGTTCGGCGTGCAGAGCATCGTCGAGGCCGAGTAGTACGCCCGGCCCCGCGGGTTGAGGTTGTCCTCGACCCGGTCCTCGGCGTATGGTTCGACGACCATCCAGATCCCGTCGTCGGCGAGCGTCTCCGCGACGTGGGCCGCCACGCCGACGGGGTCGCCCATGTCGTGGAGACAGTCGAACGCGGTCGCGAAGTCGTAGTCGGTCCCGTCGTACTCCTTGGCGTTCGCCACCTCGAAGCTGACGCGGTCGGCGACGCCGGCGGCCTCTGCGCGCTCCCGCGCCACGTCGATCGACGCCTCGTGGTAGTCGACGCCGACGAACGTCGAGTTCGGGTACGCCTCGGCCATGATGATGGTCGGCGCGCCGTGGCCGCAGCCCACGTCGATCGCGCGCCCGCCGTCCTCCAGGGTCTCCGCCACGCCGTCGAGTGCGGGAATCCAGTCGCTCACGAGCTCGGCCGCGTACCCCGGCCGGAAGAAGCGCTCGACGCCGTGGAACACGCCGTCGTCGTGCTCGTGCCAGCCGACGCCCTCGCCGGTGCGGAACGCCTCGACGAGCCTGGGCTCGCTCCGTATCGCCGCCGAGCTCGTCTGGAACGCTCCGGGGATGAACACCGAGCTGTCCTCGTCGGCCAGGACGAACGCCTGCTCGGGCGAGAGGTGGTAGCGGTTCCCGTCGGGGTCGTAGGTCACGTATCCGCCGGCGGCCTGCGAGCGCAGCCACTCGCGGACGTAGCGCTCGGCGGTGTCGGTCGCCTCGGCGAGCTCGCCCGACGTCAGCGGGCCTTCGTCGGCCAGCGCCGCGTAGAGGCCGAGCTCGTCGCCGATGACCACCAGCGCGGCGTGGAACGTCGCGCCGAAGTCGACCAGCGCCGTCTCCATGAGTTCGTCCAGCTTCGCCTCGTCGATCGGGTCTCCTGCCGTTCGCGTATCGGTCGTCATGGTGGGTCTGCTCCCCGAGGAGGGACGAGCGGCACCGATACCTAGCTATCCGGTGACCGTCGTTCACCCCGCGGGTTCGACCCGGGGGTTGCAATCGGTGCACCGGCTGACCGCCGTTCCACCGCTCCCAGTCCGATCACGCCTCGACCGCTTCCGGGTCGAGCGGTCGGGCCTCCTCGCGATAGGAGTCGTAGAGCTCGGTCGCCCACTCGCAGGCCTCGGCGGCGTCGGTGTCGACCACCGCCCGAAGCATGCCGGTGTCCGGGTCGTACCCCGTGAGCACGACGCGGTCGTCGAAGATGGTCAGCCCGCAGGGGAGCGCGTCGTGGAGCAGGATGGTCAGGTTGCCGGTCTCGAGTCCCTCCCTGGCGGCCGCGGGCGACCAGTCGAGGACCGCCTCGACGATGGGCGACGGGTAGAGTATCTCGGTGTCCATCCCCGCCCGGACGTTCCGGAAGAGCGTGCCCGCGTTCGCGGACTTGAGCGTCGGCGTCCCGAACGCCCGCATCGTCTCCGCGCCCTCGATGAGGGCGTCGTACCGGCGGACCGGCCGGTAGGGGTCCTCGGCGTCGACGACCGTGACGACCGCGTCGGCGAACGACTCGATGGTGATGCCGAGCTTCTCGGTCGGCAGCCACCGGGCGACGTCCCGGAGCTGCTGTCTGGTCTCCATCCGGTCGAGCAGGCTCGTGACCTCCCCGGCGACGAACTCGCCCTCCGACGTCAGCCGGTACTCGCGACCGTCGCGGACGACCCAGTCCCGGTCCTCGAACTCGCGTAGCAGGCGCCCGACGGTCGACGACGACGCGCCGGTCGCCTCCCCGAGTTCGGACCGACCGCGCGGACGCTCGGCCAGCGCGCCGAGTGCCTCGACGCGGTGGGCCGAGCGCACCAGGAATTCGACCTCGTCGAGTGCGGTGTCCATGGTACTAGTTCGCATCCCGGGGTAAATTCTTATGGGGTAGGTGGCCCCCGCGGGAGCGCCTCGCCGATTCTTCGGGCCCGAAGCCCGACAGAGCGAACGCATGTAGGCGAGCGGTTTTTGCGGTACAGCGCAATCCCTCCGTATGAGCGTCGTCGCGGAGTTCACCATCAACGCCGACCAGTTCCTCCTCGGCCGGCTCATCGCCGAACACCCGAACCTCTCGGTCGAACTCGAGCGCGTGGTCCCGGCAGAGAAGCGGGTCATGCCGTACGTCTGGGGCCACGGCGACGACCTCGAAGCGTTCGAGGCGAGCATGGCGGCCGACCCCCACGTCAGGTCGTTCGCGGTGCTCGACCGGCTCCCGGACAGCGCGCTGTACAAGATCGAGTGGGAGGAGCCCGCCGAGCAGCTCATCCGCGGCATCACCGAGACGAAGGCGACCATCCTGGAGGCGTACGGCGACGACGAGTGGACGTTCCGGATCCGGTTCGAGGACCACTCGGGGCTCGCGGCGTTCCACAACTACTGCGCGGACCGCGGCATCACGTACCGGCTCAACCGGGTCTACGCGCTCGACGACCGGTCGGTCGCGGTCGACGCCCGCGGCCTGACCGAGCTCCAGCACGAGACGCTGGTCGAGGCCGTCGGCCGCGGCTACTTCGAGGTCCCCCGGCGGGTGAGCCTCGCGGAGCTCGCCGCCGAGTTCGGCGTGTCCGAGCAGGCCGTCTCCGAGCGCATCCGGCGGGCGACTAACGCGGTCCTCCGGCACGTCCTCTTCCACCCGTCGGCCGAGGAGCAGTGACCCGAACGCATAAGGGGGAGTACTTGAAGACCATTACCACTCAAAGACACGTCCTTCTCAGTCCGGTGACTCTTCGGTAGTGTCCGCGATGATGAGTCCCGACGACACCGCTACCGAGAAGTACCTCGACGTCCTGTATAGCACGCTCTCCCACCCCCACCGCAGGATCGCCCTCCGCTACCTGCTGCGCCAGCCGCGGCCGGTCCCCGTGACCGACCTCGCCGCCGAGATCGCCCTCGTCGAGGCGGGCGCGTCCGGGACCCCGGCCTCACCGGTGACCGACGACGTCGCCTCGCTCGTCAGCCTCCGTCACGTCCACCTCCCGAAGCTGCTCGACGCGGACCTGATCGAACTCGACCCCGCGACCGACACCGTGACGCTCTCGGCGCGCGCCGGCGACGTCCCGCTGGACTCGGCCGCCGGCCGCGGCCTGCTCGACCCCTCCTCCCGGAGCGAGAACGCCGACTCGACGTGACCACTGTTCGACTGACCTGACGCCAGCAATTCGCCTTCGACGTCCTCGCTGCACCACCGCCCTCCCGACTCGACCCGGCCCCTTCGACTC
This sequence comes from Halorussus sp. AFM4, assembly GCF_051194995.1. Lineage (NCBI taxonomy): Archaea > Methanobacteriati > Methanobacteriota > Halobacteria > Halobacteriales > Haladaptataceae > Halorussus > Halorussus sp. AFM4. The sequence goes on along the minus strand of NZ_JBNTJT010000001.1, from coordinate 242,978 downwards.
GACTACTCTCCCGCTACTCCTCGGCGTACAGGCGGACGAGACCGCACTCCGGACACCGCCGCGGCGTCACGTCGAGGGTCCTCGTGACCCCGACCGCCGCGAGCACGTCGTCGCCCTCGGCGTCGGTCCGCACCCGGAACTCCCCCTTCCCGGTGAACAGGTCGGCCTCCTCGAGCGACACGTCGCAGTCGGGGCAGCGCGCGTCTCCGGCCATACGTCCGCTTCTCGGTGTCGCACGAAAAACGTGTCGGACGGATTCAACGCTCGGGCGAGCCGACGCTCCGGACGGTCACCGCCCCGTGCTCGGGCGGTTCCGGACCTGTCGGACTCAGAGCAGGACCTCGCCGTCCGGGAGCAGCTCGCGCTCGGTCCGCCGGGCCTCCTCGCCCTCCGGGACGAGGGTCGGCGCCGCGATCGGATCGTCGAACCGGTCGGGGTCGGGGTCGACCCGCTTCAGCATCGCCGAGAACACCGACCCCTGCCGGCCGCCAGCCGAGACGATGCCGCCGTACGCCCGCTCCTCGGGGGTCGACTCGTCGGGGTGGGGAAACTCCTCGCGGATGACGCGGGCGGTCTCGCGGATGTACTCGGCCGCCCGCCGCTGGGTGTACCGGCTCTCGGCGTAGTACGTCTCGGCGTGGTCGCCGTCGAGTTCCTCCGAGAGGTGCTCGGGCGACTCGTACACCACCGACTCGTCGGTGGCGTACCCGCTGGCGAACCGGATGTTCACCGTGAAGCTGTCGGGGTACCGGAGAATGACGGGGAAGAACACCATGTCGGTGACGGTGGTCCGCTGCTGCATCCGCCACAGCCCCTCGTAGTAGTACGCCGCCAGCGCCCCGACCCGGTCGTCGCGGTCGCCGCGGTTGTACGCCATCGCGGCCTCCCGGTAGTCGTCGCCCGCGGTCCGCCGGAGCCGGCGCTCGAAGCTCTCGGCGACGCGCTCGAACTCCGACTCGAACGCGTCGAGCACCGAGACGTCGGGGTCGGCAAGCAGGTCGGCCTTCCGCTCGCGGGCGTCGGCCACGGTCATCATGTTCTCGTGGAACACCCGCTCGGCCTCCTCGTCGGGGAGCGGCGTCCTGACCGCCCGCCGGTGGAGGACGTCGGCGTCGCCGTTGAACCGGTGCTGCTGCCCCATGTCGCGTGGTTCCGTGACGGGGCGACATTAAAGGACCGGAGCGAGTCAGTCGGCCGAGACGTTCGGATTCGCGGGAGCGGCTCAGGGGCGCAGAGCGGGTTCCGGGGTCAGTTCGTCGAGACGACGTCGATGACGTCGCGGTCGTCGAGCCGGTGGTCGGCGCCCACCTGGCGGTCGCTCCGGCAGTCGATGCCGTGGAGGAACCCCTCGCCGAGGTCGGAGTGGACGTGGTACGCGAAGTCCTCGGCGGTCGCGCCCTCCGGCAGCAGGAAGCAGTCGGGCAGCACCTCGCCGTTCTCGTTGCCGAGGCCGTTCGCGCCGCCCGGGAAGACGGGGACGACGCCCAGTTCGTCGAACAGGGCCGTCTCGAGCGCGCGCTGGACGCCGGTGCCCTCGAACTCGGCGACGAACGACTCGATGGCGTCGAGCCCCTCGCGCTGCTCGCCCGAGACGTCGCCCAGCACCTCGAACTCCGCATCGCCGGGCCGGTAGTCGACCGCGCCCTGCTCGTCGGCCTTCTTCAGCGCCTTCTCGGCGTGGGCCGAGACCGGGACCACGGTCAGGTGGTCGTACGCGGGGTCGCTGGTGATCTCCTCGAAGTTCGCCCTGGCCTCGGGCGTGTCCATCTTGTTCGCGGCGACCACCATCGGCTTGGTGGTCTTGCGGATCTCGCGGGCCAGCTGCTCGCGGTCCGCGTCGTCCCACGTCGCCGGGTCGAGGTCGAGCCCCAGCGAGAGGATCTCGCGCTTGATCTCGTCCTTGTTGGTCCGGAACGCGCTCATCTGCTCGGCCAGTTCGACCTCGATGTCGTCGTCGTTGCCGTCGTAGCCGCTCTCGTAGCGCTCGATGCCCTTCTCGAGGATCTCCCGGTACCACATGTCGAGCTCGTCCTCGAGGAAGTCGATGTCCTCGCGGGGGTCGTGGCCCTCGGTCGGCTCGCCCTCGCTGTCGGTGGTGCCCGAGAAGTCGACGACGTGGACCAGCACGTCGGCCTCGTTCAGGTCGGTGAGGAACTGGTTGCCCAGCCCGCGGCCCTCGTGGGCGCCGGGGACCAGCCCCGCCACGTCGACCAGCTTGGTCGGGACGAACCGGGTGCCGTCCTCGCAGAACCCCACGTTGGGGGTGCACTCCTCGCCGAACTCCGGGGCGGCGCACTCGACCCGGACGTACGCCTCGCCCACCGCGGGGTCGATGGTGGTGAAGGGGTAGGCGCCCTCGGGCACGTCGTTCATCGTCGCCGCGTTGAAGAACGTGGACTTGCCCACGGAGGGCTTGCCCACGAGACCGATCTTGTAACTCATTGCCCGAACTGGCGGCGCTGCGGTTATAAGGGCTGCTAAAGGCCGAATCCTCCGGGAACGCCTCCCGCGATACTCGGTAGCACTTTCCAGCCGGCGGCCCGGTCGCCTTTTGTCCCGGGCGTCGTGGCACCGACGATGACCCGTCGACCGTCGCCGACCCCGGCCAGCGAGGGATGGACCTGAGCGCTCGCCTCCCCGGAGTCGCGTCGTCGCTCGCCGACCACGCCTCGTTTCTCGCGCAGTGGGGGCTCTTCCGCGGAATCGCGGCCGTCGATCCCCTCCGCGACCGGAGCGCGGACCCCGTCCGCGACGGACCGCGGGGCGCCCGCGACGAGTCGGTCTCACGGTTCGGCCGCGACGAGTCGCTGTGGGTGTTCGGCGCCCGGGGCGGGGCGGCGTTCGCGGACAACGCCAAGTACCTCTTCCTCCACGTCGCGGCCGAACACCCCGACGTCCGGCCAGTGTGGCTCTCGAAGGACCCCGGCGTCGTGCGCGACCTCCAGGCGGCGGGGTTCGAGGCGTATCACCGCTGTTCGCCGCGGGGCCTCCTGCTGACGCTCCGGGCGGGCGTCGTCTTCCTGACGCAGGGCCACCGCGACCTCGCGATGCCGGCCACCGCGGGCGCGTTCACGGTGCTGCTCTGGCACGGCGTCCCCCTCAAGCGGGTCTCGTGGGACGCCGGCTTCCGGGACCTCCCGGCGCCGGTCCGGGCCGCCCACGCCGAGATGGCCGGTAGGTTCGACCTCCTCACCGTTCCCGGCGCGGGCGTGGCCGACGCCTTCGCCTCCGGCCTGCGGATCGACCGCGACCGCATGGTCCTGGCGGGCTACCCCCGCAACGACGCGCTCTTCGCCTCGATTCCGCGCGAGGAGGTGGGCGTCGACGCGGCGGCGCTTGACCGAATCCGCGCCCTCGCAGCCGACCAGCGACTGGTCTTCTACCTCCCGACGTTCCGGGAGTGGACCGACGCGTCGCCCGCCGACCGCCTCGACGTCGGGCGACTCGACGCGTTCCTCGCCGAGCGCGACGCCGCCCTCGTCGTCAAGACCCATCCCCGCGATACCGTCGCCCTCCCGGACGGCCTCTCGAACGTGGTCCGACTGTCCGAGGCGACCGACGTCTACCCGTTCCTCCGGCACGCCGACGCGCTGGTCACCGACTACTCGTCGGTCTACTTCGACTACCTCCTGCGCGACCGGCCGCTCGTCTTCTACGCCTACGACGTCGACGAGTACCGCGCCCGCCGGGGGTTCTACTTCGACTACGAGTCGGTCGCGCCCGGTCCGGTCGCCCGGACGTTCGACGAACTGCTGGCGGCGCTCGACCGGGCGCTCGACCCGGCCGCCGACCCCGACGCCGACCGGCGGACCGCGGTGCGCGCGCGACTCCTCGGCGGCGACCCCGCGGCGGTCGGGGCCACGGAATCGCCCGACAGCGACGCCCAGTCTGTCGAGGGCGACGCCACCGCGAACGGCGGTAGCGCGACCGACAGCGCGCCCCGGGCCCCGCGGTCGGCGGCGGTGACGCGGCTCGTCCGGCGGCGCCTGGCCCGCCGGACCGGCGGAAGTCGGTGACGGCGGCCGTCTACGTAGTTTCGGGCTCCGTCTATTGTCTCTATGCCATTCGGGACCGCTATTTATATTCAGAGAGAAAAGTTGAAGTCCGGCAGGTCGAAACGCCCGGCCAAGGGTGGCAGCGGTGCTTCCTCCGGTCCCCGGAAGCGCCACCGCACACTATGGAACGAACGAGCGCAACGACCCGGCAGGCGACGACCGACAGCACCGACGTATCGCTCATCGCGCACCGCGGCTTCGCGGGCGTCTACCCCGAGAACACCGTGGCGGCCGTCGAGCGGGCGACCGGGGCGCGGAACCCCGGCGGCCCGCCCGAGATGGTCGAGATCGACGTGATGCCCACCGCGGACGGCGAGATCGTCACCTTCCACGACTACGACCTCGGTCGACTGACCGACGCGCCCGACGACCTCGCCGACCGCAAGGTGTGGGAGACCTCCGCCGAGACACTCGCCGAACTCGACGTCCTGGGCACCGGCGAGCCGATTCCGACTCTGGAGGACGTCCTCGAGGCGCTCCCCCCGGAGGTCGGCGTCAACGTCGAGTTCAAGAACCCGGGGTCGGCCGACATCCGCCCGCGGGAGAACCTTCCCCCCGAGGTCCGCGGAGAGCAGACCGACCTCTGGCGGGAGTTCGCCGCGGACGTCCTCGCCGCGCTGGCGGCGTACGACCACGACGTGCTGGTCTCGTCGTTCGCGGAGGGCGCCCTGGCGGCGGTCCGCGAGGTCGACCCCTCGATTCCCGTCGCGGTCGTGTTCGCCGACTCCATCGCCGACGGGATGGAGATCGCCCGCCGGTACGACGCCGAGGCGGTCCACCCGCCGTGGAACATGATCGCGGGCACGCCGCTGTTCAACGCCGACTACGGGTCGCTGGGCCCCTACGAGGAGATCGACCTCGTGTCCGCGGCCCACGAGGAGGGCCGGGCGGTCAACGCCTGGACCGTCGAGCGGTGGTACGAGGCCGACCAGCTCCGGCGGGCCGGCGTCGACGGCGTCATCGCCGACTACCCCGGCGTCCTCCGGTTCGGCGACGGCGCGTGATCGCTGAACGTATCGCTGGCGGAGAACGATACCCTGGACGCCGGCAGGCCGACGCGACGCTGGCCCATCTGGGGCATCCAGGCGCCGATTCCCGTCCCGCGTCGTAGTTCCCCGGTCTCATACGTGTCGCATTTTAGTTGAAGCGGAGGAGAAACGAGGCCAGAAAGGTTAAGCGAGCCTGCGTTGGGTTCTGGTGCGGTGACTTACTGATGAAGGGAGTTATCTTAGCCGCCGGTATCGGTTCCCGCCTCCGCCCGCTCACGCTCCGGAAGCCGAAGTCCTGCGTCACGGTCGACGGCACGCCGGTCCTCGCCCGCCAGCTGCGCGCCTACGCCGACGCCGGCGTGACCGACGTGACGGTCATCGCCGGCTACCTGGCCGACGACGTCCGGGACTGCTGCGCCGACGTCGCCGACGACCGACCGGAACTCGACGTGACCGTCCGCGAGAGCGAGGTGTTCGCCAACACCGACAACATGTACTCGCTGTACCTGGCCCGGGAGGCGGTCGCGGGCGAGCCGTTCGTCCTCACGAACGGCGACGTTGTGTTCGAGCCGGAACTGCTGGCCGACCTGGTCGAGGCCGACGCCGACAGCGCCGTCGCCACCGACACCGCCACCCACTCCGGGGAGGCGATGAAGGTGACCGTCGGCGACGACGGCCGGGTGACCCACATCGCCAAGAGCGTTCCCGAGGAGGTGGCCCACGGCGTCTCGACCGACGCCTACCGGTTCTCGGCCGACTTCTCGGCGCTGCTGTTCGAGGAGATAACCGGGACCATCGAGCGCGAGGGCGACTACGACGGCTGGACCGAGGCCGCGATCGACCGCATCGTCAAGAACCGCGACCACGACCTCGAACCCGCGGACGTCTCGGGCCGGCGCTGGGTCGAGATCGACGACCACCAGGACCTCCGGGCCGCCGACCGCCGGTTCTCGTCGCTGTCGCCGCTCGGCGAGAAGGAGGCGGTGTTCTTCGACCTCGACGGCACGGTGTACCTCGACGACGAACTGGTGGCGGGCGTCGACGAGGCCGTCGCGGCGCTCCGCGAGCGCGGCGTCGACGTCTACTTCCTGTCGAACAACTCCTCGAAGTGGAAGGACGACTACGCCGAGCGACTGACCGGGCTCGGGATTCCGGCCGACCCCGACGACGTGCTGCTCTCGACCGACGGCGTCGTCCGGCACCTCCGGCGGACCGACCCGGACGGGGTGTTCGTCCTCGGGACCGACGAGATGCGCGCGGCGGTGGCCGACGCCGGCGTCGACGCGGTGACCGACCCCGGGTCCGGCGAGGACGCGCCCGACGCCGTCGTCGTGGGGTTCGACACGGACCTCACCTACGAGAAGGCCCGGAAGGCGACCCTCGCGATCCGCGACGGCGCGACGTTCCTCCAGGCCCACCCCGACGCGGTCTGCCCGACCGCCGAGGGGTTCGTCCCGGACTGCGGCGCCATCGCCGCGATGATCGAGCGCGCGACCGACCGGCGCCCGGCCCGGGTGTTCGGCAAGCCCGGCCCCGAGATGGTCGCGCCGGTGCTCGACCGGGAGGGGTACGCGCCAGAGGACGTCGTCGTGGTGGGCGACCGACTGGAGACCGACGTGCGACTCGCCGAGGCCGTGGGGTGCGAGTCGGTCTGCGTGCTGTCGGGCGAGGCGACCCGCGACGAGATCGAGGCCAGCGACCGCCGGCCGACGCTGATCGCGCCGACCGCGGGCGCCCTGACCGACTTCATCCGGCGCGAGGGGACGCCCACCGGGCGAGCGACCGGCTCCGGGCCGTCCGGTGACGACGCGACGACCGACGACGACGCGGCGAGCGACGACCCGGTGACGGACGACGCGGCGAGCGACAGGGAGCAGACCGTCGCCTCGACCGACGGAGGTCCCGAACCGTGACCGACGACGGGGTCCGCCGGGGGTACGTCACCCAGACCCACACCGGCGCGGTGCCGTGGGAGCGCGCGCTCCGCGGGGCGGCCGACGTCGGGCTCGACTTCGCGGAGCTCTACATGGACGGGGCGACCGAGCGCACCCGGCTCGACCCGAACGCCGTCGAGTCGGTCGCGGACGAGGCGGGGCTGGACCTGCTGGTCCACCTCCCGTTCGTCGGCATCGAGATCGGGTCGCCCCGGAACCCGGTCCGCGAGGGGGCGCTGGCCGAGCAGCGCGCCTGCGTCGAGGTGGCCGCCGAGATGGGCGCCGAGAAGGCGGTGCTCCACGCCGGGACCAGCGCCGGGCCGCCCGAGTGGGACCTGGAGGAGATCGCGCCCCACCTGCTCGACTCGGTCCGGACGCTCGACCGGTTCGCGGCCGACCGCGGCGTCGAGATCTGCGTCGAGAACCTGCCGGGCGTCCCGTTCACGATCCACCACCTCGACCGCGTGTTCGGCGAGACCGAGGCGGCCGCGACCCTCGACACCGGCCACGCCCGCGTCGACGGGCTGGACGCCGAGGCCATCGCGGAGTTCCTGACCGAGCGCGGCGACCGCGTCTCGCACGTCCACGTCAACGACGCCCGCGAGGCCGCCGACGAGCACGTCCCCACGGGGTCGGGGACGCTGGACTTCGAGACCGCGCTGGCGCCGCTCCGCGAGGGCTGGACGGGGACGGTCTCGATCGAGGTATACACCTTCGACTTCGACTACGTCGCGCTCAGCGCCGAGAAGCTGGACGACTACCTCTGAGTCGCCCGGCTACTGCTCGCTGTTCTCGCCCGTCTCGGACCGCCCGCCCCGCTCGTGGGCGTCCCGAAGTTCGCGGTCCTCGCCCTGCTGTCGATGCTGGCGACGGTGCGCCAGCGCGATCGCCGCGCCCGTGACGCCGAGGAAGGCGACGCCGGTCGGGTCGCCCCGCGACTGCTGGCCCGGCGGCGGCCCGCAGGACTCGACGGTGCCGCCGTTCCCGCCGGGGTACTCGCACTCGTCCGTCCCCGACTTGACGACGACTGTGGAGATCTCCTGTTGGGAGGTCCAGGTCGCTTCGACGGGCTCGCCGTTGTCCTTGAACTCCGTGGCGGTCACCGTGACGCCCTCGGCGTTCCCGTCCTCGGGGACGAAGGCGTTCCCGTTCCACTCGAACTTGACGAGCAGGCTCTCGCCGTCCGGACAGGGGTCGTTGCCCTGCTGCTGACCGCCCTCGACGCAGAACGCGATGAAGCTGATTGCAGCGCGACCGTCCTGCGTCGTGGTGGTCGTCGTAGTCGTGGTTGTAGTGGTTGTGGTGGTCGTCGTTGTGGTTGTAGTCGTGGTCGTGGTGGTTGTTTCAGTTGTGGTCGTGGTGGTCGTCGTTGTCGTCGTTGTAGTAGTGGTCGTTTCAGTTGTAGTCGTAGTGGTCGTGTCCTTCGTCGTGGTCGTCGTGGTCTCCTCGGTCGTCGTCTCTGTGGTTGTGGTCGTTGTCGTGGTGTCCTTCGTGGTCGTCGTTGTCGTCGTCTCAGTCGTCGTGGTCGTGGTAGTCGTGGTAGTCGTCGTGGTCGTTTCCTCTGTCGTCGTATCTTTGGTAGTCGTCTCGGTCGTCGTGGACGTCGTAGTCGTGTCCTTCGTCGTGGTGGTCGTCGTTTCAGTCGTGGTGGTCGTGTCCTTCGTCGTCGTGGTCTCCGTCGTCGTTCTCTCGGTGGTCGTAGTGGTCGTCTTTTCCGTGGTCGTAGTCGTGGTCGTCTCCTCGGTGGTCGTCTCGGTCTTCTCGGTCGTCGTAGTCGTTTTATCAGTGGTCGTGGTGGTGGGCGTCTCCTTGGTGGTCGTGGTAGTGGTCGTCTCCTTCGTCGTGGTCGTCGTGGTCTCCTCGGTCGTCGTCTCCGTGGTGGTCTCGATGCAGTCCTCGTAGTGGGGGTTCACCCCGTGGACTTTCTCGTGCCCCCGGTAGACGGCGACCTTCTTCACGACCTTGTCGTCGTGCTCGCCGGTCCCCCGGAAGGTGTGGCGTCCCTCGAAGTCGCCGGTGAACTTCTGGGCGCTCCCGTCGGCGAACGTCAGCTTCACCGCGTCGTAGTCGTGCGCCCAGACCGACACCCGCTCGCAGTCGAAGTCGAACCCGGGTTCGAGTGGCTTCTCGTCGTCCTTCTCGGTGGTCGTGGTCGTCGTGGTCTCCGCGTCGTCGACGGGGCACTTCCCGCGGACGAGGTAGGCCGCGCCGGCGTCGTCGCCGCCCTCGTCGTGGTACGGCGCGCCGACCAGGACGTCCTCGCGGCCGTCGCCGGTCGCGTCGCCGAGGTCCGACACCGCGCGGCCGGCCCGGTCGCCCTTCGCCTCGCCGATCAGCGTCGCGTCGGCGTCGGCGAGGCTGGCGTCGCGGTGGCCCGTGCCGCCGTACACGAGGTAGGCCGCCCCGGCGTTCTTCCCGGTGTCCGGGTCGTGGAACGGCGCGCCGACGATGACGTCGGCGTAGCCATCGCAGGTGACGTCGCCAGACCCCGCGGACGACACCGACCAGCCGGCCATGTCGTCCTCGGCCTCGCCGCGGAGCGTCCAGTCGGCGTCCGCGAGGCTCACGTCGCCGCTCAGACCGTCTTCGCCGTAGACGACGTAGGCTGCGCCCGCGTTCTCGGCCGCTTCGTCGTTCCGCGGTGCGCCGACGACGACGTCGGCGTGGCCGTCGTCGTTCACGTCGCCCGCGGTCGCGACCGAGAACCCGGCCATGTCGCCCGCGGCCTCGCCGAGGAGTCGCGCCTCGGCCGCCGCGAGGCTCTCGGTGCCGGCCTCGTCGCGATCCGAGTCGCCCGCCCAGAGCACGTCGGAGACGACGTAGGCCGCGCCGGCGTTCGGCGCGCTGACGTTGGCGCTCGGCGCGCCCACGACGATCTCGTGGAAGCCGTCGCCGTTCGCGTCCTCGGCGTCGGCGACCGACCAGCCGGCGAGGTCGCCCGCCTCCTCCCCGACGTACTTCGCGTTCGCGTCGTCGAGCGACTCCCAGCCGGTCGGCGCGTCCGCGGCCAGGACCGCGTAGACCGCGCCGGCGTCGTCGCCGCCGGCGTCCTCGTACGGCGCGCCGACCAGCACCGTACCGCCGTCGCCGCGCGTCAGGTTCGCCGCGACGCCGACCGCCGTGCCGGCCCTGTCGCCCTCGGATTCGCCCGCGAGCGCCAGGTCGGCGTCGGCGAGCGAGTGGGTTCCCGTCACCGAGTCGCCGCCGTAGATCACGTAGGCCGCGCCGGCGTCCGTCGCCGCGCGGTCGCTGCCGGGCGCGCCGACGACGACGTCGGCGTGGCCGTCGTCGTTCAGGTCGCCGCCCGCGACCGAGGTGCCGGCCCTGTCGCCCGCCGCGGTGCCGACGAAGGTCGCGTCGGCCTCCGAGAGCTCGATGTCGTCGCGGTCTATCGGTCCGTAGAACAGGAAGGCCGCGCCGGCGTCGTCGCCGCCGGTGTCGTCGTACGGCGCGCCGATCAGGACGTCGGCGTGGCCGTCGCCGTTCACGTCGCCGACGTTGGTCAGCGACCACCCGGCTCTGTCGTCGGGGTTCTCGCCGACGAACTCGGTGTCGGCGCCGGCGAGGTCGATCGTCCCCGAGAGCGTGCCGCCCGCCTGCGGCCCGTTCTGTGCGACTGTCGCGTCTGTTGTCGATGCGATCTCGCCGGTCGCGACTGCGGCCGCGCCGCCCGCGCCGGCGAGCACGCTCGCCAGCGCGACCAGCACCGCCATCAGCGCCGCGTCCTTTCGATCTGCCCCGCGTCGGGATTCCGGACTCATTCCGGCGAAGACTCTTCACCTAGCCGGTTTGTTATAAACCGGCTATCAGGTCGGATGCGCCGGCTTAAACGCCGGCAGTACCCGTAAACGGTGTATTTCTCCGGGTAAGCTCGGTCTCCGTACGTCCTTTTTGTTGGGAAATTTCCATCTCTGTCGCCGAACCGTGGGACCGCGTGTCTCGCACATTTATGCGACGGGGCGTCCTCCCTCCGACCATGCGAGCAGTTCGCTACCACGAGCACGGCGGACCGGACGCGCTGACAGTCGACGACGTCGACCGACCGGACCCCGGACGCGGCGAGGTGCGCGTCGAGGTCCGGGCCGCCGGCGTCAACCCCGTGGACACCTACTTCCGCGAGGGAAGCTACGAACCGCCCGAACTCCCGATGATCCCGGGGTCGGACCTCGCGGGCGTGGTCGACGCCGTCGGCGAGGGCGTCGAGGGGTTCGCCGAGGGCGACCGGGTGTTCGGCACCGGCCTCGGCAACGACCGCCAGGGGACCTACGCCGAGTACGCGGTCGCGCCGGCCGACCGCATCGCTCACCTCCCCGACGGCGTGGCGTTCGACGAGGGCGCGGCGGTGGCGCTCGTCGGCGTGACCGCGTGGCGGGCGCTGGTCGACCACGCCGGCCTCGACCCGGCCGAGACCTGCCTGGTCCACGGCGGGTCGGGCGGCGTCGGCCACGTCGCGGTCCAGCTCGCCGACGCCGCCGGGGCGCGGGTGCTCACCACCGCGGCCCCGGAGTACCACGACCAGCTGGCGGACCTGGGCGCGGACGTCCCCGTCGACTACGGCCGCGACGACCTCGCCGAGGCAGTAGTGGAAGCTGGCCGCCCCGACGTCGTCCTGGACCACCGGCTCGACCAGTACCTCGACTTCGACGCCGAGGTCGGGACCCGGGGCGTCCGGGTCGTCGGCATCGGCAACACCCAGCCCGAGGCCGGCTTCGAGAACATCGCGGCCGCCCGGTCCCGGGAGATGGAGCTGCACCTGATGAGCATGTTCAACACCCCGGACTTCGCCGCGGTGCTCCGGAGGCTGGCGCGGCTGCTCGAGGCGGGCGACCTCCGGCCCGTCGTCTCGAACCGGTACGACCTGGCGGAGGCGACCGAGGCCCAGGCGGCGGTCCTCCGCGAGAGCTTCCTCGGGAAGCTGGTCCTCGAACCGTAGCGGCGTTACAAAGCCTATGGTCCCGGCGGTCGAATCCTGCCGTCCATGACTGACGGAGCCGCCGTTCACGGCCTCCGGGTGGGACCGCTGTTCTCGGTCGCGTCGCTACTCGCCCAGCAGACGACCACGCCCGCACCGGGGGTCGGCCCCGGCGAGCTCGTCGACTACTGGCCAAACCTGGTCCGCGCGGGGTGGTTCCTCGCCGGCTTCCTGGCCGTCGTCGTCCTCAGCCGGTTCCTCTTCGAGCCCGCGTTCGCGCGGGTCGTCCGGCGGCGGAACCGCAACAATCCCACGCTCCGCGACGCCCTCGTCCGGTACGTCCGGGTGATCGTCGTCGTGGTCGCGGTGTTCGTCGGCGCGGGCGTCGCCGGCTACGGGCGGTTCCTCGGCAACTCCGCGCTCGTCATCAGCGCCGCGACGCTGGCGGTCGGCGTCGCGGGCCAGGAGGTCATCGGCTCGCTGGTCAGCGGGGCGGCGCTGGTGCTCGACCCGGAGTTCAACGTCGGCAACTACATCGAGTGGTCGGACGGCGAGGGGACCGTCCGGTCCATCACGCTCCGGGTCACCCGCGTCCAGACGCCCAACGGCGAGCTCGTGACGATCCCCAACACCGTCCTCACGGGCCAGGCTATCACCCGGCCGTTCGGTCGCGGCAACTACCGGATCGTCGAGGAGATCGGGATCGCGTACGACGACGACGTGGACGCCGCGATGGCCACCATGGAGGCGGCGGCGGTGGCCGTCGACGGGATACTCGCCCAGCCGCACCCGAGCGCCCACGTCGAGGAGCTCGGCGACGACGGGGTCGTCGTCCGGGTCTACTACTGGATAGAGGACCCGCAGCGCCGCGACGTCGTCCGAATCCGGTCGGCGTACGCCCGGGAGGCCAAGGCCCGCCTGGAGGACGCCGGCGTCACCATCAGCCCGGCCTCCCAGCGCGACCTCCAGGGGCGGATCGAAGTCGACGACGCCGCCTGAGCCCGGCCGCGGGCCGGCGCTTCGGCGCGACCCGGCGCGGCTCCCGCACGGCGCGGGGCCGACCGCGGAGGGTCCGCGACCGGCCGCCGCCGGGTCGGGCCGACCGGACCGCGTTCGGGGCGGGTTTTTATCGGCGCGGCGGTCGTCGTCGCTCCCATGAGCGTCAGCTTCGACTTCGGCGACAGCGTGGCACTGGTCACCGGCGCCAGCGGGGCGCTCGGCAGCGCGGTCTGCGAGGCGTTCGCCGACGCGGGCGCCACGGTCGCGGCCGCCGACCTGCGAGCGCCCGACGACGAGGACGCCCAGCTGGAGACGGGCGAGGGCATCGACTTCTACGAGGGCGACTTCACCGACGAGGCCGACGTTGAGCGCGTCATCGCCGAGATCGTCGACGACCACGGCGGCCTCGACTACCTGATCAACGTCGCCGGGACGTGGCGCGGCGGCGACCCGGTCGCCGAGACCGACGTCGACACGTTCGACCTGCTGTTCGACGTGAACCTCAAGACGATGTTCCTCGCCTCGAAGCACGCCCTGCCCCACCTCCGGGAGGGCGGCGCCGGCGACGCGCGGGGCGCCGTCGTCAGCGTCAGCGCCCGCTCCTCGCTGGAGGGCGGCGAGGGCGACGCCCCCTACCGGGCGTCGAAGGCGGGCGTCCGCCTGTTGACCGAGAGCATCGCCGAGGAGGAGAAGGGCCGGGTCCGGGCCAACGCGGTCATGCCCAGCGTCATCGACACGCCCGCCAACCGCGAGATGATGCCGGACTCCGACCACGACGAGTGGGTCGACCCCGCCGACATCGCCGAGACGATGCTCGCGCTCTGCTCGGAGGCCACCGCGGTCACCAGCGGCGCGGCGGTCCCGGTCTACGGCGAAGCGTAACTCGCGGTCCCGGAACGGCACTCGCGGTTCCGTGACCGGCCATCGCGATTCCGGAATCGCCCGTCGTAGTCCTGGCGTCCGGCCCACCGACCGACGGCAAGCGGCCGGTCCGACAGCTGAAGTGACAGGTGTTACCCTTTCACATAAACCTTTCTGTGATGTGTCCAAAAATCCCGACCAGTAACGGGGTCGACTGGACGGATTTCGGGCACTTTTTAAATCCAGGTTCGGATAGTCCGTGGTACGTTATGTCTGAACGAGAAACCTGGACGAGTCGAATCGGATTCATCTTCGCGGCGGTCGGGAGCGCCGTGGGGCTCGGGAACATCTGGTCGTTCCCGTTCCAGACCGCGGCGAACGGCGGCGCCGCGTTCCTCGTGGTCTACCTGCTGGCCGTCTTCCTCATCGGGTTCCCGACGATGATGGTCGAGTTCGTCATCGGTCGGCGCGGCGAGAGCAATCCGGTTGAGGCGTTCCGGAGCATCGGGTACGGGGAATGGTCGTTCACCGGCGGTCTCGGGGTCCTCTCATCGCTGGTGACGCTGTCGTTCTACAGCGTCGTCGGCGGGTGGGTCCTCAGCTACATCGTCGGGAGCGCCACCGGCGCGTACTTCGGCAACGCCGAGGCGTACTTCGGTTCGGTCGCCTCCGGTGAGGTCGCGGTCGCGGCCCACGCCGCGTTCATGCTCATCACCATCGGCATCGTCGCGTTCGGCGTCACCGACGGCATCGAGCGAGCGACCACGTTCATGATCCCCGCTATCCTGCTCCTGCTCGTCGGCCTCGCGGGCTGGGCGACCACCCTCGACGGTGCGTCGGCGGGGTACGGCTACTACCTCTCGCCCGACTTCGGCGTCCTCGCGAACAACTTCTGGTCGATCGTCCCGCCCGCGATGGGACAGGCGTTCTTCACGCTCTCGCTCGGGTTCAGCGTGATGATCGCCTACTCGTCGTACCTTGGCGAGGACGACAGCCTCCCGGCCGACGGCGGCGCCATCGTCGTGGTCAACACCCTCGTCGCGCTGCTGGCGGGCTTCGTCGTCTTCCCCATCCTGTTCGCCACCGGCGGTGCGGAGGGCGCCGGCGGCGGCGCCGGCACCGCCTTCGTCGCGCTCGCCGGCGCGTTCGGCAACCTCCCGGCGGGGCAGGTCATCGGCTTCGTCTTCTTCGTCGTCCTGCTGTTCGCGGCGCTCTCCAGTTCCATCAGCCTGCTGGAGGTCCCGGTCTCCTTCGTCACCGAGAACTACGGCGTCGGCCGGCCGACGACCGCGGTGGCGATGGGGACCCTCATCGCGCTCATCGGCGTGCCGGCGACGTTCGGCACGTCGTGGCTCGGCTTCTACAACGACTTCGTGTTCAACATCCTGCTGCCTATCGCGGTGCTGCTGCTCGCGGTGTTCGTCGGCTGGATCGCCGACCTGGAGTCGGTCGACGAGCTCGGCCGCGGCTCCTCGCTGGGATCGACGTTCGCCACGACGTGGCTGTGGTGGGTGCGCATCGTCGTCCCCATCGCGGTCGCCGTCACGCTCTACCTCGGCATCACGTCGCTCTACGACGGCCTGACCAGCGGGGCCTACTTCTAGAGCCGACGCGCACCGACCGACCTCCCTTTTTCGAGCCGTTCCGGGTACAAGTCGCCCGCCGCGACAGCCGCGGTTACGATTCCTAGCTGATACAGCGTTCCTCCCGTCTTGATTCTACGATTTGTAACTGGACTCGCTTCGAACCGCCGTTCAGGTATCGAAGAAACCGTGAATCTCCGGCCGAGAATGATTATATATTCGGAACTACGGTTTCAAACCCGAAACTCTCTTACGGCGCGCATGGCGAGTGCGTAGCAATGACACGCGAATCCTGGCACACCCGACTGGGCTTCATCCTGGCCGCGGTCGGGAGCGCGGTCGGACTCGGCAACATCTGGCGGTTCCCGTGGATGACCGCGGAGAACGGCGGGAGCGCCTTCCTGGTGATGTACCTCGCGATCGTCCTGCTGGTCGGCGTCCCCGGGCTGCTGGCGGCGTTCGTCATCGGGCGGCGCGCGCGGCTCAACCCGGTCGGCGCGCTCTACCGGCTGTCCTCGGGGTCGCGCTCGTGGCGGGGCGTCGGCCTGTTCGCGGTCCTGACGGCGGTGGTCCTGCTGTCGTTCTACAGCGTCGTCGGCGGGTGGATCCTCCGGTACTTCGTCGCCAGCTTCACCGGCGCGTACTTCGGGTCGCCCGGGGCGTACTTCGGCAGCATCGACTACGGCGTCCCCGCGGTCGGGTTCCACGTCCTCTTCCTCGCGCTGACCGCGCTCATCGTGGTCGGCGGCGTCCGGGGCGGCATCGAGAAGGCGACGAAGGTGATGATGCCCGCCATCGTCGCGCTGCTGGTGGCGCTGGCCGCCTGGGCGACAACGCGGCCCGGCGCGGCCGCGGGCCTGTCGTTCTACCTCGACTTCGACGCTGCCTACCTCCGCGCGAACTTCCTCGACGTCCTCCGCGCGGCCGCGGGCCAGGCGCTGTTCACCCTCTCGCTGGGCGGCGGCACGATGATCACCTACGCGTCGTACCTCGACGACGACCGGAACCTCGCGGCCGACGGCAGCATCATCGCGCTGCTGAACACCGGCGTCGGCGTGCTGGCCGGCTTCGTTGTCTTCCCGCTGCTGTTCACGACGGCCGGCGGGCTCACCGGCCCCGCGAAGGGCGGCGGGCCGGGCGCGCTGTTCGTCAGCATCGCGGGCGCCTTCGCCCAGGTCCCGTTCGGCCGGGCGCTGGCGGTGCTGTTCTTCGGCGTCATCGCGTTCGCGGCGCTCTCCAGTTCCATCAGCATGCTCGAGATCCCGGTGGCCTACCTCATCGACGAGCACGACGTGGACCGCCGGGTCGCGACCGGGACGCTGGGCGGCCTCGTGCTGGTGACCGGTTCGGCGAACGCGCTCAACCCCGGGCTGTTCGGCTTCGTCGCCGGCACGCTTGTCAACATGATGCTGACCGCCGGCCTCGTCGGGTCGCTGGTGTTCGTCGGCTGGGTGCTCGGGAAGGACGCCGTGGCCGAGATGTCGACCGGCGCGGGCCCCGGCGTCCGGTCGCTCGGCCCGGCGTGGCTCTGGAGCGTCCGGACGATCCTGCCCCTCTTCCTGCTCGGGACGCTCGCGGTCAACCTGCTGGCGCTGGCGGGCGTCTCGCTGCCGGGGTAGGGCGACCGGCTCCTTTTTAGCAACGCTTTTCCGGACAGTAGTCCTCAACTCGCCCAATGAGTCGCCATCGGAGGGACCGACGACCATGACGATGGAAGACAAGATCGAGGAGTTGCGCGACATGCGCGAGGACGCTCTGCAGGGCGGCGGCGAGGAGCGGATCGAGGCCCAGCACGACAAGGGCAAGATGACCGCGCGCGAGCGCATCGACTACTTCCTCGACGACGGCACCTTCAACGAGTTCGACCAGCTCCGGACCCACCGGAGCCACAACTTCGGGATGGAGGAGAAGCGGATCAAGGGCGACGGCGTCGTCACCGGCTACGGCGAGGTCAACGGCCGGACGACGTTCGTGTTCGCCCACGACTTCACCGTCTTCGGCGGGTCGCTGGGCGAGGTGTTCGCCCAGAAGGTCTGCAAGGTGATGGACAAGGCGATGGAGGTCGGCGCGCCGGTCGTCGGCCTCAACGACTCGGCCGGCGCCCGCATCCAGGAGGGCGTCTCGTCGCTCGCGGGGTACGCCGAGATCTTCCGGCGCAACACCGAGGCCTCCGGCGTCATCCCGCAGATCTCGGCCATCATGGGGCCGTGCGCCGGCGGCGCGGTGTACTCGCCGGCCATCACCGACTTCATCTTCATGGTGGAGGACACCAGCCACATGTTCATCACCGGCCCGGACGTCATCGAGACGGTCACGGGCGAGGAGGTCACCTTCGAGGAGCTCGGGGGCGCCAAGACCCACGAGTCGACCTCCGGCGTCGCGCACTTCGCCGAGAAGAGCGAGGAGGAGGCGCTCGACGACATCCGGCGGCTGCTGTCGTACGTCCCGCAGAACAACGTCGAGGACCCGCCGCGGGTCGAGCCGTGGGACGACCCCGAGCGCCGCGACGAGGAGCTCAAGACGATCGTCCCCGACCAGCCCAAGAAGCCCTACGACATGACCCGGGTCATCGACGGCGT
The DNA here is from genome assembly GCF_051194995.1 of Halorussus sp. AFM4. NCBI lineage: Archaea > Methanobacteriati > Methanobacteriota > Halobacteria > Halobacteriales > Haladaptataceae > Halorussus > Halorussus sp. AFM4. The sequence continues at coordinate 225,066 of NZ_JBNTJT010000001.1, read as the reverse complement.
GGTCGACGAGGACTCGTTCTTCGAGGTCCAGGAGGGCTACGCCAAGAACATCGTCATCGGCTTCGCCCGGCTCGACGGTCGGTCGGTCGGCGTGGTCGCCAACCAGCCCCGGGTGAACGCCGGGACGCTCGACATCCAGGCCTCCGAGAAGGCCGCCCGGTTCGTCCGGTTCTGCGACTCGTTCAACGTCCCCATCGTGACGTTCGTCGACGTGCCCGGCTTCATGCCCGGCACCGACCAGGAGCACGGCGGCATCATCCGCCACGGCGCCAAGCTGCTGTACGCCTACTCCGAGGCCACCGTGCCGCTGCTGACCGTCATCACCCGGAAGGCCTACGGCGGCGCCTACGACGTGATGGCCAGCAAGCACATCGGCGCCGACGTCAACTACGCCTGGCCGACCGCCGAGATCGCGGTCATGGGCCCGCAGGGCGCGGTCAACATCCTCTACGACGACGAGCTCGCCGAGGCCGAGGACCCCGAGGCCCGCCGCGAGGAGCTCATCGACGAGTACCGCGACCAGTTCGCCAACCCCTACACGGTCGCGGACCTGGGCTACGTCGACGACGTGCTCGAACCGCCGGAGACGCGGCCCCGGCTCATCGAGGACCTCGAGATGCTGGCGAGCAAGCGCGACGAGCAGCCCGACAAGAAGCACGGCAACATCCCGCTCTGAGCCATGGCGTCCTCACACACCGAGGAGGCGGGCGAGTCCGAGGCCGACGCCGAGGGCGCCGACTCGCGGGCCGCCGACGCGGGGCCGGACGCGCTGGCCGACGGCGACCTCCGCATCCCCGACGACGCGACCGCCGAGGAGGCGGCCGCCATCGCGGCGGCCATCGGCGCGCACCTCCGGGCCCGGGAGGCCGCGGCGGCCGCCGCCGAGGACGGCGAGGAGGAGTCGTGGCGCGACCGCCGGTGGGCGTTCGCGGGCCGACTCCGCGGCCTCCAGGGCCGGGCCGGCCGGGTCCCGACCGCCGCGCCGACCGACCCGTGGACCGCCTCGGGCCGGACCGACCGGTTCTGAGGCCGGCGGTGGCCGGCGAACCAGTCGGCCGCGCGTGAGCCGATCAGTTCTTTTCGGACCGCACATCGGCAGTCGCCTCTCCGTCGCACCCCCGATTTCGGGCATCACGGCTAAGTGAGTAGTAGTGGACAGTACGACTACCGACGTTCGGCTCCGACAGCGGACTGTGCTCCGGGCTGCGGCCCGGACTCGCGCGCCGGGGCCGAGGGGGTGACTACTATGGTCGAGGTGCTCTACGCGGTCCAGCACGCGTTCATGCGCAAGACGTTCGAGGCGATCGACCGGCACGTCGAGGCCGATTCGGCCTACGTCCCGATGAACGTCGGGGCGCGCGACTCGAGCGAGTCGATCCCCGAGATCGGCGTCGACGAGGTCGGGGCCATCGACCGGCAGGTCCGGCGGGTCGACCCCGACGTGGTGGTGTACAACCACCGCCACAAGGCCAACGACGCCGACTTCCACGAGGAGTACCCGCTGGTCCACGTCCGGCACGGCGCGTCGGTCGGCCGCGACCAGATCGAGGAGACCGCGGCGATGACCGACGAGGCGGTCGACGCGGCGCTGGCGCCGGGCGAGCGGTGGGCGCGGCGGTACGCCGAGGTGTACCCCGACGACGTCGACGTCTCGGTGGTCGGGGTGCCCGAGGCCGACGAACTGGTGGCCGCGGAGCCGCCCGACGAAAAGCGCGTGCTGTACGCGCCGACCAACCACAACTACGGCGGCGGCTCGTACGTGAACACCGCCCGCGAGGTGCTCGACCTGTTCGCGGACACCGACTACGAACTCCTCTTCCGGCCCCATCCGGCCGACCGGGACGAGGAACCCGGCAAGTCGCTGACCGCGGAGTGCCGCGAGCGCATCGCCGACCTGCCGAACGTCACCTTCGACGACAACGAGACGCCGATGGCCAGCCTCCGGGCGTCGGACGTGCTGCTGTCGGACTACTCGGGCATCGTGACCGAGTGGCTCCACACCGGTCGGCCGCTGGTCCAGTTCACCGACGTCGCCGCCGACGAGAACGAGGTCCCGCAGATCGGGTACACGACCAGTGTTTCGGACCTCACCATCGAGGACATGGACGCGCTCTACGAGCACGGCTACCCCGACCGCATCGCCCAGCGCGAGGCCGCGTTCCGGTCGGAGCTCGGCGTCCCGATGGACGGTCGGGCGAGCGAGCGGGCCGCCGACGTCCTGCTGTCGTACGTCGACTGACGGGATCGACCGGGCCGGAGGACGGCGTTCCGTCGTGCGATTCTGTCGGAGTTCTGGGGGTCACGTCTAAGTGCTCAGAGGTGGTACAAACGGTACCGATTGGCTCCTGCGGCGACCGTCGCGGTCGCGATGATTCTGGACGCCGAGGGCCGTACACGGGGGATTTCGATGGTTCGGGTACTCTACGTCGTGGAACGCACGTTCATGCGCAAGACGTTCGAGGCGATCGACCGGCACGTCGAGGCCGAATCGGCCTACGTCCCGGTCCGCCCCGAGGCGGTCGGCTGTTCGGAGGCGATTCCCGCGGTCGGCGTCGACGACGTGACCGACGTCGACCGGCACGTCCGGGCGGTCGACCCCGACGTCGTGGTGTACAACCACCGGTTCCGGGTGGACGAGGTGGACTTCTACGACGACTACCCGCTGGTCCACGTCCGGCACGGCGCGTCGATCGGCCGGGGCGAGATCGAGACGACCGCCGAACTCACCGGGCAGGCGGTCGACGCGGCGCTGGCGCCGGGCGAGCGGTGGGCGCGGCGGTACGCCGAGGTGTACCCCGACGACGTCGACGTCTCGGTGGTCGGGGTGCCCGAGGCCGACGAACTGGTGGCCGCGGAGCCGCCCGACGAAAAGCGCGTGCTGTACGCGCCGACCAACCACAACTACGGCGGCGGCTCGTACGTGAACACCGCCCGCGAGGTGCTCGACCTGTTCGCGGACACCGACTACGAACTCCTCTTCCGCCCGCACCCGATGGACCGCAAGGAGGAGCCGGGGAAGTCGCTGACCGCGGAGTGCCGCGAGCGCATCGCCGACCTGCCGAACGTCACCTTCGACGACGACGAGACGCCGATGGCCGGCATGCGCCGGGCCGACCTCTTGCTGTCGGACTACTCGGGCATCGTCGCCGAGTGGCTCCACACCGGCCGGCCGCTGGTCCAGTTCACCGACGTCGCCGCCGACGAGAACGAGGTGCCCAAGATCGGGTACACGACCAGTGTTTCGGACCTCACCATCGAGGACATCGACGCGCTCTACGAACGGGGGTACCCCGACCGCGTCGCCGAACGCGAGGCCGACTTCCGGGCAGACCTCGGGATTCCGATGGACGGCCGGGCCGGCGAGCGCGCCGCCGCGGAGGTGCTGACGTGCGCGCAGTGATCCTCGCGGCCGGCAGCGGCAGCCGGCTGGGCGAGGCGACCGACGACCTGCCCAAGGCCTTCGTCGAGATCGACGGCCGGACGCTGTACGACCGCCAGCGCGACGCGCTCTCGCCGGTCGTCGACGGCGTCACGGTCGTCCTCGGGTACGAGGCCGGGTCCGCCCGCGAGCGACTCTCGGCCGTCGAGGCCGGGCGCGGCGACTCCCTGCCGGTGGACACGCTCGTGCTCGACGACTGGGACGAGTACGACAACGCCGAGTCGCTCCGGCGCGCGCTGGTCCGCATCGACGGCGACGCGCTCGTGCTGAACGGCGACGTCGTGGTGGCGCCCCGGACGGTCCGCCGGCTGGTCCGGCGGTTCCGGGAGGTCGGCCCCGCGCGCAACGTCGTGGGCTGTCTGCCGGGCGTGCAGGACGACCACACCGCGATCCGGTGCGACGACTCGGGCGAGGTGACCGACTACGGCGAGATCCCGGGCCACCGCCACGCCGGCGTCGGCGTCCTGGCCCGCCGGAACTGCGAGGAGGCCCGCGACGTGCTGGCCCGCAACGCCGAGGACTGGTACCCGAACGTCTACCCCGAGACGCCGACGCAGCGGGTCGTGGTCTCGCCCGACGCCCACCTCGAGATCAACCGGCCCGACGACCTCGCCCGCGCCCGCGAGCGGCTCCCGCTGGCCCGGCCGACGGCCGGGCGCGCCAGCCCCGACTCCCCGCGGTGACCGGGACAGAAGGTTTATACGGGAGGGGTCCCGCTCCCCGGCAAGGAATGGAGCTCATCGCCCACCGCGGGTGCGCAGACGAGTACCCCGAGAACACCCTTCACGCTGTCGAACGCGCCGCCCGACGCCTCCCCGCCGTCGAGATCGACGTGCGCCGGTGCGCCTCCGGCGAACTGGTCGTCTTCCACGACGAGACCGTCGACCGGACGACCGACGGCACCGGCCCGGTCGCCGACCTCGACTGGACCGACCTCCGGCGGCTCGACGTCCTCGGCTCCGGCGAGGGCGTCCCGCTGCTCTCCGAGGCGCTGGCCGCGGTCCCGCCGGACGTGACCGCGCAGGTCGAGCTCAAGGAGACCGGCGTCGGCGCCGACGCCGCGGCGGTCGTCGCCCAGTCCGGGCGGACCGTCCGGTTCAGTTCGTTCGTCCCCGAGGCGCTGGCCGAGGTCCGCGAGGCCGACCCCGACGCCGACCTGGGTTACCTGTTCGGCGACGACGTGGGCGTCGACGAGGGCCTCGCGATCGCCGAGGACCTGGACTGCGAGTACCTCCACCCCCACGCCGACCTCTGCCTGGAGACCGACGTGACCGAGCGCGCCCGGGCGGCCGGCATGGACGTCATCGCCTGGGGGCTCGACGATCCCGCGACCTGCGAGCGACTCCGCGAGGCGGGCGTCGACGGCGCGACCGCCGACTCCTGGACGCTCGCGGGCGTCGAGGCCGGCGGCGAGGCCGAACTGGAACCCGACGCTGAACCCGAACTAGAGGCAGACGCGGAGACGGCGACCGCGGACTGAGCCGCCGGCCGGGCTCGCTCACCGTCCCTGTTTTCGCACGCGCACCTCGACCGGACCGGGGTCGAGCGTCAGCCCCATCGAGGGCTCGACCGCGGTCGTGACGCGCTCGAACTCGACCCGCCGGGCGAGCGTCGCCAGCGCGAGCCGGAGCTCGGTCATCGCGAACCGCATCCCGATGCAGTGGCGCGGGCCGGCCCCGAACGGGAAGTAGGCGTACTCGGGCCGGCTGTCGTCGGTCGTCGCTCCCGCCGCCCCGTCGGTCCAGCGCCCGGGCCGGAACTCGTCGGGCGCGTCCCACCACCGGTCGTCGCGCTGGATTCGGTAGGTCGCGAGCTGGAGCGTCGTCCCCGCCGGGACGCGGTACCCCCCGAGCACCGCGGGCTCGCGCGGCTCGCGGTACAGGGCGTAGACGGGCGGATAGAGCCGCAGCGCCTCCCTCGCGACGGCCTCGGTGTAGTCGAGCGCCGGCAGGTCGCCGAACTCCGGGTCGCGGTCGCCCGGCACCGCGTCGAGCTCGGCGTCGAGCCGCCGGCGGACCTCGGAGTTCCCCGCGAGGAGCCAGCAGGCGTAGGTCAGCGCGGTCGCGGTCGTCTCGTGGCCCGCGAACAGGAAGGTGGCGAGCTGGTCGCGGACCGCCCCGCGGTCCATCCCTGTCCCCTCGGCGTCGGCGGCCGCGACCAGCAGCGAGAGCAGGTCGTCGCGGTCGGCGGGGTCGCTCTCGCGCTCCGCGAGCAGCTCGTCCACGAGCGCGTCGAGGTCGGCCATCGCCCGGTCGTAGCGGCGCTCCGTCGGCGTCGGCACCCACTCCGGCAGGAAGGCGAGCAGGCCGAACCGGTCGACCATCGCGGCGACGGCCCGGGTCGCCTCGCGGACCACCGCCCCGCGCTCGGCGGCGAGGTCGATGTCGAACAGCGCCCGCGCCAGCACGCGCAGCGTCAGGTCGGCGAAGGCGTCGCCGAGTTCGACCACCTCGCCGTCGGTCCAGCCGTCGACCAGCGCCGCGGTGCCCGCGACCACCTCGTCGGCGGACGAGGCGATGCGGTCGGGCGCGAACGCCGACTGGAGCGCGGTCCGCTGGCGGCGCCACCGCTCGCCCTCGGCGAACGCCAGCCCCTCGGGCGCGACCAGGTCGCCGAACGAGGTCTCGAAGTCGCCCTTCGCGAACTCGTCGCTGCGCGAGACGAGCACCTCCTCCACCACGTCGGGGTCGAAGACGGCGACGAACTCCTCGCCGAACGCACTGTAGGCGACCAGATCGCCGTACGTGGCCAGTCTGTCGGTGAAGGCGAGCCCGTCGCGGGACGCCGCGAGCGTCGAGCCGACGACCGGGAGACCGGTCGGCCCCGGCGGACGGTCGGAGCCGTCGGCGGCCTCGCCCGGTCGGTCCCGCCCTGCCGTCGCCTCGTCGCGGTGGTCGATCTCGCTCATGTTCGCTGATTGGCGGTGAACGGGCCTCCCCGTTGCCGCGAAGCAGTTGGTGTCTTTAAGTGACGGGGCGCGTGGTTGCGGACGTGCAGTCGCTCGACGTGACCCTCCGGCTCCCGCCGGAGCTGCAACTGTCGGTGCCCGACCCGTTCGCGCCCGGCGACGACTTCGTCCGGGAGGAGCTGCTGTCGTGGCACACCCGCGAGGACGAGGGCGTCCAGTACTTCCTCTCGCTGGTGGTCGGCGATATCGCGGCGGTCCGGGAGGCCGTCGAGGCGGTCGACGCGGTCCGCCGGTTCGACCTCTCGCCCGTCGACGACGACCGGTTCTACGCCTACGTCGCCATGGACCTGCGGCCCGAGGACGACGCCTGGTTCGGGGTGCTGGCGGCCCGCCGGGTCGTGGTGGTCCCGCCCGTCGTGTTCGGGCCGGACGGCGAGATCGCGCTGACGGTGCTCGGCGACCCCGAGGAGCTCCGGCGGGCGGTCGCGGAGTTCCCCGACGAGATCGCGGTCGAGGTCGACCGCGTGAGCGAGCACGACCACCTCCCGGGCTCGCTGGCCGGCCGGCTGACCGCGCGCCAGTTCGAGGCGGTCGAGGCGGCCCGCGACCTCGGCTACTACGAGGTGCCCCGCGAGGCCGAACTCGCCGACGTGGCCGCCGCGCTCGACTGCACCCAGAGCACGGCGTCGGCGCTGCTCCGGAAGGCCGAACGCGCGCTGGTCGACGCCGCGCTCGTCAGGTGAGTCCGCTCGTCCGCGGCCTCGGGCACCGACGACGCCTGTCAACTATTAAGTGACTTCTCGGTCACGTAAGACTGTTCACAGATGTTCCGACCGGCCCTCCCCGCCGCTCTGCTCGCCGCACTCGTTCTGCTCGCGGGCTGCACCGGCACTCTGGCGGACGGACCCGACGCCCGGCAGACGACCGCGCTCGCCGACCCTCCGTCGGCGACGACCACGGCTCCGGACCCGACGACGGAAGCGACACGCCGTCGGGACGCCGCCGAGACGACGCCGGAGATTGCCGTCGTCAACAACCGCTCGGTTCCCTACGTCGTCCGGTTCTACGTGCTGCGCGACCCTAGCCCCGCGCTCACTGTCAGCTACGCGAACGGGTCGGTGCTGACGCGTCACGTCGGCGAGCGCGACCCGCTCGTGCAGTCCGTCCCGTTCGTCCACTGGACGGGGTCGTCGGTCGAGCCGGTGCGGAACGTCTCGTCGATCCGCCCGGCGAACTCGACGGCGATCGCGAAGTGGTCCGCCGCCGCGCGCCCGGAATCGACCGTCGAGCTCCCGAGGCCGGTCGCGCACCGGAACGTGACGCTGCTTGTCGTGGTCGAGACCCGCGCGACCGACCGAACGCTGGTGTACACCGCGGCGATGGAGCGGTGCGAACCGCCGCGGCCGGAACTGGGGCGGTACCGGCTGACGCTCCCGCGAGACCGCAACCGGGTTCGCGTCGGGAGTAGCTGTTGACGTCGGTGTATCTGACTCCCTGCTCTGTGTCCGGACGCCTCCGCGGCCCGGTCGGGCGGCGTCACGCCCGACAGACCGCCAGCATGTGTTCGGACCAGTCGACCGCCGCCCGGTCCTCGCGGAGCAGGCGGACGACCTCGCGCACCGAGTCGACCGCCTCGTCGTCTGCCTCCGCCATCTCGCGCTTCATCCGGCTGGCGACGTTCTCCAGACCCACCAGCCTCTCGACCGCGAAGCCGGCGGCCTCCAACTCGGCCTCGAACTCCTCGGCGCGGAAGCCGTGGCACGCCGCCCAGCTCTCGCCGTCGCCGTGCTCGGCGACGCGCTCGGCGGTGAGATCGCCGTCCTCCGCGATGGGCGCGAGCAGACCGTGCTCGGCGTCGAGGTTGAACGTCAGGATGTCCCGCAGCATCGCGAGGCGGCCGATGACCGAGACGAAGACGGGGGCGTCACGTTTCGCCACGCGCCGGAGCTCGGTCATCGCGGTCGCCCGCTCGTCCTCGTCGACGACGTGGCTGAGAGGGCCGCCGAGACAGCAGACCGCGTCGAAGGTCCCGTCGGCGAACCGGAGGTCCCGCACGTCGCCCTGCTCGGCGGTCACCCGGTCGGCGACGCCGCGCTCGGCCGCCTTCTCGCGGGCGAGGGCGACCTGCTCGGCCGAGAGGTCCACCAGCGTCACGTCGTACTCGCGCTCGGCGAGCCAGCAGGCGTACCGGCCCGCCGCGCCGCCGGCGTCGAGGACGCGAACCGTTTCGGAATCGGTCGCGGCGTCGCCTCGCGACGCCACTTCCGGCAGGTACTCGGTCAGGTAGTCGACGGTGTTCGCGAACTCCATCCGGGTCACGGGGTCGCGGTCGAGGCGCTCCCACTCGCGCTCGGCGAACTCGTCGTAGTACGCCTCGGGGTCCATGTCGGCGTCGCCGCCGCTCATCGGTCGGCCCTCGCAGCGGTCGCGGTTTCGGCGGTCGAGTTCGCTCTGCGAGCGATCCGTCGGAACTGGTTTTTGCGTTCCATCGTGCGTGTTCTGTATCGGTGGCTGTCGGTCGGTGAACGGACGGGGGAACCGTCGACGACGCCGGGTTTCGCCCCGGCGCCGTGCCACCGGCGGTCAGGACTCCACCCGACGGAGGGCCGTCGCTGGTCCCGGATTCGGGCCGGCGCGGGGCGGAGTCGGTCGCGTCACGGTCGATACGTCGGCGCGCCGACGCTTCAATCTGACTGAGTTACGCTAGCCCGTGTCACGGAGTCAGCAGTGCCCCACGTCATAGGCACAGCAGAGCGTCGCCGCGCCGGACTGATGGCGCTGGCCTCCCCGCGACCGCCGCGTCGGCCCTCGTCGACGCCGACCGTCGCGAAAGTAGACGGACGTGGGGTTTCCTCGCCCGGAACCGACAGAATGAGGTTGCCGACCCGAGTATCAACCCCCAAGATGTTCGACAAGGTGCTCGTCGCCAACCGCGGCGAAATCGCGGTCCGCGTGATGCGGGCCTGCGAGGAGCTGGGTATCGACACCGTCGCCGTCTACAGCGAGGCCGACAAGAACAGCGGCCACGTCCGGTACGCCGACGAGGCGTACAACGTCGGGCCGGCGCGGGCCGCCGACTCCTACCTCGACCACGAGGCGGTCATCGACGCCGCGAGGAAGGCCGACGCCGACGCCATCCACCCCGGTTACGGCTTCCTGGCGGAGAACGCCGAGTTCGCGGGGAAGGTCGAGGAGACCGAGGGCGTCAAGTGGATCGGACCGTCCTCGGACTCGATGGAGCAGCTCGGCGAGAAGACCAAGGCCCGCAAGACGATGCGGGAGGCCGACGTGCCCATCGTGCCCGGCACCACCGACCCCGTCGAGGACCCCGAGGAAGTGACGGAGTTCGGCGACGAGCACGGCTACCCGATCGCCATCAAGGCCGAGGGCGGCGGGGGCGGCCGCGGGATGAAGGTCGTCCGCGGCCCCGAGGAGGCCGAGGACCAGCTCGAGTCGGCCAAGCGCGAGGGCGAGGCGTACTTCGACAACGACAACGTCTACCTGGAGCGCTACCTCGAGAACCCCCGCCACATCGAGGTCCAGATCATCGCCGACCACCACGGCAACGTCCGGCACCTCGGCGAGCGGGACTGCTCGCTCCAGCGCCGCCACCAGAAGGTCATCGAGGAGGGCCCCTCGCCCGCCCTCACCGACGAGCTCCGCGAGCGGATCGGCGAGGCGGCCCGCCGCGGCGCGGACGCCGCGGGCTACTACAACGCCGGCACCTTCGAGTTCCTCGTGGAGGACGACCCGGACCGCGAGGACGGCGAACTGCTCGGGACCGACGCGAACTTCTACTTCCTGGAGGTCAACACCCGCATCCAGGTCGAGCACACCGTCACCGAGATGCTGACGGGCATCGACATCGTGAAGTGGCAGATCCGGGTCGCGGCCGACGAGGAGCTGGGCTTCGCCCAGGACGACGTCGACCTGGAGGGCCACGCGATGGAGTTCCGCATCAACGCCGAGAACGCCGCCGACGACTTCGCGCCCGCGACCGGCGGGAAGCTGACGACCTACGACCCGCCGGGCGGCATCGGCGTCCGGCTCGACGACGCCCTCCGGCAGGGCGACGACCTCGTCACCGACTACGACTCGATGATCGCGAAGCTCATCGTCCACGCCTCGGACCGCGAGGAGTGCATCGCCCGGTCGGAGCGCGCGCTCGCCGAGTATGACATCGAGGGCATCCCGACCATCATCCCGTTCCACCGGCTGATGCTCACCGACGAGGCGTTCGTCACCGGCACCCACACCACGAAGTACCTCGACCAGTCGCTCGACCCCGAGCGCATCGCGGAGGCCCAGGAGAAGTGGGGCACCGACACCGAGTCCGCCGCGGGCGACGAAGAGGAGGTCGTCGAGCGGGAGTTCACCGTCGAGGTCAACGGCAAGCGCTTCGAGGTCGACCTCGAGGAGCGCGGCGCGGCCGCCATCCCCGCCGGGGACGCCGGCGGTCAGTCGGGCGGGCAGAAGCCACAGCCCGCGGGCGGCGAGAGCGGCGACGAGTCGGGCGCCGCCGGCGGCGAGGGCGAGAGCGTCACCGCCGAGATGCAGGGCACCATCCTCGACGTGAACGTCTCGGAGGGCGACGAGGTGGCCGCCGGCGACGTGGTCTGCGTCCTGGAGGCGATGAAGATGGAGAACGACGTGGTCGCCGACCGGGGCGGCACCGTCACGAGCGTCGCGGTCGCGGAGGGCGACAGCGTCGACATGGGCGACGTGCTGGTCACCATCGAGTGAGCGGCCCGTCTCGCTCCGTCGACCGGCACGGTCGGCCGAGTCGAGACCGCACACTGCCTGCCTGAGCAGGTAGCCACAACCCACTTGCGGAGCGGGGGCCAATCCCCGTCTGTGCCCCAGATCTACCCCTACCGGCTGGCGGAGTTCCTGCACGAGCAGGTCGGCGACGGCCTGCGGAGCGTCATCTACCACGACCGCGAGGGGTACGAGGTCGTGTACGTCCGCGACGACGTCGACGACTTCGCGGACGACGACATCGACAACATCGTGGCGGACCTCTGGGCCGACTCCTACGAGCAGGGCATCCGCGAGGACCTCCGGGGCCACGGCCCGCTGAACTGCTCGGTCTGGGTGTTCGAGGAGGCCATCGAGATGCACTTCGTGGCCGACGAGCGCAACGGGGTCGCGGTCGCGCTCGACACCGAGACGTTCCTGGCCCAGAGCAGCTTCATCCGGCGGTGCCTCGGCGTGGCCGGGCTGGAGTGATCCCTTTTCAACGGCCTCTCAAGTAAGGGCAAACCGTTACTCCCGTGCCGTCCGTTGTTCACGGGCGAGGAGAACGATGACTCGTTACTCTCGCTCCGGGACCGACGGACCCGCCGGCGAGTCCGACGGAACCGACCCCGCCCTCGAGGACGCGCTGGGCGCGCTCGCCGACGAGCGGCGCCGGGACCTCCTGCGGTCCCTCCTAGAGCGCGACGGCGAGGGGCCGGTCGGCGTCGGAGAGCTCGCCGAGGAGATCGCCGACGAGTCCGACGCGGAGGACGTGCGCCGGTCGCTCCGCCACGCCCACCTCCCGCGGCTCGACGGGGCGGGCATCGTCGCCTACGACGCCCGCGAGGGCGAGGTCCGGCTCGCGGGCGACCAGCCCGCGGTCGAGGACTTCCTCGAGGCCGCCGAGGGATCGCGGAACTGACCCGCCGTCTCGCGAAACGAGCCTTTCTTCACCCGGTCGCGCGTACCCCGGTCCATGAACGACACGCGCCGGGCCGTGCTCGACGCGCTCGCCGACGGGCCGGTCGCCGGGCCGGCGCTGGCCGACCGGCTCGGCGTCTCGCGCAGCGCGGTCTGGAAGCACGTCGAGGCGCTCCGGGACGCCGGCTTCGAGGTCGCCAGCGGCGACGACGGCTACGTCCTGGCCGGGACGCCGGAGTACGGCGGTCCCGCGGTCGAGTTCGGCCTCGACGCCCCCTTCGAGATCGAGTACCACGACGCCGTCGAGAGCACGAACGACCGCGCCCGGGAACTGGCCGCCGAGGGCGCCGCGGACGTCGCGGTGCTGGCCGACGAGCAGACCGGCGGCCGGGGCCGGCTCGACCGCGAGTGGTCGGCCCCTTCAGGTGGCGTCTACCTCAGCATGGTGCTCCGCCCGGACCTGCCGCCGGCCCACGCCCCGGCGCTCACCCTGGCGGCCGCGGTGGCGACGACCGACGCCGCCCGCGAGGCGGGCGTGCCGGCCGAGATCAAGTGGCCGAACGACGTGCTGGTGGGCGATGACGGGGAGCGCGGCGGCAGGAAACTTGCCGGCATCCTGACCGAGATGGAGGGCGAGGCCGACCGGGTCTCGTGGGTCGTGGTCGGCATCGGCGTGAACGCCGACGTGCCGGCGGAGGACCTGCCGGCCGGCGCGACGAGCGTCCGGGACGAGGTCGGCGACGTCGACCGCCGGGCGTTCGTCCAGCGCCTGCTCGAACGGTTCGACGAGCTCCGGACCGACCCGGAGGCGGCGGTCGACGCCTGGCGCGACCGGACGGCGACGCTCGGGGAACGCGTCAGGGTGGAGACCTCGTCGGGGGACGTGGTCGGCGAGGCGGTCGACGTGGCGTTCCCCGGCGCGCTCGTGGTCGAGACCGACGACGGCGAGCGCGTCCGGGTCCACGCCGGCGACTGCGAGCACCTGCGGCCGGCGTGAGGGGCGGCGTCGCTCCGCCGTCCCCTCGCGCGGGACGCGACGCCGGGGGACGCTATTCTGCGGTCGCGGCCTCGGTCTCGGAGTCGCTCGCCGGCTCGGACTCCGACTCGGCCGTCGCTTCGGACTCGCCCGGGTCGTTCCTGCTCTCGCCGCCGACCTGCACCGTCAGCACCGGGACCGAGCAGGCCCGGACGACCCCCTCGGCGACGCTGCCGAGCAGCAGGCGGTCGATGCCGCCCCGGCCGTGGGTGCCCATCACCACGAGGTCGCAGTTCTGGCCCTCGGCGTACTCCACGATGCGCCTGCTGGGCGAGCCGTCGAGGAGTCGCGACTCGACGTCGAGTCCGCGGGACGAGCCGATGGCCTCGACCCGCTCGAGGGCGCTGCGGCCCTCCTCGCGGAGGACGTCGTCGACGCCCTCCCACGAGGTCTCGACGTGGAGGCCGGCGAACGTCGCCGAGTTGACGACGTAGACGGCGTGGAACTCCGCTCCGTGTGCGGCCGCGAGTTCCGCGGCGTGTTCGACCGCGCGCTCGGTCTCGGACGAGCCGTCGGTCGGCACGAGAATCCGGTCGTACATCTGATCCGGTGGATGGTAACATCCCGCACGTCTTAAGGGTTTGCAGCCGGGCGGGGGTGAAACGCCACCGAAGCGATTACCCGGTGGGCGTTCGACACCTGACACGGGATGCCACGCGACGACCGAACCGGGACCGACGACGGCGAGGCCGGCGGTGCCGGGGCCGAGACCGGCGCGGCCGACGACGCGGTCGACGAGGCGTTCGGCCTGGTGAGCGACGAGATCCGGGCCGGCATCGTCCGCGCGCTGGGCGACGACGCGGGCCGGGAGAGCCCCTGGGAGCCGGTGTCGTTCTCCGAGCTGCGCTCGCGCGTCGACCCGGAGATCGACAGCGCGCAGTTCAACTACCACCTCCAGAAGCTCGTGGGGCGGTTCGTGGCCAAGGGCGAGGCGGGCTACCGGCTCCGGCCCGCCGGGATGAAGCTCTACCGGGCGGTCCGGGCCGGGTCGTTCACCCGTGAGGTGTCGCTCGACCCGTTCCCGGTCGGGCGGGACTGCTACAACTGCGGCGGCGCCGTCGCGGCGAGCTACGACGACGGCGTCTTCGAGGTCGCCTGCCCGGACTGCGGCCGCGTCTACGAGCACACGCTGGTCCCGCCGAGCGCGGTCGAGGGCGCCGACGAGCGCGAACTCCTCGACCGCGTCGACCGGTACAACCGCCACCGGAGCCTCGCGAAGGCCCGGGGCGTCTGTCCGGTCTGCGCCAGCGCGCTCGGCGCGACGTTCGTGCGCCCGGCGGAGACGCCGATGCTGGACGCCGAGGAGCTCGACGTCGTGGTCCGCCGACCGTGCGACCACTGCGGGGCCCGCTCGTACATGTCGGTCGGGCTGGCGCTGCTGTACGACCCGGACCTGGTCGCGTTCTGCCGGGAGCGCGGGCTCGACGTGACCGAGACGCCCCGCTGGGAGCTCGAGTTCGCGATGACCGACAGGGACGTGACCGTGCGCTCGACCGACCCGTGGGAGGTGGCGCTCCAGATCGAACTGGACGGCGACGCGCTCGAACTGGTGGTCGACGACGACCTGAACGTGGTCGAGCGCAACCGGTCGTAGCCCGGGACTACAGCACGACTTCTTCGACGTCGCTCGCGCCGGCCCGGCGGACGACCGCCCGCACCGGGTCCTGCGCGCCCGAGAGGTTGTCGGAGTCGCCGTCGAGCGCAAGCAGCTTGCCCGGGCGCCCCTCCTCGATGACGCCGCAGTCCAGCCCCGCGATCTCGGCGCCGTTCCTCGTCGCCATCGCCAGCACCTCGCTGGCGCTCACGTCGGCGAGCTTGTTGGCGAACTCCATCTCGCGGAACATCGACGGGCTGTTGAGCATCACGTTGTCGGTGCCCAGCGCCACCGTCGTTCGGTCGGCGAGGTCGGCGACGGGCGGGACCCCGACGCCGGTGACCAGGTTCGACCGGGGGCAGACGACGACCGGAATCTCGCTGTCCTCCAGTCGGTCGAGGTGGAGGGGTTCGGGGTGGACCATGTGGACCAGGAAGTCGGGGTCGAGGTCGAGCGCGGGGTTGATGTCGTCGGGGTCGCGCTCGCCGGCGTGGATGCCGAACAGCTTGCCCGCGTCGGCGGTGGCGTTGCGCTCCCGGCCGAACTCGCCGTCGCGCGCGCCGCTGGCGCCGAACCCGTCGGCGGCCTCCATCGCCTCGACCGTCTCGCGGCCCAGGATGACGGGGTCGACGTCCAGCCCCTCGACCGCCTCCCGGAGGGCGTAGACGCCCTCGACGCCGCCCTCGCGGAACTCAAGGAAGGCGGCGGTGCCGGTCGACTCCATGAACCGGACCGACCGGCGCATCGCGCCGACCTTCTCCTCGCGGGAGGCCTGCCGGAGCAGCCGGTGCTTCAGCCCGTCGGGCGGCGCGACGAGCTCGTCGAGGCTCAGCCCGCCGCCGGCCTCCTTGGCGATGGAGTCGCCGATGTGGGTGTGGGCGTTGACGAACGCCGGCAGGACGATCTGCGAGGAGTTCACGGACTCCTCCTCGACCGCGACTATCTCCCCGTCCTCGACCACCACGCGGCCCTCCACGGGGTCGAACCGGGGCCCCCGGAGCACGGTCCCTTCGAGTATCATGTCCGGTGAATGCGGCCGGGTCGCCTTCAACCTCCTCATTTCCGCCGGTTCCAGCATCCGCCGACCCCACGGCGCCGCCGGAACTCACGCGGGGAAGAACTCCTCGACGCCGGCCCGGAGGAACTTCAGATCGGCGCCGAGCAGCAGGAACCGGAACCCGCGGTCGACGCGCTCGTCGAGGTTCGCCGGCGAGCGCGCCGCGGCGCCCGGGGCGACGCTGTTGGACTCTGCGGCGTCGAGCACGGTCTCGACCGCCTCGCGTACTTCCGGGCGGTCCTTCTCCCCGGGCGTCCCGAGCGCGGCCGAGAGGTCGTTCTCGCCGACGAACCCGACGTCGACGCCGTCGACCGCGAGGATCTCGTCGGCCCGCGCGACGGCGTCCGGGGTCTCCAGTTGGACGACGACCAGCGTCTCGTCGTTGGCCCCGGCGACGTACTCGTCGAACGACGCGCCGTAGCCGTTCGCGCGGGTCGTGCCGGCCACGCCGCGGGTCCCCTCGGGCGGGAACTTCGCGGCGCGGACCACCGACTCGGCCTCCGCTGCGGACTCGACGCCGGGCACCATCACGCCCTGCGCCCCCGCGTCGAGCACCCGCTTGGCGTCGCCGGCGACCGCCGCCTCGACCGACCGGAGGCGGACGACGGGCGTCGCGGCCCCCTCGACGGCCCGGACCGCCGACTCGACCGTCTGGGTCGAGATCGGGGAGTGCTCGGCGTCGACGCCCACCCAGTCGACGTCGGTCGCGGCCAGGACCTCCGCGACGCGGGGGCTCATCGAGGTCAGCCACGCGCCGACCGCCGGTTCGCCGGCGTCGAGCGTCCGGACTGTGCCGTTCGGTGTCATGGCGGTGGTTCGGCGACGACCGGGATAAAGTCTACTTGAACTCGTCGAGCGTCGTCCGCTCGCCGGCGGTCCGGATCTCGTTGACCAGCGCGCCGTCGGTCTCCAGGCCCAGCACGCGCTCGGCGGCGTGGCCGACCGCGTCGGTGTCCTCGGCCGGGGCGTAGACGCCCAGGCGCCACTGCTCGCGCTGGACGTGCTGGAGCGCGGCCACCAGCGCCGACTGCTCGTCGAGCCGCCGGATCTCGCCGTTGACGATGACCCGGCTCTCGGACTCGGTCATGCTCGGCCGGCCCAGCACCTCGATGATGACCTCGCCCGGGTCGACGCCGGCGTCGGCCGCGATGTCGGTCTCGTACGCCCGCAGCGTCTCGTAGTCGGCGTCGATGACGCCTTCCGGGACGTCGCGCATCTCGGCCCAGACCGCCCGCTTGTAGAGGTCGCGGTCGCTGAGCCGGCGGGCGTACTCGGCGGTCTCGGGGGCGTCCCGGAGCGCTACCAGGAGGTCGTAGTCGTCCATCCGCCGCAGCTGCTCGGGGGTGATGTCCGACGCCTCGAGCAGGCGCTCGCTGGCCTGCTGAAGCAGCCCGCGGGCGATGCGGGTGACGTGGTGGTTGTAGACGGTGGGGTTCATCAGCGCTCGCGCCAAAAGCAGGCTCTCGGCGGTCGGGACGTTGCCCTCGGCCAGGACGAGCTCGCCGTCGATGAGCGTGAGTTCCCGCACCAGCCTGCTGTGGTCGATGGTGCCGTAGGGGACGCCGGTGTGGTGGGCGTCCCGGACCAGGTAGTCCATCCGGTCGACGTCGAGCTCGCCCGAGACGAGCTGGCCCAGCTTCCCGTCGCCGGCGATGAGGTCCGCGACGGTCGCCGGGTCGTGGCCGTGGTCCCGCAGCACCTCGCCGACCTCGCTGGTCGCGAGCAGTTCGTGGACGTCGTCGTGGTACTTGCCGGTGTGGCGGTGGACGACCCCCTCGATGGCGTGGCTGTACGGGGAGTGGCCGACGTCGTGGAGGATGGCGGCGGCCCGGACGCGCTCGGCCTGCCGCCCCTGGATGCCGAGGTGGTCGAGCCCCTCGCAGGCGAGGTAGTAGACCCCGAGGCTGTGCTCGAACCGGGTGTGGTTCGCCGAGGGGTAGACGAGGTGGGCGGGGCCGAGCTGCTTGATGCGCCGGAGCCGCTGGACCGCGGGGGTGTCCAGCAGCGCGCGGGCCACGCCCTCGACCTCGATGTGGTCGTGGACGCTGTCCTTGATGGTCTTCATATTACGGAGTTCGGCGTCTTCGTATAAAAACCGCCGGGAGCGAACACCCGCGTAGACCGCGTAGCGGGGCGTCTGGGCCGGTCGCGGGCGTCGGCGGTTCCGTGTGGGCCCGTCGACGGGCGCCGAACGACGCGACCGCTCTCTGCGGAAGAAAATGCGGGGTCGGTCGGCCGCTACGCGCCGGAACCGCCGGTGGGGCTCCGGATGATGCGGCCGATGATCTCACCGATGTCCGGCGCGCTCCTGTCGCCGTCGCGGTGACTCTCGGGGTGCGGCGGTTTCTTTGGCATGTTGGGTCCCCCGTGTCGGATGCCGACGCGCGCGGGGAAAGTCCCTGTCTTGCCTTTCCTGACACGCGGACCAATCTACAACCGACACCGCCGGAGAAACTCCGCGACGCGGCCGGCCCGCGGCGGACTCCCCGCGGGCGACTGCGGTCCCTGCGGGACGTAGCGCCGGGACCGAATCCCCGCAAGACGTCGGGACAGCACAAGCGTTTACCCCCCGGAACACGCACCACGCCATATGACGACGTTCCTCTCCGGGGGCACCGGCACCCCGAAGCTGCTCTCGGGCGCCGAGTCGGTGTTCGACCCGGCCGACGCCACGGTCGTCGCCAACACCGGCGACGACGTCGAGCTCGGCGGGCTGCTGGTCTGCCCCGACGTCGACACCGTCCTGTTCGACCAGGGCGGCGTGCTCGACCGCGAGACGTGGTGGGGCATCGCCGACGACACGACCGAGACCCACGAGGAGCTCCACGCCCTGGCCGACCGGGCCGGACTCGAAAGCGGGCCGCGCTACCTCCCCGACGCGGCCCAGACCGCCGGCCGCGACATCGCCCGATGGCGGCGGTTCTCGGGCGTCGCGGAGTTCATGGAGATCGGCGACCGCGACCGGGCGGTCCACCTCACCCGGACCGGTCTGCTCGACGAGGGCCGGTCGCTCACCGAGGTCACCCGGCTGCTGGCCGACGCCCTCGACGTGCCCGTGGACGTGGTGCCGATGACCGACGACCCGGTGGCCTCCATCGTCCACACCCCCGAGGACAGCGACGAGCACGCCGACGAGATGCACTTCCAGGAGTACTGGGTGGCCCACCGCGGCGACCCGCCGGTCGCGGACGTCGAGTTCCGCGGCGCCGAGGACGCCGACCCCGCGCCGGCCGCGCTGGGCGCCATCGAGGAGGGCCCGGTGGTGATCGGCCCGTCGAACCCCGTCACGAGCATCGGGCCGATGCTGGCCATCGATGGGCTCCGCGAGGCGCTCGAAGCGACGACGGTCGTCGCGGTCTCGCCGTTCGTCGAGGACGAGGTGTTCTCCGGCCCGGCGGCCGACCTGATGGCGGGCGTGGGCTTCGACCCCTCGACCGCGGGCGTCGCGGAGGCCTACCCCTTCGCCGACGCCTTCGTGCTGGACGACGCGGACGGCACCGACCTCGACCGCCCGGTCGTCCGGACAGACACCGAGATGGCCGACGAGGCCGACGCCGAGCGCGTGGCCCGGGCGGTCGCCGACGCGCTGGAGGTGGTGTGAGTGTTCGAGCCGCGCCTGGCGCTCGCGAGCCTCAGCGGTCGCTCGGACGCCGAGTGGGCCCGCGGGGCCGAGGCGTTCGCGGGCGCAGCGTTCCTCGGGGGCATCGCGCTCGACGAGTCGACCCGGGAGGCGGCCCGAGCGATGGTCGACCGCGACCGCGAGGAGTTCCTGCCAGACGACCCCGTCGCGTTCGTGGACCGGCAGCTCGCCGCGCTCGGCGACGCCGACCTCCGGCCCGGCATCAACGTCCGGACGACCTCGCTCGGCCCGCTCCGCGAGGTCGCCCGGGTCTGCGCCGACCGGAACGCGATACTCGAAATCAACGCCCACTGCCGCCAGGACGAGATGTGCGACGCCGGCGCCGGCGAGGCCCTGCTGCGCGACCCCGAACGCCTCCGCGAGCAGGTCGAAGCGGCCGCGGCGCCGGATGCGAGAGACCGCGGCCCCGCGGTGAGCGTCAAGGTCCGGGCGGAGCTCCCGGGCGTCGACCTCCCCGACATCGCCGAAGTGGTCGCGGACGCGGGCGGCGACGCCATCCACGTCGACGCGATGGACTCCGAGGCGGTGATCGCGGACGTGGCCGACGTCGCGGCGTCGGCCGACCTCTTCGTCGTCGCGAACAACGAGGTGCGGGACGCCGCCTCGGTCCGGGAGTACCTGGCGTACGGCGCGGACGCGGTGAGCGTCGGTCGTCCGAGCGACGACCCCGCGGTGCTCCGGCGGGTCCGGAGCGCGGTCGACGAGTGGTTCGCGGAGAATCGAGGTGAGATGGAAGCATGACCCCCGCCGAGAACGCCCAGCTCGCGCTCCTGCTGGAGGTGGCGGGCACGCCCAAGCCCGGCAACGTCGACCGCGAGCGGGACTTCTCCGACCTCCGGTTCGAGCACTTCCTCGCGGGCGCGGTCGGCGCGGGCCCCGGTCTCCGGACGGCCGAGGACGGCGCCCCGGTCGGCGAGGCGTTCGAGAAGGCCGTCGCCGGGATGAGCCAACAGGAGGGCGGCAACACCCAGTTCGGCGCGCTGCTGCTGCTGGTACCGCTGGTCAAAGCCGCGGCAAAACTGGACGAGGGCGAGGGGCTCTCGCCCGAGTCGGTCTCCCGCGTCGTCGAGGACACGACGGTCGAGGACGCCGCGGACTTCTTCCGGGCGTTCGACCACGCCGACGTCTACGTCGACGACCCACCGGAGGACGCCGCGGACCTTGACGTCCGCCGGGGCAGCGACGCGGTGCCGGCGGTCGAGGACCGCGAGGTCACCCTCTACGACGTGCTGGCGCTGGGCGACGAGGAGGACGACGTGGCGGCCGAGTGGACCGGCGGCTTCGAGCGCACGTTCTGGGCGGCCGACCGCCTCGCGGAGCTCTCGGGCCCGACCTCGGCGAAGGCCGCGCGGGTCTACCTCGAACTCCTCGCCCGCGAGCCCGACACGCTCGTGGCGAAGCAGCACGGCCCGAAGACCGCCGAGAGCGTCCGGGTCCGGGCCCAGCAGGCGCTCGAGGGCGGCCCCGAGGTGATCGAGGCGTTCGCCGAGTCGCTGGTGACCGACGGCGTCAATCCCGGGACGACCGCCGACCTCACGGCCGCGGGGCTGTTCGTCGCGCTGACCCGCGGGGAGGTGACGGTGTGAGCGACGAGGTCGAATCAGGAGTGAGTGAGGGCGGTGACGACGGCCGGGCCGACTGGCCGGTCGAGTTCCGGGGCGTCACCGAGTCGGTCGTCACCACGCTCGGCCCGAACGACCTGTGGAACGTGGCGGCGCTCGGCCTCCACCCGCCGGACCCGGGCGGCGCCTCGAACGCCGAGGAGGGCTCGACCTCCGAGGATGCGGCGGCAGAGCCGCCGGCGCCCGTGACCGCCCGGACGTGGGGCAACACCCGGACCCGGCGCAACTTCCACCGGCGCGGCGGCGGGTACGTCCAGTTCGTCCGCGACCCGGTGACGTTCGTCGACGCGGCGCTCTCGATCTCCGAGGTGGAGGCCCCGGTGCTGGACGCCGCGGACGCCTGGGTCGCGGTCGACGCCGAGCGGGTCGACGCCGGCGAGTCCGGCGGGACCCGGTGGGAGGAGTGGGAGCTGTATCCCCGCGAGGCCGGCGTCGAGCGCGAGACGGTGCCGACGGTCAACCGGGGGTTCAACGCGGTCGTCGAGGCCACGGTCGCGGCCTCGCGGCTCGGCGTCGACGCCTACGACCAGGCGGAGCTGAGGAACAGGCTGGCTCACTTCGAGGAGGTGGGCCGGAACTGCGGCGACGACCGGGTCGTCCGGGCGCTCGACCGGCTCCGCGAGCACGTAGAAGCGTGATCGCTCGCACCGACGCCACCGCGCCGCGCGCCGGTGGCCGTGGGACGCCGGGGCTCAGATGCGGTCCTTCCGGTCGATGGTGACCGTCCAGTCGGGCAGCTCCTCGGGCTCGTACTCGAGGTCCCAGACGCCCTCGATCTCCTTGCCCTCACCGAACGCCCGCAGCACGAGTTCCTCGAGCTCGCTCTCGAACGCGCGGTCGGCCTCCTCCTCGACCGCTTCGCCGTCCGTGTCTCGGTTCGTTCCGCGCACTGTTGCTGATTCGGTCTGTACCTTCCACCGTAATTATCCTTACGAAGCGAAACTCTCCCGGCGCTTTCGCCCGACCGAACGGTCCCCGGCGACCGGCGCCCGAGGGTCGGTCGGCGACGGCGCCGACGGACGAAACGGTAAGGTTCTTACTTTCGGCACTTTTCGGTACCAGTATGGCGATCAAACCCGACTACGTCAAGAAGACGGGGAAACTGCTCCTGGAGCGATACCCCGACGCGTTCACGACCGACTTCGACCAGAACAAGGAGAGCGTCTCGAAGCTGACCAACATCGAGTCGAAGGGCGTCCGCAACCGCATCGCGGGCTACGTCACCCGCAAGAAGTAACGCCGCGCTCGCGCTAGTTGCTCCGAGAGCTGTTGTCCCAGCGGCGACTCTGCAACTCGCTTTCACCTCCGCGCAAAAAGCTGTCCTTCCCAAATGGTTTTACCGCCGTGACGCCGAACCACCGTAAGCATGACCGTACGAGTCGGCGTTCTCGGTGCGACCGGCGCGGTCGGCCAGCGGTGCATCCAGCTGCTGGACGGCCACCCCGAATTCGAACTGGCGGCGGTAACGGCGAGCGAAGACAGCGAGGGCCTCCCGTACAGCGAGGCCGCGAAGTGGCGGGTCGACTCGCCGATCCCCTCGTCGGCGGCGGACCTGACGGTGCGGGCGACCGAGCCCGACGCGGTGCCCGACGACGTCGACCTGCTGTTCTCGTCGCTGCCCTCCGGCGTGGCGGCCGAGGTCGAACCCGCCTTCGCGGAGGCGGGCTACGTCCTCTCGTCGAACTCCTCGAACGACCGGCTGGCCGACGACGTGCCGCTGGTCATCCCGGAGATCAACCCCGGCCACCTCGACCTGCTCGAGGTCCAGCGCGACGAGCGCGGGTGGGACGGCGCCGTCGTCAAGAACCCCAACTGCTCGACCATCACGATGGTGCCGACGCTCGCGGCGCTCGACCAGTTCGGCCTGGAGCGGGTCCACGTCTCGACGCTCCAGGCGGTGTCGGGCGCGGGCTACTCCGGGGTCACCTCGATGGAGATCATCGACAACGTCATCCCGCACATCGGCGGCGAGGAGGAGAAGATGGAGACCGAGTCCCGGAAGCTGCTCGGCGAGTTCGACGGCGCCGAGCTCGCCCACCACGGGGCCGAGGTCTCGGCGTCCTGTAATCGCGTGCCGACCATCGACGGCCACCTGGAGAACGTCTGGGCCGAGACCCGCGACGACGTGAGCGCGGCCGACGTCGAGGACGCGTTCCGCGCGGTCGAGAGCCTCGACCTGCCGAGCTCGCCCGACCCGCTCATCGAGGTGTTCGAGGACCCGAGTCGGCCACAGCCCCGGCTCGACCGCACGCTCGGCGGCGGCATGGCGGTCGCGGCCGGCGGCGTCCAGGAGACGCCGGCGGGCGTCCAGTACAACTGCCTGGCCCACAACACCATCCGCGGCGCGGCGGGCGCCGCGGTGCTGAACGGCGAACTGCTACAGAGCGAAGGCTGGATCTAGAACGCGCGGTCGCCTCTCCGGCGCTTAATTTT
Source organism: Halorussus sp. AFM4 (assembly GCF_051194995.1). Lineage (NCBI taxonomy): Archaea > Methanobacteriati > Methanobacteriota > Halobacteria > Halobacteriales > Haladaptataceae > Halorussus > Halorussus sp. AFM4. The sequence goes on along the minus strand of NZ_JBNTJT010000001.1, from coordinate 201,679 downwards.
CCGATACCAGACACTTATCACCGGACGGCGCGTACGGTCGGGCGTGACGGCGAACGAACCGACCGCGAGCGGTGTCACTGCCGGGGTCCACTCCGACGCGGACGGCGTCCAGTGGTCCCACACGGTCGCCGAGTCGCGCCTGCTCCGCGCGCTGGCCGGGGCGTCGCTCGGCGTGATCGCCGCGACGACGCTCGGCGCGGCGGTCGCAGCGGTGGCGTTCACGGCGGGCGCGTTCCTGTCGGGCCGGTACGGCATCGCGGTCGCGCTCCTCTTCGCGCTGGCACTCGCCGCTGCCAGGGTCGCGCCCCACGCCGCGGCCTTCCGGAGCGCTCGCTCCGACCGCCTCGCGCTCGCCCACGAGGCGTTCCGCGACTCGCGATACCGGGGCCTCGCGGCCGCGACGGCGTTCGGCGCCGGCGTCATCTGGCTCGGCCTGCGACTCGGCGGCGTCGGCTTCTTCCTCGTCGTGTTCGGCACCATCGCGCTCCCGATGGTCGCCGTCTCGGTGCTCTCCTCGGAGGGCGACTTCGATCCGGCCGTCGGGACCCTGACCTACTGCGGGACCGACGTCGACCTCGCAGGGCTCGACGGCGTCCGGCGGTTCGGAGTCGGCGGCCTCGCGTTCTACCGGCTCTCCTTCGTCGCCGGCGCGGCGACCCACCGAACGCCCCGTTTGCTCGTCGTCCCCGCAGCGGTGGACGACTCACTCGGGTCGGCGCTCGACGCCGGCGTCGCCGCCGACCCGCCGGCGTCCGACCCGACCGACCCAGCGATCCGCGCGACGCTGGCGGCGTTCGGCGTCGGACTCCTCGTGTTCGCGGGCGTCCTGCTGACGGTCGACCCGTCCGGGCCCAACCCCCGCGGCGGCGCGGTCCTCGTCTACGCCGCACTCGTCGTCGGCCTGTTCGGGGCCGTCTTCCTGTCGCTGGCCTGGCGCTCGGGGTGAGCGGAGAGGGCGTGGAGGCGAGGTTCGACCCCCGGCGCGGCGGTCGCTCAGACCACCCGGTTCGTCAGCTCCTCCCCGCTGTCCAGCCGCCGGACGTTCTCGGCCACGATGTCGGCGAGCCGCGAGTAGTATTTGGGCGTGTGGCCCGAGCAGTGCGGCGTGACGAGGCAGTTCTCGAGGTTCCAGAGCGGGTGGTCCTCGGGCAGGGGCTCGGGGTCGGTCACGTCGAGCGCTGCGCCCCGGAGGTGGTTGCCCCGGAGCGCCCACAGCAGCGCGTCGGTGTCGACCACGGGGCCGCGGGCGACGTTGATCAGCACGGCCTCGGGCGAGAGGGTCTTGAGTTCGGCCTCGCCGATCAGTCCCCGGGTGGTGTCGGTCAGCGGGCAGGCGAGCACGAGGTAGTCGGTCCGGGCCAGCGCGTCCTCGAACTCGGGGCCCTCGAAGCCGACCACCTCGTCGGTCGGCCCGCCCTTCTCGGGGGTGTAGCGCACCCCGATGGTCTCGACCTCGAACCCCCGGAGGCGCTGGACGACCGACTGCCCGATGGCGCCCAGACCCACCACCGTGACGGTGCTGCCCTGGAGCTCGTGGGCCCGGAAGTGGCGCCACTCCCTGTTCTGCTGGCGGCGCCACCCCTCGTGGAGCCGCCGGGCGAAGACTAGGATGTTCCCCAGGACGTGCTCGCCGATGTTCGGCCCGTGGACGCCCGAGGCGTTCGTGACGGCCACGCCGCGCTCTTCGAGCGCGTCCAGCGGCAGGTGGCCGGTGCCGGCGTAGGCGCACGCGAACAGCGCCAGGTCGTCGGCGCGGGCCAGCAATTCCTCGTCCAGCTCCATCCCGGCGGCGACCCGGGCGTCGGCTATCAGCTCGCGCTCCTCGGTCGGCGTCCGGGCGTGGACCACCTCGCGGTCGGGGAGCCGCTCGCGGAGCTCGGCGACGTACTCCGAGACCGGGACGCCGTGCGTGCTCTTGCGCAGGACCACTACGTCGGGGCTGTCGGTCATGTCGGTTCCCAGTTGGCGGGCCGGGATTAAATGGCCACCTGAAGCGGCGAACCGAATCTGTGGACTCTGTTCCTTGTCCCATCGCTGATCTCCGGACTCGACGTAGAACGAGCAGAGTTTGCAGATGTCGGAGACGAGCTCCGACGAGCCTTCGATCAGTTCGTTCCCGAAGACTCCGCACGACGATGGCGCGACACGAGGTCATCCCGGCGCGCGTCGAGAAGGCGGACGAAAGGGCGGAAACGATGCGAGACCCGGAGCACCTACGGCGCTCGCCCGCGAACCCCCGGCCATGTTCGAGGTTCGGACCGACGAGCGCACCCAGGTCGTCGACGTGACCGACCGCGTGGCCGCCGAGGTGCCCGTCGGCGCGACCGGGCTCTGCACCGTCTTCGTCCGGCACACCACCGCCGGCGTGGTGGTCCAGGAGCCCGAGTCGGGGCTGCTCGCCGACATCGAGTCGTTCGCGGAGGAGCTCGTCCCGAGCGACGGCGACTACCGCCACGACCGCATCGACGACAACGCCGACGCCCACCTCCGGGCGACCCTGCTGGGCGAGTCGGTCAGCGTCCCGGTCGAGGACGGCGACCTCGCGCTCGGGACGTGGCAGTCGGTGCTGTTCGTCGAGTGCGACGGGCCGCGGACCCGGACCGTCGACGTGGTCGTGACCGAGTAGGCGGCGCGGACGAGGAACGCCGCGACCCGCGGCCGCGACCCCCGGACCGGACCCCGGCCGCGAATGTAACGACCGGCCGTGTGCCCGCTGCGGGCCCGCTACCCCTCCGACAGATTAATCGCTTCGGCGCTCGGTCCGGACGTCCCGCTCGTCGGGCTCTACCTCTTGCAGCCCGACCCCGAGCGGGTTCGGTTCCCCGCGGTCGAGTTCCCAGCTGGCGACCTGTGGGCGCGCTACGAGCGCATCGACACCGGCCGCCCGTTGTTCGAGTCGTTCGGCGATCCGTGGTTCGAGTGAATCGGCGAAATCCCGAAGGATTCCGAATTGAAGAATGGTCGCTGTTCGGGAGTGATATTCGACAGAATGATGCTCCGTCTGGGATTTGAACCCAGGTCATCGGCTCGAAAGGCCGAAATGATTGGCCGGGCTACACCAACGGAGCGTTCAGTTCGGGCCACTCCCGAACGCATTCTGACGGATGACCTGCATGCTTATAAACTCCACTAAATCGCTCTCTCGCTGGATTGCGATTTGCTACCGCCCGAATCGGGACCTGTCCGCTTTCCCTCGAAGAGCAACTCCACCGGAGCTTCAAACTCGATGTGTCCGTGGTCTGCTCGTCCGTGACAGCGGTTACAAAGTAGAACGAGATTTCGTTCGTCGTGGGCGTCCCCGATAGCGAGATGGTCGGCACGTCGGAATACCCTGACTGGAATGACGTGGTGAACCTCGAGCTGATACTTCGATCCGTCGTGACCACAGTGTTGGCACACTTCGTCACGTTCACGGACAGTCTCACGTGCGAGGGTCCAGCCCGGCCCATAACTGTTGCTGTAACCGCCACGCCAGTTTGGATTGTTCTCGCCGGCGGTCGATTCGCTCATCTTCCGTCGCGTCTCCTCCGAACGGGTGAGCCCTTCGAGCGACTCAGAAATCTTTTCGCGGACGTCCTCGGGGAGTTCACGCCCTCGCTGTGCCTCCGCAATTCGCCGACGGGTCTCGTCCGAAAGCGACCGACCGTCGAGCGATTCCGAGATCTTGCGCTTCTCCTCTTCCGTTCGCTCCCGGCCGTGCATCGGGTGGGTCTCGCCGCGCATCTCTCGCGTCGAAATGTCGAATCGGTTCATGTACTTTCGAATCAACCTCGGCGAGACGCCGCACTCCTCGGCGATCTCGCGCTGGGTGAGCCCCTCGTCCCGGTACTTGGTTTCGAGCCACCAGCCGTTGCGGTATCGCTTCACGGATAGTCACTTTCGACTACATCGGTTATAAATCTCGGGATGGGACGGTGGAAACTACTCGGCGTCCCGCTCACCGACTGCGAAAAAGGGAGGTCTGCACTTCGACGCGGCGAGGTTACTTCCCTTGGAACTCCGGCTCACTTCCGTCAGAGGCGAGCGCTGACGGCGTTCGCCGGACTCCCAGCGGCGCTCGCTCCGCTCACTTCCCTTGGAAGTCCGGCTCACCGTCGCCCATGAACGCCGTGACGCCCTCCATCAGGTCGTCGGTGTTCATGAGGTGGCCGAACGCCTGGGCCTCGACCTCGAGGCCGGCGTCGGTGTCGTCGCGGCCCGCGAGCATCGCGCGCTTGGTGAACTTCTGGGCGATGGGCGGGCCGGCCGCGAGGTCGGCCGCCAGCTCGAACGCCCGCTGCTCGAACTCGTCGGGCGAGACGACCTCGTTGACGAAGCCGTAGTCCGCCATCGTCTCGGCCTCGAACCGGTCGGCGGTGAAGATGATCTCCTTGGCGCGGCCCTCGCCGACGACGTGCTTCAGGCGCTGGGTGCCGCCCCAGCCGGGGAGCAGCCCCAGGTTGTGCTCGGGCTGGCCGAACTCCGAGCGGTCGGAGGCGATCCGCATGTCCGCGCAGGTCGCCAGCTCCATCCCGCCGCCGAGGCAGTAGCCGTCGATGGCCGCGACGACCGGCATCGGGCAGGCCTCGAGCTTGCCGAAGGTGTCCTGGCCCTTCTTCGAGAGCTCGACCGAGGCGAGGGGGTCGCCCCCGCCGGCGGCCATGCTCTGGACGTCCGCGCCCGCCGAGAACGCCTTGTCGCCCTCGCCGACGAGGAGCAGCGCGCGCACCTCGTCGTCCTCCGAGAGCGCGTCGATGGCGTCGGCGAGCTCGTCGAGCAGCTCCTCGCTGACCGTGTTCATCCGGTGGGGCCGGTCGAGCACGACCTTGCCGACCATCTCGCCGGGCTTCTCGACCCTGATGGCGTCGTAGTCGTCGGCGCCCGACTCACGCTCCTCGTCGCCGCCGTAGAAGCCGCCCTCCTCGGCGGCCTCGCGGAGGTAGTCGCTGACTTCGTAGCGCTCGGCGCCGGTCTCCTCGCGGAGGTCGTCGAGAGTGTCGACCAGCGACGCGAGGCCGGCCTCGTCGGCCAGCTTCGCCGGGCCGTCGGGGAAGCCCGCGCCCAGCATCACGGCCTCGTCGATGGCGTCGGGGTCCGAGACGTTGTTCTCGATCAGCTTCGCGACCTCGTTTGCCATCACGGCCTGGAGCCGGCGGACCGCGTCCTCGCTGCCGGCGTCGGTCGGGATGTCGGCGCCGCCGTTCTCGTAGTCGTAGAAGCCCTCGCCGGACTTCTTGCCGAGCTTGTCGGCCTCGACCTTCTCCGCGAGGAGCGGGCACGGCTCGTAGGCGTCGCCCAGCACCTCGTGCATGTACTCGAGGACGTGGTAGCCCACGTCGATGCCGACCTGGTCGGCGAGCTCGAAGCTCCCCATCGGCAGGCCCATGTCGAACTTGGTCGCGCTGTCGACCTCCTCGATAGTGTAGTCGCCCGACTCGACCATCCACGCGGCCTCGTTCATCAGGGGAACGAGCACGCGGTTCACGATGAAGCCGGGGCTGTCCTTCCGGACCCGGACCGGGGTCTTGCCCATCGACTCGGCGAGGTCCTCGGTCAGGTCGAGCACCTCGTCGTCGGTGTGGGCGCCCGAGATGACCTCGACCAGCTGCATCCGGACCGGCGGGTTGAAGAAGTGCATCCCGCAGAACCGTTCGGGGCGCTCGGTGACCTCCGACAGCTCGGTGATCGAGAGGCTGGAGGTGTTGGTGGCGAACACGGCGCGGTCGGGGGCGTACTCCTCGAGCTCGCCGTACACGTCCTTCTTGATGTCCATCTTCTCGGGGACGGCCTCGATGACGAAGTCGGCGTCCGAGACCGCCTCCTCGAAGTCGACCAGCGGCGTCACGCGGTCGAGGGCCGCGTCGGCCTCCTCGTCGGTTACCTGGTCCTTCTCGGCCAGCTTCCCGAGGCTCCACTCGATCTGGTCGTAGCCGTCCCGGACGAACTCCTCTTTGATGTCGCGCAGGTTCACGTCGTACCCGGCGAGGGCCGCGACTTCCGCGATGCCGTGGCCCATGTTGCCCGCTCCGAGAACCGCGACGGTGTTGATATTGTCGACCTCCATGTGCGTGGACTCGGCTGCCGGGCGTTTGAACGTTTCCCTATCCCAGGTTAGAAACTCTGGACGAGTTTACTCACGGTTACGAAAGGATATAGGGATGGCTGGTCAACTCCGAGACATGGACTTCGGACTCTCCGACGAACAGAAGCAGATCCGCGAGGAAGTGCGGCGGTTCGCCGAGAACGAGATCGAACCGGTCGCCCGGGAGTACGACGTCGCGGAGGAGTACCCCCACGAGGTCATGGACAAGGCCGCCGAGATGGGGATGCTGGGCTCGATCATCCCGATGGAGTACGGCGGCGCGGGCTACAACAACCTCGAGTCGGCCATCATCACCGAGGAGCTGTTCTCGGTCGACCCCGGCATCGGCCTCTGTGTCACCTCGGCGTCGTTCGGCGCCCACGCCATCATGGAGTTCGGCACCGACGACCAGAAGGAGCGGTTCCTCTCGCCGGTCGCGGCCGGCGACGCCATCATGGGCGCGGCCATCTCCGAGCCCGACACCGGGTCCGACGTCTCGTCGGTCTCGACCCGCGCGGAGAAGGACGGCGACGAGTGGGTGATCAACGGGAACAAGATGTGGATCACCAACGGCTCGGTCGGCGACTACTTCGTCGTGCTCTGCCAGACCGACCCCGACGCCGACGGCCGGTACAACGGGTTCAGCCAGATCGTCGTCGAGTCGGACCGCGACGGCTTCGAGGCCGACAAGATCACGGGCAAGCTCGGCATCCGGGCCTCCGACACCGCCGAGCTCATCCTCGACGACGTCCGGGTGCCCGAGGAGAACCTCGTCGGCACCCGCGGGATGGGCTTCCTCCAGCAGATGCAGTTCTTCGACGAGACCCGGACCGCGGTCGCCGCCCAGGGCGTCGGCATCGCCAAGGGCGCCTGCGAGGCCGCGCTCTCCTACGCCGAGGAGCGAGAGCAGTTCGGCCGGCCCATCGGCGACTTCCAGGCCATCCAGCACAAGCTCGCGGACATGCACACCCGGACGGAGGCCGCGCGCAACCTGACGTACAAGGCCGCCTGGAGCGTCGACCAGGGCGAGGACATCACCAAGCTCGCCAGCATGGCCAAGGAGTTCGCCTCCCGGGTGGCGGTCGACGTCGCCGACGAGGCGGTCCAGATCCACGGCGGCGCGGGCTACGTCAACGACTTCCCGGTCGAGCGGTTCTACCGCGACGCCAAGATCACCCAGATCTACGAGGGCACGACCGAGATCCAGAAGAACATCATCGCCCGCGAGCTGATGGGTAAAGGGTTCTAGGGCCGCAACCGATCGCGGTCGCCTCTCGATTCTGCGCTCGCGGTTCCGTCACCCCGTCGCACTGCCGTCGCGTTTCTCTTTCACAAATTCGGCCAAAATGATACACCTTCCCGACGTACAATAAATTTAAGGGGGCCCGGTTTTACGACCGCGATATGGCAGACGAAACCAACCGTCGCTCGTTTCTGAAGGGGACAGGTGCCGCGCTCGCCGGTCTGGCGCTGCCGACCGCGACCGTCTCGGCCAGATCGGCAGAGAAGCGGTACGTCGTCGACCTCGAGGACGCCTCCGCGGACGCGCTCGACGGGCTGACCGTCGTCCACGACCTGCGCCAGATCGACATCGCCGTGGTCGAGGGCGACCCCGACTCGGTCAGCGGGCTCCGCCACTCGAAGGACGTCGAGATGCAGTTCCAGGTCGACAGGGAGTACGGCGACGAGGACCACGAGGACGACGACGACCGGGACGACGACGAGGGCGAGTCCGACCACTTCGACGGGCGGGACTACTGGGACGACGAGTCGGAGCTCCCGTCGCGGTTCGCGCTCCAGTGGGACAAGCAGTGTCAGGAGCTGCTGGAGGTCGCCGAGGAGACCAGGGGCGAGGGGACCCGCGTGTCGGTCATCGACTCGGGCGCGATCGCCGACCACCCCGACCTCGAGGGCCCGCTCAACGCCGACCTCTCGCGGAACTTCACCGGCGACGGCGGCGACTTCACGCCGTACAGCAACGACCACGGCACCCACGTCGCGGGCGTCATCGCGGCCGACGGGTCGAGCGACGCGGGCGTGCTCGGCACCGCGCCGGCGACCGACCTCGTGGCGCTGCGAGTGTTCACCGGCCCGTTCGCGTTCTTCGGCGACATCATCGCGGCGATGGTGTACAGCGCCGAAATAGGCTCGGACGTCGCCAACATGAGCCTCGGGGTCTACCCGCTCCCGAAGGACGCCGACACCGCGACGCTCCGCGACGCCATCGAGCGCGCGGCGAGCGACGCCAACGAGAAGGGGACGCTGATGGTCGCGGCGGCGGGCAACGACGGCGTCAACCTCGACGCCGACGGCGACGTCATCAGCCTGCCGAACGAGGCCGACAACGTGCTGAGCGTGAGCGCGACCGGCCCCATCGGCTACCGCTGGGACGACGAGAACGAAGAGGAGGAGGAACGAGCCCCCGAGGAGGGCTCCGGGAGCGAGGAGACGGCCGGCAGCGAGGCGGGCGGCGAGTGGGGCCGCCGGGACGACGACGGCGAACTGGAGGACTACGACGACCCGCTCGACGACCTGCGGGAGCCGACGACGGCGCCAGCGACGTACACCAACTACGGTCGGGAGGCGGTCGACATCAGCGCGCCCGGCGGCAACTACGTCGCCGACCCGCCGTCCGACGCGAACTGGCAGTACGACATGGTGCTGAGCACCGTCTTCGAGTGGGGCGACAACGACGACACCATGGTGCCGGCCTACGGGTGGAAGGCCGGCACCTCGATGGCCGCCCCGCAGGTCTCGGCGGCCGCCGCGCTGGTCAAGAGCCTGAACCCCCGCGCGACGCCGGGGGACGTCCGCCGGCACCTCCTCGACACCGCCGCGGAACTCGACCAGCCGACCTACAGCGGCGGGGGCCACCTCGACCTCCAGGAGGCGGTCGAGGAGGATGTCGAGCGCCGCGACGAGGACCGGGACGACGCCGACGAGGCGGAGGACGGAGAGCGGGACGAAAACGGAGAGGACGGGGACGAGACGGGGCGCGAGGAACGAGGCGACGACGAGACGGGGAGCCGAGCGGACGCGGAGACGACGGAGCGCGGGGGCTGACCGGCCCCGTCACGCGATCTGCCACGTCCACCGGGAGTCGAGGTAGTACCGGTAGAGCCCGCTGATGAAGATGGCGACGGCGTTGGCGACCAGGTAGACGAAGCCGGCCCAGTTGACGAACGCCCAGAGCAGCGCCAGCTGAAGCGGGATTGCGGAGCCCCGGACGACGTTGGTCCGGAGCAGCCCGACCAGGAAGTCGTACCGGGAGGTGTACCGCGAGTGCTGGAACGTCCAGGCGTTGTTCGCGACGTACTGGAGGACGATCGTGAGTTCGATGGCGAGCGTGGCCGCGATCAGGTAGTTGAGGCCGGCGAGCTCCACAAGCAGCCAGAGGACCACCGTCTGGACGGCGGCGGCGCCGGCCCCGACGATACCGAACCGGTAGAGCCGGACGAACGTCGGGTGCTTCGCCACGCTGCGGTGTCCGGAGTCGCCCACGACACGTACAGCAGGGCTTCGAGCGTGTAGTGCGTTCTGGTTTCGGAATTTACCTGTAGGAGTGTATATGGGTCGGTGCAGCTGGTGGCGGTCGGACCTCAGACCTCGTACTCAGACTCCGCGAACTGGACGTACTCCCCGTTGCGGTACTTGCGCTTGGCCATCTTGTACTTGGTGACGAGCTTCGCGCCCCGGAGCCCCGAGGAGAGCCGGTACTTCAGCAGGCGGCCCTCGCCCTGGTCGGCGAGGATGTCGCTGGCCATCGCGAACGTCCGGTCCCAGTCGTCGGGACCGTAGTCGGCCACGATGTCGGCGAAGGTGACGTTCCGGACGATCTCCTCGCCGACGGCGTCCTTCCAGCGGTCGTTGTACGGGTCGAGCCGGCCCTTGCCGGCGAGCTCGCCGGCGATCTGGCCGGTCCGGGCCGCGACGTGGTAGCCGCCCTCGTGGAACGCCGAGGTGGTGCCCATCGCGCCGCCCGCGACCGCGACGTTGGCCGCGGTCGGCGACTCGATGGGGCGGGTCGAGGAGATGGGGTAGGTCTCGGTGCCCTCGCTCTTGCCGCGGTCGGTGACCAGCGGGAAGTCCGCGAGGTCGTACTCGTCGCCGTACTGGCGCTCCAGCAGGCGCTCGATGTACTCGGCGGGGCGGGGCAGCGCCTCGTCGTCGGGCCGGAGCAGGTCGTAGGCCTCCGGGTTCTCTACGTCCTCCAGGTTCATCCCGATGGGCATCGTGAGGCCGACCCGGGCGACCGTCCCGTCGTTCGGGAAGATCCAGGGGTAGGCGGTCTCGCCGGGCATCACGCCCCACCAGAACTTGAGCGCGTCCGGGTCGAACAGCTCCTCGGGGAACTCCCGGTACTCCTGGTAGGCGATGTGGTTGGCGGTGTTGGGGGCCATGACCTCCGAGATGGGCCGGTCGTCGGGCGCGAACCGGTCGAGCACGCGCATCGTGACCTGACGCTGGGGGCCGTCGGCCAGGACCAGATACTCGGCCTCGACGTCCTCGCCGTCCGACAGGTGGAGCGTGTGGGTCGGCGTCCCGGTCAGGTCGGTCTCGACGTCCGTCACGCCGACGCCGACGCGGTACTCGGCGCCCGCCCGCTCGGCCCGGTCGCGGAGCCAGTCGTCCATCCGGGCGCGGTGGAAGGTGAACCCGAACCCCTCGTCGTACGACGACTCGATGCCGGTGGCCTCCATGACCGCGGTCTCGGTCGGGCCGTAGAACTCGGTCCGGTCGAGCGTCCGGAGGACGACGGGGTCGGGGATCTCCTCGAACGACACGTCCATGATGTCGACCCAGTAGTCGAGCATCCCGGCGGCGTCGGTCGAGTCCGGCCCCAGCTCCTCGCGGTCGGCCCGGGGGACGCCCTTCTCGACGAGGAGCGCGTCGGCCCCCTGCTCGGCGGCCGCCCGCGCCGCGGAACTGCCCGCGGGCCCGCCGCCGACGATCGCAACGTCGACTCGCTTCATACCCCTACGGTTCCGCGCCGGGTATTAAAGAATTGACCTTCCGATTCCGCGACACTGCGGGTTCGATTTTCGGTCGTCTCCGGCGGTTCCGGGTGCGACGCGGGACCCGGACGGCCCCGCTCGCGCCTGCCGGGCCCGCCCCGCACCGCGTGCCCCGAGGTGTCACGCATCCACGAGTTTTGAAGTACGAAGTGCGCGTACCGGTCTTCATGAAGCACGGACAACAACTTCTGTCGGTCCTCGCGGTGCTGTCCCTCCTGGCCGGGCAGGTCGGTCCCGCGGTGGCGTTCATCTCGACCGGGCAGGCGCCCACCGCCGCGGGGCCGGCGACAGTCCCCGCTAACCAGTCGTCCCAGGACGGACAGACCCGCGGCGTCGACTCCCGCGCCGAGGTCGAGGCGTTCGTCGACGCCGCGATGGCCGAGGACATGGACGAGCACCGCGTCTCGGGCGCGACCGTCTCGGTGGTCAAGGACGGCGAGCTGCTGTTCGCCGAGGGGTACGGCTACGCCGACCGCCGGAACGCGACGCCGGTCGTCGCGAACCGCACGCTGTTCCGCATCGGGTCGGTGTCGAAGCTGTTCGTCTGGACCGCCGCGATGCAGCAGGTCGAGCGCGGCCGGCTCGACCCGAACGCGAGCGTGAACCGGTACCTGGGCGAGGTCCAGATCCCCCGGAAGTACGGCGAACCCGTCACGCTCGGACACCTCGCGACCCACACCGCGGGCTTCGAGGAGCAGTACGAGGGCGTCTTCGTCGAGTCGCCCGAGGACGTGCGGCCGCTCGGCGAGACCCTGCGGAACGTGCCCGCGAGGGTCCGGCCGCCGGGCGTGGTCACCTCCTACTCCAACTACGGCGCGGCGCTCGCGGGCCACGTCGTCGCGCGCCGGGCCGGCACCTCGTTCGACAGCTACGTCGAGCGCAACCTCTTCGAGCCGCTGGACATGACCCGCAGCACCTTCCGCCAGCCGGTGCCCGACGACCTCCCCGGTCGGCTCTCGGCGGGCTACCGGTACCAGCGGGGCCGGTTCGTCCGCGGCGAGTTCGAGACGGTCGGACTGCCGCCCGCCGGGTCGATGAGCGCCACGGCGACCGACGTGGCGAACTTCATGGTCGCGCACCTCCAGGACGGCCGGTACCGCGACTCGCGGATCCTGTCGGCGTCGTCCACTCGGCGGATGCACCGCCAGCACTTCACCAACCACCCCGCGGTCGACGGGATGGCCTTCGGCTTCTACGAGCAGAACCGGAACGGCGTCCGCATCATCGGCCACGGCGGCGACACGGAGCTGTTCCACTCGGGGCTGTGGCTGTTCCCCGAGCGCGACCTCGGCGTGTTCGTCTCCTACAACAGCGTCGGCGGCGCGGCGGCCCGCGAGGAGTTCATCGGCTCGTTCGTCGACCGGTTCTTCCCGACCGACGCCGAGCCGGCCACGCCCCCCGTCGCCGCAGACGGCGGCAGCGAGATCGTCGACCCGCCGCTCTCGGCGTTCACCGGCGCGTACCGCTCCACCCGGATGTCGTACACCGACTTCACCAAGATCGCGGCGGTCGGCGGCGACTTCCGGGTCCGGACGGCCGGGAACGGCACGCTGGTGACCTCACTCCCGGGCCAGGAGACCACACGCTGGGTCCGGACCGGACCGACGGTCTTCGAGGCGGTCGGCGGCGAGGGCCGGATGGCGTTCCGGGTCGAGGACGGTCGGGCGACGTACGTCTTCTTCGACGGCGCCGCGCCCCAGAGCTTCGAGCGCATCGCGCCGTGGGAGACGACCACGGTCCAGGCCGGCCTGCTCGCCGGCGCGCTGCTCGTCGTCCTCTCCGGGCTGGTCGGGTGGCCCGCCGCGGCGCTCTGGCGACGGGTGCGCCGCTGGCGGCGGAGGCGACGCGGCGCGAGCGAGGGTGCCGGAGTCCGCGCGAACGGCCGGTCGGGAGCGGTCCCCAGCGACCGCCCGCGGGCCGCCCGGTGGCTCGCCGGCTTCGCGGGGCTGCTCGCGGTCGGCTTCCTGGTGGGGTTCGTCGCGCTCCTCGCGACCGACCCGACCAGCGTCCTCCTCCGGTCGGCGAATCTCGGGGCGCTGCTCACCGTTCCGCTCGTGTTCGCGGTCGCCGCGCTCGGCGTCGTCGCGTTCGCGGTCCTCGCGTGGACCGACCGGTACTGGGGGCTGTTCGGCCGGCTCCACTACACCCTGATGGCGGTCGCGCTGGTGGCGCTGCTCTGGCAGCTCTCGTACTGGAACGTGCTGAGCTACTGGCTCTGAACCACCGGACGCTCTGCGGTCGGGGAGACCAACCGGCGGTCGACCGGACTGCCGCTATCGCGCCGGAGTATTTCGAACCGAAATACTGATGCCCGCGCTTTCGCTCCGTTGTGGTATGCGAGCAATCGTCGACGGAACCGTTCACACGGTGACGGAGCGCGGAACGATCGAGGGCGGTACGGTGCTCGTCGAGGACGGCGAGATCGCGGCCGTCGGGCCGAGCGACGAGGTCGAGGTGCCGGACGACGCCGAGGTGTTCGACGCCGACGGGGACCACGTCACGCCCGGCCTGATCGACGCCCACAGCCACGCCGGGATGGCCGAGTGGGGCGAGCCCGAGGACGGCGACGTCAACGAGGTCTCGGACCCGGTGACCCCGCACGTCAACGCGCTCGACGGGTTCCACCCCCGCGACGAGGAGCTCAAGCACGCGTTCCAGGGCGGGGTCACGACCGTCTCGGCGCGGATGGGCAGCGCGAACGTGATCGGGGGCGTCATCTGCTCGATGAAGACCTACGGCGACGTCGCCGACCGGATGCTCGTCCGGGAGGACGGCATGAAGGCGGCGTTCGGCGAGAACCCCAAGCGGTTCCACGGCGAGGGGAAGGACCGCCAGCCCGCGACCCGGCCGGGCGTGGCGGCCACGCTCCGGCAGGCGCTGATGGACGCCGAGGACTACGTCGAGCGCCGGGCGAAGGCCCGCGAGGACGGCGAGCCCTTCGAGCGCGACCTCGGGATGGAGAACCTCGCCCGCGTGGTGGAGGGCGACCTGCCCCTGCGGGTCCACGCCCACCGGGCCGACGACATCGCCACGGTGTTCCGCATCGCCGACGAGTTCGGCATCGAGAAGCTGTCCATCGAGCACGCGACGGAGGGCCACGTCCTCGCCGAGGAGTTCGTCGAGCGCGACGTGCCCGCCGTGGTCGGGCCGACCATCTCGTCGGCCAGCAAGTACGAGCTCCGCAACATCACCTTCGAGACGCCGGGCATCCTCCACGAGGCCGGCGTGAAGGTCGCCGTCCAGACCGACGCCCCGGTCCTCCCGCAGGAGCACCTCGACGTCTGCGTCGGCCTCGCGGTCCGGGAGGGCCTCCCGGCGGACGTCGCCCTCGAGACTGTCACGCGCAACCCGGCCGAGATCCTGGGCATCGAGGACCGGGTCGGGACCGTCGAGGAGGGCACGGACGCCGACATCGCGGTCTGGGACGGCCCGATGTTCGAACTCGACTCGGACGTCCGGCAGGTGTTCGTGGAGGGCGAGCGCGTCTACGACAGCGAGCGCGACGACGTCGACCCGCGTGAAGCGTACGCGTGGTAGTTTCCTTCCGTCGGTAGATCAGCGTCGTCTCGTGCCACTCATCGTTCCCGAGGTGGAGCTTTCGGTCGGTCTCGTATCGTCCTGATCGCGCCGGAGCAACCTCCTGGCCCGAGCCGTCTCACCGGTCCGCATCCGTTTCACCGCGGAATACTAGAGCCCGCGCCGGCTAATCATCCCCGGGACGTGCTGGCTGTCTAACTCCCGTCGCACCGGTCTGTTCGGACTCCGGGAGCCACTCCAATCCCTTCTCGTAGTGGAACGTGCGGTGGTCCCGAGTCGGGTCGACGACCGTCAGCGAGAGCCAGTCGTTGTCCAGCAGTTCGGTCAACTCCTCGTGGTCGGCCAAGACGTCGGTGACGCGCTCGACCGGCGCGTGGACGACCGTCGAGAGGCGGAGCGGCTGGTGGTACGGTTCGTCGTCGTCGGCCATCAGCGACTGGAGGGGGAGACCGGTCATCAGGTCGCCGCCGTTGCCCTGGTAGACGCCGACGTTGCCGACGGGGTTCTGGGTGACCTTCGACCCGCTACCGTAGACGGCGTTGTCGACCGTCGAGAAGTAGTACTGGGCATTGATCCACTGGGTGACGACCATCGGACCCGTGAAAATCGCTTCGAGCGCGTCGCCGTCGGGGTCCGTCGACCAGTCGTACGAGTGGAGGAACGCGCGGCCGTCGAGGTCGATACCACGGGTCAGTTCGCGGGGGCCGACGACGAAGCAAGCGTTGCCAGCCAGTCCCCACTCGGGACGCGTTTCGGCCCAGTCGGCGGCACGGCGTTCCGTCTCGCTGACACCCGTCGAGCCGTCGGCGCCCATCGACTCGGCGCGCTCGGCGGTCGCGTTCTCGCGGGCCGTGGCGAGGTCGGCACGCAACTGCTCGAGGTCCGCTGCGTGGCTCTCCGGGGCGTGGCCGTCGTACAGTTCGACCTCGTCGGTCGTGGTGTTGTGCTGGCCGGCGAGGAAGACGGTGTCCTCGGGAATGTCGAATCCGCGGTCGCGGAGTTCGGCCTTGACGGCACTGTCGTTACAAATATTCGCGAGGACGCGGGCGTTCGGGCCTCCGGGGTTGCCGGCACAGGCACCACAGTCGAGACTCGAGTCGTAGGGGTTGTTGGCCGTCTCGCTCGCGTGGCCGATGAAGACGACGAGGCGACCGAACTGCTCCCAGCCCATCAGCTCGAAGGCGGTCGCGGCGTACTCGACTTTCTCCTCGCGGGTCAGTCCCACCGGGAGATCACCGACATAGGAGTGCTGGTGGGTGATGACCTGATCGCAGAACTCGTGGCTGTCGGGCACCACGTCGTCGGCGGTTTCGAGCAGGTCGTAGACACGGCCGGGAACCAGCGTCCGGGCCGCGAGCGCCAGCCCGTATCCGCTGCCGGCGCTCTCGACGAAGCCGAAGGCGCTGGCGGGGTTCGTTTTCAGCGACTCGACCACCTCGCTCGCGGCCTCGCGGATGTTCGACCAGCGGTCGTGAGTCGCCTGCGTGTCCCTGTCGGTGGGGATCTCGGAGATGCGGTGCTGTGAGTCGAGGATGGGGGGACGGGCGTCGACCGACACCTCGGAGTCGTATCCCTGGTATTCCATCGGGATGCCGAAGAACCCGGCGTAGCCGTGCGTCTCGTAGTCGCCGGTCGCCTCGATGTGACGGCGGATGATCTCCGACCGCGTGTCGATGCAGAAGACCAGTTGCGCGTCCGGGCGACCGGCGGAGTCGCCGTCGGCGAGGGCCTCGCTCTCGGCGGCGACCCTCTCGACGACCTCGGTGCGGTAACTCCGCTCCCACGCACTCAGGAACGCTTCGGCGATGTCGTCGGCCGACTCGGCCTCGGCACTGCCGGGGCCGGTCGACGGCTCGACGTCGACACCGAATGCGTCCGACAGCGCGAGCCGAACCGCGAGATACCCTTCGAGCGTGATGGGGTAGGTGGACTGCCACGCGCTATCGTCGGCGACGCGTTGTTTGATGAAGCCGGTCCACCCGGGGAGGGCGGCGAACTGCTCCTCGAAGACGGGCACCCACTGGCTCTCGGGGTACGGCTCCAGCACGGACTCGATGGCGTCGATCGGCGACTTCGGCAGGTCGGCGACGATCCCGTTGTCGGGAATCTGGCCGTCGTACGCGACCACCGACCGGAAGGCGCTGTAGAATCCGTCCTCGCGGTTCGGCATCGACCACTGCGCCTGGCCTTCGTCGAGGAACGCCGAGAGCCACTTCGTCAGCACGTGGTCGACCCGCTCGACGTCGGTGTTCTGAGGCTCCGACTCGACGCCGGTGTCCACCCGCTCTAGCAGACTCTCGGGGTCGCCCTCGTAGCCACGCTCGGCCAGTTCCGAGGCGAGTATTTCGGGATCGATCTGCCCGTTGTCGAGCGCCGCCCGGAACAGTTCCGGGCTCGGATAGCCGCGACCGCCCAGGAGGTCCGCAGCCTGAGTGACCGCCTCGCTGAACGGCACGTCCTCGAAGCCCGAGAGCGGGTTGGCCGTCACGAACGAGTGAATCGGCCAGACCGACCCGACGGTGGTCGCTGCTTTCTCGATGCGGTCTTCGACGGTGCGTTCAGTACTCATTGTAGTCCTCCGTGTCGGTCAGCACAGTGCTCGAAGCGGGTTGACTCGCGTTCAACAGCGCGACGTAGAGGCGCTGGCTGCGTTCGTGGACCCCGATCTCTATCCCGACGTAGACGGCGAGGAAGACGACGGCGACGAGCACGTGGAGCGCGCGCAGTTCGGTCGGGGCTGTGACGACCGGAAGTCCGGACAGGACACTCGAAATCGCCTCGTAGACGAGTGCGTAACCGGTGATAGCTGGGATGAAGATAAGCGGGACGGCGCCGTAGCGGGCTGTCGCCGGAAGCGAGGTGTGCGCGACGGCGCTGCGGGCCGCGTGCAGCGTCGTGACCACGACGAACAACACGAGCAGGAGCCCGCTGTCGACACTTGTGCCCTTCCCGGTGAGAACTGCGAACAGCACACCCCCGGCGAGTCCGGTCACCAGGACCACTGCGGCGCCCGCGGTACTCGTCCTGCGGGGGTCGCTCTCAGTCGGACTGGTGTGCTCGACCCGTCCGCCCGCGCTGAGGAAGTGATACGCCTTGTAGAAGCCGTGCAGGATGAGGTGGGTGACGGCGGCCCCGAAGAAGCCGAGGCCAGCCTGCATGATCATGAAGCCCATCTGTCCGACCGTCGAACAGCCCAGTTCGGTCTTGACGTCCGGCTGGACGGCTTTGAGCAGCTTTCCGAGCAGGGCGCTCGTCGCACCGACGACGACGATACCGAGCATGAGGGTTGCGTCGACGGTCACGACCGGAGCGAAACGGAGTAGCAGGATGCCGCCCGCGTTGACGAACCCGGCGTGCATCAGCGCCGAGGCGGGCGTCGGGGCGGTCATCGAGGAGAGCAGCCAGTTGTGGAACGGGACGAGCGCGGACTGGATCATCGCCGCGAGGACGAGCGCAACCGCGCCGACTAACCACACCGCCCCTTCGAGACCATCGGCGGCAGCGGCGATACCGGAGACCGTCGTCGCGCCGGTCGCCCACCACAGCGCCGTCAGTGCGACACCGAGGAGTGCGCTACTGGCGAGGAAGTACTTGCGGGCGACGTCTGCGGCGGCCTGCGCCTGGTTCCAACCGTCGACCGTGCCGATGAGTTCCGCCATCGCGAGGCCCATCGCCAGCCACAGCAGTGCGAACAGCGCGACGTGGTCGGCGGTCACGAGTCCCATCACGGCAGCCGTGAAACCGAACACGGCGAGGAAGAAGTCGGTCTCGTGGCCGCTACCGACCATGTAACGGCGCGAGTAACTGTGAACGATACCGCTGAAGAAGGTGACGACCACCCACATCAGAACGGTCAGGCCGTCGATGGTGATCACGCCGGGAACCCTCCACTCGCCACCGATTCGGACTCGGGCGACGAAGACGGCGACACTCGCCGCGAACAGCAACCACACGAGCCGCGTCAGTGCAACGGGAACGGACGGCGATTCCACCGTCGCGTCCGGGAGCGCTCCGACCGTCGGTTTCGAGGTGCGTTCTGTCATCGTTCAGCCCATCGTACGATCCATTCCGGCGACCGAGACGAATCCGGAGCCTTTCTGGTCGTCTTCACCGCTATGGAGAACAGGCTGTCTATTAAATCCACCTATACGAACGGATCGTTCGCAAATAAGTAATTATAGAACGTTATGGTTTCGCCCGGGCTGCGGTTAGACTCCCGGTAGCGGGGCTCAGGATAGTAGAGTTGCGACCTGTACGGACGCGTCTTCCGGGAGGCGAGTCCGGATCGTGGCCGGTTCTGTCGCGCCGTCGAGGGCGACCAGATACCGCTTGCCGGGAAACGACCTGTACGCCCCGTCCTGATCTTGCACGTAGCCGGCGACCGTGACCGACGACGGGAGCACCTGCCTGAGAAACCCGACCTGACGGCGGACGTTGTACTCGACGAGTCGAAACTGTATCGTCCGGGGTGGCATCGAATCGGTCAGGCGTTCCTCCTCGAACGCATCTCCGACGATCGAGCAGAGCGGTTCCATCCGCGCTTCGATGCCCGCAGGTTGCTCTGAATCGTGGGCAGTCCACCGGTCGTGCGCATCTCCGATGACCTGACACCTCGTATGCCCAACAACGAGTACTGCCGTGATGTCGTGTTGCGCTTCGAGGTATTCGATGTTGCCGTTCAGTCGGCCCTCGGACCGGTTCCACGTCTGGTTCCCGAGGGTCTGAACCCCGACGACGTTCCAGGTAGCGTCGACCGGCCAAAGCGGCTCCAAGCGACAATCGCTCATCGAGCACGAGACGACGAGGGCCGCCCGAGTGGCCGAGCTCTCGCTCCGGTCCCTCCGAGACTCGGTCCAGTCCTGGACTGACTCGATGACGGATTCGAGATCACTTCCGCTCATCGTGAGCTCTGCAACCTCCGTTCGGACGCATCAGTGTCGGGCATCGATCTCTAGACGAATATGGCTTCGAATCGAGATGACGTTACCGGAGCGTTCGATGCATCCGTTCAGCAGACCATATCGTTATCGGTTCCGGGGTACTGTTGGGGAAGCACCCTCCGGGGCCGTCCTCGCCGGCCGATATTCCCACTACGGCCTCGTTCACGGACTGTCGTCCGTGCGATTCCTGGAATCGAACTTGCCGAACGGTGTCGTCTCGTGGGTTCGCACGAGAACCTCGTCAGCAACGGTGAGGCCCATATCGAGGAGTTCCTGTGCGACGGGCGTGATGTCGTTGTCCGTCTCGCCGACAGCGGTCACGAGGAGGTTCTGTTCACCGGTGACCAGCTCCTGGACCGACACGACACCATCTATCTCCAGAATATCGGGGATGAGGTCACCACGTTCGGGAATCGAAGCGGTACAGTAGAGCAACATTCGGAGCGGATAGCCCGATTTCTGGTAATCGACGTTAGCGCTGTATCCTTTGATCACGCCGCTGGATTCGAGACGTTGGATACGCTTGCGGACGGTACTGTCCGAGGTGCCGGTTCGTTCTGCGATGTCTCCCGACGACATGTTTCGAGCGTCTTCCTGGAGTGCATGCAGGATCGCCTTGTCCACGTCGTCGATCTCCTCGTTAGCCATACTACTGCGTCCGAGACATAGCCACTTTACCTTTTGATGATGCTCGGTTACTCCGTCGTGTTTTCTGCACTCGCCTGCACGACAGCGCAGGCTTACGTGTGAGTTCCACTCGATGTCTGGCCGCGGCGAGAGACCGTCCGGGTAAATGACCGATGCAGTGGGAATGCCGGCCGCTCCTTCTGCCTTCTCGGCGCTCGCTGGCGTCTGCGCGAGCGGTGGAACCGCGAGCCTGCACTCGCTCGGCCCGGGAGCGGTGCCCCACGGCCGACCCCTCTTGGGTCCGGCGAGTCTCCGCCGCCTCGCTCGCGGAGACACCGCCCGGGGCACCGATAGAGGTCGCCGAGACGCCTGAACTGCACGCGACCGGGCGGCCCCTTCCAGTGTTGCCACCCCCGTATCCGGATCGAGTGCAGCCGCGATAGACTGTTCCGACCCCGTCCAGCCGACCACCCGGTCTCGGGAACCCCAGACCGCGTCCAGTAAACGAACCAATTTCATACTTCCGACGCTTACGTTCCGCTGACACGCATGAGTCCAAGCAGGCGGACCGCGGTCGCCAGAGCTATCGAGCGCGGTCTCCGTTGGGGAATCGTCGCGGTGTTCGGCGAGGGAGTCCGCCGCCGGAACCCGGGCGCCGTCGTGAACGCCGTGTTCTCGCTCGCGGCCACCTACGTCCCGAACGCGGTCGAGCGCGTCTGGGACGTGGAGTTCCGGCCGTGGCAGCGGGTCTACGCCGCCGTCGCGATGCTGGCCCACGCCGTCGGGATGCTCGGCCCCTACGACGACACCTGGTGGTGGGACCACGTCACCCACACCCTCTCGGCGACCCTGTTCGCCGGGGTCGTCCACGCCGCGGCCCGGCGGCGGGGCCGCGACCCCCGCCCGCGGGTCGTCGCCGTCATCGTCGTCGGGGGCGTCGTCTGGGAGCTGCTGGAGTACGTCATCCACGCGGTCAGCGAGCGGCTCGGCATCGACCCGCTGCTGGTCTCGTACAGCAGGACCGACACGCTGCTGGACCTCTGCTTCAACCTGCTCGGGGCGGCGCTGGTGCTGGCGTTCGGCGACCGTCTGCTCCGGAACTTCAGCCGGCACGCGGAGCGAGTGTGATCGGACGAACAGAAATCGGTTTCAGGGAACGCCTTTCTCCCCGGCGACGGAATCCGCTTCCGACGATGGACCGACACCCCAACGCCGCGACCGACGTCCTCGACGCGACCGGCGCCGCGGCCGGCGGGACCCCGGCGCCCCGTCGGATGACGACCGACCGGCTGGTACTGCGGCGCGTCCACCCCGACTCCGTCGAGTTCGAGCGCTTCCACGCCCTGTTCGCGGACGCGGTCGACGCCGAGGAGGTCTTCGAACTCTGCAACTGGGAGCCCCACGGCGACGAGGCCGAGACGCGGGCGTACCTCGACCGGCGGGGCGACCAGTGGGAGCGGGCGGAGTGCTACGAGTACGTCCTCGAAGCGCGGGACGCCGGCGAGTACGTCGGCACGGCGTGCGCAGTCCCCGGCGACGACGGCGACGCGGAATTCGGCTTCTGGCTCCGCAAGTCCTACTGGGGACGGGGTCTCTGCGGTGAGGGGACCGACGCGCTCGTCCACGCCGCGTTCGAACGCCTCGACGCGCCGTACGTCCTCGCCGGCTGTCTGCCGGAGAACGACCGCTCGCGGCGGGCCATCGAGAAGTTCGTCGGTCGGTACGGCGGCGCCTACGTCGGGGCGGTGCCGACGGTGCCGAGTCGCTACGAGAACGCGGCGTCGGCGCCCGTGGTCCCCCACCACGAGTGGACCATCACCCGCGAGCAGTACGACGCCGGAGAGCGGGGCGTCTCGACGCTGATTCCGGGCGTCGAGTACGGAGAAGTGGAGTTCTGAGCCCTACGCCAGCCAGTCGTCGGGCTTGGTGTCGTAGTCGACCTCGGTCGCGGCGATGTCCTCGACCTCGCTCCAGTCGAGGTCCTGCATCGTGAACTCCTCGCCGTCGTAGCGCAGCAGCTTGCCGACCTCCTCGGGCTCCGGCTCGCGGTCGCGCCGCCGGGCGATCTCGGCGTCGCGGTCGTCGACCTCCTTCACGATGGTCTTGAGGTTGACCGGCCGGCCCCAGAGGTCGAACACCCGTTCGAGGGTGCGCTTGGCCTGCTCGATGTCCAGCATCACGCCGTTGTAGTGGTGGCCCAGCAGCAGCTCGTTGCGGTTGTTGTAGTTGCCGTCGTACACCGCGATGGTGGGCTTGCCGAAGTTGGTGAACTGGAGCATCAGCTTCTTCTTGACGTCCTCGTAGTCGGTGCTGGCGACCCGGTAGTCGCCCGTTGTCTGGCTGAACTCGTAGGTGAAGTACTCGTTGTCGGTGACGAACTCCTGGGTCAGGTAGCTGTCGAGGAACGTGACGTCGTTGTTCGACGCCCGGACCTCCCGCATCTTGTCCCAGCCGGTGGCGTAGTCGACGTCCGCGATGGCCTCCTCGACCGTGTCGTAGCGGGCGTCGTCGACGATGTAGCGGGCGTACTGCTCGAGGTCCTGCTGGGAGACCGACCGGAGGAACCCGCGGTTCTGGCGCTTGCACAGCGAGAAGTGGCGCTCGGCCAGCCCCCGGTAGTTCAGCACCTTCCAGGGGTAGCGCTCGACGTCGATCTCGCCCGCCTGCGCGGCGTCCAGCGCCTCGCCGTCGACCTTCTCGGGGACGAGGGGCTCGAGCTCGTCGAGGTTGTCCGGGTCGACCGAGTCGATGCGCGGGTCGGGCGCCAGCAGCTCCTGGACCTCCTCGAAGTCGATCGTGTCGTGGAAGTTGCGCCACGTCACGCCGTCGACCCGCAGCAGCTTCCGGGCGACCTCCCGGCGGTTCTCGGTGTTCTCGATGTACTCCCACAGCTCCTTGCCGAGCTGGTAGGGGTTGAGCCCCGGGGAGTTGAGCACCCGGGCCTGGTGGTCGGCGTACAGCAGGAACTCGTCGTCCCCGGCGAACGCCTCCTCGCCCATCATCATCGACTCCCAGTAGGCGGCCCACCCCTCGTTCATCACCTTGGTGAGCTTCTGGGCCGCGAAGTAGTACGACTCGGCCCGCAGCATCTCGAGGATCTCCTTCTGCCACTCGGTCATCTCCTCGGCCTTGCCGGTCTCCTCGTCGTAGGCCTTGCCGTGGTCCCGGAGGAACGCGAGCACGTCCTTCTCGGGCTCGTCGAGCTCGGCGGCCTGCTGCTGCTCGTCGAGCCACTCCTCGTCGAACACCTGGCGCTTGACCTCGTCGCTGAGGTCCATCTCCTCTAACTTCTGGTCGAGTTCGTCGTCGACCCCCTCGTCGTCCTCGCCGTCCTCGCGCTCGAACTGGCGCTTGAACGGCTCGTGCTGGTCGATGTTGTCCTCCAGGCAGAGCACGCTGTCGATCCACTGCTCGACCGCCTCGCGGTCGATCTCGGGGTCGGACATGTACTCCGAGATCCGGTTGGCGTGCCGCTCCAGCAGCGCGGCGGCGTCGAGCTCGTCGGCGAACATCCGGTACCACCGGTTCTTCGCGAAGAAGTCGGCGTGGGCCTCGACGTGGGTGATGACCGCCTTCTGGTCGGCCACGTCGTTGGACTCCTGGAGGAAGGCGTGGGAGGGGTCGTCGTTGATGACGATCTCGAAGGCCTTCCCGCCGGTGTACTGGCCCTGCTTCTGCTGGCGGTCGTACTGCATGCCCCACCGCCAGTGAGGGTACCGCTCCTGGAACCCGTTGTACGCGATGAGCTCGTTCATCTCGTCGTAGTCGACCACCCAGTAGTTGACGTCGTAGGGGTCCAGTCCCAGCTTGTGGGCCAGGTTACGGGCCTCTCTGGCCGGTTCGCGAAGCGGTTCGGCCGCCTTCTTGGTTCGGGGTCGCTCTCTCATGATTCGGCCTCCGTGCTCAGGATCTCGTAGATGGCGTCGGTCACGTCCTCCGGGCTGTTGACGAAGCTGACCGCCACCTCGTCGGAGTCGCCGAAGTGCTCCTCGACCTCCTCGGCGTGGGTCGCGTTGATCGCCTTCCCGTCGGGCTGGGTCTCGACGTAGGCGTGGAGGTTCGCCGGGATCTCCTCCATCAGCGGGATGACGTTCTCGCTGGTGTCGTTCCGGGAGTTCTCGCTGTCGCCGGCCGCGAACACGTAGCGGTTCCAGTCGCTCCACGGGTAGCGCTCGTCGAGCACCTCGGCCGCCAGCTCGTAGGCCGACGAGATCTTGGTCCCGCCGCCCGACCGGATGCCGAAGAACTCGTCTCGCTCGACCTCCCAGGCCTCGGCGTCGTGGGCGATGTAGACGAACTCGGCGTGGTCGTACTTGCCGGTCAGGTACCAGTCCAGCGGCGTGAACGTGCGCTCGACCAGCTCGCGCTTCTTCTCGCGCATCGACCCGGAGACGTCCCGGATGTTGACCACGACCACGTTCTTCTCGCGCTCCTCGATGATCTCGGGGTAGCGGTAGCGCTCGTCCTCCTTCCGGAACGGGACGTGGCGGATGCCCTCCTCCTTGATCTTCTGGGCCGTGGTCCGGTGGTCGACGTTCTCCTCGACCTCCTCGATGGAGTCCCACTTGGTCTTCTCGCCGGCCGGAATCTGGTCGTAGGCCTCCTCGAGCCAGTGCTTCGAGACGTTGATGCTGTTGTCGCGGGCCCACGAGAACGTCCGGTCGGGGCCCCAGCCGTCGATCTTCAGCACCTCCTTCAGGAAGTCGGGGTCGAAGTCCATCGCGAGCTTCCGCTTGAGCCCCTCCTTGAACATCCGCTCGAAGTCGAGCGTCGAGTCGGGGCCCGTGCGGGTCATGTCGGTGAAGTCGCCCTCCTTCTCCTCGACGACCTCCTTGCCCTTCGGTTCGAGGTCGAGCCCGAGCTCGTCGTCGAGCTCCTCGGCGAACTCCTCGGGGTCCATCTCGTAGTAGTCGTGCTCGCCCGACTCGTCGCCGGGGTCGCCCTCCTCGCCGTCGTCGCCGGGCTGGGGCTGTGGCTCGCCCACGGGGTCGCCCACGTCGGGGTCGCCCTGGCCGATGCCGCCCTGGTCGCGCCTGTCGTAGGCGAACTCCGGCAGGTCGACGATCTTGATCGGGATGTTGATCTCGTCGGGCAGGCTCTGGCCCAGGTCGCCGTACTGGATGAAGTCCGCGAGGTCCTCGCGCTTGTCCTCGCCGACCTCCCTGTACCGCTCGAGGTCCTCTCTCAGTCCCATTTGTAGCTCACCTGGCTCATGACGTGTTGGCTGGTCAGTTCGGCCGACGCCTCGGTGTAGCCGAACAGCTCGACCATGTTCGCGATGGTCTCGTCCTTCACCGCGGCGGTCTCGGTGTTGCCCGGCGGGTCGGCCCACTGGTTGGGGTCGAAGTCCTCGTACACCCGCCGGACGTCGTCCCAGTCGTAGTTGGCCAGCACCGTCTTGATGATCGGGATCTCCTTGGGGTCGATGTCCGACACCGAGAAGTCCTCGTCGCGGTTCTCCCACGCGTGGCGGTTGAGCGCGGTGATGACCTTGTTGCGCCGGAACTCCTCGACCGCCGGCGACGGGCCGTGGTCGGGCCCGTAGCTCTCGGGCGAGAACCGGCCGAGGTGCTCGGTCTCGAACACCTTCATCTTGAGGGCGTCGGGCTCGACCCGCTCGCCCCGGTCGTTCTCGACCGTCTCGTCGGTCGCCCACGCGTAGACGTGCTCGATGTACTCCTCGACGGTCTCCTCGTCGACCCGCTTGTCCCGCATCATCGCGTCGAGCACGTCCTCCTCCTGGCGCTGGAAGATGTGGTTCTTCACGGGGACGAGCCGGTTCTCGTACTCGGTGCGCTCGGCCGTCGAGAAGACGGGCGCGCCGGTCAGCCCCTCGGCCATCGCGTTCAGGATGTCCCGGGGCATGATGACCTCCTCGACCGGGTAGTCGGCGTGGGCGCGGTCGCTCTCCTCGTTGAGCAGGTCCGCGATGACGTCCCGGGTGTAGGTCACCGGGACGCCCTGGTCGCCGTCGTCGGCGTCGTCGTCGAAGTCGAAGTCGTCCTTGTCGAGCCGGTCGTCGCCGTCGAGCAGGTAGCCCCGGTCGAACAGCTTGGCCTTGTCGACCAGGTCGAGGCCCGCGGGGACGTCCTCGCCGTCGAGCCGGGTCACGACGCTGTACAGCGCCGCGGCCTCGACGGCGTGGGGCGCGAGCTCGCGCTGGCTCACGCCGGCGCCGTGGTCGTCCTTGCGGACCCGGACCGACAGGGGCTCGCGGATGAGGTTCTCGAGCTCGTCGTAGCTGTCGGCCTTCCAGACGTCGGTCTCGTTGGTCAGCTCCCGCCGGATGAGCTCGGCCTCCAGGCTCAGGTTGGTGAGGTACTTGAACCGGCGCCGGTCGAGCCGGCGCTTGAGCGCCTTGAGGGGGTCTGCGCCCCCGGCGTCGGCGTGCTGGTTCAGCTGGGCCTCGAGGTCGGGGTTCGAGATGATGAGCAGCTGGGTGTCGATGTCCATCTGGATCCCCTTGTCGAGCTTCACCGTCTTCTCGTCGGGCACGTTGAGCAGCTTCTGGAGCAGGTCGGCGTGCTGGGCCGCGTCCTCGACGACGGTCAGCAGGCCGTTGCCCTGCGAGAGCACCCCGTCGTAGCTGAACGCCTGGGGGTTCTTGCGGCCCCGCGAGTCCAGTTCCTGGAGCATCCCGCGCATCCACGACCCGACGAGCCGCTCCTTGGGCGGCCCGGAGTCCTCCGAGTGGAGCACGCCGATGCCCTTGCCGACGTCGACCACGTAGTTCTTCACGCGGAGGTGGTTCGGGTCGGTGATGGCGCTGAACAGGTCGTCCTCGCCGGTCCGGCGGTACTGCTCCTCGAGGTAGTCGTACGCCTCGCGGCTGAACGGGTCGAGCGAGCCGTCGACCTTGAGGTCGATGTGGTCGTCGACCCCCTCGTTGATGCGGTCGAGGATGTCCTCGCGGACCGCCTCGGGGAACACCGTCAGCGGGTTGGCCTGGACCGGGCTCGGGAACCAGTTCTCCTCGTCGGCGGCCGCCCGCTCCTCGCCGTAGCTCAGGCTGCGGGACTGGGTGGCGCTGGCGATGTTCCACTCGACGGTGTAGCGCCGGCCCTCCGGGGTCTTCGAGAACTCCCGGAGCCCGTTGACCAGGCACCGCTTGAGCTCGGACTTGCCGGTCGCGGTCGGGCCGTCGAACCAGATGATCTTCTCGGCCTTGCCGCGCTCGGCCGCGATGGACCGGAGGTCGTCGACGAACGCGTTGAGCACCTCGGTGTTGCCCAGGATGGCGTGCTCGCCGTCGTTGTGGGGGTCGTCGAAGAAGCGGTACCGCTCCTTCTCCTCGCCCTCCTCGATGACGGTCCGGGTGCCCATCGACTCGATGGCCTCCAGCAGGTACTTGCTGGCGTGGGCCGCGACGGTCGGGTTCTCGAACGCCTCCTCGACGAACTCCGGGAGGGTCCTGGGCTCCTCGTAGGTCTCCCGGAGCTCGCGGTCGGCCGCCTCGACGAACGCCTCGCCGTCGGGCGCCTCCTCGCGGTCCGACCCCTCGCGGGAGCCGACGTCGCGCGAGCGGTCGTCGTGGCCGGTCGCCACGGTCAGTCCTCCATCTCCGCGCGGGCGACCTCGGCGCCGGCGAACTCCAGCACCTCCTTGGCGCCCTCCCGCGAGTAGCCCTGGTCGATGAGCGCGTCGATCCAGGCGTTCTGCTCGTCGTCGTCCATCTCGTTGGACGACACCAGCGCACTGAAGTTGATGTTGTGCTTCTTGTCCTCCCAGAGCTTGCGCTCGAGGGCGCGGCGCAGCCGGTCGTTGTCCTGGGGGTCGAACGGCGACCCCTCGCGGGCGCGCCGGGAGACCCAGTTGCTCACTTCCTGGCGGAAGTCGTCCTTGCGGTCCCGCGGGATGTCGAGCTTCTCCTCGACCGCCCGGAGGAAGCTCTCGTCGGGCTCCTGCTCGCGGCCGGTGAGCTCGTCCTCGACGGTGTCGTCGTCGATGTACGCCATCACGTGGTCCATGTACTTCTCGCCCTGGCGCTGGATCTCCTCGATGTCGTAGGCCAGCGCGTGGCGGACGTCCTCGATGGCGCGGTCCTTGTACTCCTCGCGGACCATCTCGAGGTAGCGGTAGTACGTCTCGAAGTTCTCCTCGGGGATGGAGCCGTGGTTCTCGAGGTTCTCCTCGAAGTGGTTGAACACCGACAGCGGGGAGAGGAACCCGCGGTCGCGGTGGGTGGAGTTCATGATGGCCTCGGCGATCTCGTCGCCGATGAACCGGGCCGAGACGCCCTCCATCCCCTCGCCGATGTCGGCCGACTCCTCGCCCTCCTCGCGGAGCTTCTTGACGTCGACGTCCTCGCCGTCCTTGATCTCGCCGTTGTAGGCCTTGACCTTCTGCATCAGGTCGACCGTCTCGGAGTCGGGCTCCTCGATGCGGGTCAGCACGCCGAACAGCCCGGCCATCTCGAGCGTGTGGGGCTCGATGTGGACGTCGGGCACGTCGGCGTTGAACAGCATCTTCCGGTAGATCTGGGCCTCCTCCTCGTACTCCAGGACGTACGGGAAGTCGATGCGCTTGGTCCGGTCGTTGAACGCCTCCATCTTCTCGTCGCCCTTCTTGTCCCGGTACTCGGGCATGTTGGTCCGGCCGACGATGACCTGGTCGATGTCGATCCGGGGGTTGTTCTTGGGCTTGATCGTCTGCTCCTGGGTGGCGTGCAGGAAGTCGTAGAGGAACTCCCGCTGGAGCTTCAGCAGCTCCTCCCCCGAGAAGATGCCGCGGTTGGCGTTGCAGAACGCCCCCGAGTAGTCGAACGCCCGCGGGTCGGACTCGCCGTAGATGGCGATCTTGCTGTAGTTGACGTCGCCGGTGAGCTCGGTCTCGTCCTGGTTCTTCTTGTCCTTGGGCTCGAAGGTCTCGACCGCCTGGCGCTTGTTCTCGTCGGCGGTGAGCCGGACGACCTCGACGTGGTTCTCGAGCACCTTCTGGATGTCGTCGTCGTAGTAGGCCAGCAGCTCGTCCATGTAGAACGCCGAGGCCGGGTCGAGCGACTGCTCGTTCTGGATGGTGTAG
The DNA here is from genome assembly GCF_051194995.1 of Halorussus sp. AFM4. NCBI lineage: Archaea > Methanobacteriati > Methanobacteriota > Halobacteria > Halobacteriales > Haladaptataceae > Halorussus > Halorussus sp. AFM4. The sequence goes on along the minus strand of NZ_JBNTJT010000001.1, from coordinate 172,478 downwards.
GGCGCGTCGAGGTTCTCGTTGAGGTCGTCGATGACCCGCTGGCGCTGCTCGACCGGGAGCAGCACCAGGGGGTCCTGGTTCATCGGCGACCGGACCGTGTCGTCGGCCGGGTCCTGGTCGTGGATGACGTCGCAGAGGTTGGTCCACTTGTAGGTGTACATCCGGCCCTCCTCGCTGAGGGTGTAGTCCTCGAAGTACGTGCGGACCTGTCGGTCGAAGTCGGACTTGCCCGACCCCACCGGCCCCAGGAGGAGCTTGATGCGCTTCTCGGGGCCGAGCCCCCGCGCGCCGGACTTGACCTTGTTCACGAACTCGTGGATGGCGCGGTGGATCTCGTGGCCGTAGAAGGTGTTCTCCCCGTCGTGGAGCGGGTCCTCCGAGGCGAGCAGGTACTCGACGACCCCGGCGTCCTCGTCGTACTCGGTGCCGTAGTAGTCGAACATGTCGGCCACCCGCTGGTGGGCGTTCCGGGCGATCTTGGGGTCTTCGTACACCTCGTCGAGGTACCAGTCGAACGACTTGGTCTCCCGGAGGTCTTCTGGCATCGATTCCTGGTAACGCTGGCTGAGTTCTTCCAGTGTTTCTGTCATCGTATCACGCGTTTCGTTGGGAGAGGCGGGCGAGAGCGCGAGCGGCTGACCGGTGGTGCGGTTCGCGGACGGAGTATGTGGTAGTCGTACGAGCACATATCGTTGACGGCCAGCCTGCCACCCGAGAACTCCTCGCGGACCCGCGGCTGTCTGCGCCACGTACCCCTTCGGAGTCCTTCGGTCCCGCTCCCGCGCGGGACGCTCGCGTTCTGGCCGTCCATGTGCGTGCCATCCCCACACCCTGTTCACGGCGACGCTCACGTCGGAGGGCGACGGACTCGGGCGGACGTGAAAGGGTCCTGGTAGGTGTTACCGTGTACCGCGTGGGTCGCTACCACCGATACTATTTAATGGATGGGATGAAGCGATATATAACTGTTGGCTTGGGTCGGCGATACGACTGGAAAAATTAACTATCTGGGAGCGCGATTACTGGCGCGAGTGAGGGGAATCACCCCTCCGATGGCGGTCGCAACTCCATCCCACCTTTAAGGCAGAACGTCCGATCGGGCCGCCCGCGACCGACTGCGGCGGGCGGCCCGCGACCGGCAAGGCCTTACTTCGCAGGCCCGAACCGGCGGCCATGAGCGATTCGAGCGACGGCGGGCCGCCCGACGCCGACCCGCCCGCCGGCTGGACCGTCTGGAACGACGAGCCCGACGGCCGGCGCATCCTCGCCTACCGGCCCGACGTGTTCGACGGCGACCGGTTCCCGGCGGCGTGCATGCCGACGCTGTACGTCGCCGCGGGCGCGCCGAACCGCCCGGCCGCCGAAGCCGAGTACGGGACGACCGACGTCTGGCGCGTCGAGTTCTTCCTCGAACCCGAGGTCGAACTGGTTCCCGCGCGCACGTACGACACCCGCGAGGCCGCGGTGGCGGGCGCCCGCGACCTCGCGGCCGAGTTCGCCCGCGGGGAGCTCGACTACCGGGGCGCCTACCAGGTCCCGCGCGAGGAGTACCTGGACGAGCTCGACGAGCTGATCGGCGAGTAGCGGGCGCCCCGGATGACGAGAGCCTTAACCGCGCGGCCCGCGTAGCCCGGGTCATGTCGTCCATCACCCTCATCGGAACCCGCCTCGCCGAGCCCGGACAGGAGTTCGTCTACCGGGGGGAGTCCCCGGCCTGCGAGGGCTGTCCGTATCGCGATCAGTGTCTCAACCTCTCGGAGGGGGTGCGCTACCGGGTCGAGGACGTGCGGGAGGGGGCCCAGACCCTCGACTGCGCCGTCCACGACACTGGGGTCACGGCGGTCGAGGTCGACCCCGTCGGCGTGAAGGCCAACGTCCCCGCGAAGAACGCCTACGCCGGCAGCAAGGCCAGCCTCGCGGGGCCGTGCCCCCACACCGAGTGTCCGAGCCACGAGTTCTGCGAGCCCGCGGGCGCCGACTTCGACGAGGACTACCAGATCGCCGAGATACTCGGCGACCCGCCCCACGACTACTGCACGCTGGACCGCGACCTGACGCTTGTCGAGTTCGCCCCGGCGGAGGAGTAGCGAACGCGACGGGACGGCCGCGGAAAAATCAGCGAGCGATTGCCGCGCGGTTCACCCGAGGCGAGCGACGGCGGTCAGAACCAGCCGTCCTCGTCCTCTTCGCCGACGAACCCTTCGGCTTCCTCTTCCTCTTCGCCTTCACCGTCGAAGAGCCCCTCGTCTTCGTTGTCCTCCACGCCGGTGAAGGGGCCGTACGCGTCAGCGGTGTCGAACTCGTCGTCCTCGGCGAACACGTTGTCCTCGAAGCCCGTGAGCGTGGGCGAGACGTACTCGCTGGCGTCGCCGAACCCGTGGCTGAGTTCGTCGTCACCGACGCAGCACCCCTGCGTGCCGTCGTCCTGCCGGGCGGCCGCCGCGTCCGCGTCGGTCATGGCCGCCTGGGTGGTCGCGTTCGCCTGCTCGGTCTCGGTGGCCTGCGCCTCGGCGCCCCGCACCGGGGTGACGTCGCTCACCTGGACGACCGTCTCGTTGGTCAGGTCGACGACGACCGCCTGGGTCGCGTTCGGCGAGACGAACGTGACCTGCTGGCCGGTGAAGTTGGGTTCGGCCTCGATGGAGACCTCGATCGGCACGAACTCGTCGCCGACCTCCTGGCGGGCCGTCTCGATGGCCGAGACCGCGCCGCTGATGTCGCTCACGCTGATGCCCTGCTGTTCGAGCACGGTCTGGTTCAGCTGCGCGATGTTCTCCTGGGTCTGGATGACCCCGGCCTCGGTGGCGTCGACGACGACGCCGGTGACGTTACCCGACTCGTTGGCGACCAGGACCTCGTATCCCGGCGTCCCGTTCACTTGCTTGAGCCGGACGCCCAGTACCGTCCCGCCGGTCTCGTTCTGCGCGATGACGGCGGCCTCGTACGCCGTCACGTTGAGGTCCGAGAGGTTGAGGCCGCCGGTCTGGTTCATCTGTTCTGTCTCCTGCACGTACTGTCCCCCTTCGACCGCTGCCCGATCAGTCGAACTGGCGGCGACTGCCGAGCCAGTCACTCCCGCAACGAGACTGACGACGAGCAGTGCACCCAGTCCGACCGGTAGAAGTGCGCGTTTACTCATGGTTACCTCTGAAGTATCACACCGCAGTTACGTGGAACGACGGCGTCGCTCATAATTACTTTCGCCAATACCTGACCTGTACAATTCCAAATCATCCCGAGTCGTATCACGTGAGTTAGTGGCGCTGTCCACCGAGCACCGCGGGACGCGAACCGATTTTCACGTTACCGGACACTCTCCTATCACGGCCTCTAGTTACCAGCCGATCCGATAGTATACATCTCGGGAAACTGAGCTTGACGAGGCGCTGTCCGTCATCGGTTTTGCCGTGTTCCACGCTGGAGAGTGGTAGGGGAAATAAACACGACCTGAGAGGTACGAACTCCGTCACGAACGGCACTCGTCGGACGGACGACACCGCCGACATCCGGGGTCCCTGACCGGACGAACCGACCGACTGCGCCGGTGAACCCCCATTGCAGCGGGGAGTCAGACCTCGTCCAGGTACGCCGCGAACGCCTCGGCCGCGCGCTCGTAGGGGGCCGGACTCGTCGCGTCGACGCCCAGGCGTTCCAGCTGGTCCAGGGGGTCGCGCCGGCCGGTGGTCCGGAGGAACTCGCGGTACTCGCCGGGGGTCAGGCTCCCCTCGCGCAGCCGCTCGCGGACGACCAGCGCCCCCGTGGCGCCCAGCACGTACTGGAAGCTGCTGTACGGGCGCCGGAGTCCCCTGCCGAGCCAGTCGCGGCCGCCGCGGTCCCCGTAATCGACCGCGGGCCGGAACTCGCCGAGCAGGTCGGCGTAGGCGTCGCTGATTCGCTCGGCGGAGAGCTCCTCGCCGTCCTCGACGGCGGCGGCGAGCCGGTGGTCGAACGCCGAACCCATCGTCGACCCGTAGAGGTTCCCGCCGAGGCACTCCAGCAGGCGGTTCGCGGCGTGGGCCGCGAGCGCGCCGCCAGCCGCCAGCCAGCGCTCGGCCAGCAGGATCTCGTGGAGGACGGACGGGATCTCGCTGACGGCGGTCGGACAGGTGGCGCGGCGGGTCGGCGCCTCGCGCTGGTACGAGACGGCGAGCGCGTGGCCGAGTTCGTGGCAGACGAACGACGCGGTCCGCACGCCCCCGCGGTAGTTCGCCAGCACGAACGCGCCGTCGGCGGCCGACGACGGGCAGTACGCCGGGATGTCGGTCCGCTTGTTCCGGGTCGGGAAGACGTCGATCCGGCGCTCGTCGAAGAACGACCGCGCGCGGGCGACGTAGTCCTCGCCGAGCGGCGCGAGCGCGTCGAGGATGTCGGCCCTCGCGTCCTCGTAGGGGATCTCGGGGTCGGGCGCCTCCGCGATCGACACCTCGAGGTCCCACGGCCGCAGGGTGTCGACGCCGAGTTGCTCCCGGCGGAGCGCCTGGGCGCGGTGGTACGGGCCGAGGTTCGACCGCACCGCGTCGAGCATCGCGTCGTGGACTTCCCCCGGCAGCGCGGGCTCGAGGCCGTTCTCCGGGTAGGTCCCCCGGAGGTCGCGGTCCCGGATCGAGTCGTACCCCCGGAGCTCGGTCTCGGTGGCGGCGGCCGCGAGTTTCTCGGCGTAGGCCCGCGAGAGGGTGTGCTCGAAGCGGTCCAGCTCGCCGCGGTAGGCCTCGTACACCCGACGCCGGTAGTCGCGGTCGGGGTGCGAGAGCTCCTCGCGGTAGTTGCCGTACCGTATCTTGACCGTCTCGCCGGCTTCCTCGTCTTCGTCCTCGTCTACCGCGCCGCCTCCGTCGGGGCACTCGACGCTCGGCGGGTCGAAGTCCTGGGTGGTGACCGCCCGGATGACCCTGGTCGGGCCGGACCGGACCTCGGCGTGGGCCGCGACCGCGTCCTCGGCGCCGGGCGAGCGGACCCGGGCCGCCCGCTCCCGGAGGTGGTCAGCGTACCGGCGGTACCCGTCGAGGTCGGCCGCGAGCGCGTCGAGGCGGTCGTCGTCGGTCTCGCGGAGGCGGCGGAGGACGGCCGCGATCGCCGGCTCGAACGTCTCGTCGAGGTCGCGGAACCGCCGCTGCAGGTCGCCGGCCGCGTCGGACCCGGTGTTGACGTTGGCGTACAGCGTGGCGTAGAGGTCGAGGCGCTGTCGCCGGCGGTAGCAGTCCTCGGTGCGTTCGAGCAGCGCCCGGAGGTCGGCCGCGGTTTCGAGCGGCTCGTCGGCCCGGGATTCGAGCGCCCGGAGCTCCTCGCGGAGCGCGGCCGCGGCGTCGTCCCACTCGTCGGGGGTCTCGAAGACGCGGGTCAGGTCGAATCGGTACTCGGGGTCGATGTCGTCTCTGGCTGGTAGACTCATGGTCGTGGTCGGTGTCGCGGCCGCCGGCGCGGGGGCCGGTGGTCGCGGCTGGCGGCCGCGCGGTGGCGTCCGGCTGTCGGTACGAGCGGCTGGCCGGGGGCGAGCGCCGGCCGGGAGAAGTTAGCGGGTCATCGGTCGCCTGCCGTTGGACGGTGTTCTCGGCTGTCGGACATAACTCTACCGCCGGCCCGCCCCAAGCTTCATCCCGGCCGGTGTGGTAGCCCGGCGGCATGCGTGGAGCAGAACCGCCGTCGGCCGCGGTGGTCCTCCGGGACCTCCCCGACGGTGCGGTCGAGGGACTGCGCCGCCGGGTGCGCGGCGGCGTCCGGACGTTCGGCGAGGACGGATACGACGAGGCCCGCCGAGTCTGGAACGGGCTGGTCAACCGGTACCCCGCCGTCGTCGTCCGGTGCGCGGCCGTCGCGGACGTCGTCGCGGCCGTGAACTTCGCCCGGACCAACGACCTGGTCGTGGCGGTCAGGGGCGGCGGGCACAACGTGGCGGGCGACGGGGTCGTCGACGACGGCGTGGTGATCGACCTCTCGGAGATGAAGGGCATCGACCTCGACCCCGGCGACCGGCGGGTCCGGGTCGAGCCGGGCGTCCGGCTCGGCGAACTGCTCGACGAGACCCAGCAGTTCGGCCTCGCGGTGCCGGCCGGCATGGCCTCCGACACCGGCGTCTCGGGGTCGACCCTGGGCGGGGGCATGGGGTGGCTCCGGCGCAAGTACGGGCTCGGCGTCGACAGCCTGCTCTCGGCGACGGTGGTCACCGCCGACGGCGAGGTGGTCGTCGCGAGCGAGTCGCGCAACGAGGACCTGTTCTGGGCGCTCCGGGGCGGCGGCGGGAACTTCGGGGTCGTCACCAGCTTCGAGTTCCGGCTCCACCCCGTCGGGCCGGAGGTGGCGACCGCGATGACGTACTACGCCGACCCGGCGGGCGCGCTCGAGTCCTACCGGGAGTACGCGGCCGGCGCGCCCGACGAGGTCACGTCCATCGCGTTCTGCACGGCCGCGCCCGACGACGCCGACGTGCCGGAAGACGCGCGGGGCGAGCCCGCCCTCGGCGTCATGGGGTGTTACGCGGGGTCGGTCGAGGACGGCGAACCGGGGCTCGCGCCGCTGCGGGACCTCGGCGACCCCGTCGCCGACTACAGCGAGGTGACTACCTTCCGGAAGCTCCACGAGTCGGAGGGCGTCTACCCGCGGGGGCGCAACTACTACTGGAAGTCGATGTTCCTCGACGAGCTGACCGACGAGTGCGTCGACCGCATCGTCGAGTGGACCCGGCGGTCCCCGTCGGACCGCTCCAGCCTCACGCTCTGGCAGTTCGGCGGGGAGATGAGCAGGGTGGACGCCGGCGCGACCGCGTTCGCCGGCCGGGACGCCGCGTTCATGCTGTCGGTGGAGGCCAACTGGGACGACCGGCTGGCGTGCGACCGGAACGTCTCGTGGGCGCGCGAGGCGTGGGCCGACCTGCGCCGGTTCTCCCCCGGCGGGCTGTACGTGAACTTCGCGGGGTTCGGCGAGGAGGGCGAGGAGCTGGTCCGGGCGGCGTACGGCGACAACTACGACCGGCTCGCCGCGGTCAAGCGCGAGTACGACCCGGACAACCTGTTCCGGCACAACCGGAACGTGAGACCGGCCGAGTGAGCCGGCTCGGCCGAGGTGCAAGGTTATTTGAGATGCGGGACACTACCGTACCGTATGATACCACTCGAAGACGCGGTGACCGCCCGCCTCGAATCCCACGGCGAGCGGTTCGAGGTGCTGGTCGACCCCGACGCGGCGCTCGCCATCAAGCGCGGCGAGTTCGAGGGTGACCTCGAGGACGTCATCGCGGCCGAGGACGTGTTCGAGAACGCGAACCGGGGCGACCGGCCGGCCGAGAGCGCCCTCGAGGAGGTGTTCGGCACGACCGACCCCCTCGAGATCATCCCCGAGGTCATCAGGGACGGCGAGATCCAGATCACCGCCGAGCAGCGCCGCGAGATGCAGGAGCAGAAGCACAAGCAGCTGGTCAACCGCATCACCCGGAACGCGGTCAACCCCCAGATGGACAACGCGCCCCACCCGCCCGAGCGCATCGAGTCGGCGCTCGAGGAGACCGACTTCCGGGTCGACCCGATGGAGCCGGTCGAGACCCAGGTCGACGAGGCGCTCGAGGCGCTCCGGCCGGTCATCCCCATCCGGTTCGACGAGGTGACCGTCGCGGTCCAGGTGCCGGCCGACTACGCCGGGAGCGCGCAGGCGAAGATCCGGCAGTTCGGCGACCTCGAGCGCGAGGAGTGGCAGAACGACGGCGGCTGGGTCGGCGTGCTCACGTTCCCCGCCGGGATGCAGAACGAGTTCTACGACCTCGTGAACGAGCACACCAGCGGCGAAGCCGAGACCCGCATCATCAAGGACGAGGACGAGCTCAGCACGCGATAGCGGTCGCCCGAGAGAACGACCGGAACACCCGATAGCGGTCGCCCGAGTGGGCGTCGAAGCTGCTGCGGTGCGCTCCGAAGGCCCCAGACTGTTTTGCGGGTGCCGTCGTGGCGACATCCATGAGCGAGGCGCCCGGAGGCGATGGCTCGGAACCCGACGGGGTGAACTCCAGCAGTCGGATCTGGGAGTGGGTGTTACTGGAGGGCAACCGGTTCGTCGTCGCCGGTGGAATGGCCGGTGCTATCGCGGTCTTCATCTACGCGCTGGCGGTGGCCGACGTGGTCGCGCTCGGTCCGCAGAGCAACGTCCGGACGCTGCTCTCCAGCGGACTGGCCTCCGGTCTGCTCACCCTCGTCACGGTCGCGCTGTCCATCAACCAACTCCTTCTGTCGCGGGTGTTCGGTCCGCCCGAGGAGTTCGTCACGCGGCTCTCGGGAACCCAGGACTTCCGCGAACGGGTTTCGAGGGCCGCCGACGCCTCGCTCTACGAGAACGATCCGGAGGAGTTCCTCGACCGGATCGCGGAGGCGATTCAGGACCGAGCCGAGAACCTGACGGACGAACTCCCGGACGACGCGCCGGACGAGTTGGTCGACTTCGTCGACGAGGTAGCCGGGTACGCCGAAAACGTGTCCGCGACGATCGAATCGGACGCGCCGACCGGCCGGTCGAACACGATGGACGTGCTGAGCACGCTGCTCGGCCCGGAGTACGCCCGCGCGCTGACGACGATCCCGCGGCTCCAGGACGAGTACGAGGATCAGCTCTCGGCCGACGCACGGGTCGAATTCGAGGCGCTACTCGAACTGGTGAAGTCGGTCGCCGTCTTCCGACAGTTCCTCAAGACGCTGGCGGTCCAGCAGGACCTCGCTCGACTCTCCCGACTCGTGGCCTACACCGGGGTGGTCGCGCTGGCGATCGTGTTCGCCATGGCGCTGACGTACACGGCGAGTTCGGGCGCGCTCGTGAGCGAGGACGTCCTCCAGCCGCTGGTCAGCCTCGGACTCGGCGTGGCGGCGATGCCGCTGACGCTACTGGTCTCGTACGTGATTCGGGTGGCGACCATCTCGCGGTACACCGTCTCGGTCGGGTCGTTCATTCCGCCCGAGGAGCGGTTTCAGGGGTGAGAACAGCTGTTCGCGTATCGACGGTGGTGAGCTATCCCTTCCGGAAGCCCAGCAGGAAGCCGCCGGTGAAGCCGGCGCCGACCGACAGGGTCGAGAGCACGGACGTCACCCACGACGGGGGCGTCCCGTTCTGGGCCGCCTCGCCGGCCTGGACCGCGCCCGCGGTGAGCCGGTTCCAGTCGACGGTGACGATGCCTCTCGACTCGAGGAACTTGAACAGGGCCAGTTCGAGGCCGACGATGACGGCGAGGAGCTTCGCCACCTTCTTGGCGGCGAAGCCGATGACGCCGCCGACGACGGCCCCGGACCCGAACTCGAGTCCGAGCTGCTGGGGGTCTATCGGCAGGGGCATACGACCAACCCCACAGTCGCGGGATAAGACTCTTGTGGTAATCACGACCCGGCGTTGAACTCGGAGCCCGGACGGGTTCATTCAGCGCCGGCGGCCGGCGGAGCCCCGCGGTGGCGCGGCCGACCGGACCGGGGGCGCCCCGGCGCCGGTCGCGCGGGGCCGACCGCCCGGATCCGGCGTACCATTGAAAAGGAACCGGGCCGTAGACGCGCGTATGGGCACCGTGGGTGCGGAAACCGAGGTGAAGGCCCGGCGAGGCTAGCGTCGTCGGCGTGGACATCAGCGGCCGCCACGAGGAGTCGGGCGAGTACCTGATGGTGGCGGCGGCCGTCCACGCAAGCGTCGACACGACGCGCCTCGAGTCGGTCGAGGGGATGGGGTTCGCCACGAGTCGCAACCCGCCGGCCTTCGAGCACGCCGCCGAGGTCGTCGCCGACGCGGTGGCGGAGCTGCCCGAGCCGCCCGAGGGACCCGTGGTCGCCGAGCGCGGCGAGTTCTACGAGGAGCCCGAGCTCAGGGTCGAGCAGTTCCTCGGCCCGAGCTTCAAGTACGTCGAGAGTATAGCCGAACGCGAGACCGTTCAGGCCGCACACCACGCCGCGTACGCCGCCCGCAAACTGTTCCTATGAAAGCGATAATCGCAAAGCGAGTCGACGACGGCACGCCAGACACCGAAGAGATCCGCGACCTGGCCCGCGCGGCGGGCTACGAGGTCGCCGCCGAGTTCACCCAGTCGCGCAAGGAGGACCCCGCGCTCCAGGTGGGCGAGGGGAAGGCCGACGAGATCGGTCGCGCGGTCGCCGAGACGGGCGCCGGCCTGGTCATCTTCGACAACGAACTCGGCCCGTACCAGACGTTCAACCTCGGCCGGCGGTTCCCCGAGGACACCCGGGTCATCGACCGCTTCCGGCTCATCCTCGAGATATTCGGCCAGCGGGCCCAGACCCGGAAGGCCCAGCTCCAGGTCGAGCTCGCCGAGCTCCGCTACGAGCTCCCGCGGGCCGAGGCCAAGACCAGCCTCGCCAAGCGCGACGAGCGCCCGGGGTTCATGGGGCTGGGCGAGTACGACGAGAGCCGCGAGCAGGACATCAAGGACCAGATCAGCCGGATCAAGGACGAGCTCGACTCCATCGCCCGGACCGAGGCCGACCGGCGGGACCGCCGCCGCGAGTCGGGGTTCGACCTGGTGGCGATGGCCGGCTACACCAACGCCGGCAAGTCGACGCTGATGCAGAGCCTCGCGGCCGACCTCGAACTCGGCGAGAACGACGAGCTCCACCCGGACCTCGACACCACGGCGGAGGCCCAGGACCGGCTGTTCACCACGCTGGGGACGACCACCCGCCGGATGGACATGGACCGCCGGGACGTCCTGCTGACCGACACGGTCGGGTTCATCTCCGACCTGCCCCACTGGCTGGTCGAGTCGTTCAAGTCGACGCTCGACGCGGTGTACTACGCCGACCTCGTGCTGCTCGTGGTCGACGTGAGCGAGCCCGTCGAGGAGATCCGCGAGAAGCTCGTCACCTGCCACGACACGCTGTACGAGCGCAACGAGGCGCCCATCGTGACGGTGCTGAACAAGATCGACGCCGTGAGCGACGACGAGCTCGCCGAGAAGGTCGAGGCGCTGTCGGCGCTCGCGCCCGACCCCATCGCGGTCTCCGGGAAGGAGCAGCTCAACCTCGAGGGCCTGCGGACCCGCATCGACGCCGAGCTCCCCGACTGGGAGCGCGAGCGGCTCGTGCTGCCGATGACCGACGACACCATGAGCGTCGTCTCGTGGGTCCACGACCACGCCCGGGTCAACGACGTGACCTACGCCGACGACGAGGTCGTCGTCGACTTCGAGGCCAGGCCGGCCATCGTCGAGCAGTCCCGGTCGAAGGCGGGCGACCTCGCCAGCGTACCGTCGGCCTAACTCCGGACAACGGCGGTTACCGCGCTCGGCGCGGGGGCGTATCGTCGATGACGCTCGCTGATCGGACGTTCAGTGGCGGCCTGTCTGTTCGCAACGACCGATACGCCCGACCCGCCGTTCGGCGATTCGCTGATTGCATCCGGGTCGACGACGGAGACGACGCGAATAACAAAGTACCGCCGGTCGTCAGAGTCATACGGCAGGCGGCCAGCGCGACCGACACCGCAGCGCCCGCGCCGACCGCGTCCCTCACAGATGATGGCCCGCAAACGAAACCGTACGCGGGTGGCGTGGCACCGCGTGTATCTCGCGCTGACCGCGATCTCGACCGTCCTGCTCGCGCTGGTGCTGGCCGACGTTCCGCCGTTCGGCGACCTCCGGCCGGTCGCGGCCGGCGCGCTCATCGTGGCCCTGTTCGCCGCGGCGAGCGTCGCCCACTGGTACGACGCGTCCCTGGCGCGACGCAGGGCCGAGGAGGGACCCCCCGATTTCCCCGCCCCGCTCGACGAGGAGGTCCGCTACCGCGACGAGAGCGAGGACGGGGAGGACGGCGACGAGGGTCGCGAAGAGCGCGAGGAGTGACCCTGAACTCGACTGGGCTGCAGTTCCGCCCTACAGTTCTCGCTTGGTCTTCTCGACCACCCGCACGCGGTCGACGGACGTGTCGGGGTACTGGCCGTCCTCGTCCTTCTCGGCGGCCTTCACCATGTCCCAGACCACGTTCAGCCCGGTGCTCACGCCCTCCAGCGCCTCCATCTCGCAGCCGGTCTTGCCGGTGGTCTCGACGGCGACCTCGAGGGTGACGCGGTCGGCGAACAGCTCGAACTCCGTCTCGACGTTGGTGATGGGAATCTGGTGGCACATCGGGATCGTCTCCCAGGTGTGCTTGACCGCCTGGACCGCGCCGACCCGGGCGGTCGCCAGCACGTCGCCCTTGGCCACCTCGTCGTCGCGGATGGCCTCGACCGTCTCGGGCCGGAGGTTGATCTCGCCCGCGGCGACCGCCCGGCGGGCGGTGTCGGGCTTGTCGCCAACGTCGACCATCTGGACGTCGCCCTCCGCGTCGGTGTGGGTCAGTTCAGCGTCGCCCCCGGACGAGTCGCGCGGCTCGTCGGCCTCGCTGCCGCCGTCCTGCTGTGGGTCCGGCGAATCGCGGTCCTCACTCATCGTCGTCACCCCACAGCGCCCGCGGCAGCGCGTCGAGCAGGTCCGACGCCAGCAGCCCGTCGTGGCGGTCCTCGTCGAGCAGCTCGCCCGCCCGGCCGTTGACGTACGCCGCCATGCACGCCGACTGGAACGGCTCGTGGGTCGCCAGCAGGCCGGCGGTCGCCCCCGCGAGCGTGTCGCCGGTGCCGCCGACGCTCATGCCGGACGTGCCGGCGGTCGAGACCCGGGTCCGCTCGCCGTCGGTGATGACGTCGTCCTCCGCCTTCGCCACCACGACGTGGCCGAGGTCGGCGGCGAAGTCCGCGATCTCGTCGGCGCGCTCGCGGAGGCCGTCGGCGGTCTCGACCTCCGGGCCGCCCATCTTGGCGAGCTCCTTGCGGTTGGGCGTGCAGACCAGCGTCGCGTCGGTGTCGACCTCGGGCACGACTTCGAGCGCGTCGGCGTCGACGACCGCCTTGCCGGAGAACGCCGCGAGGAACCGCCGGGCCGCCTCGACGGTCTCGTCGGCGCTGCCCAGCCCCGGGCCGAGGACCACCACGTCGTCGTAGTGCTCGGCGGTGTCGACCAGGTCGGACACCTGCTCGGGCGAGAGGTGGTCGCCGTCGTACGACTGGACGATGAGGTCCTCGGCGTACCCCTGGATCTGCGGGGCGACCGGGTCGGGCGCGGCGACGAACGAGAGGTCCGCGCCGGTCCGAAGCGCGGCCTGGGCCGCCAGCGCCGGCGCGCCGGTGTACGGACCGCCGCCGATCACGTAGGCGCGGGCGTCCTCGGCCTTGGCGCCCCTCCGGACCGGCCGGAGGTCGCCCGGCCCGACGAGGCGCTCGGCCGCGGCGGGGATGCCGATGTCGGCGACCGTGACTTCGGCGTCGAGGTCGTCCAGGCCTGGCTTGGTGTCGTGGAAGGTGACCACGCGGTCGGCCTCGACAGCGAGGCCCTCGGCTTCGCCCGTGTCCGCGTTCACGCCGGAGGGGACGTCGACCGCGACGACGGTCGCGTCGGACTCGTTGATGCGCTCGGCGGCGGTGGCCTCGGGTTCCCGGAGCGCGCCGGTGACGCCGGTGCCGAGCATGGCGTCGACCACGACGTCGCAGTCGGGGAGTTCGAAGTCCCGCGAGTCGCCGACCGTCTCGACGTCGTACTCGCCTCGCTCGAGGGCCGCCCAGTTCTCGCGGGCGATGTCGGTCGCGATGGTCTCCTCGCGGCCCAGCAGGTGGACCGAGGTGTCGTACCCCTCCAGGAACCGGACCGCGACGAAGGCGTCGCCGCCGTTGTTCCCCCGGCCGGCGACCACGGCCACCCGGGCGCCGGGGTCGGCCGCCTCGCGGACCTCGCGGGCCACGGCGTTGCCGCTGGACTCCATCAGCTGCTTGCGCGGCACGCCGAGGGCGGCCGCGTTCGCGTCGACCTGGGCCATCCGGTCTGCCGAAATCATGGGCGTCCGTTCGGCCGGGAGCGCGTTAAGTCCTGTCGTCGGGGCGCGTCGCGGACCGCTCCGCCGGCCGCGACGGCTCGGCGGCCGCGCAGCGACCGCGGAACACCCGTCAGAATACGGAAAATACGCGCTCGCCGACCGGTTGGATGTTCGGCGCGCCGGGGTTGAATCGCCCCGGCCAGCACGGATAAGGAACTCGCGGGTGGAACGTCCGGCGGGGAGATTCCGATGACACACGACCGATACCGACAGGGAGGCCGCGAGGAGCGACGCGAGAACCGACGCTACGGGAGCCGCGGCCGCGGCGAGCGGCGTCGAACCGACCGGAGCGGGGGCGACGACCGGAGCCCCGAGCAGGTCGAGCAGGCGGTCAAACAGCGGATGCAGGGCGAGGAGCTGCTGATCCCGGCGGGAACGCCCGGCGGGTCGGGGACGGGGTCGACCCAGCAGCCGCCCCAGGGGAGCCGCCACACGCTCGAGTACGGCGGGGACTCGCGCCGCTCCCAGGCGCACGCCGGGCCGCCCAGGGGCGGCCAGCAGTTCTCCCAGGACGAGCGGACCGGCGGGCCGGACCAGCAGACCGGGGCCCGACAGCAGGGCGCCGGTAGCCGGTACTCGTCCGGGCGGGACGTCTCGTCGAGTCGGGGGTCCTCGCGCGGCCAGCAGTCCCGGCAGCCGTCGCCCGAACCGACACCGGCGAAGCAGGGCCACCAGCAACCGGTCGACGAGGGCGCCGGGCGGACCACGGACACCCAGCTGCCGTACTCGGAGCGACTGGAGGAGGCCCAGCGCCAGACCGAGCGCGGCCCCGGACAGTCCGGCAGCGACACCCAGGAGTCCTGGCAGGAGCGCAGCCAGCTCGGGACCGAGACCGGCCGGTCCCGGGGTCGGCAGACGGGGGACCGCCAGACCCGCGGCCAGCGCGCGCAGGACCGGCAGACCGGCGGTCGGTCGACGCAGAACTATCAGGCGCAGGACGGACAGACCCAGTACTACCGGAGCCGCCAGACCCGGACGTACCGGAGCTCGGACCGACAGCCGACGGGCGGATCGACCACCGGCCGGCGGTCGGGCAGCGGCCGGACGGAGGGAGGCCAGTCGCAGGGCCAGGGCCGCCGGCGGCGCTACGGCCAGGGATACCAGCGGAACCGCGGCCGGCAGGGCGGCGAGACGCGGGGCAGCGAGTCCCGGCCGAACGAGACGCGCGGCCCAGAATTCGGCGGCACCGAGTCCCGCGGCGGGAACGACCGGACCCGGCAGCCGGACTTCGGCATGAGCCAGGAGGAGCAGCGCCGCGCCCCCGACATCGGGTTCGACGAATCCCAGACGGGTGGCTTCGACGGATCGCAGACTGGCGGATTCGACGAGTCCCGGTCCGGCGGGTTCGACGAATCGCGAACTGGCGGCTTCGGCGAGAACGAGACCGGGCAGACCGACCGCTTCGACCGCCGGGGCGGCGACGACCGCGGTCGGGGCGACGAGCGCGGTCGCCCGTACTGAGGGTCGGACGGACTCCGGGCGCTATCCGTCCGGTTCCCAGAGGATCGCTTCGTCGTCGTCTCTCCTGCCGGACTCGACCTCGAACTCGCCGTCGGCGTCCCACGACTCGCACCGCCAGTCGTCGGTCGCGGCCTCCCAGACGAGCGCGACCACCTCGTCGTCGCGGGGGTAGTACGCCGTCACGCGCTCCTCGAGCACCGTGACGACCGCGGCGTCGAGCAGGTCGTCGGCGCAGGGCGTGTCGGCGTTCGCGACCGGAAGCCGGCCGACGATGGCGTCGTCGTCCACCATCGAGTCCCGGGAGGTCGACTGCGGGTTGACGACCGGGACGGCGACCCGCAGCACCAGCTGGTCGCCGGGGTCGGTCCCGTCCCCGGCGGCGCCCTGGGGCAGCGATTCGGTGTCGGTACCTCGCACTTCGACGCCGATCTCGGGCGTGTTCTCTCGCATGGCCGGTCGGAAGCGGTACGGGACTGACGCGGAAAGTCGTGCTGGCCCGCGCCGGCGGCGGGTCCGCGACGGGGCCGGCGTACTCCCCCGACCTACCGCCGGACGCGGAAGCCGTCCTCGCCCTCGGGGTCGCCGTACTCGACCTCGACGTCGTCGACGTCGGCGGCGGGGCTGCCGGTGTGGCACCACTCGACCATCGACTCCACCGCGTCCTCGGGCCCCTCGAAGACCGCCTCGACCCGGCCGTCGTCGAGGTTCCGGACCCAGCCGTCGACGCCCCGCTCCCGGGCGGTGTCGCGGGTGTTGGCCCGGTAGTAGACGCCCTGTACCTTCCCGGAGACGAAGACGTGCGCGCGGGTTCGGTCCCCGCTCTGGGTGTCGTCTGCCATCGTTCGCTCGGTCGTTCGGCGTTCTGAGTTAAGGGAATTTGGTCGTCGCCCGGCGGTCGGGACGCCCGTCGCTCGCCGGCCGACGACCGCGGGCACAAGATACAATGGCCAGTCGCGCAACCACTGCGTGGGGGAACTACCGCTTGCCACAGTTTACCACACGGGGAGAGACAGCGAATCGTCCCGCGAGATCCGACGCCGACCGCGGCCGGCGACTGGCCGCGGCGGCGCTGGCGCTCGCCGGCGGGTGGCTGGCGTACCGGGCGCTCCGAGGCGGTCGCGGGGGTAGACCCGAATCCGGTAGCGCCGCCGACGCAACCGCGACCGGGGAGACGGACCGCGCCGGGACCGGGGCAGCGACGCAGACCGACCCGACCGGGGTCGAGCGGTCGACCACGGTCCTGCGACCGGCCGACGAGCTCTACGGCTACTGGCGCGACCCGGACGAGCTGAACCGCATCGTCGGGCCGTTCGTCGAGGTGACGTCGGCCGGCGACGACCGCTACCGCTGGTCCGTGGCCGCCCCGCTGGGCCGGCAGATCGGGTGGGAGACCGAACTCGTCGAGGACCGACCGGGCGAGCTGCTGCGGTGGCGGTCGGACGATGACGCGACCGTCCCCAACGAGGGGTCGGTCCACTTCCGGGCGGCGCCGGGCGACCGCGGGACCGAGGTGACGCTGCGGTTGCGGGTGGACCCGCCCGGCGGCCGGGTCGGTCGGACCGCGATGGGACTTCTGGGCGTCGTGCCCGAGGCGCTGGCGAGCAAGGCGCTCTACCGGTTCAAGAGCCTGGCCGAGACCGGCGAGATCCCGACGCTGGAGCGCAACCCGTCGGCCCGCGGACGGGGGGACCTGGTGTGAGGGCGCTCTGCTGGGAGGGCGTCGAGGACCTGCGTGTCGAGACGGTCCCCGACCCCGAGATCGTGAACCCGCGCGACGTGGTGCTGGAGGTCGGGCTCTCGACGACCTGCGGGTCGGACCTCCACTTCGTCGACGGCTACCTCCCGACGATGCGCGAGGGCGACGTCATCGGCCACGAGTTCATGGGGACGGTCGCCGAGACCGGCCGGAAGGTCGAGTCGGTCGAGGCCGGCGACCGCGTGGTCGTCCCCTCGTTCGTGGGCTGCGGCGACTGCGGCTACTGCCTGGACGACCTGTGGTCGCTGTGCGACAACACGAACCCGAACCCGGAGCTCCAGGAGCCCGTCCTGGGCTATCCCACCGCTGGCATCTACGGCTACACCCACGCGTTCGGCGGCTACGCCGGTTCGCACGCCGAGTACGTCCGGGTGCCCCACGCCGACACCAACTGCTTCCCGGTGCCCGACGAGCTGAGCGACGAGCAGGCGCTGTTCGCCTCCGACGCCTGGCCCACCGGCTACATGGGCGCGGACTTCTGCGACATCGAGGACGGCGACACCGTCGCGGTCTGGGGCTGCGGCGGGGTCGGGCTGATGGCCCAGCAGAGCGCCGCGCTCATGGGGGCCGAGCAGGTCGTCGGCATCGACCGGTTCCCCGAGCGCCTCCGGCTGGCCCGCGAGGAGGCCGGGTCGGCGACCATCGACTACACCGCGGTCGACAGCGTCGTCGACGAGCTCAAGTCGCTGACCGGCGGCCGGGGCCCCGACGCCTGCATCGACGCGGTCGGGATGGAGGCCCACGGCACCGGCGTCCAGCACGCCTACGACAGGGCGAAGCAGTCGATGCGGCTCCAGACCGACCGGGGCGAGGCGCTCCGGCAGGCGATGGTCGCGTGCCGGAAGGGCGGGACGCTGTCGATCCTGGGCGTCTACGGCGTGATGGACAAGTTCCCGCTCGGCGTCGCGATGAACAAGGGGCTGACCATCCGGACCGCCCAGCAGCACGGCCAGCGGTACGTGCCCCAGCTGCTCGACCACGTCGCCGAGGGCGAGATGGACCCCTCGTACCTGGCGACCCACGAGTTCTCGCTGGAGGACGCGCCGCGTGGCTACGAGATGTTCCGGGAGAAGGAGGACGGCTGCGTCCGGGCCGTGTTCGAGCCCTGAGGTCGGGCGGAGAACGGGCGGAGATGGGGTCGTCGAACGAGCTCCGGTCGCCAGAGCCGACCTACCCCCGCGTCCGGAGGTAGTGGAACACGTACGTCTGGGCGTAGCCGGCGTACTCCCCGCCGAACGCCGCGCGGACGGCGTCGGAGGTCTCGGCGTACGACCCCTTCTCGCAGTCGGGGTAGTGCTCGGCGATGGCCTTCCGGATCCAGGTGTCGAGCGGGACCGCCTCGAGGTAGCCCAGCGAGAACATCAGCACGCAGTCGGCCACCTTGTCGCCGACGCCGACGAACGCCTGCATCGCCTCGCGGGCCGCCTCGTAGTCGAGCCCCCGGACGTCGTCGGCGGTGGCCTCGCCCGAGGCGACCAGCTCGGCCGAGCGCTTGACGTACGGCGCCCGGTAGCCCAGTCCGAGCTCGCGGAGCGCCGCCTCGGTCGCGGCCGCGAGCCGCTCGGGGGTCGGGTATGCGTGGTAGGTCTCGCCGTCGACCCGGCGGGTCTCGCCGAACTCGCGGGCGAGGGCGGTCTGCATCCCGTGGATGCGCTCGACCCGCATCTGGGCCGAGCAGATGAACGAGATCAGGCAGGGGAAGAACGGGTCGTTCACGATGCGGAGGCCGGAGTAGGCCGCGCGTGCCTCGGCGAGCAGGTCGTCGTCCGGGATGCGCTCGAAGATGGCCGGCAGGTCGTCGTCGAGCCGGAGCCGGTCGGCGAGCAGGGCGTCGGCGTCGGTCGTGGCCTCCCACTCCAGGAGCCCGTCGCGCTGGCGCACCCGCACGACGTCGGTCGGGCCGTCGGCGTGGCCCCCGACGACGGTGCGGTACCACGCCGACCCGCCGGTGGGGTCGGCGGCCTCGTAGGTGCGGCCGTCGTCGCGCCGCCAGAGGAACGTCTGACCGCTCTCGAGCGTCGCTTGCAGGTCGAGGCCCCCCGCGAGATCGTCGACGGGAATCGAACCCGAGTCCATCGCGAGACCGAAGGCGCCGCGTCGGTGGAAGCCTTTCGCTTCGGGGCCAACCTTGATACTGTTGGCGCTCCTACCTCTATCCTGCCCATGAACTGCAGAGTTGTCGTGGAAGCCGCAGTTCCGGTCTACGACGTGGAGACCCCGGACGAGGCCGTCCGCATCGCGATCTCCAAGACCGGAGAGTTGCTCAATCCCGACCTCAACTACGTCGAGATCAACATGGGGGAGCGGTCCTGCCCGCACTGCGGGGAGGAGCTCGAGCCGGCGTTCATCGCGGCCGACGAGAGCCTCGTGGCGCTGGAACTGGAGATGACGGTGTTCAACGTCGAGCGCGAGGAGCACGCCTCGCGCATCGCACGCAAGGAGATCGGCCAGCGGCTCGAGAACATCCCCCTGACCGTCCTCGAGGTCGAGGTGGTCGAGGACGAGGAGGAGGCCGACGACACCGAGGACATCGAGGTCGAGTCAGAGAGCACGCGCGACCGCGACGAAGACGACGAAGTCCTCCCGGAGTTCGAGGACCTCATCGAGTGACGAGCGACTCTGCCAGCACTCGCCTTCGGGCGGCGTGACGGGCACGTCTATCCTCACCGCGGGTTCGGGGTTCGATAGCGGCGCCTCTATCATTTCGGTCCGGTAATCACGGTTCGCGACGGCCGTCGCCGCGGTAACGGAGAGTATCCGGGGAGTCGACGAAGAGAAATCCGCACAGGAGAGGCGTCGCTGGTCGGTCGTATCGACAGTCCGAGGAAGCGTCGTCCGCAGTTCAGTCGGCCTTGGCGGGGACTTTCTCGTCCGCCTCGGCTTCGGTCATCTCGGATGTGATCGCGTTCGCCATCGCGAACACGGCCGCCTTGTGGTCCGTCTTCGACTTGTGGATAGAAGTCGGTCGTACGCCGAGCGAGTCGTACTCCGAAAGGTCGATCTCGGTGCTGTTCTCCTCCTCGAAGTAGTTCCCGACCTCTGCCAGAAGGCCGTGAAGGTGGATGAGCTCCTGCTTCTTCATAAGCAAACGAGGCTAACAGTTGCAGGGTCTTAGTATTATCTTGAGTCCCGTTAACACGGAGTACGGATTTCCTCCGGCTCTAACGCCGTAATTCGGGACAAGAGAGCGTAAGGCGAGATTGCCCGATCGTTTCGAACCGTTCCATTCGTTGCACGGCGGTGCGCAACCGAACCGGCCGGAGAGCGGGTCGCGAGCCGGCGGGCGCGGGTCACCCCGGAACTCTGAAAGATTTTTATCCGCTTGCGCCCCTTACCGCACGTATGGAGAGCTACGACGATCACCTCGAGCGGGCGATGGACGCGACGCCCGAGATCGACGGCGACGGGGACCGGTTCGAGGTTCCCGACGCCGACGTGCGCCAGGAGGGGAACGTCACCGTCTTCGAGAACTTCCAGGCGATCCTCGACCGGCTCGGGCGCGACGAGGACCACGTCCTGAAGTTCCTCCAGGACGAGCTCGGCACCAGCGCTCACATCGACGAGAGCGGTCGCGCCCGGCTGACCGGGGAGTTCGACCGACAGCGCATCGAGGACGCCGTCGAGGAGTACACCGAGGCGTACGTCCTCTGTCCGGAGTGCGGCCTCCCGGACACCCGGCTCGAACGAGAACAGGGCGCGCTGTTGCTCCGGTGCGAGGCCTGCGGCGCTCGCTCCGCGACCAGCGCCTGACCACTCGTTCTCCCAGACGAGCACCGCCGGCCTCGCCCGGCCCGGTTCACTTGAACTGCTTCAGCGTCTCGAGGTCGCGCTCGGTGCGCGTGAACTCCGCCGTCCGGCGACTGGCGTGACAGTTCGGGCAGTGGAACGTCTCGTCGTGGGCCGGCAGGTCGTCCGGCGACTCCTCCCAGTCCTTGCCGCACTCGGGACAGACCAGTCGCACGTACGTCTCGTTCATACACCGATGAATGCGCGTGGCTGACTGAAAAAAGTTGTCGCGCCGGCCCGCCCGCCGGAAACTCCCAGCCGAAAACTATAACGCGAAGTAGGCTAAAATAGAATTTAGATATGTCTAATTCGTGCTTCGGCGGCCGACTCATCCCCGAGGAGGGGGCGTGAGATGGCCGAACTCGCCGAGATCTTCGTCGCGTCGGTCCGGGACGGCTACGTGCAGGTCAGCGCGTTCGTCGCGGTGACCGTGCTGCTGTTCAGCCTCGTCCAGTACCGGACCGGCGGCGCGCTGATCGAGCGACTGAGCGAGAACGAGCGGCTCCAGCCGCTGGCGGGGGCCGCGATGGGCCTGACGCCCGGCTGCGGCGGCGCCATCGTGATGATGCCGCTGTACGTCCGCGGGACCGTCAGCTTCGGCACCGTGGTCGCCACCCTTATCGCGACCGCCGGCGACTCGGCGTTCGTCATCCTGGCGCTCGCCCCGAAGGCCGCGGTGTACGCCTACGGCATCGCCTTTGGGACCGCGATCGTCTCGGGCTACGTCATCGACCGCTTCGGCGTCGGCGTCGGACGGGTCGACGCGGCGGTCCGGCGCATCGACGGCACGGCCACCGACGGCGGTGCGATAGCGAGCGGGAACCCGGCGGCCGGACCCCACGACTTCGAGAGCGACGACGCCTGCCACCACTCCGACGGCCCGGTCCGCGAGTCGCCCCTGCTGACGCCGCTCTCCCGGGCGGCCCACGCGCTCTGGTGGGTCGCGGCGGTCGCCGCGCTCGCGCTCGGCGTCACCTACCTGCTGGCCGGCGCGCCGGAGGTCCCGCTCGAGGTCGGGCCCTCGTTCGCCGGGCTGTTCACCGTGGTCGGCATCACCGGGACCACGCTGTCGTTCTACCTCTACTTCGTCGGGCGGCGCTACCTCGGCGACGGGCAGGTGGGTCGGGCCCGCGAGTCGTTCGCCGGCGCCCGCGAGGCGCTGGTCCACGCCGCGATGGAGACCAGCTTCGTCACCGTCTGGGTGCTGGCGGCCTACCTGCTCTACGAGTACGGCGTCGTCCTGCTCGGCGTCGACGTGGGCGGACTCGCCGCGGCCGCGGGGCTGCTCGCCCCGATCGCCGGCGCGCTCGTCGGACTGATCCCCGGCTGCGGCCCGCAGATCGTCCTCGCCGGCGTCTACGCCGAGGGAGCCATCCCGTTCTCGGCGCTGACGGCCAACGCCATCAGCCAGGACGGCGACGCGCTGTTCCCGCTGCTGGCGGTCGACCGGACCGCCGCCGTGGTGGCCTCCGTCTACACCACGATTCCGGCGCTGTTCGTCGGGGTCGGGCTCCACCTCCTGTTCGGACCGATGTTCGGGTTCGGCGTGCTGGGGTAGCCAGCCATCAGGCCCAAGGCCGTTCTCGGGCTACCCCTATCGGGGGTTCTGAACGTGGCTAATCCGCACAAAGTGCAACGACGCCGCGAGGAATCGAACGAGGACGGGCTCCACGAGAGCCGCGACACCGAACACGCCGACTGGACGAAACTCGAGGGCGACCGCGACGAGGGCGGGCAGCACCATCACCACCATCACCACCATCACCACGGCGGTGAGGGCCCGCAGTCGGACCGCGACTACGAGCGACTCGCCGAGGAGGCCCACTCCCGGACGCAGGGCAGCGGCGGCGGGGAGAGCCGAGAGGGCCGCGGACACGGCGGCATCGCGAGCCAGCAGGGCCGCGACTTCGGCGACGACGAGCGCCGGCACACCGACCGGTACGGGAGCCGCGGCGCCGACGACCTCGGGACGTCCCGGAGCCCGAGGATCGACGAGCACGGGTCGACGGGCGGCGACCGGTCGAGCGGTCGGGGCGGACAGGACGCGACGAGCCGACGGCGGAGCGGCGAGGACCAGTACGGCCAGCGCCGCGAGCAGCGCGGTCGCGAGAGCCACGCCGGGGGCCGGGTCGCCGAGGGGAGCCAGCGCGGCACCCACAGCCAGCAGGGCGTCTCGGGCCGGATCACCGGCCAGCGCGGCGAGGCCACCCACCACGCCAACCCGAGCGACTCGACGTTCCGCGAGGGGACCGGCGGCGAGCGCGAGCACCGCCATGGCGGCGAGACGGGGACGAGCGAGCGCGACCGGCGGTACGGCAGCCGGCGCGGCCACGGCAGCGAGCGCGACACCGAGTACCGGCCGTCGTCGCACTGAGCGACCCGGACCTCGGTCGGCGGTTCGACGCGAGAACTGACCCGTATTTTCGCCGGATTCGCGGCGCCTCTCCGACGCGGAGCGTCCGGAAGGCGAGTCCGTCGGAGGCGACAGCGGTGTCCGGTCTCAGTAGGGACCGGCGCCGCCACCGCCCTCCGGCGTGGTCGTGTCGGTTCCCGCCCCGCCTGTGGTCGTCGTCTCGCCCGGCGTCGTCGTCACCGCCGTCTGTGAGATCTGTCCCTGCATGCGCTGGGGATGGTACTCGCAGTCGTAGCGGGCGAGCGACTCGGTGGCCTCGAGGACGACCGACCGCGTCACCCCGACTTCCTCGGCCGACTCGGTCGCCGCGACCACGTCGCCCCGGGCGTTGAACACGCGGAGTTCGTGTTCGACGCCGTCGAGGTTGATCCAGACCACCTCGTACACCGTGCCCGGCCGCATCGTCAGGGTCGGGTTCTCGGCCCCGTGAATCCGGGCGGGCGCGAGGCCGAACCAGTGCTCGACCTCGCCGCCGAGGACGATGGTCTCGTCGGGCTGTCGGGTCGTCGTTCCGCCTTCGGCTCCGGTCGTCGTCTCTGTCTCCTGGCGGTTCTCGCTCGCCCCGGCGCACCCGGCGACCGACGCCGCGAGGCCGAGTGCTGATGCCTGCAGCAGCGTGCGCCTCGTCGGTGGCATGGTAGGCACTGCCACGCTCTCACTCAAGTCGATTTTCCGAACTCCGACCCAATTCTCGCCCCGATTGCCGACGGTGAGTCGCTTCGAGGCTACGGCGTCCGCCCGGCGACGGCGCGTACGGCGACCCCTCAGTCCCACGTCACCCACGCCAGCACCAGCAGGCCGACCGATTCGAGCGCGCACAGCCCCAGCATCGCCTGCCGGGTGAACGCGGTCCCCTCGTAGAGCCAGGCGTGGAATCCGGCGTCGAACGAGTAGGCGTACACCCAGAGGAGGTTCTCCGCCAGCAGGAACCCCCCGAAGACGAGCAGGCCGAGCGCGTGCTTCGACCCGAGCCGGCGGTAGCTCCGGGCCCACACGCCGACCAGGCCCGCGAGGACCGCGACGTTCACCACCGCCGCGGCCTCCGCGACGTCTACCCAGAGCGACATCCGTGCCTCCGTTGCGACCGCTCGCAGTTATACGCTTTCCCAAATTCGGCCATACTCGCGCTGTCGGCTGTACCTCGCGACCGGAATCTCGCCGTTGCAGGTGCCTTGTGCGAGCGATACTCTCCCCCGAAAGGGTCACACCATGTCCGTACAGTCGACAGTGTCATTCGACCTCCGCGATGATCTCCTCGACGATGTCCCAGTGGTCGCGGACCCGGTCGGTCGGCAGGTACACCGCGCCGTACTCGTCGCCGGAGTTGCGGACCACGTCGTTGTCCATCAGCACGTCGAGGTGGTGGCGGACCGTCTTGTAGTCGAGGTCGAGGTCCTCGGCGAGCTGGTTCGGGTTCCGGGGCCGGTCGTCGAGCGCCCGGAGGATGCGCGCCCTGTTGGCCCCGCCGCGGGTCCCGGCGAGCACGTACCAGAGGACGCCCTCCATCAGGGTGACTGACACGGACCCGGACCGTAAGCGCTCCGCCGAGTGCGGCCGGGGGCGCAGGTAACTCCCGGTAGTGACTCGGCCTGCGAGGACCCCGTTCAGACGGTGAACAGGTGGCCCTCGCGGGGCACGTCGAACAGTCCCACGCGCGCGCCCGCGTCGAGCCAGGCGTGCCCGTAGGAGAACGCCGCCAGCGCGTTCACGAGGTCACCGTCCTCCCGGAAGTGGCGCCCGTCGTCGAGGTACGATCGGGCCATCTCCAGGCACTCGGCCGCGGCCTCGCCCATCGGGGTGTCGGCCGGCGGCGCGATCTCGGTCGCGTCGAGCGCCTCGGCGAGCAGGCCCTCGTAGCGGTCGGTCTTCTCCTCGAGGTCGGCGGCCATGTGAAAGCCGAGGCGCGGCCGGCGTGTAAGGGCTTCGGGAGCCGCGCCGCGCGGCCCCGTCGCCGCGCTCGTCCGCACCGGACTCCGGCGGTGCGGTCGGCCGGGGAAGCGGAAAGTCGGGGCCACAACACAAGCTAAATACCTCCCCGGTCGCAATATTGCACCATGAGCGAACACCCGCGCGTGGAGATCTACACGAAGGAGAACTGTCCGTACTGCGAGAAGGCGAAGGACCTCTTCGACTCGAAGGGCGTCGACTACGAGACCTACAACGTCACCGGCGACGAGGAGCTGTTCGAGGAGATGGTCGAGCGGGCCGACGGCCGCCAGACGGCCCCCGAGGTGTTCATCGACGACGAGCTGATCGGCGGCTGGGACGACACCCAGGCGCTCGACGAGGCAGGCGAGCTCGACGAGAAGCTCGGCATCGCGGCCGCCGACGGCGGCGAACCGGCCGACGACGTCGAGCACCGCCGGCTCATCATCTCGGGCAGCGGCATCGCGGGGCTGACCGCGGCCATCTACGCCGCCCGGTCGAACAACGACCCCCTCGTGTTCGAGGGCGACGAGCCCGGCGGCCAGCTCACCCTCACCACCGACGTCGAGAACTACCCCGGCTTCCCCGAGGGCATCAGCGGCCCCGACCTCATCAACAACATGAAGGAGCAGGCCGAGCGGTTCGGCGCCGAGATCGAGAACGGCGTCATCGAGTCGGTCGACGACTCCTCGCGACCCTACCGGGTCGAGCTCTCGAACGGCGACGTCTACACTACCGACGCGTTCATCGCCGCCTCGGGCGCCAGCGCCCGGACGCTGGGCATCCCCGGCGAGGACGACCTGATGGGCTACGGCGTCTCGACCTGCGCGACCTGCGACGGCGCGTTCTTCCGGGGCGAGGAGATGCTGGTCGTCGGCGGCGGCGACGCCGCGATGGAGGAGGCGAACTTCCTCACCAAGTTCGCCGAGAAGGTGTACCTGGTCCACCGCCGCGAGGAGTTCCGCGCCGAGGACTACTGGATCGACCGCATCCAGGAGAAGGTCGAGGAGGGCGAGATCGAGCTGATCAAGAACGCCGAGGTGACCGAGATCCACGGCTCGGCCGAGGGGGGCGTGGACACCGTCGACCTGGTCCGCCACCCCGAGGGCTACCCCACCGACAAGCTCGACGACCCCGAGACCGAGGCGTTCGAGATGGACGTCGGCGCCGTCTTCCTCGCCATCGGCCACACGCCGAACACCGGCTACCTGGAGGGCACGGACGTCGAGATGGACGAGGCCGGCTACATCCAGACCGAGGGCGGCAAGGGCGGCGGCCAGACGAGGACCGGCGTGCCCGGCATCTTCGGCGCCGGCGACGTGGTCGACTACCACTACCAGCAGGCCGTGACCGCCGCCGGGATGGGCTGCAAGGCCGCGCTCGACGCCGACGACTACCTCGAGACCGCGGCGGTCGAGGCCGAGTCGGGCGCGACCGAGGTCGCGGCGAGCGACGACTGAGCCGGCTGCCTCTCGCTGTAGTTCTCCCGTTCTCTCGACCCTGACTGTCGCTCGCGTCGCTGATCGCCGAAACCGGATCGTCGAGAAACGAGACTCCGGTCGCGGAGTCGCCCGGACTGCGGGTCAGTCGTCCGAGACCGCCGGCTCGCCGTCGTCGGCCGGCCCGGGACCGGGCGCGCCCCGGACGTCACCGCCGCGCCACGTGCCACTGGAGAACCAGAGCCAGGCGACGAGCGCGCCGGCGACGTTCGAGACGAAGAACGCGACCCAGATGCCCCGGACGCCGAAGACGGCGTCGCTGGGGACGAACGGGATCGCGAGCCGGAACTGCGAGGCGACGTAGGCGACCGGGAGCCGGACGCCGGCCAGCGTCACGACCGAGACGGCGGCCGCGACCAGCGTCCTGCCCGCGCCGCGGAACCCGCCGGTGAACGCCCGCATGATGCCGATGAACCCGAACGACAGCGCCACGTACCGCAGGAAGGTCGCGCCCTCCGCGAGCACCGCGGGGTCGTCGGTGAACGCCGCGACGATTGGGGTCGGGACCAGGAAGATGAGCACGCCGGCCAGCCCGAGCACGACGAACATGGCCTTGGCGGCGACGTAGTTGGCCCTCGCCGCGCGGTCGTACTTGCCGGCGCCGATGTTCTGGCCGGTCATCGTCTCGACCCCGCGGGCGACCGCGATGGCCGGGAGGAAGATGACCGAGAAGACCCGGGTCCCGATGCCGTAGGCGGCGACGACCGTCGTCGGGAACAGGCCGACGATGAGCAGCAGCGCGTTGATCGAGAGCGCCCGCCCGGTCCCCTCGACGCTGGCCGGGACGCCGATGGACAGCAGCTTCCGGAGGTACCGGAGGTTCGGCCGCACGTCCCGGAGGTGGATCTGGATGCCCCGCGACCCCGAGAGCATGATGGCGACGCCGACCAGCATCGCCACGCTCCGGGAGAACACCGTGGCGACGGCCGCCCCCTGGATGCCGAGTTCGGGGAAGGCGACGGTGCCGACCAGCGGAGCGTCCGCGAGCAGCGTCCAGCCGTTGATGAGGAACGGGTCGAGCGCGACGTTGAGCACGACCGTGCCGAACATCACGAACATCGGGGTGAGGGTGTCGCCGGCGCCCCGCATCAGCGAGATGAACACGAAGAACCCGAACATGAACGGCAGGCCGAGCGCGACGACCTGCATGTAGGCGGTCGCGCCGGGCAGCACGTCGGGCGACGCCCCGAGGAAGTCGAGGAACGGCCGGACGAACGGGTAGCCGACCGTGCCGAGCAGCACCGACGCGAGGAACGCGAACGAGACGGTCTGGGAGGCGGCGTACTCGGCCCGCTCGGTCTCGCCGGCGCCGGTGTGCTGGGCCACCAGCACGCTCCCGGCGACCGACAGCCCCGTCCCGAGCGAGATGAGCAGGAACACCATCGGGAACGCGAAGCTGATGGCCGCCAGGGCGTCGGTGGAGTACCGACCGAGCCAGAAGGTGTCGGCCAGGTTGTACGCGGTCTGCATCAGGTTCGTGACGACGATGGGCAGCGAGAGGTACACCAGCGGCCTGACGATGCCGCCCTCGGTGAGGTCGAGCTCCTCCTGCCCCTCGAACGGGTTCACGCGACCACCTCCGGGCGGAGTGTCCGGCGTCTCCGCGTTCGCTCACGGAGGGCGCGGGACGGCCCGCCCGTCGTCGCCCGGGAGACAACGTCGTCCATTCTCTACCGGAGCTTACTGACCGGTCAGTCAAAAGCGTTGCGAACCGAAACACCGTCCCGACCGACATCCGCACTTCTTTACGTCCGCCCGCGGAACTGGGGGTATGACCGACAGCGAAGTCGAGACCGCCACGTACACGATCGAGTCGCCCGACGGCGACGCCGAGGAACTGACGCTGCCGACCGGGATCATCGACCTGCTCCGCGAGGACGACGCCGAGACCGACCCCGAGGTGATCGGCGACCTCGCCATGCTGTCGTTCGCCCAGCAGGCCCACGCGCTGGTCCACCACGCCCACGAGGAGCCCGACGAGTCGGTGCTGGCCGACGAGGAGAAGGCGATGGAGCTGTTCGAGGAGCGGTTCGGCCAGTCGTTCGGCGAGATGACCGGCCACTCCCACTGACGGAGCCCGTTTTCAATCCGGCGAGCCTCTCCCTGCCCTGGTGACGCTACTGCCACTCGGACATCCACCGGCGGGTCCGTCGGATGTCCACCGGCAGGTCTGTCCGATGTCCGCTGGCGGGTCCGTCGGACGGCTGCCAGCGCGTCTGTCGGGCAGTCCGGAGGGCGAGCCGGCACCGGTGCAGCCGCCCGGAGACCATAAAGCATCGACTATACCAGGCAACAGCGACTCCCATCGACCGCGCGATAGGTTAGTGGAGCGAACCGATGTGCGAGGAAGCGACGCGGATGCGCGTTCACTGCCGGGACTGCTCGTTCGAGCGCGTCGTGTGCGCCGAGAACGGCCAGAAGCCCGCCGACGTGCTCATCGACCACGGCCAGCGGACCGGCCACACGCTCGCGGTCGAGCGGGTCGAGGAGTGACCCGTCACTCCACCGCGTACCGGAGCAGCACCCCGTCGTCGACCCGCTCGACGTCCCCGAGGTCCAGGTCCGGGAACTCCGCGACGAACCCCTCGCCGTCGGCCAGCGTAGGGGCGTCGCGGCCCCCGATTATCGTCGACCCGACGAACACCCGGAGCTCGTCGACCAGCCCCGCGTCGAACAGCGAGAAGATGAGCTCGCCGCCGCCCTCGACCATCAGCTGCTCGACGCCCTCCCGCTCCAGCGACGCGAGCGCCCGCTCGAGGTCGACCCGCTCCTCGCCCGCGGTCAGGAGCCGGGCACCCGACGCCGACAGGTCCTCGACGCGGTCGGTCGGAGCGGCCTCGGCGACCAGGACGTAGGTGGTCGCGGCGTCGTCGAGGATCCGTGCGTCGGTCGGCGTCCGCGCCCGGGAGTCGGCGACCACCCGGGCCGGGTGGGCCGACTCGTCGCGGTCGCGC
Organism: Halorussus sp. AFM4; assembly: GCF_051194995.1. Lineage (NCBI taxonomy): Archaea > Methanobacteriati > Methanobacteriota > Halobacteria > Halobacteriales > Haladaptataceae > Halorussus > Halorussus sp. AFM4. Next base: position 142,821 of record NZ_JBNTJT010000001.1, on the reverse strand, counting down.
CGGGCCGCCTGGCGCTCGGGCTCGTCGAGCGTGAGGTGCGGGTCGTCGGCCAGCACCGTGCCGACGCCGACCAGCACCGCGTCGCTGCCGGCCCGGAGCGCGTCCACCCGGTCGAAGTCGTCCGGGCCGGAGATGGCGATCTGCTCGCGCCGGCGCGAGGAGAGCTTGCCGTCGGCGCTCATCGCGGCGTTGACGACCACGCGCATACCCCCGGGTTGTCGGCGCCGCCGAATACCGCTTTCGGTCGATTTATGTCTCCGAGAGCGTAGATTCAGACGTGCGTCGGTATCGCGTCGCGTTCGCCCTGATCGTGGTCCTCTGTGCGAGCACGCTCGGCTACAGCTACGTCTCCTCGCCCGCGAGCGCCGCGGTGGCGAGCTACGAGCGGCAGGCCGAACTCCCGGTCGAGCAGCGGACGCCGGTCGTCCCGCCCCGCGAGAACGTCACCGTGGTCGCGGGCCACGGCATGAAGGGCGAGTCGGCGGCGCTGGTCGCGTTCGGACCGAGCGGGAAGGTCCTGTACCACAACGACACGTTCCACGGCTACTTCGACGTCGACCCCGTGAAGGGCACGCGGACGACCGTCGAGTACGTCGCCGAGCGCAACTACGCCGGCGACGGCTGCAACGCGAAGTGCACCATCTCGGTGGTCGAGCGCGTCAACCTCACCACCGGCGACGTCGACCGGATCTACTCCCGGATCATCCCGCAGGACCGCGGGGCGAACTGGCACGACGTCGACCGAATCGGCGAGCACCGGCTGCTGGTCGGGGCCATCAACACCGACGAGGCGTACGTCGTCAACACCACGACCGGGATGACCACCTGGGAGTGGTCGACCAAGCAGGCCTACCCCATCTCGGGCGGCGGCCCCTACCCGGCCGACTGGGCCCACCTCAACGACGTCGAGAAACTGGACGACGGCCGGGTCATGCTCAGCCTCCGCAACCAGGACTCGGTGGTGTTCGTCGACCCCCGGACGGGCGTCCAGGAGAACTGGACGCTCGGGGCCGACGGCGCCCACGACGTCCTCTACGAGCAGCACAACCCCGACTACATCCCGGAGTCGGCGGGCGGCCCGGCGGTCGTGGTCGCCGACTCGCTCAACGACCGCCTCGTGGAGTACCAACGCGTGAACGGGACGTGGCAGCAGTCGTGGGTCTGGTCCGACGAGCAGATGAAGTGGCCCCGCGACGCCGACCGCCTGCCGAACGGCCACACGCTCGTCGCCGACACCAACGCCCACCGCGTGCTGGAGGTCGACCGGCAGGGCGACGTCGTCTGGAACCTCTCGTTCTACGCGCCGTACGAGCTCGAACGCCTCGGTACGGGCGACGAGAGCGCGGGCGGCCCGAGCGCCCGGGCGGCCGACCTCCGGTCGCGCGGCGCGGTCGAGGACGGCGAGCGAGTCGAGACCTCCGTCGCGGGGTTCACGCCCCGGAAGGTCGTCAACAGCATCTCGTTCATCCTCCCGCTCTGGATGGGCCTGCTCGACGCGGCGGTCGCGGTGGTGCTGGTCCTGACGGTGCTGGCGTGGGCGGTCCTGGAGTACCGCCACTCCTCGCTGTCGGTGTCGTTCCGGTGGCCGGTCCGGTTGCGGTGACCCGGCCGTTCGCTCTCGCCGTTCCTCGTCGGCCGACTACCCACCGACTGGGACCCGGCTGAACAGTCGACGGGGACCGAAAGGGGCCGCGGGGCCTCCGGAAACCGTCGCGCCTCCCCGTCACCGTGGTCCTCCGATTCGGCGGTCTTCCCGCCGCTGCTCTCGGACCTCCTTCGGAACCGACTCACCGACTCGGCGCCCGTAACGAACACTTTTAATCCGTCCGGGCAAAGTGCGGGTGATGAGTCTGGACGACCATGCCGAGGACCTCGCCTCCGACCTCGGCGTCGACAAGGAGGAGGTCAAGGCGGACCTCGAGAACTTGGTGGAGTACAGCGTCCCGGTCGACGAGGCCAAGCAGAGCCTCCGGCGGAAGTACGGCGGCGCCAGTAGCGGGGGCTCGGAGCCCTCGCGGGTCGACGTCGCCGACATCTCGACCGACGACGGCAGCGTCACCGTCACCGGCACGGTGCTGACCGTCGGCAAGCGCTCGATCCGGTACCAGGGCAACGAGCAGGTGATCCACGAGGGCGAGATCGCCGACGAGACCGGCAAGATCTCCTACACCGCGTGGGAGGACTTCGGCCTCTCGCCCGGCGACACCATCACCGCGGGCAACGCCGGCGTCCGCGAGTGGGACGGCGAGCCCGAGCTCAACCTGGGCGAGAGCACCAACGTCGCCTTCGAAGAGTCGATGGAGGTGCCCTACCCCGTCGGCGGCGACGCCGAGCTCGCGGACCTCGAACCCGGCGACCGCGGCGTCAACCTCGAGGTGGAAGTGGTCGAGGTCGAACAGAAGACCATCGACGGCCGCGACGGCGAGACCGACATCCTGAGCGGCGTGCTGGCCGACGAGTCGGCCCGGCTCCCGTTCACCGACTGGGAGGCCCGCCCCGAGATAACCGAGGGCGCGACGCTCCGGCTCGAGGACGTGTACGTCCGGGAGTTCCGGGGCGTCCCGTCGGTCAACCTCTCGGAGTTCACCGAGGTGTCGGCGCTCGACCGCGACCTCGACGTGAGCGACACCGGCACCCGGATGACGGTCCGGGACGCCGTCGAGACCGGCGGCGCCTACGACGTAGAGGTCGTGGGCAACGTCGTGGCGGTCCGGGACGGCTCGGGCCTCATCGAGCGCTGCCCCGAGTGCGGCCGGGTCATCCAGAACGGCCAGTGCCGGAGCCACGGCGACGTCGACGGCCAGGACGACCTGCGCGTGAAGGCCATCATCGACGACGGCACCGGCACCGTGACCGCGGTGCTCGACGACGAGCGCACCGCCGAGGTGTACGGCGGCGACGTCGAGGACGCCAAGGCCCAGGCCCGCGACGCGATGGACAAGGAGGTCGTGGCCGACACCATCCGCGAGCGCATCGTCGGCCGCGAGTACCGGGTCCGGGGGAACCTCTCGGTCGACGACTACGGCGCGAACCTCGAGGTGACCGAGTTCGCACGGTCGGCCGACTCGCCCGCGGACCGCGCCAACAACCTCCTCTCGGAGGTGGCCGAATGAGCTCGAACGGCGACGACCAGTCCGGCCAGGGCGGCGCGGGCCGCCGCGAGGTGGCGTGGCGGGTGTTCGCCGCCGAGTACGACGACGCCGACTTCGACTACTCCGAGAGCGACGAGGAGCGCGCCCCGAACTACGTGGTCACGCCGACCGGCGCCCGGGTCAACCGGCTGTTCGTCGTCGGCGTGCTGACCGAGGTCGAGCAGGTCAGCGACGACGTGCTCCGGGGCCGGGTCGTCGACCCCACCGGCGCGTTCGTGCTCTACGCCGGCCAGTACCAGCCCGACGAGATGGCGTTCCTGGAGAACGCCGACCCGCCCGCCTTCGTCGCGGTGACCGGCAAGGCCCGGACGTTCCAGCCCGAGGACTCCGACCGCGTGTTCACCTCCATCCGGCCGGAGTCGATCAACCGCGTCGACGCGGAGACCCGGGACCGCTGGACGGTCCAGACCGCCGAGCAGACCCTCGCGCGGGTCTCGGCGTTCGCCGACGCCATCGACTCCGGCAGGCGGGGCGACGACCTGCGCGCGGCGCTCGAAGCCGGCGGCGCCGACGCCGGCCTGGCGGCGGGCATCCCCCTGGCGCTCGACCACTACGGGACGACGAAGGCGTACCTCGCGGAGGTCTGGGACCTCGCGGTCGACGCGGCCCGGGTCGTCGCGGGCGAACTCGACGCCGACGACGTCGGGCCGCTCGACCTCGCCCCCGGCGAGGGCGGCGACGAGGTCGGCGTCGACCTCGACTACGCGCTGACCGACGCCGTGGCCGGCGGACTCGCCGACCTGGAGGCCGAGGCGGCCGCGGGCGGCGAGAGCGCCGAGGCCGAATCCGCCGGCGGAGCCGAGGCCGGGACCGACGTCGAGGCCGACGCGGGCGAATCCTCGACGACCGACGTCGCGGCCGACGCCGAGGCGGTGGTCGACGCCGGGACCGACGACGGCGCGGCCACAAGTGACGACCTCGGCGAGGCACCGACTAGCAGTATGGGCGACCCCGAGGACGAGACCGAACCCGAGACCGGAACCGCGGAGGCCGAAACCGGAACCGCAGAGACCGAGACGGGAACCTCGGACGTCGAGGACGCGGCGGCCGACGTCGAAGCCGAGGCCGCGGCCGACGAGGCTCCCGAGATCGAGGACGCCGAGGAGGCCGCCGAGTACCAGGAGGAGATCGGCGACGACGAGCCGCCGACCGTCGAGGCCGAGCAGGAGACCTCGACCGAGGAGTCGTTCTCGCCCGAGGACGTCGACGACGAGGGCCCCGACATCGGCACCGCGGGCGCCGGCGACGAGATGTACGAGTTCGACGAGGAGGAGCGCGAGCAGGTCGAGGAGGAGTACGGCCTGGAGTTCTCCTCGGGATCGGAGGTCGAGAGCCCCGGGGAGTCCGAGATGGAGCCGCCGACCCCGGACCCCGAGGAGGGCCCCGACGAGGGGACCCCCGAGCGCGAGGCCGAACTGGCCGAGGGGGAGCCCAACGCCGGCGAGCCCGCCGACCCGACCGCCGAGGAGGTCGACACCGACGAGCTACAGGACGTGGAGTCGGCGTCGGGCGGGACCGAGGAGGCCGTCAACGACGCCGACGCCGCACCCGCCGGCGGGTCGACCGCGTCGGCCGAGGCGCCCGGCGCGTCCATCGGCGAGGACGAGGTCGCCGAGGCCGACGAGGGGGCGGGCGACGACGACCAGGAGACCCCCGAGAACCTCGAAGACACGGTGATGGACGAGATGCGCGAGCTGAACGAGGGCGACGGGGTCGAGCGCGAGACCCTCATGGCCGCGGTGGTCCAGGCCTACGACGTGACCCCCGCCGACGTAGAGGACGCGCTGGAGGCCGCGCTGATGGCCGGCCGGTGCTACGAGTCGGGCGAGGACACGCTCAAGCCCATCTGATGAGCCTCGTCGAGCCGGTTCCCGGCGAACCGGCGGCGGTCGCCGATCTGGGGTCGGAGCGGGCGCTGGTCGTCGCCGACTTCCACGCCGGCGTCGAGCAGGCGCTCCGTGCCGAGGGCGTCTCGCTGGCCAGCCGCGCGGAGCAGCGCCGCGAACGACTCCTGTCGCTGGTCACCCGTACCGACCCCGACCGCGTGGTGTTTCTGGGTGACCTGATGCACGCCATCGGCGACCCCGGCGGCGCCGAGCGCGGCGAGATCGAGGTGCTGCTCGAACGACTGGACGAGCTGGGGCTGTCCGCCACGCTGGTCAAGGGCAACCACGACGGCGCCATCGAGTCGTGGGCCGACCTCGACGTGACCGACGGCGCTGGGGTCCGGCTCGGGGACGTGGGGTTCGCCCACGGCCACACCTGGCCCGTGCCCGAGGTGCTGGCGAGCGAGGTGGTCTGCGTCGGCCACGAGCACCCCGCGGTCCGGCTGGAGGACGAGGTGGGCGGGAGCCGCGTCGAGCGGGCGTGGCTCCGCGGGCCGCTGGCCGGCGAGGCGTTCGCCGACCGCGAGGGCGGCGTCCGGGCGGGCGCCGAACTCGTGGTGTTCCCGGCGTTCAACGAGCTGGTCGGCGCGACGTGGGTCAACGTCGAGGGCCAGGAGTTCCTGGCGCCGTTCCTGCCCGACGGACTGGCCGGCGGCGAGGCGTACCTGCTCGACGGGACGCGCCTCGGCGACTACGCCGCGGTCTGAGCGCGTTGTCTCGACGGACGGGGACTCACTTCGGCACGTAGACGAGCGGGTTCTGTCGCCACGCCCGGTAGCGGTCGGTCTCCTCGGCGACCGACCAGACGCTCCGGGGCCACGTCCCCAGCGCGTCGTGGATGCGGTCGTAGGACAGCAGGTTCTCGCCCTCGACGACCAGTTCGAACCGGTCGGCGAAGCGCTCGGGGCTCCAGACGGACGACTCGTCCAGGTGCTCCTCGGGCGACTCCGCGATGCCCTCGAAGACAGCCCGGGCGTATCGGTTATGGTAGGTGAACACGAGGTGGCCGCCCGGTTCGACCGCGTCGTAGAGGTTCTGAAGTGCTCGCTCCGCGTCGGCGACGTAGCAGAGGGTGTAGAAGCAGGTGACCAGGCCGAACTGCCGGTCGGGGTCGAACTCGGGAAGTACTGCTCGCTCGAAAGCGACGTTCTCCCGGTCAGTCTCGCTCGCCCGCGACCGGTTCGCGTCGAGGACCGGGTCGGCGGCGTCGTAGCCGACCACGGCGGTCTCGGGGTACCGCGCGGCGACGTCGAACGCGAGCGCTCCGCCGCCGCAGCCGACGTCGGCGTGCCAGTCGGGGACGCCCGTCTCCTCGACGAACTCGAAGAGCGCGTCGGCCACGTGCTCGGCGCTGCCGTTCGCGTCGTCGGCCGCCTCGTCGTCAGTCTCGCTCCAGTACCGGTCCCAGTCGATGGTGTCGGCGTAGGTCGTGTCGGTCATGGTCGGTGACGGGTAATCGGATGTCCGTGCGGACGTGGGGCCCGTGCGGCGATAAACCGCGTCGCGGGCCACGCAGAGGCGACTCTGTCGTCGGTCGCTACCGGCCACCGAGGATACCCGCTGCTCCCGGAAAGTTCTTGTGAAGGATATTAACTTTACAACTCGCTTACTGTTTCGGTGGCTGTGATTTTATACTTTGGGGTCGGTCACACCTCCCGTTCGCTCGCCCGCTGGACAGCCGCGACGAGTTCGTCCGGCCGGTCCGAGCCCACGAACGTCGACCGGCCGCCGGCACGCTCGAACCGGACGCCCGACTTCCCGCTCACGGTGTAGGCGACGCCGCTGGGGCTCCACCGGATGCCCCACCCGCCGTAGCGCAGCGGGCTGTAGCCGGTGGCCTGGACGTCCGCGAGCTCCGAGAACGGGACGCGCTTCGACGACCGGTGGAACGGCGAGAACTCGACGTACACACCGCCGCTTCGCTCTGCTCGCGGCGAGCCTCCGCTCGCGTCGCTCGCGGAGACCCCGTCGTCGCGCACCTCGGTCCGGAGGGTCGCGACCCGGAACAGCAGGGCGACCGCCCCGAGCGTGGCGAGCCGACCGACCGTCCCGCGGACCGTCCGCTTCCCGCGGAGGAGGTTCAGGACGGCGGCGAGCGCGCTCAGGGCGAGCAGCCCCCGGAGCCAGAGCTGGTCGAACATCTGGGTCTCCCGGAAGTGGACTTCCGTCTCCATGGGGCAGCGTTCGCCGCCGCCGGAGAAAAGCCTTCAGCCCGCGAACGCGCCCGCCGGACTCGACCCGTCGGCTTTCGAAGACAACGGGCTTATGACCCGCTATCCGTTAAATACGCCCAATGAGCGAGCAAGAGGCCGCCGGTTCTGCGGCCTTCGCACACCTCGGCGAGCAGGTGCGGGCGGCGCTCTCCGAGCGCGGGTTCTCGACCCCGACCGAGCCCCAGCGCCGGGCGATCCCGCCGCTGACCCGGGGCGAGGACGCGCTGGTGATCGCGCCGACCGGGACCGGCAAGACCGAGACCGCGATGCTCCCCGTCCTGGACGCCATCGCCCGGAACCAGGCCGAGAACGGGCCGCGGTTCGGCATCTCGGCGCTGTACGTCACGCCGCTCCGGGCGCTCAACCGCGACATGCGCGAGCGACTGGAGTGGTGGGGCGAGGAGCTCGACCTCCGGGTCGACGTGCGCCACGGCGACACTACGGATTATCAGCGCCAGAAGCAGGCCAACGACCCGCCCGACGTGCTGGTGACCACCCCCGAGACCCTCCAGGCGATGCTGACCGGGTCGAAGCTCCGGCAGGCCCTCGAGGACGTCCACCACGTCGTCGTCGACGAGGTCCACGAACTCGCCGGCGCGAAACGCGGTGCGCAGCTGACTATCGGCCTGGAGCGCCTGCGGGAACTGGCCGGCGACTTCCAGCGCGTCGGCCTGTCGGCGACCGTCGGCGACCCCGAGGAGGTCGGCCGGTTCCTGGTCGGCGACCCGGCCGAGCGCGACGACCCGACCGTCGTCGAGGTCGACGTGGGGAGCAAGGTGGAGTTCGAGGTCCGCGAGCCCGAGATCACCGAGGCGGACGAGCGCCTCGCGGGCAAGCTGGCCACCGACGAGTCGGTCGCCAGCCACGTCCGGGCCATCCTCGACATCGTCGAGGCCCACGAGTCGACCCTCATCTTCGTCAACACGCGCCAGACCGCCGAGGCGCTGGGCTCGCGGTTCAAAGAGTTGGACGCAAACATCGGCGTCCACCACGGCTCGTTGTCGAAGGAGGCCCGCATCGACGTCGAGGACCGGTTCAAGGCCGGCGAACTGGACGCGCTGCTGTGCACCTCCTCGATGGAACTGGGCATCGACGTGGGTCGCATCGACCACGTGGTCCAGTACTCCAGTCCGCGGGAGGTCGCCCGCCTGCTCCAGCGCGTGGGCCGGGCGGGCCACCGCAGCGAGGCGGTCTCGCGGGGCACGATAATCACCAAGCACCCCGACGACACCCTCGAAGCCCTCGCCATCGCCCGGCGCGCCAAGGACGGCGACGTCGAGGACGCCGAGATCCACGACGGGAGCCTCGACACCGTGGCCAACCAGATCGTCGGGCTCGTGATGGACTTCGGCGACCTCTCGGCGATGCGGGCCTACGACGTCGTCACCCGGGCCTACCCCTTCCGGGACCTCTCCGAGCGGGAGTTCAAGGAGGTCTGCCGCGAGCTCAAGAGCAACCGGCTCGTCTGGCTCGACGAGGGCGACGACCGGCTCGAGAAGTCGAGCAAGACCTGGCAGTACTTCTACGCCAACCTCTCGATGATCCCCGACGAGCAGAAGTACGCGGTCGAGGACATCGCCTCGGGGTCGCAGGTCGGCACGCTCGACGAGCGGTTCGTCGTCAACTTCGCCCGGCCCGGCGAGGTGTTCGTCCAGCGCGGCGAGATGTGGCGCATCACGGAGGTCGACGACGACGAGGAGGCGGTCAAGGTCTCGCCCATCGAGGACCCGGGCGGCGAGATCCCCTCGTGGGTCGGCGAGGAGATCCCGGTGCCCTACGACGTGGCCCAGGAGGTCGGCGAGATGCGCGCCGTGGCGGGCCCGCAGTTCGAGCGCGGCGCGCCCCGCGACGGGGTGGCCCGGGAGTTCACGAACCGGTACCCGACCGACGAGTACACCGCCGGCGAGGCGCTCTCGCAGCTCGATCGCCACGCCGAGACCGGCGCGCCGGTCCCCACGGCCGACCGAATCGTGGTCGAGCACGCCGCCCGGACGATCGTGGTCAACGCCTGCTTCGGCCACAAGGTCAACGAGACGCTGGGCCGGGTGCTGTCGTCGCTGATCGGCCAGCGCACCGGCTCGTCGGTCGGGCTGGAGGTCGACCCCTACCGGATCGAACTGGACGTCCCGCCGAAGGTCAACGGCCAGGAGGTCGCCGAGGTGGTCCGGGAGACCGACCCGGACCACGTGGCGGCCATCATCGAGCTGAGCCTCAAGCACTCCGACACCCTCAAGTTCAAGCTCTCGCAGGTCGCCGCCAAGTTCGGCGCGCTCCGCAAGTGGGAGGGCGGCGGGGGCGCGAGCGGGCCGCCCATCGGTCGGCTGATGGGCGCACTGGAGGACACGCCGATGTACGACGAGGCCGTCCGGGAGGTGTTCCACGACGACCTCGCCGTGGAGGCCGCCAGCGACGTGCTGGCCCGCATCCGGTCGGGTGAGATCGAGATCGTGACCACCGGCGGCCGGACCCCGGTCGGGTCGGGCGGGCGCTCGTCGGGCCGGGAGCTGCTCGCGCCCGAGAACGCCGACGCCAGCGTCATCCAGACGGTCAAGGAGCGCATCCGCGACGACGAGGTCATCCTGCTGTGCCTCCACTGCACCGACTGGAAGCGCAGGAAGCCGGTCCGGCGGGTCCGCGACCAGCCCGAGTGCCCGGAGTGCGGGTCGACCCGCATCGCCGCGCTCAACCCGTGGGCCGACGAGGTGGTCAAGGCGGTCCGGGCCGAGGAGAAGGACGACGAGCAGGAGCAGATAACACAGCGCGCCTACAAGGCCGCCAACCTGGTCCAGAGCCACGGCAAGCGGGCGGTCGTCGCGCTGGCGGCCCGCGGGGTCGGTCCCCAGAACGCCGCCCGCATCATCGCCAAGCTCCGCGAGGACGAGGACGAGTTCTACCGGGACATCCTCGAACAGGAGCGCCAGTACGCCCGCACGAAGTCGTTCTGGGACTGAGGCCGGCGGCGCCGGTCCGGACGAGCGCCGCCGAAACCGGTCCCGGAAAGAGGCGGTTTCCGGAGCACAACGCCGGTGTTCCCCGGAGTATTCTTCGTTTCCGGGCGATAGGTTGGGCCCAACCGCGTGAACGGCCGACCCGCTATAAGGCGCCCGACGGCGGGCGTTCGCGTATGCCAGACGACTCCGACACGCCACGACGACGCGACGTGCTCCGAACCGGCGCCGCCGCGGGCCTGCTCGGCGTCACCGGGCTGGCGCTCGACGGCGCGTCCGCCCAGGAGACGACGACCGCGCAGGCCGGCGGCCGGGGCGCCCTCTTCAGCTACAGCCTCCGTGAGGGCGACCGGTTCCGCATCCGCTACCGGCCCCGCGAGCCCTTCGGCGGGCCCGCGACCGAGACCGTCCCGGCGGCGTGCCTCGGCGGCGACCAGGACGCGGAGTACCAGCTGTTCATGGTCCGGGCGTTCCGCAACGACGAGGACATCGGCTTCCGCGGCCTGCTGGCGCCCGAGCGCGTGCTCGCCGAGGACCTGCTGGAGACGACCACCGCCGCGGCCGGCGGCGGGACCGAGACGGCCGCCGGGACCGCGACCGAGGCCGCGATGCAGGAGGAGACCACGACGGCGATGCAGGAGGGAACTCCGACCGAGGCCGAGGGCGAGACCACGACCGCGGCGGCCGGCGGCGTGCCGGAGCTCCAGCTCGGCGAGTGGTATCGGGTCACCTCCTCGGAGGCCTGCGACGGGCTGAACCGGCTCGCCATCGAGCCCGCCGAACCGCCACAGACGACGGTGGCGTAGCCGGGCCGGCGGTACCCGCGGCTCCGCGGCCGGTGCTCGCACGAAACCGACCCGCCAGCAGACGGGCGTCGACGAGCACCGCCGCTGCCGTCAGCCACCTGACAACAGGAAGACTGGTAACTGACACCCGACAGCCCGGCCGTATCGCCTTTAGGCGCGGCTGACGTGTCCCGGAGTGGACATGGCAACCTCCCGGAGCCGCCTGCGACAGGTCGTCGGCGTCGCCCGAGACCAGAACGTCCTGTTCCTGGCCGCGAGCGTCGCCTACTACGCGTTCGTCTCGCTGATTCCGCTGACGCTGCTGGTCGTCGTCCTCGGGAGCGTGCTGGGCGGGGAGGCGTTCGCGCGGTTCGTCGTCCAGCAGGTGGCGAGTTCGCTGTCGACGTCGGCCGAGCGGGTGCTCCAGCGGGCGCTCACGAACTCGACCGGCCGGACCGGCGCGGGCCTCGTCGGGGTCGTGGCGGTCGCGTGGAGCGCGTTCAAGCTGTTCCGGGGGCTCGACCTCGCCTTCTCGGAGGCCTACGGGACCGACCGCGACCCGTCGCTGGTGCAGCAGTTGGTCGACGGGGTCGTGACCGTCGCGCTGGTGGCGGTCGCGGTCGGGTTCGTGGTCGCGGTCGGCTACGCCCTCCGGAACCCCGCCGTCGGGCCGCGGGTCCCGCTCCGGAGCCTGGTCGGCAACCTGGCGCTTGCCGCGGGGCTGGTGGTGGCGTTCCTCCCGCTGTACTACGTGCTGCCACCGGTCGAGATGACCGTCCGGGAGGCGGTGCCGGGCGCGGTCGTCGCGGGCGTCGGCTGGGTCGCCCTCCACGCGCTGTTCCAGGTGTACCTCTCGAACGCCGCGCGCTACCAGGCGTACGGGGTCATCGGCGGGGTCCTGCTGCTGCTGACGTGGTTCTACTTCGCCGGCGCCGTCGTGCTGCTCGGCGCGGTGGTGAACTCGGTGCTCGGCGGGCGAGTCCGGCTGCGGGGCTGACTCGGGGCTCGGCGGCCCGGCGCGTCCGTTCGGCCGCGGCGTCGGCGTCCCCGACCGCGGGGTCGCGACGCTCGGCCGTCCCGTCGCTCGCCGCGGTCTCTCGCGGTGTCGGGTCGGCTGGCGGATTCGCGCTGCACCGCCTCGACTCCCGTCGTCCCGTCCGGCGTTGCCTCGACCCGGCCGTCAGGCAGCACGGTCAGCTCCGGAGTGCTCGCGCCGCCGCGGAACGCGGAGCGGTCGACCGCGAGGGCGGTCCGCTCGCCGTCCGGCAGCCCCGCCAGGACGCGGTAGTCCCCGGGGGCGTAGAGGACGAGTTCGAGGACGCCGTCGGCCGGGAACTCCACCGTCCGGTCGACGAGGATGCCGGCGCCGCGCGCGACCTCGACCGTCAGTTGCCGGGGCTCGGCGGCGGCGTTGCGGACGCGGACCGTGCGCGGCCTCGCGTCGTCGGCGTCGGGGAGGGCATCGGCATCTTGGATGGCGTCGGGTATGGGGTCGCCCGCGGCCCCGTCGCCGCGCCGGGCGCCGGTCCCGCGCCGGACCGCCACCGTCGCGAACGGGGCGCCGCGGTCCGACGGGTCCTCCCGGGTAGTTGTCGCGTTCACGCGCCGTTCCATACCGACTCCTTTCGGCCGCGTTACAAAAATCCTTCCGGAGATTCAAACGGCGGTTTCACTCTCCTCAGGGCCATTAGCGGCGAGATAAGGAGATGGCGTCGACGGTCGTCCTCAGCTCCCGGTCTCGGTCGTGGTCCACCACTCGACCAGGTCGGCGGTGCGCTCGCGCTCCTGCTCCATCTGGTGGCGCGGCGACTCGCGCTCCTTGTTGTCGAGGGCGTTCTTCTCGGCGATGTCGGCGGCGTCCTTGAACGCGGCCCGGGCGCCGTACTCCTCGCCGGTGCCCGAGAACAGCCCCTCGTCGGTGAACAGCCGGACCGTGCACTGGATGAGCGGCGTGCCGCGGTGCTTCTCCTTGTGCCGGTGGAACATCACGTTGGCCTCGAGGATGTCCATCTCCTGGTACTTGCCGTCGATCTCGTCGATGCGCTCGACGATGGACTCGCGGGAGAGCGTGTCCATCAGCTCGACGCCGAACACCTGCACGTCCGAGCGCTGCTCGTCGTCGCCGGTCCACGTCAGCGCCCGCAGCAGGTCGGTGATCGTCACGATGCCCGCGGGCGAGGCGAACTCCTCGGGGACGACCACCAGCGAGGAGTAGCCCTTCTCGTCCATCTCGGCGAACGCCTCGTCGAGGCCGGCGTCGAGCGGGATCGTCGCGCACGGCGAGTTCATCACGTCGCGGGCCGGGAGGTTGGTCATCCGGGCCTCGAGCCCCGACCGTTCGCCCCACCCGCCGTGGGTCCGGCCCTGGCTCTTCGAGACGCCGCCGCCGTAGGAGTCGGTCGCGTTGTTGTTGCCGCCCTGCTCCTGGTCCATCTTCCGGGTCGTGAAGTCCACGAGGTCGTAGAGGCTGATCATCCCGACCGCGTCGGTGTCGTCGATGACCGGGACGCGGGTGAACTTGTGGGTCCGGATGGTGTGGATGACCTCCCCGAGCGTGGTGTCGGGCTCGACCGACACCACGTCCTCGGTGTAGACGTCCGACACGTCGAGCGCCCCGAGGTTGTCCTGGACCATCCGGAGCAGGTCCTTGGCCCTGACCACGCCCCGCAGCACCTCCTCGTCGTCGAGCACGGGGAGCAGCTTGACCTGTCCCTCGACCATCAGCCGGGCGGTCTCGCGCACGTCCTCGTCGCGGGCCACCGTCGGCGGGTGGCGCAGGACCGACCGGACCTTCTCGTTGGGGTCGTGGTGCGAGCTCACGAGGTCCTTCCTGGTGACGATGCCCTCGTACTTGTCGCTCTCCCCCCGGACGACGATGGCCTCGAGGGTCTGGTCCTCGTCGAATATCCCGCGGATCTTCCCGAGTCGGGTGCCCGGGTTCACGTCCACGTACTCGGTCGTCACGGCATCGGTGATATCCATTTGTGCCCCACCTAACGGGGTTAGACCCTACCCGGGTTTGTACTTTCTTGCCGACTCGGGAACCGTTCCCGAATGCGGCGGTCGACGTCGTTCGCGTCGGCGTCGCTATGCGGGACGGGTCCCGCGGCCGCCTTGCGGTAGATTAGAATCTCAGTGATTGGTCGTACAGCGCCGTTATCCCGACTGTCGTCCGTCGCCGGTCCGGTAGGTTGTTGGATGTCCAGTCCCGCGCTTTCCACCTACGGTCCTATGTGGACGCTGCGTTCTGCTGTCCCCGCACCCCAATCGAGCGTAATCGTCTCGTCGCTTCCTGCCTTCCCGTAGAGCCGAACCGACTCGACGCGAGTTGTGGTCTCCCCTCTCGGTACACGGAGTCGAACTTCGGGCTGGTCGCTGCGACTCGTCGGTCCCAGTTCGGCGACGAACGTCCCGTCGCTCCCGCCGGAGTTCCGGACGGTGACCGCGGCCTCGATCGCCGACCCCTCCGTGGTCTCTGCGGGCACTTCGAACGCCGTGACAGCGAACTCGGGCGGCGCAGTCAGTGCATCGAGCACGTCCTGCGGAACCCTCCACGCGGCGTCGGGAGCCGACGACTCGCCCGTCCAGACCACCTTACCGGTGTTCGCGGACACCGACGCCGGTGCCGAGAGGGCAACGCTAACCGCGTTCTTTTTCCGTTGGTTCCGGTAGAGATCCCTCTCAACGACGCTGTACTGTCGCGAATCGAGGGAGAGGCGGACTGCGTCGCGGACGGTCTGGACCGGGTCCGGGACACCGTCGGTCGATACGTCGACGATCACGTACTGGGTGTCCGGCCGACGGTAGACCTCCGAATGGACCCCCGCCTTCACCACGACGAACATCAGTTGCGTGCGAACGGACTGTACAGTTACAGTCCCTCGTCCACCGCCGGTGGACTCCCCGATCGAGAGAACAGTCGGGGGCGGCGTGGTCGTGTCGATGTGGTGTTCGGTGGCGGTACAGCCAGCGAGGGCAGTACAGGGAAGCGAGGCACCGAGTTTGAGGAGGGACCGCCGGGAACGGTCGGGTACCATCGGTTTATCACGGCGCGTAACGGGCAAAGTTTTTGTGGTGGCTCCGGGCTCCGCAGTGCTCGATCGACGCTGTGCACCGAACGCCGTCCAGATGGGCACTCCCGCAGGGGGAACTCTTCCACCGACTACAACCGTGCTACTTCACCGCTTTGCGTCACGACTACTGGACAACTCGAAGACGGTTCCGCGTCGCGACTCGACGAGTGCCCACGGGGAACCGCTCACTCCAGCGTCGGCCGGATCTTCTCGACGGCGGCGTCGAAGTGCTTGCGCTCGATGGTGATCTCGTCGGCGTTCTCGTCGGCCTGCTCGACGCCCCAGGCCGCGGCGGCCTCCCGGATGGCCCGCATCGAGGCGTCCCGGACCACGGCCTCGAGGTCCGCGCCGGTGTACCCCTCCAGTTCGGCCGCGAGGTCGTCGAGGTCGACGTCGTCGGCCAGCGGCTTGTCGTCGGCGTGGACCGCCAGGATGGCCCGGCGACCCGCCTCGTCGGGCGCGGGCACCTCGACGTGCTCCTCCAGCCGGCCGGGCCGGAGCAGCGCCCGGTCGAGCGCGTCCCGGCGGTTGGTCGCGGCCAGCACGACCAGGTTGGGGTTCTCGGCGAGGCCGTCCATCTCGGTGAGCAACTGGGACACCACGCGCTCGGAGACCTCCGCGCCGCCGCCCATGCCGGAGCCGCGCTCGCCGGCGATGGAGTCGATCTCGTCGAAGAAGACGATGGCGGGGCTGGCCTGGCGGGCCCGGTCGAAGATCTCCCGGACCGCCTTCTCGCTCTCGCCGACGTAGCGGTCGAGCAGCTCGGGCCCGTCGACGTGGATGAAGTTGACGTCGCTCTCGCCGGCCAGCGCCCGCGCGAGCAGGGTCTTGCCCGTGCCGGGCAGGCCGTGGAGCAGGATGCCGGTCGGCGGCTCGGTGTTGGTCTGCTCGAAGAGGTTGCGGTAGGCCAGCGGCCACTCGACCGCCTCGGTCAGCGTCTGCTTGGCCTCCTCCAGGTCGCCGACCGCCGAGAAGTCTATCTCGGGCGACTCGGCGACGAACTCCCGCATCGCCGAGGGGTCGACCGACGCCATCGCGGTCTCGAAGTCGGTGCGGGTGACCTCGACCTCCATCAGCGCCTCGTCGCCGGCGCCGGCGTCGCGGGCCCGCCGGAGCGCCGCCATCGCCGCCTCGGTCGAGAGCGCGTGGAGGTCCGCGCCGACGAAGCCGTGGGTCGAGGCCGCCAGCCGGTCGAGGTCGACGTCGTCGGCAAGCGGCATCCCGCGGGTGTGGACGTCGAGGATCTCGCGCCGGCCGGCCTCCCCGGGCACGCCGATCTCGATCTCGCGGTCGAACCGGCCGCCGCGGCGCAGCGCGGGGTCGATGGCGTCGACCCGGTTGGTCGCGCCGATGACCACGACCTGGCCCCGGGACTCCAGGCCGTCCATCAGCGACAGCAGCTGGGCGACCACCCGGTTCTCGACGTCGCTCTCCTCGTCGCGCTCGCCGGCGATGGCGTCGATCTCGTCGAAGAAGAGGATGGTCGGCGCGTTGTCGCGGGCCTCCTCGAACTTCTCCCGGAGCCGCTCCTCGCTCTCGCCCTTGTACTTGCTCATGATCTCCGGCCCGGAGATGGTGATGAAGTGGGCGTCGACCTCGTTGGCGACCGCCTTGGCGATCATCGTCTTGCCCGTGCCGGGCGGGCCGTACAGCAGCACGCCCTTCGGCGGGTCGATGCCGAGCCGGCGGAACAGCGCCGGGTTCGACAGCGGGAGCTCGACCATCTCCCGGACCCGCTCCAGTTCCTCCTCCAGGCCGCCGATGTCCTCGTAGGTCGCGCCCGTCGTCTCTTGGGGCGCGGCGTCGTCGCTCGACCCACTGCCGACGGGGATGGAGATACTCCCCGGCGACGATTCGGTGGAGGTCCCCGACCCCGAGCCGAGCGAGACGGTCAGGCTAGTCTCGTCGGTCACCTTCACAATTCCGTCAGGAGTGGTCTCTGTCACGTGGAACATGCCGACATCGCCGAGCTGCTCAAGCCCGACTTGCTCGCCAGCCTTCACTGGACGGTCGCGCAGTTTCCGCTTGAGCGCCCGCTCCAGCGTCTCGCGGTCGTCCGGGTCGAACTCGGTCGTCGGAGTGAGAGTGACGGCCTCGGCGTCCTCGATGGAGACCGGCCTGACGGTCACCGTGTCGCCGATACTAAGTCCGGCGTTCGCCCTGATTTCGCCGTCAATCTGGATGACTCCTTCTGGAAGCGTGCCACCACCGGGCCAGAACTTGACGACGGTCTCACGCTCGGCCTCAAGGAGCAGTGTCTCGCCGCTGAGGACGCCCAGCGCCGACCGGGCCGACTCGGGGACGCGGGCGATGCCCCGTCCGGCGTCGCGCTTCTCGGCGCCCTGGACGGTGAGTTCGACTGCGGGGGAACCGTTCGCGTTCATGTCAACCTCTCGTTGCTCGGTCGTCTTGAGGGTTCCCCTGCGGCGGTCGCGGCGGGGCTCCCCGGACCGCGATTCGGAGTAATCTCCGACGGTGATAGAGGCGAGTCGAAACGCCCCGACGCCGGTCGGGGCAAACGATTTACTTTCGCCTCGTGTACCCACGAACATGGTCGTCAAAACCGAGCGCGACGAGATGACGTGGTACAAGTGCGAGGGGTGTGGGATGATGTTCGACGACGAGGACGACGCCGAGCAACACGAGGCCAACTGCGACCGCGAGGACCCCACGTACATCCAGTAGTCGCCGGTCGACCGGCGCAGGGCGGGGTCGAGGAACCGTTACGCCGCCTCGCTACCGCCCTCGGACGCCGTCTCGTTGCCGTCCTCGGACGTCGTCCCGTCCCGACCCTCGGTCGCCGCCTCGCTCCGTCCCTCCTCCATCTCGGTCGCGTTCCGTATCGCCACCTCGGCCGTCCGCCGGTACTCGTCGCGCGGGCTGAACTCGACGAGTACCGTGCCGGCGTCGACGGCTATCGTGTGGTCCGGCGCCATGTAGTAGGCCTCGCCGCCGGTGACGACGTCCTCGCGGTCGGCGTACCGCACGGTCATCCGCCCCGACAGCAGGTACCCCCAGTGGGGACACTGGCACCGGTCGTTCGGCAGTCCCGCCAGCAGCGCCGCGTCGTCGAAGTCCGCGGCGTACGCCTCGAAGCCGACGCGCATCTCGCCCCACTCGGCCTCCCGCATGTGGAGCCCGTCGCCGACGAACGCCGTTTCGAGCGCGGACAGCTGTGCGTGTCGTCCTTCTGGTTCTTCGGATGTCATGAATCGGACGCGGAGAACGGACGCCGTCCGGGGCCATAACCCTACGCCCGGGTCGGCTCGAAGCCGGCCGACCTGCCCCCGTAACGATCCGGCCTACGACCCGGCGCGCTCGCGGTGCTCGGCCGCCAGTTCCCTCGCCTCGGCCTCCGTCTGGCAGGCCTCCCACCGCACCCGGTCGCCCGAGCCGTAGGCCAGCGCGTCCTTGAGCTCGTCGCGGAGGACGCCCCAGCCGACCTCCAGCACCTCGCCGTCGGCGTCGCCGAGCTCGTAGACGCCGTACCGCTCGGGCGCGGAGCCGACCGTCGAGCGGTTCAGCCCTTGCCACTGCTTCGGGAGGGGCATTGCTCTCGGTCCTCCGTCACTCCTCGTCGACCATCTCGTACGACTCCTCGCCGAGTTCGTCCTCCTCGAAGACGAACACCCGGCCGCGGGCGGTCTCGGGGTCGGCCTCCACCTCGACGGCGTAGCCGTCCATCCGGACCGTGACGCCGGGGAACAGCTCCTCCTCCTCGCCGGGGTCGAGCATCACCCGGCCGACGCCCGTCTCCTCCAGGATCTCGTCGTGGGTGTTGCGGTCGTTGACGTAGGTCAGCACGCCCTCGGTCTCGGTCGGGTCGGTGACCAGGATCTGGATCAGCTTGCCGGGCTGGGTCCGGAGGGTGCCCGACTCCTTGGTCGGGACGCCCCGGTAGAACGCCTCCCGGCCGTCGGCGTACTCCACGACGATGCCGTCCTCCGTCAACTCCACGCCGAGCGTGTCGGGGGCCACGTCGTTGCGCGCGCTCATGTCCGGAGAATTGGCGCGGTGTCGGGAAAAGGGGTGCGCTTCGCCGTCCCTGACTCGGTCGGGGCGGCAGCCGCCGACCGCCCGTCGCCCTCGCTTGCACCAACCACCAGCGTCAATACGCCCCGCGAGAGAGTCCCGGACATGGACGGCCGCGCGTCTGCAGCCGCGGCGGGGACGGTGCTGAACGCCCTCGCCTGCGGCAAGGGGTCGGCGTTCGCCATCGACGCCGAGACGACCGCCGAGGTCGAACTCGACGCCTCCGGCGAGGCGACCGGCGAGGTCGCCGACGCGCCGGACGCCGACACCCGACTGATCGAGCGGTGTCTCGAACTCGCCGTCGCGGAGTACGGCGACAGCGAGGCGCTCGACCGCCTCGGCGCGGCGTCGCCGGCCGCGGTCGGCGGCACGGTCCGCACCACCAGCGAGGTGCCGATGGCGGCCGGGCTCAAGAGCTCGAGCGCGGCCGCGAACGCCACGGTGCTGGCGACGCTCGACGCGCTCGGGGTCGCCGACGAGGTGGACCTGGAGGACGCCTGCCGGCTCGGCGTGCGGGCGGCCCGCGACGCCGGCGTGACGGTCACCGGCGCGTTCGACGACGCCAGCGCGAGCATGCTCGGCGGCGTCACCGTCACCGACAACCGGACCGACGACCTGCTCGCGCGCGAACCCGTCGACTGGGACGTGCTGGTCTGGACGCCGCCCGAGCGCGCGTTCAGCGCCGACGCCGACGTCTCGCGGTGCGAGCGGATCGCCCCGGTCGCCGAACTGGTCGCCGACCTCGCGCTCGACGGCCGGTACGCCGACGCGATGACGGTCAACGGGTTCGCCTTCACCGCGGCGCTGGGCTTCCCGGCCGACCCGATGGTGGAGGCGCTGCCCGACGCCCGGGGCGTCTCGCTGTCGGGCACCGGCCCGAGCTTCGTCGCGGTCGGCGAGCGCGCGGCGCTGGAACCGATTGAGGAACGCTGGAGCGAACGAGAGGGTACCACATGGCTGACGACGACACGCAACGACCCCGCCCGGACGAGATGAACCTCGCGGAGCTCCGCGAGGAGATAGAGAGCATCGACCGCGAGATCGTCGAACTCATCGCGCGCCGGACCTACGTGGCCGAGACGGTCGCCCAGGTCAAGGACGAGCGCGACATGCCGACGACCGACGAGGACCAAGAGCAGCGCGTGATGGACCGCGCCGGCGAGAACGCCGAGCAGTTCGACGTGGACGCGAACCTGGTGAAGGCGATCTTTAGACTGTTGATAGAGCTGAACAAGGTGGAGCAACGGGAGAGTCGGTAGCCAAAATACGGGCCTTTCACGTCCTCTATCGAGCCCTCAGCGATTAGAAGCACGATTCTGAACAGAATTCAGTGAGTCTGACGTTCGAGCAGCAGACGGAAAACGAGAGTCGGCGCACGGTAGGGCATTCAACCACGACTATCTCTACGAGTACCATGCTTCGTTCAGGTGGTACTGTATCCTCTGTCCAGAGTCATTCCTCGTCGGTCGGTTCGAGTGGGACTCGTGTTACCTCGATGTCTTCGTAGTCTTTCTCGGAAGAGAGTACGTCCATCCCTCGTGTTTCTGCAATCGCTGCGTGGAACGCGTCGAACCGCGTCATTCCCTCGTCGTAGTAGTTGACGGCTTTCAGAACTACCTGTTTCTCTTCCTCGTTCCGCACGGGGACGAGTTCGAGCAGGTTCGCCACCAGCGGAACGTAGTCGAACTCGTAGCGTTCCCGGGCCAGGAGGAGTTCGAGATACGAGAACGGTGACGTTTCGACGTCGTATTCGACAAGGGCGTCCTCTGCGGAGCCCTGTAACCAATCAGTATCTTTGGCGAGTGCGAGCAGGAAATCCGTCTCGACGTACACCGTCATCTGTCGCCGCCGGCTTCCTCAGCCTCGTCTTTCGCCACCGTCTCGATGTCCTCTCGAATTTTCTCGACTGATGCGTCATGAAGCTCGCCTGCCGCCTCGCGGACAGCGGCAAGTGGGTCGTCCGCGACCGGAATCAGTTCGATTCTGTCCTCGTACATAACGATATGATACCTCTGGCCGTACTTCTCGCGCACCTCTTTCGGGATGTACAGTCGTCCCTGCCCATCCGTCTCTGTTGCCATAGATGAGACTACGTTACCACGGACAAAGAATCTTACCACTAACGTATGGTTGATGGTTCCCACTGACGCGCCTCAGTAGTGAGTATGGTGGATTTCATCTATCTGAACAAGGTGGAGCAGCGCGAGAGGCGGTAGCGTACAACATACTTTATCTGATAGTGAGGGGAAGAGTGCATATGCCCTTCCCAGTCGGACTCATTCCCGTCTTCGTTTTTGTTATAACTGTTGGAATCGCCGTACCTGTGACTCTCGGTGCCCATCTGTTCTATCGCAGTCGTGACGGGAGATTTAGGTCCGAACTACGAATCGCCCTCATCGAGGCCAGTGGACTGTATCTCGTCGGTATCCTCGTCGTATGGGCAATCGCCGGAGGACTCGAACTGTGGGAAATTGCGATAACGCTCCTCGTCGTTGGAGCCCTCGCTCTGGTTGTATTGACGGTATTTCCGCTGATAGTCGGACAGCGCGTTATTCAGCATTTCAGGGCCGTCGATCGAGAGACCGCATTACGATTTGCGACGTACGGATGGCCAATTGCGATGCTCGTCGTGTTCGGAATATTCATCGCTCCCGGCGGGCTCGTTCGCGGTGACCTCCTTTTGCTCGGTGGGGAGCGAATCTGCGTCGCAGGATTCTGCGGAATTAGTGTCTCGTTTGCGATGGCTCTGATTCTCGAATTGGTCGTGGCTGCACTCGGCCCCGGTCTCGTCGGATTGGCGCTCTACTCTTTAGCGGTGAGGACGTATGGGAAGAGAGCGAGCACGTAGTTGAAAACGATACTACAGAGGAAGATGCGCCAAAGTGAACGAAATCTGTAACGTCAGTTTGAGACCTGAACAAAGTTGAACAGCGTGATAAGCGGTAACGCACTATAGACGCAGTACGTACAGACTCTACGTTTTACACGCAGGGAATCCGTCGGTGACAATGGATGACTCACGCAGAGGAGATAGAGATTAGCGAGGTTCGACTGCTTCCCGAATTCACCCAGTACGACCCGAGAGAGGGCATCGTTTGGGTTCCCGATGCAATCAAACTCAAAATTCGTCGACAGTGTAGTTCGGGAGAGACGGTAGAATCTCTCCATTCATACACGTGTCTCGAACACGTTCTTCTCCTTCTCGACCAACTCGAAGAAGGCACCTCGGACACCGTTCTCTGGGGAAGTAGTGGCCTTGGAGTCGAGTTTACGGGGAGTTCCGTGACGTTATCTCACAAAGGTGTCAATCTTGTCGGCTCTCGTACCTCGATTCGGCAAGCAGTCGAAGACCTCATCCAAGAGATATTCGAAGAGCTTCGGCGACAAGGGGTTGATACCGACGAAGTGGCTCGACAACTCCAAGAAGGGCGCTTTGCTTCGCGGACAATCGAACCATTAGATATTCACGACCGTCTCATAGACTGAAAGCGGTAAAATACGCAAAATCTGTTACACCAGTACGAGACCTGAACAAGGTCGAGCAACGGGAGAGCAGGTAGTCGCCATCACTATTCCGGACACCCCATTGAGGAAGGGAGACGTCGGGACTGACCGGTCCGGTGAGTCGCTCAGCCCTTTCTCGTCCCGGTGTCCTCGTCCTCCTCGGTCAGTCGAATACCCGGTCTCGGAGTGTCGAAGGGTCGACCGCCTTTCAGACTGAACAGCACGTCCCGCGTGGAGAGGACGCGGATCTCGGGAAAGCGCCGCTGTTCGGTCTGGGCGTAGCTCACCAGGGCGACCAGGACCACGCCACCGAACGTGTTTCCGAGTAGCACAGGCAGCCAGAACTCGTACAACACCGTAATCAACCCCGGACCGGGAGCGCCGAGGAACACGAAGAAGAGCGCCTCGGCCCCCGAGGAGATCACGTGAAACAGGCCGACGGTGGGGATCATGTAGAAGACGAGGTAGATGACCACCACGCGCGAGATGGTGTCGTGCGCGGCAGTGCCGAGCCACACGACGCCGGCGACGAGCCACCCCGCGAACACCGCCTTGAAGAACACGTCCCACCATCCCGTTTCGAGGCCGTGGTGGACGAGCTCGGCACCCGCGCGCATCGCCTCCGGCGAGAGGACCTGCGTGTTGGCGAGGACGAACACGCCGATGCCCGCCCCGACGATGTTCGCCGCCAGCACGACGCCCCACATGTGCAACAGGAGCGGGAGGCTGGCCAGCCTCGTCAGCACCAGCTTGACCGGCGGTAACGTGTTCTCGGTGTACAGTTCGTGCCGCCCCAGGATGATGTACAGGAACCCGATCGGATAGAGCACGGAGGCGAGGAACGGGTTGTCCGGGAAGTTCGCGGTCCCGACCGCGTACCCGATGAACGTCAGGACGATCGCGAACCCCGCGGTGAGTCCGCTGAAGAACAGCTCCTGGGTGGTGCTGTCTATCGCCTCGTCGGCGGACGCGAGGAGCCGCTGGTGGATCTCCTCCCACGCGAAGCGATCGCTGAGCGCCCAGCCCTCGGCCGGGGCTCCCGACGCCGCTCGGTCGCGGGGGCGCACTCTGGGTGTCTCCTCGTCTTCGTCGTTCACATCGAGCCCTCTCGAAGCATTATCTCGCTTTTCGACAATGGGACTTGTGGCGACGGCCGGTGCGGACGCGGATGGGCTACTTCGGAATCGGAAGGGTGACGCGACCGTGTGCCGGAGACGTCACTGCTCCTCGTTCTCGGGAAGTACAGCAGCGGCGACCGCTCGTCCGGTTGTATCGGCCGCTCGCCGACGCGGAAGACCGGGTCGGCGTCCGCGTGTCGGTTCAGTACCGCTCGGCGAGGTCGTCGAGCGCCTCGTGGCGCTCGGTCGTGTGGGGCGCGGTCAGCGGCGAGACGCTGATCTTGCCCTCGTAGACCGCCCGGCGGTCCGTCCCCTCGGGGTCGGGCAGGCTGTCGCTGTCCATCTGCTGCCAGGTGCGGTCGTGGAGCGTGACCACGCCGTCCTCCTCGGTGGCGTCCATGTCGTAGACGTGGGAGGGCCGGGTGACGACCATCGGCGTGTGGCCCTCCGTGGGCAGCGGCGCGTTGACGTTGAGGTACTCGGCGTCCTCGAAGACGCCGGCGTCGGGCGCGCGCTCGACGAGGTACTTCACGGCCTCTGCGACCTCCTCGTACTCGGCGGGCTCGGTGTCGCGGGGCCACTCGCTCTGGGGGACGTGCAGCGACGCCGCGATGGCGGGCACCCCAAAGAAGGCGGCCTCGACCGCGGCGCTGACCGTGCCCGACCGGCCGAGGACGTAGGCGCCGATGTTCGCGCCCTCGTTACACCCCGAGACCACGATGTCGGGGTAGGGACCGAGCTCGGCCAGGCCGGCGACCACGCAGTCGGAGGGCGTCCCCTCCAGGGCGTAGCCCAGTTCGTGCTCGGCGACCGGCACCTCGTAGGTCATCGCCCGACCCACGGCGCTCTGGTCGTCGGCGGGCGCGACCGTGGTGACGTTGCCGACCTCCGAGAGGGCGTCGTAGAGGGCGCGGATACCGGGGCTGTCGATCCCGTCGTCGTTCGTCAGCAGGATCTCGCGGGCGTCGCTCATGGGAGAACGGTTACGGCCGGCGGTCAAAAGTCCTACTGCTAGTCCGGTCCCCGGAGCGCGGCTCCGGCGAATCGGCCAGAGTCGGGCGTTCCCACCGGCTCTCAGGCGGCCGCCGCGGCGTCGGCGACCCGACCCAGGAACAGCACCGCGCAGGTGGGTCGGTGGCGGACGACGAACAGGAACGGCCGGTCGGCGCGGAACGTCGGCGGGTTCGGGGTCGCGCTGGTGTTGACCACCTCGACGCCCGTGGCCGCGGCGGCCTCGGTGCCCTGCTCGTCGACCCGGACGTACGCCTCGTGGAGCACCGACCCGAGTTCGAGGTTCGCGTCGGCGTCGCCTTCGGCCATCCCGTCGAAATTGGCGCGCCGCGTGAACGCGGTCGGCATCCCCATCGCCGCTAGACGCTTCGCGAGCTTCAGCTTCGACCGGAACTCGAACTGCGGGAGTCGGACGTCGACCTTCCGCTCCTCGGTCGCGTCGAGCAGGTCTGCGAGGCGGTCGGCGTCGAGGCTCCGCTCGAACGCCCGGAAGCGCTCGCGGGGCGGCAGGAGCAGCGCCATCTCGGTGGTCCCGCCGGCGTAGGGCAGTTTCAGCACCTTCGCGCCGTCAGCTTCGGTGAACCCGAAGGCGGCCTTCTGGCGCATCATCGGGACCTCGTCGGTCGACCCGTCGAGCGCGGTGAACTCACCGGGTTCGGTGGCGGCCTCGTCGAAGGTGTCGGCCCAGTTCGCCCGGAAGTACACCGCGTTGGCGAGCACGAGCCGGGTCCGGGCGTCGATGGTCCCCTCCGGGAACAGGTCGGGTATCCGCTCCTCCGTCCGGTCGGCGACCCAGCCGTTGATCGCTTTCCGGGCCTTCTCGGGGCGTTTCCGGAAGTTCACGCGGCCGAGGCCCGCGCCGTAGTACCGCTCGAGGGTCGTCAGGAACTCCTCGCGGAACGGGTAGGCCGACTGCCCCCAGAGCGCGTTCGCGCCGCTGAGTCGGAACGGCGCGCCGTCGTCGCCTGTCGAATCCCCCGTGGTCGACGTCTCGTCTTCCTCGGCCGACCCGTCGGACAGCGGCAGGTCCGCCCGGAGCGCGGCGACCGACTCGTGGAGCGCCTCGCCGGTCGGCCGGAAGCGCATCGTCTCGGCCAGCTCGGTGCGGGTCTCGCCCCGGGCGCCGGCGTAGGTCATGGCGAGCGCGACGCCGACGCTGTACGGCGAGAGGAACCGGTTCTCGTTCGGCGCGTCGTCGGCGAGCCGGCCGAGCAGCGCGAGGCCGAAGTCGGCGTTGCCGGCGACGTACTCGTCGGTCGGCGCGTCGACGTCGGGGAGGCCCCCGCCGTCGGGAGTGGCCGGTGCGGGACTGCCGGCCGGGTCCGGCGCGGTCGCGGCCGAGGGCGCCGAGTCGGCCCCGAGGCACCCGGCGAGCCCCGCGGCTCCGACGCCTGCGAGCGCGGAGAGGAGGCGGCGGCGATTCGGGCTCGATGGAGGGCGGCGTTCCATGTGCGAGGAGTGGACAGCCGGGGTTGAGTATCTTCCCGAGAGTGAAAGGGGCGTTTCAGCCTTCCCACCGGCGAGGCGCGGCGGGCCGGCCGCGTGCTAGCAGAGGTGTAGTGAGGGCCGACCGTTACCGCCGCGCCGGGTGGTCGTCGGCCAGCCTCGTGCGACCCGCCTCCTCGAAGAGGTTCTCCCGGAGCGTCTCGCCCTCGTAGCCCTCGCGGACCAGGCCGCGCTCGCGGAGCTCCGGCACCACCATGTCCACGAAGTCCCGGAGGGTGCCGGGCCGGACGACCTCCTTGACGTTGAAGCCGTCGACGCCGACGTCCTCGTACCAGTGCTGGAGTTCGTCGGCGACCTGCTCGGGGGACCCCACGACGACCGGCGAGGTCGTGCCGAGGCCCGCGAACTCCGCGACCTCCCCGACCGTCCAGTCGCGGTCGGGGTCGTTCTTGGTGAAGGCGTTGATGGCGCCCTGGATGGCGTCGGTCTCGATGTGCTCGACCTCCTGGTCGGGGTCGAGTTCGGAGAAGTCAAGGTCGATGAAGCCCGCGAGCAGCGCGAGCGTCGCCTCGGTGTCGACGTTCTCGGCGTAGGTCTCGTACTTCTCGCGGGCGATCTCCTCGGTCTCGCCGACGAC
The DNA here is from genome assembly GCF_051194995.1 of Halorussus sp. AFM4. Taxonomy (NCBI): domain Archaea; kingdom Methanobacteriati; phylum Methanobacteriota; class Halobacteria; order Halobacteriales; family Haladaptataceae; genus Halorussus; species Halorussus sp. AFM4. The sequence goes on along the minus strand of NZ_JBNTJT010000001.1, from coordinate 116,016 downwards.
GGGGACGATGCCGGGGAAGAACCGGAGGTCGTCGGGGTCCCGGCCCCGCTCGGCGGCCCGTTCGCGCATGTCCTCGACGTAGTCCCGGACGCCCTCCTCGGTGGGCTGACTGACGAAGACGGCCTCGGCGTTGTCGGCGGCGAACTCGCGGCCGCGCTCCGACGACCCCGCCTGGTACAGGACCGGCGTGCGCTGGGGCGAGGGCTCGCAGCCGTGCGGCCCCGGCACGTCGAAGTACTCGCCCTCGAAGTCGATGGCGTCGACGCCCTCGGGGTCGGTGAACACCCCGCTGTCGCGGTCTCGGACCACGGCGTCGTCGTCCCAGCTCTCCTCCCAGAGCGCGTAGCAGACGTCCATGAACTCGTCGGCCCGGTCGTAGCGCTCGTCGTGGTCCATCCGCTCGGCGACGCCGAGGTTCCGGGCCGCGCTCTCGAGGTAGGAGGTGACGATGTTGAACGCCACCCGGCCGTCGGTGACGTGGTCGAGCGTCGACAGCTCCCGGGCCAGCTGGTAGGGGTGGTTGTAGGAGGTCGACTTGGTGACCGCGAACCCGAGGTGGTCGGTCACCGACGCCATCGCGGGCACCAGGTACGCGGGGTCGTTCGACGGCGTCTGGATGGCGTTCTCGATGGCGGTCTCGCGGTCGCCGCCGTAGACGTCGTAGACGCCCCGGACGTCCGCGAAGAACACCCCGTCGAACCCGCCGCGTTCGGCGGTCCGGGCCACGTCGAGCCAGTAGTCGGTGTCCGTGTACCGGTGGGACTGGTCGCCCGGCGTCCGCCAGTTGCCGGTCGTGACGTGCTCCACCGAGTTCATCGTGAAGAGGTTGAGGTGGATGTAGTCGCTGCTCATTGGCTCGGAGGACGGACTCGCCGGGGGAAAAGCCGGTGATACCGGCGAGACGTGCGGCCGACCGCCGGGGCGACGTCTCAGTCGTCGGCCTGCGTGACGAACCGCCGCGTGTCGCCGGCGAGGTCGGCGATGGCGCGCCGCTTGAGGACGACGAACCCGGCGAACACGACGAGGAATCCGACGACGGTGAGCGGCGTTATCGACTCGCCGAGGACCGCGACGCCGACGGCGGTCGCGACGACCGGCACGAGGTAGGCGACCAGCGACGTCTCCAGCGCGCCCCGGACCTCGAGGAGCGTGAAGTAGATGACGAAGGCGAGGGCGGTGGCGAAGACCCCGAGGTACGCGACCGCTCCGACGGCCGCCGGGGTCCGCGGGAGCGCGAACGGTTCGCCCAGCCCCGCGCTGACGGCGTGGAGGACGACCGCGCCGACGAACATCGACCACCCCGTGAGTGCGGTCCTGTCGAGCGTCGGGCGGGCGCGCTGGATCAGGACGCCGCCGAGCGCCACGCCCGCGACCTGGAGCAGGATGAGCAGTCGGCCGAGGACGTCGTCGCCGAGCAGGTTCGCGGGGTCGGGCCGGACGATGAGCCCGACGCCGACGAGTCCCAGCGCGATGCCCACCGCGCCGCGGGCCGAGACGCGCTCCTCGGGCAGCAGGAGGAGCGCCCACAGCGACGTCGCGATGGGGACGAGGCTCTGCAGGATGGCCGCCACCCCGCTGGGGACGGTCTGCTGGCCCACGAAGAGGAAGGCGTTCGCGGCGACCAGGAACAGCCCGCCAGCGAGGACGGCGCCCGCGCTGGCCCGGTCGGTCGGCCAGAACTCGCCGTCGCCCACCAGCGCGTAGCCGAGCAGTAGGACCGCGGCGACGTCGTAGCGGAAGGCCGCGAACAGCACGGGTTCCAGCGATTCGAGACCCACTGAGATTGCCAGGAACGAGAACCCCCACAGCGTGGCGAGCGCCGCGAACAGGCCGACGGTGGCGGTGCGGTGGTTCACGGAGGGCTCAGCAGGAGCAGTAGTACTCCTGGGTGCCGAACTCGGTGGTCAGGAGCTGATAGGCCGGCCCGGGGTCCGACGGTCGGTACACGCCGGTCGTGAAGTCGTCGCGGGCCTCGAACTCGCCGGACAGCAGCGACAGCCAGTCCCGCTTGCCCAGCACGTCCGCGAAGCCGTCGGTCCCCAGCGCCTTGAAGTAGTCGGCGAGGTAGACCCACCGGCCGTCGCGGATCTCGTCGGACTCGTAGGTCTCGCCGACCGCGTCGCTGTAGGCCGCCAGCGGGAGGTTCGCGCCGGCCCGGACCGGCAGCGAGATCCACTTCCACGGCCGGGTGTTGACGTCGATGAGGACGTACTCCTCCCGGTCGCCGTCGTAGAGGAACTCGGCCTCGCTGATGCCGTAGTAGCCGGTCTCCTCCAGCACCGCGAGCGCGTTCTCCTCGACCTGCGGGGCGTCGGCGCGCTGGACCACGCAGGAGGTGCCGTACCCCAGCGGGTACCGGACCCGGGCGTTGCCGACGAACGAGACCGCCTCGCCCGACTCCGGGACGTAGGAGGCCAGCGAGCAGTCCTCGCCCTGCACCGCGGGCACCTTCTCCTGGGCCATCACCCGGATGCCCTCCGCGGCGGCGTTGGCCACCACGTCCTGGAGTTCGGCCTCGTCGGCGACCTCGATGACGTTCGTGCCGACCGCCTCGGAGAACTTGCGCTTGAGCGCGGGCTTGATGACCAGCGGGAAGCCGAGTCGCTCGGCGGCCTCGGCGGCGGGAACGCCGTCGCGGCTCCCGCCGCTCGCGCCGACCGGGCCGGGGTCGCCGCCGGTCTCGGCCGGGTCGGTCTCGGCGATGCGGTAGGTCTCGGGGTACGGGACGTCGAGGTCCTCGGCGACCGCGTACAGCGACTCCTTGTCGAGCACGCGGTCGACGGTCTCGCGGTCGGCGAACGGGAGCCGGACGCCCTCGGGTTCGGTCCGGGAGAAGGCGTGGACCCACTCGTCCATGCAGCCGAACGCGACCGCCTCGTGGTCGAGCCGGCTCGTCAGCTCCTCGACGTCCTCGCGGAAGCCCTCCTCGTCGTCCAGCGGGTAGGTGACCCGGCCCGCGAAGTCGACCGCCTCGGAGTAGGGCGCGACGCCCCTCTCGTTGCGGTCGACGGCGATGACCGGCACGTCGCGGGCCTTGAGCGCGCGAGCCACGCTCAGCCCGGTGACGTGGGCGTTGCAGACGATGGCCGGCGGGCGGTCGAAGTCGGCGTCCGCGAGTTCGTCGCGGAGCCCCTCGAACGAGCGAAAGCTTGCCATACAGGCGATTGTCGCCGGGCGCGCTAAAAGCCCACCGAGTCGGCAAGGGACACCGGGGGCTGGGACGCGCGATCGCGAACGGAGTTTCGGTAGACTGCCCGACGTTCTGTCCGATCCCGCCGGGCGTGTCACTGGATTTAACTCGGTCCGGTCTTCACTCCGCGCCATGGACGCAGTGAGCAACCCGCCAGGGCTCACCGATTTCGACGCGTCGGCGGCGCTGTCTGCCGTCAGGGGCGTCGCGGGCGACGACCTCCGGGCGTTCGTCGAGTACGACGACGAGACGTACAACGCCCTCTTCATCGCGGAGCGCATCGTCGACGCATTCGGCGGCCAAGCTGCGATCGACGAGTTCGCCGAGAAGCTCCACTTCAACTACAAGCTCGACTTCACCGAGCGGGACATGTACGAGGACCTCTACGCGCCGCTCGGCGACGTCGGCGCCTTCGCGGTGTTCCTCGACCGGGAGACCATCATCCGGTACGTCGGCGAGCGGGAGGGCATTTACGTGTCCGTCGACCCGGGGGCGAACGCGACTCCAGTCGTCGAGGCGCTGACCGACGCCGTGGAGGCCGACGGATGACCGCGTCGGTGGCGGCCGAACTGACCGAGGCCCGGAACGTCCTCATGCTTGCGCGGTCGATGAGCCCCGAGAGCGGCGAGGTCCACGAGGACCTCCTCGCGAGTCGAGCCCTCGGGGAAGAGCGGCTACTGGTTCTGACGTTCCGGCCGCCGGAGCGGTGGGTCAGGCGGTTGCGCTCTCGGTACGAGCGGATGCCCGCCGAGACCGAGATCATCGCGCTGAACGAGACCGGCGCTCCCGCGCAGGTCGGTACCGACGACGTCTCCGTGACGACCCTGAACCCGACCGACCTCACCGGCGTCGGGATGGCGGTCAGCGACGTCATCCAAGCGTGGGCCGGCGACGACGCCCAGACGGTCGTCTGCTTCGACTCGGTGACCGAGTTCCTCCAGTACGCCGACCGGTCGACGATGTACCGGTTCCTCCGGGTCGTGACCCGCCGGTTCGACGCCGTCGACGGGTTCGCCCACTTCCACATGGACCCCGACGCCCACGACACCGAGACCATCGCCACCCTGAAATCGCCGTTCGACGCTATCGTCGACGCCAGTAGCCCCGACGAAGTCACCGTCTCGACCCGCTTCTGATTCTGCTTCTACACCGGCATCGCGTCCACGATCGTCTCCTCGTCGACCACGAGGTTGTACGCCTCCTCGTCGTCGTTCCACAGCACCAGCACCTGCTCGAACGACAGCAGGTCGCCGTAGTCGGCCTCTCGGAGGTCGGCGTTGAGCGACGTCTCGTTGGTCAGGACCGCGAAGTGGTCGACCGACTCGCTGCCGTCGCCGACCTTGAACAGCGGGTTGCGGTCGCCCTCGGCCAGCGAGTGGCTGAGCTTCACCGCCACGAGGTCGATGCGCTCGGTGACGTGGCGCTCCATCTCGGCCATCTTCGCCACCTTCCCGGCGTCGAGCGTCAGGTCGGCCTTCCGCCGGCCGTCGGGCCGCAGAATCGAGTAGGAGAACTGGACGTCGACGTTGACGAACTCGCCGGTCGCGCCCGCGGCTTCGTGGAGCTTGCGCTGGAACGCGGGCACCTCGAGGTCGGGCTTCACGTCGAACGACCACCCGCGGTCCGTCGGGCGCTCGCCCGGCCAGAGCCGGAGCGTCGGCGCGAAGACGGTCGCGGCGCCCGCCTCGTCCGCGATCTCGCGCTCGACCTCGCGGAGCCCGATGCTGGTCTCGCGGTCGGCGGGCTCGATCGCGAGCACCGACCCGTCGTCGGCGAGGCAGTCGAGGTAGCGCCGGACCACCGCGGCGGGGTCGCCCAGTTCGTTGAGGACGTTGGCGAACAGGACGAGATCGTACTCGCCCCCGGGGTCGAACTCCTCGGCGGTCTCGCGGTGGACCTCGACGTGGAAGTTCCGGCCGACCCCGGAGGTCATCCGCTCGAACACGTCGGCGGCCGCGCTCGGCTCGACCGCGTCGTACTCGACGAGGGCGGGGCGAGATTCCGTCTCGCCGCCCTCCGAGCCGCGCTCGGAGGCCCCGTCGGGCAGGTAGTCCGCGATGCCGAGCGCCGGGCCGCCGACGCCCGCCCCGACGTCGAGAACCCGGAGGCGGTGGTCCACCAGCCCGGACTCGGCGAGTTCGTGGAGCACGTACTGGGCCACCGCGTAGTTGTCCGGTAGGTGGTAGACCGCGTAGCCGAGCGCGGCGGTCTCGTCGTACTCGACCGGGTTGTTCCGGAAGTAGTCCTCCTTGAGCCGCCGGACGGTCTCGCGGAGCCGGTCGCCCGACTCGCCCTCGTGCCAGTCCGGCCCCCACCGCTCGACCAGCAGGTCCTCCAGGAGCCGGCCGTACTCGACCGGGAACGCCTCGACGCCGCGGAACGCCGGCGAGATCGGTCCCTCTGCGACCGGCTCGAAGGCGCCGTCCTCGCGCTCGACCAGGCCGAGCGACGGGGCCTCCTCCCGTAGGATCTGCCGGACGACGCCCGGGTGGGGTTGCCCGTCGACGTACTCGGAGATCTCGTCGGGGTCGATGGGCCGGACCTCCCGGAGGTACTTGGCGTTCTCCCGGACCTTCTCGCGCGTGTCGTCGTTCATCGGTCGTCCTCCCGTCCCGTCTCGTCGGATTCGGACTGTCCCGCGTTCTCGCTCGCCTCGCGGTACAGCGCCTCGAACTGCTCGCCGTCTGCGTCGGCGAGCCGTGCCGCGGCCTCGGCGACGTCGTCGGCGCCCCCGAACGTCGACTGGATCTCGGCGTACACCGACGGCGCGTTACCCGTGACCTGGTCGGCCACGTCGCGGAGCGCCTCGAACACCGGCGTCGTCAGCCCCGCGGGCACGTCGTCGGCCGCCAGCGCGAACGCCAGCACCGCGGCGTGGGCGCCAGCCTGCACGGTCTCCATCGCCTCGTCGTGCTCGGCCGGCGTGGTCTCGACAAGTCGGTTACCCGCGGCTTCGAGCGCTTCGAACAGGCGGTCGGTGACGGGCCCGGGCTCGTCGGTCACGACCGCGACGTTGCCCGGCGCGTTGGCCGCCGCGAACAGCGGGTGGAGGCTGGCCCGCTCGCGGTCGGGCGCGGCGGCCGCCATCGCCTCGACCGGGGCGGCCATCTGGCCGGTCACGTCGAGCATCGCCCGCTCGGCTCGCGGCGCGTGGCGCTCGATGGCGTCGGTCGCGGCCGAGATGGGAACCGCGACGCAGACGGCGTCGAACCGCTCGTCGGTCGCGGTCGGGACCGCCCGGCCGCCGACCTCGCGGGCGGCCGCCTCGGCGACGTCGGGGTCGCGGTCGGCGAACGCCAGGTCGACCCCGTCGGTGTCGAAGTCGGCGTCAGTGTCGGTGTCGGCCTCGCTCCCGGAGTCGTCGCCGAGCTCGGCCGCCGCGACGCCGCCGAACCACCGGCCCATCTCGCCCGCGCCGACGACGAGTAGCTTCATCGGGCGGAGATAGCCGGCCGGGTCTCAAAAGGGGTTCGCTCCGAGCCAGTCCGTACACCGAGAACTGCCGCCCGAAGATGGGAAAGGACATTGTAGAAAGCCCCGGCCCCTTTGATCCACCCAAACTGTGGTCTGTCTCTCCGAGCGTTTGCAAGTCAATTTGCTAAGCTGAGCGTCCCACCGTCTACTGGTTCCAGGGCGCGTCGTCGGGGTCGACGATGCGCTGTCGCTCCTCGATGGAGTCGATCTTCTCGACGTCCTCCTCGTCGAGTTCCACCCCGAGGCTGAGCCAGTTCTCCCGGAGGTGCTCCTCGCTGGTGGCCTTCGGGATGGCGGTGACCTCCTTCTCGCGGAGCCACGCCAGGCTGACCTGATGGGGCGTCGCGTCGTGCTTCTCGGCGACCTCCTGCAGCTCGTCGACGTCCTCGACGTCGCCGCGGGCGATGGGCGAGTAGGCGACCAGTTCCACGTCGACGTCGTCCTGGGCGCAGAACTGCTGGAGCTCGGTCTGGGGCAGCAGCGGGTGCATCTCGACCTGGTTGGCGAAGATGGGCTCCTCGGCGACCTCGATGGCCTCCTCCAGCAGGTCGACCGTGAAGTTGCTCACGCCGATCTCGCCGATGAGCCCCTCCTCGCGCAGCTCCGCGAAGGCGTCGAGGGTGTCGGTCGCCTCGTAGTCGCCGGTCGGCCAGTGGACGTACAGCAGGTCGACGAAGTCCACGCCGAGCTCCTCGAAGCTGTCGGCGGCGTTCGTGAGCACCTGGTCGTAGTCGAGGTTCTCCGGCGCGATCTTGGTCGCCACGAACAGCTCCTCGCGGTCGACGTCGGCCGCCGCGATGGCGTCGCCGACCGCGTCCTCGTTCTCGTACATCTCGGCGGTGTCGACGTGGCGGTAGCCCATCTCGATGGCGCGCCCGACGCTCTCGCGGCACTCCTCGTCGTCCATCTCGTAGGTGCCGAGCCCGAGCATCGGCATCCCGTGGGCCGTCGGCGGCGAGAGCGCCGCGACATCCTCGTCGACCTCCCGGGACTCGGTCTCGGTCTGCTCCGCGCTCTCGCTCGCGGTCTGTTCTGCACTCCCGGTCTCGGTCTGTCCCGCGCTCCCGGACTCGGTCTGCTCGCCGCCGGCCGCCTCGCCCTCCGCGGATCCGCCTTCGGCTGTTCCGGACTCGCTGCTCTGGCGCTCGCTCTCGCGGACCTCCTCGCCCGAGACGCTCCCCATCGAACTGGGCTGGTCGGTGGCGCCCTCGGCGTCGGTGCCGCCGGACCCTCCCGGAATCGCCCGCTCGCGGACTCTGGACGCCACCTCGCTCAGCTGCCCCTCGCCCCGTTCCTGCTGGCCGGTCGAGTCGCCGCCGCGCCTGCCGAGGACGAACCCCGTCGCGAAGGCCAGCGCGAACGGCAGTAGCTTCCGGAACGTTCCCCCACCGCTGTCCTGCGACCCGGCCCGGTGCCGGTCGCTCTCGCTCTCCTGTCGGAGCATGGACTCCGAGTTCGCCGGGCGGGCACTTGCCGGTTGTGGCGGTCGGCGCGTCCGAAGCTCCCGTGATGGCGCGGCTGTCGCCCGCTCTACTCCACCTGCAGCTCGATGGGGTAGTCGGTCAGGTTCTCGTAGCCGTCCTCGGTCACGACCACCAGGTCCTCGATGCGGATGCCGCCCACGTCCGGGTCGTAGAGGCCGGGTTCGATGGTGACGACGTGGCCCGGCCGGAGCTCCCCGCCGTCGGGGCTGACCCGCGGCAGCTCGTGGACGTCCAGCCCGATGCCGTGGCCCGTGCTGTGGATGAACCCCGTCTCGGTCGCGGGGTCGCTCCGGAGGGTGGCGTACCCCTTCTCCTCGTAGACGTCGCAGACCGCGTCGTGGACCTCACGGCCGGTGACGCCCGGTTCGACGGCGTCGAGCGCGGCCTCGAACGCCTCGTAGGTGTCGTCGTAGCGCCGCCGGACCTCCTCGCTCGGCTCGCCCTTCACGAACGTCCGGGTCATGTCGCCGTGGTACTTGGTCGCCTTGCTCCGCGGGAAGATGTCGATGACGATGGTCTCGCCGGCCTCCAGCGGGCCGCTCCCGCGGTTGTGCGGCCCGGCGGCGTCCGCGCCGCAGGCCACGATGGTCTCGTCGAGCGCGCAGCCGCGGCGCAGCAGCGTGACCTCGATCTCCTCCTTGACGCGCTCGCTGGTCAGCACCTCGCCGTCGCGGTACAGCGTTCCGTCCTCGACGTCGGCCGCGGCCAGCAGCTCCTCGGCCGCCCGCATCGCGGCCTGGTTAGCCTTCTGGGCCTCGTGGACGTGCTCGACCTCCTCGTCGGTTTTGGTCGCGCGAATCCGGGTCACCACGTCGTCGTCGAGCACCTCGACCGAGACGCCCTGTTCGCGCAGGCCGTCGGCGGTGCCGAGGGGGAACCGCTCGGGCGCCGCGACCGACTCGACCCCGTGGTCGTCGAGGAACGCGGCGCAGGCCCGGACTCGGGCCCCGGCGCGGCCGTGCTCGCCGACCAGCTCCTGGAAGTCGTAGTCCGACAGCCGCGCGACCTCGTCGGCCCGGCTCTCCTCGGTCGCCCGGCCGTACTCCAGCCCGGAGACCAGCAGGAAGGTGCCCTCGGGGGTGTACAGCGTGACGAACTCGTCGGGGGCGTCGAAGCCAGAGAGGTACAGCTGGTCGGACTCGCCCGAGTCGGCGTCGAGCAGGTAGCCGTCGACGCCGGCGGTGCCGAGCGCGTCCGCGAGCGGTGTCAGGTCGGGGTTCATACCCACGGGAAGCCCCGCGAGCGGGAAAACGGTACGGGTTCCGGAACGCCGACTTCGCGTTCCGGAACGCTGGGCTCCCCGCCGACCGATTTCTGATCCCCGGCTGCGACCCCCGGGCGCATCAGAAGTTATTCGGTGCTCGGATGAAACGCCACTAACATGTCCGGCATCCGGCCATCGCCCGCCGACCGAGCCCGCGAGCCCTCGACCGCCCTGAAGGTCGCGCTCGGCGTCGTCGCCTTCCTGGGCTTCGCGTACAGCCTCCTCATCGCCACCCGGCCGCTGCTCGGCGCGCTGTTCGTGGTGTGGATCGCGGGGTTCTACCTCCTGTGGCGGTTCCTCCACCTCGCCGGCCGACTCGTCCGGGCGGTCGAGCGACTCGCCGACGCGACGGAGGCCCCGGACGGCGGGCCGTCGGGCCGCGGTCCGGGACCGGACGCCGGCGCCCGGGACCGGGACCGCGAGCGGGAGTTCTGAGCGCCGCGGTCCCGGCGTCGCGACCCCGGCCGAGCCACAATCCAAATCACCGGTCGCGCCGAACCACCGGGCATGAAGTACCTCGTCGCGGTCGACGGCTCGGAACCCAGCATGGACGCGCTCCGGTACGCGGTCGAGCAGGCCGCCGCCACGGGCGCGGAGGTGCTCGCGGTCAGCGTGGTCGTGCCCGAACAGTTCTTCACCGGCGGCGACGACCCGCCGATGAGCTACACCGAGACCGCCGACGAACTGGTCTCGGAGGACGTCGAGGACGCCGAGACCGAGGCCCAGGCCGCGCTCGACGAGGCGGCCGAGGTCGGCGAGCAGACCGGCGTCGAGGTCGAGACCGGGATGCTGTACGGCGAACCGGTCGAGGCCATCACCGAGTACGCCGACGACCAGGACGTCGACGCCATCTACCTGGGCCACCGCGGCCTCTCCGAGGAGTACGAGGGGCTGGTCGGCAGCACCGCCAAGGACGTCGTCGGGCGCGCGACGGTGCCCGTGACGGTCGTGCGGTAGGCCGATTGCCGGCCGGCCCGCGGGACCACAGCGGGGTCCGGAGATATCGCTCCCTCCGGTATCCTGATACGCCCCCGAACCGTCGGGCCGGACATGGACGTGGAGATCGAACCATCGACGGTCTCGGGGTCGGCCCGCGCGCCCTCATCGAAGAGCTACACCCACCGGGCCATCCTGGCGGCGGGCTACGCCGGCGGCGCGCTGGTGTACGACCCGCTGGTGAGCGCCGACACGAAGGCGACGATGCGGGCGGTCGACGCCTTCGGCGGGGACGTCACTCGACACGACGACCACCTCGACGTGGACGGCTTCGACGGCCGGCCCGAGGTGCCGGGCGACGTGCTCGACTGCGCGAACAGCGGGACGACCATGCGACTCGTCACGGCGACCGCGGCGCTGGCCGACGGCGCGACCGTCCTGACCGGCGACGAGTCGCTCCGGTCGCGGCCCCACGGCCCGCTGCTCGAGGCCATCGGGGACCTGGGCGGTCGGGCCGAGAGCACCCGACGGAACGGGCAGGCGCCGCTGGTCGTCTCCGGACCCGTCTCCGGCGGGTCGGTGTCGATGCCCGGCGACGTCTCCTCGCAGTTCGTCTCGGCGCTGCTGATGGCCGGCGCGGTCACCGACGAGGGGATCGAGGTGAACCTGGAGACCGAACTCAAGTCCGCGCCGTACGTCGACATCACGATCGAACTCCTCGACGAGTTCGGCGTCGAGGCCGGCAAGCGCAATCTGGGCGGCGGGAGTGACGGCGACGACGGCGACGACGGAGCGAACGGCGGGTCGACGGCGGGCGGCACCTACTTCGTCGAGGGCGGCCAGTTCTACGAGCCCGAGGACGGCGAGTACCACGTCCCCGGCGACTTCTCCTCGATCTCGTACCTGCTCGGGGCGGGCGCGGTCGCGGCCGACCCCGACGACGCGGTCCGCGTCGAGGGCGCCTACCCGAGCGCACAGGGCGACAGCAAGATCGTCGGCGTCCTCGGACGCATGGGCGCGGACGTCGACTGGAACCGCGACGACGGCGTCATCACGGTCGAGCGCTCCGAGCTGTCGGGCGTCGAGGTCGACGTCGGCGACACGCCCGACCTGCTGCCGACTATCGCGGCGCTCGGTGCCGTGGCGGACGGCGAGACCCGCATCGTCAACTGCGAGCACGTCCGGTACAAGGAGACCGACCGCGTGAGCGCGATGGCCGAGGAACTGGAGAAGCTCGGGGCCGCGACCCACGAGAGCGCCGACACCCTCACCGTGGTCGGCGGCGAGAGCGACCTGACCGGCGGCGCGGTCGACGGCCGGGGCGACCACCGCATCGTGATGGCGCTGGCGGTGGCGGCGCTGGCGGCCGACGGGCCGACCACCATCGCGGGCGGCGAGCACGTCGACGTGTCGTTCCCGGACTTCTTCGACGTGCTGTACGACCTCGGCGCGGGCGTGAACCGGTAACCCGAGGACTCACCGGGTCTCGCCGGGCGCTCTCGCCCGGATGCGGTCGCCGGCGGAGCAGGACCCATTTGCGCCTTCTGCAAACCCTAAATAGCCGCCCCGTCCAACACCCGTCAATGAACGGTAACAGCTTCGGACGCCTCTTCCAGGTCACGACGTTCGGCGAGAGCCACGGCGAGGCCATGGGCGTCACCGTCTCGGGCTGTCCCGCGGGGCTCGAACTCGACGAGGACGACGTGCAGGCCGACCTCGACCGCCGGAAGCCCGGCCAGTCGATGATCACCACCAGCCGGGGCGAACCCGACCACGTCTCCATCAAGTCCGGCCTGCAGGACGGCTACACCACGGGCACGCCCATCGGGATGGTCATCGAGAACAAGGACGCCCGCTCGGAGAAGTACGAGCCGTTCATCACGGCGCCGCGGCCGAGCCACGGCGACTTCACCTACTCGGCGAAGTTCGGGACCCGCAACTGGGGCGGCGGCGGCCGGTCGTCGGCCCGCGAGACGGTCAACTGGGTCGCGGCCGGCGCGATCGCGAAGAAGATCCTGGAGCGGGAGGGCGTCGAACTCAAGGCCCACGTCAACCAGATCGGCGACATCGAGGCGCCCGAGGTCAGCTTCGAGGAGATCCTGGAGCACAGCGAGGACAACGAGGTCCGGTGCGCCCACCCCGAGACCGCCGAGAAGATGCGCGAGCGCATCGACGAGTACCAGGAGGCGGGCGACTCCATCGGCGGCTCCATCTACTTCGAGGCCCGCGGCGTCCCGCGGGGGCTCGGCGCGCCGCGGTTCGACTCCGTGGAGGCGCGGCTCGGCCAGGCCATGATGAGCGTCCCCGCGTCCACCGCCTTCGAGTTCGGGCTGGGTCGGGAGGCCCGCGAGTACACCGGGAGCGAGCGCAACGACGAGTGGGCGTTCGAGGACCCCGAGAATCCCGCGGAGAGCGACCCCGTGCCGGTCGAGAACGACCACGGGGGCCTCCAGGGCGGCATCACCACGGGCGAGCCCATCTACGGCGAGGTGACCCTCCACGCTCCGACCTCCATCCCGAAGCCCCAGACCACGGTCGACTGGGAGGCCGGCGAGGAGCGCGAGGAGCGGGTCATCGGCCGCCACGACCCGGTACTGCCGCCCCGGGGCGTCCCGGTCGTCGAGGCGATGCTGGCGCTGACGCTGGTCGACTTCATGCTGCTTGGCGGGCGCATCAACCCCGACCGGGTCGACGACAGACCGGGCGAGTACGACACCGACTACCACCCGAGCAGTCCGAAGAACGAGTAGGTTGCGCCGGTCGAAAAAAGCCGATTCGGTCGCGTTCTGTGGAACGGGGCTACTGCGTGGTGGTCTGGTTGCCACCGCCGCCACCGCCGCCCTGGACCTTGATGTCGCCGACCATCGTGTTCGGGTGGACGAGACAGATGTACTGGGCCATCTCCGGGCTCGCGGTGAACCGGACCGCCTGGACGGCGCCCTGCTCGGAGAGGATCTGGGTCGAGGCGATGAGCGACTCCGTGGACTGCTGGCCGGCGGTCTGGTTGCCTCCGCCGGCGGTCTGGTTACCCGTGAAGGCGCCGGTGATGTTCCCGCTGGAGATCTGGAGCGAGACGCTCGCGTTCTCGTCGCTCTCGTTGATCTGCTGGAACGTGTCCTGCTGGACGGTCAGCGGTTCGAGCACCTGCAGGTTGTTGCCCTGCGAGTCCTGGATGGCGAAGTTGTGACCCACGCCGTCGCCGTTCTGCCACATCAGCGTGTAGGTCTTGCCCGCCTGCAGGTTCAGCGTCGGGTTCGACGACCCCTCCGCGGTCGCCTGGCCGGGGAGCCGGTAGCCCTGCCACGCTCTCGTGTAGCCGCCGAGCAGGATGACGTCCTGTTCGGGACTCTGGGCGAGTACCGTCGCGTTCAGTCCGGCCAATGCGCCTGTCGCTGCCGCCGCCTTCAGAAAGCGACGACGAGATGATTTCTGTGTCATGAAACCCCCATGGGCTACTTCGCGCCGAACGGATTAAAGAGGGGGAATCGTTGAACGCTCCCGGCCTGTGAGAGCGACGTAATGGGAGGTTACGAATCGTCGTGAACCGTTACGCGGCGGCGACGGCCGACGCTTCTCGGTCGGCCGCACGGGGCGGTTGAACTCGTCCCGTGTGGCGGTGTGAAATCGCTCCTGACCGTCGCTGCGAACCGCCACAAGTTTATTACCTCTCTATACGTAATAATTACGGAAGATAAAATAATGTCCAAAAGTGGAACGGGGAACGACACCACCGACAGCTCGGGTCCGACGGAGGAGACCGACAGGTCCGGCGTCTACCGCGCATCGTACGACCCCGACGGCCCGGCGACCGTCAGCGACGCCGTCATCGAGGCCGTCGCCGACGTCGCCGGCGTCGACCCGACCTCGACCGTCATCCCGCTCTCCGAGACCGTCGACCCGGACGCGCTCGACGCGCTGTTCACCGGGTGCGAGGGCGACGCGCAGGTCGCGTTCCGGGTCTGCGGCCTCCACGTCCTCGTGCGGAGTGACGGCCGGCTCCGAATCGTAGACGACGCGGTCTGCGACGACGAATGAAGGGGGTACGTGACGGACCCGCGGCCGGTGCCGAACCGGAGACGAAGCTCGTCCGGACCCGGGTCGACGCCGACCCGCACACGCTGGTGCTGCGGCGGCGTCGCGGCGACCCGGCGGCGCTGTCGCTGCTCGCCGAACCCCTCTCGGCCGAGGAGCCGACCGACGCGCTCGCGGTCACCCACGACGACCCCGAGTCGTTCCTCGGGGCGTGGCGCGACCGGGTCGACCGCGCGCCGCGGAACGTCGGCGTCGTCAGCGTCGGCGAGCGGATGCGGTCGGCGAGCGCGTCGACCCCCGTCGACCGGAGCGTCGTCCGGGGCGTCGCCGACCCCGCCGACGCCGCCGCGATCCGCGACGCGGTCGCGGGCTACCTCGACGCGTGGCCGGCCGACGGTCGGACCGTCGCGTACGTCGACTCGGTGACGGCGTTCCTCGACCGCTGGGAGACCGACCGGGCGGTCGGCTTCCTCCGGGGGCTGCTCCGGGCGTTCGACGCCCGGGACGCGGCGGGCTACGTCTGCCTCACGCCGTCGGCCCACGACTGCGCGACCGTCCGGGAGGTCGCGTCGCTGTTCGACACGGTCGTCGAGTGCCTGGAGGGCGCGGCGGAGGCGGTCGCGGCGCCGTCTGTCAGCGACTGCTTCGAGGCGGTCGCCGACCCCCGGCGCCGGTCGGTCCTCGCCGACCTGACCGACCGCGGGTCGGCCGCGGTCGAGGACCTGACCGAGCGCGCCGCGCGCCGGACCGGCTCCGACGCCGGGCGGGTCGCGACCGCGCTCCGACACGTCCACCTGCCCAAGCTCGCCGACTTCGGCGTGGTCGCCTACGACCGCGAGCGCGGCCGGGTCGAACCGGGCGCCCACATCGACCGAATCGAGCCCTACCTCTGGGGTCCGACGGGCGACGACGCGGAGAACGACGACCCGACGAGTGGTGGTCCGATGAACGGCGACGCGGCGGACGGCGTGACGGACGCGACGGACGCGGGCGACGGCGCCTCGCGCGCGGGCACCGACGCCGGCCGCCGGTCGGAGTAGCCGCCGCTCCGACCGGTTTTTACCGCGCGGGCCCCAGGGTACCGACGATGGACGCGAACCAGCAGACCCGGTCGAACCCCTTCGGCATGGACGCCGACTGCGAGAACTGCCCGGCGCTCTGCGCGACCCGCGAGCGGGTGGTTCACGGCTACGGCGACGTCGGCGCCGACTTCCTGTTCGTCGGCGAGGCGCCCGGCGCGGGTGCCGACCGGACGGGGGTCCCGTTCACCGGCGACGAGCGCGGGGAGGCCCTCCAGCACGTGCTGGGGCTGCTCGGGCTCAACAACTCGCTACCCAGCGACGACGAGCCGGAGCTCGACAACGCCTTCCTCACGTACCTCACGCGGTGTCGCGACCCAGAGCGCCCGCCGACCGACGAGGAGGTCCGGACGTGCGAACCGTACCTCAACGCCGAGGTCCGGATGATAAACCCGGAGATACTCGTCCCCGTCGGCCAGCGCGCCCTGACCGAGATCGCGACCGAGTACACCACCGCGCCCGCCGCGGAGTTCGACGCGGTCGAAGATCACGCGACGACCGTTCGGGGCCGGGGGTTCGAGATCGTCCCGATGGCCGACCCGCTCGAGCAGTCGGAGGCCGACCGCGAGGCGTTCGTCGACCACTTCTCGGCGCTGATGGACCGGGACTACCGGCAGACGAAGGGCCGGCGCGGTCGCTGACGCCGCGGCTGTTCGACGTCACTTCGGCCCGACCTCAGCGCTCCCAGTAGGGGTTCGACAGCCACCGGTTCGGGCCGGTGCCGGTCCAGCTGCCGGCGGCGACGAACGCGACGACGAGCGCGGCGACGACGAGCGCGGCCGCGCTGCCGAGCACCGCGTCGACGAGGCCGACCAGTCCGCCGGCGGCGACGAACGCGACCACCGCGACCGCGAGCGCGGCGAGGAGCTTCCACCAGTTCACGCCCGAACGGTCGACGCCCCGAATTAAAAGCTTCAAGGGTCGGCCGCCCGGAGTGTAGCCCATGACCGTCATCGTCGTCCCCGCGGCCCCGCCGCGGCCGGGGCTGGTGCTGCCGGAGCTCGCCGCGTCGTCGCCGCTCTCGGAGCGGGAGGCCGCGGACCTCTACGCAGCCATGCTGAAGGACACCTTCAGGGCCGCCGCGCGCAGCGGCGGCGACCTGCTGGTCAACTACCGCGACGAGGAGTCGATTCCGGACGAATTCGCCGACACTGGCGACCAGAGCGCCGAGGCGGAGGTCCGCGCGCTCGCGGCCGACGCGCTGGCCGACCCCGACGACGCCCGGTTCGAGGTCCAGGTCGGCTCGACGTTCTCGGCGCGGGCGGGCAACGCGGTCACCCACCTGCTCGACGAGGAGGGCGTCCAGTCGGTCGCGGTCGCGCCCGGGACCGCACCGCTGCTCACCCGCACTGAGATCGACAGCGCCGCGATGAAGCTCCGGCGCAACGAGGTCGTGCTCGGCCCGAGCGAGCGCGGCCGGGTCCACTTCGCGGGCTTCACCGACACCATCGACTTCGAGGACGCCTACGCCGCGCCCGAGATCGAGACCCTGACGAACCGCGCGGTCGACGCGGGCCACGACGTCGACTTCCTGCCCGCGGCGACCCGCGTCGAAACCGGCGCGGACCTCCTGTCGCAGGTCGCGACGCTGACCGCGCGGGCGACCGCCGGCCGCTTCGTCCCGGAGCACACCGCCGCGCTGGTGCGCGAGCTGGGCCTCCGCGCGGTAGAAGGCGACGGGGGCGAACCGGAGCTCGTCCGCGAGGAGACCGACAGTTCTTAGACGACCGAGCCGGAATTTGGGGGCGCGCGGTGGGATGGCAGAGCGGCCTATTGCGCCTGCCTTGAAAGCAGGTGGCGTCATGCCTCTTGGGTTCAAATCCCAATCCCACCGTCTTCTAACGCGAGCAACACGGCGAGAAGTTAATCCTCTCGCCAATCTGCGAGCGTTTACCGACGTACGGCTCGGATTTGAACCCTGCCAGTCGCAGCCCGCGCAGTGAGCGAAGCGAACGAGCAGGACCGTCTCGGCGTGGTTCAAATCCCAATCCCACCGTCTTCTAACGCGAGCAACACGGCGAGCACCTCGTCCGATCGTGTCATCGTAATGTGGGGATTACACGGACAGTTACTGTCCGTTTCGAGGGCCGTAAGTAGTCACGTCCTCCGATTTCCCTGGACGGTTCCGAAGTAGCTGTCTACTACCGGACGGTTAAGCCGAACCTAGCTACTGCCGTCACATCTGTCCCGCAACCGCACTGCAACCGCGAGCCTCCCCTCCCCAGCCGCTTGCGGTCCTCGGTCGCTCTGCTCCCTGCGGTCCTCATCCACCGTCACTTCGCTTCGCTCGTGACGAGCCTGCGCTCGCGTCACTCGCGCAGACCTCGCACGCTTGGCGCGACACGGAGGTCGCGCCAGTACGCGTCGGAGTAAAGGGTGGTGACTCGCGCTCTACCGCCTCACCCCGCCGCGAGCGCCCGGTCGAGCAGGTCGGCGTCGTAGTACTCGCGGGTCTGGGACTCGCGGGCCTCGTGGACCGCCCGGACCGTCTCGACCGTGTTCTCGAAGTTCTTGAACGTCGCCTCGTCGACCATCTGGCCGTCGATGGACACCGCGCCCGTCCCCTCCGCCTTCGCCTCGACGAACCCCTCGATCTTCCGGACCGCCTCGCGGAGCTCGGCCTCGCTCGGCAGGTGGATGCGGTTGGCCTGCTCGGTCTGGTTGGGGTGGAGCGACCACGAGCCGTCGAGGCCGACCCGGGCCTCGCGCTCGACGTACTCGGCGTAGGCGTCGCCGTTGTAGAACGTGACGCCGGCGCGCTCGCGGAACAGCCTGTCGAAGGGGCCGCCGATCGCCAGCAGGTCGTTGGCGCTGGCCTCGTTCGACAGCGCCTCGTAGAGGCCGGGCCACTCCGGGCTCCCGCCGACGTCGCGGCCGCCGAGTTCCGCGGCGTAGTCCACCGGGCCGAAGACCAGCGCCGCGAGCCGGGAGTCGGCGCCGAACTGCGCGATCTCCCGGAGGTCCGAGCGCGCCCGGGCGGTCTCGACGATGACCGCGAGGTCGACGTCGCGGCCGGTCTCGCGCGCGGCGGCCTCGACCGCGGCCTCGGCGTCCTCCACGTCCGCGAGTCGCCCGACCTTCGGGACGACCACGCCGTCGAGGTGCTCGCCGACCGACTCGACGAGTTCGGCGATCTGGCCGCGGCCGCGCTCGCTGGTCGCCCCGTCGCCGTAGTCCCACTCGACGCGGGGCCAGATCTCGCCGGCGAACTCGGGGGCGTACTCCGGCAGGAGGTCCCGGACGTTGTCCAGCGCCTCGTCCTTCCGGTCGGGCGCGGTGCCGTCTTCGAGGTCGGGGACCAGCCAGTCGGGGGCCTGCCACCCCTCGGCCGCGAGGCCGGAGCGGAGGTACTTCGCGCCGTCGTCCCGGGGGACGGCGGCGGGTGCGGTCTGGAACGTTCGGCAGAGTCGTGATCGGGTCATGGAATCGTGGTAATTCGGCGTGCTGTGGCGTCCCGGTTCCGCGCTCAGTTCCGCTTCCGGACGAGCGCTGTCCGCGTGCCGGAGTAGACCGGCTCGTCGCGCTGGTTGAACGCGTAGTGCTCGAAGGTGACCTCGCCCGCGTCGGGGGCGCCCGCCGGAATCGCGTCGCGGTCGGCCTCCCGGGCGTCGAGCACGCGGGTGAAGCCGTAGACGGTGTCGCCGGCGGTCACGAAGTCGTGGAACCGCTCGTCGCCGTACGACAGCTCGCGGACGGTCGCCTCGTCCGACCGGGCGTGGCCGAGCGCGACCGACCGGGTGACGTCGCCGTAGGCGACGATCTCGCCCGACGGCGAGTCGGCCATGTGGTGGTCGTCGTGGTGCTGCTTCGCGGTGTTGAGCGTGAGCAGCGGCAGCGTCGAGACCAGCACGTCGTCCATCGTCCGGCCGCGCTCGTGGCGGTAGGCCACCGCGGCGTCGCGGTCCCGGGCGCGCTCGACGGCCTCCCGGAGGTCCTCGAAGTACGGTCCCGCCGGCGCGAGGAGTTCGTCGGGGAGGTCGGGCTCCAGCGATTCTCCGGCGGTCGCCGCCTCGTCGGACTCCTCTCCCGTCGTCCCGTCGCCGTCGGTCGCCACCGGCTCGCGCCGCGGAATCATGTTCGTTCGCGCGTACGACAGCAGCGGGTCGCCGGTCGCTGCGTCGTACCCGGTCGTCTCCCAGGTCACGATGCCGTAGGCCGGCCGGGAGCTCGACTCGCGCTTGGCCTCGACGGTCGACTCGACCCGGACCTCGGTGCCCGGCGTCACCCCGGGGTCGTGGAGCTCCACGTCGTCCCGGCCGAGGAAGTAGCCGCCCTTCTCGCTCAGGTCCTCGACGCTCGGACCCATCACGGCCGCCAGCAGGTAGTCCGGGTGGACCGGTCGCTCGTCGTAGCCCAGTTCGCGGGCCGCGTCCGACCGCCAGTAGGCCGGGTCGTGGTTGAGCGTCTGGCTGGCCCACAGCTCCGAGGCGTGCCGGGAGAGTTCGAGGCCGGGGGCGTGCTGGACGGTCTCGCCCTCGGCGAACGCCTCGAAGTAGGTGCCCTTCTCCCTGGTCTCGGCGCGGTCGAGCGCCGCCGCGAACGTCGCCGGGTCGGTCCAGTCAGTCATCGCCGGCACCTCCAGCGTCGGAGGCCGCGTCCGGTCGGGACCGCGAAGAGGCGCCGCCCGTTCCGTCCGCTCCGCTCGCTGCCGGCCAGTCGCCCCGGCGGGCCAGCGCCCGGCGCATCTCGTTGGTCACGATCATGTACCCCTCGTCGAAGCCCATGCCGGGCTTGGCGAGCACCTGGGCCGCGTCGGTGGCGAGCGCGACGTGGGCGCAGGTCCGGGCCGACTCGGCGGTCTCGTTGCAGGTCCCGCCGAGGTACGCCCGGGTGTCGGTCCCCTCGCAGTACCGGACCGCCGCGCCGCTGCGCTGGACGCCGCCGAGGTCGGGCGTCTTGACCTGGACGAGGTCGGCCGCGCCGGCGTCGACGAACGCCCGGACGTCGTCGAAGGTGTTGCACCACTCGTCGGCCACGATGTCGACGTCGACGCCGGCGTCCGCCAGCCCCTCGCGGAGTTCGGCCATGGCGTGGATCTGCTCGGCCCGACCGCCGGCGTCCATCGGTCCCTCGACCTGGAGCGGGAACGGCGCCGCCGCCGTCCGGAGGTCGCCGAAGTAGTCGGCGAGCCCGGCCCGGTCGTAGGGCGGCCCGAACACCTCGCCGAGGACCCCGTACACGTCGACGTGGAACCGGGGCGCGTACCCCTCCGGGCCGATCTCCTCCGCCCGCGTCGAGAGCCAGTCGAGGTACGCGACGAGTCGCTCGCCGTCCTCGCCGACCTTCTCGACGCTGTTGAACAGGCCGTGGGGCAGGACCGGCACGCCCTTCAGCAGCATCTTCTCGGCGTTGTCACGCCGGGCGTCGCCCGACTGCCCGAACACCGGGACCGGGCGGTCGGCCGGGTCGGTGCCGAGCGCGTCGGCCAGCGCGTCGGTCCCGGTCGTCCGGCGGGCCGTCGCCGCGGCGTTGAGCAGCGCCTGCGAGACCCCGTACCTGATGGCGGTGTGGAGGCGCCCGTCGTTCGTCGACGCTTCGCCGCCGCCGGTAACGCCGTCGGGACCATCGAGGTCCTCCAGCAGGGCCGCGTTCTCGGCGAACTCCTCGGCGGACCGACCGACGAGCGCGTCGGCGACCGGCCCCTCCACGACCGGGACGAACTCGTCGGCCCGGAACAGCGGATCGCGGCCGCCCGCGCCGGAGTACTGGACCGCGGCGCAGTCGCCGGTCGCCACCGTGCCGTCGTCGAGTTCGACCAGGACGCTGATCGCCTCGCCGGCCTGCCGGACCCGGTCGAACCCCGGCGTGACCGGGTCGCCCCGGTAGGCGAACCCGTCGCGCTCGGCGCCGTCCTTGATGGCGCGCTGGTCGTCGAAGAAGAACCCCGAGGCTCCCGGGACCGCCCGGACGTTCTCGATGGTCGTCACGCCTGCTCACCTCCCGGCCGGCCGATGAGGCGTCCCTCGCTGATGGCGTCGACGTCGTCGGCCACCATCTGGAAGGATCGGTCGCGGTTCTCCGCCCGGGCCCGGCGGTCGAGCCGGTCGGTGTGGACGTCCTTCAGGTCCGGGTCGAGCGCCAGGTCGCCGAACTGGAGGACGCGGACCCGACCGTCGTCGTCCCGGGCGGGCAGCACCGCGCTCGCCGCGCTCTCGCTCGGGGCGAACGGGACGTCGAGCTTGCCGGTCTCGAACGCCGTCACGACGCCCTGGGCGACGTCCTCGTCGCCGAGCTGTAGCACCGTGTCCATCAGCGACCGAGTCGACTTCTCGATGAACTCCTGTTCCCTGTCGACGCCGTCGAGGTTGATGTCCTGCTCTCGCATCATGTCGATGAGCTGTCTGGTGGTTCGCAGCCCCGCGGCGTTGGCCTCCTTGGTGGGGACGCCGCCGAACTCCTGCGGGGACTTGGTGATGACCTTGTCGGGCTCCGCGATGGCCGCGGTGGCCGCCCCGAGCGCGATGACGCCGTTGGCCCGGGCCTCGTCCGGCGGGAACCCGCCCATCCACTCGTGGAACACGGTGGTGACGGTCACCTCGTCGGGGAGGTACTCCTCGCCGAGTTCGCGGAGCGCCCGGAGCGCCGCGATGTCCTGGACCAGATTGCCGACCTGCCCGTAGCCGAGGGTGATGCTCCGGACGCCCTGGGTGGCGGCCAGCATCCCCTCGACCAGCATCACCGCGATGGCGATGCTCGGCGGGACGAGCGTCCCGGTCAGTGGGCCGAACGGTTCACGGTTTATCGTGACGCCGCGCTCCGTGTAGGCGCCGGCGAGGCGGTCGACGTACTGCCAGTGCTCGATGGTCCGGGCGAGGTCCCGCTCCTTGGTGTACGGGATGTTGTAGGAGACGGGGCCGCCCTCGAAGCTCTGGAACCCGCCGGCGAACGTGACCGCCGCGAGCAGCCGGGCGTCGGGCGTGCCGTGGCGCACCTCGACCGGCGCGTCGACCGCCTCGATCAGCTGGCGGCACCCCTCGACGCCGTGGTTGACCGCCGGGAAGCCGTTGAGGGTGTCCTCGCCGGTGTCGCGGGCCTCCTCGAGGCCCTCCTGGGCCTTCCCGTACTCGTTGTCGCGGGTGTACGAGTCGATGGTCGTCGGGAGCAGGTCGGCCCGGCCCGCGTCTTCGAGGTGCCCCAGCAGCGCGATCTGGTCGTCGAGCCGTGGGACGCCGGCCCGCGGCTGGAGCAGCGGCCGGTCGGCGTTCTCGAGGACCCGGGCGAACTGCTTGCCCGGGGGCAGCGCGTCGTGGTAGTCGACCGCCTCCTCGAAGTCGAGGTCCTCGACCGACCAGTCGGCTCGTATCTCCTCGTCGATGCGCGAGAGGTCTCTACCGGAGAGGCGTGTGTCGCGTAGCATGCTGGGGACGGGGCTCAGGACGTGATCCTGGCGCGTTCGGCCTCGGACTCCGCGATGTTCATGTCGGCCTTCAGCGCGGCGATGGCCTCCTCGGGTCGCGTCTCGGAGTCGAAGACCCGGTCGAAGCCCAGCTCGCGGAACCGCTCGCTGGTCTCCGCGAAGTCGTCCTGGCCGACCGCGAGGTTGCCGCCGATGTAGGTCACGAGGTCGAGGTCCGCGTCCTCGATGGCCTCGTGGAAGCCGCGGCAGTCCTGCTCGGCGTGACCGTAGAGGGAGGAGACGAGTACCGCGTCACCCTCGTGAGCTTCGGCTGCGGCGATGAACTCCTGCTGGCTGGACTGGACGCCGAGGTTGACGACCTCGAACCCGGCCGCCGACAGCGCCTGTTCGAGTATCGTGATGCCGACGGCGTGCGCGTCGGAGCCGATGACGCCGAGGATGACTGTGGCAGACATCACCTACAACTTCCATGAACAATACTTAAAGATAATCATTGTTCATGATTAAATCCCTTTAAGGCCATTTGAGGGTGTATGTGCCCCTTCCAGACAAACCACATTATTTATTGGGAAGGTTTTTGTCCCGGGTCGGCGACGGGCGAAACGATGCAAGCGCTCGACGACGTGCGCGTTCTCGACCTGACGCAGGTGCTGGCCGGCCCGTACTGCACGATGCTGCTCGCCGACCTCGGGGCCGACGTGGTGAAGATCGAACGCCCCGGCGGCGACCTCATCCGGCCGAACCCGCCGTTCGTCAGCGACGACGACGCCTACGGCGGCTACTTCCAGAGCGTCAACCGGGGCAAGCGGAGCCTCGAACTCGACCTGACCGACGAGGGCGACCGGGCCGACTTCCTCGGACTGGTAGAGGACGCCGACGTGGTGGTCGAGAACTTCCGTGCCGGCACGATGGAGCGGTTCGACCTGGCGTACGAGACGCTGCGCGAGCGCAACCCCGAGCTGGTCTACGCCTCCATCCGGGGGTTCGGCGACCCGCGCACGGGCGAGACAGACCGGCAGGGCCAGCCCTCGTTCGACCTCATCGCCCAGGCGCTCGGTGGCGTGATGGAGATCACCGGCCAGCCCGACGGCCCGCCGACCAAGGTGGGCCCGGGTATCGGGGACCTGTTCACCGCGACGCTGAACGCGGTGGGCGTCCTGGCCGCGCTCCGCCACCGCGACCGGACCGGCGAAGGCCAGTACGTCGACACCGCGATGTACGACGCCATGATCTCGATGTGCGAGCGGGCGGTCTACCAGCACTCCTACACCGGCGAGGTGCCCACGCGCCGGGGGAACGCCCACCCGACGCTGTTCCCGTACAACGCCTTCGAGGCCGCCGACGGCCACGTCGTGATCGCGGCGTTCGGCGACAACCACTGGCGGGCCCTCTGCGAGGCGATGGACCGGCCGGACCTCGCGGCCGAGTACCCGACCACCGCCGACAGGCTCGACAACCGGGAGTCGCTCCGCGAGGAGATCGCCGAGTGGACCGCGGCGCTCCCCGCCGCGGAGATCTGCGACCGATTGGAAGGGTCGGTGCCGTGCGCGCCGGTCCAGGACGTGAGCGACGTGTTCGAGGACCCCCACGTCCACGCCCGCGACATGCTCGTCAAGGTCGACCAGCCCGGCGCCGACGAGGCGGTGACCATCGCGGGCTCGCCCATCAAGCTGAGCGAGACGCCGCCCGAACCGGGCGAGCGCGCGCCGCTCCTCGACGAGCACCGCGAGGAGCTGCTGGGTGACGAGCGCGAGGCGGTGGACGCCGACGACTGAACGCGTCACTTTCCGGTCTGATTCTGGCCCCGCTCCAGCGACCGCCGCCTCTCGGATAGCCGAACGGTAAACTCTTTTTGCACCCCGTCCCACGTTCCGGACATGGACTGGCCGCACGACCCCGACGGCGAGGAGGGCAGCGAAGGCGGACGCAAGTACGGCATGGCCATCCTGGCCAAGAAGCTCGACGAGGACGAGGACTTCCCGCTCTCGAAGGCCGAGTTCGTCGAGGAGTACGGCGACGACCCAATCCGCATCAACTACAAGCGCGTCGTGAGCGTGGCCGACATCTTCGAGCACGTCGAGGGCGAGGAGTTCGAGACAATCGTCGACTTCCACAAGGCGGTCGGCGCGGGGATGCGCCGCGGGGGCTTCTGGGACTACCACCCGAAGGGCGAGAACCCCGAGAAGAAGAGCGCCTGAGAACCGCGGTTCGGTCGCCCGCTATTCTGCGTCGTCGCTCCGCCACCGGCTGTCGTCGTCCCGTCGCGAGTCGCCCGGGCGCGAGCCGTCGCCGAACTCCGGACCGTCGCGTCCCCCGTCCGCCGTGGTCGGGCCGGCGACTGCGAGGCGCTCGGCGTCCTCGCGCTCGACGCCCTCCTCCGAGAGGGTCCACCCCGACCCCGAGTCGGTGAGCGTCTCGGCCCGGACCTTCTCCTCCAGCAGGTTGACCGCGACCGCGTTGGCGCCCTCCGGGATGATGAGGTCGGCCCGCTTCTTCGTGGGCGCGACGAACTGCTCGTGCATCGGCTTGACCGTCGAGAGGTACTGGTCGATGACCCCCTCCAGGTCGCGGCCGCGCTCGACCACGTCGCGCTCGATGCGCCGGAGGATGCGCACGTCGGCGTCGGTCTCGACGTACACCCGGATGTCGAGCATCTCGTTGACGTCCTCGTCGTAGAGCGCGAAGATGCCCTCCAGCACGATGACGTCGGTCGGGTCGACCGCGACGGTCTCGTCCTTCCGGTTGTGGATCGAGAAGTCGTACTGGGGCATCTCGATCGACTGGCCCGACAGCAGGGCGTCGAGGTGCTCGCGCAGCAGGTCCCACTCGAACGCCGAGGGGTGGTCGTAGTTGACCTCCTCGCGCTCCTCGAAGTCGAGGTGGCTCAGGTCCTTGTAGTAGTTGTCCATCGGGATCCGCGTGACGTCGTCCTCGACCTCCTCGGTGATCTCGCGGGCGACCGTCGTCTTCCCGGCCCCGGTCCCGCCCGCGATTCCGATGACGAAGGAGGGGATTGTCATTGGTGAGGTTCAGGGCGGAAGGGGGTTTGAATGTCCCGGAATGGAATCCGCCTCTCGGTGGCGATACCTGTCGGCTCGCTTCGAACCGGCGGCTCTGCGAGCGCCGGGCGCCGGCAATCACGGCGTCGCAGACGGCCGTCGCTCGCGAGCGTTGTCGTCGGGAAAAAGCGCGTTCACCCGCCTCTCGGCGGCCTGAATTGCGTGTTTAAAGTCGCGTCAGATTCGTCGCACGCGGACCCTTGTCCGCCTGCTCGATACTGAACTCTACCTCAGTTCCCTCTTCGAGGTCCGGGCCGCCGATGTCTTCCATGTGGAAGAACACGTCCTCGTCAGCGTCGTCCGTCGAGATGAAACCGTAACCGCCGGTGTCGTTGAAGAAGTCAACGTTTCCTTCTGCCATTGCGAGTAGACAATTGTCGGTTACACGGATAAGTCTTCTGCAATTCGTTTGCCGACGCGCCGAATATTTGGACGGACATATCCATTATTCGGGGTTCGATAGACAGATCTGACTGAGTGGTCGGCTCTCGATAGTATATCGGCCGATTCTGGCATTTCGCAGGTGATTCTGCCGGTATCGGTCACTGACGGCCGAGTCGTTCCCTCTCTCGTCCCCTCCCCAATTCTGGAACACCTATCGAGATTAGGACGACTTATTAACCACCGAACCGAAACCCCGGTCAACTGTGACGAACGCGCAGGTTACGCTCATCCAGATCGACAACTACGGACCGTGGACCGTGACGCCCGAACCCCGCCGGGAGGTCGACCTCCAGACCCTCCAGTCCCGGCTGTACGCCGACCTCTCCCAGCTGGTGGGCAACCGCGAGGGGTACGCCTTCTTCACGCGGTTCGACAACATGATCGCGGTCACGAACGGGATGGACGAGGCCGACCACGCCATGATCCAGGAGTCGGTCGCCAACCGGTACCCGGTGACCGTCAGCTTCGGCATCGGGGCCGACCCCAGCCCCGTCGAGGCGCTCTCGGCGGCGACCGAGCACATCCAGGACGCCGGCAGCGCCCAGGAGGCCGACCGGACCGAGATCCTCCGCGGGACGACCCTCGACCCCGACGAGCGCACCGACGACGACGTCCAGATCGCCCACTTCGACGTCAACGACGCCACCGGCAAGTACACCGACCGGCTCAACGCCTTCGACTCGTTCATCCACATCGAGCAGGGGTACGCCGAGCTGATGCGGTACTTCCGGCGGGCCCACGGCGGCCTCTCGTTCTTCGTCGGCGGCGACAACGTCATCGCGGTCTGTCCGGACCTCGGCGCCGCGGCCTACGAGGACACGATCCGGCACGTCGAGAAGACCGCCGAGGTCGAGCTCAAGGTCGGCGTGGGCCAGGCGGCCACGCCCCAGTCGGCCGGAATGGCGGCCAAGCACGCGCTCGAGAAGTGCCGCGACGACGGCCACCGCGTCGTCATCGACTGACTCCGGCGGTCCGCCGGGCAGCGACCGCCGACGACCGTCACTTCCTCCGGTAACCGTCAGCGTACGGCCGTCGCGCGCTTAAGCCTGCCGGGGATACTTTTTAGACCAATAGTGCCAATCGTTCACACATGGAAGGCGAAGTGACCGTCCGGGACGTGATGTCCCGGGAGTACGTCGGCGTCAGCGAATCCGACACGGTGCTGGGGGCGGTCGGGCTCATGCACGAGGAGGGAGTGGGATGTGTCGTGGTCCTCCGGGGGAGCGACCCGGTCGGCATCGTCACCGAGACCGACGTCATCGCGCTGGTCGCCCGGGAGGGCGACCCGGCCGCGACCGAGGTGTCGTCGGTGATGTCCGAACCGGTCGTCTCGATCGGCGCCGACCGGGAGCTGTCGGACGCGGCGGCCACGATGTCCCGCGAGGACATCCGCCGACTACTCGTCACCGACGACAACGAGCTCGTCGGCCTCCTGTCCGAGCGGGACGTCATCTCGGCGTCGGCGTCGCTGTCGGACGTCCAGTCGCTGCGCGCGGAGTCGGCCCGCGAGGTCGGCGAACCAGTCGGGACCGACCGGATGGGGGCCGACCGGATGGCCAACGACCGCGCCGAGGCCGCCGTCGCCGACGGCGCCGAGCGCCACGAGTACTCCGACCGCAGCATCTGCGAGACCTGCGGCACCCTGAGCAGGCAGCTCGCCAACGTCAACGGCCAGCTCATCTGCGCCGACTGTCGGGACGTCTGAGCCGGCGGCGCGGCCCCCGTTCTCCGCGATTTTCTGCGAGGAGTGGATGCGAAAAAGCGCAAGACACAAATAGGTCGGGCTTGCGAGATACGTCATATGGTAGGCTGTGACAAGCAGGTATACGAGGTGTTCGCACGTGGCACCTAGCACCGGGCTGGCAAACGCTATCGTGACCGGACTGGTTACGGGGAGCATCGTCGCGCTCGGTGCCATCGGCCTGGCGCTGGTGTACAACATCGCGGAGGTCCCGAACTTCGCCCACGGCGAGCTGCTGATGCTCGGGGCGTACATGGCGCTGTTCGTCAACAAGCCGGCGACCGTGCCGGTGTTCGAGCTGCTGACGCAGGCCTCCCGCGACCTCTCCACGCTCGGGTTCGTCGTGCTGTTCGCGCTCGCGGCCGGGTCGGCGCTGGCCGCGGTGTACTTGCTGGGCGGGATGTCGGCGTTACGGGGGTCGTGGTGGCCGGGCGACCCCAGCCCGGCGCTCGCGCTCGGCGTCCACGCGGCGGCGGCCGCGGCCCTCGGCGTCGTCGTGAGCCTCGGATTCCCCTCGATCTGGGCCGGACTGCTGCTGTCGGCGCTGGTTCTCGCGTGGGTCGCGCCGTTCCTCGAGAAGGTCATCTTCCAGAAGTTCCGGGCCAAGGACGCCTCGCTGGCCACGATGCTCATCGTGACGCTGGGGCTGTCGTTCGTGCTCCGGTTCGGCACGCAGGCGTTCTACGGCGGCGAGGTCCGGACCTACGTCGTCCCGCAGGTCGGCAAGGTGTTCGGCTACGACGTCGGCCTGTCGGCCGCGAAGTTCTTCGACTTCTACGTGGCCGGCAACGGATTCACGCTCCACGTCATCGACACCGGACCGAACCCCGACCAGGCGATGTTCACCGCGACCTACTCGTGGCTCGCGGCGCTCGCGCTGGTCGCGCTGACGGTCGGCGTCGCGTACGCGGTCTACCGCTGGCGCAGCGGCGGCGCCGAGGGGTACGGCGCGAGCCACACCGTCGGCCCGCGGCTCGGCGCGGCCGTGGCGGGCGTCGCGACGTTCGTGGTCCTGCTGTTCGCGCTGGCCGGCGGCGGAGCCGTCCCCCAGTCGCCGTCGTTCCAGACCCGCATCCGGCTGTCGCTGATGCGGGCGTCGGTCATCTTCATCGCGATCGGGATGATGGCGCTGCTGCACTTCCTGCTCCAGGAGACAAAGCTGGGCAAGGCGATGCGGGCGTCCAGCGACAACATCGACCTCGCGAAGATCACCGGCATCAACACCGACCGCGTGATGATGGCGACGTGGATCATCGCGGGCGCGTTCGCGGCGGTCGGCGGCGTGATGCTCGGCGTGCTGTTCAGCCAGCTCACGGTCAACATGGGCTTCTTCCTGCTGCTCCCGATGTTCGCCGGCGTCATCCTGGGCGGGCTCCAGTCGGTGTACGGCGCGATCCTCGGGAGCTACATCGTGGGCCTGTCGATGGACGTCGGCATCCACGTCATCCCGGGCATCGGGTCGACCTACCGCATCCCCATCGCGTTCGCCATCCTGTTCGTCGTGCTGCTGGTCAAACCCGAAGGCATCACGGGAGGCTCATAACATGGCACTGTCATCCAGTCTGGTATCGCTCGGCATCATCGTGGGTATCTACGCGATCCTCGCGCTCGGCCTGAACATCAAGTTCGGTTACACGGGGCTGCTGGACATCGGACACGTGGCGTTCTACCTGACGGGCGCCTACGTGACCGCCCTGCTGGTGTTGCCGCCCGCCAGCGAGCAGCAGTTCACCACGTACATCCTCGGGTGGAGCTGGCCCTGGCTGCCGGCCATCGCGGTCGGGACGCTCGTGGCCGGACTGCTCGGCATGCTGGTCGCGCTGCCCGCGATACGGCTCCGCGAGGACTACCTCGCGATCGCGGTGCTGGGCATCTCGGTCATCCTGAAGCGGATCGTCCAGTCGGAGGGCTGGCTCGCCAACGGCCCCGGGTCGCTCCGGGGGTTCAGCCAGCCGTTCCGCGACTTCTTCCCGCTGCCCGGCGACACGCTCGGCGCGGCGGCGCTCCTCGGGTTCGTCGTCTTCGTCCTCTGGACGGTGGCGACCCACGTGCTGGCGGAGACCGGCACCGATAGCGGGTCCGAGCTGGCCGCCGACGGCGGGAAGGCGGGCGACGTGGACACGAAGGCTGATGGCGGCGAGCGAACCGACGGTTCGCGAGCTTCGTCGGACCCCCGGTCCGACGGCGGTGTCACCGCCGGCCGCACCATCTCGGGCACCCGGGGCGTCGGCGGCTGGGTCGTCGACGGTCTGCTCGCGCTCACGACGCTCGGCGTCGGCTACCTCGCCGCCCGCCGGTCGCGGACCCGCGTGAGCGAGGCCGAGCAGCGCGCGCTGCTGGGCGTCGGCGGGCTGTTCGGCCTCGCGGCGGGGGTCGTCGCGTGGCAGGCGTTCGAGTGGTGGACCGTCGCGGGCGTGAGCCTCGACTGGCTGTTCGGCCTCGTCGTGTTCGCCGCCGTCACCGCGGGGTTCTACGGCGCGAACCGCCGGTGGGCGCCGGTGGCCGGCGCCGTCACCGCGACCGCCGCCTTCGCGGCCGGGGTCGCGCTCGGCGAGGCGGTGATCGTCGTCTCGGTGTTCCTCGCGGCGGTCTCGCTGTTCACCTGGGTGTTCGGCGCCGTGGCGGTCGCCCGGCGGTACAGCGACCTCTCGGTCCGGGACTTCGGCGCGGCGCTCGGGCTCGCGCTCACGTTCGTCGCCTGCTTCGTGCCGCTGATCGTGCTCGGCGGCGAGAGCTCCGGCGACGCGATGAGCAGCCTGGGCCTGTTCGCCACGATGGCGCTGCTGGTCGCGTTCCTATACGGGGTCTACTACCTCGGATCGAACTGGGAGCGGTTCGGCTCGGGCGTCGAGTTCGTCCGCATCGTCGGCGTCGGCGCCATCTGGCTGTTCGTCATCCGGTACTTCGGGATGGCCAACATCGTCCCGTTCAAGCGGGGCGGCCTCGACGCGGTGGTGAACAACACGTTCCAGAACCTGCTGTGGCTGCTGAAGTTCCAGGGCGGGGTCGCGCAGTTCGACTACTCGCGGTTCCTGCTGGTGCTGACGCTGGCGTCGCTGGCGATGCTGTACTACCTCTCGGAGATCACGGTCGAGTCGCCGTTCGGCCGGGTGCTCAAGGCCATCCGGGAGGACGAGGACGTGGCGACCTCGCTCGGGAAGAACACCTTCGCCTACAAGGTCCAGAGCATGATGCTCGGGTCCGCGCTGGCCGGGTTCGCCGGCGGGCTGACCGCCATCTACTTCCAGAGCCTGGTCCACACGATGTTCGCCCCGCGCGTGACGTTCATCGCGTTCCTCGCACTCATCATCGGGGGCACCGCCAACAACAAGGGGATGATCCTGGGCGCGACCATCTACTGGGCGTTCCAGAAGGCGACCGCCGACATCGCGGCGTTCTTCCCGACGTCGGCGCGGTCGTCGGTGCAGGCGCTCCGGCTGGCGTTCATCGGCGCGCTGCTCATCGTCATCCTCTACTACCGCCCCGAGGGGCTGTGGGGCGAGCAACGAACCGTCGCGGATGTGACAGAAGAATGAGCGAGACAGTCGAATCCGAGACCCAGACGCACGGCACCGGCGAATCGATCCTCGAGGTCGAGGGGCTGCGCAAGACCTTCGGCGGCATCACCGCCGTCGACGGGGCGACGTTCGAGGTCGAGGAGGGCACCGTCACGGGGCTCATCGGCCCGAACGGCGCCGGCAAGACCACGACGTTCAACCTGATCAGCGGGTTCTACGAGCCCGACAGCGGCGACATCCGCTACCGGGGCACCGACCTCCAGGACATCATGCGCCCGAGCGAGACCGAGCAGGGCATCTGGATGAGCGCGTCCGGGATGACCTTCGGCGGCGCCGGGCTGGCGGCCGCGGCGTCGGCCGGCGTCTCCACGCTCGGGCTGGCCGGCGCGGCGGTCGTCGGTGCCGGACTCGGCGCGGGCGTCTACCAGGCCGAGGAGAAGGTCAAGAACGACGTCCTCGACGTCAAGAACAAGCGGCCGTTCCGGGTGTCCGAGGCCGGCCTCTCCCGGACGTTCCAGCTGACCCGCGAGCTCCAGGGGATGACCGTGCTGGAGAACCTGATGCTCGCGCCCCAGGACCAGCGGGGCGAGAGCCTCCCGAACGCGTGGTTCCGGCGCGGCGCGGTCGCCGAGGAGGAGGAAGACGTCCGCGAGCGGGCGGTCGAGATGCTGGAGTTCCTCGAGCTCGACCACCTCACCAACGAGTACGCCGGCAACCTCTCGGGCGGCCAGCGCAAGCTGCTGGAGCTGGGCCGGGTGCTGATGACCGACCCCGACCTCATCCTGCTGGACGAGCCGGTGGCCGGCGTCAACCCCGCGCTGACCCAGAAGCTGTTGCAGCGCATCGAGAACCTGCGCGAGCAGGGCTACACGTTCTGCATCGTCGAACACGACATGGAGGTCATCATGAACCTCTCGGACACCATCATCGTCATGGACCAAGGCAAGAAGCTGATGCAAGGCACGCCCGAGGAAGTACAGAACGACCAGCGCGTCGTCGACGCGTACCTGGGGGGATAACCGATGGCGCTACTCGAGGCCCGGGACATCGTGTCGGGCTACGGCGACGCCCAGATCCTCCACGGGGTCTCGATGGACGTCGGAGACGACGAGATCGTCTGCATCATCGGGCCGAACGGCGCGGGCAAGTCGACGTTCATGAAGGCCGTCTTCGGGCTCATCGACTGCTGGGAGGGGACGGTGACGTTCGACGGCGCGGAGATCACCGGCCTCAGGCCCGACGAGATCACCCGCGAGGGGATGTGCTACGTCCCGCAGGTCGACAACGTCTTCCCGAACCTCACCGTCCGGGAGAACCTCGAGATGGGCGCGTACATCCTCGACTCGGTGCCGGAGGACGCGCTCCAGGAGGTGTT
Organism: Halorussus sp. AFM4; assembly: GCF_051194995.1. Lineage (NCBI taxonomy): Archaea > Methanobacteriati > Methanobacteriota > Halobacteria > Halobacteriales > Haladaptataceae > Halorussus > Halorussus sp. AFM4. The sequence goes on along the minus strand of NZ_JBNTJT010000001.1, from coordinate 83,063 downwards.
CGAGCGCTTCCCAATCCTGGAGGAGCGCCAGAACCAGAAGGCCGGCACCATGTCGGGCGGCCAGCAGCAGATGCTCGCGATGGGCCGCGGGCTGATGGTCGACCCCGACCTGATGCTGGTCGACGAGCCCTCGGCGGGGCTGGCGCCCGACCTGGTCGACGAGGTGTTCGAGAAGATCATCGAGATCAACGAGTCGGGCACGGCCATCCTGATGGTCGAGCAGAACGCCCGGAAGGCCCTCCGGAACTCCGACCGGGGCTACGTGCTCGAGATGGGCGAGAACCGGTTCGAGGACACCGGCGAGGCGCTGCTCGACAACGACGAGGTGACCGAGCTCTACCTCGGCGGCGGTGGCGGCGACACCGGCGGCGAGGCCGGCGAGGCCGCGACCGACGACTGAGGACCCGGCGGTTTCGACCCCGTCGACGCCGTTTCCGGTCCCCTGATGGCGTTCACTTCTCGAGGCCCGACGTTCGGACTCGACTCGCGGCGTTGGCACAGCCCTCTCGGGGTAGTCGGACTGGCGGTCCCGCAGCGTGCACGGACTGCCCTCGACCGGAACCGCGCGAGGCGTCCGGCCCGAGTTCGTCCCGGCTTCGCACTTCAACCTTCGTCTCGACTGCCGTCGGGGACCGCCGACCGCCCCGTTTCGCCCCACCGAGAACGCGTCGGCTGGCGGATCACCGGGTGCGCGTAAAAATCTGCGACGGGTCAGTTGCTATCCCTGCGTCGTGGTCGTCCCCGCGCCGCCTTCGCCGAGTTTGCCGCGGAAGAAGCTCCGCGGAATCGTCTCCAGGACCTTCGTCGAACCGTCGTCCTGCACCTGCATGATGGCGAACTGGTTGAGGGGTTCGAGCGACTCGTTGAGGTTGACGGGACTCGACGCGCCCTGGTAGTTGATGTCCTGGCCGTTCGACAGCAGGTCCTTGGCCTTCTGGAACTCGTCGACGGTGACGACCTTCGCCTGCGGCGGCGAGGACTGGCCGCCCGACATGTCGGCGGTGGTGGTCTCGTTCGCGGTGGCCTGGCTGCCGGCCTCGGGCCGCGAGACGCGCCGGATGTTCTTGGCGATCGCGGTCCCGGACGCCTCGCCCGCGGCCTCGATTGCCAGCGCCTGGAGGAAGAGGGCGTCGTAGGCGTGGGGCGCGAACAGGGTGCCCGCCTGGTCGCCCATCATCTGCTCGAACTTGGTCGCGCCCTTCGTCTGCTCGGGGTCGGGCGAGGCGAGGTACATCCCGGCCGTGATGTTGCTGAGGCTACTCAGGAACTCCGAGGAGTTCAGCCCCTCGCTGAGCACCCACTCGCCGCCGTAACCGCCGTTCGACCACTGCTTCAGGATGGTCCGACCGTTGCCGGGGTAGCCGACGAACCCGACCGCGTCGGGATCCCCGTTGAACACCTTGTCGAGCGTCGAGGTGTAGTCGCTCGACCGCTTGCTGTACCCGACCATCGCGGTCGTCTCGCCCTCGAACTGCGCGCTGGCCTTCTCGGCGAGCCCCTGCCCGTAGGGGTTGTCGACGTAGAGGAACGCGGCCTTGTCGGCGCCGATGTACTTGTCGTCGTTCATGATCCGGCCCATCACGATGCCCTGCTGCCCGTCGTTGGGCGCGGTCCGGCCGAAGTACTTGACGGTCCGATCCTCGTTGTAGCCGATCTGGGCCAGCGCCGGCGACGTGCTGGCGTTGCTCACCTGCATCACCTGGTCGGAGGCGACGTTCTGGGCGAGCGGGACCGAGACCCCGCTGGAGGCCGCCCCGACGAACCCGATGATGCCCGCCTCGTTGACCAGCGAGTTGTACTTCTGGATGGCCCGCGCGGGCTTGGTCTCGCTGTCGGCGTTGTTCATGTTGATCTGCCGGCCGAGCGGGCCCCCGGCGTCGTTGACGTTCTGCGCGGCGAGGTTGGCCGCCTTCTGCATCCCGCTCCCGTACGCGCTGAGCGCGCCCGTGATGGGGAGGATGGATCCCATCTGGATGGGGCCGCCCTGCCGCGCGGCCGCCGACGTCGACAGTCCGGTCAGCCCGGCCACCCCCGCGACCGTCGCGCCCTTTACGTACCTCCGCCGTGTCGTCCGAAGTTTCTCTGACATCTCCGACGTGATACACGACGCCGGAGTAATAAACTATTGTGTATGGTTACCACGACACGGGCAGATAGTTCAACCGAATCCCGGAACCGGCCCGAAAGAAACTGCGTTCCGGTGCGTCGAACGGGAGGGAGGCGACGTCCGAGACGCCCCGGACGGCTACAGTTTGCCCTCGAACCACGACCGCTCGATGGTGTCGAGTTCCTTCGCCTTCCCGCCGTTGACCTGCATGATGGCGAACCGGTTGAGGGGTTCGAGGCTCTTGTTCAGGTCGACGGGACTCGACGCGCCCTGGTAGTTTATCGCCTTGCCCTCGTCGAGCAGTCGCTTCGCCTTGCCGAACTCGCCGGCGAACACCTTCTCGCCGTCGGGACGGGAGACCGACCGGATGTTCTTCGCGATGGCGGTCCCCGAGGCCTCGCCGGCCTTGTGGATGGCGAGCGCCTGGAGGAACAACCCGTCGTAGGCGTGGGGCGCGAACAGGGTGGCCGACTGGCCGCTCATCGCCTCGTCGTACTTCTTCGCGCTCTTCGTGGACTCGGGGCTCGGCGAGGCGAGGTACATCCCGTCGGTGATGTCGCTGAGGTTCTTGAAGAACTCCGAGGAGTTGAGTCCCTCGCTCAGGACCCACTCGCCGCCGTAGCCGCCGTTCGACCACTGCTTCAGGATGGTCTTCCCGTTGCCGGGGTAGCCGACGAACCCGATGGCGTCCGGGTCGTTCTCGAAGAGCTTGTCGAGCGTCGAGGTGTAGTCCGAGGACTTCTTGTCGTAGGGCACCATTCCGACCGACTTCCCGTCGAACGCCGCCTTGGCCTTCTCGGCGAGGCCCTTGCCGTAGGCGTTGTTGACGTAGAGGAACGCGGCCTTGTCGGCGCCGATGTACTTGTCGTCGTTCATGATCCGGCCCATCACGATGCCCTGCTGCCCGTCGTTGGGCGCGGTCCGGCCGAAGTACTTGACCGTCTCGTCCTCGTTGTAGCCGATCTCGGCGAGCGCCGGCGTGGTGCTGGCGTTGCTCATCTGCATCACCTGGTCGGCGGCGACCTGCTGGGCGAGCGGGACCGAGACCCCGCTGGAGGCCGCCCCGACGAACCCGATGATGCCCGCCTCGTTGACCAGCGTCTTGTACTTCTGTGTCGCCTTCGCGGGCTTGGTCTCGCTGTCCTTGTTGGTGACCTCGATCTTGCGCCCGAGCGGACCGCCCGCGTCGTTGATCTGCTTGGCGGCGAGGTTGACCGCCTTCTGCATCCCGGCGCCGTACGCGCTGAGCGCACCGGTGATGGGCAGAATGGAGCCCATCTGGATGGGCTGACCGCCCTGCTCCTGCTCGTCGCCGCCGGCTGTCGTCGTGTCGCCACCGCCGGCGGTCTCCTGCTGGTCCTCGGTCGTCGTCTCGTTCGCTCCGCTTCCCGTGAGGCTTCCGACACACCCCGACAGTCCGGTCAGGCCAGCTGCGCCTGCCGCACCGGTCGCTTTGAGGTACGCGCGTCGCGACTTCTCTTTGCCTGTCATAGTCTACCAGTAGGTCTCACACCGGGTATAAAAAGGTTCGTGATGGGTCAACGCTACGCACGACTGTAGCGAACGTTACACGCGCCGGTGAAAAGTTCACTCGGAAGCGAATTTCTATTTGTCAGGAAGCCCGACACATATATGCCGCGGGCTGTCGGAGTGACGTACATGCCGATAGAGACCCTGGACGACCTCGCCGTCCAAGGGACCACGCTCGGAGTGCGCATCGACATCAACAGTCCGCTGACCGACGACGGCGACCTCGCCGACGACGCCCGCCTCCGCGCTCACGTCGACACCCTCTCGGAACTGCTGGAACGGGGCGGTCGGGTGGCCGTCCTCGCCCACCAGGGCCGGCCCGGCGGCGACCAGTTCAGGGACCTCCGCCCGCACGCCGAGCGCCTCGACGAACTCCTCGAGGCGCCGGTCGAGTACTCCGACGCGACCTTCTCCGCGGACGCCCGGCGCTCTATCGAGAACCTCTCCGACGGGGAGGCGGTCGTGCTGGAGAACACCCGCTTCTACAGCGAGGAGTACATGGAGTTCCCGGCCGCCCGGGCGGGCGAGACCGAGCTCGTCGACAAGCTCGTCCCCGTGCTCGACGCCTACGTCAACGACGCGTTCGCCGCGGCCCACCGCTCTCAGCCCTCCATCGTCGGCTTCCCGTCCCGGATCCCGGGCTACGCCGGCCGGGTGATGGAGCGGGAGCTCGACGTGCTGGGCGACATCGAGAGCACGCCCGAGCCCCGGACCTACGTCATCGGCGGCGCGAAGGTCCCCGACTCGATGACGGTCGTCGAGAGCGTGCTCGACCGGGGGCTGGCCGACGAGGTGCTGACGACCGGGGTGGTGGCCAACGTGTTCCTGCTGGCCGACGAGCGCGACCTCGGCGACGCCAGCGCCGACTTCGTCTACGAGCAGGGCTACTGGGACGAGATCGACCGCGCGGCCGACCTGCTCGCCGAGCACGGCGACCGCATCCGGCTCCCGGTCGACGTGGCGGTCGAGCGCGACGGCGACCGCCACGAGATCGCGATCGAGGACCTCCCGCCCCGGGAGGGCGAGTCCGCGATGGACGTCGGCTCCGAGACCATCGAGCGTTACACAGAGACCATCAGGAACTCGGGCACGGTCGTCCTCAACGGTCCGGCGGGGGTCTTCGAGGACGAGACGTTCGCGAAGGGGACCCGCGACCTCTTCGAGACCGCGACGGCGGCCGAGTACAGCGTCGTGGGCGGGGGCGACACCGCGGCCGCCATCCGGCGGTTCGGCATCGAGGGGTTCGACCACGTGAGCACGGGCGGCGGCGCGGCGCTCAACATGCTCACCGGCGAGTCGCTGCCCGCGGTGGAGGCGCTCCGGGACTGAATGGTCAGCGTCGAACCCGGGACGACCGCAGACGCCGACGCGGTGGCCGACACGTGGGTCGACCTGGCCGCCGAGCAGCGGGCGTACGACTCCCACCTGCTGGCCGAGGAGAACCGCGCGACCGTCCGGGCGGCGGTCGCCCGGAGCGCGGTCGCCGACGAGCTCCTGGTGGCCCGGACCGACGCCGACGACGTCGCGGGGTTCGTCACCTTCGGCATCGAGTCCGGCGACTACGAGCAGGACGTGACACGGGGAGTCGTCCGGAACATCGCGGTCGTCCCGGACCGCCGGGGCGAGGGAATCGGGTCGGAGCTGCTGCGGACCGCCGAGCGCCGTCTGGGCGAGGCGGGCGCCGACGCCGTCGCGCTGGAGGTGATGGCCGGCAACGAGGACGCCCGGCGGTTCTACCGCCGCCACGGTTACGCTCCCCACCGGGTCGAACTGGAAAAATCGGTCGAAAGCGATACGCTCACAAAGGAGTAGCCTGAACGTGGCGGTACGCGCCAGGGGAGCTTGGGCGGTTCAAGCACCCGACTTGTAATCGGGAGTTCGTGGGTTCAAATCCCACCCCTGGCTTGCGTCGCTGTCGACGTCGACAGCGACGCGGACTGTTCGGTAGCGATTCCCCGAGGTACGTCCACTGACCACCGTCGGCGCTTTGTTCGACGACGGGCGGGGCCGGGGTTCGAGAATCGTCGAGCGTCCCCTACGCGTAGAACTCGGCCAGTCTGTCGTCGAGGCTGTCGGGTCCATCGGTCGGTCCGGAGCCGTCGAGCCACCCGACGACGGCGTCGAGTTCCGGAGTCGGCGCCACCGTCTCGTCGTCGTAGGTCACGACGCCGGCGTCGGCCAGGTGCGGCAGGTGGTTGTGGTGGAGCGCGATGCGGAGCCTGCGCCGGGACGACCGGTCCGGGTCGTCGGGCCCGACGTCGCGGGCGAGCAGCCGAGACGTCAGTTCCCGGCGGGAGAGCCGGCCGGTCTCCGCGAGGATCTCGAGGACGGCGCGGCGGTGTTCGTTGCTCAGTACGTCGAACGCGGTTTCGAAGTCCATGGGTGGAGATCGGTGCGCGGCGGGTCGGGCCACCGGTAGTTGCGACATTCGACTCGGCCGATAAGAACCCACCCGGCGGTTGCAACGGGTTCGACGCCGCGGAACGGTCATCCGTCTGTCGCGTGCGGTGACTTAAAACGAAACGGTCGGGAGTCTGACGCCGTTTTATCAGTTCCACGGTCGACGCTAGGAACGGGCGGTGATAGACCGCCTCGCCGTGCCGCGACTCGTCGACGGACCGCCACGGCGGCGCCGACCGACTCCCGGTGCACGTTCGCCTGTGACGCAGCGCGGCCGCCGGGCGCTCCTTACCCGCTCGGCGGCCCGCCGACGCCGGCGGCCGGAACGGACGGCCCAACAGGGGGAGGCCGACGCGGTTCCGGCCGTCGCCGCTTCGCCCACTGCTTCCGCTTCGTCGACCAGGTCGTTCTGCGCTCCGCCCACGGACTCCGATTCTGCCGGGGCTGTACTACCTCCTCTCTGGCTGTCTGATGCCCCTGATGGACCGTCCGTCGGGCCGGTCGCCCGTCTCCCGTGACTGGCCGTCGGAGAGCTACGGCGTCGGTCGCGAGAACCCGCAGACCGCCGGCAGGACCGACCGAGTCACCTGAACTTCCCGACGTTCGTGAAGTCGTCGTCCTCGCAGTTCGAGCACTCCTCGGGCCTGGAGATGAACACCGCTCCGCAGCCCTCGCACTCGTAGAGGTCCGGTCCGTCGTCCCGAACGCCGTTCTCGTCGTCGCCGTCGGCGGCCGACGACCCCACCATACCTCTGAGCCGGTCGAGGACTGCGGAGAGCATGCGCGTCAACGGTGGTGGATGCTTACCGCGGCTATAAAACGTTTGTTGCTGGCTCTCCAAAGTGACATTTAGTCGTCATCGCGCGACGCGACGTCGACGTCTGTCCCCAAGACGGCGGAACGCTCGGCGCGTCGGCGCCGTCCGGAGTCCGGGCGACGGGGAGCCCCGTCGGTCGACGACCGACAGTTCCGCCGTCAGTCCTCCTCGGGACGCGGGAGCGCGACGAACGACACCTGCACGATGTTGTACGGGTCGTACACCGACTGGTGGCACTGGCAGTAGATCTCGTCGGCCGCACCGAACTGGGCGCTGGAGGCCAGTCCCTTGAACGACGGCACGCAACAGAAGTGCGTACACTTGTTGAGGTTGGCGTAGAACCCGTCGGCGATGCTGGCCGACAGCCAGTCGTCGCCCTGCTCGGTCATCTCCTCGAACAGGGTGCTCCGGATGATCTGGACCGGCATCGTGCCGCTCGGGGGGACGTCCTGCGAGCGCCACGTCGCCAGCGCCGGCTTGCCGATGCCGTCGGTGCCGATATCGTTGCCGAACTCCTCGTAGTCCTCGAAGTCGGCGACGTTGACCTTCTCTCCGGGTTCGACCTCCTCCTCCTGCCATTCGTACGGCGACGAGCCCGCGTACCGGAAGTAGTTGTCCTGATCGGCCTCCGGGTCCACGCCGGGGTAGGTCTGGACGCCGCAGTACTGGAACCACTCGCTGGAGTAGGTGACACCGCCCAGATCCATCTCCGCGATGGTGACCTCGCGGCCCGCCTGGGTGACCGTCTTCGGTTCGGGCCAGATGCCCTTGAGGAACCCCTCGTCGTCTATCTCGACCGGGATCTGGGGCATCGCCCGCGGCGCGGGGCCGTCGATGTTCTCGGGACCGTAGTACTGGGTTATGCCGCCGCCCGCCCCGGTCGGCGCGGTGGCCGTGTTGATGCTCGCCGCCGCCGCGGTGCCGATCCCCGAGAGCGCGGCGCTCCCGACGACGCCCTTGACGAACCGGCGTCGCCCCGACTCCTCGGGGTACTTGTCGTCTACCTCAGCCATGCTGGACCCCCGTGCGTCCGGTAGTGAAACTGACCGGCATACAATCCCCACCGGATTTCCGGGCTTCCGCGGTAATATGACTGTCGGCGATAACCGTTCCCTTCCCGGTTGCCGTGGAGCGGAGACGGCGTTCAGGGGCGCCCTACGCCGCTCGTCGGAGGGCCATACTACGCCGCGCGCCGGAGGGTGCTCTGCACGCGTGCTGGAGAAGGTGGTCCCGTCCGGCGCACCCCGGAACGGTCGGGCGTGTAGTCGGACGGGCTGACAGTAGCCGCTGTCTTTTTACCCCTGCCGTGAGTCTCAACGGACATGCCCCTCTCAGATGACGAACGCGAACGCATCGAGCAGTTCGTCGCGACGCCGCGCTACGAGCGCACGCCGGACCAGCTCTGCCCGGAAGAGGACGAAGAGTAGCTACTCGACCACCGCGAACGACCCGTCGCGCTTCTCCACGAGACCCCGCTCGCGGAGCGTTCGGAGGATGCTGTACAGGGTTATCTTCTCGACGCCGAGGTCGCGCTGGAGGTCGTCGATCGACGCCGCTCCCGGCCGCAGGTAGAGGTACACGAGCTTCGCGCGCGGCGACTCCAGTTCCGTCGGCAGCTCCCTCGACGATGTCGTCGGACGTTGTACGCTCATTTCGGTAGTAGATGCGAGTGGTTCGACGATAATAAATCCCTATTTCAACGATCGTCGAACTCGGCGGGAACGACAGCCGGCGGCCCGCGCATCCGGCAACTATTGCAAGGGCCGAACGCGGTCGACGGGACTGACCCGGCCGGACCGACGCCGCGGGTCACCGGACCGCCCAGACCCGGCCGGAGGACGGGAGTACCGGCGGGTTTCGTTCCCGCAGGCGGTGGGTTTATGTGAACCCGAACGGTAGCGTCTCCCAATGAGTCCGACGCCGGACGGCGGCCGGGACCCCGAAGAACCGTCCCTCACGCGGCCGGACGAGGCCCAGAGCGCCGGCGAGGGGTCGGCGCTGTCGCCCGACGAGCTCGACTTCGAGGACGAGGAGCAGGTCGTCCCGCTCGACGACGACCGGTACGTCATCGGCACCGACGCCCGACCGGAGGTGCCCGCGGACGCCCAGGACGGTTCGTCGTCCGGCGGGTCCTCGGGAGAGGACGGCGGCCGGCCCGGCCGGTCGGACCCCGGACGGGACGAGCGGTCGGTCGCCGACCGGCCGCCCGCCGGGGCCGACGTCGACTCCGGCGCGGTCAAGCGGTGGCTCGAGGACGACCTCCAGGGGACCAGCGCCCGGTACGGCTTCCACGTCAGCGCCAAGTCCGACGACGCCATCTCCCACCAGCAGATGTTCTCCGACGACGTGACCACGGTGTTCGACAGCCTGCTGCGGTGGTACGCCCAGCAGCTGACCACCGAGACGGCCGTCGAGGACGTGCTCGGCATCCTGCTCACCGAGTCGAACGTCCGGGTCCGCTACTCGCCGTCCTGCCTCCAGGCCATCCTCCGGGCCTACGACCTGGGTCCGGACGACACCATCGCCGACCTCTTCGAGGCGGTCCAGGACGACCGCGGCATGGTGTTCCCGCCGGAGAACGTCTGACCCCCGATTCCACCGGTCGAGTTCCACTTCTTCGGTCGAGCCGTCTCGTCGGTTCGCCTCCGTAACGGGCCCGAGCAACCGCTACCGACGCCCGCCGGGCGCGCCGGTCGCGGGGTCCTCCGGCGACGACTCGGCCAGTGCCACTCCCACGACGAGCAGCGGCGCCCCGACGACTGCAATGGCGCCGGCGTACGCGGCCGCCACCAGGACGACGACCGGCCCGAACTGCGCCGTCGGGGTGAACAGCGAGGCGAACGGGAGCAGCGAGACCGCGAACCCGACGGTCGCCGTCGCGACCGCCAGCCGCCGGTCGCCGGCGCCGAGCGCGTAGCCCGCCGGGAGCAGCGCGAACACGGGCACCAGCGGCGGGAGGCCGGTGAGAAACGAGAGCGTCAGCCCGTTCCGGTCGAACGCGACGGCGGCGGCCAGCGTCGACCCGGCGGCCGCGACGACGCCCAGCGCGGCGCCGCCGACCAGCCGTCGGTAGGTCAGCCGCTCGCGGACGCCTGGCCGCGAGAGCGCCGCGCCGAACCCGACCGCGGCAACGCCGACGCCGAACACCGGCGCACCAGCCCCGCCGAGGAGCGAGACGCCGCCGGCCGGCGGCCCGAGTACCAGCACGACGACGAGGGCGCCCAGGCCGGCGAGAGCGACGCCGGCCCGCTCCGCAACGCGCTCGACTCGCCGGTCGAGTCTGGCGAGCCCGCCGCACGCCGCCGCGACGAAGGCGCCGAACAGCGCGGTCGGGACGGCGACCCTCGTCAGGAGATTCGTCGCGACGACCGGACCGAGCAGCGACGCCGCGGCGAGGAGACTCAGCGCCGGGCCGAGCGTCGCGCCCTCGGGGACGAAGGTGACGAACCCGTAGCGGTCGAGTCCGGTCAGCGTCGTCCGCCTGCCGTCGTCGCCGACGGTCGCGCCGGGTACGGTCCAGTCGACCCGCATCCCGTCGGGAGCGATCACCGCCAGGCGGTCGGCGCCGAGGCCGTCGAGGTTGCGGTAGCCGTGGGCCTCGGTGAACGCGCCCGACCGGAGGACGCCGCCGACCGACCGCTCGGCGAACCCGGGTTCGCGGTAGCGCAGCGTCAGGACGCCCGACTCCGAGACTCCGGCGCCGAGGAACTCCGCGTCCCACATCGCCCGGTCGGCGACCTCGGCCCGGAGGCTGGCGTTCGCCCGCAACCGTGCGAGCCCGTCGGTGTCGGTCAGGCGGTTCCGGACCGCCCAGGTAGCGGTTCCGTTCCGGTGGACCGACACCGTCGCGGTGCTTCGCTCGACGTCGACGTCGACGCCGTGGGACGCGGCGGTCGCCTCGAACGAGTCGCCGCAGGCGTCGCAGAGCGGTCGGGGCGGCGGGGCCGACGCGGCCGGGGCGGTGGTGACGAGCAGCGTCGCGGCGAGGAGGGTCGCGGCGACCAGCCACGCCGCGAGCCGGGAGGCACGGAGGGGAGAGTCGGGGGCGCGACGGGGACGAGTCATGCGTCTGTCGTTACGTCCCGTCGACAAGTACGTTTCCCCGACCCCGATTATCATCTCCGAGAGGCGAGGCCGGGTTTTATGTGGTCTGGTTCGATGGTCCAGATAGAGAGCGCCATGGAGGTACAGGAAACCGACGCCGACGCCGGTGACGGCACGGACGAGACCGACGCGCCGGAGGTCGAGAACGTCCCGACCCGACAGGTCGTGGAGTTCCGCCTCGGCGACGACTACTGCGCGGTCGACATCGACGAGGTCGACAGCATCGTGGAGATAAAGAAGGTGACCCGAATCCCCCGGACCGCCGACTCGATCGACGGCGTGATGGACCTCCGGGGCGAGACCACCGCCATCATCAACCCCCGGACGTTCCTCGGGATGGACGACGACGGCGACGCGCCCGAGGGCGACGAGCAGAACGTCCTCGTGCTCGACCGGGCCGACGACAAGCAGAAGATCGGCATCCGGGTCGACGAGGTGCTGGAGGTCACCGACCACCCCGAGCGCAACATCGACACCGAGGAGGACCTCACCGACCTCGACACCCGGGGCATCGAGGAGAAGGTCTCGCGCGGGGTCATCCGCAAGCCCAACGGCGACGGGCTCGACCTCGTGGTCTGGATCGACATCGACGCCATCATCGGGCAGTTGAAATGACGGTGCGCGTTCACGCCGCGAGGAATCCGGCCGACCGACCCCGCCGAACCGCCGCTGACCGGCGGGTTCGGACGAGCATCAATCGTGATAATCGGAGGGGAGAATTTATTTCACCCCGTTTCAAACCAGCGCGTAGGTGACCATCGCATGGCGAAAAACGTACTCATCGTGGACGATTCGGAATTTATGCGGAATCTACTCAGAGAGATACTCGAGGAGGAGTTCGAGATCGTCGGCGAGGCCGAGAACGGCGTCGAGGCCGTCGAGCTCTACGAGCAGCACGCCCCGAACCTCGTGATGATGGACATCGTGATGCCCATCCGCGACGGCATCGAGGCCACGTCCGAGATCAAGGAGGAGGACCCCGACTCGAACATCATCATGTGCACCAGCATCGGTCAGGAAGAGAAGATGAAGGCCGCCATCAAGGCGGGCGCGGACGGTTACATCACCAAGCCCTTCCAGAAACCCAGCGTGATGGACGCCATCGAGGACGTCATCTCAGCATGACCCAGGCCGTCGTCGTCGACGACTCGCACTTCATGCGGACGGTCATCGCCGACATCCTCGAGGACGGGGGTATCGACGTCGTCGCGCAGGCCAGCGACGGCGCCGAGGGGGTCGAGGCGGTCAAGACCCACGACCCCGACGTGGTGACGATGGACGTCGAGATGCCCCGGATGGACGGCATCGAGGCCGTCGAGGAGATCATGGCGACGAACCCGACGCCGATCCTGATGCTGTCGGCCCACACCGAGGACGGCGCCGAGGCCACATTCGAGGCGCTCGAGAAGGGCGCGGTCGACTTCCTCGCCAAGCCCGGCGGCGAGGTCTCGACAGAGATCTCGGCCCACGGCGACGCGCTGGTCGCGAAGGTCGAGTCGGCGACCCGGGCCGATCCCTCGTCCGTCGACGACGTCGACACGACCTCCGGCCCGCTGGAGACCGACCACCGGTACGTCCGGAACCCGACGCTGGTCGTCGGGGCCTCGACCGGCGGCCCGCGAGTGGTCGAGCGCGTGCTGTCGAGCCTCCCGCTCTCGGCCGACCTCCGGGTGCTCGTCGTCCAGCACATGCCCGACGGCTTCACCGCCCGGTTCGCCGACCGCCTCGACCGCCGGAGCGAGTACGACGTCCGCGAGGCCACCGACGGGGCCCGCATCTCGGGCGGCGAGGCGCTCGTCGCGAAGGGCGACTACCACATGGAGGTCGCCGGCTACGGCAACGGCCGCATCCGGGTCCGCCTCCAGCAGGACGAACAGCTCCACGGCGTCCGGCCCGCCATCGACGTGACGATGGAGACCGCCGCCGAGAAGGTCGACGGCCCCCTGACCGGGGTCGTGCTCACGGGGATGGGGTCGGACGGCGCGGCGGGCATCGAGGCGATCAAGGCCGCGGGCGGGGCGACGCTCGCACAGGACGAGGCGTCCTGCTCGGTGTTCGGCATCCCGGCCCGCGCCATCGAGACCGGGTGCGTCGACGACGTCCGGCCGGCCGACGAGATGGGCCAGGCGATCCTCGACACGATCAGCGCGAACGGGTGACAACACATGGAAGACTACATTCAGGACTTCATACGCGAGAGCGAAGAGAACGTCACGGAGTTGAACAACTCCCTGCTCGAACTGGAGGACGACCCGAGCGACGAGGCCGCGATGGACTCCATCTTCCGGACCGCCCACACGCTGAAGGGCAACTTCGGCGCGATGGGGTTCCAGGACGCCAGCGACCTCGCGCACGCCATCGAGGACCTGCTCGACGAGATCCGGCAGGGCCGGATGGACGTCACGCCCGAGATCATGGACCTCGTGTTCGCGGGCGTCGACGAGATCGACCGCGCGCTCGACCAGATCGAGGACGACGGCGAGTCCGACATCGACCCCGACGACACCATCGAGGAGATCCGGGCGGTCATCGAACGCGGCGCCGCGGCCGACGACGGGGCCGCCGCCGCGAGCGACGACGGTGCGAGCCCGGACGCCGAACCGGAAACCGGGTCCGGCGACGACGCCGACGCGACCGCCGAGGCGTCGGACGACGACGAGTCGGACGGCGAGTCCGGCGACACCGACGACCGGTCGGACGTCGACGGCGCCCCCGTCGGCGAGTTCGAGGACCCCGCCGCGCTGGCGGGCGCCGACGGCCCGGTGTTCCACGTCGACGTCGACATGGGCGACCCCCAGATGAAGGGCGTCGACGGCATGTTCGCGCTCGAAGGGCTCCAGGAGGACCTCGACCTGCTCGGGACGGTTCCCGACGTCGACGCCATCAACGACGGCGAGTACGACGACGGCTTCGACGCGTTCGTCGCCGCCGACAGCGCCGGCGAGGTCGAGGCGGTCGTCGAGTCGGTCGGCAAGATCGACGGCGGGACCGTGACCGCGCTGGACGTCGACGAGATCGACGTGGAGAGCGCGTCCGCGACGGAGCCCGGCGGTTCGGCGGCCGAGCCGGAGGCCGGGACCGGTGACGGCGCGACCTCCGACGACGGCTTCACCGACGCGGACGTCGTCGACACGACCGCGTCGACCGACGACGCCACCGCCGGGGGTCCGGACTCGACCGCCGACGCGTCCGGGTCGAGCGGCGACGAGTCGTCGGCCGACGCCGGCGGCTCGGCGACCCAGGAGATCGAGGAGATACAGTCGGTCCGCGTCGACGTCGACCAGCTCGACGACCTCCACGGCCAGGTCGAGCAGCTGGTCACGAGCCGGATCAAGCTCCGGCGGTCGGTCGAGCAGGCCCAGTTCGACAGCGCCGAGGACCACCTCGACGAGCTCGACAAGATCACCTCGAGCCTCCAGGACACCGTGATGGACATGCGGCTGGTCCCGCTCAAGAAGGTGGTCAACAAGTTCCCGCGGCTGGTCCGGGACCTCGCCCGCGAGCAGGAGAAGGAGATCGACTTCGCGATGGAGGGGACCGACATCGAGCTCGACCGGACCATCCTCGACGAGATCAGCGATCCGCTGATGCACCTGCTGCGCAACGCGGTCGACCACGGCATCGAGCCGCCCGCGGAGCGGGAGGCCGCCGGCAAGGACGCGGAGGGCACCATCCGGCTCCGGGGCTTCCGCGAGCGCGACCGCGTGACCATCGAGGTCGAGGACGACGGCCGGGGCATCGACCCCGACGCCATCCGGTCGAAGGCGGTCGAGAAGGGCGTGATGAGCCGCGAGGAGGCCGAGAAGCTCGACACCGAGGAGGCCCAGAAGCTCGTGTTCCACGCCGGGTTCTCGACCAACGACGAGGTGACCGACGTCTCGGGTCGGGGCGTCGGCATGGACGTCGTCCAGGACACCGTCTCCCGGCTCGACGGCGAGATCAGCGTCGACAGCGCGCCCGGCGAGGGCACGACGTTCAGCCTCTCGCTGCCGGTGACGGTCGCCATCGTGAAGGTGCTGTTCGTCCAGTCGGGCGACGAGGAGTACGGCATCCCGATCAAGAACGTCGACGAGATCCGGCGGATGGAGGACGTCCAGACCGTCGAGGGCGAGGAGGTCGTCACCCACGACGACACGGTCTACCCCCTCGTGCGCCTCGGCGACGCGCTGAACGTCCCCGGCGAGACCAGGAACGGCGACGGCATGCTCGTCCGGGTCAAGGAGTCCGAGCGCAAGGTCGCCATCCACTGCGACGCCGTCAGCCGCCAGGAGGAGGTCGTCGTCAAGCCGTTCGAGGGCATCCTGTCTGGCATCCCCGGACTGTCGGGCGCGGCGGTCCTCGGCGAGGGCGACGTGGTGACGATACTCGACGTGGAGACGCTATGATGGGGTCGGTCGGAGTCCAGTCCGGGTCCGGGTTCGTCGTCGGCCTGCGTCGCGCCCGCGACGCAGTCTGGGGAGCACCGGCGCCGAGACTAGTTACGACTGACCCCACGAGAGGACCGAGACCATGAGCAGAGGTGACTCACGAAACTTGCAAGTCGACATACGAAAGCTGAACCTGTTCAACCAGATGGCCAAGGAGGGGGCGAACACGGTCGCCAACCACCTCAACCAGATGACGGGGATGGAGACCGAGATGGAGATCACCAAGATCAACTTCCTCGAGATCGAGGACATCAAGACCCACGTCGGTCACGAGAAGCAGGTCGGCACCCACATCGAACTCGTGGAACCGCCCCACGGCTACATCCTGTTCCTGTTCAGCGCCAAGAGCGCCAAGAAGCTCGCGACCGGGATGCTGCCGGGGAGCGCCGACCCCTCCTCGCAGGGGTTCTCCGACATGGAGCGGTCGGCGGTCCAGGAGATCGGCAACATCATGACCAGCGGGTTCATCGACGGGTGGGCCAACGTGCTCAACACCACCATCGACATCTCGACGCCGAAGTTCACCTACGGCGCGGGGTCGAAGCTGGTCGACAACCTGGTCGGCACGCGGCCCGACGAGATGGCTCTAGTTTTTGACTCGCGCGTGCACGCTCGCGAGGCCGACGTCGAGGTGAAGGTGTACACCTTCCCCGAACTGGAGGAACTGGTCGCGCTGATGCAGCAGATCGAGATATGAGATCAGGGGAACGAACATCCAAATGAACGGGGAGATCGAATGACTGCGGTCGGGAGCATCGAACCATGAACGTCGACGTCGAATCGCTCGGAACGTACAGCAGGACTGCCCAGGCGGGCGCCGAGCGCGCCGCCGAGAACCTCACCGGGATGACCGGCATCGAGACCGCGGTCAACGTGACCGAGGTGGCGCTGGCCTCGGCCGACGAGCTCCGGCGCGCCGACGAGCGCGTCGGCGTCCTCGTCGACTTCGAGGGCGGCATCGACGGCACCAGCCTGCTGACCTTCTCGTCGGCGGGAGCCGAGCGGCTGCTGGACACCCTGATGCCGTCCGCGGGCGCCGAGGAGAGCGCGGTCGCCGAGGTCGGCAACGTCGTCACCAGCGGCTTCGTCGACGGGTGGGCCGACCGCCTCGAGACGACCATCGACATCTCGCCGCCCGAGTACGTCGAGGGCGACGGCGAGCGACTGCTCGACGCGGTCGAGTTCGACCGCGACCGGGCGTTCGTCTTCCGGAGCCGGGTCAGCGCGATCGGGGAGGCCCTGGAGTTCGAGTTCCACATGTTCCCCGAACCGGACTCGATGCGGGCGATGCTCGCGGGCGGCGACGAGGAGATCCCGGTCGAGAAGCTGGCCACCCTCCGCAGGATGGCCCGGTCGGGCGCGGGGACCGCCTCCGACAGCGTGTCGGCGATGACCGGCATCGACACGGACGTCGACATCAGCCAACTGCGGTTCGTCCCCATCGAGGACGTGCCGGCGGAGCTGCGTGACGAGACGTACGTCGGCGTCGTCCTCGAGTTCGAGGGACCGCTCGGCGGGTACGTCCTGATACTGTTCGACGAGGCGTCGGCCCGCGAGGTGGTCGACGCGCTCGTCCCCGGCGCCGAGCCGGCCGCGACCTTCGAGGGCCGACAGCGGTCGGCGATAGAGGAGATCGGCAACGTGATGACCAGCAGCTTCGTCGACGGGTGGGCCAACGTGCTCGACGCGACCATCGACATCTCGCCGCCCCAGTTCGTCCACGACCAGGGCCGGGCGGTCGCCGAGTCGGTCGTGGCCCGGCTCGGCCGGCGCCAGTCGTTCGCGTTCCTGTTCGACGCCACGCTCAGGGCCGCCGACCGGGAGTTCGACTGCGAGATCTACGCGCTGCCCGACGAGTCCGAGCTCCGGGCCGCGCTCGCGGACATCGACCCGGACGCGACGGCCGAGCGGACGACCAGAGCGGGGTCACTATGAGCATGACGGCCGAACGACACTCATTCGCCGACGACTCCCCCGAGCGGGTGCGGGTCGGCGTCGCCGAACTCGCCGTCGCCGAGGGCGACACCCGGCTCACGACAAGCGGGCTCGGGTCCTGCGTCGGCGTCGCGGTCGCCGACCCGACCGCCGGCGTCGCCGGACTGGCCCACGTCATGCTGCCCGAGGACTCGGGCAACGACCGGGGCAAGCCGGCCAAGTCGGCCGGCCTCGGCGTCGAGCGACTGCTCGAGGCCTTCGAGGCCGCGGGCGGCGACGTCGACGCCGCGGAGGCCAAGCTGGCGGGCGGCAGCCAGATGTTCGACTTCTCGGGCGTCAGCGAGGCCGTCGGCGACCGCAACGTCGAGCGGGTCCGCGCCGCCCTCGACGACCGGGGCGTCCCGGTCGTCGCCGAGGACGTCGGCGGCGGCCACGGTCGGTCGCTCGAGCTGTTCCCGGAGACGGGGACGCTCAGGGTCACCAGCACCCACCGGGGGGTCGAGGACCTGTGACGGTGGACGACGCCGACGCCGAGGCGTTCGAGGCGCTGCTCGACTACGTCGAGGCCGAACTGGGGTTCGTCACGAGCTACTACGACGACGCCTACCTCGACCGCCGGGTCTCGTCGCGGATGCGCCGGTCCGACGCCGACGGCTACGCCG
Source organism: Halorussus sp. AFM4 (assembly GCF_051194995.1). Taxonomy (NCBI): domain Archaea; kingdom Methanobacteriati; phylum Methanobacteriota; class Halobacteria; order Halobacteriales; family Haladaptataceae; genus Halorussus; species Halorussus sp. AFM4. The sequence continues at coordinate 65,081 of NZ_JBNTJT010000001.1, read as the reverse complement.
ACTACCACGAACTGCTCGCGGCCGACGAGACCGAGCAGGAGGCGCTGCTCGACGCCTTCTCGGTCAACGTCACCAGCTTCTTCCGGAACCCGGAGGTCTGGGAGGAGGTCCGGTCGGTCCTCCGGGCGCTCTCGACCGAGCGCGACCGGCTCTGGCTCTGGAGCGCGGCGTGCTCTGACGGCCGGGAGCCCTACTCGCTGTCGATGCTCGCGCTCGACGACCCCGAGGTCGACGACTCGCGCGTCGAGATCACCGCGACCGACATCGACCGCGAGATCCTGGCGGCGGCCCGCCAGGGCGTCTACCGCAACACGCGCACGACCGACATCGGCGAGCAGCTCGCCCCGCTCGACGAGTTCGACCGGTACGTCGAGCGCGACGGCGACCGGTTCGCCGTGACCGACGCGGTCAAGGAGCCGGTCTCGTTCGAGCGCCACGACCTCATCAGCGGCGACCCCAAGTCGGACTTCGACCTGGTCGTCTGTCGGAACCTCTTCATCTACATCGACGCCGAGCACAAGCTGCCGATCCTCGAGACGGTCTCGAAGTCGCTGTCCGAGGGCGGCTACCTGGTCATCGGGAAGACCGAGACGCTGCCGGAACTGCTCAAGCCGGCGTTCGAGCCGGTGGCCAGGCGACTCCGGATATACCGGAAAGTAGACAGTGTAGACATCTGAGGGTGACCGGATCTATACTGTATTACTAGGCCCTCTACTCCGGATTTACGGCGGGCGTCTCGACAGTATCATCGCTGATAACTCAGGGGGAAGATTAATGTGTCGGAAGTTCGCTGTTGACGACAATGAAACTTATCGGTCTCGGCGACCAGTTCGTTTACCTCCTCGGGACGGGCTTGGTCGGCATGGGTATCATGGACTTCATGGACGAAGAGGAAGGTGATAGCGTCGAAGCCGACGGCGGCGGTGGCGGCGACGCCGAGATGGGTGACGACCTCTTCGGCGACGGCATGGGCGACGACGCGGACGGCGAGATGGACGACTTCGGCGGGATGGACGAGGGGATGGGGATGGACGACGGAATGGGAATGGACGACGGGATGGACGACTGGGCGGACGGCGGTGGCGGCGACGACGAGTTCGGGATGGGCGGCGGGGGACCGACCCAGGAGCTCGAGAATCGGATCGACGAACTCGAGAACGAGGTCGCCGAGATCTCCTCGACGGTCGGCACGGTCCGGAGCGAGAACGAGCAGATCAGCTCGAAGGTCGACGAGACCGAGGAGAACGTCCGGAAGCTGCTCGAGATCTACGAGATGGTGACCCGCGGCGTGAACCCGTTCGTCGACGACGTCCAGCAGGGGGGCATGGGCGGCGGCGACGCCTTCGGCGAGGGCGGCGGCGGGTTCGGCCTGTTCGACGGCGACGAGGAGGAGGACGAGGAAGAGGAGGATCTCGACTCCGACGTCGCCGACGCCGAGGCCGAGAGCTTCTTCGACGACGACTTCGACGAGGAGGAGTTCGAGGAGGACGAGGACGACTTCGAGGACGACGCCGAGGACCTCGGCTTCGACTCGCCGGACGAGGCCCTCGACGGCGAGGACGCCGCGATGGACGCCCCGGAGGAGGACGGCGACGACGGCGGCGGCGGCCAGGCCGGCGGGTCGACGTTCGCCGAGCTCAAGGAGGAGTACGAGTCGGGCGAGGCCGACTGGGCCGAGGAGGACGGCGAGGCGCCCCCGGACGGCGAGATCGACCCCGAGCCGGCGGTCGAACCCGAGACCGCGACCGACGAGCCCGAGGACGGCGACTTCGAGTTCGAGGAGCCCGCCGACACCGAACCCGCGACGACCGGGACCGCCGAACCTGCCGCGACGACCGGAAGCGCCGGCCGGGGCGGCAAGCCCTACCTCGCGGAGCTGCCGAACGGCTACGTCTCGGACCTCGTCGTGATGGAGTGGCTCGAGTTCCTCGTCACGGAGTTCGGCCCCGAGGACGCGGTCCGGACCGTCGAGTACTACGGCGACATCGGGTGGATCAGCGAGTCGGTCGAGGAGGAACTGCTGGCGTTCGTGAGCGGATTCGCAGACGTGGACTCGGTCGACACCGAGGAGACCGGGCCCGCGACGCTCGAGGTCGACGACCACATCCAGAGCCTCACCTTCCTGAGCCAGCTGACCGGCGACGCCGTCCAACGGAAGATCGTCGAACACTGCGCGCAGATCCGAGGTGGGCGCGATGGGATTCAGCGTTAGCGGCGCGACCGTGGTCCTGTTCCTGGGCATCGTCATCAGCTTCGGAATCGCCCACGCCGCGGTGAACAACGGCGTCGAGGCGGTCAACGACGCCTACCGCGACTCCGCCGACAAGGAGCTCTCCCAGCAGAACACCGCCATCGAGATCGCCGACGCTCACGTCGCCAACCAGGGCGGCGACCTCCAGTTGAACGTCACGGTCAACAACACCGGCACCACGACGCTGTCCGTCGAGGACACCGACATCCTTATAAATGGGACTTACACGTCTCATGATAGTATGGAGACGCTGGCAGTCGACGGGGACACCGACACCGACCTCTGGTTGCCGGGCGAGTCCCTCTACTTCGAGGACAACCTCACCTCCGCGCCGGTCCGCGTGAAGGTCGTGACCGAGTCGGGCGTCTCCGCGTCCGCGGAGGCGGAGGTGGTCTGAGTGGCCAGCGTCTCCAGTTCGCACCTCATCCTGTTCATCGCCAGCCTGCTCATCGCCGCGAGCGTCGCGGGCACGTTCACCCAGGGCGTCCAGCGGCTCTCGTCGGCGCTCGGCGACAGGAGCCTCGACGTCGCGAAGGACGTCAGGACGGACATCGAGATCATCAGCGACCCCGGTAGCGGTGTGATCTACAACAGCTCCGGGAACGAAAATGTGACACTGCTGGTGAAGAACACCGGGTCGCTGAATCTCGCGGCGGACAGCGACCAGGTCGACGTGCTCGTCGACGGACAGCTGCAGACCGACGTGACGATGACGATCGCGGACGGCGAGACCTGGATGGTCGGCAACGTCGCCCAGCTCGAAATTGATACGGGGACGCTAAACAGCGGCGACCACCGCGTGCGGGTCATCGTCAACGGCGACGAGGAGACAATGGAGTTCAGAACCTAACCATGACACGAGACAACCTCTACTCGCTCGGCCTCGAAGACCACGACCGACTGAACCAGGAGCTCGGGGGCGGCATCCCGCGGGGCTCCATCGTCCTCATCGAGGGCGACTACGGCGCCGGCAAGTCGGCGATGAGCCAGCGGTTCAGCTACGGGCTCTGCGAGACCGACCACAGCGTCACGCTGCTGTCGACCGAGCTCACCATCGGCGGGTTCATCGACCAGATGCACTCGCTGTCGTACAGCGTCGAGGACCACCTGCTCGACGAACGGCTGCTCTTCCTCCACGCCGACGTCGACACCGGGAGCGGCCGGCGGCTCACCCGGCCGAGCGAGGACGACGACGGCAACCGCAAGGAGCTGCTCAACCGGCTGATGAACGCCGAGGCGATGTGGAACGCCGACGTCATCATCATCGACACGTTCGACGCCATCCTCCGCAACGACCCCATGTTCGAGGCGCTCATCCGACAGAACGAGGAGCGCCAGGCCGCCCTCGAGATCATCTCGTTCTTCCGCGACCTGGTCTCGCAGGGGCAGGTCATCGTGCTCACGGTCGACCCCTCGACCGTCGACGAGGAGGCCATCGGCCCGTTCCGGGCCATCGCCGACGTGTTCATGGAGCTCCAGATGGTCGAGGTCGGCAACGACGTGCGCCGGAACATCTCGGTCAAGCGGTTCGCCGGGATGGGCGAACAGGTCGGCGACACCATCGGGTTCTCGGTGCGCGCCGACGCCGGGATCGTCATCGAGAGCCGCAGCGTCGCCTGACGACCGCTCACACCCACTATGACCGAACACGGGACCGCGCAGATCCAGGACGACCTCCGGGAAGTGGCGATGCGCCGCCCCCACCTGCGGGACTACCTCAAGCGGTTCAAGCAGTTCACCGGGGAGTTCCCGCGGCTCATCGACGAGCCCAGCGACGAGTGGGAGGCCGACAAGCCCAACGTCATCTACCCGGTCGGCGGTCCCATCTACTGCCACGTCTACGGCGACGTGGGCCAGGACACCGAGTACTACGCGGTCGAGCCCGAGCTGTCGGGCACCGAGCAGGAGCTGTTCGGGAAGGTCCGGGGCGAGATCCTGGAGAAGAGCGTCAAGAAGCCGGCGCCCCAGGACGAGGCCGAGTACGACGACCGCATCGAGGAGCTGCTCGACGACACCGTGCTGGTCAACGACGGCGACGGCGGCGGTCGGGCCAACCTCCGGAACCTCTCGGCCGACCAGATCCTCGACTGGATCAAGAACGTCTCGTACAACGACTTCAAGCAGGGCGTCCGGACGTTCTCGACCGACGACATCGTCCGGGTGGTCAAGGACTACACCAACATCGGCACCTACGAGGTGTCCGAGCAGACCTACGAGAACATCCGGTACCGGCTCAACCGCGACATCGTCGGGTTCGGGCCGCTCGAACCCATCATGCGCGACCCGGCGAACGAGGACATCCACGTCATCGGTCCCCACGAGACGTACGTCGACCACGGCACGTTCGGGATGCTGGGGACCAGCGTGGACTTCGGGTCGCCCGACCGGTTCGACAACTGGCTGCGCAACATGGGCGAGCGCATCGGCGACCCGGTGAGCGACTCCGACCCCATCGTCGACTCCACCCTGCCCGACGGCTCGCGTATCAACATCATCTACTCCGACGACGTGAGCCTGAAGGGGCCGAGCCTCACCATCCGTCAGGGCGAGGGGACGCCGCTGTCGGTCGCCCAGATCACCAAGTGGGGCACGCTGTCGCCGAAGCTGGCGGCGTACCTCTGGCTCTGCCTGGAGAACGAGCAGACGGTGTTCGTGGTCGGGGAGACGGCGTCCGGCAAGACCACGACGCTGAACTGCATCATGTCGTTCATCCCCCGCGACTCGAAGATCTACACCGCGGAGGACACCGCCGAGGTGCTGCCGCCCCACGACACCTGGCAGCAGCTCCTGACTCGGGAGGGCGGCGGCGAGGACTCCTCGGACGTCGACATGTTCGACCTGGTCGCGGCCGCGCTGCGTTCCCGTCCCGACTACATCATCGTGGGTGAGGTCCGTGGCGAGGAGGGTCGCATGGCGTTCCAGGCGGCCCAGACCGGTCACCCCGTGATGCTGACGTTCCACGCCAGCGACATCGTCTCGATGATCCAGCGGTTCACCGGCGACCCCATCAACATCCCCGAGACGTTCATGGACAACGCCGACGTGGCGCTGTTCCAGAACCGGGTCAAGCAGGGCGACGACGTGCTGCGCCGGGTGACCTCGGTCCAGGAGATCGAGGGCTACTCCAAGGAGATGGGCGGCGTGGTCACCCGGCAGTCGTTCTACTGGGACCCCGTCGAGGACGAGATCGTCTTCCAGGGGATGAACAACTCCTACGTGCTCGAGGAGCAGATCGCGACCCTGCTCGGCTACGAGAACACCCGCGACATCTACGACGAGCTCGACTTCCGCGCGGAGGTGTTCGAGCGGATGATCGAGGAGAACGTACTGGGCTACCACGAGGTCAACGAGACCATCGAGGCGTTCCAGCGCGACGGCGTCGAGGGGCTCCCGTTCGACATCCACCGGTCGTTCGACTGACGGCCCCGTCTCCGACGTCGGTCGGTCCGTCTTCCGGATTCGGCGAGGCAGACACGCTTTACACGCTCGCCGGAGTAGGGACACGCCCCATGGTCAACCTCTATCCGATCCTCTCGCTGCTGGTCATCTTCGCGGTCTCGCTGGTCGTCATCCGGGTGGGCTCGGTCGCGCTCCGCATGACCGGGCTGTCGCCCGACGTCGCGTCGTTCCAGGCGACCTCCGCGTTCTCCGGCGCCGGCTACACCACGGAGGAGGCCGAGCGGACGGTCGAGACGCCCGGACGCCGCAAGGTGGTGAAGGCGCTCATCCGGCTGGGGAGCCTGGGGCTCATCAGCGCGGTCTCGTCGCTGGTGCTGTCGTTCACCGGCACCGGCGTCGACCGGTTTCGGAGCCTGGCGCTGGTGGTCGGCGGCGTCGGTGGAGTGATCCTGCTGGCCCGGAGCCGGTGGCTCAATCGCCTCGCCACCCCGCTGATCGAGCGGGCGCTGGAGCACACGACCGACCTCGACCTCCGGGACTACACTCGCGTCCTCGGTCTCCAGCGCGAGTACCGCGTCGCCGAGGTCGACGTCGGGGACGGCGACTGGCTCGCGAACGAGACCCTCGCCGACCTCGACCTGCCCGCGGAGGGCGTGCTCGTCCTCGGGGTCCGGCGGGACGACACCTACGTCGGCGCGCCCCGACCCGACTTCGAGGTCCGGCCGGGCGACGTGGTCGTCGTGTACGGAAGGGAAGACCGGTTGCGGGAACTCGCCGGCAGGGAGGCGGGCGACGACCGGGCGCGGGCCGACGCGGTGGCGGACCACGAGCGGGTGCAGGCCGACGAGGCTGAGCTCGTCGACGAACGGCGGTGAGCGAGAGATCGAAAGGTCAGACGATTATCAGTAAAAATATTCCGAGGGAAAGAGAGATGAAGGTGGGACGAAAACCCCGCGAACACCCGCGGTTCGACCGACGACAATGGCGACCAACGAGCAATCGGGTGAGAACCCACCGGACGCGAAGGACCTGCTCGCCAGCTTCGCGTCCTCGACCATCGAGTCCTACCGGCACATGGAGACGCCGGTCGGCCGATACCTCACGCTCGTGGTGGCGCCCGCGATCGCCTTCTTCCTGCTGACGGTCGTCGCGTTCCTGCTGACCGACTTCCCGCTGCTCATCCGCGGCCCCATCCCGCTGCTCGGCCTGCTGTCGCTCGGGGTCGCGGTCATCTACCCCAAGATCCTGCGCGACCAGAAGCGCAAGGAGATCGAGGACAGCCTCCACCTGTTCATCACCCACATGACCATCCTCTCGACCGCGAACATCGACCGCGTCGAGGTGTTCCGGACGCTCGGCGAGGAGGAGGAGTACGGCGCGCTGGCCGAGGAGATGCGCCGCATCACCCAGCTGGTCGACACGTGGAACCAGAGCCTCGACGACGCCCTGCGCATCCGGGCGAACAAGTCCCCGAGCAAGCCGTTCGCCGACTTCCTCGACCGGCTCGCCTACACCATCAACGCCGGCCAGGAGATCCAGGACTTCCTGCTGAGCGAGCAGGACGTGGTCATCCAGAACTACGTCACCATCTACGAGGGGTCGCTCCAGAACCTCGAGGTGATGAAGGACCTCTACCTCTCGATGGTGCTGTCCGTGACGTTCGCGCTGGTGTTCGCGACCGTCCTGCCAATCCTGACCGGCACCAACCCGACGATGACGGTCAGCGCCGTCGTGGTGATGTTCGCGTTCGTCCAGACCGGCTTCCTCGTGATGATCCGGACCACGGCGCCGTACGACCCGGTCTGGTACCACCCCGAGGGGACCACCACCGACACCGAGTGGCGGATCCGCATCTCGGTCGCGGTCGGCATCCTGCTGACGTTCCTCGCGATGGGCGTGTGCCTGCTGATCCTGCTGGGTCGGACGAGCGTCGACCCGGACGCCATCCCCCTGCCGTTCTACGCCGCCATCCCGTCGACGCCGCTGCTGATCCCCGGCCTGGTCGCCCGCAAGGAGGAGGAGCAGATCAAGGAGCGCGACGAGGAGTTCACCAGCTTCATCCGGGCGCTCGGCGCGACCGAGAGCGCCAAGCAGTCCACGACCACGAAGGTCCTCGAGAGCCTGCGCGGCAAGAACTTCGGCGCGCTGACCGAGAACGTCGACGACCTCTACAAGCGGCTCAACATGCGGATCGAGCCCGCGATGGCGTGGCGTCACTTCACCGCCGACTCCCGGTCGTACCTCATCCAGAAGTTCTCCGAGATGTTCCTGGTCGGCCGCCAGATGGGCGGGGACCCCAAGCAGCTCGGCGAGCTCATCGCCGCCAACATGAACGAGGTGCTCCAGCTCCGGGAGCGCCGCGCCCAGTCGACGGTCACCCTCATCGGCGTCCTCTACGGTATCACGGCGGCGTCGACGTTCGCGTTCTTCATCGGCCTCGAGATCGTCGAGGTGCTGGCGGGCATGTCGATCGGGCTCAACAGCAGCCAGCTCGACGTGACGACCATCATCCACACCAACGTGTACGACATCCCGACCATCGAGTACCTCCTGGTCATCATCACCCTGCTCAACGCGGTGCTGTCGGCGCTGATGGTCCGCATCGCCGACGGGGGCCACAAGGTCAACTCCTACATGCACTTCGTGTTCCTGACGTGGATGTCGAGCGCCATCGCGGTGTTCACCAGGGTCGTCGTCGGGTCGTTCCTGAACGTCTGAGCCCGGTCGACCCGTCCCGACGCGGCCCGGCCGTCGCCGCGCTACGTCCGGTGGATCACGAAGAACGCCGCCAGGCCGCCGACCGCCAGCCCGAACCAGTAGCTGGCCACGCGGTAGACCAGCGCCACGCTCGCGGCGACGTCGGCGTGGAGCGCGGTCAGCGCGACCAGGAGCCCGACCAGCGCGAACTCGACGCCCCCGACGCCGCCGGGCGTGGGGACGACCCCGGCGAGCGAGCTGGCGGGGACGACGAACAGCACCAGCATGGGGTCGATCTGTGCGCCGACGCCCAGCGTCCGGCCGGCGAACCAGAGCGGCGCCGCGAAGAACAGCCAGCCGACGTACGCGTACACCAGCGTGTGCGCGAGCTGCCGGCGGTTGTCCGTGATCCGGTCGACGAGGTCGTAGAACTCGTCGAGCCGCTCCCGCATGCTGTCGGCGTCGATCCGGTCCACGCGCCTGGCGATCGGCCCGACCGCCTTCATCACGAGTCGCTCGACGAAGTCGCGGCGGCGGTACGACCCGTAGATGACCGCCGGCAGCACGATGGCCATCGCACCGAGGGCCGCGACCAGGAGCTCGGCCTGCCTGGGCACCGCGCCCTGTATCAGGAGCACGAGCGTGCCGAGCCCGGCGAACGTGAAGAACGGCAGCAGGTTGAGCAGGTCGGCGGTCACGACGCTGGCGAGGCTGTCCTGGTAGTTGGCCTCGGTGTCGGCCGCCAGGACGTAGGCGATGAACGGGCCGCCGCCGGCCTTGCCGAACGGCGTCGCGTAGTCGGCGAAGGTGGCCGCGAAGTAGGTGACCACGATCTTCCGGAACGGGACCTCGACGTCGACGGTGTCGAGGATGACGTCCCACGACTTGGCCCAGACGACCAGCGAGACCACCGTCGAGAGGCAGGCCAGTCCGAGCCACCGGAGGTCGGCGTTCCGGAACGTCCGGAGTATCTCGTTCCAGCCGATGACCCGGCCGAAGAAGTACATGAGGACCAGCGCCACTGCGAACCCGGCGAGGACCTTGACCGTGGTGCGCCGGTCGAACACCTCCCCGGAGGTCTCGGTCGACATCTACACCACGAAACGGGCGAGAGACAGTTAGGCTTCTTGGCTCCCCGCGTGGCGGTCGAATCCCGACGTCGAGCGCTCCCGGGACCGAAAAAATATTTACCCCTACTGAGAATTGCTGAGTAGAGAGACCGCAGGCGTCGCTCGCCAACCATGTCCGAAAAGGTCATCGCCGACTTCGTCGCACGGTTCAGCCTCGACACGTTCGACTCGCCCGAACCCGCGAAGGGCCGGATCGTCCTCAGCCAGAAGCGTCTGGTCCTGGCGACCGACGGGTCGAAGACCACCGTCCCGCTCTCGGCCATCTTCGACGTCAACGTCGGCCACGTCCCCGCCGAGATGGAGGCGTTCTTCCAGGACACCATCACCATCGCGTACCGGGACGGCGACCGCCGCAGGACCGCGGTCGTGGAGGCCGGCAGCGAGGAGGTCTCGCGGTTCAAGACCGTCCTGTTCAAGGCCCAGCTCAGCGGGACCGCGGCCAGGGTCAAGCACCCGGCCCGGGTCGGCGGTCGGGTGACCGACGCGCCGTTCCGGCCGGCGAAGCTCAAGATCCGGCCCGGCGCGGTCGAGTTCGCCGGCGACGACCCGGTGACGGTGGAGCTCGCCAACGTCACGTACTTCCAGAAGGAGGACCGCGACGGCGGGTCGGTGCTGGTCGTCCGCCACGCCGACCAGGGCCAGTCGGTGACCTCGGAGTTCGCCCTCGAGAGCGACCGCAAGCTCAACCTGCTGGGGCGGTACCTCCGGCTGGAGTACTCGGCGCTCGCCAAGGAGGTCGAGGACGTGACCACCTCCGAGGACGAGATGGAGGCGCTTGTCGCCATCTACTCGGGCGCCCGGAGCGGCGACCTCGCCGGGACGCTCGGGGTCGACTCCAGCCGGGTGACGATGCTGCTCAACGACCTCCGGGAGAAGGGGCTGGTCGACGAGGGCCAGAAGGGCCTGTCGCTGACCGCGCAGGGCCAGCTGCTCGTCAGCGACCGCATCGAGACGGTCAACACGTGAGCTCGCCCGCGAGCCGTCGGTCCGGGGGCCGCTTCCGCCTCTCTCCCCGCAAGAGACCTGTGGATTTTTATACCGTTACTCGGTAACGGTGTCCATCGCATGGGGAACGCCATCCGCGTCCTGCTGGTGGACGACGACTCGGCCATCGCGGACCTGACCGCGACGTACCTCGAGCGGGCGAGCGACCGCATCGAGCCGGTCGTCGAGACCGACCCGACCGAGGCGCTGGCCCACGTGTCCGACGGCGCGGTCGACTGCGTCGTCAGCGACTACGAGATGCCGGTGGTCGACGGGCTGGAGTTCCTCGACCGGGTGCGGGCGGTCGACCCCGACCTGCCGTTCGTGCTGTTCACCGGGAAGGGCAGCGAGGAGATCGCCAGCGAGGCCATCTCGGCGGGGGTCACCGACTACCTCCAGAAGGAGACGGGCACCGACCAGTACGCGGTGCTGGCCAACCGGGTCGAGAACGCGGTGGCCCAGTACCGCGCCGAGCGCGAGGCCGCCCGGGCCGACCGCCAGATCCGGCGCATCTTCGAGCGCATCACCGACGCGTTCTTCGGCCTCGACGACGACTGGCGGTTCCGCTACGTCAACGAGCGGGCGGCCGACTTCCTCGGCCGCGACCCCGAGGACCTCGTCGGCGAGGACATCCGCGAGGCGTTCGACGCCGACGGCGGCGGGCCCTTCTTCGGGGCCTACCGCGAGGCGTTCGAGACCCAGGAGCCGGTCACGGTCGAGGCCGAGTCGAGGCTCCGGCCCGGAACGTGGCTGGAGGTCCGGGTCTACCCCGCCGAGGACGGCCTGTCGGTGTACTTCCGGAACGTCACCGAGCGCCGCGAGGCCGAGTCGGAGCTGCGCGACGCCAAGCGGAAGATCGAGGCGCTCCACGACGTCGCGGCCCGGGCAGTCGCCTGCGAGACCGAGCAGGCCGTCTACGACCTCGCCGTCGAGGCCGCCGAGGAGATACTCGAGTTCGACCTCTCGACCGTCGACGCCCACGAGGACGGCGTCCTCGTCACGAAGGCGGTCTCGAAGGTGCTCTCGACCGACGGCTACTACGAGGAGACGCCGGTCGAGACCGAGGGCAACCTCGCCGCCCGGGCGTACCGCGAGGGCGAGTCGTCGCTGGTCCGGGACCTGCGCGAGACCGACGTGGTCCCCGCCGAGAGCGAGTACCGGTCCGCGCTGACCGTCCCGGTCGGCGACTTCGCGGTGTTCCAGGCGGTCTCGAAGGAGCCCGACGGGTTCGACGCGGACGACCGCGAGCTGGCCGAGCTCCTGGCGGCCCACGTCTCGGAGGCCCTGGCCCGGATCCGGACCGAGACCGAGCTCCGGGCCGAGCGCGACCGGTTCGCCGCGCTGTTCGAGAACGTGCCCAACGCGGTGGTCCGCTACGAGATCGACGATCTCGACGCGGTCTGCCGGTCGGTCAACCCGGCGTTCGAGGACGTGTTCGGCTGGGACCGCGACGCCATCGTCGGCGACTCGGTCGACGACTACATCCTGCCGCCGGACCGCCGGCGCCGGGGGGAGTCGCTCAACGACCGGGTCAGCCGGGGCCAGCGCATCGAGGGCGAGGAGGTCAGCCGGATGACCCGCGACGGCGAGCGGGACTTCCTGCTCCACACCGCCTCGGCCGGCGGCGCCGAGTCGGAGGCGTTCGCCATCTACGTCGACATCACCGAGCAGAAGGAGCGCGAGCGCCAGCTCGCCCGCCAGAACGAGCGGCTGGAGGAGTTCGCCAGCGTGGTGAGCCACGACCTCCGCAACCCCCTGAACGTCGCGCTCGGCCGGTTCGAGCTGCTGACCGAGGAGTGCGACAGCGACCACCTCGCGCCCCTCGGCCGGTCGCTCGACCGGATGGACGGGCTGGTCGAGAACCTGCTCACGCTCGCCCGGCAGGGCCAGGTCGTCGACGACCCCGAGCTGGTCGCGCTGTCCGCGGCCGCCGGGGAGGCGTGGGAGACGGTCGACACCGGGGACGCGAGCCTGACCCTGCCCGACGACGCGGTGGTCGAGGCCGACGAGGCCCGGTTCCGCGAGCTGCTGGAGAACCTGTTCCGCAACGCGGTCGAGCACGCCGACTCGCCGTCGCGGGTCGCGGTCGGCGTCCTCGAGGACCGCAACGGGTTCTACGTGGCCGACGACGGGCCCGGAATCCCGCCGGACGCCCGCGAGGACGTGTTCGACCACGGGTTCACGACCGACGAGGACGGCACGGGGTTCGGCCTCGCCATCGTGGAGTCCATCGCCGACGCCCACGGCTGGTCGGTCGAGGCGACCGAGAGCGCAGACGGCGGCGCCCGGTTCGAGTTCTCCCGGGTCGACACCCGCGAGGCCGACGAGTGACCCCCGCGAGACGGAGGCGCCGATTGCGGTCGTTCACGAGCGACATAACAAAGGCACTGGCGACCGGACGTCCGGACGAGGAAGGGTAGCTCAGTGGGAGAGCACCACCGGTCCGCCCGGTGGCAGCCTTTCAGGCTTCGCGTGGTTCGACTCCCGCCCCTTCCACATCCTTGTGACGAACATCACGGCGAGCGCCCGGTGCGCTCGCCACTCTGTGAGTCGTAATCGGGTTCGGAAGGGAGTCGAGCAGACGAGTCGCAGCCCGGAACGGCCCGGAGGGCCGCACGCCCGGACCGTCTCGTCGTTCGGAGGTGAGCACCGCGAACCTGCGAACAGGGAGGAGCTTTGCTCCGACCGTGAGTTCGACTCCCGCCCCTTCCACATCCGCCGCTTTCCTGCGAGGCGTTTCATCGCCGAGCGACAGCTGCGACGGAGGTGGTGAGACGGGCCGGAGTCGAGGACGAAAGGAGGCGTCCGAATCCGGAACGGGACGGCTCGGTTCCCGGCCTACCGAGGACCGATCGGTTCGCGGGGGAGCGGCTCGTCGTCCTTGAAGTCGGCCGCGATCGAGCCCATCGTCCGGACCGACAGCGGGGTGGTGTCCCGGACCTCCGCGAGGTGTTCGAGGATGGCCTCCATCCGCCGGAAGTCCCGCTCCTCGGTCAGGTTGTTCGGGTGGAGCCACATGTGGAACACCCCCTGCTCGCTGCTGGCGCGGTCGATGCCGCGCTTGGCCATGCTGACGATGGGGTCGCCGGCCACGCGCTCGACCGCCGACCGGGCCCGGCCCTCGAAGCAGAACAGGTAGAGCGAGGCCGGGACGTTGACCAGTCCGTACTCGTCCTTCTCGGGCGTGACCAGCGTGGGCGAGACCGCCCCGGTCGGCCACCCGAGGAGCTTGGCGGCCGAGCCGGCGAGCCCGCGGTCGTACCACCGGCGGGGCTGGTTGCCGCGGTAGCACTTGACGCCGTAGGCCGCCAGCACGTCGCGGTGGGCCACGTAGTTGCGGGGGTACACCAGCGAGTCCAGCGAGTCGCCCCGGCGCTCGGCGAGCTCGACGCACTCCCGGATCTCGGCCGCCGCGACCTCCCGGGAGACCTCGTCCATCACGACGTGCGAGAAGGTGTGGCTCCCCACCTCGTGGTCGGCGTCGGCGTCCTCGATCGCGTCGACCAGCTGTTCGCCGTACCACCGGTCGTCCCGGCCCTCCCACGTGCCGGGGTCGCGCTCGAACCAGTGGTCGTCGACCGGGTGGTCGGCGTGCTCCCCGTCGCAGGAGTCCAGCAGCAGGTGACCGACGACCGCCCACGTCGCCGGGACGTCGTAGTCGTCGAGCAGTTCGAGCAGTCGGAGCCACGACTCGCGGGCCTCCCCGACCCGGTCGTCTGGCATCGTCTCGTAGTCGTGGAACCCCCACGCGAGTTCGGCGTCGAGGGAGAGTACGACAGAACCCATCGTATCGTGGCTATCGGAGGGTCGGCGAGTAAATCGGGCCGACCGTTCAGGCGAGTTCTGCACGGTAATCCCGGGTTTCTACTCGACGGTCACGCTCTTGGCCAGGTTTCGGGGCTTGTCGATGGCCCGGCCGAGCAGGTCGGCGGCGTGGTACGACAGCAGCTGGAGCTGGACGTTGGCCAGCACGCCCGCCACGTCCGGGTGGGTGTCGGGGATGGTCAGCACCTCGTCGGCGTACTGGTGGACCGCCTCCTGGTCGTCGCTGGCGACCGCGACCACGGGCGCGCCCCGGGCCTCGGCCTCCTTGACGTTGCCGAGGGTCTTCTCGTCGTCCCGGCCGGTGAACACCGCGAACACCGGCGTGTCGGGGGTGACCAGCGCGAGCGGGCCGTGCTTGAGCTCCCCGGCGGCGAACCCCTCGGCGTGCTCGTAGGAGATCTCCTTGAACTTCAGCGCGCCCTCCAGCGCGACCGGCCGGACCAGCCCCCGGCCGATGAAGAAGTAGGCGTCGCTGTCGCGGTACTCCTCGGCCACCCGGCGGGCGCTGGTGTAGTCGAGTATCTGCTGGACGTGGCCCGGCAGCTCCGACAGCGCCTCGAGTCGCGCGCGGGCGTCGTCGCTGCGCGACCCGGTCACGTCCCGGACGAGTCGCTCGCTCAGCAGCGCCAGCGACACCACCTGCGAGGAGAACGTCTTGGTCGCGGCCACGCCGATCTCCGGGCCGGCCCGGATGAACAGCGCGTCGTCGCACTCCCGGGCCGCGGTCGACCCGACCACGTTCGTCACCGCGAGCGTGGTCGCGCCCGAGGCGTTGGCCCGCCGGAGCGCCGACAGCGTGTCGGCGGTCTCGCCGCTCTGGGTCACCCCGATCACGAGCGTGTCCTCGTCGACCGGGGGCTGGGCGGTCGCGTACTCGCTGGCGAGGAACGTCTGGGCCGGCACACCGCCGTTCGAGAGGTACTGCGCGCCGACCAGGCCGGCGTGGTAGCTCGTCCCGCAGGCGACGAACTGGACCCGGTCGACGTCCGCGAAGGCGCCCGGCGGGAAGTCCTCCAGGCTGATCTCGCCGGTGCTGGGGTCGGCCCGGCCCCGGAGGGTCTGGCGGAGCGCGGCGGGCTGCTCGTGGATCTCCTTGAGCATGTAGTGGTCGTAGCCGCCCTTGCCGGCGTCCTCGGGGTCCCAGTCGACCGTCTGGACCGACCGCTCGACCGTCTCGCCGTCCGCGGACGTGATGCGGTGGCCGTCGGGCTCGACGACGACCACGTCGCCGTCGTCGAGGTAGATGACGTCGTCGGTGAAGTCGAGGAACGCGGGCACGTCGCTTGCGAGGAAGTACTCGCCGTCGTCGACGCCCAGCACCAGCGGCGAGCCCCGCCGGGTGGCGTAGACGGCGTGGTCGCGCTCGGTGATCATCGCCACGGCGTAGCTCCCCGAGAGCTTCGAGAGGGTCGTCCGGAACGCGGTCTCCGGGTCGGCGCCCGCGGCCAGCTCCTCCTCGACGAGGTGGGGGATGACCTCGGTGTCGGTGTCGCTCTCGAACTCGTGACCGCGTGCGCGGAGCCCGGCCTTGAGCTCGTCGTAGTTCTCGATGATGCCGTTGTGGACGACCGCGACGTCGCCCGTGCAGTCGGTGTGGGGGTGGGCGTTGGCGTCGGTCGGCGGGCCGTGGGTGCTCCAGCGGGTGTGGCCGATGCCGAGCCCGCCGTCGGGCACCTCGTTCGCGAGCGCGCTCTTCAGGTTCGAGATCTCGCCCTCGCGCTTGAACACCTCGGGGCCGCCGCCGTTCTTGACGGCCAGCCCGGCCGAGTCGTAGCCGCGGTACTCGAGGTTCTCGAGTCCCGTGAGCAGTTCGTCGACGGCGCCGTCGTCGTCGCCGCCGATTCGGGCGATGATTCCGCACATCAGCGGCGCACCTCCGGCGTCTCGGTAGTCGGCATCGGATTGGTAGCTATCATGGTTAGAGGTTCGTAGTGCGATCGTTCGTTCGGGACGGCGTCCTGCGGTCAGGCGCGTAACCTGTGCCTATCGTTCGCACGGGTTAGTCCATCGCGCATTTACCGTCCCGACCGCCCCATCGTACTGAAGCGGGTACTGTTCGACAGATTGCCACCTGCCCCCTTTGTTATACGCTCGCTGATTGCCCGGCAGGTCGAGCGATGCTCGCGTGTAGGCCGAACTTATTACCACCGGCCGGTCGGTTTTCACGGTCCCTACCGGTTCGATTCGTCGGCTTCGGGTCCGCGTTATCCGGGAGAATTCGCCGGCACCGGTCCGGTACCTCACACTTACCCGCCCGCAAGGACGTGGTAACAAAGTCTCCGCCGCGAGTCGTTCCCACGATGACAGCCGAGAGCATTCAGGCGGTCGTCCTCGCCGCCGGCGAGGGGACGAGGATTCGACCGCTCTCCGACTCGCTCCCCAAACCGATGCTGCCCGCCGCCGACCGGCCGCTGGCCGCCCACGCGGCCGACGCGGCCGTGCGCGCGGGCGCGGACGAACTCGTCTTCGTGGTCGGCTACGAGGCCGACGCGGTCCGGGACTACTTCGGCGAGGAGTACGCCGGCATTCCCGTTCGGTACGCGGTCCAGGAGTCCCAGGCCGGGACCGCCGACGCGGTCCGGGCAGCGCGCGAGCACCTCGACGGCGAGTTCGCCGTGCTCAACGGCGACAACCTCTACGACCCTGCGGGCGTCGCGGCGCTGTTCGAGGGCGGTCCCGCGGTCGGCGCCCGCCGGGTCGAGGACCCCTCGAACTACGGCGTGCTATCGACTGACGGCGACGCGGTCACCGACATCGTCGAGAAGCCGGCCGACCCGCCGACCGACCTCGCCAACACCGGGGCCTACGTCTTCCCGGCGGCGGCGCGCGAGTGGCTCGACGTCCCGGAAAGCGAGCGGGGCGAACACGAGATCACCGACGTGCTTGCCCGAACCATCCAGGAGTTCGAGGTCTCGGCGGTCGAACTCGAACGGTGGCTCGACGTGGGTCGGCCCTGGGAACTGCTGGAAGCCAACGAGTGGAAACTCGCCGAACTCGATCGAGAAATCCGAGGTGACGTCCACGGGGACGCCGACCTCCGTGGCGACGTGGTCGTCGAGGAGGGCGCGACGGTCGACGCCGGCGTAGTCGTCGAGGGACCTGCTCTCATCCGTTCGGGCGCGAGTGTCGGACCGAACGCCTACGTCCGCGGCGCGACGCTCGTCGACGAAGACGCGAAGGTCGGCCACAACGTCGAGGTCAAGAACAGCGTGCTCATGTCGGGCGCGACCGTGGGCCACCAGAGCTACGTCGGCGACAGCGTGCTCGGTCGGGACGTCAACTTCGGCGCGGGCACCAACGTCGCCAACCTCCGCCACGACGACCGGCCCGTGAAGTTCACGGTCAAGGGCGAGCGGGTCTCGACCGGCCGCCGGAAGTTCGGCGTCGTGGCCGGCGACGAGGCGAAGACGGGCATCAACGTCGCGCTCAACGTCGGCACAAAGCTCTCGCCGGGCGTCGGCGTCCCGCCGGGCGAGACGGTCACGCGCGACCGGTAGAATCAGATCGCTTCGGGCTCCTGCACGGGCCTCGGGCCTCGACTCAGTCGTTGATCTCGTCGGGCTTGATCCAGACCACGAAGTCGTCGTCCTGCCGGACGATGCCTCGGACCGACCCGCTCTCGACGCTCTCGTCGACCTCGTCGGTGTCGATGCTGACGACCTGGTTGACGGCGTCGATGAGCCACCCGACGTGGTCGTCGCCGTCGCCCTCGAGGACGACCACGCGCTCGCCGGTCTCGGTCTCCTGGAGGCCGAGCACCGTCTTTGGGTTGACGATGGTCGTCGTGGTGCCTCGCAGATCCATCACTCCCTCTATATGTCTCGCGGAATTCGGAAGCGGTGTCAGTTCCTCCTTGTCCACGATCTCGTCCACGTGCGCGATGTCGATGCAGTACTTGCGGTCCTCGAGCCGGAATTCGAGGACCTGGACGTCGCCGACTGTCTCTGACATACCCGTTGCGTCCCGGGGGGACCACTTTACTGTTCCGACGCAGTCACTCTCCCGAGACTGACGGGTCGGCTACGGTATCTTTTTAACCCACGTTTTCAAATGCGGTAACTGATGGAGGCCGTGGAACTCCTTCGGGTGCTCGGCAACAAGTACAACGCCGAGATACTCCGGGCCACGAGCGAGGCCAAGTCGGCCCAGGAGCTGAGCGACGAACTCGAGATCCCGATAGCGACCAGCTACCGGCGGATCGAGGAACTCACCGAGGCCGACCTGCTCGAGCTCTCGGGCCGGGAGTTCTCCGACGAGGGCCGGCGCACGAAGGTCTACCGCCGCAACGTCGACGCGCTCGAGATCTCGTTCGAGGACGAGGCCATCGACGTCGCGACAGAGGACCGTCCGGACGTGGACAACTCGCTGGCGGACGTGTGGCGCGACCTCAAGGCGGAGTGACCCGAGCGGCTCCCCGGACCGACCGGCCGCGACACCGACTGGCCGCGACACCGACCGACCCGACCTCGCCCGGCCGACGACGGCCTCTCAGCACAGGAAGACCATGCAAACGATAGAACTGCTGTACGTCGCGTTCAGCCTGACGCTCGCGACCGCCGGCCTCTCGATGGTCGGCATCGCGATCCGCGCCTACAACCGAACGTCGCGGCGCGCGATGTTCCACCTCTCGGTCGGCTTCGCGCTCATCGTCGCCGCGGCGATAGCCACGACCGTCAGCGCGTTCCTGACCCAGTTCGAGCAGACCCGGATGCTGCTGTCGGTCAACTACCTCATCACCACGATCGGCTACCTGTTCGTCATCTACAGCATCGCCGCAGACGGATGAGCAGTGCCTGAACAAATGATTGAAATTCGTCCGTTCTACTCGATCCTCCCGCAATCATACGAAAGTTGTCCTGTCGGATAAGGTAATATCACAGGTGATAATCGCGGCCTTACATTTATTATGCAGCTTCGTTTCGTTCCGGGTAGAGTCCGTAGTCAATGTCACATTGGCTGTCGGACAGGACGTGAGAAAATGAAAGAGAAATTCAAGGAGCGGTTGACTGACAGAGGTCAAGTGGGTATCGGCACGCTGATCGTGTTCATCGCGATGGTGCTGGTCGCGGCGATCGCGGCGGGCGTGCTCATCAACACGGCCGGCTTCCTCCAGACCAAGAGCGAACAGACCGGTGAAGAGTCCAGTGCGCAGGTCTCGAACCGCGTGCAGGTCGTGAGTGGGTTCGGTAACGTCGCGAACACCGAAGAGGTTGACTACATTAACCTCACGGTGATGCGCGGCTCCGGCTCCGACGACATCAACCTCTCGACGGCTACTATCGAGTGGATCGGTCCGAACACCGCTACAACGCTTACTGAGGGTAATCTCTCTGCAACTTCAGGGAATATTGATAACAATCCAGACACAGAGTACGGTGAGAGCACCTACTTCAACGTCTCGGCTATAAAGGACCCGTCCGAGTCCGTGCCGGTCCTCGACGAGCAGGACGACCGCTTCAAGGTCACCATGAACGCGGAGGCCATTAGCGGAAGCAAGCTCGGCGAGGGTCAGGAAGTTGAGCTTAAGCTGACCACCCAGTACGGCGCAGTCACCATCTACCGCGCGAACGTGCCGCAGTCGCTCTCCCAGGAGAGCGCCGTCACGGTCTAAGCGGAATCGACAACTGACCGACCTTCCTCTCGATTTTCCGTCGAGTACCCCCACGTTTTTATCGGACCGCTGCAATCGACCAGTCGTGACGTCGCTGTTCGAACTGGAGAAGACGGGGGACGTGGACCAGCTCACCTCGCTGCTGACGAACAGCAACAGCGAGCCGGTCCGCCGGCGCGCGGCCGACATCCTCGGCGAGGTCGAGGCCGAGGACTACGAGGTGCTCGACCCCCTGGTGAAGGCCGCCCAGAGCGACGAGAGCGAGGCCGTCCGGGCGGCGGCCATCGACGCGCTCGACCAGCGCCACGCCGTCGAGAAGCTGGTCGCCGCGCTGACCGGCGAGGAGGTGCCGACCGAGGGCGCCGAGTGGGCGCGCGCGGAGGCGCTGGTCGAGACCCTCGGGGCCGACCAGCCCGAGCTCCGGATGGCGTCGGCCAACGCGCTCGGCCGCATCGGCAACAAGGCCGGGACGAAGGCGCTGGTCGGGCGCCTCGACGACCCCGACCAGCGCGTCCGCGCGCGGGCCGCCCGCGCGCTCGGCCGCATCGAGGACCCGCGCGCCGTCGCCGCGCTCCGGCAGCGACTCGGCGACGAGAGCGTCGAAGTCCGCCGGGAGGCGGCCGACTCGCTCGGTCGGATCGGCGGCGAGGAGTCGCTCTCGGCGCTGCTCGACCTGCTCGACGACGACAGCGAGACGGTCCGGCGCATCGCGGCCACCTCGCTGGGGAACTTCGCGAGCGTGAAACCCCTGGACGCGCTGATCTCGCTGCTGTCCGACGAGAGCGAGACCGTCCGCCGGTCGGCGGTGTTCTCGCTCATCGAACTCCTGTCGAACGCGCCGGGCCAGCAGAGCCACAAGCTGCGCGAGCGGATGGTCGAGAAGCTGAGCGCCACCGACCACCGGAGCGTGGTGGACTCGCTGGTCGACATCCTCGACCAGGGGACCCAGCCCCACCAGCGCCGGAACGCGACGTGGCTGCTCGGCAGGGTGGCCGGCGACCGGAACAGGGAGGCGGCCATCGAGGCGCTGGCGTCGGTGCTCGACGACGACGACGGGATGACCGCGCAGTTCGCCGCGACCAGCATCGCGGAGGTCGGCGGCGAGGCGGCCGAGGACGCGCTGCTCGACCTGCTCGACGACCCGGAGGTGAGCAGCGACGCGCGGGCGAAGGCGGCGTTCACGCTGGGGAAGGTCGGCGGCGAGCGGTCCCGCCAGCGCCTCGACGACCTGATCGACAGCACCGACGACGAGCAGGTCCGCAAGCGAGCGTTCTCCGCGCTCTCGAAGCTGGGCGGACGCGGGTAGCGGGTCGGTCGGACGTAGAGCGCGGTCGGTACCGGAATCGCGTACCGTCGGAGCGCGACGGGACGGGATCGGAGCGCGGTCGCCGGACGACGGTCCGGCGGGGTTATCGCGCGTGAAATTTGCGTAAAACTTTATATCCGGTTGGTGTCTCTTTCCGGCATACGATGGTCAGGGACAGTCTAACGAAAATTTTAACGAGATTACGTGACGGCGAAAGTCGGACCGAGCGCCAGCGGAGCGTGACGTTCGACGGCGGGACCCAGACCGGCAGCGTGTCGGTCTCGGCCGACGGGACCGTGACCCGGTCGCAGCTCGCCGAGGCGTATCGGGACAGTCAGGCGAGCGACGACCTCCGGCAGGCCCAGGCGGTCCACCTCGGGCAGGTCCTGGACGACCCGTCGGCCGCGGTCGGCGACGCGGCCGACCTCGGGGGACGACACGCCGAGGCGGGCGTGGCGGCCTCGACCTTCGCCGGCACCTACGAGGTCGGCGTCGAACGACTCGTCGCCGAGACGTTCGAACAGCTCGAACACCGGCTCGGCGCCGACAACGAGGCGGTCGTCGAGGAGCTCCAGCGCGCCGAGGAGGAACTCCAGTCGGCGCTCTCGGCGACGCTGGCCGACATGCAGTCCGGCCTCGACGCCTACGGAGCGACCGGATCGGTCGGAACCAGTAGTGAGGTCGCTCCGGACGACGACGAGTTCGACCTGGACGACGACGACCTCCTCAACGGCATCGACGTCCCCGTCTTCATCCTCGACACCAGGCGCGGCGAGGTAGTGACGTGGAACGAGGCCATCGCGGACCTCACCGGCTTCGACGCGGAGGACGCGGTGGGGCTGGAACACGCGAGCGAGGCGTTCTATCCCGACGGTCGGCGGGCCAAGACCCTCGCCGACAAGGTGTCCGAGGCGCCGGAGTCCGCCCACCGGGAGTTCGACGTCGAACGGGCCGATACCGAGCGGACGCTCTACCGCGACAGCAGCACGATGACAACCCGGGACGGCGTCGAGCGCCACATCGACTTCTCGGCCCTGCCGGTGTACGAGGACGGCGAGGTCGTCGCGGTCGTCGAGACCGTCCACGACCGGACCGAGGACGTCCGCCGGCAGCGGGGCGTCACCTCGCTGGTCGAGGAGCTCAGCGGGACCATGGCGGCGATGGGGTCGGGCGACCTGTCGGCGCGGGCGTCGTTCCACGACGAACACGGCGTGGTCGACGACTCGCTGCTCGAGGTCGTCGACCAGGTCAACGAGCTGGCCGACAAGTTCGAGTCCCTGACCGAGCGGGTCGGCGAGAAGACCGACGACCTCGAGGACTCGGTGGCGAACGCGGCCGAATCGGCCCACGCCATCGACGAGCAGGTCGACGAACAGACCGCGCAGCTGTCGGAGGTCGCCACCCAGATGGAGAACTTCTCGGCGAGCATGCAGGAGGTCGCCGCCAGCTCCGACCAGGTGGCGTCGGCGGCCGAACAGGCGAAGGCGTCGGCCGACAGCGGTCTCGAGTCCAGCACGGGCGCCCGCGAAGCCACCGACGAGGTCATCGAGATGAGCGAGGACCTCGTGGACACCGTGACCGAGCTCGAGTCCCAGATGAACGAGATCGAGGACGTGGTCGAGGTCATCGCGGAGGTCGCCGACCAGACCAACCTGCTGGCGCTCAACGCGAACATCGAGGCGGCGCGTGCGGGCGAGGCCGGCAGCGGCTTCGAGGTCGTCGCCGACGAGGTCAAGCAGCTCGCCAACGAGACCCGCGAGCACACCGAGGAGATCGCCGAGCGCATCGAGGAGATCCAGTCGCAGGCCAACGAGACCGTGGTCGCGGTCGAGGAGTCCAACGAGCAGGTCAAGCACGCGGGCCAGGAGATCGAGGACGCGCTGGTGGCGCTCGAGGAGATCGCCGACGCGGTCGAGGAGGCCGCCAGCGGCGTGACCGAGGTCGCGGAGGCCAACGACGAGCAGGCCGCCAACATCGAGCAGGTGATGGCCACGGTCGAGGACGTCCGCGACAGTACCGACGACGTGGACGCGGCGACCGACGACATCGTGTCGGCGACCCGGGCCCAGACCGAGGCCATCGAGGAGCTCTCGGCCCGCGTCGACGACATGCGGAGCCGGACCTGACGCCACGGACATCCCCGCCATGACCGCACCGAACTCCGACGGACGCCGACTCCTCCCGCCGACGGCCCGCAGGGCGACGGCTGGTCGACGCGAGCGAGCGCGCCGAGAACGCGGACACGACTCATGAGCAAGGAAGGCGAGCACAAGATAACCGACACACAGGGGAAGTTCCTGCAGGTCGTGAAGAACGGCCGCAAGCTCAACGACCCCGACTGGACCAGCGGCCGCATCCTGCTTTCGAACAAGCGGCTGGTGCTGGCCGGCAACCAGGGCAAGCGGTCGATCCCGCTGTCCAAGGTGAACGGCATCAAGGGCCGCTACGACGTCAACCAGGCGGTCGCGGCGGTCTCGGACTACCTGAGCGTCGAGTTCGAGAACAACGTCGTCCTCCTCGGGACGAACATGGACATCGAGGAGTTCGAGACCGCCGTCTACGGCGCCCTGCTGAACCAGAAGATGATCCTGACCAAGCACCCCGCGGTCGAAGGGGGCGTGGTCCAGGACACCGAGTGGGAGAAGGCCCGCGTCAAGGTGACCGAGGGGATGGTCAACGTGGCCATCGCCAGCGGCACGTTCGTCGGCATCGAGCTCGACGACATCGGGTCGGTCGAGCGCGCCACCCGGACGGTCAAGGGCGAGCAGCGCACGGTGCTCGAGGTCGAGCACACCCAGGGCGACACCAGCATCCAGACGTACGTCTCCGGCCAGACCCGACGGGCCACCCTGCTGGAGTCGCTGTTCCGGAAGGGCGAGCGCAAGAACGAGGGCGGCGTCGAGCTCGACGAGACCGAGAAGGAGGTCCTGATGGCGCTGTACTCGGGGGTCTCGTCGTTCGAGATCCCGGACTTCCTCGGGATGGACGTCGACGAGGTCGAGCGCATCTTCGAGCGGCTCATCGAGGTCGACGTGCTCGAGGAGGTCCGCAAGCGCCGCGAGGTGAGCCTGAAGACCCGCGGGCGCAACATCGCCAGCGAGTCGATTAACGAGAAGTGACGGCTCGACGGTCTGGGGTTCGCACTCGTTCTCTCCTGTCGTCAGGTACCGTTTCGCCCCGACGTCGGTGAGTCCGTCGGCGGAGGGTCGCGGGCCGCCGCCTCACTTCCGAGCGCGCTTGACCAGTCGCCGGAGGTCGAGGTGCCCCGCGCCGTGGTACGGTTCGCCGCCGGGGGCGTCCCGGGCCGTCTCCCGGAGCAGCGACTCGACGTCCTCGGCGCCGGCGTCCGGCCGGAGCGAGCGCACGAGCGCTACCGCGCCGGTCACCTGCGGGGCCGCCATCGACGTGCCGGCCTTCCAGCCGTAGCCGGGGACCGGATCCCCGTCGTCGTCCCGCTCGACGACGGTCGAGAACACCAGGTCGTAGTACCAGCCCGGGACGTCGTCGCGGTACGCCTCGGGGTCGTAGTTGCCGCCCGCGGCGCTCACGTCGACGCCCGTGCCGTAGTTCGTGTACACCGCGGGGTGGGTCGGCTCCGTCTCCAGCTTCTTCAGCGCCTTGTCCTCCCGGCTCGGCTGTTTGTCGTCCCAGAGGTAGCCGATCGGACCGGTCGCCGACACGCCGAAGATGCCCTCGACCTCCGTCGGAAGGCTGACGACGTCGTCTGGCGTCATGTCGATGCCGGCGTTGCCGGCGGAGTTGACGATGACCATGTCCTTCGACCGCGCGTACTCCGCGGTGCGCCGGTACGCCGCCGCGACGAGGGGTACCCAGTCGGTTTCGGGCGTCGCGGGCGGATAGCCCAGGCTGATGTTCGCGGCGTCACATCCCTTGTTGGCGGCGTCGACGATGGCCGCTAGCACGTCGCCGGTGGCGCCCTCGACCCCGGAGAACACGCGATGGGCCACGATCTCGGTCCCGGGCGCGGTGCCGAGCACGCCCTCGCCGTCGGCGTTCGTCGCGGCGACGATGCCCGCGACGTGGGTCCCGTGGTCGCCCGCGCCGTTCGGCCGGAAGTCGTACGGGTCGGTCGTGAAGTTCGCCGACAGGTCGTCGTTCACGACGTCGGCGAGGTCGGGGTGGCCGTCGTAGACGCCGCTGTCGATGACCGCGACCCGGGTCCCCTCGCCGGTCGCGGTGTCCTGGACGGTCCGGCCGTCGCCCGGATTCTCGGTCAGATCGCCGACGCGCTGGTCGCGCTTGTCCCACTGGAGCTCCGTGTAGGTCGGCTCGCCGCTGTCCCACGCGGGGCCGTTGCGTCCGGGGCCCTTCCCCGCGCGCTCCCTGGCCGGCCCGGGGTCGCGGGCCCGGTCGTCCCGGTAGACGGTGACGTCCGGGGTCGTGGACGCCGACCCGGGGACGTCGTCCGGGTCGCCGCGGGCCGCGAGCAGATCTATCTCGGCGATGTCGTGGAGGATCTCGACGGCGTCGGGTACCTCGCTCCGCGAGACCTCCCGCAGGTCGACGAGGAACCGCTCGCCCGTTCCGCCGCTTCCCGCTGCGACGCCCGTCCCGCTCGCGAGCGCTGCACTGCCGACGGCGCCCCCGACCGCCCGGAGGAACGTCCGCCTACTGTGTCTTGACATGACTACTCAAACAACATTCTCCTGCACTAAATATATTTGCGTTTGATAATGTAAGTAGGGGCGACTTTCCGCGTTGCTCGTGGGAGTGTCGGCCTGGCCGTACCGAACGAGTCCGGACGGGAGTTCGAGGGACGCAGACGCGAGTTACCGGAGCCCCTTCGCCTCGGCCAGTCCCCGGAGCCCCTCTCGGAGCGAGACGGTCGGCTCGTAGCCGAGCTCCTCGCGGGCCTTCGAGACGTCGGCCTCGCTGTGGCGGATGTCGCCGGCCCGCGGGTCGACGTGGGTGATCTCGGCGTCCGAGCCGGTCACCTCGACCACCGTCTCGGCGAGCTCGTTGACCGTGACGCTCCGGCCGGTGCCGACGTTGAACGGCTCGCCGACTCGGTCGGTGGTCGCGGCCAGCAGGTTCGCCTGGACCACGTCGCTGACGTGGACGAAGTCCCGGGTCTGCTCGCCGTCGCCCTCGACGGTCAGCGGGCCGCCGTCGGCGGCCTGCCGGAAGAAGACGTTGACGACCGCGCTGTACTCGGGGTTCTGGCGGGGCCCGTAGACGTTGAAGTACCGCAGGGGGACCGTCTCCAGCCCGTAGAGGTCGCGGTACCGCCGGGCGTAGTGGTCCAGCGTCAGCTTGTCGATGCCGTACGGCGAGGTCGGCTCCTTGGCGTCGCCCTCGGCGACCGGCACCGACTCGGGGTGGCCGTACACCGCGGCCGACGACGCCAGCACCACCCGGGCGTCCTCCTCGCGGGCCCGCTCCAGCAGGTTCACGGTCGCGGCCGCGTTGATCCGGTTGCTTCGCGGCGGGTCGGCCACCGACTCCTCGACCGACACCAGCGCGGCCTCGTGGAACACCAGGTCGGCGCCGGCCATCGCCTCGGCGACCGTCTCCCCGTCGCAGACGTCGCCTTCGACGAGCTCCGCGCCCTCGGGGACGTGCTCGCGGGCGCCGCCAGAGAGGTCGTCGAGCACGCGCACCTCGTTGTCCCCGACCAGCGCCTCGGCCAGGTGGCTGCCGACGAAGCCGGCCCCGCCGGTTATCAGCACGGTCCGGCCGGCGACCTCCGGCGCTCGGTCGAAGCCGTCGACGTCGGGGGTCGGGTCGTCGGACGGGTCGTCGCCGTCGGCTCGACGGTCGGACTCCGGATCGTCGTTCATGGGTCGACCCTCGACGCGGCGGGCCAAATAGCTGGGCGTCTCGGCGACTCGACTGCGGTTCGGACCGCGAATGCAGATGTCGTTCGTCGCATGGGATGGGGTGTCGCGGTTCAGGCGAGGACGGTTCTGACGCGCTGGACGTCGAGCAGTCCGCTCACGACCGAGAGGCCGGCCCAGACCGCCACGCCGGCGAGTATCGCGCCGACGAGCGCGACCGCGCCGCCGACGTGGGCGAGCACCGCGATCACGGCCACCGACATCGCGCCCGTGACCGCGACCACCGCGAGGAGGTGCCGGACCAGCTCGCCGACAGACAGGTCGAGCTCGGCGTGGATGACACGGAGGGTGACCGCCAGCACGCCGGCGTGCGTGACGACCGTCGCGGCGGCCGCGCCGGCCACGCCGTACGCCGGGATCATGAGCAGGTTGAGCAGGAAGTTGGCGACCGACCCGCCGCCCTTGGCGAGCGCCCGCTCGCGGGCCCGGCCGAGGAAGTCGAGCGCGTCGCCGGTGACGTACGAGACGGCCTGGAGCACGACGTAGCCCGCGAACACCTGGAGCACGGGCGCGGCGTCGACCCACTCGCGGCCGAAGATCAGCCGGAGCGCGGGCTCGGCCACGATGACCATGCCGGCGGCCGCCGGGACGTACAGCAGCAGGATGTACTTCAGCGTCGTCTCGTAGATGCTGGCGGCGTGGTCGGTCTCGCCCTCGGCCTTGTGCTCGCCGTAGGCCGGCGAGAGCGTGAACCCCAGCGACGCCGCCGGGGAGTGGACGAACCCGACGATCTGCTTCGAGAGGTAGTAGTAGCCCACCGCGACCGGGTTCATGAAGTAGCCGACCAGGATGGTGTCGACGCGCTTGTCGAGGATGTTGGCGCCCCGGGTCGCGGTCAGCGGGACGCTGTACCGGACGACCCGACCGACCAGCCCGTCCTCCGGGGCCTCGTCGCGGTCGGCGTCCCGGTAGCACCTGGCGTAGAGCAGCCCGATGCCGACGAGCGCGCCCACGCCGTAGCCCGCGATGTAGCCGGCGAGCGCGCCGACCGCGCCGCCCACCGTGACGACGAACGCCACTGCGAGCAGGAGCCGGCCGACCGACCCGATGGCCCGGATGGCCGCGCTGTACGTTATCTGGTTGTACCCCTGGAACATCACCTGCGAGAAGGTGAAGAAGGAGTGGACCGCGACGTAGCCCGCACCGAGCGCGAGCAGCGGCCCGATCTCGGGCTGGCCCACCGCGCCGGCGACCCACGGGGCCAGCAGCGCGAACAGCCCGCCGACGACGAGGACCGTCGCGAGCCGGAAGCCGACCGCGGTCCGGAGGACGTGGGGCACCTGCCTGGGTTTCGTCTCGCGGTACTCCGTGATGTAGCGCGCGCCCGCCTTGGCGAAGCCGAGGTCGGAGAACAGCTGGACGACGCCCATCACCGCCAGCGCCGACCCGAGCAGGCCGTACTGCTCCTTGGTGAGCAGGACGCGGGCGAGCACGACCATCAGCACGCCGCTGGCGGCCATGTGGAGGGCCCGCGCGCTCAGCATCGCCTTGAACGACCGCGCGAAGCGTTTCAGATCCATGGTCGGGAGTCGAGGTGGCGTCCGCGTCGACGTGAGAACGATTCGATGACCATCGGTGCAGTCCAGGTCAGGCCGTCCGGTTTATCCGGTACATCTGGAACCCGCCGTTCGACTGGACCCGGTTCAGCCCGGGCGCGGCGTCGAGCGACCGGAACCCCCGCCTGTCGAACCGGAAGCCGTCGTACACCTGGACGTCGATCGCGCGCGACCGGTCGGTGAACGCGAGGTAGTGGCCCTGGTAGTGGCGGGCGACGTAGCTCCCGGTGAAGTTCTCCCCGTACGCCGGGTGCGTCTCGTTCATGTAGAGGCTGCCGCCGGCCAGTTCGCGCCGCCGGCTCTCGTTGTAGCCCAGCACCCCGTCGGTCCACCGTATGCCGGTGCCCCGGATGCCGACGAACGTGCCCGAGCCGACGTGCTCGACCGCGGCGTCGTACCCGCTCATCTGGGCCTCGGTGACGTGGCTGGAGCTCTGGTACATGTACGGCGAGCCGTAGA
Source organism: Halorussus sp. AFM4 (assembly GCF_051194995.1). Classification (NCBI taxonomy): domain Archaea; kingdom Methanobacteriati; phylum Methanobacteriota; class Halobacteria; order Halobacteriales; family Haladaptataceae; genus Halorussus; species Halorussus sp. AFM4. The sequence goes on along the minus strand of NZ_JBNTJT010000001.1, from coordinate 36,005 downwards.
CGGTGACCAGCGACGCCGCCAGCATGACCGCGAGCGCGACGCCGACCACCGCCCGGGCGCTCCCCGGCGAGAACCGGGCCGAGAGCGCGTCGATCCCGCGGGCGAGCGCGACCGCGCCCAGGACGGTCACCGGCACCATGATGAACCCGAGCTGGCGGAAGTGGAGCTTCTCGTAGCTCACCACGAAGTAGGCGAAGAACAGCCCGAACAGCGGGACCAGCGCGACCCCGAGGTACCGGGCGAACGGGTTGAGGTCCGGCGGGTCGTCGAACCGGTCGAGGACGCCGCCGAGCACCACCAGGCCGGCGAGTGCGCAGAACACGACGCTCACGCCGAACAGCTTGACGAACAGCACCGCGATGGAGCCGCCGACCGCCGACACCGACCCCGCGGCCTGGGTGGTCTCGCCCGCGACCTGGAGGCCGCTGGTCAGCATGTTCAGCAGCGCCGAGGTGGCGCCGGTCGCCCGTTCGTGGCGGGGCGCCCAGAGCGCGAACACCACGGCCAGGAACGCCGTCTGGAGCGCGAACGTGCTGTGGTCGACCTCGGCGGTGCCGACGAACCGGGCCAGCAGCTGGAGGCCCAGGATCGAGGCGTAGACGACGAGCACGTTCGCGGCCTGCTGGGGGTGGACCAGCACGACCGCGACCGAGGCGATCCCCAGCAGCGCCCCGGTCGGGGTGCCGACGACCAGCCGCTCGCGGTCGGCCCGGAGCAGGTACCGGGCCGCCAGGTACAGCACCAGCGGCAGGAACAGGATGGCCTGCGTGGTCGGGTGGGGCATGTCGAAGACGCTGATGTTGTTGATCGGCAGGAACAGCACCCCCGACAGCGCCGCCAGCGCGGTCGCCTGCCGGTCGCGGGTGACGGTCCACGTCGCCAGCGGGACGAACAGCAGGAACACCGCGAAGAACGTCGCGACCATCACCAGCATCGCGCGGTGGAGCTCCATCCCGGTCGCGTCGGCGATCACGACCGCGATGGTGTGGGTGCCGGGGTAGAGGAAGTCCAGCACCGACATCCGGCCGGCGGCGATGTCCTTGGCCCACCCGAGGTGGGTCAGCGCGTCGCCCGCGCCGAAGAAGTAGTACGACCGGAGCACCGGGAGCGAGGCCACCCCGAACCCGGCGACGCCGGCGAGCGCGAGGGCGAGCCGCCGCTCGATGCCGTCGCCGTACAGCCCGACGAAGATCCCGACCAGCAGCGCGACCCCCGTCCCGGCCCAGTACGCCGGGGGCGTCCCGGCGTAGATGGAGAGCTCGTACGTCTCCGGCGACGATCCGCGCGCGACGAGCACCGCCGCGGCGAGCGCCGCGAAACCGACGATGAGAGCGCCTTTCTCCAGACGCTGGGAGGTGTGCGTGTCCGTATCCATGTGTATCCAGACCGCGCCCGTCCGGACGCGTCGTTACTTCCAGCAGTCCCCGCCTCGGGGCTTTGTTATGGGCCGCCTGCGCTACCGTAGGCCCCGAAAACGGGCCGGCGGGTTCCCGATCCGGTGGGCCGCCCGCCGGACGAGTCGCCGGCCGACTGTCCGGTCCGGGGCCGGTTCCCGACCAGCGGTCGTTTCTTTCTGTTCGCGGCACTCCCTGAGAGTTTGCCAACCCTTATCAGGGTACGGCGCCAACTAACCGATAGAAATCCACTTACCCTCCGCAAGTGGACACCGACAATGACCGAACGCTACGACAGCGCGAACGCGCGCGACGACGAGGAGTTCGAGACCGAACGCTACGCCGCGGTCGGCGACGGCGCCGGCGACACGATCGTCTACGACACCGAGAACAGCGCCGCGTGGCTCAAGTCCGACGCGGCGGTCGACGTCGCCGAGATGGCGTAGTCCGCCCCGAGATCGCGGGACGGTGCATCGTCACGCGGTGCACCACTGCGCGTTCCACCGCACCGCGATGCGACTTCGGCCCGACCGCCGGGCCGCGAGAGAAGCAGTTCTTCTCCGAGTACGAGACGTCCGCCGGGAGCCGACGAGCCGTCAGTCCGCGCCGGGCCCCTACTGGACCAGCTTGTACGCCCGCTTGGCGACGTTCATCGCCGCGCCGGGCGACTCCACGACGTAGTAGGGCACCAGGTCGGCGCCGAACTTGGCCTTGTACCGGCAGAGCCGCTCGGTGTTGGCGCCCATCAGATCGTACTTGGTGACCGACTCGACCGGCGGGTCCTCGATCAGGTCCTCGATGAGCCGCCAGTGGATGAGGCTGTTGACCGCGGTGCCCTCGTAGATCGCCTTCGCGCCGCCCTGCCAGAAGTAGGCGTGGTCGTTCGAGTAGAGGACGGTGATGCCCGAGAGGTACTCGCCGTCGCCGTCGCGGGCGACGTAGGCCCGCGCCCGGTCGTCGTCGGCCAGCGCCTCGAACAGGTCCCGGACGTACGACCACGTCAGCGAGAACGGTTCGTCCTGCTCGGCGTAGCGGCGCTGGGTCGCCCGGTACACCGCGCGGGCGCCCTCCACCCCTTCGGTCTCGACGGTCACGTCGAGCTCCTCGGCGTCTCGGATGTCCCGCCGGAGGCTCTTCGAGAACGACTTGCGGACCTCCTCGGCGCTGCGGCCCTCGACGTCGAGGAAGTAGGTGAAGTTGGGCTCGACCTGGAGGTTGCCCCACGCGTACGGCCGGGGGTCGCCGTAGGCCGCGTTGCACTCCATCCGGAACAGCGTGAGCCGGGAGTCGACGTCGAGCGTGTCGAGGACGCGGTCGGCCATCGGCGACTCGACGCCCGCCGCCGCGAGCCGGCGGTCGAGGCCGAGGTCCGTGCCGACCTGCTGGAGCACCGTCTCGGTGAACTCGTTGTTGACCTTCTCCTGCTTGCGGCGCTTCGGGCTGGTCGGCATCAGGATCGGCCCGAGCCGGGGGACGCCCATGCTGGGCGGCGGCGAGGTGACCGCGGTGCCGACCGACCTGCGCTGGACGAAGACGGGCAGGAGCGCGATGGGCTGCTGGCCCTTGAACCCGCCGAACAGCTGTAGCTCGGCGTCGGCGTGCCGGTCCAGCACCTCGAGGGCCTCGGGCAGGTGGAACGCCTCGAATCCGTCGCTCGGTAGTGCCGACTCCCACTCTTCGAGTTCGAGTTGCTCGACTCTCATCCTGTTACTCGGTGTTGGCTCCGGTTCTCACTTTGTTATCCTCCGCCTGCGGCCGGCGTACGCCGCGCCTGTGGCCGGGCTCCGGGTCGGCGGACCCGGACGCCTCTCCGGCGCTCTCTGTCGACCGGTCGCCGTCGCCGGTCCCCGGGTGGTCCATCAGGTCGTAGTAGTCGGCCGGCGGGCCGACCCACGCCCCCATCTCCAGCGCCCGCTCGATCAGCCGGCGGTAGAGCCGGCGGTAGCCCGGGAAGTCGGCCTCGGTGAACAGCCGGGGGTGCCACAGCGCCGACATCACCGCGCCCTCGTCGGCGGCCTCCGCGAGCAGGCGCTCGCACTCGGCCCACGCCGCGGCGAAGTCCTCGCCGGGGTCGGGGAGGGCACACTCCATCACCGTCAGCGGGAACACCACGAACTCGTCGTCGAAGGGCCGGAGCGGCAGGTGGCCGTGGTCGAAGCCGACCGTCTCGCTCGACCCCGGGCTGGCGTCGTACCGCAGCCCGACCGCCCGGTGGTGGGCCCAGGTCCGCGGGCCGCGGTTGAGGTGGTGCTGGCGACCGCCGACCACGTCGTCGCCCAGCGCGGCCTCAAGCCGGGTCTTCTCCATCCGGAGCCGGACCGGGTCGTCGTAGGAGTCGTACGAGCCGTGCAGCCCGACCTCCCAGCCGCCCGCGTCGAGCCGGTCGAGCAGCTCGACCATCTCGGGCGTCTCGACGTCGTACCGTCCCAGGTGCTCGACCCAGTAGAAGGGGTCGAGCCAGTCCGAGGGGGACCGTTCGAGGATGTGCTGCTCGCGCAGGAAGTAGAACGCCGACCGGACGCCCAGCGAGTCCTCCAGATCCGTGATGTCGTCGAACTGCCACCACGGGTTGACGCCGGGCAGCAGCCCCTTCAGCTGCCGGGGGTCGCGCCGCTCTATGGCGTGGTAGACCGACTGGATCGTCTTGTACGGGCGGTCGACGTCGTGGGTCAGCAGCAGCGCGAACTCGGCGTCGGCGACCGCCGGCGGCGAGCCGGCGATCTCGGGGTCGGCGCGACGGTCGCCGCCGGGGGCGCCGAGACGGCCGCCGTCACCGTCGGCAGTAGCAGAAGCGGATCGGTCACTCATCGTCCAGCAGCCGGGTGATCTCGGCCGCCGCGTTGCCGTCGCCGTAGGGGCGCGGCTTGGCGTCCGGCGGGTCGGCGGTCGCGAGCGCCCGGCGGATGGCCTCCCCGTCGGCGCCGGTCAGGGTGTTCCAGCCGGCCTCGACCGTCTCGCGCCACTCGGTCTCCTCGCGCATGGTCACGACCGGCGTGTCGAGGAAGAACGCCTCCTTCTGGACGCCGCCCGAGTCGGTCGCCACCACGTCGGCGCGGTCCTGGAGCCGGACGAAGTCGAGGTAGCCCGCGGGGTCGGTCAGCGTGAGCCGCTCTTTCGCGTCTTCGTACAGCCCGTAGTCCTTCATGCACTCGACCGTCCGCGGGTGGGCTGGCAGCACGACCTCCCGGGGGTCGGCGGCCAGCGCGTCGAGGATGGCCGCCAGCCGCTCGGGGTCGTCGGTGTTGCCCGCGCGGTGGACCGTCGCCAGCACGTACTCGCCGGGCTCGACGCCGAACTCCTCCAGCACGCTGGAGTGCTCGGCCGCCCGGTCGCGGGCCCACAGTACGGCGTCGTACATCACGTCGCCGGTGTTGTGAATCTCGCCCGGCACCGACTCCTCGCGGAGGTTCTCGACCGCGCGCCGAGACGGCGCGAACAGCAGGTCGGCGGCGTGGTCGGTCAGCACCCGGTTGACCTCCTCGGGCATCTCGCGGTTGAAGCTCCGGAGGCCGGCCTCGACGTGGGCGAGGTCGGCGTCCGTCTTCGAGGCCGCCACCGCCGCCGCGAGCGTGGAGTTGGTGTCGCCGTAGACCAGCACCGAGTCGGGCCGCTCGGCCTCCATCAGCTCCTCGAGCCCGGCGATCATCTCGGCGGTCTGGGCGCCGTGGCTGTCCGAGCCCACGCCGAGGTTGTCGTCGGGCTCCGGAATCCCCAGCTCGTCGAAGAACACGTCCGACATCTCCTCGTCGTAGTGCTGGCCGGTGTGGACCAGCACCTCCTCGTGGTCCCGGCGGAGCTCGCGGGAGACCGCGGCGGCCTTCACGAACTGGGGTCGCGCGCCGACCACGGTCAGGACCTTCATCGCGGTCCCTCCCGGCGGTCGGCCGATTCGGTGCTCCCGTCCGTCGCGCTACGCTCGTCCGTCGCGTTGATTGCAGTCGGCATTGCTTATCCGCTCCCGATGGTGTACACTCTGTGGTCGGTCTCGTCGAGGTCGAGGCTCTGGCGGCCGTCGACGACCGCCAGCGGGTCGAACCGGTCCCACTCGATCTCGTCGAACTCCTCGTGGGGCGTCACCAGCACGGCCCCGTCGAGGTCGCGGTCGTACAGCTCGTCCTGCGAGACCATCTCGGCCGCGAACCCGTCGGCGTCGTCGAGCATGGGGTCGACCGCGAGCACCTCGGCGCCCAGCTCGGAGAGCCGCTCGGCGATGGGGCCGGCCGGCGTCGCGCGGGTCTCCTCGACGCCGGGCCGGTAGGTCAGCCCCAGGACCGCCACGGTGGCGTCGGCGGGGTCGGTCCCCGCGGCGTCGAGCTCCCGGGTCAGCGTCTCGACCGTGAACGCGGGCATCGCGTCGTTGACCTCGCGGGCGGTCTCCAGCAGCGGCGAGTCGGTGTCGAACCCGTTGATGACGAAGTACGGGTAGTAGGGGATGCAGTGGCCGCCCACGCCCGGGCCGGGCGTGTGGAGCTCGCAGAACGGCTGGGTGTTGGCCGTCTCGATGGCCTCGTTGACGTCGACGCCCAGCTCGTCGGTCAGGGTCGCCAGCTCGTTGGCCAGCGCGATGTTGACGTCGCGGTACAGCCCCTCGAACACCTTGACCGCCTCCGCGGTGGTGGCGTCCGAGACCGCAAGCACCTCGTTGTCGGTGATCTCGCCGTACACCAGCTCGGCGACCCGGGTGCTCTCGTCGTCGACGCCGCCGACCACCTTTGGGTAGGCGCCCCGGATGTCCTTCAGCGCCCGGCCGCTGGCGGTCCGCTCGGGGCAGAACGCCAGGCCGAACTCGTCGTGGCCCGCCGCCTCCGCCAGCATGGGCTCCAGCAGGTCCGAGCAGGTCCGCGGGGGAACCGTGCACTCGACGACCACCAGGTCGCCGCGGTCGAGCCCCGCGCCGACGTCCTCGGCGACCGACTTCAGGATGGAGAGGTCGGCCTCGTGATCGTCGGTGATGGGCGTCGGCACGATGACGACGTGGACCGCGGCCCGGTCGGCCGCGGCCGCCGGGTCGGCGGTGGCTTCGAGCGCACCGTCGGCGACCGTCTCGGCCACGAGCTCCGCCAGACCGGGCTCGCGCTTGACGTGGCACTCGCCGGCGTTGACCGCCTCGACGACCTCGGGGTCGACGTCGGCGCCGACGACGTTGCCCGAGACGTCGGCGTACACCGCGGCCAGCGGCAGTCCCATCTTGCCGAGCCCGTACACCGCGACCGGGACCCGGCCCGACAGGAACGCCTCGCGCTGGTCGGCCTCGGCGGCGTCGCTACCGTACAGCCGGACCGCCTCCCGCAGGCTCACCGGGCGGTCACCTCGGGTTCGGGTCGGTCGTCGGCCGCCGCATCGTCGATGCGCTGGACCACCTCGAGCACCCGGAGGCCGTCCTCGCCCGAGACCACCGGCTCGGCGTCGGTGGTGGCCGCGGTGACGAACGACCCGAGCTCGTTCTTGAGCGGCTCGCCGGTCTCGACGGTCGGGCGCTCGACGATGCTCTCGTGGCGGTAGCGCACGTCGCCGTTGTCCTCGATGTACTCGGGCAGCGAGTGGCGGTGGATCTCGACCGACCGATCGATGTAGTCGACGTTGACCCGGCAGTCCTCGGCGGTGATCGAGAGGGTCCGGACCCGCTGCTGGGTCACTCGGCTCGCGGTGAGCGAGGCGACCGTCCCGTCGCCGAACTCCAGCGTTGCGGTGGCGTACTGGTTGTTCTTGACGCCCCTGGCGGCGACGTTCTCGGGGGTCTCGCCCAGCATCGCCAGCACGACGTCGACGTCGTGGATCATCAGGTCCAGCACCGCGCTCTCGTCGACCCCGCGGCCCTCGGGCGGCGGGCCGAGCCGGTGGGCCTCGACGGCGATGACGTCGAGGTCGGCCACGATGTCGGCCAGCGCCCGGACCGCGGGGTTGAACCGCTCGACGTGGCCGACCTGTATCGTGACGCCGGCCTCGTCGGCCCGGTCGAGCAGCTCCCGGCCGACCTGGAGGTCGTCGACGAACGGCTTCTCGACCAGCACGTCGACGCCGCTGTCGATGCAGTCGCGCGCGATGTCGGCGTGGAACTGGGTCGGCACCACCACGGAGGCCACGTCGGCGGCCTCCAGCAGCGCGTCCATCTCCATCGCGGCGGTCCCGTTGTCGGCGGCGACCTCCCGGGCGCGCTCCCCGTCGGCGTCGTAGACGCCGACCAGGTTCACGTCTGGCAGCTCGCCGTACACTCGCGCGTGGTGGCGACCCATGTTGCCGACGCCGATGACGGCGGCGTTCGTCGCGTCGGGGTGTTCAGCGTTCATACTCTCGGATGGTGGAGGCGATGGTTCGGAGGTCCTGTTCGGAGACGTTCGGGTGGACCGGCAGCGACAGCGCCCGGTCGGCGGCCCGCTCGGCCGCCGGGGCGTCGTGGGCCACGCCGTCGTAGGCGGGCTGCTCGTGGATGGGCGTCGGGTAGTAGACGCCGGTGCCCACGCCCGCCGACTCGAGGTGGTCGGCCAGCCCGTCGCGGTCGTCGGCCAGCACGGTGTACTGGTGGTAGACGTGTCGGCGGTCGTCGGGCTCGGTCGGGGTGACCACGTCGGCGTCGGCCAGCGCGTCGGTGAGGTAGGCCGCGTTCGACCGCCGGGCCGCGTTGTAGTCGGGCAGCCGGTCGAGCTGGACCCGGCCGATGGCGGCCGCGATCGAGGTCATCCGGAAGTTGTGGCCCAGCCGGACGTGCTCGTAGCCGCCCTCGGGCGGCCGACCGTGGTTGACGAAGCTCTCGGCCTTCTCGGCCACGTCCGCCCGGTCGGTGGTGATCATCCCGCCCTCGCCCGTGGTCATGTTCTTGGTCGGGTACATCGAGAAGCAGGCGGCGTCGCCCAGCGAGCCGACGCGCCGGCCGCGGAACTCCGCGCCGTGGGCCTGGCAGGCGTCCTCGAGGACGGCCAGCCCGTAGTCGTCGGCGACGTCGAGCAGCCGGTCCATGTCGGCCGGCAGCCCGTAGAGGTGGACCGGCATGACCGCGGCGACGTCCTCGTCGTCGCGGACGACCGCCTCGACCGCGTCGGGGTCGAGGTTGAACGTCTCCGGGTCGACGTCGGCGAACACGGGCTCGGCGCCCGCGAGCCGGACGGCGTTCGCGCTGGCGACGAACGAGTACGGCGTCGTCACCACCTTGTCGCCCGGGCCGATTCCGAGCGCCTCGAGGGCGGCGTGCAGCGCGGTCGTCCCGTTGCTCGTCGCGATCGCGCGGTCGGCGCCGCAGAACGCCGCGAACTCCCGCTCGAACTCCCGGACCTCGGGGCCGTCGGCGATGCGGCCCGACTCCATGACCTCCCGGACCCGGGCGATCTCGCGCTCGCCCAGCTCGGGGTCGGCGATGGGAACGTCGCTCATTCGATGCGGTTCCCTCCCGCCAGCTCGTCGGGCAGCTCCCGGTGCTCGGCTGGCGCGCCCACCGCCAGCGTCCCGGGCGGGACGTCGTCGGTCACGACCGCGCCGGCCGCGACGAACGACCCCTCGCCGACGGTCACGCCGGGCAGCAGGGTGGCGTTCGCGCCGACCGACACGTGGTCCTCGAGCGTGGGGCCCTCGAGGTCCACGTCCTCCCGGATTGGGTAGGGGTCGTTGGTCAGCACCGCGCGCGGCCCGAGGAACACCTCGCTGCCGATGGTGGTGTTCGTCGGGACGTACACCCCGGTCTGGACGCTGACGTGCGAGCCGATGGTGGTCGTCCCGTCGACGACGGCGTCGGTGCCCAGCACCACGTCGTCGCCGATGGCGGTGTCCTCGCGCACGAGCACGTTGTGTCCGGTGGTGAAGTCGTCGCCGATCTCGACGTCGGCGTAGACGATGCTGCCCGAGCGGACGGTCGCGCGGTCGCCCAGCACGGGCGGCGCGGCGTCCTCGCGGTGGCGGTGGCCGACCGTGGCGTCGGGGGCGACCTCGCAGTCGTCGCCGAGTTCGGGGGCGAGCCGGTCGCCGCGCTCGGACCGGGCGTCGGCGCTAGCCACTGGGGGTCACCTCCGTCGGTGAGCGGAGCGGCTGCGTCTCGGTTGGCGTCGGTAACTGAATCATAGTCGTTTCGATCGGGTTGCCCGACCGTACCGCCGGACGGAGGCCGGGCGTTATCGAGGCAATGACCTGTGTTCCTCTTTGTTATATAGGGCCTTGAACCGCGGTAGACGCGACCTATCGGGCCTCTACCGCCGGATTTCTGCGGGCACCGTTGCTGAGCGAACCTACCGGCTCGGCGACCCGTTCCGCGGCGTTACTTCGACCGTATCGGCGTCGAGCGCCGTCGTACCGTCGGGTTACCCCCGAACAGCAACTGGGTAACAAAGTGCCAACGCGGTAATATCGGGAGTATGCGGCGGTCTCACCTGCGGACATCCTCCCGACCCGGTGGCTCCGAACGCGCATCGCCTCCGACGACCTGCCGACTCCCCCGGGAGCATGTCTCGCGCTGACCAGCTCTCTCAGGACGAGGTGTTCGAGGTCCTGAAGAGCCCGCGGCGTCGGTACGCGCTCTACTACCTCCGCCAGGAGGGCGGCGAGTCCGAACTCTCGGACCTGACCGAGCAGGTCGCGGCGTGGGAGAACGAGACCACGCCCTCGGCCCTCTCGACCGAGCAGCGCAAGCGCGTGTACATCTCGCTCTACCAGACCCATCTCCCGAAGCTCGACGAGGCGGACATCGTCGAGTACGACCGCGACGCCGGCGTCATCCGGCTCGGCGAGCGGGCGTCGGACCTCGACCTCTACCTGGGCGACGTCTCCCGCGACGAGTTCGCGTGGGACCGGTACTACCTCGGGCTGGTCGCGGTCAGCTCGCTGCTGGTCGCGGCGGTGTGGCTCCAGATCCCCCCGTTCGGGGCCATCCCCGGCCTCGTCCTGGCGACCGCCATCCTCGTGGTGTTCGGGGTCTCGGCGGTCGTCCACTACGTGTCGTACAGGCGCGGCGGCGACGTCGGCACGCCGCCCGAACTCCACCGCGCGAACGGACAGGAGAACTAGCATGTTCGGTACCAGCGGCGTCCGCGGACGCGTCGGCGACGAAGTGACCTGCGACCTGGCGCTCTCGGTGGGCCGCGCGCTCGCCAGCGAGGGGTACGACAGGGTTGTGGTCGGCCGCGACGCCCGGGAGAGCGGTCGGATGCTGGCCGACGCCGCGGTCGCCGGCCTCCGGGAGTGCGGCGCCGACGTCGTCCGGCTCGGCGAGGCCGCGACCCCCACCGTGGCCCGGAGCGTCGGCTGGCGGGACGCCGACGCCGGGCTGGTGGTGACCGCCAGCCACAACCCCGCGCCCGACAACGGGCTGAAGCTCTGGAACCCGTCGGGACAGGCGTTCGACGAGCGCCAGCGCGAGTCGATCGCCGCGCGCGTGCGCGAAGACGACTACGACCTGGCCGCATGGGACGGGCTCGGCGAGGTGACGGCGTGGGACGGCGCGACCGAGCGCCACGCCGAGGCGCTGACCCGCGCGGCCGCGCCGGGGAACCTCTCGGTCGTGGTGGACGTGGGCAACGGCGTCGGTCAGGTCACCGCCGAGGCGCTCCGCCGGCTCGGCCACGACGTCCAGACGCTCAACGAGCGGGCCGACGGGACGTTCCCGGCCCGGCCGAGCGAGCCGACCGCCGAGAACTGCCGGGCGCTCGCGGAGTTCGTCGCGGGCGGGGACGCCGGGTTCGACGCCGACCTCGGCATCGCCCACGACGGCGACGCCGACCGGATGCGGGCGGTCACCGGGCGCGGCGAGTTCGTGGCCGGCGACCTGCTGCTCGCGCTGTTCGCCCGGGAGGCCGCCGGCGCCGGCGACGAGGTGGCGGTGCCGGTCGACACCAGCCTCGCGGTCGACGACCTGCTCGCGGCCCACGGCGTGTCGGTCTCGCGCACGCGCGTGGGCGACGTGTACGTGGCCGAGCGCGCGACCGACCCGGGCGTCGCCTTCGGCGGCGAGCCCAGCGGGGCGTGGATCTGGCCCGACGAGACGCTGTGTCCCGACGGCCCGCTGGCGGCGTGTCGGCTCGCGGGGCTGGTCTCCCGGACGGGGTCGCTGGACGCCCGGCTGGGCGAGGTCGAGCGCTACCCGCTCCGGCGGGGCAACGTCGAGACCGACCGGAAGGGGGCGGTCGTCGAGCGCGTCCGCGAGCGGGTCAGCGACGCGTACGACGACGTGACGACCCTCGACGGGGTGCGGGCGGAGACCGACGATGGCTGGTTCCTGGTGCGGGCCAGCGGGACCCAGCCGCTGGTGCGGGTCACGGCGGAGGCCAGGAGCGAGTCCCGGACCGACGACCTGTTCGCGGAGGCCCGGTCGCTGGTCGAGGACGCCCGGTCGGAGAGAGAAGTCTAGATCCGGTCGACCACGTCGCAGACCGAACAGGCGTCGGCCACGATGAACGCCTCGTCGCGCAGCATCTCCTCGTTCTCGGGCAGGAACATCAGGTGGCCCCGGTCGTCCTTCCGGGCCCGGATGACCTCCCAGTCGTCCATCTCGTAGCCCAGGTCCGACGGCTCGGGGTCGCGGGGGACCTCCCGCCAGCGCTCGCCGGCGTCCCGCGCGTTCTCAGTGGCCATCGGCCACCTCCGGCGCGCCGCGGCCGCCGGGGCGTTCCGACGGTCCGTCCGCGGGGACCGCGTCGGTGTCGTCGCCGACCGCCTCGGCCCCGGCGACCGTCGTCGCCCTCGGTCCGGCCCGCCCGCGGCGGGAGCGCGGGCCGGGGAGGGGCGTTTCGGATTCGGAGTCGCGTGCCGTCTCGTCGCGTGCCATGCAGTGTTCAATGCCCCATTACCACCTGAAAAAGCTACCGACTTTCGTTCAATGCCTGGCTACTAATTTATGAAGGCCACTCGCGCGGCCCGGGGCCGACCGCGGGCGCTGTCCCTCCCGTATCCGCGGTAACGCGTCCGAGGCACATAAGTCAACCTGCGCGAACGTTCGGCGGTAATCACACGTTTCCGCGGCCGATGCGGGTCGAGAAGTGCGTGTCGAGAGGACGAGGGTCGAAGGCGGAGCGCCGTGTGACGGGGATCGAGTGGGAGACCGGCGGACGCGGGAACAGATCGGGCGAGGTGGAGAGGGAGGGAGAGGGCGGACGGGGAGAGAGGGGAGGCGGGTGGGGTAGAGAACACAGAGAGAAAGGTGCGGAGGAGAGGCGGAGGAGAAAGGGAGAGGTGAGGAGAGGGGGAAGTGCGCGGGAGGGGAGATGGGGAGGCGGCGAAGGGGATGAGCGAGATTTGGGGGCGGGATGTGGGGAGGGAGACCAGCGTGGTGGGGAGTGCGGGGGCGGTCGGAGTGGGGGTGTCAGCGGAGAGTGGACCGTCCGCGTCGAGGGCTCGTGGGGGAGGTCGTCCGCGTGCCGGGTGGAGAGCCGGGTGGGTCGACGGGGAGGGCGTCAGGTCGGGGACCGGGACGGGCGGGGTCGCGCAACTGCCACGTTCGCCTGCCGGCGCGACCGCCGCGTCCGCCGAGGGGCCCGCCGGACCGCCGGCCCGACCGCCGTCGGAGCCCGCGTCGGCGCGCCGCCTCGTCGCGTGCCATGCAATTCTCAATGCGAGACTGCCTATTCATAAAGGTGCCGACTTCGATTCAATGCAGCATTACTTATTTAAGTCTATTGGCCGCCGATGAAACGGTCGGAACGGAACGGTCGAACCGGACGATACGCCGCCGGTAAGGTGAGATTACCCCGCCGTACCGGCCGTAGGACGTATTTTCTTCGTGACAGACGGCCCATAACAAAGGCCGAACGACCGGTTGTAACCGGTACATGGCTGACCGCCCGCAGACCAGCATGGAGACCCTCTTGGTCGGGTTAGACGCGGGGTGTCGGTCGGTCCTCGAACCTCTCTTCGAGAACGGCGCGGTTCCCAACCTGGAGTCGCTGTTCGAGACCGGCGCGGCCGGCCCGCTGGAGTCCCAGGTTCCGCCGTGGACCCCAAGCGCGTGGCCGTCGCTGTACACCGGCGTCAACCCCGGCAAGCACGGCGTGTTCGGATTCCTCGCGTTCGACGGCTACGACTGGGACGTGGTGAACGCGAGCCGCGTCCGCGAGCGGACCCTCTGGGAGCTGCTCGACGACCGCGGCAAGTCCAGCGTCGTGGTCAACGCGCCGGTGACCCACCCGCCCCGGGAGTTCGACGGCGGGCTGATCCCCGGGTACACCGCGCCCGAGGACCCCGACTGCCACCCCGACGGACTGCTCGACGACGTCCGCGAGGAGCTCGGCGACTACCGCGTGTACGCGCCCCGCGACGCCGACGGCGCCGAGAAGGTCGAGTGGTACGAGCGGCTCGTCGCGATGCGCGGCGAGGCGTTCCGCTACCTCGCCGACCGGTTCGACCCCGAGTTCGGCTTCGTCCAGTTCCAGCAGACCGATACCGTCTTCCACGAGTTCCCCGGCGACGACGAGACGGTCCGGACCGTCTACGAGGCGGTCGACCGCCAGGTCGGCGAGATCCTCGAGCAGTGCGACCCCGACGTCGTGGTCGTCGCCAGCGACCACGGGATGGGCGAGTACACCGGCCACGAGTTCCGGCCCAACGAGCTGCTGCGGGACCGCGGACTGGTCGAGACCACGACCGAGGGCGAGGGGATGCCCACCTGGTCGACCATCGCCGCCAACCAGCTCCGGGACGGCGAGTCGGGGAAGCGCGAGGCCGACGACGATCCGGCGCTGCTCGAACGCGCCGTGGCCGGCCTGGCGAGCGTCGGCGTCACCAGCCAGCGCATCCGGGCCGCGCTCGACGCGGTCGGCCTCGCGGAGTTCGTGGCCGAGCGCGTCCCGACCGACGTGGCCCGCGCGGGCTCCGAGCAGGTCGACTTCCCGGCCTCCCGGGCCTACATGCGCGACCGCATCGAGCTCGGCGTCCGGGTGAACCTCGAAGGCCGGGAGCCCGACGGCGTCGTGCCCCGGAGCCGGTACGACCGGCTCTGCGACGACCTGGTAGACCTGCTCTCGGACGTCGAGACCCCCGACGGCGAGCCGGTGTTCGAGCGGGTCGCCCGGCGCGAGGAGGTGTTCTCCGGGCCCTACGTCGAGGAGGCCCCGGACGTGATCACGGTGCCCCGCGAGTACGACGAGTTCCTCTCGACCCGCGTGGGCGACGGGCGGTTCGCCCCGCCGAGCGAGCCGTACAACCACAAGCGCGACGGCATCGTGGCGATCTCGGGCGCCGGCGTCGACCCGACCGCCGACCTCTCGGACGCCCACCTCTTCGACGTCGCCCCGACGGTGCTGGCGACGATGGGCGTCCCGGCGGCCGACCGGATGGACGGGTCGGTGCTCCCGGCGGTCGGGGCGGTCGGCACGGAATCGTACCCCGCGTTCGACGCGGGCGGAGCGGTCGCGACCGACGACGGCGACGTCGAGGCGCGGCTCGCGGACCTCGGGTATCTCGAATAATGAGCGTGACAATCATCGAAAACGACGGCATCAGCATCGGACGCGCGACGGAGTTCGACCACCACGACTGGAACGACCTGGTCGAGCGGTCCCCGCAGGCGGGGGTCTTCCACTACCGGGAGTCGCTCGAGGTGCAGGCCGACCACGCCGACGCGACGGTCCACCCGCTGGTGGGGTACAAGGGCCAGGAGCCGGTCGGCGTCTTCCCGGTGTTCGAGACGCGCAAGGGCGGGATGACGATGGCGTTCTCGCCGGCGCCGGGCCTGTGGGTGTCGTACCTCGGGCCGGCGCTGCTGAACCACCGGAAGCTCAAGCGCCGCAAGCGCGAGCGCCGGAACAAGCGGTTCGTCCGGGGGTGTCTCGACTGGATCGACCGCCGGCTCAACCCCAAGTTCACGCAGGTCCGGCCCGTCCCGGACTACCGCGACGTCCGGCCCTTCGAGTGGGCCGACTTCGACGTCCAGGTGCGTCACACCTACTCGGTCGACCTCACGCCCGGCGAGGAGGACGTGCTGATGTCGTTCTCCAGCGACGCCCGCAACAACATCCGGACCGACGGCGACTACCGGGTGTACGAGGGCGGCCCCGACGAGATCGCCGCGATCATCTCGCAGGTCCGGTCGCGCCACGACGAGCAGGACGAGAGCTACGGGGTGACCCCCGAGTTCGTGACCGACCTCTACGAGCGACTGCCCGACGGCGCGGTCCGGCCCTACGCCTGCGAGATCGACGGCGAGATCGCGGGCGGGATGATCGCGCTGGAGTTCGGCGACACGGTCTACCGGTGGCAGGGCGGCGCCAAGCACGACCGGGACCTCCCGGTCAACGACCTGGTCGACTGGGCCATCATGACCGACGCGATGGACCGCGGCGTCGAGCGCTACGACCTGGTCGGCGCCAACGAGGAGCGGCTCTGCGGCTACAAGGCCAAGTTCGGCCCGGAGCTGCGGTCCCACTACACGCTCCAGCAGGGGACCCGGGTCACCAACGCGCTGTCGAGCGTCTACCAGAAGCTGCGCTGAACCGACCGCGGACCGCGACTACTCCTCCGAGTCGCTGGGGGCGCTCGGACTGCGTCCCGCCCGTCTGCCCTTCTCTCGTTTGCCCGTCCACTCTTCCCTCGCTCGCCCGTCCGTCCTTCTCTCGCCCGCCCGTCGACTCTTCTCTCGCCCGCCCGTCCACCCTTCTCTCGTCCGATTTCCGGTCGCCAGTTCGACAGTCCGGTCGGCGCCCGCGCTCGTCTGGGCGGAGGGTCGCTCGACCCCGAACGGTGACAGACGTCCCTGTCGGGGCGTGCTCGTCGCGAGAAGCGCTCACCGGTTCGCGCAGACCGTGATCAGCACGAGCCGTTCCTGCGGAGTCGCTCGGTCGCCACCGTCGCCTCCTCGGTGACCACGGCCTCGCCGCTCACGTCGATGGTCGCGTCGGTGACCGAGCACCCGTCGGCCTCCTCGACGAGCAGCCCGTCGCGGTCGCCCTCCGGGTGCTGGACGCAGAGGTTCTCGAAGGTGCAGTCGTCCCGCTCGTTGACCCGGATCGCGGTGCCCGACGCCGCGGTCCCCTCGATCCGGAGGTTCCTGGCGGTGAACCGGGTCCGCTTCGGCAGATGGTCCATGCTCGGGACGGTCTGGCCCTTCATGCTCTCGATGGGCTTCCGGACGCTGAGGGCGTAGGCGTCGACGTCGGTCCGGACGCGGGTGTTCTCCACGACCGCCTCGCCGAACTGCTTCTCGATCACGATGCCGCCCGACGAGTAGGTGCCCGTGAGGTCGGTGAGGGCGATGTCGCAGTTCTCGATCCGGACGTGGGCGCCCTCCTCGGCCCAGATGCCCCGCATGTTGGGCTTGTTCTGGGCCTGGCGCGGGTTGTCGACCCGGACGGTCACGTCCTTCACGACCGCGCCCGCGGTGCCGCCGCCGACCCGGACCTGCTCGATGCCGTTGTTGGCGTAGTAGCCGCCGACGATCCGCAGCGGGCCCTGGTGGTAGGCGGCGTACAGCCCCTCCTTCCAGTGCTCGATGCGGCAGTCCTTGAACGTCAGCTCGCCGACGCTGTCCTCGAAGACGTACACCGAGTGGCCGGTCGTCGACCCGTCGGGCAGCGAGAGCCTGTCGAACAGCAGCGAGCCCTCCGGGTCGGTGACCTCCACCTCGAAGGCGGTCTTGGGGGCGTGGCGGTGGCCCCGGACGGTCACGTCCCGGACCACGTTGTCGCCGCCCGCCACCCCGACGTGGGCGATGGGCGCGACGTTCTTGCCGCGGCAGTCGATGGTGAACCCGGCGAACAGCAGGTCCTCGAGGTCGCCCCACATCAGCCAGTAGTTCACGTCGGGCGGCGCGACCAGGGCGGCGTCGTCGCCCACGACCGCCAGGTTGCTGTAGTCGGTCACCCGCCAGCCGTCGAGGCGGTACCGGCCGGACGGGAAGTACAGCAGGGTGTCGTCGCCGACGTGCTCGTCGACCACCGGGTTGATCGGTTCCTCGCCGGACGCGTCGGCGCCGGCCTCCGCGACGTTCACGACCGTGCCGTAGTCGGTCGGGTCGACCAGGTCGTTCGTCGAGCGCGTCGTCGTCTCCGACGCGGTCGTCGTCGATCCGGTCGTCGGTTCGGCGGTCGGGGTCTCGCCCGCGGTCGTCCCGCGGGTGGTGGTCTCCGGATCGCGACCGCCGCACCCCGCGAGCGCCCCGGCCGCGATGGTCGCCCCGGCGGCCCTGAGGGCGGCGCGCCGCGTCAGACAGCTCTCGTCGTCGGTCACGCGGTTATGTCCGTCTGCCGATACTATTGTTATGGTCGTCCTGCTGCGGCCCACGCGGTCGCTGTAATCGCGGTAGGCGGTCCGTAGTGCCGGACCGTGCGGGATACGGTCCGTAGTTCCGAACCCTGCAGGGTGCGCTCCGTGGTCCCGGCCCGTGCGGACCGCCCTGCGGCACCGCGGGCTGCTCTGCGTGGTCCGTTCGGCCGACCGTACCGGCCGTCGCGGCGGGCGCCGTCAGCGCGGTTTCTCGGCCGGCCGGCCCAGTCGCAGCCGCGACCAGACCGACCGCAGCGGCGGCGCCCCGTCGTAGAGCCACAGCAGCGCCACCGACGCCAGCAGGCCCAGCTCGACCGCGAGGTACAGCGACACCTCGCCCTGCGCTAGCTCGGTCAGGTACCGGGCGAACAGCGACCGGAACATCTCGAGGAACCCGACACCGGTCTCGGCGCCCTCGACCGGGACGACCGGCCAGAACAGGAACCCGTAGTCGGCCTCCCCGCCGATCAGTACCGGGTAGAACACGTCGCCGGGGAGGTGGCTGAGGTAGCCGAAGGCGAACGCGACGCCCACCCCGGTCCTGCCCAGCCCCCAGGCGACCGTCACCGCGAGCGCGGCGACCGGTACCGCGGCGAACAGCGAGTGGGCCAGCGAGTGGCCGGAGGGCAGGACGCCGAACGTCCACGCCAGCGGCTTGTCGACCAGGTCCGGAAACTGCGTGCCCACCGCGAGCGCGACGACCGGCCACGCGCGGGGGGCGCGCCGCCCGAACAGGTGGACCAGCAGCGAGTAGCAGAGGTAGCCGACGGCGAGGTGTTCCCAGGGCCACATGGTCGGTTAGCGATCCCCCCGTGTACACGTCGTCTCGTAGTTCTGGGACATGTGAATCGTTTGGTGTCCTCCGATGAGTCCCGCGTCCGTGGTCCTCCGGGGGTCGATCACGCCGTCACGTCCACCCAGACGTGGACGTGACGGTAGGCGTTGTCGGCCGAGGGGTTCGCCGGCGGCTCGCCCTTGTAGACGAGGTAGACCAGCCGGAGGTCCTCGCCGGTCATCGTCGGCGTCACCTCGTGGGTGGTCCGCCAGCGCTCGCCCGCCCCCACGGTCGGCGTGAACGTCGCCAGCTTCCGGTCCTCCAGCACCTTCGGCCCGCCGTCGGCCGCCTGCTCGACGCGCTGGAGCTCGACCACCACCGAGTAGCTCGTCCGTCGGCCCTCGTGGTTGGTCAGCTGGACCACCAGCGGGCGGCTCTCGCCGCGGGTGAAGTTCCGCGGGTAGTCCTCCGCGACCAGTTCGCCGGTGTCGTCCTGGGAGAGCAGCGCGACGCTGGTGAAGTGCTGGCTGTCGCCCGGCGCGGCCACCGCGTAGCCGACCGCGGCGAACGCCGCGACCACGGCGATCGCGAGCCCGACGTTGAGCGCCCGGTCGAGCGGCGACCCGGTCGACAGCGCGCGGCGCGCGCGGTCGAACCACGACCGGACCGGGAGGGCGAACCGCCGGTCGGCTGGTCGGCGGAGTCGCCGGACCGCGGCCAGCACCGCCAGCCCGGTCGACAGCCCCGCGACCGACAGCAGGACGGTCGCCGGCGTCAGGCTCCACGGCGAGGCCGCGATTGCGACCCCGAGGATCGGGATCGCGGCCACGCTGACGCCGAAGCCGAGCGCCGCCCGCTCGGTCCCGACCAGCCCGTGCTGGCGGACCTCCGTCAGCGTCCGACCGGACGCGGCGTCGTCCGGCGTCGCGCCGGGGAACAGCAGCGACACCAGCGCGTACCCGGGCGCGAACAGCACCAGCGGGAGGCCCACGGCGACGCCGAGCGGCGTGCCGTAGACGCCGGGCTGGGACAGCAGCAGGAGCGAGACGACGGCGTAGCAGACCACCGCGAGCAGGTCGAGCGGGAGCGCCGGCCGCGCGAGCCGGTCGACCAGCGTCCCGTCTGGCGTTTCGTGACTCATGCGTCGGTCGGTGCGGCGGCGACGGTCGGACGGCGCGTTCCGATGGCAGTTCGACGGCTCATTACGTCCGGGGAACGCACGATTGCCACTTTGTTATCACCCGGCTGTCCGGATACAACGGGAGGTTAATCGCCGGGCGCCCGCGTCCGACCCGGTCTCGTCGCCCTCGTCTCGCGATCGTCAGATCCGCCCCAGACGCCGTCAGGAGCGACGTACGGTCGGTTCAGGCGACACATAACAAAGGGCCGACCGGCGACACGTACTCGGTAACGTTCGCCCGGGCCGTGCGCGCCCGGCGACGAGGATTCAACGGTAGAATAATCCGGTGGGACGGTTGGATACGATGTTCTGGAACGACAACGCGGCGACGCTCGAACGGAGGGACGGAACGTGAAACGGACGGTCACGGCCGCACTGCTCGCGGTCCTGGTCGCGGTGGCCCCGCTGGGCGGCGCAGCGGCGGCGGCCGGTGCCCCCGACGGCGCCGGCAACGCCTCCGGCCCGCCCGAGCGCTGGGCGAAGACGGTCGGCGGCGACGCGGACGACAAGCTGGCGACCGGGCTGAAGGTCGAGGGCGGGTACCTGGTCGTCGGCTGGTCGAACAGCGAGGCCGACGACGGGAAGCACGACGGCTACGTCGCGATGCTCGACCGGACCGGCCGGACCGAGTGGGAGCGGACCTACGGCGGGCCGGGGACCGACCGCATCTTCGACGTGATTCGGACCGGCGACGGCTACCTGGTCGCCGGCATGGAGTCGGCGAGCCCCGACGACCCCTGGACGGGCTGGGTGATGAAGCTCGGCCCCGACGGCGAGAAGCGGTGGGAGCGGACCTACGGCGGCGAGGGCCCCTCGGAGCTGTGGTCGCTGACGCGTTCGAACGGAACGGTGTACGCCGGGGGCTGGCAGGACGCCGGCGGCACCGCCGAGGGGTGGCTGATGGAGCTGAACCCCGACGGGACGCAGGTCTGGAGCGAGACCTACGACACGCTCCGGTCGGGCTCCGACGAGTACGTCAACTCGGTGTTCGTCACCGACGGCGGCGACCTGCTGCTGACCGGCACCACGAAGGGCAGCAGCGCGGACCCCGCCGACGCGTGGGTGATGCGGGCCGACGCCGGCGGCGACCTGGAGTGGGCCCAGACCTACGGCGGCGGCGAGCTCGACCGGGTCCACGACGCCACCGCGGCCGCAGACGGCGGGTTCGTGCTCGCCGGCCGGACCGCCAGCGAGGGCGCGGGCGAGGAGGACGGCTGGGTGCTCAAGATCGGCGCCGACGGGGAAAAGCGGTGGGAGCGGACCTACGGCACCGACAAGGCCGACGCCTTCTTCGGCATCCACGACGACCCCGACGGCGGCTACGTCGTCTCGGGCACGAAGCACGTCGCCGGCGACGCTGGCGCGGACGGCTGGGTCGTCAAGACCGACGCCGCGGGCCGAAGCGACTGGCAGCGGACATACGGCGCCAACTACTGGGACAAGTTCTGGCCGGTCGTCGAGGGCCACGGCGGCGGCTACCTCGCGATCGGCGAGTCGACCAGCTACGGCGACAACCGCGACGGGTGGGTCGTCCGGGTCGGCGGCCCCGCGGTCGCGGCCGTCGAGGACGCCGACGCGAACGCCTCCGGGACGACGGTCCGGCTCGGCGACTCGCCGGTCCGGGCGGTCACGCTCGCCGACGCGAACGTCTCCGGCGTGGTCGCGGTCGCCGAGCGAACCGACCTGTCGGCGCTCTCGCCGCCGGGCGACCCCCTCTACGCGGTCTCGCTGGACGGGTCGGCCGTGGCCGCGAACCGGTCGGCGACCGTCGAGTTCGCGGTGCAGACCGACGCCGTCGGGGCCGACCTCTCGGACGTCCGGGTCGCCGAGCGGACGGATAAGGGCTGGTCGGTGCTGCGGACCGAGGTGGTCCGGCGGTCGAACGGGACCGCGGTCCTCGCGGCCGAGACGCGGGGCGCCGCGACGCTGGCCGTGACCGCGGTGGCGGCGCCGACCGCGAGCATCGACGGCGAGACGGTCGTGATGGCCGGCGACTCGGCCGAGCTGTCGGCCGGGAGCTCGGTGGCCGAGAACGGGTCGCTGGCGAGCTACGAGTGGTCGGTCGGCGACCGGTCGGCGACCGGCGAGACCGCCGCGTTCCGCTTCGACGAGCCGGGCGAGCGCGCGGTGAACCTGACCGTCACCGACGCGGCCGGCCTGACGGACACCGCGACCACGACGCTCGTGGTCAACGACCGGCCCGCGGTCGAGGTCCGGACCCCCGACGGCGCGACGGTCGGGAAGGCGGCCACGTTCTCGGCGAACGTGAGCGACGCGGTCGGCGAGACGACCGTGACGTGGGTGTTCGACGCCGGCAACGTCACCGGCCGGTCGGTCGAGCACAGCTTCGGCTCGGCGGGGACCGAGACCGTCACCGTGGTCGTCGAGGACGAGTACGGCGCCGCGGTGACGAAGGAGGTCCGCGTCGAGGTGGACGCGGTCGACGAGCAGAGCGACGGTGGCGGGACGACGACCGACACCGCCGACGCCGACGGCGGCGTCCCCGGCTTCGGCCTCGGCGCGACGCTGATCGCCCTGCTCGCGGCCGCGCTGCTCGCCGGTCGCGTCAGGGAGTGAGACCGTCGGTACGGTTCCGTTGCAAACGTTTTACCGCCGGTATCGGGCCGGTAACCTCCCGTTACGAACGGGAGGGTGGTGTATACTAAAGGGGATACCGCGGCTAAAACTGGATACGCCAGACCGAACGACGGTGATCTACCCTGAGTTGGACCATCCCCACCACCGATCTCGACGAAACGTTCGAAGACGGAGAAGTCATGTTCGCGGTCGACGACAGCGGCGACGAGCGCACGACCGTCATCGCGGACGTCTCGAACGACGAAGCGTACATCGCGATGCCGTTCGCGGAGTCCCGAACCCTCTCGCAGTGG
This sequence comes from Halorussus sp. AFM4, assembly GCF_051194995.1. Taxonomy (NCBI): domain Archaea; kingdom Methanobacteriati; phylum Methanobacteriota; class Halobacteria; order Halobacteriales; family Haladaptataceae; genus Halorussus; species Halorussus sp. AFM4. The sequence continues at coordinate 13,598 of NZ_JBNTJT010000001.1, read as the reverse complement.
CGCTGAGTCGCCGGGCGGACTGAACCGGCGACCGGCCCGCTTCTCGCGGTGTACCGGTACTCCCGACCAGCCACCGGAGCGCAACTGCGATCCGGAGGCGGTACCGTAAATCGGAAACTGCTTTTGAGTCCGGGCGCAAGCCGGCAGGCATGGACCTCACGCTCACCCTCCTCGCGCTGCTGACGGGGTTCGTCACGGGCGCGCTGTTCACCTTCCTCGGCGTCCCGCTCCCCGCACCGCCGCAACTCCCCGGCATCGTCGGCATCGTCGGCATCTACGTCGTCTATCGGACGGTCGAGTACCTCGACGCCGGCGTCGACCTGCTGTCGATACTCGGACTGGCGGGGTAGAAGTCCGGACAGGTGCGCAAAGTGGACCGGCCAGACTGCGGCAGTTTATGTTCGACAGGTGAAACGATAAGATTTATATCTGGTTGCTCCGACTGGTGCCCTGATGCCCTCCGACACCTCCGGTCGTCCCGACCGACACGCGACGGACGTGGTCGGCGCCCGCATCGGCGCCCAGTTCGTCGACCTGGTGCTCCAGTTCGTCCAGGTCGTCGGCGTGGCCGTGGCCCTCGGGTCCCTGGTACGTCCCGAGGGGGAGGCGGCGGTCCGCGGCCTGGTCGGACTCGGTTTCCTGACCCTCCCGCTCTACGGCGGTCTCCTCGAAGGGTTCTGGAACGGCCAGACCGTCGGCAAGCGGCTGGCCGGCATCAGGGTCGTCGACCGGCGCGGCGACGACCCCTCGGTCGGCCAGGTGCTCGTGCGCAACCTCCCCGCGGTCGTCCTGTTCAGCTGGCTCACCAGCGCGGTGGCGCTGGCCGCGATCGCGACGAGCGAACGGAACCAGCGGGTCTTCGACGGCGTCGCCGGCACGTACGTCGTGCGGGCGTGACCGCCGGCTCCGGCCGGGAGCGAGTTCCGTCGGTAAAACGGGCGACGCAGTCGACGAAGCGGTCGCCGTAGCAGAACGCGAAGCGGAGACGCGGTCCAGGTCAGAACTGGGGTCGCAGTGAAAACGGGGTCGCGCTCAGTACGAGCGCTCCTTGGGCTCGTAGGTCTTGTTCTCGCCTTCGAGGATGACCGGCTTGTACCAGAGCTCGGGGTTCCCGTCGTTCCACGACAGCATCGTGTGCTTGAGCCACTCGTCGTCCTTGCGCTCCTGGTGCTCCTGGCGCCAGTGGGCGCCGCGGAACTCGTCGCGGGCCAGCGCGCCCAGCGCGATGGCCTCCGCGAGGTCGATGAGGTTGCGGGTCTCGATGGTGTGGATGAGGTCGGTGTTGAACGTCCGCGAGGGGTCGTTGACGTACACGTCCTGGTAGGCCTCCCGGACTCGCCGGATGTCCTCGAGCGCCCGCTTGAGTCCCTCCTCGTTCCGGAACACGTTGACGTTCTCGGTCATCGACTCCTGGAGCTCCGCGCGGAGCTCGGCGTGCTGGACGCCCTCGTCCTTCTCCATCAGGCGGTCGACCCGGGTGCGCTCGCGCTCGACGGCCCGCCGGACCGTCTCGTCGGGCTCGACGGCGGCGGCCCCGCCGTCAGACGCAACGTCTGACGAGGATCGCGAACCGTCGGTTCGCTCACCGCCGTCCGCGGCGACGTCCTCGTCGCTCGCGGAGACCGCGCCGGGTTCGACCGGCGTGTCGAGGTCCTCCTCGGGCTCGCTGTCGTCGGTCCGGCCGGTCGTGATCTCGGGCTCGCCGAGGTCGGTGCCCGCGGCGTGGCGCCCGGCCCGGGCGCCGAAGACGATGAGCTCGGGCAGCGCGTTGCCCCCGAGGCGGTTCGAGCCGTGGACCGACACGCAGGCGCACTCGCCCGCGGCGTACAGGCCGTCGATGCAGGTCTGGCCGTTCTCGTCGGTCTCGATTCCCCCCATCTCGTAGTGCTGGCCGGGCTTGACCGGCATCGGCTCCTCCAGCCCGTCGACGCCCTCGAAGTCGCGGGCGAGGTGGAGGATGTTCTCGAGCCGGTCGGTGATGCGCTCCTCGCCGAGGTGGCGCATGTCGAGGTAGACGTACTCGTCGTCGACGCCGCGGCCCGCGTTGATCTCGGTGAGCTCGGCCCGCGAGACCACGTCGCGGGAGGCGAGCTCCCCGTCGTTGTTGGCGTAGCCGTACTCGAACATGAACCGCTCGCCCTCGGCGTTGTAGAGGATGCCGCCCTCCCCGCGGACGCCCTCGGAGATGAGGACGCCGGTCGAGGGGAGCGTGGTCGGGTGGAACTGGACGAACTCCATGTCCTCCAGCGGGACGCCCGCCCGGTACGCCATCGCGGCGCCGTCGCCGGTGTTGGCCACCGCGTTGGTGGTGTGGTCGAACACCTGACCGAGGCCGCCGGTCGCGAGGATGACGCCGTTGCGCGCCTTGAAGCCCTCGATCTGGCCGGTCTTGATGTCGTAGCCGACCACGCCGTGGCACTCGCGGTCCTCGGGGTCGTCGTGGTCGGTGACCGCGAGGTCGGTGACGTACCACTCGTCGTACACCTGGATGCCGCGCTTGACCACCTGCTCGTACATCGTGTGGAGCATGTGGTGGCCGGTCTCGGCGCCGGCGTAGGTCGTCCGGGCGAAGGATAGCCCCCCGAACGGGCGCTGGGAGACCCGGCCGTCGTCCTCGCGGGAGAACGGCATCCCCCAGTTCTCGAGCTGGATGGTCTCCTCGGGGCTGTCCTGCGCCAGCGTCTCGATGGCGGGGGCGTCGCCGAGGTAGTCCGACCCCTTCATCGTGTCGTAGGCGTGGAGCTCCCAGTCGTCGCCCTCGCGGAGCGCCGCGTTGATGCCGCCCTCGGCCGCGCCGGTGTGGCTCCGCACGGGGTGGAGCTTCGTGACGATGGCCACGTCCGCGCCCTCCTCGTGGGCCGCGATGGCCGCCCGGAGGCCGGCGCCGCCGCCGCCGATTACCAGAACGTCGTGTTCGTGCATGGTTGTGATTCTGTGTTTGTTGTTCGAGCTACCAGAACTTGAGGTTCTGCTTGACCGCCTCTCGCTTGAGTTCCTGGATGTGCTCGGTCAGCGGGATGTCCTTCGGACAGACGTTGGTGCAGGAGAACTGGGTCTGGCACCGCCAGACGCCGTGCTCCTGGTCCATCACGTTGAGCCGGTGCTCCTTGACGTTCTCGCCCTCGCGCTCGTCCATCGCGAACCGGTAGGCCTTGTTGATGGCCGCCGGCCCGAGGTACTGGTTGTCCCCGGCCGCGATGTTACAGGAGGACATGCAGGCGCCGCACCAGATGCACCGCGTGGACATCTTGATCTTCTCGCGGTTCTCGCGGGTCTGGCGGTACTCCTCGAGGTCGCCGTCGGGCTCCTCCTCGGGCTGGAAGAACGGCTCGACCGCGTGCATCTGGTCGTAGAAGTGCTCCATGTCCACGACGAGGTCCTTGACCACGTCCTGGTGGGGCAGCGGCTCGACCCGGACCGGCTCCTCGAGGTCCGAGATCTGGGTCTGGCAGCCGAGCCGCTGGCGGCCGTTGATGAACAGCGCGTCGGAGCCGCAGACCGCCTGCCGGCAGGAGTGCCGGAACGTCAGCGTGGTGTCGTAGCGGTCGCGGGCGTAGATGAGCGCGTCGAGCACCGTCATCCCCTTCTCGCGGGGGACGGCGAAGTCGTCGAACCGCGGCTCCATCTTGCCCTCGACCTCCGGGTCGTAGCGGAACACCTTCAGCCGGAAGGTGTCGCCCTCGACCTCGGCGGGCGCGCCCGACACCGACTGCTCGCGCCGGGCGTCGCGGTCGGCCCGGCGGCGGTCGCCCTTGGAGGCGCCCTCCTGCTCGACCGACGACTCGGCCTCGTGCTCTGCGCTCTCGGTTCTCCCTCGGTCTTCCTCTGGTAGTTGCGTGCTCATGTTGTTACATCACTCCCGACATCACGAGTGCGAGGTAGACGCCCTGACCCGCCAGCGCGAGGCCGGCGATCGCGAGGACGCCCTTCACCGCGGTCTTCTTGGTGCCCGTCAGTCCCTGGTTCAGCAGCGCGGCGTAGACGCCGTTGACGCCGTGGAACGTCGCGGTCAGCAGGAACAGCACCATCGTGACGAGGTAGCCCCACTGCTCCATCCGGGCGGTCGTGCCGGCGAACGTCACCTCTGAGGCGTGGTTGACGAAGTGGAGCAGGAAGAAGTGGAACGCCAGGACCACGACGAGGAACGCCGCCGTCACCCGCTGGAGGAACCACGAGGCGCTCCCGCTCCGGAACGAGGAGTAGCGCTCGGCCATCTCAGAACGCCCCCTCCAGGAACGTCGGGATGGACGCCAGCACGATGACGCCGGTCACGACCAGCGACGCGTAGAAGCTCTTGTCCTGCTGTTCGAGGCCGAGACCCAGGTCGACGAACAGCAGCCGGACCCCGTTCAGGATGTGGAAGACGGCCACCGCCAGCAGGCCGACCTCCATGACCCGGACGACGAGCAGGCTCTCGAGCCCCTGGATCGTGTCGGTGTACGCGTTCGAGCCGGAGATGAAGGTACTCAGCACGGCGATGTGCGTGAACAGGTAGCCGATGAGTACCCACCCGGTGAACTTGTGGAATATCCAGGCCCACATCCCGGCCGTGAACTCCCGCCACCGGCCGAAGTCTTCGATGAGGCCTCGATTGTACGATTGACTCATACTTGTCCGTTCGGGACTGTGGACTGTGGGCAAATAGAAGTTTCTACCTACTGCCGACTGTCACGGCCGCACCGCCACTCGTTTTCCGGCTGACGTATCGCGCGACGGTCACCGGTCGACCGTGGCGACGTCTCGCGGACTCGGGCGTCGCGAGAACTGACAGCGACGGGAGCAATCACTCGGTGAAGCGGGGGTCGACTCGCGAACGCGAGGAGAGAACGGCGGGGTCGGACGGAGCGGCAATGCGATCGTCGGCGAGTCCGCAGTGACGCGGTCGTCGTCCGGTACAGGACGTCACCGCGCGCTCGGATTCGCGGGCGGCGGCGTCGTGGTCTCGACGGTCTCGTTGCGCGCGCGGTCGCGCTTGAAGGCCCGCCGGGTCTTCGCCGACAGCTCGACCATGTGGCACAGCGGGTTGCCCGGGTAGACGACCGGGTTCTCCAGCACGCCGACCAGCAGCCCGGTGAAGGGGGCCTCGACGGGCTCGCTGTCGGTCTTGAACGGATTGGTGATGGTGCAGATGGTGTCGCCCTCGTAGACCAGCGACCCGCGCTCGTGGTGCATGTCGACCAGGCCGCCCGCGTCGGCCCGGATCCATGTCTTCTCCTTGTCGTCGTCGATGATGGTCCGCCATCCGGGCCACTTCACCGACCCCGTATTGTGGACGCCGTACTCCGCGAGGACGCTCTCGACGCCCTCGAGGCCGCGGTCGATGAACTCCCGCTGGAACCGGTGGGCCTCGCCCATCTCGATGGTGATGGTGGGGATGCCGAAGTCGGTCGCTTCCCGGCGGAGCGTGCCGGTTGGTCCCTCCGAGGAGATGACGACGTTCGAGCCGAACGCCTTGGCGAGGCGGGCCACCTCTGGGTCGGCCATGTCGGCCCGGACGTGGAGCATGTTGGTCCGGCCCCGGGTCGACGTGTGGAAGTCCAGCCCGATGTCGCACGGCGAGACGAAGTTGCGGAAGATCTGGTAGGCCATCCGCTTGGCGCTGGTCGACCCCTCCCGACCCGGGAACGACCGGTTGAGGTCGCGGTCGTAGATGGGGAGGTACCGCTCCTGGGCCAGGAACCCCGGCACGTTGAGCACCGGCAGACAGACCAGCGTGCCGCAGAGGTCGTCGTGGTTCCACTCGTGGGCGACCTCCCGGACCACCTCGATGCCGTTGAGCTCGTCGCCGTGGGCGGCCGCCGAGAGGAACACCGTCGGTCCGGGCTCGGCCCCGTTGACGATGGTGACCGGGATGCGGACCGGGTCGCCCAGGTACGTCTCGCTGATGCCGTACCGGATGTTCTGGGTCTCGCCCGGTTCGACGATGCCACCGTTGTAGGTGAACGCGTCCGGGTCTCCGTCCGAACCGGTCATGCCACCCACTCGGACCCGACCGTACATAAAGACGCGGCAGACGGCGACCGGCGCCGGAGATCGCGACGCTGGAGGTCGACGGTCGGCGCAGCGGACGACCCGTCAGACCTCCAACTGGCGCGCAGTATCTCATTTTTTAAGGAACGACGACGTACGAGGAAGTACAATGACTGCAGACGGGTCAACGGCGCGGGTCGGGGTTCTCAGTCTCCACAACAGCAAGGAGACCAAGGCGATTCTGAACGCGATCGAGGACCTGGGGCACGAGCCCTTCTGGCTCCGGGAGGAGAACACGGCGATCGGGGTGCGGGACGGGGAGGTCAACCTCGAACCCGACGTGGACATCGTGGCGAACCGGCTGCTGCTCTCGAACACCGAGCAGCCCTCGGAGGCGCTCGGGCTGGCCAAGACCTACGACTCGGTGCTGCCGGTGCTCAACGACCCGAGCTCGGTCATGACCGCCATCCACAAGTTCTCGACCGCGACCGCACTCGCCGACGCGGGCATCCAGGTGCCCGACGCGCTGCTGGCGCTGTCGAACGACCGGCTCAACGACGGTCGGGGCGACTTCGGCGAGGAGGCGGTGTACAAGACCGCCATCGGGACCCACGGCGGCGGCACGTGGAAGGTCGGCCCGGACGAGCTGGTCAACCCTCGGGTCGGCGACCGCCAGGCGTTCCTCCAGGAGCTGATCGAGCGCGACGAGGGCGAGCACCGCGACCTCCGGGTGTACGTGGTCGGCGACCGCATCGTCGGCGCGATGAACCGGTACGCGCCCGAGAACGACTGGCGGACCAACGTGGCGCTGGGCGGCGACGTCGAGGACGCGACCGACAAGCTTCCCAGGGAGGTGGCCAACATCGCCCGCGACGCCGCCGAGATAATCGGCCTCGACTACGCGGGCGTCGACCTCATCGAGGGCCACGACGGGTGGTACGTCCTGGAGGTCAACCCCACCGCCGGCTTCAAGGGCCTGTTCAAGGCGACCGGCCGGAGCGCCGCGCCGTACATCGCCCAGCTTGCCATCGAGCGCGCCGGCGGCACCGTCGACGAGGGAGTCGTCGAGGACCTGACCGTCTCGCTCGACGACTCGGTGCCCGCCTGCAAGCCCCGCCCGAAGGAGACCGGCGCGAGCGAGCCCATCGTCATCGGGTACACCGAGGAGGTCATCCTGAGCGGCACCAGCGGCTCGGAGACGGTGGTCGCCAAGTCCGACACCGGCGCGACCCGGACCAGCATCGACACCAAGCTGGCGGCCGAGATCGGGGCCGGCCCCATCAAGAGCATCGCGAAGGTCAAGTCCGGCAGCAGCAAGTCGAGCCGGTCGCGACCGGTCGTCGACGTGGTGGTCGGCGTCGGCGGGAACCGCCACACGGTCACCGCGAGCATCGAGGACCGGAGCCACATGGACTACCCGGTGCTGCTCGGCCGCGACATCCTGAAGCACTACCAGGTCAACGTCCAGAAGCGCGTGGACGACGAGGAGGAGACCGAGGAGGAAGAGGAGTAGCGGCCGACCCCGGCAGACCGGTAGGATATCCAACCGTATCTTTTTGCCGGTGGCCGTCGTGCTCCCGGCAGCCATGAGCGACCGTCCCGCCAGACAGACCCGCGCGGCGACGAGCCGGCGCCGGCAGTCGTGGTCCGGCTGGGGAGAGGGCCGGGTGGAGGAGAAGGACGGCGTGGGCGTGTTCCTCGACGACGTGACCTACGCCTTCGCCGACGTCTCGGTCCCGAGCATCCCGGTGCTGTACGCGCTGCTCGTGGGCGAGGGTACCGCGTGGTTCGGGCTCAAGGCGTTCGCGCTGGTCGCGTGGCTGACGATGGTCGCGGGCGCCGCGCTCGTCCGCGGCGGGTGGGTCGCGCCGCCGGCCACCGACGCGCCCGGCTGGGTGGCGGTGACGCCCTGGCTGGTCGCGCTCCGAGTCGTCTATTACAACGCCACGCTCGCACTGGCGGCATACGGCGGACGCGCGCTCGCCGCGGCCTGGTCGCCGGTCGCGGCGGTCGTCCTCGCCCTCCTCGTCGGCGCGGTCTCGGTGGCGCTGTTCCCGCGGATCGCCGAGTCGTTCTACGCCGTCGTCGCCGAGTGACCTCGTCGCGCCCGCGCCGGAGGGTCCCGGAGGCGACACGAAATCCCGGATTCGGCTGGCAACGGGACGTTACGCGACCCGTTCCCGGGTGGCCACACCTCCTCTGCCGACGGGAAACCGCAGGCTAATCCGGCTGGGCCCCCTACGTCGCCGCCGATGACCGACGAAGCGATCGCCGAACTGCGGACGGACGCCTACCTCGGCCCGCTGGTCGAGGAGTACGGGCCGCTGACCATCGAACCCGCCGACGACTTCTTCCGGCGGTTCGTCGTCTCCATCCTGCGCCAGCAGGTGTCGATGGCGTCGGCGGCGGCGACCCGCGAGCGGCTGTTCGAGGCGGTCGAGGTGACCCCCGAGGGGATCCTCGCGGCCGACCCCCAGGTGCTGCGGGACGCCGGGCTCTCCCGGCAGAAGACCGAGTACGTCCGGAACGTGGCCGAGGCGTTCCTCGAGGAGGGCTACTCGCGGGCGTACTTCGCGGACATGACCGACGAGAAGGTGGTCGCGGAGCTCACGGCCATCACCGGCGTGGGGGAGTGGACCGCGAACATGCAGCTGATGTTCTCGCTCGGTCGCCCGGACGTCTTCCCGGTGGGCGACCTGGGCATCCGGAAGGGGATGGAGGCGCTGTTCGACGCCGACCTGACCCGGGCCGAGATGGTCGAGGCGGCCGAGCGGTGGGCGCCGTACCGGAGCTACGCGAGCCTCTACCTCTGGCGGGCCGACGAGGACATCACCGAGAGCGTCGGCGAGGTCACGGGCCTGTAGCGCCCGACGCGACGTCGGGCCGACGTCTCGGAACGCGGTTCGCGAGCGTAATAGAGAATCGCCAGGAGGGCCGAAACGCGGAGAACCCCCGGTTCCACCCCGAACGCCGCAAGACGGCGCCGCCGACCGGGCGAGGCCGGCAGTCGGTACGCGGACCGACGGGACCGAACGACGGAGGCGCCCGGGCTCAGGCGACGTTCTCCTCGCGGGCGGCGATGTCGAGGTACTCCACGAGCGGCGCGTCGCCGCCGTCGAGCGTGACGTAGCCCTCCTCCTCGTCGAAGGCGACCGCACCGGCGTCGGCGAGGCGGGGGAGCTGGCTGTGGTAGAGGTCGGCCAGGACGCGGTCCTCGTCGGTCGGCTCGTCGCCCTCGCTCTCCCACTCGGCGACGCGCTCGGCGAGCTCTTCGAGCGTGGCGGCACCGTCTCGGTTCCGGAGATGGTAGAGGACGTACCGCCGTCGCCGGTTCGAGAGGAGGTCGAGCGCGGCGTCCAGGGCGGGAGAGACGCCGTGTCCGCTCCCGGGGCGACCGTCGGACACGTCCGGAGCGTTCGAGTTCATCATACACTGCTTACTGGTGACTCCGGGACAAAAAGCACGGCACCTAAACGATTAGGGGGTGTTACAACGGTACGATACGCGAGGTTTTACCGGGAGTGAATCTACTGGTAACGGCGGTAATTCGCGGTTACGACATTCGCTGACTGCGTTACGCGCACGCGTCGCGCGAGACAGTCACCACCGGTCGGAAACCCTTAATCCCCGCGAGCGCCAATTACCACCTGCGTACCTCAAGTCCCCGCCCGAGCGGTCCCGCCTCGGGAGCGATGACAGCGCGGAGAACCCGGGTACGCGACAGACCAGCGGTCAGTCACGCCCCAACGTGACCGCCCGGCACGAGGGTTTGCCAGCAGACGCGGCGCGCCGCCTCGGGATGACGCTGGAGGTTAGTGTTCCGGGCGACACTCCACTTCGCGAGTAGCCGTGCGAGTACGTCGTGCGGTCGCCGCGGGACTGGGCTTTTACTCTTCAGGCGCCTACCGTCGGTAATGACGCTCCGGCAGAACCGGGAGCAGCGCGAGCGGCCGGTCGAGACGGCCGCCGGGGACTCCGACGCGGCGCCGCCCGCGATCGCCGTCGAGGGACTCCGCAAGGAGTTCGGCAGCGGCGCCGACGCGGTCACGGCGGTCGACGACGTCTCGTTCGCGGTCGAGGCGGGGACGGTCGTCGGCCTGCTCGGCCCCAACGGCGCGGGCAAGACGACCACCATCAAGTCGATACTGGGGATGGTGCTGCCCGACGCGGGGAGCGTCCGCATCCACGGCGTCGACGTGTACGAGAGCCCGCGCGCGGCGTACGCCCGCGTGGACGCGATGCTCGAAGGCGCGCGCAACGACTACTGGCGGCTGACCGTCCGGGAGAACCTCCGGTACTTCGCGACCATCGGCGGGGTCGACCCGGACTCGATCGCCGACCGCCACGACCGGTTGCTCGAGAAACTCGACCTCGCGGAGAAGGCCGACGTCCCGGTCCGGAGCCTCTCGCGGGGCATGAAGCAGAAGGTGTCGCTGGCCAGCGTCCTCGCGAGCGGGGCCGACGTGGTCTTCCTCGACGAGCCGACGCTCGGGCTCGACGTCGAGAGCTCGCTGACGCTCCGCCGGGAGCTCCGGCGCATCGTCGCCGAGCGCAACCTGACCGTGGTCGTGAGCAGCCACGACATGGACGTCATCGAGGACATCTGCGACCGGGTCGTCATCATGAACGAGGGCCGGATCGTGGCCGACGACACCGTGGGGAACCTCCTGCGGGGCTTCGACACCCGGGGGTACTGGATCACCAGCCCCGACATCGACGGACCGGTGCTGGCCGGCGTCCGCGACCGGTTCGACGTGACCGGCGTCGAGCGGTTCGGCGAGCGCACCCGCGTCGAGGTCGCGACCGACAGCGACGGGTTCTACGAGCTGATGGCGTCCCTCCGGACCCGCGACGTGTCCCTCGACGCCGTCGACACCGTCGAACCCGACCTGGCGGAGGCGTTCGTCGAGCTGACCGGAGGCGGACGGCGATGACCGACGGACGGCGCGTCGACGCGTCGGACGCGACCGGCGGGCCGGTGGGCCAGCTCGGTGGGTCGTCCGGTGACCCCGACGAGCCGCGTCGGGCGGGCTACCGCAAGCTCGCGCGGGCCGTGCTCTACCGGGAGTACCTCGTCTTCGTCCGCTACCCCGCCAACGCGGTCGGGGGCGTCGTCGTCTCGCTGTTCTTCTTCGGCCTGCTGTTCTACGGCGGGCGGATGGTGGCCGGCCGGGCGCTGACCGACTCGATGGCGGGCATCGTCGTCGGCTACTTCCTCTGGACGCTTTCGGTCGGCGCCTACTCGGCCATCTCGAACGACATCGGCAGCGAGGTCCAGTGGGGCACGCTCGAGCGCCACGTGATGACGCCGTTCGGGTTCGCCCCCGTCGCCTTCGTCAAGGGCGTCGCGAAGGTGGTCCGGACGTTCCTCACCTCGGCGGTCGTCCTGGCGGCCATGCTGGTCATCACCGGGACGACGCTCAGCGTCGACGTCCTGACGGTCGTGCCGGTCGCCGTCCTCAGCGTCGCCTCGGTGCTGGGGCTAGGGTTCGCGGCCGGCGGCGTCACGGTGCTGTACAAGCGCATCGGGAGCTGGCTCAACCTGCTCCAGTTCGGGTTCGTGATACTCATCTCCGCGCCGGCGTTCGACCTCGGCTGGACGAAGTTCCTGCCGCTGGCGCTGGGCAGTTCCATGCTCCAGCGGGCGATGGTCGACGGGACCCGCCTCTGGGAGTTCCCGCCGGCCGACCTCGCGGTCCTCGTCGGCACCGCGGTCGGGTACGTGGTGCTTGGCTACGCCGTCTTCGAGTTCGCGACCCGGCGGGCCCGACGGCTGGGGGTCCTCGGCGACTACTGACGGCCGGCGGTCTCGCCGGTCACCGTTCGTCCGTGCCCCGGAACTTCACGAGTCCGTCTCTACCCACGGAACTTCACGAACGGCACGGGTGGTTCGAACAAACGCGACGGGAGAACCGGCGACGCCGGACGGGGTCCGGTCGCGATCGACCGCAAAAACTGCGTCCCGTGTCCGCTGCAGCACGCGACAACGGGGATCCGTTCGGGTGGCGGGCGGGGACGGGGTGACCGCTGGAGGGCCACGTTCCCCTCCACGCGCTGCTTGCACATATATCTGCGCTAAGCCTCTCGTGTGAAAATACTCGAGCGTCGGAACTCTCCACTGACAGTAGATTTCTCTACTTTAGATGAGGAAATCCAGGACGGGTGCAGTAGACCGGGAATGTAGCAAAGGTAACAAGGGAACGGTGCGGTTGTACGCGTATGAGCGACGACGACCGCGTCGTCGAGTTCGTCACCGGGTCGGCCGCCCGAACGGAGGTGCTGGCGGCGGTGACCGGGGGGACGGGGTCGACGGCCGCGATTCTCGACCGCGTGCCGGCCAGCGAGTCGGCGGTCTACGGCGCGCTCGCCGAGCTCGAGGACTGCGAACTGATCCGCAAGGTCCGGAGCGATCGGTGGGAGCCGACCGGGACGGGCAGGATCGTCAGCGAGGTCATCGACGAGCAGCGGCGGACCGAATCGGTGCTCCGGACCGACTCCGAGTACTGGCGGACCCACGACGCGACCGCGCTGCCCAGGCTCTTCCGGACCTCGCTGTCGGCGCTCGCGGACGCCGACGTCGTCCGCGCGACCGACACCGACCCGAACCGCGTGGTCCGGGAGGTCCGGAGCCGCATCGAGTCGGCCGACACGATCGACATCGTCGCGCCCATCTACCACGACGAGTACGTGGCGGCGCTCCGGTCGGGCGGCGACACGTCGGCCCGCCTGGTCCTGGGTACGGCCGTGATCGACCAACTGGCCGACGCCGAGGACGGCTACGAGGAGATGCCCGAGACGGTCGACGTCCGCGTCCGACCGGTCTCGTTCGCGCTGACCGTGACCGACGACTGCGCGCTGCTGTCACTGCCGCGGCTCGACGGCTCCTACGACTCGCGGACCGAAGTGATCGCGGAGTCCGACGAGGCGAGGGAGTGGAGCCGGTGGCTGTTCGAGCGGTACTGGACGACCGGGATCGACCCGGCCGACCACCTCGACTCGCCTCCGTCAGAGTAGGCGCTTGAGTCGGATTCCACTCCCTGGCCAGCAACGCTCGCCGGTCGTCGGTGACCGCGACGACGTTCTGGCCTCTCTCGTCTTTCAGTCTTCGTCAGGTACGCGTACGCCCGCGAGTAACGCCCACTTACTGTGGGACGGCGTCGGGGTCGCCGCGTGCAAACGCACCGCACTGCGGGTGCGATTCGACGGGCTTAAATCAGTCCGGGGCATTCGTGATGATGGACGCGGCGTCCCCGGGTTCGACGGCGAACGCGGGGGCGTCCCGGATTCCGAATCCTTAAGTAGGGCTGTGCCCTACCAAGGAATCCGAAGCGATGTGGCGGCGGGACGTTCGATTCGTCCCGCTGTCTCGGGCCGGACGGCTTCGATGGGTTTATACCCGGTCGAAGCATACGTCCAGGTCCGAAGGAAATGAGGATTCCACCCCTGCGGTCCGCCGTACACGATGGGATCTGATGTTAGCCCTGGTAGTTCGGTGATACTCGGTCGGTCACACGACCAGTGTCGTCGAATCTACGGAACCATAGCATTCAATTGCTTCCGCCAGAGACCCACCGAGCTCTTCGGAGCTCGGCAACCATTCCGGTTGATCCTGCCGGAGGCCATTGCTA